>NZ_JAERQE010000009.1 GCF_016734765.1 Microvirga soli | reverse complement strand
TGTCGAAACCCTCACAGGCCCTTCAACGAGGCTTGGTTTACGCGCTCTGCCAAGCCGCCTGATTGGCCAAAGTCGAGGTAAGAACCCATAACTCTTTCGAGATCGTCCAGAGCTGTCTTCACCAAGGGATTCTTGGAAATACTTCCCTTGAGCGCGAAATCGATTTTCTGGAGACGCGCAACTTTCTGGAAAACTAAGCTTCCCATGCGGTAAGCGCCTGAGGCGAGTAATTTCCCAACGATACCTGATGCCGCGCCTGTAATTGTCACTGCCCCCTCCACATACATATTATTGCATACAGAGTATTCTGACGCTCATAATCAGGCAATAGCTTCACTCGTCTTCCTAGGTCTGAAGGTGCCGATAAAGATCTGTCTTTAAGTTAGTGGCTGTCATGGTTGTGATTGCTAGAATTCGTATCATCTCAAATCCCCCCGCCATTCTCAAACGACCATTCCCGGATGTCCCAGTGCTTGCCTTCCTCGCGCTCGATGCGCTCCAGGTGGGCTACGAGTTCGTCGCGCAACTCGCTCAGGCTGCGCCGGGGTTTGGGGGCGTCGATCTCGTATTGTCCTGGGGCTAAGGGCGGGTGGGCGTGCTTGTCCATTTCGCCCAGCGTCCGGGTGAGGCGGGCGAGCGGCTGGAGGGCGCGCTGGGCGTGGGCGATGGGTTGGTGCTCCAGCTCCTCCGCGTGCCGCTCGGCGAGGCGCCAGAGCTTTTCCGTGAGTTCCTGGCGCCGCTCGCCCGTGACGGGACGGGGCGCTTTGCGCCGGCACTCCGGCTCCGGGGTGGGTTTTGCGCTGCGGGTGGCGGTTGCCGCGCCCGGCGGACGCCGCCACCCGCCTTGCGCGGCATAGCGCGACAGGGTGGAGGCCGAGACGCCGAGCGCGTCCCCGATGCGCTTGAGGGGGAGGGTGGAGCCCTCCACCCATTCGCGCAGCTCGGCGATCCGCTCCGGGCTGAGCTTGTCCCGGGGATTTGCCGGGGCAGACGGGTCGGGGCCGGACGATTCTGGGGAAGGAGGGGCGGGGTCGCTGTGCGTCATGAACATCGGCTCTTCGTCTGGAACGAGTACAAACCATGAACAAGATTATGTTCGCAGCGATGGCGTCAAGGTTTGGCGCACCACCGTCATTCCGGGGCCGACAGTCACACTATGTGAGCCCTGACCGGTAACGTGTCATTCCCGGCCGGAGCGCAGCGGAGGGGAAGGGAATCCATGGCGCTGAACGTGATCGTGGATCCCCTTCCCGGCCTTCGGCCGCCGGGGATGACAGAGATCAGCCACGTTTCGGGCGCGTTGCCGCGCGTGAGCCTGCGCCGTACACTCCACCCCGGGGGCGCGGAGGGTTTGTCCGATGCCGATCGAGCCGGGTCTGTGGGGCGCGGGAGACGCCTATGAACGCTATATGGGCCGCTGGAGCCGGCAGGTCGCTCCGCGCTTCGTGGACTGGCTCGGCGATGGATCGGGCGGGGCCTGGTCGGGCGGGAATTTGTCGGACAAGACTTGCGTCGATATCGGCTGCGGCACCGGGATCCTGACCGCCGCCCTGCTGGAGGAAGCGACGGTTGCGCGGATCGTCGGGATCGACAGCGCGCCGGGCTTTCTCGAATTGGCGCGGGCGCGGGTGTCCGACTCGCGGGCGACGTTCCGGCAAGGGGATGCGCTGGCGCTGCCCGAGGCGGACGATGCCTTCGACCTCGCGGTCTCCGGCCTCGTGCTGAACTTCCTGCCCGACAAGGCGGCGGCGCTCGCCGAAATGGCCCGGGTGGTGCGGCCGGGCGGAATGGTCGGGCTCTATGTGTGGGACTATGCCGGGCACATGCAGATCATGCGCCACTTCTTCGATGTGGCGGCCGCCCTCGACCCGCGGGCGCTGGACTTCGACGACGGGGTGAAGGCGCCCGTCTGCCGGCCCGGCCCGCTGCGGGCGCTGTTCACCGGTGCCGGCCTCGAGAGCGTGGAGGTGCGGGCTATCGACATCACCGCCGCGTTCGAGAGTTTTGAGGATTACTGGACGCCCTTCCTCGGCGGCACGGGCTCCGCGCCCAAATACTGCATGTCGCTTTCCGAGCCGGCCCGGGAGGAGCTGCGCGAGCGGCTCCGCGCCCGGCTGCCCACGGGACCGGACGGCGAGATCCTGCTGGCCGTGCGGGCCTGGGCGGCGAAGGGGCGGGTTTCGCGGGAATAGGCCGTTCCAAGACGTTCCAGAGGAATCTCAAAGCCTTGGCGCGCGTTCCAAGCCGTTCCAAGGGCGTTCCAAGGCGGGAGCCTTGGAACGTCTCATCACCGTTCCAAGGGGAAACGATCAGATATCATCATTTGTCGTGATGGCTCATCGGGCGTATTCCGGCAGCTCGACGACACGAACGGATACCCCATGAGCCACGCCACCGCCGCCATGCCTGCCCAGAGCCCGAGCCGGATCGACGGCTCGACCCTCGGCCTCTACGCCGCCACCGTGTTCCTGTGGGGCGTGAGCTGGATCGGCATCCGGGCGCAGCTGGGCGTCGTGGCGCCGGAGATGTCGGTGCTGTGGCGCTTCCTGCTGGCCGCCGCGCTCATGTGGGCCTGGGTGCTGGCCACCGGCCACAAGGTGCGCTTCGCGGCGGCCGATCATCTGCGCTTCGCGGCGGTGGGCTGCTGCCTGTTCTCGTTCAACTTCATCTCGTTCTATTACGGCGGCTTGAGCATCCCGTCCGGCCTGCTCTCGGTGGTGTTTTCGCTGGCGTCCGTGTTCAACCTCGTGCTCGGCTTCGTGATCTTCCGCCAGAGGCCGGAGGCCCGGGTGGCGCTCGGCGGCGTGATCGGCGTTGCGGGAATCGTGTTCCTGTTCTGGCCGGAGATCACGGGCGCGGGCTTCAACGCGGCGGCCCTGCAGGGCTTGGCGCTCTGCGTGATGGGCACCCTGTTCTTCTGCTCGGGCAACATGATCTCGACGGTCGTGCAGCGCCGGGGCGTGCCGCTGCTCTCCGCCACCGCCTGGGGCATGACCTATGGCTGCGGGGTGCTGCTGGCGCTCAACCTGTTGCGCGGCAATGCCTTCATCATCGAGCCGACGGTGAAGTATGTGGGCTCGCTGCTCTATCTCTCCATCGGCGCGTCGGTGCTGGCCTTCATGTCGTACCTCACCCTGCTGCGGCGGCTCGGGGCCGCGCGGGCGGGCTACGCCACGGTGCTGTTTCCCATCGTGGCGCTCACCGTCTCGACCCTGATCGAGGGCTATGTGTGGACGCCGCTTGCCGTCATCGGCGTCGTGCTGGCGCTCGTCGGCAACGTGCTGGTGCTGCGGCGGCCTTCGAAGGCCTGATCACTCGGCCGCGAGCGGCTGCATCGTGCGGGTGGAGCCGAGATTGTCGAGCGACTGCTTGATGTGGAAGCCGAGCGCATCCGCCAGCGGGTTCTCCTCGCTGCGGGCGCGGATGAGGCCGATCTTGCACGAGGGCAGGGCCGGGAAGCCGTCGGACGGCCCGAGGATCCGCATGCCGGGGCGCACGGCGCTTTCCGGCAGCACGGACACCGCCAGCCCGGCCAGCACGGCCGCGCCCACGGCGGTCGAATGCCAGCTCACATAGGCGATGCGGAAGGGCCGGTCCGCGCCCTCCAGCGCCTCGGTCGCCGAGTGGCGCCAGTCGCAGTTGGGGCGGCCGAGCGCGAGCGGAATCGGCGTCTCCTCATGCACCCCGTGGCGGGATGACGTGACCCACAGAAGCTGCTCGATGCGCACGATCTCGGACGGGCCGCGCCGGTCCACATGGGTGATGATCGCCAGATCGATGTCGCCATGCTGGATGCGCTCGATCAGGTTGTGCGTGGGCTCGCACATCACCGTCACCTCGGCCTTGGGGTTGGAACGCGAGAAACGGGCCAGGATCTCCGGCAGGTAGCGGTCGGCGTAATCGTCGGGAAGGCCGAGGCGCACGCGGCCCGTGAGCTCGTTGTCGTTGAAGGACGCCATGCATTCGGCATTCAGCCGCACGATCCGGCGGGCATAGTCCAGCAGCCGCTCGCCCTCGTCGGTGAGCTTCGACAGGCGCCCGTCGCGCTCGAAGATCGCCTTGCCGACCCGGTCCTCCAGGCGCTTCATCTGCATGGACACCGCGCTCTGCGTCTTGTGCACGATCTCCGCCGCACGGGTGAACGAGCCCGTATCGGCAATGGCAACGAACGTCCTCAGCTGGTCAATGTCGAGCAGGTGCATGGCGCAAACCTCATCATCAATTAGCTTGATGATACATATCTCAAACAATCGTTTCAAGTGATGAAAGAGATCTGGTAAAACCTCCCACATGAGATTGAAATTCAAGCAAGATCAAAGACTTAGATGAGAGCGTCCTGGTAGCTGCTCTCAGAAAGTCATTGGTAGGTGAGAGGAAGACTACCGCCCGTCTTCCAAAGCCAGTGAATCAAGAGTGAGAGCAAGGAGACCAGCGATGAGCAAGACAACACCAGCCAGAATGACCTTCACCGGCATGACCGTTCTGGGGCAGTTCGTCCGTTCGCTGACGAACCTTGCCAAGTCTCTCAGACATCGCCGCGAGATCAGGCACCTCGCCGAGCTGGATGAGCGCATGCTGAAGGATATTGGGCTCACCCCGAGTGATGTGTCGAGCGCTTTGTTGGAGCCGCTTCTGCGCAATCCGTCATGGGTGTTGATCCGAAGCGCAGAGCGACATTCCCGAAGTGAGAGGGTCGATCACTCGGCAAGATCCGCTCGACCGGTCGTGCCGTTCGTGACCCCGGTCAAGCGCTGCGCCTAATTCTTGCCACCGGCCTTGTCGGCATCGGAGAAAATCGACTGGAGGGACGCGAGGTACTGCATCTGCATCTCGCGCCCTTTCTCCATCATCTCGTCGAGGGATGTGGACGAGGATGGCGGCTCCGGCTTTGGCGGCTCTGCCGGCGGAGGCATCTGGAAGAAGCCTGCAAACATTTCCTCAAAAGGATTGGCCGGCTTCTTCTCAGGCGAAGCGGCCTTCATCCAGTTCGCCCAGAGATCGGCCCACGGATTGGCTGCTGGCGGGGCCTGCCCGGCATCTTTCGGGTTGGTGAAATTCTGGAATGCGTGCGTGTGGGCCATCATCCACTGGGATGTGCCGCCTGCCAGGATTCCGGCAAGCACCGGCAGCAATTGCTGCATGGTGTCGGCGCTGATGCCTGCGTAGCCGGCGGCCTGATGCGCCACACGTCGGCTGACCTCGTCCGAGCCGAAGATCTGGTCGAGCAGCTTGCGCCCCTCCTGCTGCGCCTGAGGCGTGAAGGGATTGCCAGCCGCCTGCCAGAAGTTCTGATAGGCGCCTCCCATCATGGATTGAAGCACGCGGGTGGGATCACTCGACGCCATAGCCTGCTGGAGGCCCATGGCGAAGGCCGGCATGAAGGCCGCCATGGTCCGCTGCGGCTGGTCGCCGGAGAGATTGAACTGCCGTGCGAGTGCATCCATGGCTGCACTGGTCTGGGCCTGGCGCATCAGATCGAACCAGTTGAACATCGCAGCCTCCTTGCCAACGAGCGCCCGTACCTGACGGTCAGGCGACCGGAACAGCTTGCCTCTCCAGGCGCCGGATTGTCCAGAACGCCGTGATGATCGCTGCAATACCGAACGCAACAGAGCCGAGTCCGATCCCAACGAGCGCTCCCTTCGGGCCTGCCATCTGGGCTCCGAAATAAGCGAACGGGATCATGCCGAGTGTCGCGCGGCCCCAGTTGAAGAAAGTCGACAGCAGGGGATAGCCGAGGTTGTTGAACGAGGCGTTCGACACCAGAACCAGCCCGATGAAGAGCCAGATGAAGCCGCTGAGCTGGCAGAAGAACTGCACGAGCTCGGCCGTTTGCTCAGGGGCGTTGAAGGCTCGGGTCAGCGGCACCTGCACCAGGAACAGGATGAGCCAGACGCAAGCTACATAGATCACCGTGATGGTGAGGGCATCCTTCAGGATCTGCTTCATGCGGTCGTAACGCTGCGCACCCCAGTTCTGTCCCAACACGGGCCCGATGGCGCCGGCGAGCGCGAACAGTCCGGCAAACGCCACCGGCGTGACCCGATCGATGATGGCAGAGGCCGCGATGACCTCGTCCCCGAACCGGGCGACGACGCCTGTGAAGAAGGCGTTTGCCGCCGGAGCGGCGATGTTGGTCAGGATGGCGGGAATTGCAATGGCCAAGAAGGGCCGTGCATCGTGCAGCAATCCCTTCCAGGTGGGGATGGCCAGCAGATTGTGGATGCGTGTCACATACCGGAAGCTCACATAGGCCGTCACAAACCGAGCGATGTTGATCGTCATCGCTGCACCGTCCGAACCCATTTCGAGACCAAAGATCAGTATCGGATCGAGAACCACCGTCACGACCGCGATGGACAACGTGGCGTACATGGCCCGTTTGGCATCGCCCACGGCCCGCAATACCGTGGACAGTCCCATGCTGAGCGCCATCACGGCGTTGGACGGCAGAGCGATCCAGAGAAAGCTCAAGGCAACGTCGTAGGTCCGGTCATGCCCACCCAACGCCTTGAGGATGATGGGGAGCATGAGCAGAACGATCACGCTGACCACAGCAGCGATCGCCGTCATGAGGATGCTGCACGATGTCGCCAGGCGCCTCGCATCATCGGGCCGGCGCGCACCGAGAGAGCGCGAGACGAGCGCCCCGATGGGGATCATCAGGCCTACATTGATCGAGATCGTGAAGAACATCACCACGGTAGCGAGGCCGACGCCCGCGGTCATGCTCGGGTCGTTGAGCCAGGAGATGTAGAGAAGCGACACCAGATCGACGATGAAGATCGCGACAAGCCCAGCCGCGCCGGTTCCCGTCATGACGAGCACATGACGCATGGTGGAGCCGGCAACAAAACGCGGCGTGTCGGCCTTTCGGCCCAGTTCTTCCGTCGAAGGACTTGCGTCCATCAGATGACCCCTTCGCCGAGGATGTCGCGTGTCTCGGGGCTGAGCGCTCTCGCCTTGCCGGCGGGAGCCGTGAGTGGCTCGGGGGTAATCTTGGAGCCCACGACGAGTTCCGCCCCACCCATCGCGCCGACCTCCTTTTGCAGAACGAGGCGGGCAATGTCGCGCTTGCGGACATCGCTGGCAGCCTGGGCGGCCATTTCAGGATCGGTTCCGAGTTCCTCCAGGGCGGCGCGTCCGAACACGATGGCGGATTCGAAGACCTCACGGATCTGGTAATCGACGTCGCGGTTCATGAGCTCGATTGCATGAATGCGGTCGTAGGCGCGCACGAAGCTGCGGGCATTCTGGAAGTTCTCATGAATGATCTCGATGATCTTCATCATGGCTTCCTGATTGTCGATGCAGATGCAGATCATCTCGGCCTTTTCCGCGCCTGCTGCACGAAGCACGTCGAGGCGGGTTCCATCGCCGTAATACACCTGAAGCCCGAAGCGTCCTGCGTCCCGGATGCGCTCCACGTCGCTGTCGATCACCGTCGCCTGGATGCCCTGCGTCAACAGAACCTGGTTCACGATCTGCCCGAACCGCCCGAAGCCGATCACGAGAACGCGGCTTTCAAGCTCGCCTTCGGGAACATTCAATCCATCCAGGTCCGGCTCGTCTGCGCCACCGCGATGGTTCTTGAGAAGCTTCTCGACGAGCGTCGACAGGAGCGGTCCCAGCAGCATTGTGATGGCGGCAAGCGCGGTAAGCGGCTGCGCCTCCGCCGGTGACATGATGCCGAGCCCTGCTGCAACCGGGATCAGCACGAACGCGAACTCTCCGGCCGTGCACAGAATCGTGCCTGACCGCAGACCGTCGCGCCAGCTTGCGCCGAACAGCCGCGACAGGACGGCGATGATGAGGGTTTTGCCCAGGAGAACGACAGGGGCAGCAAGGGCGAGCAACACCCACTGCTCGCGGACGAGGGCAAGGTCGATCGACATGCCCACGCTCATGAAGAAGAGGCCGAGCAGCATGCCACGGAAGGGCTCGATATCGGCCTCCAGCTGGTGCCGGAAATTGGATTCGGCAAGCAGAAGACCTGCCAGGAAAGCCCCCATGGCCATGGACAGGCCAACCTCCTGCATGAGGAGCGCCGCGCCGAGCACCACAAGCAGGGCCGATGCCGTCATGACCTCACGGGCGCCGCTGCGGGCGAGAATGCGGAAGAAGGGATTGAGCCCGTAACGGCCGATCAGCACAACGGCGGCGATGCCGAGAAGTGCCACGCCGACCGCCAGAAGGCTGTCCGTGAGGGATCCCTGGTCTCCAACCCGAGACGCCAGCAGGGGCAGGATGGCCAGGAGCGGAACGACGGACAGATCCTGAAACAGCAGGATCGCGAAGGAGCGCTGGCCATAGGGCGTCGGCAGATCGTTGCGCTCCCCCAGCATCTGGAGAGCGATGGCGGTCGCCGAGAGCGCCACGGCAACCCCGGTGACGAAGGAGGCCGGCGGCGAGAAGCCGATGGCCATGGCGGCAGCGCCGAGGAGAACCGCCGTGATCGTCAGCTGGGCAAAGCCAAGCCCGAAGATGTCCCGCTTCATCTCCCAGAGATGGGACAGCTTGAGTTCGAGCCCGATGATGAAGAGCAGGAGCACCACCCCAAGCTCGGCCACCGTCGCGATCGTCTGCGGGTCCTCCACAAGGCTCAGACCCGATGGGCCGATGGCGACGCCAGCCGCCAAATAGCCGAGCACTGCGCTCAAGCCTAAGAGCCGGAACACCGGCACGGCCACGACCGCCGCCCCGCAGAAGGTCAGGATGGGTGGAAGAAAGCTGACGTGGGACGCGGTGGATGCCATGGGGATCAGGGATAATGAGGGAGTGTTGCACCGTTGTAGGGATTCTTGGGCTTAGGTGCGAGCGATTCTTGAGGGCAGTTGGCCTGTCCCGTGCCTGATCGCACAGGTCTGAGGTGAAACTCCTCCTCATCAGGATGAGGACTCAGGTGCAACAAGACGTGGATGACCGGAACAAGTCCGGCTATGACGGGCTCAGTGTCATCCTCAGGCCAAGCGCAGCGAGGGAAGGGGATCCATAATGCTGAGGGTGATGAGTGGATTCCCTTCCCCTCCGCTGTGCTCCGGCCGGGAATGACAATGAATCCGTCGTATTCCCCGCCGCGAATAAGCGTCGCTCCCGCTTGACAGGAAGGGCCTCGTCTCGCCACATCGCCTCATCATGACGAAGCCACCCCTCGACATTCTGCTCTGTGCCCCGCGCGGCTTCTGCGCCGGGGTCGTCCGTGCCATCGATGCCGTCGAGAAGGCGCTCGCGATTCATGGGGCACCGGTCTATGTGCGCCATGAGATCGTGCACAACAAATACGTGGTGGAAAACCTGAAGCGGAAGGGTGCCGTCTTCGTCCGGGAGCTCGACGAGGTGCCGGACACCGGGGCGCCGGTCATCTTCTCGGCCCATGGGGTCGCCAAATCGGTGCCGGAAGCGGCCCAGGCCCGCAACCTCTTTGCCATTGATGCCACCTGTCCGCTGGTGACCAAGGTCCACCGGGAGGCGCAGGTCCATCATAAGCGGGGTCGCCACATCATCCTGATCGGCCATGCCGGCCATCCCGAGGTCATCGGCACCATGGGCCAGCTGCCCGAGGGAGCGGTCACCCTGGTCGAGACCGTGGACGACATCGCCCGCCTCCAGCCGGCGGATGCCGACAACCTCGCCTTCGTGACGCAGACGACCCTTTCCGTCGACGACACGCAGGACATGGTGGATGCCCTCAAAGCGCGCTTCCCCACCATCTTCGGGCCGCACAAGGAAGACATCTGCTACGCCACCACCAATCGGCAGGGGGCCGTCAAGCAGGTCGCGCCGCAGGTCGATGCCATGATCGTGGTGGGCTCGCCCAATTCCTCCAACTCCCAGCGCCTGCGCGAGGTCGCGGAGCGGGAGGGCTGCCCTATCGTCCGCCTGATCCTGCGCGCCGAGGACATCGACTGGAGCCTATACGGCAACATCCGAAGTCTCGGCATCACGGCGGGGGCGTCGGCGCCCGAGATCCTGGTAGAGGAGATCATCGACGCCTTTGCCGAACGCTATGCGGTCTCGGTCGAGAGCGTGTCCACGGCGGATGAGAGCGTGTTCTTTCCTTTGCCGCGCGAGTTGCGTGAGCAGGCGGCGGAGTAAACGGTGGCAGTCTATACGGAAGTCGGCGACGAGGAACTCTCGGCGTTTCTCGAAACCTACGACATCGGCACGGTGCTCTCCTACAAGGGCATCGCCGAGGGCGTGGAGAACACCAACTATTTCCTCCACACCACCAAGGGCTCCTACATCCTGACCCTATACGAGAAGCGGGTGCGGGAGGACGATCTGCCCTTCTTCCTCGGCCTCATGCAGCATCTGGCGCGCAAAGGGCTGAACTGTCCGCTCCCGGTCAACAACCGTCGCGGCGAACCCTTGGGCCGGGTTGCCGGACGGCCCGCCGTGATCATCACGTTTCTGGATGGCATCGCGGTTCGCCGCCCCACGGCTCAGCATTGCGGCGCCCTCGGCGGCGCCTTGGCGAAGCTGCACCTCGCCGGCCGCGATTTCGATGGGCACCGACCCAATGCCCTCACGGTTGAGGCCTGGGCACCGCTTTTCGCGCAGGCCGAGGCTCAAGCGGATACGGTCTCTGCAGGCTTGGCGGAGCGGACCCGGCGGGAGCTGGCCAGCCTGGAAGCCTCCTGGCCGCGCGGTCTGCCCACCGGCATTATTCACGCCGATCTCTTCACCGACAACGTGTTCTTCATCGGCTCGGAGGTGTCGGGGCTGATCGACTTCTATTTCGCCTGCACGGACGCCTTCGCCTACGACGTCGCCATCTGCCTCAACGCCTGGTGCTTCGAGATCGACGGCTCGTTCAATCTCACCAAGGGCCGGGCGATGCTGGTGGGCTATCAGGCCGTGCGGCGTCTGAATGCGGAGGAGGTCGAGGCGCTGCCGATTCTCTGCCGCGGCTCGGCCATGCGCTTCATGCTGACCCGGCTGGTCGACTGGCTCAACGTGCCGCCGGGCGCGCTGGTGAAGCCCAAGGATCCGCTGGAATACGACCGCAAACTCAATTTCCACCGCCACGTGAAGCACGCGCGAGAGTACGGACTTGAAGCATGACCGATCCTAACCGCGTGATGATCTACACCGACGGTGCCTGCTCGGGAAATCCCGGGCCGGGTGGCTGGGGCGCGATCCTGTTCTTCAACGGAAGCGAGAAGGAGGTCTCCGGCGGGGAGGCCCACACCACCAACAACCGCATGGAGATTCGCGCCGCCATCGAGGGCTTGAACGCTCTCAAGCGTCCCTGCGCGGTCGATCTGTTCACGGATTCCCAGTACGTGCGCCAGGGCATCACCCAATGGATGCACAACTGGAAGCGGCGCGGCTGGCGCACCGCCGACAACAAGCCGGTGAAGAACGAGGATCTCTGGCGCGAACTCGACGAGGCGGCCGCTCGCCACGATGTCGCCTGGCACTGGGTGAAGGGCCACGCGGACGACCCGATCAACATCCGCGTCGATGAGCTGGCCGTTGCGGCGATGCAGCCGTTCAAGAAGAACGGCCGGAGGGCCAGCGCCTAACCGTTGCGCACGAACTCTCGGCGTCATGGCCGGGCTTGTCCCGGCCATCCCGATTGTGAAAAGCGCCTGCACTCCTCTGAAACGAGATCACCGGCACAAGGCCGGTGATGACGAAAGAGGTGGATCTTCAGAGGTCCTTCAGGAGGTTCTCGGCGCCGGAATGTTGCGCCTTGGAGGGGGCATCCTCCACGTTCAGCGCCTTCACCACGCCGTCCTCGACCACCATGGAATAGCGCTGGGAGCGGGTGCCGAGGCCAAAGCCTGCACCGTCCATGGACAGGCCGATGGCCTTGGCGAAATCCGCATTGCCGTCGGAGAGGAACTCGATGCCTTCGGCCTCCGAGGCCTTGCCCCAGGCTTCCAGCACGAACACGTCATTGACTGCGGTCACGAGGATCGCATCGACGCCCTTGGCCCGAATCTCGTCCTTCTTCTGGACGTAGCCCGGCAGGTGGTTGCGGTGGCAGGTGGGCGTGAAGGCGCCGGGGACGGCGACGAGAACCACCTTGCGACCCTTGAAGAGATCGTCCGTGGTCTTCGCCACGGGCCCGTCGGGCGTCATGACGCGGAAAGTGACCTGGGGCAGGCGTTCACCGACCTGAATGGGCATGGGCAGGTTCTCCAAAGCTGAGCGGATAGCTGCCTTTGTCCTAGCGCGGCTGCCCGCTCGCGTCGAGGCTGACTTCCGTCTCAATGGCCTTGTCGCCCGCCACCAGGGTTAGGCGCAGGGGGACGGGACCCGACGCGTCCTTCGGCTTTTCCTCGACCGTGACGGTGAAGCGATCGCCGTCGGCTGGGTGGGAGGCTGAGAGGAACCAGTTCTCCGGCCCCTCGGGGAAGAGAGCGGGCTTCGTGCCGGACGGGGTGCGAATCGTGACTGCGAAGGTCGGCTTGTCCCCGGTGACGGGAGTGATGGAGAGGACGGCCAGGTCGGCCTGGGCTCCCAAAGGCTGAGGAAGCGGAACCTTGGCCAGAGCACCCTCGATGGCCTCGCGCTCCGAACCGGTGCCGGTGAGATCCAACGTGAGGTCCGCATGGGCCGGAATGCAGATGTCGTTGCAGACCCCATATTCCAGCGCCAGGACGAGCCTGACAGGCTTTGTCGGATCCTTGGGCTTTACGAGGATCGGGATCACCGCCTGCTTGCCGTAGACATAGGCGACCCCTGCCGCATCCATATGCCGCTTGGGGGCCGGCCACCGGATCTCGGTGCTGGCGACGTTCTCCGAGCCTGACCAGTCGAACCGGGGCGGCAGGCCTGAATCGCCCGGATTGCGCCAATAGGTCTTGAAGCCCGGATCGAGAGTGATCTCGATTCCGGCGAGCCGATGCTCTCCCTGCTCGCCGCCGGCAATCAGGCGGGCGCGGGAATGGAACCCTTGGGTCGAAGCGGAAGGCTTGATGGGTTGCGCGACAGCCGCGGCAAAGGACAAAATACAAAAAAACGCAACCGAAGCGGCGCGGAACATGGATGCCATGGAACTGACGCCTCCCTGAGGCACTTCCCTTATGCGTTTATTCTCGGGTCTGCCATCCACGATCCTGTGATCGGGCGGGCAAGCCTGGCAAGGCAGATTGTAGGATATGGGCTCTCAACTTTCACCGTATGGCACCGAATCAACATACCTTGACGGGCAGCTTCTCGTGGCGATGCCCGGGATGATGGACGAGCGCTTCGCCAGAGCCGTCATCTTCATCTGTGCCCATTCGGCGGAAGGGGCGATGGGCATCATCCTCAACCGGCCTGCCGCCAACGTGACCATGCCCGACCTGCTGGTTCAGCTCGAGATCGTGCCTGAGGTAGAGCGCATCCGCCTGCCGCAGAAGGTCGGCAACATGCAGGTTCTGATGGGCGGACCGGTGGAGACGAGCCGTGGCTTCGTGCTTCATTCGCCGGACTTCCACCTCACCCAATCGACCCTGCCCATCGACGACGGCATCTGCCTGACGGCGACCATCGACATCCTGCGCGCGATTGCGGCCGGACGCGGGCCTGAGAACGCCGTGCTGGCGCTAGGCTATGCCGGCTGGGGCGCGGGCCAGCTGGAGATGGAGCTGCAAGCCAACGGTTGGCTCAACACCCCGGCCGATGCGGAGATCGTCTTCAACACGGCTGCTGATGTGCGTTACGAGATGGCCTTGCGCCGGATTGGCATCGAGCCGGCCATGCTGTCCATGGAAGCCGGCCACGCCTGATCAGGCTGTGCGGCCTGTCAGGCCGCCGCCGGAGCAGCTCCCACGAGCTGACGCGCCTGCAGCGTCGACATCGGTTCACCGAAGACTGGACCCTGTGCGTATTCGCAGCCGAGCTGGTAGAGCTCGATCGCCTCGGATTCGCTTTCTGCGCCTTCCGCTACGATCTCCATGCCGAGCTCGTGCGCCATCTTGACGATAGAACGCAGGATGACGGGACGTCCGCCCGCCATCTGGCGCACGAAGGATTCGTCCACCTTGATGGTGTCGAACGGGAAACGTTGCAGATAGGCGAGGGCGGAATAGCCTGTGCCGAAATCGTCGAGCGACAGACCGGCGCCGAGGTCGCGCAGGCGCGACAGCATCTGGGCCGAGTATTCTGGGTTCTCCATCACGAGGCTCTCGGTCATCTCGATCTTGAGCGTGCCGGGAATGACGCCACAGCGGGCGATCACCGTCTTCACATCCTGCAGCAGGTCGTGACGCAGCAGGTGATGGCTCGACATGTTCACGCTGGCGAAGATCGGCGGCTCCACCTCAAGGGCGTTCTGCCACGCGGCCAGCTCACGGCCGGTCTGCTCGAGCAGGAACACGCTCAGCTTGACGATGAGGCCGGTCTCCTCGGCAATGGACATGAAGTCCTCAGGGCCGACGCGTCCGAGGCGCGGATGGTCCCAGCGCAGCATGGACTCGAACCCCGCGATGGTGCGGTCTTCGAGGCGCACGATAGGCTTGAACAGCACCTTCATCTCGCCCCGGTCGAGGGCGTGACGCAGGTCGGTCTCCATGGTGAAATGATCGCTGCGGTCGGACCGCATGGTGGGCCGGAACACCTCGATCCGGTCGCCGCCATTGCGCCGTGCATGGGCCATGGCGATCTCAGCGTTGCGCAGCACCTCCTCGCGCCGCGCGGCGATCTGCGGATCGTGAAGCGCGATGCCGATGGAAGCGGTGAGGAAGAACTCCCGCTCGGAATAGGTGAACGGCGTCGTCACCACGCGCCGCACCATGTCGGCAAACGAGATGATGCGGTCGGTCTCGCGCTCGGACAGCAGGATGATCGCGAACTCGTCGCCCGAGATGCGCGCCAGCGTATCCTGCGGCTTCAGCAGGCGGCTGAGGCGCCGCGACAGGGTCAGCAGGATCGAGTCGCCGGCGGCATAGCCAGCGGTGGCGTTGGCGTCCTTCAGCTTGTCGATGTCGATGACGACGACGGTCGGGCGCAAATTGTCGTCCTGGCTCGCGAAGGTGAGGGCCGCTTCCAGACGGTCATAGAAGAGCTGCCGGTTTGGCAGGCTCGTCAGATTGTCGTGCACGGCATCGTGCAGCAGGCGCTCTTCCGCGGTCTTGCTGTCCATCACGTCTGCGAGCGTTCCGACGATGCGCAGCACCTCGCCGTCCGAGCCGATCACCGGGCGCGCCCGGAGGCGGAACCAGTTGTGCGCGCCGGTGGATGAGCGCAGTCGGAAATCCTGGGTCAGGCGGCCGCGGCGCTGCTCGATCACGGCATCCAGGCCGAGCCGATAGCGGTCCTTGTCGAAGGGATGGATCAGCTCGAGCCAGGCGGAGGCCGGCCCCTCCAGCGAGCCGCGCTTCAATCCGAGCTGATGCTCGACCTCGGGGCTGACGAAGATGTTGTCGGAGACCACGTCCCAGTCGAACACGATGTCGCCGGCCCCCGTGAGCGCCAGCGCCCGGCGTTCCGTGTCGTTGACGAAGCCGCGCGCGAAGCCGCCGCCGGCGAAGGCATGCTGCATGACCGTGAAGCCGATGAGCATGACCACCAGCACAAGGCCGCCGACCAGGGCAGGGGGGACGAGATCGGAGGAGAGCTGGCCCACCACGGTGAAGCTCGCCGCCGTCACCCAGGCGACCAGGAGCAGCCAGGTGGGAACGAGCATCACGGCACGGTCATAGCCGTGCGTCGCTAGGTGGATCACCAGGACGAAGCCGATGCCGGCCACGGCCGCAATCGACATGCGCGCCACGCCCGAGGCGACGGGAGGATCGACAATGGCGAGCGCCACCAAACCCCCGAGGAACAGGAGCCAGAAGGCCGTGACGTGGCTGTAGCGTACGTGCCAGCGGTTGAGGTTGAGATAGGCGAAGAGGAAGACGAGGAGCGTTGCGGCCAGCACCGCCTCGGCGCCGGCGCGGTAGATCTGCTCGGTGGCTTCCGTGATCGGGAAGACGCGCTGGAAGAAGCCGAAATCGATGCAGGCATAGGCGAGCACCGCCCAGGCCAGCGCTGCGGCCGCTGGGAAGATCAGGGCGCCCTTCACCACGAACACTATGGTGAGGAACAGGGCGAGCAGGCCCGCGATGCCGATGATGATACCCTTGTAGAGGGTCAGGCCATTGACCCGGTCCTTATAGGCATCCGCATCCCAGAGATGAACCTGGGGCAGGTTGTCGGAGCGCAGCTCCGCCACGAAGGTGACGGTGGTGCCGGGATCGAGGGTGATGAGGAAGAGGTCGGCGTCCTCACTGTCGTCGCGCTCGGGCCGGATGCCCTGGCTCGCCGTGATCGCCGCGATGCGGGTCGCGCCGAGATCGGGCCAGATCACGCCGGAGCCGGTGAGGCGGAAGTGCGGCGCGACCAGGAGGCGCTCGATCTGCTCGTCGGTGTCGTTGGTGAGCGCGAAGACCATCCAGTCGGGTCGGGTGCCGGCCTCACGCGCTTTCACGGCGATGCGGCGGACGATGCCATCGCGCCCGGGTGCAGTGGAAATGCGGATCTCGTCCCCGTCCGAGTTGTAGCGCTCGATGGCCGGGGTGAGGTCGATGGCCTTCATCTTGGGGTCGACGCGCACAGATTCCACGGCCCAGCCGGAGGTCGGCCAGGCAAGCCCCAGGAATGTCGCCAGGAAAAGGGCTATGGCGAAAGAAACGATCCGCAATACTTCGGTCTTTCGTCCGGTACTAAAACAATGGAACAGGATTGGTACCGGTCAGGAGGCTTGAGAGCAAGGCGGAGCCTGGAAAAGGCTCCCACTTGTCCGCAGGACTCAGTGGTTATTGTTACCAGAGCATCGGACTCAAAAGTGGAATGCACTTTTGAGTTGCATCCGATGATCTATTCTTAATATGCGCATCGTTGAGCGCGGAAAACCGGGGCCACTTTTCCGCACGATGCGCTAAGGGCCATGGGGCCCGTTTGCGGCGGGATTGAGGAGAAACAGCCATGCCCATGGGGTAGGCGCGGCAGAAAAATCAGCCGCGCAGCCCCGAGGCGATGTTCTCCAAGGACGGCAGCGCCTTGATCGGTCCGATTGCCGCCATGGTGGGCGCACCCTGCAGGAGAGAGCGGCCCGCCTCGCGCACATGCTCCACCTCGAGGGCATCGACCTTGCGGACGATCTCCTCGCTGTCGACCACCCGGCCCCAGGACAGGAGCTGACGGGCTACGCGTTCCATGCGGCCGCCTGGAGTTTCCAGGGCGGTGAGCAGGGCCACCTTCATCTGTGCCTTGGCACGGATCAGCTCGATCTCGCTGATGTCCTGCGTGGCCTGGACCATGCAGGCGAGCGTCACGTCCATCAACTCGCGCACATCCGATCCCGCCGTTCCAGCGCCGATGCCGAAGAGGCCGCAATCGGAGAAGGGCCAGTGGAAGGAATCGATGGAATAGGCGAGGCCGCGGGTCTCGCGCACCTCATGCCAGAGACGAGAGGTCAGGCCCCCGCCGAGCATGTGGGCGAAGAGATGGGCCGCGTAGTAATTGGGATCCTTGAACGAGAGCCCCGGCAGGCCAAGCACGATGTTCGCCTGTTCGAGCTTGCGGGAGATCCGCCGCTCGCCGCCGGTATAGCGGCCTGCCTCGGGCTGACGCGCCGGAACAGTCGGCATGGCGCCGAACAGGCGCTCGGCCAGGTCGACGATCTGGGCATGTTCCACATCGCCGGCGGCCGCCAGCACCATCTTGCCAGGCGTGTATTCCCGCGCCAGGAAGGCCCGGATCGTCGCCTCGTCGAAGCTCTTGATGGTCTCCGGCGTGCCGAGGATCGGACGGCCGACGGCTTGTCCTGCGAAGGCCGTTTCCATGAAGGCGTCGTAGATCAGATCGTCCGGCGTATCCTCGACGGCGGCGTATTCCTGCAGGATCACGCCCTTCTCGCGGGCGAGTTCGCCTGCGTCAAAAGCCGAGTGGATGAGGATGTCGCCGAGCACGTCGAGGGCAACGTCCACGTTCTCGCCGAGAACCCGCGCCGTGTAGCTCGTGTATTCGACGCTGGTGGCCGCGTTGATGTCGCCGCCCACATTCTCGATGTCCTCAGCGATCTGGCGGGCGGAGCGCCGCGCCGTGCCCTTGAACGCCATGTGCTCGATGAGATGCGACAGGCCATGCTCATGCGGCTCTTCGTGGCGCGAGCCGGTGCCGACCCAGACGCCCAGCGTCGCGGTGGCGATCTCGGGCATCCGCTCGGTGGCGACCATGAGGCCGTTGGACAAGGTGGTGATGTCGATCCGCTTCTCGCGGACGAAATGCTGGTTCATGCGGCAGCGCCTTTGACCGCCCGCGCGCGCTCGCGGATGAAGCGCTCGACCGCAGCCTGATCGTTGGGGAGAACCGTGAAGCTTTCCTTGCCCTCCATCAGATCAGCCATGTGCGGCGGAAGTGCGGGGCGCAGGCCCATCGCGCGCTCGACCGCGTCCGGGAATTTGGCCGGATGGGCGGTGGACAGGGCCACGACGGGCGTTTCGGGATCCTGCCTCAACAGGGCGCGGGCGGCGCGGGTGCCGACGGCGCTGTGCGGATCGAGCACGTAGCCAGTGGTGCGGTAGGTCTCGGCCATCTCGGCAATCACGTTGTCCTCGTTCACAGCTTGGGCCGAGAACTCCTCGCGGATGCGGGCGAGTGGCTCGGCGTCAATCAGGAAGGCGCGGGACTGGTGGAGGCTCGCCATGAGGCGGCTGACCGCCTCGCCATTCCGGCCGTAAGCCTCGAATAGCAGGCGCTCGAAATTGGACGAGATCTGGATGTCCATGGACGGCGAGGTCGTGGGATGCACGCCCTTCATCTCATAGCTTCCTGAGCCCAGCGTGCGGGCCAGAATATCGTTGGCATTGGTGCCGATCATCAGCCGGTCGATGGGCAGGCCCATGCGCTTGGCCACCCATCCGGCGAGGATGTCGCCGAAATTGCCCGTGGGCACGGAGAACGAGACCGGGCGGTGCGGGGAGCCCAGGGCAACGGCGGCGGTGAAGTAGTAAACGGCTTGAGCCGCCACGCGGGCCCAGTTGATGGAGTTGACCCCTGAGAGCTGCAGCTCATCGCGGAAGCGGGCATGGTTGAACATGCCCTTCACCATATTCTGGCAATCGTCGAAGGTGCCTTCCACCGCGAGCGCATGGACATTGGGCGAGGCAACCGTGGTCATCTGCCGGCGCTGCACGTCCGACACGCGGCCATGCGGGTAGAGGATGAAGATGTCGACCTGATCGAGGCCCTTGAATGCCTCGACGGCCGCGCTGCCCGTATCGCCCGAGGTCGCGCCCACGATGGTCGCGCGGGCCCCGCGGGCTTTCAGTACATGGTCCATGAGCCGCCCGAGCAGCTGCATCGCCACGTCCTTGAACGCGAGCGTGGGGCCGTGAAAGAGCTCGAGCATGAACAGGTTGTCGCCGAGCTGGGTCAGCGGGCAAACGGCGGCGTGACGGAAGGAGGCGTAGGACTCGTCGATCATCCGGCCCAGTGCAGCCTCGGGGATGTCGCCGTCGATCAGCGGCCCGAGCACGGCTTTGGCTACCTCGGCATAGGGCTTGCCGGTAAAGCCACGGATCGTCTCGGCCGTCAGGGTCGGCCAGCTTTCTGGCAGGTAGAGGCCGCCGTCGCGGGCGAGGCCGGTCAGCAGGGCGTCAGTGAAACCGAGCGCCGGGGCTTCTCCCCGGGTCGAGACATGGAGCAATGTCGATCTCCTGGAAATTCGGCCGGACATTAGGAGGCATGACCGGACACGGCAAGCCGCATCCGGTCGCAGAGCTCAAGGTTTTATCCTGGCCATCGCATAGGCATCGGCGAAGGCGCCGTCCCGGAAGGCGAAATCCCTGTGCGTGCCCTCGGTCTCGAAACCGTTGCGCTTGTAGAGCGCGATTGCGGCTACGTTGTCCACGTAGACCGTGAGCTCGATCCGCCTCAGGTTCAGCCACTCGTCGGCGATCATGATGAGCTCGCGCAGCAGCCTGGAGCCGATGCCGCGGCTGTGGAAATCGTCGTGCAGGCCCATGCCCAGATAGGCCACATGGGCGCGCCGGCCCTGATGCCGCTCGAAGCCGCCGTTGCCGATGATCCGGCCGTCCTTTTCCACCACGAGGCTGACATTGTTGGACGGGTTGATGCCTTCGAGCCATTTCCGGGTGGCTTCGGGCGTCTGATAGGGCAGGCGCAGGGTGCCCCAGCGATAGCCGGGCATGTTGCCCAAGGCCGCGATGCCTTCGCAATCGGCGGGACGCGCCGCGCGAATGACGATGTCATCGGCGGAACTGGGGGGATGAATGTCGGGCTGCAGGTTCATGTCGCTCTCCTCTGGATGAAGGCGGAGGCGAACCGAACCCTTGAGAAGCCCTGCTCGTCTCCGCAGGGCTTGTCAGGAATGCTCGACGCTAACTTAGACGCGCAAAGCCTCTCCCGTACGCCCTGCAAGGCGCATCGTGAGATGGGTTACGGTCATGATCAGCGTGAACATGTGAAACATGCTACAATAGGCAGGATTATAAGCCAAGCTCGCATTCTATCGAGAGGATCGAGTTCATGCGCATGACACGGATCGACTGGATCCTGCTTCCCATCCTTGTGGGCGTGCTGGCAGGCGTTGTGGTGGGATCGTTCCTGCTCGCGGGCTTTCTTGGATTGGGCGTTCTAGGCCTCCTTGTCGGCTTCATGGCTCAGCGCATCGAGCTGGAGAAGGATGGGGCCGTGAGCAATGTCATGACCACATCGCTATACGCTCAACAGTTCAAGGCGCGGGAGGGCATGAGCCGTGCAGAAAAAGCGGAGCACCGGGCAGAGACGGATGCGCTGCTGAGGTGGCTCTTTGTCGCCAAGGTCGTCAGCGCCGGCCTGGTTATCCTCGGCTTCGGCCTATTCTTCCAGTTTCAGCTCGTCTGAATCCGGCTCCCTCAGGCGCCGCCAGGCGAAGGCCGCGAAGACGCCGACCAGGGTCAGGGCAATGCCGTACCAGGTGATCACATATTGCAGGTGATTGTTCGGCAGGGTCAGGGGCGTCTGCCCGCCACGCGGCCAGCCGCCGGGATTGGGGCTCGCATCGGCGTCGATCAGGAACGGGGCAACCCGTTCGAGGTTGTGGGCTGCTGCGATGGCCTGCGAATCGCGGGCGAACCATTGGTTGCGGGCCGGGTCATCGTCAGGCGTGAAGGAATTGCGGATTTCGGGCGCCCGGATGAGGCCGGTCACCGTGACTTCGCCCGCCGGCTGGCTTTCGGGGCGGGTGCCTGGATAGCGCAGGTCGGTGGGCACGAAGCCGCGGTTGACCATCACGATGGCGCCAGTGGCCAGCTTGAGGGGTGTGATCAGGTAATAGCCCTGGATCGGGGCTCCCTGCCGCTCGCCGCGGGCGAGGCCATAGACCGGGGCCTCGAACTGATGGAGGAAGGTGCCGGTCACCCGCACCTTCCGGAATTCGTCCTGATCGGCGCGCCAGGCGGGCCAATCCGCCTCCGGCAGGATGGCGCCGGGCTCGCCATAGGCGCGGGTCTCGATCTGCGCGATCAGGTCTTCCTTCCAGGCCTTTCGCTGAAGCTGCCAGGTTCCCAGGCCGATCAGGATGGCAAGCGCCACCAGGGCCGCCAAGCCCGGCAGAATAAGGGATCTGCCCTTGTGTAGGCGGGAGGCGGTCACTTCTCGAAGCGTCCTTCCTCGGCCTTGTGGTGATACTGCAGGTTCATCAGGACGCCCTTGAGCGGCCGCACCATCAGGAGGCTCAAGGCAATGCTCAGAACCGTCCACATGACGAGATGGAGCCAGATCGGCGGCTCGTAGGTGAACTCGGCCCACAGCGCCAGGGCTACCACTACGATGCCCACAAACGACATGACGAAGAATGCCGGGCCGTCGCCTGTATCGGTAAAGGCGAGATCGAGGCCGCAGACCTCGCATTTCGGCTGCACGGTGAGAAAGCCCTTGAACACATGTCCCTTGCCGCAGCGGGGGCACAGCCCTTTGAGGCCGGTGGTGATAGGCGAGGGGGCGGACGGGTCATGAGCCACGGCTTTTCTCCAGATTGGGCCGGTGGGGCTGACCGACAGATGGTGATGCAACCCCGAAAATGCGAAGGGCGGCCGTGAAGCCGCCCTTGCTGAGTTTTATTCGACAAGCGGCTTAGTGGCCGGCTCCGCTTCCGCCGTAGCCCCACACATAGATGGCGGCGAAGAGGAAGAGCCACACCACGTCGACGAAGTGCCAGTACCAGGCGGCGAACTCGAAGCCGAGATGCTGCTGCGGCGTGAAATCGCCGCGATAGGCGCGTAGCAGGCAGACGGCCAGGAAGATCGTGCCGATAATCACGTGTGCGCCGTGGAAGCCCGTCGCCATGAAGAAGGTGGCGCCGTAGATATTGCCGCTGAACCCGAAGGCAGCGTGGCTGTACTCGTAGGCCTGAACGAAGCTGAACAAGATGCCGAGGATCACCGTGAGCCACAGGCCCATCTTCAGGCCCTGACGGTCGCCGTGCAGGAGCGCGTGGTGCGCCCAGGTGACCGTGGTGCCGGAAGTCAGCAGGATCAGGGTGTTGAGGAGCGGCAGGTGCCAGGGGTCGAAGGTCTCGATGCCCTTCGGGGGCCACACGCCGCCGAGCGCCTCGATGCGGGAGTAGAGCTGCGGGTCGCCGGCATAGAGGGCGGCATCGAAATAGGCCCAGAACCAGGCGGCGAAGAACATCACCTCGGAGGCGATGAACATGATCATGCCGTAGCGATGGTGAAGCTGGACCACCCGGGTGTGGGAGCCGGTATTGGCCTCCTTCACCACATCGGTCCACCAGGACAGCATGGTGTAGAGAACGCCGATGATGCCCGCGCCGAAGATGAAGCCGCCGATATCCATGCCGGCGATGTGGATGTCTTTCCACCAGGTCACGAACCCGGACGCCATCAGGAAGGCGCTGACCGCGCCGATGAGCGGCCACGGGCTCGGTTCAAGGATGTGATAGTCGTGGTTCTTGGCGTGGGCCTCGGCCATTTCGTGTCGTCTCCGTGCCTCGAAGGTGAACTCGCTTTAAGACGTTTCCGCTTAAGTTGTCACGTGTCTTATTGAGCGATGGTTGTGGTGGATGATGTCACTTCCGCCACCGGCTTGCCCCCCTTGGAGGGGAAGTAGGTGTAGGAGAGGGTGATGGATGAAAGGTCCTTCACGTCGCGATCCTGCGCCAGGCGGGGATCGACGTAGAAGACGACCGCGGATTCCAGGGTCTCGCCCGGCTGCAGGGTCTGCTCGGTGAAGCAGAAGCATTCGAGCTTGGAGAAATAGGTGCCGGCAAGGTCGGGCTGCACATTGTAGGTGGCGATGCCCGTGCTCGGCCTGTCGCCCTTGTTGGTGACCTTGTAGAGAACCGTCGTGGTCTCGCCGAGCTTGACCTTGACCTCGGGCGTTTCCGGCGAAAAGCGCCAGTTCAGCCCGGGTGCCACATTGGAATCGAAGCGGACGGAGATCGTCCGGTTCATAACCTGCGAACCGTTGCTGTCGACTGCGATCGGCGTGCCGCCGAACCCGGTGACCTTGCAGAAGAGGTCGTAGAGGGGAACGGACGCATAGGCGAGGCCGACCATGCCCACGACAAGGCCGAGGCAGGCGAATGCCGTGCGGTGCATCTTGCGTTGGATATGCGGGTTCTCAGCCATGTCCGACCTCACATGGGACGCTGCAGGACGCCCGGTCCGAGCTTCGCGATGGTGACCACGTAGAACAGCAGCACGAGGACCCCGAGGGTGAACGCCAGAGCCAGCGAACGACTGCGGCGGCGCTTCTGTTCCTCGGGCGTCAGGCTCTGGTGCGATTTGCGATCTGCCATGGGCCTACCCGAATACCGGCCGGAAGAAGCCGAAGCCGTGCTCCACGAGCAGTGTCGCGAAGAGCAGGAAGAGATAGAGGATCGAGAAGCCGAAGAGCTGCTGGGCCACCCGCATGGCAGGCTCGCCCTCGCGCAGGCGATAGACCTGCAGGGCGAGCGCCAGCATGCCGAAGCCGCCGACGAGTGAGATGATGGCATAGGCCAAGCCGCCGAACCCTAAGACCACCGGAGCCATGCCCAGCGGGGCCAGAAGGATCGTGTAGACGAGGATCTGGAAGCGGGTGGAATCGGGACCTGCCACGTTCGGCATCATGGGAATGCCGGCGCGCTGGTAATCGCCCGATTTCACCAGGGCGAGTGCCCAGAAATGGGGCGGCGTCCACATGAAGATGATGGCGAACAGCACCACGCTGTCCCAGGCGACATGGCCTGTCACGGCTGCCTGCGCGACGATCGGGGGGAGGGCGCCCGCCGCGCCGCCGATAACGATGTTCTGCGGCGTCGAGCGCTTCAGCCACATGGAATAGACAACCACGTAGAAGAAGATCGTGAAGGCAAGCAGGCCCGCGGCCAGCCAGTTGCTGACGAGCCCCAGAATGATGACCGAGCCGACGGAGAGCGTCACGCCGAAAGCCAGGGCTTCACCGGGCTGGATCTTGCCGGCCGGGATCGGGCGCTTGGCCGTGCGGGTCATGACTGCGTCGATATCCGCATCCCACCACATGTTGAGGCAGCCGGACGCGCCGCCGCCGACGGCGATCATCAGGAGCGACACGAAGGCCACGATCGGGTGAACATTGGATGGGCTCACGACCATGCCGACGAGGGCCGTGAAGACGACGAGAAACATCACCCGCGGCTTCAGGAGGGCGAAGAAGTCGGATACGTCGCCCTGCGACAGGCCTGCCGTGGCAAGGCTCTCGACTTGGGGTTGGACCAGACTGTTCGACATGGTGCTCATCACAAAATCCGAAATGCCGTGACGAGGCCGAAAAGGCCTCCGGATGGTCGGCTCCTCGCCGGAAGGCTTGAGAAATTCAAGCCCTCTGGGGAGGAGCCAGGCGGCGAATGCCGCCCGGCTCAGCTGTCTTAGTGGCCCGTGTCCATGACGCGGGGCAGGGTCTCGAACTGGTGGTAGGGAGGCGGGGAGGACAGGGTCCATTCCAGCGTCGTCGCACCTTCACCCCACGGGTTCGCGGCAGCCTTTTCCTTGCGGATGAAGGCATAGACCACGCCGAACATGAAGATGAAGAGACCGGCGAAGAACACGTAGGCGCCAATCGACGACACCATGTTCCAGCCCGCGAAGGCATCCGGGTAATCCGCATAGCGGCGCGGCATGCCAGACAGGCCGAGGAAGTGCATCGGGAAGAACAGCACGTTGGAGCCGATGAAGGCGACCCAGAAGTGCAGCTTGCCGATCCATTCGGGCATCACGTAGCCGGTGATCTTCGGGAACCAGTAGTACATGCCGGCGAAGATCACGAAGACCGCGCCGAGCGACAGCACGTAGTGGAAGTGCGCCACCACGTAGTAGGTGTCGTGCATGTAGCGGTCGACAGGAGCGTTCGCCAACACGACGCCGGTGACGCCGCCGACCGTGAACAGGAACACGAAGCCCACCGCCCACTGCATGGCCGCCGTGAAGCGGATGGAGCCGCCCCACATGGTGGCGATCCACGAGAAGATCTTCACGCCGGTGGGAACCGCGATCACCATGGTGGCGAACACGAAATAGGCCTGGGTCTGGAGCGAGAGGCCGACCGTGTACATGTGGTGCGCCCACACGACGAAGCCCACCACGCCGATCGCCACCATGGCGTAGGCCATGCCGAGATAGCCGAAGATCGGCTTCTTGGAGAAGGTGGAGATGATGTGGGACACGATGCCGAAGGCCGGCAGGATCATGATGTACACTTCGGGGTGACCGAAGAACCAGAACAAGTGCTGGTAGAGCACCGGATCGCCGCCGCCCGACGGATCGAAGAAGGTCGTGCCGAAGTTGCGGTCGGTGAGCAGCATCGTGATCGCACCCGCGAGAACCGGCAGCGACAGGAGCAGCAGGAACGCGGTCACCAGCATGGACCAGGCAAAGAGCGGCATCTTGTGCAGCGTCATGCCCGGAGCGCGCATGTTGAGGATCGTCGTGATAAAGTTGATCGCGCCGAGGATCGAGGCCGCACCGGCAAGGTGCAGGGCCAGGATGCCGAAATCGAGCGCCGGGCCGGGGTGGCCGACGGTCGAAAGCGGCGGATACACGGTCCAGCCGCCGCCGAAGCCCAGCGAGCCCGGAGCGCCCTCGACGAAGAGCGAGCAGAGCATCAGGGCGAAGGCCGCGACGGTAAGCCAGTACGAGATGTTGTTCATCCGCGGGAAGGCCATGTCGGGCGCGCCGATCATGATCGGGATGAACCAGTTGCCGAAGCCGCCGATCAGGGTGGGCATCACCATGAAGAACACCATGATGAGGCCGTGGCCGGTCACGAAGACGTTGAAGGCCTGCGGATTCGAGAAGAACTGAAGGCCGGGCTCCTGGAGTTCCAGTCGCATTCCGATGGAGAGAAGGCCGCCGACGATACCCGCCGTGAAGCCGAAGATCATGTAGAGCGTGCCGATGTCCTTGTGGTTCGTGGAATAGAACCACCGACGCCAGAAGCTCGGAAGGTGATCGTGGTGATCCGCGTGAGCGGCATCAGCTGCATGTGCCATGATAGACCTCTGTGGTCCTTTTCAGATTACTGAGCGTTCGCGAACTTGACCGGGGCGGAGCCGTCCGTGGAAGCATAACGCTGCTTCGCCTCGGCCAGCCAAGCGGCATATTGCTGCTCGCTCACGACGCGGATTTCGATGGGCATGTAGGGATGGCCGTTGCCGCAGAGCTCGGAGCACTGGCCATAATAGACGCCTTCCTTCTCGGCCTTGAACCAAGTCTCGTTCAGACGGCCGGGAACGGCGTCGATCTTGATGTAGAAGGACGGCATGGCGAAGGCGTGCAGCACGTCGGCGGAGGTCACCTGGACCCGCACGACCTTGCCCACCGGCACGACCATGGCGTTGTCGGCGCCGAGCAGGCGCGGCTGGTCGGGCTTCCGGTCCTTTTCCTCGGTGACCATGTTCGAATCGAACTTGAAGCCGCCGCCCTGATCGCCGGGATACTCATAGCCCCAGTACCAGGAATAGCCGGTCGCCTTCACCACCAGGTCCGCCTGTGGCGGGACGAGCTGCTCGCGCAGCAGGCGGAAGGACGGGATGGCAATCGCCACGAGGATCAGCACCGGGACGATGGTCCAGGCGACTTCCAGAAGAGTGTTGTGGGTGGTCTTCGAGGGAACCGGGTTCTTGCTCTCGTTGAAGCGGGCAACGATCGCAAGGAGCAGCGCCAGCACGAAAAGGCAGACCGCGGCCATCAGCCAGGTAAGGTAGGTGTGGAAGTTGGACACGCTCTGTCCCAACTCGGTCACCATCTCCTGCATGCCGGTTTCCCAAGGGGAGGGCTGCCCGGCGGCGGCCCACGCCTCACTTATGCCCAACACAAGTGCGACCGCTGCCGTGGAGAGGGCGGTCACCGATCGACGTCCAGTCTCGATCCGCATCGGCGTTCCAAAGCTCCTAAAGATGTGATGGCACAGGGCCATGAAAGCATCGGGGAAGGCGCGGGCGTGCGAATAACGGCGCCCGGCTTGCGCCATCACCTTTGATCTGCGCCAAAGACCACAGGACGCGCGGAAGCGCAACGGTAGAAGCGTTCCAAACTGTGCGTCATAACCGCCAAAAAACGTTTCAGCCCTCCAAAGTGCCCCTCTCGCTTGACATTGCGCCCCCTGGCATGGTCCCAACGGGCCAATTTTGGATCGGAGCGGCCGCATGCCGCGACCCTTCAACAGGGTTTACGGAATGGAGAAACCGATGGGCGCATCGCAATGGGTTCGCCATAGCGCGGCAGCTTTCCTGGGGCTGGCATCCCTGCTTGGCGCCAGTGGCGCCGGCGCTCAAGGGATGGTCAAGAACACTTTCGGCGACTGGCAGATGCGCTGCGAAACTCCTGCTGGAGCCACGGCCGAGCAATGCGCCCTGGTGCAGAACGTTGTTGCGGAGGACCGCCCCAACGTCACCCTCGTGATTATCATGTTGAAAACCGCCGACGGCAAAAGCCGCCTCCTGCGCGTGGTGGCGCCTTTGGGTATTCTGCTGCCCTCAGGGCTTGGCCTGAAGATCGACCAGACCGATATCGGCCGCGCCGGATTCGTGCGCTGCCTGGCGTCGGGCTGCGTCGCCGAGGTCGTCATGGAAGAAAACCTGATCAATCAGATGAAGACCGGCCAGCAGGCCACCTTCATCGTTTTCCAGACGCCCGAGGAGGGGATCGGGATTCCCGTGTTCCTGAATGGGTTCGCGGCCGGGTTCGATGCCCTTCCGTAACGAATAAGAGAGGGTGGGGGACAATGATGAACAAGGGATTGAACCGCAGGGCCGGCTGGGCGCTTGCCGTGCTCGGAATTTCGGCCCTGGCCGGCTGCGGAGCGCCGGGCGAGGGCGGCTTCGGTGTCGGCGACATGCTGCTCACCGCGGGAACGACCCAGGCGCCACCCCAGGCCGCCGAGACCCGCGACGTGTATTGCCCGACCGTTGAGGTGATGGATGGCGGTTCGGTCATCCGGTCCGGCGATGCCGGCTCCGTGCGCAGCCAGATCGCTCTGGGTGACCTCGCCCGTGAATGTGTTGGCCAGCCGGACGGCAGCATCCTCGTGCGGGTTGGCGTCGAGGCCCGGGCGCTCCTCGGTTCCGGCGGATCGGCGGGCCGCTATGACGTGCCGGTCCAGATCGTCGTGAAGGATGGCTCGACCGTTTTCGCCAACCGCTCCCGCCGGGTGGCGGCGGCCATTCCGGCCGGTCAGACCCAGACGACGGTTTCGCTCGTTGAGGAGGGCATCGTGGTTCCGGCATCCTCCGCCAACAACTTCGAGATCGAAGTCGGCCTCGGCACCCGCGCGGCTCCGGGCCGGCGGGGCTAAAACTCAGTAAAGGACGGCTGCGCCCGCTCTTTGGTTGAGGGGAGCGGCCAGCACCTTGTCGATCCGGCGCTCGTCGAGGTCGATCACCTCAAAGCGCCAGCCGAAGGTCTCCACGTGTTCGCCCGTGGTCGGCAGGTGCTGCAGCTCGCTGATCACCAGGCCGCCCACCGTGTGATAGCTGCGGGTCTCGGGCAGCGTCACGCCGAGGATCTCGGCCATTTCGTCCACCGGCATGGAGCCTGCGAGCAGCCAGGAGCCATCCTCGCGCCGGACGGCATCGGGCTCCGGCGTCTCGCCGTCAGACCGGAACGCGCCGACGATGGCCTCCAGGGCATCGGCCGGGGTTACGACCCCTTCGAAATGGCCGTATTCGTCATGGACCAGCGCCATGGGCACCTCGGCATCCCTGAGGATTGCCAGGGCATCCAGAGCATAAAGCGTGTCCGGAATGACCGGCGCCTGCTGCAGGTGGCTGCGGATGTCGAGCGGCTGGCCTGTCAACAGGGCCGCCAGAAGCTCCCGCGATTGAACGACGCCGATCACGTTGTCGGGCGTGCCCTCGCTCACCGGCAGGCGGGAATGCGGGGTCTCGATCAGCAATTGGCGGATCGTCTCCTCACTGTCCTCGGTGTCGATCCAGTCCACGTCCGTCCGGGGCGTCATGAGGCCGCGCACAGTGCGGTCGCCGAGGCGCAGCACGCCCGAGATCATGCGGCGCTCCTCCTCCTCGATCACACCCGCGCTCTCGGCCTCGCCGACGAGCATCTTGATCTCCTCTTCGGTGACGGTCGAGGAATCGTCGGACTTGGTGCCGAAGAGGCTGAAGATCAGGCTGGTGGAGGCGTTCAGAAGCCAGACGGCCGGGGCTGCGACCTTCGAGACGACCAGCATCAGCGGGGCCATGGCGCAGGCGATGCCCTCCGGGTGACGCAGGGCCAGCTGCTTGGGCACGAGCTCGCCGATCACGATGGACAGATAAGTGATGATGCCGATGACGATGCCATAGCCGAGAGGTTCGGCCGCGCCTTCCGGCATGCCCTGGGCTAAGAAGATGTCCGTCAGCCTGCCGCCCAGCGCAGCACCCGAGAAGGCACCGGCCAGGATGCCCACCAGGGTAATGCCGATCTGGACCGTTGAGAGGAACCGGCCCGAATCCTCCATGAGGGTCAGGGCCGTGCTGGCGCCCGAGCGGCCCTGCTCGGCCATGGCCTTGAGCCTGGGCCGGCGGGCGGACACGATGGCAAGTTCGGAAAGAGCGAAGACGCCGTTGAGGGCGACGAGGGCGATAGCGATGATCAGTTCGAGCAACGATGCGTGGAGCTGCTGACCGGATCAGGCCGCGCTTCTCCCCTTCTGTGACAGATGGCCACTAAGATGGAGCCTCGGAGGCCCGCCGTCAATTAAAGGGTGAACAGGCCTGCCTTGCTTTGTTGACAGGAGGGCAATTCCTCTTCAGAGCTTAAAACCAGCCGATGATCCCCGCGGAAGAGACCGGACTTCGTGTCCGGCGCCGAAGGCGCAACCGCCCCGGAAACGCTCAGGCCAAAGGACCGCGCGGGAGCTGGCACTCTGGAAAGCGACGACGTTTGAAAGCGTCGTCCACCGACGGGCGTAACCTGGGGCTTCGGCTTCCAAGGGAAATCTCTCAGGTCTCGGGACAGAGGGGGCGCAGAGCAACGGGCCGCAAGGCTCGATGAAACGCGCACCTTTGAGGGACACCGATGGCCGAGCCAGCCCACAGCGACGAGCCGCTCCTGAAAACACCGCTCCACGCGGAGCATGTGGCGCTTGGCGCCCGCATGGTGCCGTTCGCCGGCTACGACATGCCGGTGCAGTACCCAACCGGCATCATGACCGAGCATAACTGGACCCGCGAGCATGCGGGCCTGTTCGACGTCTCGCATATGGGTCAAGCTTTCCTCGTTACCGAGGACAAGAGCCACGAGACGGTGGCCAAGGCTCTCGAAGCGATGATTCCCGCCGATGTCGCGAACCTCAAGCCCAACCAGCAGCGCTATTCGCAACTCCTCGCCGATGACGGCGGCATCCTCGACGACCTGATGGTGACCCGCGTTGGCGCTCCCGGTCACGAAGGCTGGCTCTATCTCGTCGTGAACGCCTCGATGAAGGAGCAGGACTACGCTCATATCCAGGCGCGCCTGCCGAAGGGCGTGAGCCTGAACCGCAAGGACAACCTCGGCCTGATGGCCCTGCAGGGTCCTTCCGCGGAAGCCGTTCTCGCGAAACTTTCGCCTGAAGCTGCCGCGCTTTCCTTCATGATGTCCGCCGACGTGCAGATCGACGGGATCTGGTGCCACGTCTCCCGCTCCGGCTACACCGGCGAGGACGGTTTCGAGATCTCCTGCAAGGGCGAGGATGCGGCGAAGCTCTGGCGCGCGCTTCTTGCGGATCCGGAGGTGAAAGCCATCGGCCTCGGCGCACGCGATTCGCTGCGCCTCGAAGCGGGCCTGTGCCTCTACGGCCACGACATAGACACCACCACGTCGCCCATCGAGGCGGGCCTGATCTGGTCGATCCAGAAGCGCCGCCGCGAGGAGGGGGGCTTCCCCGGTGCCGAGCGCGTTCAGCGCGAGATCAAGGACGGTGCTTCACGCGTTCGTGTCGGCATCAAGCCCGAGGGCCGCGCTCCAGCTCGTGAAGGCAGCGTCATCACCACACCAGACGGACGCGAGGTCGGCATCGTGACCTCCGGCGGCTTCGGCCCCACGGTCAACGGTCCGGTCGCCATGGGTTATGTGGTCAAGGACGCGTCCGTCGTCGGCACCGACCTGCATCTCATCGTTCGCGGCAAGCCGCTGCCGGCCAAGGTCGCGGCCATGCCGTTCGCTCCCCATCGCTACAAGCGCTGACACTAGACAAGAGGGAATTCAACATGACCACGCGCTACACCAAGGACCACGAATACATCCGCGTCGAAGGCGATGCGGGCATCGTCGGCATCTCCGATTACGCTCAAGGCCAGCTCGGCGATGTCGTGTTCGTGGAACTGCCGAGCGTCGGCAAGAGCCTGTCGAAGGGCGATGAAGCGGCCGTCGTCGAGAGCGTGAAGGCAGCCAGCGAAGTCTATGCCCCCGTCTCTGGCGAGGTGATCGAGGTGAACAGCGAACTCGAAGCCTCTCCCGGTACGGTGAACGAGGATGCTGCCGGCCGCGGCTGGTTCATGAAGATCCGTCTCACGAACGAGAGCGAGCTCGAAGGCCTCATGACCGAAGAGCAGTACCAGGAATTCGTGAAGTCGATCTCTTAAGGAACGGCAGGGCAATGGCACACGAATACACGGCCACCGTGGTTTGGAAGCGCGGGGAGAACGAGGCGTTCTCCGACAACAAATACAGCCGCGGTCACCAATGGTCGTTCGATGGCGGCATCACAGTGTCGGGATCGTCGTCGCCCTCCGTCGTGCCGCTGCCGCTTTCGCGCGAGGATGCGGTCGATCCCGAAGAAGCTTTTGTGGCGGCAATCTCGAGCTGCCACATGCTCACCTTTCTCGGGATCGCCGCTAAGAAGCGCTTCGTCGTTGACTCTTATGAAGACATAGCGGTCGGCCACATGACGCCGAACGACAACGGCAAGCTCTTCGTCTCGAAGGTTACGCTCGATCCGGTCATCGAATTCTCCGGCGAGAAACGCCCGACCCCGGAGCAGATCGTCGACATGCATCACCTCGCCCACAAGGAATGCTTCATCGCCAATTCCGTGCTCACGGAGATTGTCGTGAAGGGCATTCCTTCGCACTAACGAAACGAAGGTTTTTAGCCGATGCGTTATTTGCCTCTTTCCGATACCGACCGCGGCGAAATGCTCGCGCGCATCGGCGTCAAAACGGTGGACGAGTTGTTCGCCGACGTGCCGAAGAACCTGCTCCTCAAGGAGCCGATGGATCTGCCGCGCCGCAAGGGCGAGCTGGAGGTGGAGCGCATCCTCTCCCGCATGTCCGCCAAGAACATTTCGGCATCCTCCGTGCCGTTCTTCGTCGGCGCCGGCGCCTACAAGCACCACGTTCCGGCCACCGTCGATCACCTGATCCAACGCTCCGAGTTCCTGACGAGCTACACGCCGTATCAGCCGGAGATTGCTCAAGGCACGCTGCAATATCTCTTCGAGTTCCAGACCCAAGTTGCTGCGCTCACCGGCATGGAGGTGGCGAACGCCTCCATGTATGACGGCTCCACCGGCACGGGCGAGGCGGTGCTCATGGCGCATCGCGTCACCAAGCGCCGCAAGGCGGTGCTCTCGGGCGGCCTGCATCCGCATTACGCCGATGTGGTGAGGACGCTCTCCGAGATGTCGAGCGACAACGTTGTCACCATGCAGCCGGATGTGGCGGGAACCGAGGACATTCTGGCTCAGATCGACGACAGCGTGTCCTGCGTGGTCGTGCAGTCGCCGGACGTGTTCGGCAACGTGCGCGATCTGAAGCCCATCGCCGAGAAGGCGCACCAGCACGGTGTGCTTTTGATCGCGGTGTTCACGGAAGCGGTGTCGCTCGGCCTGCTCGCATCTCCCGGCAGCCAGGGTGCCGACATCGTGGTGGGCGAGGGGCAGTCGATCGGCAATGCGCTGAACTTCGGCGGGCCCTATGTGGGCCTCTTCGCCACCCAGTCGAAGTTCCTGCGCCAGATGCCGGGTCGCCTCTGCGGCGAGACCGTGGATGCCGACGGCAGCCGGGGCTTCGTGCTCACGCTCTCCACCCGCGAGCAGCACATCCGGCGCGACAAGGCGACCTCGAACATCTGCACCAATTCGGGCCTCTGCTCGCTCGCCTTCACCATTCACATGACGCTGCTTGGGGAAGCAGGCCTCTCGCGCCTCGCCCGCATCAACCATGCGAACGCGGTGAAGCTGGCGGATCAGCTGGCTTCCGTGAAGGGCGTTGAGGTGCTCAACAAGACATTCTTCAACGAATTCACGTTGAAGCTCGCAAAGCCCGCGGCCGAAGTTGTGGAGCGCTTGGCCGAGAAGGGCGTGCTCGCGGGCGTGCCCGTGTCGCGCCTGCTGCCTGGCGCCGGCCTCGACAACCTGTTGCTCGTCGCTTCGACCGAAGTGAACACCGATGATGACCGTGCGGCCCTCTGCGCCGCCTTAAAGGAGGTTCTGTGATGTTGAACCGCCAGGGACGTCCCTCTTCCGCCGGTGAAACCGGCACCACCGCGCATCCGACCTTCACCGGCAACAAGGCGCTGGCGCAGATCGAGCCGCTGCTGTTTGAGATCGGCCGCTACGACACCACCGGCGTCGACCTCGACGAGCCGGAGGATTTCAAGCCCCGCCTCGGTGGGCTTGAGCGCAAGGAGCCCATCGGCCTGCCGGGCCTCTCCGAGCCGGAGACGATGCGCCACTACGTGCGCCTCTCACAGCAGAATTACGGGATCGACACGGGCCTGTTTCCGCTCGGCTCCTGCACCATGAAGCACAATGCACGCCTGAATGAGCGCATGGCGCGCCTGCCGGGCTTCTCGGACGTGCATCCGCTGCAGCCGGTCTCCACAGTGCAGGGCGCGCTGGAGCTCATGAACGAGCTGGGGCGCTACCTCGTCACGCTCACCAACATGACCGCCGTGGCGCTGTCGCCGAAGGCCGGCGCCCATGGCGAACTCTGCGGCATGATGGCGATCAAGGCTGCCATCGAGGCCAAGGGCGAAGGCGCGACACGCAACGTGGTGCTCGTGCCCGATTCGGCGCACGGCACAAACCCAGCCACCGCAGCGCTCATCGGCTTTAAGGTGAAGCCGGTGCCGGCCCGCGAGGACGGCTGGGTTCATGTGGAGGACGTGAAGGAGCGTCTCGGCCCCGATGTGGCAGCGATCATGCTCACGAACCCGAACACCTGCGGGCTCTTCGAGCCGCAGGTGGCGGAGATCGCCAAGGCGATCCATGACGCGGGCGCGTATTTCTACTGCGATGGCGCCAACTTCAATGCCATCGTGGGCAAGGCGAAGCCCGGCGATCTCGGCGTCGACGCCATGCACATCAACCTGCACAAGACCTTCTCGACGCCTCATGGCGGCGGCGGCCCGGGCTCCGGTCCGGTGGTGCTCTCCGAGCGCCTCGCGCCGTTTGCCCCGGTGCCGTTCGTTCGCGCCGGCAAGAACGGCTTCGAACTCGTCGAGCAGGAAGCCGATGCCGCCGAGAGGCCCTTCGGCCGCATGACCGCCTTCCATGGCCAGATGGGCATGTATGTGCGCGCCCTGTCCTACATGCTCTCGCACGGTTCGGACGGCATGAAGCAGGCATCCGAGGATGCGGTGCTCAACGCCAACTACATCCGTGCCGGCCTCGCCGACCTCATGTCGCTGCCCTTCGGCAACAAGCCCTGCATGCACGAGGTGCTGTTCGACGATGCATGGCTCAAGGACACGGGCGTGACCACGCTGGACGTGGCGAAGGCCATGATCGACGAGGGGTACCACCCCATGACCATGTATTTTCCGCTGGTGGTGCATGGCGCCATGCTGATCGAGCCGACGGAGTCCGAATCGAAGGCGTCGCTCGACCTCTTCATCGCCATGCTGCGCGATCTCGCTTTTGCCGCGAAGAACGGCGACAAGGAACGCTTCACCGGCGCCCCCTACCACGCTCCCCGCCGCCGCCTCGACGAGACCCGCGCGGCAAGAAGCCCGGTGCTCAAGTGGACGCCGCCGGCGCCGGTGGCGGAAGCGGCGGAGTAAGGCTCCTCAAAGTGCAAATGCCCGGCCATGTGCCGGGCATTTTCATTTGTGATCTTGGATTCGTCATCCCAGATCGGCTTGCGCCGTCCGGGATGACGTTGTGGTCACGCGAACGCCTGCACAGTCTTCGTTAAATTGGTCATCCTCTCAATGACAATGGATGCACCCGCCTGCCGCAGCTTCTCCGCATGCTCCGGCCCGCAATGAACGCCGCCGACGAAGCCGATCACCTTCATACCGGCAGCCAGGGCGCCCTGAACACCCGCCGCTGAATCCTCAATCACGACGCAATCTTGGGGGTTCACGCTCATGCTTTTCGCGGCGTGGAGAAACAGGTCAGGGGCGGGCTTTCCTCGCTCAACCTGGGTCGCGCTAAAGATACTGTCGAAGAGATCCGATAATCCCGTCACACGCAGCGACAGCGCGATGCGCTCGGGCGTGGAGGAGGACGCCACACAGCGCGGGTAGGGAAGCGAGAGAATGGTCTCGCGGATGCCGTCGATGGGCTTCAGGTCCGTTTCAAATTTTGCGAAGAGAGCGCTGTCCAGTTGCGCGCCCAGATCGGCGGGAAGCGTGCAGGCATGCTCCGCCTCGAGACGCGCCACCATGTCCTTGAAGCTGACGCCGACGAACTTTCGCGCAATATCTTCCGCCGAATAGGGCAGCCCGATGCGGGTGAGGATCTGGGCGTCTATCTCGCAGGCGAGGGCCTCGGAATCCACCAGAACCCCGTCGCAGTCGAAGATCAGCAGCATGGTGTGCCCTCCAGCAAAAAGGCCGCCTCGAAGGGCGGCCTTTGAGATTGTTGTTGTGCAGGAAGCCTTACTGCAGCTTCGTGCGTACGTCATTGAGGCTCGACGTAACCAGCGAAGCGGCGGCGGCGCCGGTGATCTCGTCGCGCAGGACGCGCTCGGAGGCCTTGATGGCAGCGTCGACAGCGGCGGCGCGCACCTCGGCGGAGGCCTGCGCCTCGGCCTGGGCGATCTTCGCCTCGGCCGTGGCGGTGCGGCGCTTCACGAAGTCGGTCATCTTCTCCTGCGCCTCGGCGGCAAGGCGCTCGGCCTCGGCACGGGCGTTGGAAACGATGTCGGCAGCCTCGCGCTCGGCGGCGGCGCGCTTGGACTCGTATTCCTTGAGAAGCCGTTCAGCATCCTGGCGCAGGCGCTTGGCCTCGGCCAGTTCGTCGGCAATGCGCTTGCCGCGAGAGTCGAGCTGGTTCATCACCTTGCCCGGGACGCCGAGATAGAACATCAGGCCCCAGAAGATGACGAAAGCGACCCCGACCCAGAATTCAGCGCTTTGGAACATGCGGATCTCCTGATCAGGCCTTGATCTGGTTGAGAGCGGCTTCGACCTTCTGCGGGGCCGGAGCCTTGCCGGTCAGGCGCTCGATGATGGCGGAAGCCGTGTCGCGGGCGATGGCGTCCACGTGGCTCATGGCCTCGGACTTCTTGGACGAGATCGTCGCCTCAGCCTCTGCGAGGCGCTGGTTAAGGTCGGCTTCAAGGGCCTTGCGCTTGACATCGCTCTCGGCGGAGAGCTTGGCGCGGGTTTCCTGGGCCAGAGCCTGAGCGCGGGTCTTGGCCTCAGAGAGCGACTTCTCGTAGGCCGTGCCTGCTTCTTCCGCGCGGGATTTCATGGCAGCCGCGTCGTCGAGATCGCTGGCGATCATCGCGCGGCGATTCTCGATAATTCCGCTCAGGCGCGGGAGGACCAGCCGTGAGAGCAGGGTGTAGAGCACCACGAAGGTGATCGCCAACCAGAGGAGCTGACCGGCATAGGTCTCCGTCTCAAAGGGCGGAAAGCCGATATCCTCGTGAGCGCCGCCGGGGGCCTCTGTTGTGGCGTGGTTCGTCTGAGCCTGAGCCATGGAGCAGATCCTAAAGAACGTTCCTAGCATCGGACCCAAAAGTGGAATGCACTTTTGGGATTGATTCGATGCTCAATCCCTAAACTGGCGTATCGTTCAGCGCGGAAAACCGGTTCCCACTTTTCCGCACGATACGCCGGAAACATGAATGACGGCGGTTCAATCCGCCGTCACCCCTGTCGAGGCGAAGCGCTTGCGCGCCTCGACCTCCCGATCACCGTCTTGAGATTAGGTGAAGAGCAGAACGAGAGCGACGACGAGACAGAAGATGCCGAGACCTTCTGCGAGCGCCGCACCGATGAAGGCGCGGGCGAACTGGCCGTCAGCTGCCGACGGGTTGCGCAGGGCGCCCGAGAGGAAGTTGCCGAAGATGTTGCCGACGCCCATGGCGGCGAGACCCATGCCAATGCAGGCGAGGCCCGCGCCGAGGTACTTGAAAGCAACCGGATCCATTGTGATCTCCTTGGGAATAACGTGATCGGGAGGGAAGGTTAACTCAGCGCAGACCTAGTGGCCCGGGTGCAGCGCGTCGTTGAGGTAGATGCAGGTCAACACCGTGAAGACATAGGCCTGCAGAGCGGCGACGAGGAACTCGAGCGCCATGAGAGCAACCGCCATGAGGAGCGGCAGCGGAGCGAGAATCGTCAGAGCGCCGCCGGCAGCCAGGAGGCTGACCACGAAGCCTGCGAAGACCTTCAGCGCGATGTGTCCCGCGAGCATGTTCGCGAAGAGACGCAGGGACAGCGAAATCGGGCGGGACAGGAAGGAGATGAGCTCGATGACCACGATGAAGGGCAGGAGCCAGCCCGGCACACCCGACGGCACGAAGAGGCCGAGGAAATGGGTGCCGTGCTTGACGAAGCCGTAGACCACCACGGTGCCGATCACCAACATGGCGAGCGCGAAGGTGACGATGATGTGGCTGGTGACCGTGAAGAAGCCGGGGATCATGCCGAGCAGGTTTGCGGTCAGCACGAACATGAAGAGCGAAAACACGAGGGGGAAGAACTTCATCCCCTCCTTGCCGGTGGCATCGACCAGCGTGTTCGCCACGAAGTCGTGCAGCACCTCGGCGACCGACTGAGAGCGACCCGGAACGACGGCGCGCTTACGGGTGGCGTAGAGAAGACCGCCTACGATCACGGCGGCGGCGCCAATCATGAAGGCGGACGAATTGGTGAAGTTGATGACCGGAATAAGGGGCTTGATCTGGAATTGTTCGATCGGGCTCGCCATGATCCGCTCTCAAAAGTTCGCTGTTGCCAATGCCATACGGCGTTCGAAGTCCGTCACCGCTTGTCGTCATGCCGGGCGGGTTTGACCACCCCGGCAGCTCGCATCAGATTGAGCATCCCGGCACAGAAGCCGAGTATCAGACAAACGATCAGACCCCAAGGGGAAGATCCGAACAGGTAGTCGACGATCCAACCCAAGATCCCGCCGGCCGCAACTCCTGCAACAAATTCGGCCGAGAGCCTGAAGGCTTGGCCGAGAGCAGTGGAATTGGACGTCGGGCGGGCACGAGGTTCCGACTCGGCTCGTTGAACGGATGCTTGAGAGATCCGCGCATCGAGTGATTTCAGTCTCGCTGACAGGTCGGCATCATCGGCGCTGCTCGGTTTCCGCTCATTTTCACCGTTCCGCTCGTGAGGGTCCGCCATTGCGATCTCCTGTGAAGCGTTACGGGAAAATTCCTGGAAGACCAGCCCCGAAAGCCGGGCGCACCATATGAGCGGGGGTCCCCCCTGTCAAGAACCGTCTGAAAAGAACTAAGTAATTGATATTCTTGTCTTATAGACGTTTCCGCACAAGCTGCAGCGGAAAGCGCACATGTTTTTGAGGTGGAAGCATGGCAAGGCCTGAAAGCCTTAGGCCACCTCAAGAATACGCTCGGCGCTCTGCAGGTCCACGGAGACCAGCTGAGAGACGCCGCGCTCGGCCATGGTGACGCCGAACAGGCGGTCCATCCGGGCCATGGTGATTGGGTTGTGGGTGATGACCACAAACCGGGTCTCGGTCTGGCGGGACATGTCCTCCAGGAGGGCGCAGTAGCGCTCCACATTGGCGTCGTCGAGGGGCGCGTCAACCTCGTCGAGCACGCAGATCGGCGACGGGTTCGTGAGGAACACGGCAAAGATCAGCGCCGTGGCGGTCAGCGCCTGCTCGCCGCCGGAGAGCAGGGTCATGCTCTGGGGCTTCTTGCCGGGCGGACGGGCGAGGATTTCAAGGCCGGCTTCCAGCGGGTCGTCCGAATCGACCAGGGTCAGCTCGGCCGTGCCGCCACCGAACAGGGTGCTGAAGAGCTGCTTGAAATGGTTGTTCACCACGTCGAAGGCGGCGAGCAGCCGCTCGCGGCCCTCGCGGTTGAGGCTGCCGATGGCCTGGCGCAGACGCTTGATGGCCTCGACGAGGTCGTCCCGCTCGCTGGTGATGCCGTTGTACTTGGTTTCGAGTTCGGTCAGCTCCTCGTCGGCGCGCAGGTTCACGGCGCCCAAGCGCTCCCGGTCGTTCTTGAGGGAGTGAAGCTTCGATTCGATTTCCGCATGCGGCGGAAGCTCCGTGGCCTCCTTGAGGCCAGCGAGTTCGATCAGCCCGGCCGGGGTCGTCTCGAGGTTCTCCGCAATGGTGCGGGTGATCTCGGCGAGGCGCGCTACGGCGGCTTCGTGCCGGGCCTGTGAGCCTGCACGGGATTCGCGAGCGGCCGAAAGCGCCTCAAGGGCGGTGCGGGCGGTGCGGTCCGTCTCGGCGAGGCCCGTCTCCGCATCGGCGAGGTGGTCGGCGGCCTCCTTGCGCTTGGCCTCGGCCTCCTCGACTTCCGCAATCAAGGCGCGGCGGCGCTGGAGATAGGTGTCGGGGGCTTCCAGCAGACGCTCATGCTCGTCCCGGGCGCGCTCCAGGCGCTCGCCCAGGTCCTCAAAAGCCTTGGCCGCGCGGGCGGCACGCTCGGTCCACAGGCGGATATCGGCCGAAAGAGCATCCTGCCGGCGACGACGCAGCTCGGCCTCGTGCATGAGCGACTGCAGGGCGGCGCGCGCCTCGGAGGCTGCGGCCCGACGCTCGGCGACACGGGTGCGCTCCTCGAGGAGGCGACTCTCAAGATCTGGGGCCGGAGCAAGGTCCTGCAGGGCGCCTTCGGCATCCTGCACGCGCTCCAGCGCCTCCGCCTCGCTCTCCGAGAAGCGGGTCAGGCCTTCCTGCAGGGCCGAGCGGCGCTGGCCAAGTTCGGCCTCCTTGCGCTCTGCGGCTGTCAACCGGGTCCGGGCGGCATCGAGGGCCTGACGGGCCTGACGCGCGGCCTCGATGGCCTGCATCTCGTGGGACGCGGCCCTGCGGACGGCTTCGAGGGCTCCTTCGGCCTCATGGCGCAGATGCTCGGCCTGCTCGCGGGCCTCCGTCGCTTCACGCTCCAGGTCGCCGAGGCGATTCTTTTCAGCGAGGCGGCGGGCCGCCGGAGAGGGAGCCTCAGCGGCAGTGGTGAAGCCATCCCAGCGCCAGAGGTCGCCTTCCTGCGAAACGAGCCGTTGGCCGGGCTTCAGGAGGTTGCGCAGGCGGAGCCCGTCGGCCTTGCTCACGACGCCGATCTGGCGCAGGCGGCGAGAAAGCTCAGCCGGGGCGCGAGAAAGCTCTGCCAGCGAGCGGACGCCGTCTGGCAGGGTAGGGTCGCTCTCGCCGGTTCCGGTCATTTCCCAATGGTGAGGAGCCGACGGGTTGGTCGAGGCTTCGAGATCGTCACCGAGCGCAGCGCCGAGCGCCGTCTCATAGCCCTTCTCCACCGTTATCTGGTCGAGGGCAGGGGGCCACAGGTCGCCCGTGGCGGAAGTGACGAGCTTGGCGAGCGTCAGCGCCTCGGTTTCGAGCCGCTGCGCCTTGCGCTCGGCCTCGTTGAGGGGCTGGCGCAGGCGATTCTCGGCCTCGCGGGTACCGGCGAGGGTCTCGCGTGCCTCGATCACGGCCTCTTCGGCCGATTGGGCGCTTTCCTCGGCGATCGCCATCTCCTCGCGCATGTCGTCGAGGGAGGGGCCGTCCTCCGAGGAGCCCGAAAGGGCCGCGATCTCACGCTCCAGCCGCTCCTTCTCGGACCGGAAGCGGGCGGCGCGCTCCATCTCCTCGCGCACGGCACGCTCGAGGGCGGCGCGGCGGGCGTTGAGGTCGGAGGTCTGGGCCTGAAGGGCGCTTAACGATGCTTCCGCCTCGTGCAGCTCGGCCTCGGCGCTGTGGAGGCGCTCCTCGGCCTCGGTGCGGGCGTCGTCCGCTCCATCGGTGGTGAGCGCGATCTCGGAGGCTTCGGACTGGAGGCGCTCGATGGTGGCCTCGGCGTCCGTACGCTGGGCGGCCTCGCGGGCGAGGTCGCGGTTGAGGTCCCCGATATGACGTTCGAGCTCCGTCACGCGCTCCTTGGAGCGGCGCTCCTCCGATTCGAGCTCGTTGCGGGCATGGGTCAGGCGCTGCAGGGCGGCGGCTGCCGCGGCTTCCGCCTGGCGCAGGCCGGGAAGGGCATGGGCAGCGACCGCCTGGGCGGTGGCCGCGCGGGTCTGCTCCTCGGTGGCATCGGCCACGGCCTTAAGGGCCTCAGTGACCTGGCGTTCGGCCGTGGCGGCCTGCTCCCGGGCCTCGGAGAAGCTGATGGCGTACATCAGGGCTTCGAGCCGGCGGATTTCGGCGGAGAGGTTCTTGTAGCGGGAGGCCTGCCGGCCCTGGCGCTTCAGGCTCTCGATCTGGCTTTCCAGCTCGCGGATCACGTCCTCGACGCGCACGAGGTTGTCCTCGGCAGCCTTGAGGCGCAGCTCCGCCTCGTGGCGGCGGGCGTGGAGGCCCGCGATGCCGGCGGCATCCTCCAGGATGCGGCGGCGGGCCTGGGGCTTGGCCGAGATGATCTCGCTGATCTGGCCCTGGCGGACGAGGGCCGGCGACCGGGACCCGGTGGCGGCGTCGGCGAACAGGATCTGCACGTCGCGGGCGCGCACTTCCTTGCCGTTGACCCGGTAGGTCGAGCCTTCCTCGCGCTCGATCTTACGGGAGATTTCCAGGAGGTCGCTGTCGTTGAAGGCGGCGGGCGCGGTGCGCTCTGCATTGTCGATGGTGAGCATCACCTCGGCCCAGTTACGGGCCGGACGACCGCCGGAGCCGGAGAAGATGACGTCGTCCATCCCCGTGGCGCGCATGTTCTTGAAGGAGTTCTCCCCCATGACCCAGCGCAGGGCCTCGACGAGGTTGGACTTGCCGCAGCCGTTCGGCCCGACAACGCCGGTCAAGCCCGGCTCGATCAGGAAGTCGGTGGGCTCGACGAAGGTCTTGAAGCCTGCAATGCGAAGGCGCGTCAGCTTCATGGACGCGCCTTCCCGTCCCGCCCCAGGGGGGCAGGTGAGGAGAGCTTACTCTCCCAGGATCGGCTTGATGACCTTTTCAATCTCATCGATCGACAGGCTTCCAGGATGACGCTGGCCATTGATGAAGAAAGTGGGCGTGGAGTCCACACGGAACTGCTCCATACCCCGGTTCTTCACCGCGTTGACTGCGTCATATAGTTTCTGGTCCTTGAGGCAAGCGTCAAATTTTTCCTGTGAAAAACCCGCCTGGCGCATCAGGCCGCGCAGGGCGTCCAGGGGCTTGTCCGTAAAAGCCCAGTTCCGCTGCTGCTCGAAGAGCAGGTCGGTGATCGGGTAATACTTGTCCGCGCTGTCGCAGCGGGCGAGCATGAAACCGGCCGTGGCGAGGGGATCGAGGGGGAACTCGCGCAGGACGAACCGGACCTTGCCGGTGTCGACGTAGCGCTTCTTCAGCTCCGGCCAGGTGGTTTTGTGGAAGTTGGCGCAGTGCGAGCAGGTGAGCGAGGCGTACTCGATGATCGTCACCTTGGCGTTTTCTGGCCCCACGGCCACGTCGCCGAGGGGGCCTTGAACCGCGAGATCGGACTCGGCCACGTTCTGGGCGAGGGCCGGAAGGCTCGTGGCGAGGTACGCGGTGACGGCTGCGGTTCCGAGAAGCTGAAGCGTCTGACGCCGGGTGATCATCGTAAGGGAACTCCTGAAGGGATTTCGTTCTGCGGTAGAATGCCTTGGCCCTCGAGGCAAGCGCCGGGTATCTCACGCTTTCGTGCGTGAACCGGAGCTGACGATCGCCTGACCCAGCCGGTCGAGGGCGGCCTTAAGGGCTTCCTCCTCGATGGGGTGTATAGCCCTGTCGACCTTCTCCCGGTCTGCGGATGTCAGGGCGGGAGGGGCCGGGCGCTTCTTTTCAACCCGCCGCACAGGTCCTTGTTTCAGCACGATCTTCCCGATGCAGCGCCAGCCGTAATAGGTGTTCACCCGGTCGATGATGGTAGGGGCCATGTGCTGGAGTTCGAGGGCGAAGGCACTCTCCACCCGGATGACCAGGGTCGCGGGGTCTGGCCGGGTTTCCGGATCGGCATGGGGGGCTTTGCGCTTCCACTCGATCTTGAGCGGCTGGGTGAATGCGGCCAGCCGCTCGCCCAAGATCTCGGGCCAGGCCATGATGATGTCCGACGTGGCAAAGCCCTGCGCCGCCAGGCTGGGGGACAGACAGACGTCGAGAAACTCGGCAAGGGGGCGGGCAAGAGGCCGCGGTCGTCTCATGTTGAATGTCCAAAAGCCGCGTTGGAATATTCGGTATAGAACGCTATTCCAAAGCCCATGTTAACGCCCGCTTCGAGCGCGACCAAGCCCGCCCCGCAGGATCTTCTCGTCTGGTACGACCGTCACCGGCGCGATCTGCCGTGGCGCGCCAAGCCGGGCGAGATCGCAAACCCTTACCGTGTCTGGCTGTCCGAGATCATGCTGCAGCAGACCACAGTGGCAGCGGTCAAACCCTACTACGTCAAATTCCTGGAGCGCTTCCCGACCGTGGAGGCTCTGGCCGAAGCGCCGTCCGAGACGGTCATGCACGCCTGGGCGGGTCTCGGCTATTATTCCCGCGCCCGCAACCTCCATGCTTGCGCCAAGGCGATTGTGGAGAAACACGACGGACGGTTCCCCTCGACGGAAGCCGAACTCCTCAAGCTTCGTGGCATCGGCGCCTATACGGCGGCGGCTGTGGCGGCCATTGCCTTCAACGAGAAAGCGGCAGCGGTCGATGGCAATGTGGAGCGGGTCATGTCTCGCCTGTTCATGGTCGAGGAGCCGCTGCCGAAGGCCAAGCCCCTGATCCGAAGCCTCACGGAAGACTTGGTGCCGGAGGACCGCCCGGGCGACTTTGCCCAGGCGGTGATGGATCTCGGCGCCACCATCTGCACCCCCAAACGCCCCGCCTGTGCGCTGTGCCCCTGGATGGTGCCCTGCCGCGCCCGGGCCGAGGGTCTGCAGGAGACTTTCCCGAAGAAGCACAAGAAGGAAACCGGGCAACTGCGAAAAGGCGCGGCCTTCGTGGTTTTGCGTGCCGACGACACAATCCTGCTCCGCACCCGCCCGCCCATGGGATTGCTCGGCGGCATGGTAGAGCCGCCGACGAGCGACTGGGTGCCGGATTACGAACCCTCCCGCGCCGTGCTCGACGCGCCCATCGAGGCCCGCTGGCAGCGCCTGCCCGGCACGGTGCGCCACGTCTTCACTCATTTCCCGCTGGAACTGACGGTGCTCTTCGCCAAGGTCGCCAGGGGCACGCCCGCACCGGAGGACATGCGCTGGACCCCGCGTCTGCAACTGCACGAGGAGGCGCTGCCCGGCGCCATGAAGAAGGTTCTGGCGCATGCGCTTGGCGAGCTGCCGGGTGCTAAGGTGAAAGCATCGGGGCAGAAGCAGGCTAAGGGTGCCTAATACGGTCGAAACCACACTCTGCCCTCATCCTGAGGAGCAGCCGTGAGGCTGCATCTCGAAGGAGCATCCAGAGAGCACTGGACCCTCCTTCGAGATGGTCGCTGCGCGACCTCCTCAGGATGAGGGCGCACTTTGTAGAAGCGTTACCCGCCCACCAGCGCCTTCTGATTGCGCTTGAACAGCGTTGCGAGCGCATTCGCCACGCGCGTTACGTTGGGGCGGTTGCGGCTGCGGCGGTGCATGACGAGGAAGAGGTCTTCGATCAGGTCGCCCTCGGGCTTCATCACCTGAACGAGTTCAGGGTCCGAATCGCCGAGCCAGCAGGGGAGGAAGGCTGCGCCCAGGCCGGCCTTTGCCGCCTGATACCGGATCGGCATGTCGCCGATGCGAGCCGCGATGGTGCGGCCGTGCGCGAACGCGGCCACATAGGCGGCCTGCTTCGACAGAGTCGGGTCCTCCGGCGGTGCGATGACGGCGGTGGGATTCTCGTCACGGGCATAGATGGCAAAGGCGATCTGGCCGATCCTGCGGGCCACGAGATCATCCGTGCCCTCCGGCAGGTGACGCATGCGCAGGCCGATATCGGCCTCGCCGGATGCGAGATCAAGCTTTTGCCTCGTCGGAATATAGGCGATCTCCACGGGTGCGGCGGCCTCGTGCAGCTCTGCCGAATGAAGCGATACGAACAGGGTGACCGAGGCGGTGGCCGTCACCCGCACAGGCGCATCGGGGTCGGGCCGGTAGGCGGCGGCCGTGCGCGACACGATGGCGGCGGCTTCCCCCATGGGAGCGGCTGCTTCGAGAACGGCGTGTCCGGCCTCCGTCAGCTCAAGATTGTTGGGGCCGCGCTGGAAGAGCGTGAGCCCGAACGTTTCCTCCAGCACCTTGATGCGCCGCGCGATGGTCGGCTGGCTCTGCCCAAGCGCCTTAGCGGCGCTGTTCATCGATCCATGAGCCACCACGGCGAGAAAGATCCGAAGGTCGTCCCAGGATGGTTCGGTGAGGGCGAGGCGGAAGGGATCGAGAGACGAAGAAGCCATAAGAGGATGTTAAAGCGCTGAACCGGGTTCGGCATAGGGGAAAGTTCCAGCAAAAGCATCGGACCCAAAAGTGGACACCACTTTTTGGATCAATCCGATGCTCATTTTCTATGAAGCGCATCGTTCGGACCGGAAAACCGGGGCCACTTTTCCGCACGATGCGCTGGGGACAAGCGGCACCATCGCGCATCTGCAGCTCCTGCGCAGTCCGACAGGATCGTGCAAGACATGTTCAGTTTTGAAGGGGCCCGAACCTTCACAAACTTCTCCGTTTGAGCGAAAAGGGCCGTCCAGACCTCGAAGGACATCGGCCATGCGCCTCATCCGTTAGCGACGCGATCCGACAAAAACATTGTGGCCAAGGAGCCACGACTTTTTGCGCCGAAACATCCGTTTCGGCCGGATCATGACGCATGGATGAAGGAATCATCATGTCTGACAGCAATCGCGCCGTTATGCGCGGAACCATCCACTCGGGCCCGTTCGAACTGGCCTATTCCATCGAAGGCGAAGGGACGCCCACTCTCGTCATCGGCAGCGCGGTCTATTACCCGCGGGTCTTCTCGCAGGATTTGCGCCAATCCCTGAAGCTCGTCTTCGCCGATCATCGCGGCTTCGCGCAGCCGACGAGCGCATACACTGCATCCGATTACACGCTCGACGTCGTGCTCGACGACATCGATCTCGTGCGGCGGCATCTCAGCCTGGAGAAGGTGATCGTCGTCGGCCATTCCGGCCATGGATACATGGCGCTGGAATATGCCAAGCGTTATCCGCAGCATGTGTCTCATGTTGTGGTGATCGCCACCGGCCCAAGCCACAGCGCCGCGCATCAGGCGGCGACGGAGCAATACTGGCAGGAATCGGTCTGCCCCGAGCGGAAGGCAAGACTTCACGCCGACCTTGCGGGACTGTCCGCCGAGATCGAAGCGGCGCCTGACAGGCGCTTCGTCACCTTCTGCGTGAGGATGGGCGCGCGAAGCTGGTACGATCATACATTCGACGCCGCACCCCTGTGGGATGGCGTGCATGTGAACATGCCTGTCTTCGACCACCTCTGGGGCGAGGCCTTCCGCGACATCGACATCGCGCAGGGGCTGGAGCATCTCGACGTGCCGGTGTTCCTGGGCCTCGGGCGCTACGATTACCTCGTTGCGCCCTACGCCACATGGGCTCCGTACCGTGAGCGCTTCAAGAACCTGACCCTGCGCGTGTTCGAGGAAAGCGGGCACACGCCGCAATTCGAGGAGAGCGCTCTCTTCGATGCGGAGCTGCTGCAGTGGCTTTCCACACGATAGCCTTCTGAAATGCGTCATGGCCGGGTTGCTCCGGCCATGACGCTGACAGCTTAAGCGCTCAGGGCCGGTTGCGGCTCGACACGGCCGATCGTTCCGCTGCGGGTGGGCATCCGGTCCGGCTTGCGGGTTGAGGATGCGGCACCCTCCACCTCGATATGCCAGGGCAGGGTGCCGGCCGGAAGGTATTGGCCGAGCGCATTCAGCGCGAGCATGGCAAGCGTCACGACGGCCACGATGACGATGGCGACGGCCGAGGCCTGGCTCGCGAGGCCTGCTTCTTCGAGGTTGTAGAGCACGACGCCGATGGTTTCCGTGCCGGCCGACCAGAGCAGGGCCGAGACGGTGAGTTCGCTGAAGGCGAGCAGGAAGGCCATCAGGCCACCCGCGACCGCCGCCGGAAGAAGCGAAGGCAGAATGATATCCGTGAGGCGCCGCGTGAGGCGCGCGCCGTCAAGGGCTGCGGCTTCCTCCTGGGCCATGTCCACCTGAATCATGCCGGCGAGAGCGGGCTTCAGCACCACCGGCAGGAATCGGGCGAGGTAGGCGAATACAATGATCCACGGCGTGGCATAGAGCGAGACGCCGACGAGCGGCAGGGGCTTCAGGAACAGCAGGATGCACGCGATGGCCAGCACGATGCCGGGCAGCACATAGGAGATCTCGAGGAGAGCTGTGGCGACGATCCGCATCGGTCCCATCAGCCTGACCAGCCCATAGGCCATCGGGATTGCACAACACGCGAGCAGGCAGGCCGCACCGCCTGCATAGAGAAGCGAGTTCAGGAAGGCCCGAATGGTGACCTCCTGCCGGGCCAGCACCTCGACGAAGTTGTCGAGCGTGATCGTCGAGAGCGTCAGCGGCATGCCATAGGACGGCACCAGGGCTGCTATAAAGAGCGACAGCATCGGCAGCACCAGCGTGACGGCGATCACCGCGATGACGAAGGCCTCCACCGCCGCGCCGGCGCGGCCGAGCGTCCAGAACGGCTGGAGCGGCGCATCCTCTTCGAGGAGCACATCGCCCCTGCGCATCAGGATCTGGCTTGCTGCCACGCACACGATGGCGATGAGCGCCACAAGGAGGCCCAGCGCCGCCACATCGCCGAGGATGCCGGTGCCAAAACTCGACAGGCGGCGATAGATGAGCACGGGGAGGGTGAGATAGTTCACTGGTGCGCCCAGCAGCGCCGGAATGCCGAAATTGCCGATGCCCGCCACGAAGGCGAGCAGGCCCGCGCTCATGAGATGCGGCCGCAGCAGCGGCAGGAGATGATCCGTCACGACCTTGAGCGGCGGTGAGCCATCCATGCGCGCAGCCTCGACCACAGCGAGCGGAATGCGCTTCAGGCCCGCGCTCATGACCACATAGACGAGAGGCGCGTGGTGCAGCCCCAGCACGAGGATGATGCCGAGGCGCCCCATCATCGGGTTGGCGCTGCCGGCCTCGGGTGCGAGTCCCAGGGTGTTGAGGATCGGCGAGGCCGGGCCTGCAAGGTGCAGAAAGGCGAGCGCGATCACCTGCGGTGAGATCATCAGCGACAGGACGAACAGGAACGACGCAATCCGTCGCCTGCGGATGTCGGTGATGCCGAGCACGAGCGCCATGAGCGTGCCGAGGGGCAGTGCCAGCAGGGTGGAGAAGAGGGCGGTCTCCAGCGTGGCCCATGTGGCGCGGATGGCCGAGCGGCTGGCGAGCGCCGAGAGCGCCTTGTCGGGATCGAAGACGCCGCCTGGTGCAAGAGCGGTCAGCAGCAGGCGGCCGGCGGGCAATACGTCGAAGATCACCACGGCCAAAGCAATCGGAGCGAGGAGGCTAAAACCTCCCCGCTCCAGGAACGACTTGGCGTGCGTGCGATGTCTCACTGGCCGAAGATGTCGGCGAAGGCCGCCTTGTTCTTGGTCTCGTCGGCCAGCGCCCTGGCGGCGTCGAAGCCCATGACCTTGATCTGCTCGCGCGGCGGGTAGCCGGCGGGCAGGGCGACGGCCGGATGGGCGGCGATGTATCCCTGCTTCAGGGCCAGCTCCTGGCCCTCCTTGGAGAGCAGGAAGTCGACGAAGGCACGCGCGGCCTCGGGATTCTTCGTGCTCTTGAGAATGGCCACGGGCTCGGACACGGCGGAGACGCCTTCCTTCGGGAACACGAACTCGATCGGCGCTCCCTTGGCCTTCTCGCGGATCGGCATGTAGTCGACGATGACGCCGTAGAGCTTCTGCCCGCCGGCCACCTGCTTGAGCACGTCGCCATTGCCGCCGCCGGCCACTGCCTCGTTGTCTTTCAGCGCCTCGTAATAGTCCCAGCCGCCTTCGATGGTGCCCGTGAGCGTCGCGGCATGGATGAGGGCGGCGCCGGAGGTGAGGGGGCTCGGCATGACGAGCTGGCCCTTGACCTCCGGCTTGGTGAGATCGGCCCAGGATGTCGGCTTGAAGGGCGCCTTGGTGTTGTAGGCGAGGCCCGTAGTGATCAGCTTGGTGGCGAACCAGAATTTCTGGCCGTCATGGGTGCCGGCGGAATAGGCCGAGATGTCCGCTTTCTCATGCGCCAGGAGGCGATCGTCCTTCTTGAGGCCTTCCATGGTGACGCTGTCGGCGATCAGCAGCAGGTCGGCCTGGGGCTGTCCTGCCTCGAATTCGGCGCTGAGCTTGGCGAGGATCTTCGGGGTGCCGTCACGGACGAAGGTGACGTTGACGCCCGGATGCTTGGCCTTGAAAGCGTCGATGGTCTGCTGTGCATCGGTGTTGGGCTGGCTCGTATAGAGCACCAGATTGCCGGAAAGACCTTGGGCCTGGGCGAAGGCAGGCGCGAGGGCAACAAGCATAGGGAGAATGATTCGCTTCATCGACACGGGGCAGATCCTCGCTTTTGGTAAGGCTTTCCCCGCGCTAGCGGTCTTGGATAACGCCTCTGTGACGAGAAGCTTAGTGCGGCAAACGAAAAGGGCCAGCACCCGGCCGGCCCTTTCACGGATTTGCGATGTCGCAGTGGGCTTCAGGCCGCCATGTCCGCCCGCACCTTGGCCCTGAACTCGTCGATGGAGACCAGCTTGCCGCCGCGCTCGACGTTCCAGAAGGTCCAGCCGTTGCAGGAGGGGAAGCCTTGGGTCAGCGCGCCGATCTTGTGGATCGAGCCGACAATGGCACCCAGCGCGAGCGTGCCATCGGCCCGCACCACTGCCTTGTGGCGGCGGCGCTCGTCCACCAGGGTCTCTCCGGCCTTCACATGGCCGGCCTCGATGATGGACAGGAACGGTACGCGCACTTCCGTGCGCTTCTCGGGCGCTGGGGCAATCGAGACGTCAGAGAGAGGCTCGACCGCATCGATGCGCTTGCGCGCCGCCTTGGCATAGGTGGAGTCGCGTTCGAGGCCGATGAAGTTGCGTCCGAGCATCTTGGCGACGGCACCCGTGGTGCCGGAGCCGAAGAAAGGATCGAGCACCACGTCGCCGGGATTGGACGAGGAGAGCAGGATGCGGGCGAGCAGCGATTCAGGTTTCTGCGTCGGGTGCACCTTGCGGCCCTGCGCGTCCTTCAAACGTTCGTCGCCCGTGCAGATCGGGATGAACCAGTCCGAGCGCATCTGCACGTCTTCATTGCCGGCTTTCAGCGCATCATAATGGAAGGTGTAGCCCTTCGAATCAGCGCTCTTCGAGGCCCAGATCATGGTCTCGTGCGCGTTGGTGAAGCGGCGGCCCTTGAAGTTCGGCATCGGGTTGGCCTTGCGCCATACGATGTCGTTCAGGATCCAGAAGTTCAGATCCTGCAGGGCCGAGCCCACGCGGAAGATGTTGTGATAGGAGCCGATGACCCAGAGCGTCGCGTTCTTCTTCATCACGCGGCGCACGGCCAAAAGCCATGCACGGGTGAACGCGTCGTAATCGGCAAAGCTCGCGAACTTGTCCCAGTCGTCATCGACCGCGTCGACGAGGCTCTGGTCAGGACGCGTGAGCGCCTGTTCGAGTTGGAGATTGTAGGGTGGATCCGCGAAGACCACGTCCACGCTCTCAGGGGGAAGCTTCTCGAGATTGGCGATGCAGTCGCCGAGAAGGATCTCATTGAGAGGAAGAGAAGGCGGCAGAACGGAGAGGGGCGTTTTACGCCCCGTCCGAGGTGCCGGCGCAGACCGCCCGGTACGCGAGACATGGATCCGGGAGGCGGCGCCGGCAGCCCCGGTACGCGAGGTACCCATGGGTGATCACCGGTTACGCAACTGACACTCAGGATCATGAGGGGATAGGGTAAAGAGGAGGTTTCCAAACGCGATAAAATCCAAATATTTTGGATCGGCAAATCTTGCCTACGCTTTGAAAATATTGAGCTTTTTAGTTAATCAGCGTTAATCTCGGTTACAGGTCCAGTAACCCTTGGCGCAGAGGCGAGAAACTCATGCGATGAAACGGGCAGGGGCCCTCGCTCGCAACCGCCGTGAGATGCGCCCTGGTGCTGTAGCCCGCGTTGCTGGCAAAACCATAGGCGGGATAAGCATTCCCAAGCCGCGCCATCATGCGATCGCGCACCACTTTCGCGACAATCGAGGCGGCGGCGATGGACGCGATGCTCGAATCACCCTTGATGACCGCTTCCGTTGAGCAGGGCAGAGCCGGGGGGTCGTTGCCGTCCACGAAGGCCATGTCCGGCGCGCAGGGAAGTGCGGCCAACGCCCGGCACATGGCCAGCAGCGAGGCCTGCCGGATGTTGATGGTGTCGATCTCCTGATGCGACACGGACGCGATGCCCACCTGTGACGTCGCCAGGATCTCGACAAACAGCGCCTCGCGCTTGGCTGCCGTGAGCGCCTTCGAATCGGCAAGGCCTTGCGGCACGTTGTCGAGATCGAGCACCACGGCCGCCGAGACCACCGGCCCAGCCAGCGGCCCGCGCCCGACCTCATCGAGACCGGCAATGCAGGTATAGCCTTCCGCGCGGGCGGAAAGCTCGCGGGCAAGGCCGAGGCCGGAGGATTTGGAGGGGCGAATCACGGTGGTCATGTGGGGGATCAAAGCGGGAAGCCGGCCGCTTTGTCATCCTGGGCGAGCGTTCACGAGAGTCGCAGGCTCTGCATGGTGGTAGCGCACCACGTTCGGGACGTGGGTGTTGCGGGTTCAGGTTTGGTGCCCTCGACCACTTTAGTCATCCCGTACGGCGCAGCCGATCCGGGATCGGGTGCGAGGCAATGCACGTGTTTCCCTCCCCCTTGTGGGGAAGGGGGCCGCACCATACTCGTCCAACGATCCCGGATCTGCGCTACGCTTCGTCCGGGGTGACGCTCAAAACGAGCAATCAAAACAGGCTCAACTGCCCCGCCTCCTTCGGCGGCACCTTGAAGAGGTCCGTGCGCAGGCGCAGGTTGCGCTTGTTGAGCCCGAGCCGCTCGCACGTGGTCTCGAAGCGGCGGCCGAGCATCCAGGCATAGGGGCTGACGCCCGATTGGCGGGTGCTCCAGTTGGCATCGTAATCCTTGCCGCCGCGGGCCTCCTGCAGCAGCGTGAAGACGTGGTTGAGCTTGTCCGGGTAATGATCGACGAGCCAGTCGCGCATCAGATCCTTCAGGTCGTGCGGCAGGCGCAGGAGCACGTAACCGGCCTCCTGCGCCCCGGCTTCCGTGCAGGCCTTCAGGATGGCTTCGATCTCGTGATCGTTGATGGCCGGAATGATCGGGGCGACCAGCACCGTCACGGGAATGCCGGCTTCAGTGAGCCGGCGGATCGTCTCGAGCCGCTTGGCGGGCGTGGCTGCGCGGGGCTCCATGCGGCGGGCGAGCTTCGGGTCGAGAGTGGTGACCGAAATCGCCACCTTGGCGAGCTGCCGCTCGGCCATGTGACCTAGGATGTCGATGTCGCGGGTGACGAGAGCCGACTTGGTGACGATGGCGACCGGATGGTTCATTCGGCTCAGCACCTCAAGGATCGAACGCGTGATGCGGAAGCGCCGCTCGACCGGCTGATAGGGATCGGTGTTGGAGCCGAGCGCGATGGGGGTCGGCTGGTACTTCGAACCCCGCAACTCCTTCTCCAGAAGCTCCGCCGCGTTAGGCTTTGCGAAAATCTTGGTCTCAAAGTCGAGGCCCGAGGACAGTCCCTGGTAGGCGTGGGTGGGCCTAGCAAAACAATAGGAGCAGCCGTGCTCGCAGCCACGATAGGGATTGATCGACTTCTCGAACAGGATGTCGGGCGAGTCGTTGCGGGTGATGATGGTGCGCGCCTTCTCGACGATCACCTCGGTGGGGAGGGTCGGAAGCTCCTCCTCGACCTCCCAGCCATCATCGAAGGCCTCGCGTTGCGCCGGCTCGTAGCGCCCTGACGGGTTGGCCGAGGCGCCGCGCCCGCGACGCCGATCCACCTCGACCCGATAGGTCGGATCGTCCATGCGCCGCCGGGCCGCCTCTGCCGCCTCCAGGGGCGTGCGCTTCACAGGCCTGGAACGGGCAGGATCATGGGCTTGATCCTTGGCGCGAGCGGTCATGGCAGCCTCGGGCGAATCTGTTGTCGGAAGCCGAAAGCTTAAGAACAAAGCAGGAACAAAATCAAGATGAGTTTTGCGGAAAAGCCCTGGCGACGGGCCGTTGGAGAGGGCTATAGTGTTCAGATGATTACCGTTCTTGTCCGCGTGAACCACGGGCCCGAGGCTCTGGCCGCCACCCTCAGTGCCCTTGTCCCGGCCGTAGCCGAAGGTCTGGTCGGCGATGCTGTCATCCTGGCGGACCGGCAGGACGACATGTTGATGAAGGTGGCAGATGCCGCCGGTGCGACGCTAGTGGTGGCTGCGCCCGGCTCCTGGATTACGGGGGCGCAGGCGGCGCGGCGCGACTGGCTGCTGTGCCTCGATGATGGCGATATTCCGCAGGAGGGCTGGATCCGGGTGCTCGACCGCTTCGTCTCGTTGTCCAAACCCGAACAAGGGCTTGCAAGGATGCGGCGTCGGCGGGCCGGCGTGGCGCGTGCTCTCACCAATCTGTTCGCGGATGTGAAGGTGCGCGCCGGCGATCTGGTTCACCGCCGGGTGCTGCTGAACGAAGTGAGGGCCCGCATGCCCGTGCGCCTCTCCGCCACCATCGAGCGCGATCCGGTCTTCGACTGAGCTCTCAATGAACGATTCTTCGCCTGCATCCGTCTTTTGTCAGGATTCCGAACTTGGCTACGAGCGCAGCCGAACGCGCTTCACTTCTGGCGAAGGGCTCATCCTCGATGAGACCTACCGGCTCGCGCATCTGCCGCTTCTGGCACCGGATCATCCGCGTGTGATCAGGACACGGGAAGGCTCCTCCTATGTGATGGGCCGGCATGATCGGGTGTTCTCGCTCGTGCTGCCGATCTCCGGGGACCTGCTGCATCGCTCACCGGCCTATGGCGCGTTGAACGAGGCGCTGAAAGCGTCGCCCTTCGCTCACAAGATCGCCTGGGATCTACTGGACCGGCGCAAGGACAAGCTGCACGCAACGATCTGCGGTTCGCTTGCAAGCGGAGAGCCACCGGTGATTGATCGAATGCAGCGGCAGCAACTGGCAGGTATCGGACCGATCCATGTCGAGCTGCGCGGATTGTTCTCTGGCAACGTGAACCGCGGAAGGCTCTATCTTCGCGCCTATCCTGAAAGCCGAAATGGCGAGAACGTCTTTCGGCACATTCAGCGCGCTCTGGGCTGCCGCGAGACCGATCTTTATGTTATCGGGCTCTATAATCTCACGGACGATCTTGACGCCGACGAGACGGCGGCGCTTGCGTCCCTCATTGATCGCTGGTGGGATCGCACGATCCTGCAGTTTACGGTCGATCAGCTCTGGCTCATGGGAGCATGCGATGACCTTGTCCTCGACTCTGCAATTATGGAGACCGTCTCGCTGACGTGAGGCAGGAGGCCTCCTTGTTCAGGCCTGCACCTTGCCCCGCTTCAGGTGCTCGTCGAGGCGCGGCATGATCTCGACGAAGTTGCATGGCCGGTAGCGGTAGTCGAGCTGCGTTGACAGAATTCCGTCCCAGGCATCCTTGCAGGCGCCGGGCGAGCCCGGCAGCACGAACACGAAGGTGGTGCCGATCACGCCGGCGGTGGCCCGCGACTGGATCGTCGAGGTGCCGATCTTGTCATAGGAGATGCGGTGGAAGACGGCGGAAAAGCCTTCCATTCGTTTGTCGAACAGGGGCTCGATGGCCTCCGGTGTCACGTCGCGGCCGGTGAAGCCTGTGCCGCCGGTAGTGATCACCACATCAACCGTAGGATCGGCGGTCCAGCCCTGCACCTTGCCGCGGATCGCCTCCACGTCGTCCATCACGATAGCCCGATCGGCGAGCTTGTGCCCTGCTTTCATGAGCCGCTCCGCCAGCGTGGCGCCGGATTTGTCCTCCTCCAGCGACCGGGTATCGGAGACGGTCAGCACGGCGATGCTGAGCGGGACGAAGGGGAGGGTATCGTCGATGCCGGGCATGGAGGATTCTCGTGTGATCGACGTGTTTGTAGCGTAGAGGCGTTTGTCCTGACACCTCTTTCGTCATCACCAGCCTTGTGCCGGTGATCCCGATCGGTTGGAACGCTGAGCCTCACATGATCGAGATGGCCGGAACGAGCCCGGCTATGACGAGGAAGATGTTCGCAAGACATTCCTGGATCGGCTTGCGCCGCCCGGGATGACGCTTTTCGATCGAGCTTAAAGTTGGCTTGCCCGGAAGGTGTCGCAGGACTGAATCGTCCCGCTCTTCAAGCCGGTTGTCAGCCAGCGCATGCGCTGTTCGGAGGAACCGTGGGTGAAGCTGTCAGGCACCACGCGGCCTTGGGACTGCTTCTGCAGCCGGTCATCGCCGATGGCCTCTGCCGCGCGGATGGCCTCCTGGATATCGCCCTGCTCGAGCGACTTCCAGCGCTGGTCGGAATGGTGCGCCCAGACGCCGGCGAGGCAATCGGCCATCAGCTCGACGCGCACGGAGAGCTGGTTGCCTTCTGACCGACTGACCTGCTGCTGGCGCTCCTGCACACGGGGGAGGATGCCGAGCTGGTTTTCCACGTGATGGCCGACCTCGTGGGCGAGCACATAGGCATAGGCGAAGTCGCCGCCGGCGCGGAAGCGCTGCTGCATCTCCTGGAAGAAGGAGAGATCGATGTAAACGGTCTGATCGAGCGGGCAGTAGAACGGCCCCATGGCCGATTGCGCGCCGCCGCAGCCGGAGCGGGTCTGGCCGGAGAACAGCACGAGCTTGGGAGCCTGATATTGGCGATTGGCCTGCTGGGGCAGGACCGTGTTCCACACGTCTTCCGTGTTGCCGAGGATGGCGGAGGCAAAGCGCCCGGCTTCGTCCTGCGGCGCACCCTGGCGGCCCTGCTGTTGCTGCTGGTAGCCGGAGCCGCCCGTCATCATTTCGGCGCCCCCGATCAGGATGCGGGGATCGATGCCCAGCGCCCAGCCGACTAGGCCGAGGATCACCATCGCGCCTATTCCGAGCCCTCCGCCGCCTGCCATGCCCATGCCGCGACGGTCTTCCACATTGGATGAGGTTCGAAAGTCTTGCCAGCGCATCGTTCACCTTCCAGCCGCAGTGCGAGTCACTGCAGAAGCTTAAGGCGTAAGCATATGAACCGGTTCCGAATGGAGGCTTATTCGCGCCCGTCCAGGGCCCGCCGCAGAGCCTGGAAATCGCGCCAGCCAAGACGCTTCTGCAGCGGCTGGCGCAGGAGATAGGCCGGGTGCAGGGTCGGCAGGGCTTTGACCTCGCGCCCGTCCTCGGTCTTGTAGGTGAACCAGCGGCCGCGGGTGCGCAGGATGCCGTCCTTGATGCCGAGGAGGTTCTGGGCCGCAGGCCCGCCGAGGCAGAGCAGGAATTCAGGTGACGCCAGCTCGATCTGCCGCGCGATGAACGGCTTGCAGATCGCGATTTCCTGGGGCGTCGGCGTGCGGTTGCCCGGTGGGCGCCAGGGCACGATGTTGGCGACGTAGACCTGGCTGCGGTCGAGCCCGATGGTGGCGAGCATCCGGTCGAGCAACTGGCCAGAGCGGCCCATGAAAGGCTTGCCGATCCGGTCCTCGTCGGCCCCGGGAGCCTCGCCCACCAGCATCACCCGACCTTCCGGGTTGCCGTCCGCGAATGCGAGGTTCTTGGCCGAGAACTTCAGGGCGCAGCCGTCGAAGCCTGCCAGGATTGCCTCGAGCTCCTCCAGCGACTGCGCGTGGCGCGCCTGCTCGCGGGCCATGCCGGCAACCTCCTCGGGCGCACTGGCGGCGGCCTTCGGGAGGGCGCGGGGAGGGGCTGGGGCAGGGCTGGCCTTCGGCGCAGGAGCCTTGGCTTGAGCGGGCTCAGGCTTCGGCTCGGCGAAACGGTTATGCGGCGTCTCGTCGAGCGCAAGATCGACCCCTGCCTCGACATGGAAGTCGAGCAGCGCCTGAAGAGCGTCGCGGTCGGAGGGGAGATCCTGCATGAACCGTATGTAAGCATTCCAGGGGCTGTGGACAACTCAGGTCCGTAAAGAACCCAATGGATCTTAAGTCCCTACGAAATCAGGTCGAAGAGGGTCGGGCTCGCGTCGCGTCTGGCGTCCTCGATGGCAAGCAGGCGGCGCTTGGTCGTGGCGCCGCCATTGGCCGAAAAGCCTCCCAGCTTGCCGTCCGCCGCGACGACCCGGTGGCAGGGCACGATGACGGCAAAGGGATTGCGCCCCAGGGATTGGCCGATGGCGCGGGCGTTGTTGATGCCGAGCCGGGCGGCAACCTCACCATAGGTCAGTACGCGTCCCGGTGGGATGCTCCGGGCAACTTCGTAGACGCGGCGGTCGAAATCCGGCACGCCTTCCAGGTCCAGCGGCACGGCGGACAGATCGCGCGCTTTACCCTGCAGCAGAGCCGTCACATCGGCGATGATACCCTGGATGTGAGGAGGGGGTGGAGTTTCGACGATCCCAGGAAAGCGCTTGGCGATACGGCCACGGGTTCTGGATACATCGTCTTCGGGAAGCTGGAAGCCGATCACACCACGCTCGTGCCATGCCAGCCCGCAGAGGCCGATGGCGGTCTCGAAAAGCGTGTAGAACGCCGCTTGGTTGGCCGGATGGTCCTGCATGCTTCTTTTGTAGACCTCCCGGCATTCCCGAACAACCGCTTGGTCGATCTGGTCCCATCTGCGTAGGGCGGACGCGATTATCGGGTTTCCGCATAACCTTATGCGGAAAGAGAACTTTCAGCCTTGTTCCAATGAAGCTAGGACAATGTCTTGATGAGAATGGCTTGAGAATTCGAGCAGATTGTTCATATGTGAACCATATGTCTCTGCAATCGTTGAAGCCGCAGCCCAGGAGGAAACCCTATGGCCGATCTGCCCGCCCGTGAATCGATGGAGTTCGATGTCGTCGTCGTGGGCGCCGGTCCTGCGGGTCTCGCCACCGCCATCAGGCTCAAGCAACAGGCGATGGAGCAGGGTGCGGACATCACCGTGGTCGTGGTGGAGAAGGGCTCCGAGGTCGGCGCGCACATCCTGTCCGGTGCGGTGATCGACCCCATCGGCCTCGACGGTCTCCTGCCGGACTGGCGCTCCGATCCCGACCGGCCGCTCAAGACGGAGGTCACGGCCGACGAGTTCATGTATCTGGGCCATGCCGGCGGCGTGACGCTGCCCAACGTGTTCATGCCCAAGCTCATGAACAACCACGGCAACTACATCGGCTCGCTCGGCAACGTCGCCCGCTATCTCGGCCGCAAGGCGGAGGAACTCGGCGTCGAGATCTATCCCGGCTTCCCGGCAGCGGAAGTGCTGATCGAGGACGGCAAGGTCGTGGGCGTGGCCACCGGCGACATGGGCATCAGCCGCAATGGCGAGCCCAATGCCAACTTCACCCGCGGCATGGAGTTGCGCGCCAAGTACACGATCTTCGGCGAGGGCGCCCGCGGCTCGCTCACCAAGCAGATGGTCGAGCGCTTCGGCCTGAATGCGGGCAAGGACCACCAGAAATACGGCATCGGCATCAAGGAGCTGTGGCAGGTCAAGCCCGAGCATTTCCGGCCGGGCCTCGTGCGCCACTCCATGGGCTGGCCGCTGCCGAACAATTCCGGCGGTGGCTCCTGGCTCTACCACTTCGACGACAATCTCGTGTCCGTCGGCTTCGTGGTGCACCTCAACTACAGGAACCCGACCCTGTCGCCGTTTGACGAGTTCCAGCGCTTCAAGACCCACCCGATGGTGCGCGACGTGTTCGAGGGTGGAAAACGCATCGGCTACGGCGCCCGCGCCATCATGGAGGGCGGCTGGCAATCGGTGCCGCGGCTGTCGTTCCCGGGCGGCTGCCTCGTGGGCGACTCGGCCGGCTTCGTGAACGTGCCGCGCATCAAGGGCAGCCACAACGCGATCCTGTCGGGCATGCTCTGCGCCGACCACGTGTTCGCGGCCCTGCAGGCGGGCCGGGCGCATGACGAGGTCGCGTCTTATGAGGAGTCCTGGCGCTCCTCGCCCATCGGCTACGATCTCAAGCGCGTGCGCAACGTGAAGCCGCTCTGGTCGAAATACGGCACGACAGCCGGCGTGGCCCTCGGCGGCCTGGATATGTGGCTGACCGAGATCTTCGGCTGGTCACCCTTCGGCACCATGAGCCACGGCAAGCCGGACCACGAGTGCCTGCTGCCGCTCAGCCAGGTGAAGCCGATCAAGTACGACAGGCCCGACGGGGTGCTCACCTTCGACAAGCTGTCCTCGGTGTTCCTGTCCAATACCAATCACGAGGAGGACCAGCCGGTCCATCTCAAGGTGAAGGACATGGGCCTGCAGAAGGGCTCCGAGCACGATGTCTATGGTGGGCCTTCGCAGCGCTACTGCCCGGCCGGGGTCTATGAGTGGGTCGAAGGCGAGGGGGGCGTGCGCTACCAGATCAACGCTCAGAACTGCGTCCACTGCAAAACCTGCGACATCAAGGACCCGAACCAGAACATCAACTGGGTCACGCCAGAGGGCGGCGGCGGGCCGAACTACGTCAATATGTGAGGTCAGACCACCCTCAAGCAGTCATCCCGGACGGCAAAGCCGATCCGGGATCGCAATCAGGAAAAGGCGCCATTCTCGTCCAGCGGTCCTGGGTTCTGCCCCGCAGCCCCGGGATGACGACCTTTGGCTTCGCCTTATCTTGCCCTCTCACGAGGCTTTTACGCCCCAGCGGCAATTGTCCCCTTGCGGCGCTCTGAGGGAGACGCCATTCTCCGGCCTGATTTGGCGCACATCTCCCTCTGATGAGATGTCGCGATGATTGGAGCCGCGCTTCGTGCCCACCTTGAAAAGTCTGAAGTTTCGCAAGGGCTTGCCTGCCCTGATCCTGATGGCCGCCACCATGCTGGCCTCTCCCGTTGCCGTGGCGAACGCCGCTGGAGACGAGATTTTGGAGCCGGCCCAGAGCCTTGAGGGCAACTTCCTCTCGGCCTACGTGGCGGGTTCCGCGCGGGACACGGAGGCTGCGACACTCTTCTTCCGCCAGGCCATCCAGGAGGATCCCCGCAACCAGGAGCTTCTGGAACGTGCCTTCGTGGCCTTCCTGGCCAATGGCTCCATGCCGGATGCGATCCGGGCGGCGGAGCGCCTCTCGGGGCAGGACGGGTCGAACAACCTCGCGCAGTTTGCGCTCAGCGTTCGCGCCATCAAGACCCAGAAATTTGCCGACGCCCGCGCCCGGCTCTCCAAGAGCATGCGCGGCCGACAGGCGGACCTCACGGCAACGCTTCTCTCCGCCTGGACCTTCGCCGGCTCCAAGGACGGCAAGCAGGCGCTTGCCACCGTCGACAAGCTCAAGAATGAGCGCGCCTTCGACCAGTTCCGCGAGTACCACGCCGCTCTCATCGCCGATGTCATCGGCAACGCGGCCGAGGCGGAGAAGCGCTTCAAGGCGGCTTATGAGGGTGAGCGCAACACCCTGCAGGTGGTCGATGCCTATGGCCGCTTCCTCGCCAAGCGCGGCCGCAAGGACGAGGCCCTGAAGGTCTATAAGGCCTTCGACGAGGCGGCTCCGCGCCACCCCATCGTGCGCACCGCCATGAAGACTCTGGAAGAGGGCAAGCCCCTCATGCCGCTCGTCAACAGCGCGCAGGACGGTGCGGCGGAGCTGCTCTACGGCCTCGGTGTCGTGGGCAATTCCCAGGGCGACGAGCTGACGGCCATCATCTATCTGCGGCTTGGCCTCGATCTCAAGCCCGATCACCCGCTGGCTCTCGTCACCCTCGGCGACGTCTACGAGCGCCTGAAGCAATACGACAACGCCAACGCGATCTTCGCCCGGATCCCGAAGGATTCGCCGATCCGCACGACCGCCGACATCTCCATCGGACACAACTACGAGCTGATGGGCCGTGGCGATGATGCCATCGCGCATCTCGACAAGCTCATGAAGGAGCATCCCGAGGACGTGGATGTGGTCATGGCGCTCGGCAACGTGCAGCGCTCGCGTAAAAAATTCGCAGAAGCCGCAGAAACTTATTCCAAGGCCATCGACCTCATCGGCCAGCCCGAGCGCGGCCACTGGATCCTGTTCTTCTACCGCGGCTCGTCCTATGAGCGTTCGAAGCAATGGGACAAGGGCGAGGCCGACCTGAAGAAGGCCCTGGAACTCGTCCCGGAGACCCTGAACGCCGCCCGGGCCCAGGTGATGAACTATCTCGCCTATTCCTGGGTCGACCAGAACATGAATATCGACGAAGCCTTCAAGATGCTCACGAAGGCGGTTGAACTCGCACCCCGCGACGGCATGATCATCGACTCGCTGGGCTGGGCCTATTACCGCATGGGCCGCTATGAGGATGCCGTGCGCGAGCTTGAGAAGGCCGTCGAGCTGAAGCCGGGCGATTCCACCATCAACGACCACCTGGGCGACGCCTATTGGAAGGTCGGCCGCAAGCTCGAGGCGAAGTTCCAGTGGGACCATGCCAAGAACTCGGATCCGGAGCATGAGGAACTGGTGAAGATCCTCAAGAAGATCGACAACGGCATGGAAGAGGAGCCTCAACCGGCTGCTGCGCAAAACGTGCCCGCGCCTCCGCCGGAGGCGCCGAAGCAGAACGGCGGGTAACGCGTTCTGAAATCATAACCCACAACGTCATGGCCGGGCTCGTCCAGGCCATTCTCGTTTTTGAACTCTGCGCTCTCCACTGTCATTCCGGGGCGGCTCATAGAGCCGAGCCCGGAATGACAGCTGGCATGATGGGCCTCTCTTCCCATTCGCGCCGCTCTCGGGCATGAGGCTTCCATGCCTCAACCGCTCGCCACCCGCGCCCCTGCCAAGATTAACCTGACGCTTCACGTGCTCAAGCGCCGGGATGATGGCTATCACGACCTGGAAAGCCTCGTGGCTTTCGCCGGCACGGGCGACGACCTGCGACTCGAGCCTGCCCGAACCCTGGCCCTGAAGGTCAGTGGCCCGACAGCCCCGCTCGCCGGAAGCGATGCCAGCAACCTCGTCATGAAGGCAGCCTGCCTGCTGGCGGAGCGCGTGGATGGCCTGAAGGTCGGCACCTTTCACCTGACGAAGCGGCTGCCAGTGGCGGCCGGGATCGGTGGAGGATCTTCGGATGCTGCGGCGGCCTTGCGGCTCCTGGCGCGCCTCAACGGCTTGCCGCTGTCGCATCCCTTATTGCGGGAGGCTGCCCGCCTCACCGGAGCCGATGTGCCGGTCTGCCTGGAGCCGAGGGCCCGCATGATGCGGGGAGCCGGGGAGGATCTGGGACCGGCGCTGAACCTGCCGCGCCTCTTTGCCGTGCTGGTCAACCCGCGGGTGCCGGTGGAAACGCCCACCGTGTTCAAGGCTCTAGGGCTGCAGCCGGGGCAGGGGTTGTCCGCCCCTGCACATCCCGCTCTTGAGGAATCGTCGCCGGGCGGACTCCTCGCTCTGCTCAAGGAAACCCGCAACGATCTTGAGCCGCCCGCGCTCAAGGTTCAACCGCTGATCGGCGTGGCGCTCGGCCTGATGCGTGAGACAGACGGCTGCCGCTTGGCCCGCATGTCGGGTTCCGGCGCGACGGTGTTCGGACTCTACGACGATTGCGAGGCGGCCGCTGAGGCGGCACAGGGTATCCGCCGCCAACGGCCGGAATGGTGGGTGAAGGCAACGAGCCTTCGGTGATCCTTCTCCTCCCCGTCATCCTCGGACTTGTTCCGGGGGCCTAGGTCTTCAACCCGGCTCAAGACGTGGATGGCCAGGACAAGCCCGGCCATGACGTGGAGAAGTTATCAGTGTTTGGCTTGGATGCTTACCAAGCCGGGATGATGGCGCCCTTGAAGCGCTCGTCCAGGAATTTCGCGACCTCGGGCGATTGGTAGGCTTCCACGAAGGTCTTGATTTCCGGACGCGTGTCGCCCTGACGGGCGGCAACGAAGTTGGCGTAAGGATTGCCCTCGCGCTTTTCCACCGCGATCGTATCCTTGCGGATGTCGAGGCCGCCGTTCAGGGCGTGGTCGGTGTTGATCACGGCTGCATCGAGATCGGGCAGGGCGCGTGGCAATTGCGCGGCATCGAGTTCCGAGAACTTCACACCCTTCGGGTTCTCTGCGATGTCGAGGAGGCTTGGCGACAGGCCCTTGCCTTCCTTGATCGTGATGAGGCCCTGAGCGGCCAAGAGGTTCAGCGCGCGGCCGCCATTGCTCGGATCGTTCGGAATGCCGATCTTGGCGCCCTTGGGAAGGTCGGCGACGGACTTCACCTTGGTCGAGTACAGGCCGATCGGCTGCACGAAGGTGAGGCCGACGGGCTCGATCTTGTAGCCGCGGGCGGCGATCTGTGCGTCGAGATAGGGCTTGTGCTGGAACGCGTTGGCATCGAGGTCCTTGCGCTCCAGCGCCTCGTTGACAAGAGCGTAATCGGAGAAGGGCACGAGCTCGACGTTCAGGCCCTTCGTGGCCGCAACTTTCTTCACGACCTGCGCCACCTCTTCCTCGGCGCCCGACATGACGCCGACCTTGATGCTCTTCTGCTGGGCCACGACGGGCAGGGCGGCCGTCAAGGAAGCGCCGAGCGCAACGGCGGCCAAAAGGGTGCGGCGGGTGAAAACGGACATGCTGGGTCTCTTTCAGGCAAAGGGCGTCGCGACTTCGACAGGAGGCCGGACGGGTTGTTCGAGCTGGGGCTTGGGACTTCAGGCCGTGATGCGCCGATCCATGCAGAACGGCGCAGGCCGTTGCGGACATCGGATGAGAAAGGGGTTCATGAGCATCATGACGCGTCGATCCTCGTGAACCACGAGGCGGGTTTCGCCCGTGGCGCTTTAGCGTTTGATCACGCGGCGCAAGCTGCTCGTCTCAAATCACCGCGGCCATGAAGCAACGGAGGCCGCTCCAGGACAGGAACGTTTTTAACCCGTTTGATTTTTTCGTCAACCGTTTCGTTCTGTAAAAAGAACAAGTCTGCTATGCTCAGTGAGCACGGGCGATACAGAAGTCGACCGTGTCGAGTAGCGCCTGCTTCATGGGGCTCGACGGGAACAGCGCCAGCGCATCGCGGGCCATGGCGCCATAATGGCGGGCGCGCTCCACCGTGTCCTCGAGAGCCCGGTGACGGCGCATGATGGCGATGGCCTGTTCGAGATCCGCATCCTCGATCTCGCCCTGCTCGAGCACGCGCTTCCAGAAGGCGCGCTCCTCGTCCGTCCCACGGCGGAAGGAAAGGACCACGGGAAGGGTGATCTTGCCCTCACGGAAATCGTCGCCGACGTTCTTGCCGAGCGTCGCGGCCTTGCCGCCGTAATCGAGGGCATCGTCCACGAGCTGGAAGGCGATACCGAGGTTCATGCCGTAGGAGCGGCAGGCAGCCTGTTCGGCCTTGGGGCGCCCGGCGATGACCGGCCCGACCTCACAGGCGGCGGCAAACAGCTCGGCCGTCTTACCGCGGATGACGGCAAGGTACTCGTCTTCCGTCGTTTCGGTGTTCTTGGCGGCGGCGAGCTGCATCACCTCGCCCTCGGCGATCACGGTTGCGGCGGCGGACAGGATGTCCAGCGCCCGGAGCGAGCCCACTTCGACCATCATGCGGAAGGCCTGGCCGAGCAGGAAATCGCCGACCAGCACGCTCGCCTCGTTGCCCCATTTGATTCGGGCCGCGATCTTGCCCCGGCGCATGTCGCTCTCATCCACCACATCGTCGTGAAGGAGGGTGGCGGTGTGCATGAACTCGACGGCCGCCGCGAGCTTCACATGCCCGTCGCCCTGGTAGCCGGAGAGGCCGGCGGTCGCGAGCGTCAGCATGGGGCGCAGGCGCTTGCCGCCGGACGAGATGAGGTGGTTCGCCACCTCGGGGATCATGGTGACCTCGGAGCCCGTGCGCGACAGGATCATCGCATTGACCCGTTCCATGTCGGAGGCCACAAGGGACACGAGCTTCTCGATGCTCGCATTCTTCTCGGGATGCTTGTCTTCGAACGGAACGACGACGCCCACTGTCACGACCCGGGTTGCCGGCGGGAAAAGCCGGTAGGAATATGAACTGGCATGGCACTTTCCATGCTGCAATGCAAACGCTTACCGCAGGGGAAAGGGTCTCAGGCCGATGGTCGAAATCGTCCGCACCAACGATGTCGTTCTGGTGGGCTTCCTACAATCCCTCTTGGAAAACGCCAATATCCCAGTTCTCGTCGCAGACTCGCATATGGGCGCTCTGGAGGTCATGAACATCCTATTCCCCCGACGAATCTTGGTGCCTGACGACCATGCAAATCAGGCTCGCCGCCTGATACGCGATGCAGGGCTTGGAGCCGAGCTGCGGGATGCCTGACATCACGCAGGATTTACTGCTTGGCGGGCGCGTGCGTCTGGCACAGATGGCCAAGGGTCACCGGGCCGGCACCGATGCTGTTCTGCTCGCCGCCTCGGCTCCCATAAAGCCCGGCGATGTAGTCGTGGATGTAGGCGCCGCCACCGGGGTGGTGGGGCTGATGGCAGCGGCCCGGGAGCCGGCAGGGCGCTTCGTCTTCGTGGAACAGGATCCCGGTCTCGCCGAGCTCTGCCGCCGGAACTGCCAGGACAACGATGTTCAGGGAGAGATCGTTGTCGCCGATGTGCTGGACAAGGACTCACGTCAGGCTGCCGGTCTCATGCCGGAGAGCGCAGACCTTGTCCTGACCAATCCACCCTTTCTGGAGGAAGGGCAGGCTCGCATCTCTCCCGACCGGGGGCGGGCGGCGGCTCATGCCCTACCGGTGGGCGGGCTGGAGGCCTGGCTGAAGGCCTGCACGGGGCTGCTCAAGCCCAAGGGGCGGCTGGTGCTGATTCATCGGGCCGACCGAGTGGCCGAGTGCCTCGCGCTTTCAGGGAGGTGGCTTGGAGGGATTGAGCTTCGCTTCGTGCATCCAGTTGCCGAGAAGCCCGCGATCCGCTTCCTGCTCTCCGGGATCAAGGGCAGCCGGGCTCCTCTGGCCATCCTGCCGCCTGTGATCCTGAATGGCCCCGAGGGGCGCTTCACGCCGGAGGCCGAGGCGCTGCACCGGGGCGAGTCGGCTCTTCTATGAAAAAGGGCGCCTTTCGGCGCCCTTTGCGGATTTACCAGCGGTAGCCGGGTCTGCGAACCGTGCGGCAGACTTCTACCGGACGACGCACCCAGCCGTAACTCGTCCGGACCTGTCGCCGCTCGACCCAGCAACGGCGAGCCGTACGAACCGGGCGATAGACCGGCGCAGGACGGTAACCCCGATAAGGGCGGTACGCGCGGTAGGGGGTCCCGACCTGAACGCTGATCACCGGACGCGGACGCACATAGCGGCGCTCGACCACGGGACGATAGCCATAGCCGTAGTCCCGATAGTAGGGCTGGGCCTCCACCGGTTGCGCCGAGACTGCGCCGAGCCCAAGGGTTGCAAGGCCAAGAAGGCCGAACATCAGCTTACGCATATTTTTCTCCTCACCTCTGCCCGGCACAGGGGCAGGGCTGTTCTTCATGATGAGATTTCTAGCCCATCTTAGCTGAACGGATGCCAACGAATTCCCTAACGGGATGTTCATCTTGGGAAGCCGGGCCGTGCACCCTACATAGACGCCATGGCTCAATCATCTCTCCTCTCCATGCTCTCCGCACGCCTGCAATTCCTCCTTCCGGCCAAATACCGCACCGCTTCCAGCCCCGTCGTGCCGGTGGTGCGCCTGTCTGGTCCCATCGGGGCCGTGATGCCCCTGCGAACCGGGCTCGCCATGTCGAGCGTGGCGCCCCTGCTGGAGCGGGCCTTCTCGGTACCGGGCGCGAAGGCCGTGGCCCTCGTGATCAACTCGCCGGGCGGCTCGGCGGCGCAATCCCACCTGATCTTCCGGCGCATCCGCAGCCTCTCGGAGGAGAAGAAGCTTCCCGTCATCGCCTTCGTGGAGGATGCAGCGGCCTCCGGCGGCTACATGATCGCCTGCGCGGCCGACGAGATCTATGCCGATCCGGCCTCCATCGTGGGCTCCATCGGGGTGGTCTCCGCGAGCTTCGGCTTCCATGAACTGATCGAGCGCCTCGGCATCGAGCGGCGGGTGCACACCGCCGGCAAGAGCAAGGCCATGCTCGACCCGTTCCGGCCCGAGAACCCGGACGACGTGATCCGCCTCAAGGGCCTCCAGGTGAAGATCCACGACGTCTTCGTCGATCTCGTGCGCTCCCGCCGGGGCGAAAAGCTCAACGATTCCTATGACGACCTCTTCTCCGGCGCCTTCTGGGTCGGGGCCGAGGCGGTCGATCTCGGCCTCGTCGACGGGCTCGGCGACATCCGCTCCATCATGCGCCAGCGCTTCGGCGACAAGGTGCGGTTCCGCATGATCGAGCCCGCCCGCCGGCCGCTGCTGGGGCGCCTGCTGGGCCGCCGCGCGGTCGGCGACATCAGCCTCATTGACCCGGGTGAGGTCGCCGGCGTGTTGGAGGAGAGGGCTGCATGGGCGCGACTGGGGCTGTAAATCCTCCGCCGTCATTCCGGGTTCCGCTACGCGGCCCCGGAATGACGGCGGATATGCCCCAACGCTTGACTTGAAGCGCCCATCATCCCAAGGGTTCGCCTGAATTTTTTGGATAAAACCGGACGCTGACATGACGAGCGAACCCGCGCATATGAACCCTGCGCGCTCTTTCCAGGGCCTGATCCTTACGCTCCAGCGCTACTGGGCCGAACAGGGCTGCGTGATCCTCCAGCCCTACGACATGGAAATGGGGGCCGGTACCTTCCACCCGGCCACAACCTTAAGGGCTCTTGGTCCCAAGTCGTGGCGCGCGGCCTATGTGCAGCCCTCCCGGCGTCCCAAGGATGGTCGCTATGGCGAGAACCCTAACCGGGCCCAGCACTATTACCAGTTCCAGGTCATCCTGAAGCCGAACCCGCCGAACCTGCAGGAGCTTTATCTCGGTTCGCTCAAGGCCATCGGCATCGACACGTCCCTTCACGATATCCGCTTCGTCGAAGACGATTGGGAGAGCCCGACGCTCGGTGCCTGGGGGCTGGGCTGGGAATGCTGGTGCGACGGCATGGAAGTGTCACAGTTCACCTACTTCCAGCAGGTGGCGGGCTTCGAGTGCTCGCCGGTGGCGGGCGAGTTGACCTACGGGCTCGAGCGCCTCGCCATGTATCTGCAGGGCGTCGAGTCCATGTACGACCTCAACTTCAACGGGCTCGATGGCGTCGAAAAGGTGACCTATGGCGACATCTTCCTGCAGGCCGAGCAGGAATATTCCCGCCACAACTTCGAGCATGCTGATACCGAGATGCTGTTCCGGCACTTCCGCGATGCGGAAGCCGCCTGCCGCAAGTATCTGGAAGCCGGTGAGCCGAAGCCTGATGCCAACGACCAGCGCCACCTGATGGCCCTGCCGGCCTATGACCAGTGCATCAAGGCCAGCCACATGTTCAACCTGCTCGACGCCCGCGGCGTGATCTCCGTCACCGAGCGCCAGAGCTACATCCTGCGCGTCCGAGAACTGGCGAAAGCCTGCGGCGCCGCATGGCTGAAGACCGAGGGCGGAGGCGTGGCGGCTTGACCGCTGCATCCTCCCATCTCCCTCTTCTCTGATCAAAAAGTTCTCCCATGCCCGATCTCCTCCTCGAACTCTTTTCCGAAGAAATTCCGGCCCGCATGCAGCGTCGTGCGGCGGAGGATCTGAAGAAGCTTGTCACCGATGCGCTCGTGGAGCGCGGCTTCCTCTATGAGGGCGCCAAGGCTTTTGCCACGCCGCGGCGGCTGGCGCTGCATGTGGCGGGTCTGCCCATGAAGGGGCAGGACGTGCGCGAGGAGCGCAAAGGTCCGCGCGTCGGCTCGCCCGATGCGGCTATTCAGGGCTTCCTGAAGGGGGCGGGGCTCGCTTCCATCGAGCAGGCGAAGATCGAGAGCGATCCGAAGAAGGGCGAATTCTACGTCGCCATCATCGAGAAGCCAGGCCGCTCGACGCCGGACGTGCTGGCGGAGATTCTGCCCGGCATCGTGAAAAACTTCCCCTGGCCGAAATCCATGCGCTGGGGCGCGGCTTCGCGCGAGCCCGGCTCGCTCCGCTGGGTGCGCCCGCTCCATTCCATCGTCTGCACCTTCGGCCCCGAGACCGAGGACCCGGAGGTGGTGCGCTTCGATGTGGACGGGATCGGCTCGGGCGACGTCACGAAAGGACATCGCTTCCTCGCGCCGGACGAGATCCGCGTGAAGCGCTTCGACGATTACGCGCCGGCGCTAGAGCGGGCCAAGGTCGTGATCGACACCGACCGCCGCAAGGACATGATCCTGCACGACGCCAAGGACCTCGCCTTCGCGCAGGGGCTTGAGCTTGTCGAGGATGAAGGCCTTTTGGAAGAGGTGGCTGGCCTCGTGGAATGGCCTGTGGTGCTGATGGGCTCCTTTGATGAGGCGTTCCTCGACATTCCCCCGGAGGTGATCCGCACCACGATCCGCGCCAACCAGAAATGCTTCGTGCTGCGCGATCCCGCGACCGGCAAGCTCGCTAACAAGTTCCTGCTCACCTCGAACCTCATCGCCAGCGATGGCGGCAAGACGATTGTGGGCGGCAACGAGCGCGTGGTGCGCGCGCGTCTCTCCGACGCCAACTTCTTCTGGAAGACCGACCAGCAGGTGAAGCTGGAAGACCGGCTGGAGAAGCTGAAATCAATCGTATTCCACGAGAAGCTCGGCACGCAGTACAAGCGCGTGGAGCGCATCGCGGCGCTCGCCAAGGAAGTCGCTCCCATCGTCGGCGCCGATCCTGAACTCGCGGAGCGCGCAGCCCGTCTCGCCAAGGCGGATCTCGTTACCGAGATGGTCGGCGAGTTTCCCGAGCTGCAGGGCCTCATGGGCCGCTACTACGCGACGCTGCAGGGCGAGCATGCGTCCGTCGCAGCCGCCATCGAGGAGCATTACAAGCCCCTCGGCCCCTCCGACCGCGTGCCGACCGATCCCGCGTCTGTAGCCGTGGCGCTCGCCGACAAGATCGACACCCTCGTGGGCTTCTGGGCCATCGACGAAAAGCCGACGGGATCAAAGGATCCTTATGCGCTCCGTCGCGCAGCGTTAGGCGTGATCAGACTGGTACTAGAAAACAATCTACGTATTGGTCTGCAGCAAGTTCTCGCTCAAGGAATGGCATCGGTCTCAGGCAAAGTGATGATGAATCGAATCATCCAAACTGCCGAAATGCGGCTCCAGTTCGAAGATGCACTGGAGGAGGCTGGTTCTGAAATCAGTAAAATCGCGGCAGTTGTTGAGCGATATTCAGAACTCAAGTCGACTGACGAGAAAGGTGCCATTCGGAACCAAGTGACTAACGAGTTGAGGACGAACCTTCAGGATCTCCTCTCCTTCTTCGCTGACCGCCTAAAGGTTTATCTCCGTGACCAAGGTGCGCGTCACGATCTCATCGATGCCGTGTTCGCCCTCGAAGGTCAGGACGATCTGCTCATGATCGTCCGCCGCGTGGACGCGCTCGGCAGCTTCCTCGACACGGAGGACGGTAGGAACCTGCTCGCCGGTTATCGCCGCGCGGCCAACATCCTGCGCATCGAGGAAAAGAAGGACGGGCGGGACTATAACGAGGCGCCCGATCTCCAGATCGTCAACGACCAGGGGCTGATCGAGGAGAAGGCGCTCGCCGTGGTGCTCCACCAAGCCCGCGAGGAGGCCGCCGCTGCAATCGAGGCGGAGGACTTTGAAGGTGCCATGCGCGCCCTGTCCCGCCTGCGCCAACCCGTGGACGCGTTCTTCGACAAGGTAACCGTCAATGCTGAGGATCCGGCGCTTCGGGCGAACCGCCTGCGGCTCCTCAACAGCATCCGCGAGGCGACCCGCACGGTGGCGGACTTCTCCCGGATCGAGGGGTAACTAGGGCCTGATAAACCGCGAGGGTTGCGCCACGCGCATGGGGCAGCCCTCACAGGTTAATTCAGGTTAAGGTGTTGCCTGAGGGGCACAGCCAAGGCCGGCCTCAGGCCCTAGGTAGGCGGCAACCGTTTCAATTCAGAAGACCGATGATGATGATTCGACGCCTCCTGATCGCCGCTCTCCTGAGCGCGCCCCTGGCTGCCTGCCAGACCGCCCAACAGCCTTTCGCCACGATGGATGACGACAACTGGTATGTCGGCTCGATTCCGGATCAGCCGCACAACATCCCGCTGGTCGACCGCCGCAAGATGGACGCGAAATACGCCCGCCAGACGGTGGAGTATAAGGGCTCCGAGAAGCCGGGCTCCATCGTGGTCGATATCGACGAGCGCATGCTCTATCTCGTCCAGCCCGAGGGCAAGGCGATCCGTTACGGCGTCGGCGTGGGCAAGCAGGGCTTCTCCTGGCGCGGCGTCGCCTCGGTGGGCCGCAAGGGCGTGTGGCCTGCCTGGTCGCCCACCAAGACCATGGTCGGCATCAAGCCGGACCTCCCGCGCCACATGGAAGCCGGCCTCGACAACCCGCTCGGCGCCCGCGCCCTCTACCTGCACCAGAACGGCGCCGACACCCTGTTCCGCATCCACGGCACCAACGAGCCCTGGTCCATCGGCGAGCAGGTCTCCTCCGGCTGCGTGCGCATGCTGAACGAAGACGTCGCCGATCTTTACGAGCGCGTGCCCGTCGGCACCACGGTCTACGTGAAGCGCAACGGACGGTACCGGGTCTGAACCTGAGCTCATGAGAGATTACGAAAGGCCGGGCATGTCCCGGCCTTTTTTGTTTGATCTCTTCATAATAGTCGGGAGGGGCAGTCCCCAAGGCTACCCTAAGGGCTACCCTTCTGAAATTTCCCGGAACCGTGGCTGTTCAGCTTGCGTTTGGGCTCCACATGTTTCAAGCCAACACCTGCGCGGCAGCAGGGCGTTTCTTAAGCCAAGGGATCGAGTGATGACGCAGTGGGTCTATACCTTCGGGGATGGCAAGGCCGAAGGCCAGGCTGGGATGAAGAACCTGCTGGGTGGCAAGGGCGCCAATCTGGCCGAAATGTCCAACCTCGGCCTGCCGGTGCCGCCGGGCTTCACCATCACGACGGAAGTCTGCACCTATTACTACGACCATGGCAGCAGTTATCCGCAGGAGCTGAAAGCTCAGGTCGAGAAGGCCCTGGATTATGTCGGCAAGCTCACGGGCCGCACCTTCGGCGATGCCGCGAACCCGCTCCTGGTCTCCGTCCGCTCCGGCGCCCGGGCCTCCATGCCCGGCATGATGGACACGGTGCTCAACCTCGGCCTCAACGACGTGACTGTCGAGGCCCTGGCCAAGGGTGCGGGCGACGAGCGCTTCGCCTACGACTCGTACCGCCGCTTCATCACCATGTATTCCAATGTGGTGCTGGACATCGAGCACCATCACTTCGAGGAGATCCTCGACGAGTACAAGGACCGCAAGGGCTACACGCTCGACACGGACATGACCGCCCAGGACTGGAAGGGCATTCTCCCGCGCTACAAGGCGCTGGTCGAGAAGGAACTCGGAAAGCCCTTCCCGCAGGAGCCGCAGGAGCAGCTCTGGGGCGCCATCGGGGCCGTGTTCGGCTCCTGGATGAACAACCGCGCCATCAAGTACCGCGAGCTGCATGCCATCCCGGCGAGCTGGGGCACGGCCGTGAACGTGCAGGCCATGGTGTTCGGCAACATGGGTGAGACCTCGGCCACCGGCGTCGCCTTCACCCGCAATCCCTCCACCGGCGAGAGCGAGCTCTATGGCGAGTTCCTCATCAATGCCCAAGGTGAGGACGTGGTGGCGGGCATCCGCACCCCGCAGGACATCACCGAGAAGGCACGCGTCGCATCGGGCTCCGACAAGCCGTCCATGGAACGCGCCATGCCGGACGCCTACAACGAGCTGGTGCGCATCTACGGCATTCTGGAAAAGCACTACCGTGACATGCAGGACATGGAATTTACGGTGGAGACCGGCAAGCTCTGGATGCTCCAGACCCGCAACGGCAAGCGCACGGCAAAAGCCGCGCTCCGCATCGCCGTGGAGCTGGCGAGCGAGGGCCTGATCACGCAGGAAGAAGCCGTCACTCGCGTGGAGCCGGCGGCTCTCGACCAACTGCTGCATCCCACCATCGACCCCAAGGCCGAGCGCAAGATCCTGGCCACGGGCCTGCCGGCCTCGCCGGGCGCAGCCTCAGGCACGATCGTGTTCAATTCGGACGATGCGGAAGCCGCCAAGAAGGCCGGCCACAAGGTCATCCTGGTGCGCGTCGAGACCTCGCCTGAAGACATCCACGGCATGCATGCGGCCGAGGGCATTCTGACTACCCGTGGCGGCATGACCTCGCACGCGGCGGTGGTCGCCCGCGGCATGGGCAAGCCCTGCGTGTCGGGCGCGGGCCAGATCCGCGTGGACTATGCCACCCAGACGCTGACGGTGGCGGGGCAGGCCTTGAAGAAGGGCGAGACCATCACCATCGACGGCTCCAACGGCCAGGTGCTGCTGGGCCAGGTGGAGATGCTGCAGCCGGAGCTGTCGGGCGAGTTCGCGACCCTGATGGGCTGGGCCGACAAGGTGCGCCGCATGAAGGTGCGTGCCAATGCGGAAACGCCGCTCGATGCCAAGACCGCGCGCTCGTTTGGGGCGGAAGGCATCGGCCTCTGCCGCACGGAGCACATGTTCTTCGAGGTCGACCGCATCGTTGCCGTGCGCGAGATGATCCTCTCCGACGACGAGGCGGGCCGTCGCGCGGCGCTCTCCAAGCTGCTGCCCATGCAGCGCAAGGACTTTGCCGAGCTGTTCTCGATCATGAGCGGACTGCCGGTCACGATCCGCCTGCTCGATCCGCCGCTGCACGAGTTCCTGCCGCATTCGGAAGAAGAGATGCAGGAAGTAGCGAAGTCCATGAACGCGCCCATCGACAAGCTCAGGCACCGGGCGCGCGAACTTCACGAGTTCAACCCGATGCTGGGCTTCCGCGGCTGCCGCCTTGCGGTGGCGTATCCCGAGATCGCCGAGATGCAGGCGCGCGCCATCTTCGAGGCGGCGGTGGAAGCCGGCAAAACGACCGGTCAGCCCGTGGTGCCCGAGATCATGGTGCCGCTCGTGATGACGAAGCCGGAGCTCGATCTGGTGAAGGAGCGCATCGTCGCCATGGCGGAAGCCGTGAAGCATGAGAGCGGCGTCGCCATCGAGTATCAGGTCGGCACAATGATCGAGCTGCCCCGCGCGGCCCTTCTGGCCGGCGAGATCGCGAAATCGGCGGAGTTCTTCTCCTTCGGGACCAACGATCTCACGCAGACCACGCTCGGTATCTCGCGCGATGACGCAGCCTCGTTCCTGGGGCCTTACACCCAGAAGGGCCTGCTGCCGGCCGACCCGTTCGTCACTATCGATCAGGAAGGCGTCGGCGAGCTGGTGAAGCTCGCCGTGGAGCGCGGAAAGAAGACGCGGGCCGACATCAAGCTCGGAATCTGCGGCGAGCATGGCGGCGATCCGGCATCGATCCATTTCTGCGAAGCGACGGGCCTCGACTACGTGTCCTGCTCGCCGTACCGGGTGCCGATCGCGCGGTTGGCCGCTGCGCAGGCGGCGCTCGGGGCTAAAGCTGCGAGTCAAGCGTGAAACTGATGGCACTGTCGCGCGGGCGCCTGCTCTACATCATCACGGTGCTGATCTCCGGCATCGTGATCGGCCTCATCGTGGCGCCGCGGCCGCACCTGCAGGAACTGGCCGTGCCGCCGGCTGCATGGCCTTTCGCCGTGTCGCTGCTGCTCGATCTCATCATCGGTCAGATGGCCGCGCAGGGCAGGGCGGAGCCGCTCACCATGGGCGACCGTTTCGTGGCTGTTCTCGGCGCAGGTCTGATCGTCACGGCAATGGTGGCGATGGCGCAATAACAACGCAGAGGAGGAGAAGAATGGCGCTTCACAAGGGCTCATGCCATTGCGGCAAGGTTGCGTACGAGGTCGAGACGGATCTCGCGCAGGTGATCGAGTGCAACTGCTCGATCTGCCGGCGCCACGGCTATCTTTTGACCTTCGTGCCGCGCAGCGCGCTGAACGTGATCCGCGGCGAGGAGGACCTTGCCACCTACACGTTCAACACGCACACGATCGAGCACCGCTTCTGCTCCACCTGCGGCACGTCGACCTTCGGCGAAGGCAAACAGCCGACCGGCGAAGCGACGGCCGCGATCAACGTGCGCTGCCTGGAGACGGTGGAGTTGTCGGACATCACGACCATCCCGTTCAACGGGCGGGATGCGAGGGGGTAGTTCACGCAGTCATCTCGGACGAAGCGCAGCGGAGATCCGGGATCGTCGGACGAGTGTGGCGCCGGAAGCTCAACACTGTCATCCCCGCGAAGGCGGGGATCCATAACCACGCCTCAGGAAAATGAGAACCGCGTCGCACCTCGTTCTGCATCGTCAGTGTTTATGGATCCCGGGCTCCGCTGCGCGGCCCCGGGATGACAGTGCCAGACTGGAGTAGACGATCCCGGATCGGCTGACGCCGTCCGGGATGACGAGTCCGGCGATTAGCATTTACGCCACGACTTCCGTCGACCGCCGAAGCCCCACATACTGGAACTCCGCATACATCAGCACCACGAGCGCTTGCCCGATCACGAAGGCATAGCCCGCGCTTGTCGGCGCAACCCAGCCGCTCACCAGAAGCAGAACGCTGTCGGCCACCCAGAGCGCATTGCCCAGCACCACCGCCCAGGCGACGGGCTTGCTGATCGTCTCGCGCACCCCGAGCCAGCCGATGAAGCCCGCATAGGGTAGGAGAACGAGGCCTGCGATGCGCAGGAGCGTCTCCGGCAGCCCGAGCACGCCGCTCAAAGGCCCGGCGCCGATCAGCATCAGGAGACCGAAGGCGGCGCTTGTGGCGGCATCGGCCACGAGTGCCTGGCGAAGAAGCGGGGAGGAGTGGATATTCATCATGGCTGTCTCCTGTGGTTCATCGGCTGAAGGCTCAACCGTGATGACAGGATCGTGGAAGCTGGGAACGCGGTCGATTACCTCCGAGGTCATGGAAGATGCATTCGTCTCGCGCTAAGGTCTGCTCATGAGAACCGCGAGCCAACCCGTGAACAGCCCCCCGCCTGTGGGCGATTATCTCCGTGAATGGCGCCAGCGCCGGCGCATGAGCCAGATGGACTTGGCGCTCGAAGCCGAGATCTCCACGCGGCACCTGAGCTTTCTCGAGACGGGCCGCTCGCAGCCGAGCCGCGAGATGGTGCTGCTGCTCGCCGAAAAGCTCGACATGCCCCTGCGGGAGCGCAACATCATGCTGGTCTCGGCGGGCTTTGCGCCGGTTTATTCGGAACGTTCCCTCGATGATCCGGCCCTAGCGAGCATGCGTCAGGCGGTCGATCTCGTCCTGAAAGGGCACGATCCCTATCCGGCGCTCGCGGTCGACCGGCACTGGTCGCTTGTCTCGGCCAACGATGCGCTCGTGTCGCTGATCGGCGATGTGGATCCGGCCCTGATGAAGCCGCCGGTGAACGTGCTGCGCCTGAGCGTTCATCCGGCGGGGCTCGCGCGCCGCATCGTGAACTTCACCGAATGGCGCAGCCATCTCGTGCACCGTCTGCACCAGCAGGTCGATGCGACCGGCGATGGAACGCTCGCCGCTCTGATCGAGGAGCTGCGCTCCTATCCGACGCCCGATGCGGCTGCGCGCGCTCCCAAGGCAAGCCACGATTACGCCGGCATCGTCGTGCCCCTGCAGCTCACCACGGAGGAGGGTGTGCTGACCCTCTTCAGTACCACGACGATCTTCGGCACGCCGGTGGACGTAACCCTGTCGGAGCTCGCCATCGAGGCCTTCTTCCCCGCCGATGCGGACACCGCGACCGCCTTGCGGCATCTGGCCGAGAAGCGTCAGGCTGCCGCAGTCGCTGCCCGATAGAGCAAACCCGCCTTAACCACCCATCAACCTTAACCCGCGATAACTTTAATCCATCGGAGCCCTCCTGCTGGATGCTTCGGATGTTCACGAGTTTTTTGCAGGGTGTTGCGCGTGCGTCTTCCGTATCGTCGATCTCGGGTGAAATGGATCTGCGCCACCACCGCCCCCTGGGCGCTGGCGACCGGCCTGCTGATCTCGTTCACGGCCTCGGCCAGCAACGATCTCCATTCCGGCGTGAGCTTCGCTCCGCGCAGCGCAACTGCCCGGCTTGTCGACACGGCCCTCGTGCCACCCACCGGCGCTTCCATTGCCGGCGGCAGGCTTGGGGTCGAAGGCGACATTCTCCGCTCCCTGCCGCGTTACGACCTGCCGAGTGAAATGGCCGATTCCGAGCCTCTTAAGGCCGACCGGAAGGCCGATGCGGACGCTGACCCAATCATCGACCGCTCGATGAAGGGCACTCCACTGGTCGCGCCGCACGCGACGCTCTCCCGGCGGGCCAAGCAACTGCGCTCGGTTCTCAATCAGGACGGCAGTGCCCGCCTGATCTACAGCCAGGACGAGAACCTCCTGCCGCCCACCGTTCTCATGGAGGGGCAGCTCGAGGAATTCGACATGGAACAGGCTTTCGAGCCCTGGCAGGCGCCGGAATACACCACAACCCAGCAGGCCACCTCGGTGCAGTCGCCGGCTGCCGCAGCGGCAGGCTCGACCGGCGCCTCCGCCAGCCCGACCACCCCGATGGTCAAGCGAGCCATCGCCCTGTCGTCGACCACGCCGGCGCCCATGGATGCCACCCCCATGGAGATCGCGGCCGCTCCCGTGTCGCTGCAATCGCCGCGCCTCGACCGGGGCGAGGTGACGATCCTGCCGAAGAGCGACGATCCCGACCGTCCCCGCTATGTGGACCTGATCGATCCGGACAACATGAACAAGGAGCAGCGCTGCCTGGCCGAGGCCGTCTATTTCGAGGCGCGCAGTGAGCCCTTGGCCGGGCAGGCGGCTGTCGCACAGGTGATTCTGAACCGGGTGAAGAGCGGGCTTTATCCCTCGTCCATCTGCGGCGTGGTCTACCAGAATCGCCACCGCCATCTCGCCTGCCAGTTCACCTTCGCCTGCGAGGGCAAGTCCCTGCGCATTCGCGATACCGAATCCTGGGATCGGGCGAAGCAGGTGGCGAGCGCCGTGCTCGAGGGCAGAACCTATCTGGCCGATGTGGGCGGCGCGACGCATTATCATGCCGACTACGTCCGTCCCTCCTGGTCGCGCCGCCTGAAGAAGATGGACGTGATCGGCCGGCACATCTTCTACAAGCTCAAGCCGGGGCAAACCTGAGAGAGTCGCCCGCCTGTGCGTTTCGGCACGAGAGAAAACGTAATAGAGTAGTAGAAGCTTGAGATGCGAGGTCTCGAGACGAGGGAACGATGGCGACGATCCGAAACGCTGTGCCGGGCGCCGGCTATGGGAATGTGTTTGTCGATCCCCTTGTCTGGGGCGGTGAGGCCTGGGACACGACCGGGGAGCCGATCAAGGTCTATTTCGGCCAGAGCGGCGACTTCGCGGCAGCCAGCGTCCGCCATGGGGAAAGCGAGGTCCTGACCAGCGCGGCTCAGGTGCAAGACTGGACCCTCGCGGAAATCGGCGTCTTCGACTATGCGGCCGCTGTCTACGGCAGCGTCTGCGGCCTCAGGTTCCAACTCGTCGACTCTGTGGGCGACGCCGATATCGTCTGGTGGAAGACAGCGCTTGGCGATAACGCGCTTGGCCTCCACGAATTACCGAACAGCGATCAGGTCTGGGGATATTTCGATCCCTCCACACCCTCCTGGAGCAACATGCATTTCGGGGGCGACGGCCTCAACACCGTGCTGCATGAGCTCGGGCATGGCTTTGGCCTGGCGCATCCGCACGACGGCGGGGATGGGGGCGGAACCATTTTTCCCGGCGTGACCGACGCTTCCTCGACCGGATCCTACGGGCTGAACCAGGGAATCTGGACGGTCATGTCGTACAACACGGGCTGGGATACGGCCGGCTACGACGTGACCTACGGCAATCAGGCAGGGCTCGGGGCCTTCGACATTGCGGCCCTGCAGGCCCTCTACGGAAAGAACATGGCGACGGGTGCGGGCAAGGACGTCTACACCCTGCCGACCTGGAACCTGTTCGCGGAGGAGCGGGGATGGTTATGCATCTGGGACGCGGGCGGGACTGACACGATCACAGCCGCGAATGCATCGGCCGGCGTGCAGATCGACCTGCGGGCCGCCACCTTGAGGGCCGGGGATCGCAACGCCGGAGGGTTCATCTCGCGAGAGACGGATGTGGCCGGTGGCTTCACGATCGCGAACGGCGTGGTGATTGAGAACGCCACGGGCGGGCGCTCCAACGACAAGCTCTACGGGAATGCCGCGGGCAACACCCTGAAGGGCAATGGCGGCAAGGACAGCCTGCAAGGCAATGGCGGAAGCGACATCCTCATGGGCGGGTCGGGACACGATACCCTGGCTGGAGGCTCAGGCAGCGATGCGTTCGTGTTCAATACGAAAGCCAGCAAAACCGGCAATCTGGATCGCATCTCCGACTTCAACGCCCGATACGACGCCATCCATCTGGAGAACTCCGTCTTCAAGAAGATCGGCAAGGCCGGGACGCTGAAGAGCAAATACTTTGAAATCGGCAACAAGGCTGGCGACCGGGACGACCACCTCATCTACAACAAGGCGAAGGGTGTCCTTTATTACGACGCCGACGGTTCGGGGCAGGGGCGGGCGATCGAGATCGCCATTCTCTCGAACAAGGCCAAGATGACGTCGGCCGATATCATCGTTATCTGAAGCTGGGCTGACAGCCATGGAGCCCAAATCCATCACAAAGCCTCATACCAAAGGCGACAAACTTTCAATTCTGCTGATGCAAGACTTGGGCTAGGGTGCCGTCCTTGTTTTGCGCCTTGAGGCCGTGACCATGCACGCATCGCCCGCCCGCTCCCGCGTCTCCCCGGAAATCATTGTCGTCTGCGGCTGCCTCATCGCCCTGATCACGTTCGGGCCCCGGGCCTCCTCGGGGCTGTTCCAGTTGCCGATGATCACGGAATACGGCTGGGGCCGCGACACCTTCGGCTTTGCCATCGCGATCCAGAACCTCCTTTGGGGCGTCGGGCAGCCTTTTGCGGGCGCGGTGGCGGACCGGTTCGGGGCATTCCGCGTGCTCTGCGTGGGCGCTCTGCTCTATGCGCTCGGCCTCGTGGTCATGGCCTATGCAACCACGCCCGGCGTCCTGCATATCGGCGCCGGCGTGCTCATCGGCTTCGGGCTCTCCGGCTGCTCGTTCAACCTGGTGCTCGGTGCCTTCGGCAAGATCCTGCCCGAGAAGTGGCGCCCCATGGCTTTCGGTGCCGGCACGGCGGCGGGCTCCTTCGGCCAGTTCCTGTTCCCGCCCATCGGCAACGTGCTGATCGAGTCCTTCGGCTGGCAGCAGGCGCTGCTGGTCTTCGCCGCCAGCGTGCTCATCGTGATGCCCCTGGCGCTCGCTCTCGCGACCCGGCCGACCGGCGATGCGGCACTGTCCGGAGCGGCTGCGGCTCCGAACCAGTCGATTGCCCAGGCTCTGTCAGAGGCCTTCAAGCATCGCTCCTATGTGCTGCTCGTGCTCGGTTTCTTCACCTGCGGCTTCCAGCTCGCCTTCATCACCGTGCACCTGCCGGCCTACCTCAAGGATGCCGGCCTCTCGGCGACCGTGGGCGGCTGGACGCTTGCCGTCATCGGCCTCGCCAATGCAGTTGGCTCGCTGGGTTCGGGCTGGCTCTCCACTCGCATGTCGAAGCGGTGGCTGCTGGCCTGGATCTATCTCGGCCGCTCGGTGGCCATTGCGGCCTTCATCCTGGTTCCGGCGACCCCCGTCACGTCGATCCTGTTCGGCATCTCCATCGGGCTGCTCTGGCTCTCCACCGTGCCGCCCACGTCATCCCTGGTGATGCTGATGTTCGGCACCCGCTATATGGCCATGCTCTACGGCTTCGCGTTCTTCTCGCACCAGGTCGGCGGCTTCCTCGGCGTGTGGCTCGGCGGCCTGCTCTACGAGATCAACGGCAATTACAACATGGTCTGGTGGCTCTCGGTCCTGCTCGGCCTCGCCTCGGCCTTGATCAACCTGCCGATCAAGGAGCAGCCGGTCGATCGCGCGCCGGCGCTGCAGCCGGCGGAGTAGGCTCGCCTCCTGCTAAGGGATGAAGCTTTCGCGCTTGTCCTCATCCTCCAGCGCGCCACAAATGGGTGCGGGGAGGAATCGGCATGAGCGCATTCAAAGCCGTCGTCATCGACAAGTCTGAGGCCGGCCAGAGCGTCGAGATCCGCGCGTTCAACGATGCAGATCTCATGGACGGCGATGTCACCGTCCGCGTGTCGCACTCAACGCTCAATTACAAGGACGGGCTGGCGCTGACCGGCAAGGCCCCGGTTGTGCGGCGCTTTCCGATGATCCCCGGCGTCGATCTCGCCGGCATCGTGGAAGCCTCCTCGAACCCAGACTTCAAGCCCGGTGATGCGGTCGTCCTCAACGGCTGGGGACTCGGTGAGACGCATCTCGGCGCCTATGCGGAAAAGGTGCGCGTGAAAGGCGACTGGCTCATCCCGCTGCCACAAGGTCTCACGGCGCAGCAGGCGATGGCGGTCGGCACGGCCGGCTACACGGCGATGCTCTGCCTGATGGCGCTTGAGCGGCACGGCCTGCGCCCAGAGCGCGGCCCCGCCATCGTCACCGGCGCTGTCGGCGGTGTGGGCTCGGTGGCCGTGGCGCTGCTGGCACAAGCCGGCTGGCATGTGATCGCCTCGACGGGGCGGCCCGAGGAGGCGGATTACCTGAAGGAGCTGGGAGCGAGCGAAATTCTCGACCGCACCGAACTCGCCAGCCCTGGAAAGCCCCTTGCCAAGGAGCGCTGGGCTGCGGGCGTCGACACGGTCGGCTCCACGACGCTGGCCAATGTCCTGTCCATGACGAAGTATGGCGGTGCCGTCGCGGCCTGCGGATTGGCGGGCGGCATGGACCTGCCCACAACCGTGGCACCCTTCATCCTGCGCAACGTGTCCCTGCTCGGCGTCGATTCGGTGATGGCTCCCAAGGCGCTGCGGCTCGAGGCCTGGAACCGGATCGCCCGCGAACTCGACCACGACAAGCTTGCCGCCATGACCTCGACGATCCGCCTCGATGGGGTGATGGAAGCGGGTAAAGAGATTGTGGCCGGGCGCATCAAAGGCCGGGTGGTGGTGGAGATCGGCTAGCCAATATTGGCGCGTCATGGCCGGACTTGTTCCGGCCATCCACGTCTTAGGAACCGCGACGCATCAAAGACGTGGATCCCCGGAACAAGTCCGGGGATGACGCGAGCAGAATGCTGGAAATCAACAGCTAGCCCGCTTCGCTGAGCAGAGTGGCTTTCGCCCCGCCGCCCTCGATCCGCTTCTTCTGCTTGGCAATTTCTGTGGCCATGAAGTCCATGAAGGCCCGCACGCGGGCGGACTGGCGCAGGTCCGGATGGGTGAGGAGCCACAGGCCCGCGGCGAAATCGGCGTTGGTGTCCGACAGCCGCACGAGATTGGGGCTTGCATCCGCAATGAAGCAGGGCAGGGGACCGATGCCAGTTCCGGCCTCTACCGCTTCCGAGAGGCCGAGCACCGTGTTGACCTTGTAGACGAGGTTCTCCGGCGCCACGTGTTCGCGCACGTATCGGGCGACCTTCAGCGTCGCCAGATTGTCCCCGAGCGCCACCCAGTGCCGGTTGAAGAGATCAGCCAGGGTCACGTCTTCGGGTCCCCGGACATCAGGGAAATCCACCTTCCGGCCGTAGATCGCCCAGGCAATGGTCGCCACGCGCCGTCCGACCAGCGTCTCGGGCGGATCGTCCGTGGCACGAATCGCCACGTCGGCATCGCGCTTCGAGAGGTTGAGTGCCTGGTTGGCGAGAACCACGTCGAGCCGCATCTCCGGACAGGCCGTGATGAAGCGGGCAAAGATCGGCGTCAGCAGATGTACGAGCAGCGTGTCGTTGGTGGTGACGCGCAGTTCTCCGGCAGGCGCGACGGCCTGGCCCGCGAGCTTGCGGGTGAACGCCGTGACGTTCTCCTCCATCTGCTCGGCCAGCGCCGTCATCTCCTCGCCGGCCGTGGTGAGCACGTAGCCGGTCCGGTGTCGCTCGAAGAGCTTGACCCCGAGGTTTTCCTCCATCTGGCCGAGCCGCCGGAAGACGGTAGAATGATTGACGCCCAGCTTCTCGGCCGCGCCGGCCAATCCATTGGCTTCGGCGATGATCTTCACGAGCCGGAAGTCGTCCCATTCGAGATGCTGCTGCTTGGACATTGTTTGCATTCACGCAAGAGAGGCCCTGCATCTCTAGCACTGGTTTTGCAGGGGAGAAAGATTATCCTCTTGGATGTCCAACACCCGCAGGGCAGTGCACATCCGGCTTCTCGTGACGAGAGGCTCTGGAAGGCTGGTCTGCGTTTCAATTCAACCAATTGGAGTTCACATGACCAAGGTTCTGGTTCTGTATTATTCGTCCTGGGGTCACATCGAGCAGATGGCCTATGCCGCCGCCGAGGGCGCCCGCGAGGCTGGTGCCGAGGTCGTGGTGAAGCGCGTGCCCGAACTCGTGCCTGAGGCCGTGGCTCAGGCGGCTCACTACAAGACTGACCAGAAGGCCCCCGTCGCCACGGTCGAGGAGTTGCCGGAATACGACGCCATCATCTTCGGCACGCCGACCCGCTACGGCACCATGACGGCGCAGATGAAGAACTTCCTAGACCAGACCGGCGGTCTCTGGGCGCAGGGCAAGCTCATCGGCAAGGTGGGCTCGGTCTTCACCTCCACGGCCACGCAGCACGGCGGCCAGGAAGCCACCATTCTCACCACGCTGCCGGTGCTCCTGCACCACGGCATGGTGGTCGTGGGCCTGCCTTATTCCTTCCAGGGTCAGATGGGCGTCGACCAGATCCGCGGCGGCTCGCCCTACGGCGCATCGACAGTAGCCGGCGGCGACGGCTCCCGTCAGCCGACCGAGATCGACCTCGACGGTGCCCGCTTCCAGGGCAAGCACGTGGCCCGGATCGCCGCGAAGCTGGCGGCGAAGTAAGAAAGCTGAATTGAGCGGAGCGGGTTTACCGCTCCGCCGCAGCGCGCTTCAGACGGTCGTTGATAGCCTCACCCAGGCCGGTCTCCGGGATCGGGCCCACGGCGATAGTCGCGGCTCCCGAAGCATCGAGCTGCCTCAGATAGGAAAACAGATGAGCGGCGGCCTCCACGAGGTCGCCGTTTTTGCTGAGGTTCAATGTGGTGCGGGCTGTCACCACACCCTCAAGGGGCTGCGCACCGAATAGCAGAACGGCTTCATCGGCCCCGACGCTCGCTGCATTCAGGCGCACCCGTGCACGGGGTGCGTAGTGTGATGCGAGCATGCCGGGCGCGAGCGGGTTCTTGCCACCTTCCTCTCCGCTTTCGAGCTTCATGCCGATCAGGGTTTCAATGGCGTCCCGCGGCACCCCGCCGGGGCGCAGCAGGCGGGGCGTGCCGCCGAGGCAAGCCACGATGGTCGACTCGACGCCCACCTGAGACGCTCCGCCGTCGAGCACCGCATCGATCCGACCGTCGAGATCGCCCAGCACATGGTCCGCGTCGGTCGGGCTCACGCGGCCCGAGCGGTTGGCGGAGGGTGCAGCGACCGGGCGGCCCGTTTTCTGCAGCAGCGCATGGGCGAGGGGATGGGCCGGCACGCGCAAACCCACACTGTCGAGACCGGCGCGGGCGAGGTCGGAGATGGTGCAGGTGGGGGCCACCGGCACGACAAGGGTCAGCGGGCCGGGCCAGAAGGCCTCTGCCAAGCGCCGGGCTGTCTCGTCGAATATGCCCTGCGTCTGGGCGGCCTCGAAGCTGCCGAGGTGCGAGATCAGCGGGTTGAAGCTCGGACGCTCCTTGGCGGCGTAGATGCCGGCAACGGCCTGCGCATCTGTGGCATCGGCCCCGAGGCCGTAGACCGTTTCCGTCGGGAAGGCCACGAGGCCGCCGCGCCGCAGGATCTCCGCCGCGCGGGCAAGACCTGGTTCATCAGACGTCAGACGCTCCGTTTGGCGCATTGACCCAAGATCGTTCACGTCTAAACTATTCCTTGCCCGTGGGGAAAATCCCCTTGCCGGGCGGGTTTAACGGCGCGAGAACACGCGTCAATATGAAAAGCCCATAGCCCCGAGAGGAAGAGCCCATGACTTACCGCGCGCCCGTCCCCGACATCGTCTTTACCATGCGGCATGTGGCGGGCCTCGACCGCGCCGTGGCGGACGGCGTCTATGGCGACCTCTCGACGGATCTGGCCGAGACCATCCTGGACGAGGCGGGCCGCTTCGCCAATGATGTCATCGCGCCCCTGAATCGAGAGGGCGACAAGCACGGCGTAGTCCTCAAGGACGGCGCCGTCACCACCGCTCCCGGCTGGAAGGCGGCCTATAAGGGTTGGACCGAGGCTGGATGGAACGCATTGCCCGGCCCGGTGGAATACGGTGGTCAAGGCCTGCCCACGCTTCTGAATTCCGCCTGCGTCGAGATGTGGAACGCCGCCTCCATGGCCTTTGGTATTGGCCCTGTGCTCACCATGGGGGCCATCGAGGCTCTGGTTCAGCATGGGACCGACGATCTTAAGGTCCGCTATCTCGAAAAGCTCGTCTCCGGCGAATGGACCGCCACCATGAACCTCACGGAGCCGCACGCGGGTTCGGATCTCGCGGCCCTGCGCTCGCGCGCCGAGCCGGTGGGGGACGGTACGTACAGGGTCACAGGCCAGAAGATTTTCATCACCTACGGCGAGCACGATCTTACCGACAACATCATCCATCTCGTGCTCGCGCGCCTGCCGGATGCACCCGCCGGCACCCGCGGCATCTCGCTGTTCCTCGTGCCGAAGTTCCTGCCCGATGGCACGCGCAACGACATGCGCTGCCACTCCATCGAGCACAAGCTCGGCATCCATGCCTCGCCTACCTGCACCATGATCTTCGGCGACAACGGCGGTGCCGTCGGCTGGCTCGTCGGCGAGGAGAATCGCGGCCTCGCCTGCATGTTCACGATGATGAACAACGCCCGTCTCGCGGTGGGCCTGCAGGGTGTGGCGATTGCGGAGCGCGCCTATCAGCAGGCGCTCGGCTATGCCAACGAGCGCAGGCAGGGGCGCGCCATCGGAGCGGTTGAGGGTATGAGCCCCATCGCCGTGCATCCGGACGTGCAGCGTAACCTGCTCACCATGAAGGCGCTCACCGCTGCGGCCCGAGCCATCTGCTACATGACCGCCGAGGCCATCGACCGCGCGCATCTCGAAGAAGATCCGGCACGACGGAAGAAGGCGCATGAGCGCGCGTCGCTGCTGACGCCTGTGGCCAAGGCCTTCTCGACGGATATCGGCGTAGAGGTCGCCTCCATCGGCGTGCAGGTCCACGGCGGCATGGGCTTCATCGAGGAGACAGGCGCGGCCCAGCATTTCCGCGATGCGCGCATCGCGCCGATCTATGAGGGCACCAACGGCATCCAGGCCATCGACCTCGTCACCCGCAAGCTGCCGCTCTCCGGCGGCGAGACGGTGCGGGCACAGATCGCCGCCATGCGGGGAACAGTGGCTCGCCTTCTCAAGGAGAGCACGCCCGCTTTCGGCGCCACCGCACCACGCCTGCGCGATGCCATCGAGAGCCTCGACCGAGCCACAAGTCATCTGCAGCAGTCGCTGTCCTCCAACGCGCAGGGCGAGGCGCTTGCCGGCGCAACGCCTTACTTGAGGCTCTTCGCCCTCGCGCAGGGCGGAGCGGCGCTTGCCGAGATGGCACTGGCGGCAAACGCGCTGGCCGCTGGCGGCGACACGGACCCCGCCCATGCCGGCCGCATCGCGCTCTGCCGCTTCTTTGCCGAGAACATCACCGTCGGTGCGAAGGGGCTTGAGGAAACGGTCATGAGCGGTGCAGGCTTCCTGCAGGACGCAACCCTGGCACTCGCGAGCTGATCCCATGAGCCTCAACGGAAAAACCCTCTTCATCACCGGCGCCTCGCGGGGCATCGGCCTCGCCATCGGGCTGCGCGCGGCGAAGGGCGGCGCGAACGTGGTCATCGCGGCCAAGACCGCCGAGCCGCATCCCAAGCTCCCCGGCACGATCTACTCGGCCGCGGAAGAAATCGAGGCGGCAGGCGGCAAGGCGCTGCCGCTCGTGGTCGACGTGCGCGACGAGGAGGCGGTGAAGGGTGCGATCGCAAAAACGGTCGAGACCTTCGGCGGCCTCGACATCGTGGTCAACAATGCGAGTGCCATCAGCCTCACGCCGACGCCGCAGACCGACATGAAGCGCTTCGATCTGATGCACCAGATCAACACGCGCGGCACCTACATGGTGTCGAAATATGCCATTCCGCACCTGGAGAAGGCCGAGAACCCGCACATCCTCATGCTCTCGCCGCCGCTGGACATGAGCGAGAAGTGGTTTGCGCCGCATCTGGCCTACAGCATGGCGAAATACGGCATGAGCCTCTGCGTGCTTGGGCTTGCGGGCGAATTGCGGGGGCGGGGCATTGCCGTCAACGCGCTCTGGCCGCGCACCACCATCGCCACGGCGGCGGTCAAGAACCTGCTCGGCGGCGAGGCTCTCGTGCAGGCCAGCCGCACGCCGGAGATCCTGGCCGATGCGGCCCACGCGATCTTCCAGAAGCCCTCGAAAAGCTTCTCAGGGAACTTCCTCATCGACGATGTCTTCCTGCACGGGGAGGGCGTGAAGGACTTCGAGAAGTACCGGGTCGACCCGACGCAGCCCCTCGCGCCCGACTTCTTCGTGCCGGATGACACGCCGCCCCTCTCGCAGTTGTCATGAAAATCAGGCTAGAACATACCCGGTAATGCGGAGACGGGTATGATTGTGATCCACAGGCCAGCGCAGGCAGCGGGACCCGCCGGGGAATCCCTCGACCGTTCCGTTCTGCGGGCGGGCGAGCCCATCCCGGCCGATGCCCTCTGGATCGACCTGATCGAGCCGACCCGTGAAGAGGATAAATTCGTCGAGGCACATCTCGGCATCGAGATCCCGACCCGGGACGAGATGGCTGGCATCGAGCCTTCCGAGATCCTCTATCACGAGAACGACGTCCGCTACATGACGGCCCGTGTCATCACCCACTCCGAAACGGACAACCCGAAGCTCATCGACATCTCGTTCATCCTGACCGAACGGGCGCTCGTGACCGTCCGTTACGGCGAGCCTCGCTCCTTCAGCATGTTCATGACCCGTGCGTTGAAGCCCGGCGGCTGCAGGCACCAGCCGGAGGCCGTGCTCGACGGCCTGGTCGAGACCATCATCGACCGGGCGGCCGAGATCCTCGGTACGGTGGGAACACGCGTCGACCGCCTGTCGCAGGCGATCTTCGAGAACGAGCGGCGTGGCGCCAAGCGCGCCGCGTCCTATCGGGCCGCCTTAAGGTCTATCGGTCGCAAGGGCGATATCATCTCCAAGGTGCGCGAGAGCATGGCCTCCGTGGAGCGGCTGCTGCTGTTCCTCTCGGCCAGCATGCAACGGCCGCAGAAGACCCGCGGCTATCAGGGAGAATGGCGGACGGCCCTGCGGGATGTGCAATCCATCGAGGAATACGCCGCGTTCCTGTCCAACAAGCTCCAGTTTCTCCTCGACGCGACGCTCGGCCTCGTCAGCATCGAGCAGAACGACATCATCAAGATCTTCTCAGTCATGTCGGTGATCTTCCTGCCGCCGACGCTCGTGTCGTCGCTCTACGGCATGAACTTCAAGTTCATGCCCGAGCTGGAATGGCAGCACGGCTATCTCTGGGCCATCACCCTGATGATCCTCGCCGCTGTGCTGCCCTATCTGTTCTTTCGCTGGAAACGTTGGTTATGAACGTGCCGCTGTCATTCCGGGGCTGCGGAGCGGAGCCCGGAATCCATAAACACGACGTTTCAAGCAGTGCGAGTAGCGTTAGACCTCATTCTGCACGGTCAGCGGTTATGGATTCCGGGCTCGCCTTCGGCGCCCCGGAATGACAGAGAGAAGTGAGTAAAGGGAGAGAACGCCATGTGCGGACGCTATGCGATCACGCTCTCACCTGAAACCTACCGGGAACTCTACGGCTATTCGGAGCAGCCGAATTTTCCTCCGCGCTACAACGTGGCCCCCACCCAGCCCGTGCCCATCGTGCTGGAGGATCGGGGCGAGCGGCATTTCATGCTGGTGCGCTGGGGATTCCTGCCGTCCTGGGTGAAGGACCCGAAGGACTTTCCGCTGGTCATCAACGCCCGCGGCGAAACGCTGGAAACGAAGCCGACCTTCAGGAATGCCTTGAAGCGCCGACGCTGCATCTTTCTCGCCGATGGCTTCTATGAATGGCGGCGGGAGGGGAAAGAGAAGACGCCGTTCCTGATCCGCCCGCGCGACCGCAGGCCGATGCCGCTCGCAGGCCTATGGGAAACCTACAGCAGCCCTGACGGCGGCGAGATCGACACCGCTGCCATCGTCACCACGGATGCCAACGGCACGCTGTCGGCCGTGCATGACCGTATGCCGGTGATCCTGTCGCCCAACGACATCGGAGCCTGGCTCGACGTGCGCGACGAACGCGCCGACGTAATGCGCCTCGTGCGGCCCTGCCCGGATGAATGGCTCGACATGGTGCCGGTCTCAAGTCGCGTGAACAAGGTGGAGAATGACGATCCGGGTCTGCTGGAGCCTCTGGCGCATCCGGAACCTGCGCCAGTGGTCGAGAAGAAGCCCAAGGCCAAGAAGCCGCTCTCGAGTGACGAGGACGAGCAGGGGAGCTTGTTCTGACTTTCAGTGCGGTCATCCCGGACGGCGCAGCCGATCCGGGATCGTTTTACAAGTAGTGCACCAACTGACCCTCTCCCCCCTTGTGGGGGAGAGTTGGAGAGGGGGGTGCAACGCTAGACCGGAACCAGCATGGCGCCAGCACCCCCCTCCCGGCTGCTGCCGCGGCCACCCTCCCCCCACAAGGAGGGAGGGAATACCCGCGCCATTCTTGTCATACGATCCCGGATCTTCGCTGACGCTTCGTCCGGGATGACGCTGTTCGTCTTACCGCCGCTTCTTCACCACGTCCCGGCGCAGGATGCCAACGACTTCCAGGTGCGGCGAGTGCTTGAACTGGTCGACGGGGATCACGCGCTCCAGGCGATAGCCGCTATCCATCAGGATAGCCGCATCGCGGGCGAAGGTGGCGGGGTCGCAGGAAACGCTCACCACGAGCGGCACTTTCGACACGGCAATCTGCTTCACCTGCGCCTCCGCGCCCGCGCGGGGCGGATCGAGGACCACGGCATCGAAGGCGTTCAGTTCCGGCGTGAGCAGCGGACGGCGGAAGAGATCGCGCGCTTCGGTCGAGATCCGGCGAAGACCGGGTGTGGCGCGAAACGCCTTGTCGAGCGCTGCCATCGAACCCTTGTCGAACTCGACCGCATGCACTTCCGCCTTCTCTGCAAGCCGCAGCGAGAAGGGCCCGGATCCGGCGAAGAGATCGGCTACGCGCTTGGCCTTCGCGCAGGCTTCCGTCACCAGACCTGCGAGCACCTCCTCGCCGAGCCGCGTCGCCTGCAGGAACGAGCCCGGCGGAGGGACCACAGAGGCGCGGCCCATGAGGATCGCCGGGGGGCGGCGCTCCACAACCACATCGCCATGGATCGACAGGCGCGAGAGATCAAGCCGGCTTGCGAGATCGATGAGGCTCAGGCGCTCGGCATCCTTCATGGGACCGTGGCCGCGCACGTCCACGTCGAAGCCGGTCTGTGTCTGGGTGATCTGGATGTCGAGGGGCTTGCGCGGTCCTTTCAGGTGCTCGCCGATGGCGCGGGCGATACCCGGTGCCTGTTCCTTCAGACCGGGCTCCGCGATGGGGCAGAACGCGATCTCAACGATCTGATGGCTGCGCGGAGCCATGTAGCCCACATGCATGGCGCGGTCGGGAAAGCGCACGTGCAACGTGACGCGGCGCCGGCCCTCGCCATGGGCGTCGATGAGATGTTCGATGGGCGCCTCGATCCGCGCCTGGCTTAAGGTGTGGGCGAGGATCTCCTGCTTCCAGGCCTGATAGAAGCCGTGCTGCATGTGCTGCGTGGCGCAGCCGCCGCAGGCATCGAAATAGGGGCAGAACGGCGTCTCGCGCTCGGGCGACGGCACATCGACGCTCACAAGCCGCGCATGCGATCCGTCGCGCTCGATCGTGACGGTCTCGCCCGGCAGCACCTTCGGCACGAAGATTGAATCGGAAGCGCTCTCGGCGATGCCGTCGGCTTTCGCGCCGAGGCGCCTGATGATGACCTGTTCAGCCAATGCGGGCTCCCAACAAAAATTCCCGGTTTCCATCCCCACCTTCGATGGGGGAGGGGATGAGCCCCATGACCTCGAAGCCGAGCGAGGTCACGAATGCTCTCATATCCTCGCACACGGCGCGATGCACGGCTCCATCGCGGACGATTCCCTTTTTCACGTGATCGCGCCCGGCTTCGAATTGCGGTTTCACGAGAACGGCCAGTTCGGCTTGAGGTTTCAGCAGGGCGACGGCGGCCGGCAATACGAGCTTGAGCGAAATGAAGCTCACATCCGAGACGAGAAGATCAGCCTTCTGCGAGATCAGATCCGCATTGAGCGAGCGGGCGTCCGTTCCTTCCAGATTGGTCACGTGCGTGTGGCCGGCAATCGTGGGATGCAGCTGGCCGTGGCCTACATCCACCGCATACACATGCGCTGCGCCTCGGTTGAGCAGCACCTCCGTGAAGCCGCCCGTAGAGGCGCCGATGTCAAGGCAGATCTTGTCCTTCGGGTCGATCTGGAACACGTCGAGCGCGGCCGCAAGCTTCACGCCGCCACGGGACACGTAAGGGTGCGGCTGCTCGGCCGTGATCACAGCCTCCTCGGCCACCATGTCGGACGCCTTGCGGATGACGGCGCCGTTCACGGTCACGAGGCCGGCGGAGATCGCCTCCTGGGCCCGGGCACGGCTTGCGAAGAAGCCGCGCTCGATCAAAGCCACATCGACACGCTTGCGGGTCATCAAAGTCTCACATCCATCTGCGTTCACGATCTCTTCATGGGCAGGAACCAGGCCCGGCCCTAGAACATCTCTCGTTCACAAGTCTCTCACAGCCACCGGAGATCCCATGATCAGCCGTCGCCATCTCCTGACAGGGGCCACCCTGCTTGCCGCCAGCGCTGTCATTCCCCGCGCCTGGGCGCAAGCCCCATCGGGTCCTTTCAAGCTCGACCCCTTGCCCTATGCGCCGTCCAAGAACGAGCCGCATATCGATGCGCAGACCATGGAGCTCCACCATGGCAAGCACCATGCAGCCTATGTGACCAACCTCAATACGGCGCTGTCCCAGAATGCCGAGGCGGCCAAGATGCCGCTCCACGAGATGCTGGCGAAGCTCGGCGAGCTGCCGGAATCGATCCGCACGGCCGTGCGCAACAACGGCGGCGGCCACGCCAATCACACCATGTTCTGGCAGATCATGGGCGGCCAGGGCGGCGAACCCTCGGGCGAGCTCAAGAGCGCCATCGACCGGGATCTCGGTGGGCTGGCGAAGTTCCAGGAGGACTTCAATGCCGCCGGAACGCGGCAGTTCGGATCCGGCTGGGTATTCGTGACCGTTGCCCGCGACGGCAAACTCACCATTACGAGCAAGCCCAACCAGGACACGCCCCTCATGGACGGGCAGCGGGTCCTGATGGGCAACGACGTGTGGGAGCACGCCTATTACCTCAAATACCAGAACCGGCGTCCGGACTACCTGAAGGCATGGTGGAACGTGCTCGACTGGAACCGGATCGGCGAGCGCTATGCTGCCGCAAAGGCCGGGACACTGACGATTTAGTCAGGACCGCCACTCTTGTCGTCATCACCGGCCTTGTGCCGGTGATCTCGATGGCTTGAGGTGCTGCGCCTTACCGTATCGGGATGGCCGGGACAAGCCCGGCCATGACGAGGTTGAACTTCAAGCCCGAACCTTCCGAGTCTCTTCCTGCCCCAGCGCCTCGAAGACCTTGGTCACGATGCCCGCCGCATCGAGGCCGGCCTTGGCATACATGCGATCCGGCTTGTCCTGGTCGATATAGACATCAGGCAGCACCATGGAGCGCACCTTCAGGGTGCCGCGATCCAGGGCTCCCTTGTCAGCCAAAAGCTGCAGCACATAGGAGCCGAAGCCGCCGATGGAGCCTTCCTCGACGGTGATGAGCACCTCATGGTCGCGGGCAAGGCGCAGGATCAGCTCCTCGTCGAGGGGCTTGGCGAAGCGGGCATCGGCCACGGTGGTGGAGAGGCCGCGCGCCTCCAGCTCCTCGGCGGCTTTCAGGGCCTCGCTTAGCCGGGTGCCGAGCGACAGGATGGCGATGCGGCTGCCATCCTTCACCACGCGGCCCTTGCCGATGGCGAGCGGCACGCCCTGCTCGGGCATGTCGACCCCGACGCCTTCGCCGCGCGGATAGCGGAACGCGATAGGGCCGGAATCGTGGGCCGCGGCGGTCGCCACCATATGAACGAGTTCCGCCTCGTCGGCCGCCGCCATCACCACCATGTTCGGCAGGCAGCCGAGATAGGCGACGTCGAAGGAGCCCGCATGGGTGGGGCCGTCCGCGCCCACCAGGCCCGCCCGATCGAGGGCAAAGCGCACAGGCAGGTTCTGGATCGCCACGTCATGCACCACCTGGTCATAGGCGCGCTGCAGGAAGGTGGAATAGATGGCGCAGAATGGCTTGTAGCCCTCCGTGGCCATGCCGGCCGCGAAGGTCACTGCATGCTGCTCGGCGATGCCCACGTCGAAGGTACGGGTGGGGAATTCCTTGCCGAAGAGGTCGACGCCCGTGCCGGACGGCATGGCGGCCGTGACGGCCACAATCCTGTCGTCCTTGCGAGCTTCCTTCGCCAGGCTCTCGCCGAAGACCTTGGTGTAGGCGGGTGCATTGGCCTTGGCCTTGGTCTGGGCGCCCGTCACCACGTCGAAGGTGACCACGCCGTGATACTTGTCGGCCGCTTCCTCCGCCGGCGCGTAGCCCTTGCCCTTCTTCGTCACCACATGGACGAGGATCGGGCCGGTCTCGGAATCGCGGACATTCTTCAGGATCGGCAGCAGATGATCGAGGTTGTGGCCGTCGATGGGGCCCACATAGTAGAAGCCCAGCTCCTCGAACATGGTGCCACCGGTCCAGAAGCCGCGGGCGAATTCCTCGGCGCGCTGCGCCTTTTCGTAGATGAATTTCGGCAGCTTCCTTGCCAGCTGCTTGGCGGTCTCGCGCAGACCCCGATAGGCGCCGCCGGAGACGAGGCGGGCGAGATAGGACGACATGGCGCCGGTGGGCGGCGCGATGGACATATCGTTGTCGTTGAGAATGACGATGAGGCGCGAATGCATGGCGCCGGCATTGTTCATGGCCTCATAGGCCATGCCGGCCGACATGGCGCCGTCGCCGATGACGGCAATGACGTTGTTCCTTTTACCTTCCAGGTCCCGCGCCACGGCCATGCCGAGACCTGCCGAGATCGACGTGGAGGAATGGGCCGCCCCGAAGGGGTCATACTCGCTCTCCTGGCGCTTGGTGAAGCCGGAGAGCCCGTCCACTTGGCGCAATGTGCGGATCCGGTCACGGCGGCCCGTGAGGATTTTGTGAGGATAGGCCTGGTGGCCCACGTCCCAGATCAGCCGGTCGCGGGGGGTGTCGAAAACGTGGTGCAGCGCGACCGTCAACTCGACGACCCCTAAGCCTGCCCCGAGGTGCCCGCCCGTGACGGAGACCGCGCTGATCGTTTCCGTCCGCAGCTCATCCGCCACCTGGCGGAGCTGGCTCTCGGGCAGCTGACGCAGATCGTCTGGGGTCTTGATGGTATCGAGCAGAGGTGTGGACAACGTTTTTCTCGCCAAGCTTCGACCGGAGGCCAGACAGAGGAGATAGGGGCTTAACTGAGGAGGGTCAAATCGGAAACCCCGTTCCATTTGTCTGAAGTATCGGGACATCTCTCGCCCAAGGCGGAGGCAACCTGTCGCACCAGCCCGACTAAGTCGCAGCGTAGCCTACGAACATTAGCCGACGAAACTCCTTTGCTCGTCGCATTTTATAAGCTTCCGTCAGATCACACTTAGTTGAAAACACGGAATCGAAGTGCTAGACGGCGAACATTCCCGAAATACTATTCCAGACCCTCATGGGGCAAAGTCTGCCGGTTCTGATGACGCTCGATACCTCCCGACTGACTTCCCCCACAGCCCTGGTCCGTAAGCACCTTGCCGACCACAGGCGGCTTCATGTGCTGAGTGCAGCGGCCTTCATCCTCTTTGTCGTCGCCATCTTCTTCGCCAGAGGCGGAAAGGCCCCAGGTCTGTCCGTCGCGCCCATCTTTGCCGGGGCTCTTCTCGCTTTTGCCAGCGGGGCAGCGGCTGACACGCTCCGGAAAAACCTGTGGCTCTGGCTCTCATTCGCTTTCCTAGTGGCATGGCAGATGGCGGGTGCCCTGTTCGGCGATATGCCACGATCGATCGACGACCCTTCCAAAATCGCATTGCTGGCCGCGTTCTTTCTTTTCGCCGTGCAGACGTCCCGGGTCTTGAACACCCGGCAGATCCTCTGGATTATTGCCGGCATCGGTGCAGCAAGCGCCTTCCTATCGATCGTTGTCCACGTTGTGAGAGCCCCGGATCTCATGGGCCGCATGATCCCCCTCGGGCGCGGCGGTAATCCCATCCCGGGTGCCGGAGCGCTCGCAAGCGCCCTGATCGCCACGATGGCGCTTTGGGTGGATGAGAAGAGCAGAAGTCGGAAGACCATGGCCATCCTCCTGATGCTGGCGGTGCCGCTTGTGGCCGGTCTCGTCTGGACTCAGAGCCGAGGGCCTCTCATTGCCCTCTGCCTGGCCCTGCCGCTTGCGTTGCTGCTCGAACGGCGCGGCATGCTCATCGTGCTCATGGGCTGCTTGGGGAGTTGGCTCGTCGTGACGGGTCTCGTCATCTTCGAGCCGAATATCAAGGCCGTAATCTGCGGCGACAACGTTGACTGGTGCCGGCCCTCAAACCGCAGCCAGGTATGGGAACTCGTTCGCGCTCAGATCGCGCTTCATCCCATTCTGGGCAGCGGACCGGAATTCCGGTTTCCCTATGAGTGGTTGAGCCATGCCCATAACGGCTTTTTCGGAATCGCCCTGTATTTCGGTCTCGGGGGACTTGTCGCATCCGCCTTCATGGTTGCAGGCTATGCCCGGTGCCTGACCCGCGCGACGGACGATACCTTGCGCTTCTTCGGCCTAGCGTCGCTCATCTTCTCCTTCGGCTATATGGGGGCCGACCTGCCGAATCCGTTCGCGTTCTTCAACACGCATTACCTGTTCATGTGGTTTCCCATCCTGCTCGTCCTGGCGCGTGATAGGGTCTCCTTCAACGTCAAGGCGACATCTGCGGCCCCTGTGCCCGGCGTTGCCCAGCGGATATAACGGATCGCGATGGCCCGACACCATTCCGCCCTTCATCGGACCTTCGATCTGAAGCCCATCGCCTTCCGCTTAATGAAGGGGCTTACGGGCTCCAGTCCGGCGTTGCGGAAGGCCGTGTCGTTCTTTCCCGATTTCGGCTGGCCGGATGATGCGAAGGTCAAGCTCCTCGAGGACAGCGTGCATCCCTTGCGCCTGATGCAGAGCCGGTATGATCGGCAGCGCGCCTTCGTCAGCCAGCACAATGTCGACGTGATGAAGCCGGACTGCCGTTTCAAGGACCAGGACTCCGCCCATCGGGTGGTTGCTCTGCTGTCCGGCATCCTGGTCCCTGGCCATACTCTGACTCCCGTGGATGCGGCTACAGGCCGGCAGCTTTCCTTCGACACGAATGCGGACAGCAACTGGAACTTCGCGCATCCGGCGCCTGCGGCCTTCCACACGCGCCGGGTGGGTGGGGTCGTTGCTGCGATTCCCCCTTACTCCCATTACGGCCATCTGCTCACCGATGTGCTGATGCCGCTGTGCCATGCGCTCGACCGGGGTGTCGTGGCCTCGGGGGAAACACTTACCATCGCCACGGCGCGCTCGGTCAATTCCCTGGTCATGAGCTTCATCGAGGGCCTGCGCCGTAAAGGCTTATCCATCGATCACGTGAGGCTCGCGCCCTGGGAGCGGATCCAGGCGGATTCCTACCTTTATGCGCGCACCCATTGCAGCAATGTCGAGAGGCTTTTCGCGACGCCCGAGGCAATCGGGTTCGCCCGCTCGGTCTTCGAGGCCGCATACCAGGATCGACAGCTCCCCGAGCCTGCGTCACGCACTTATCTGACCCGGGGCGACACTCGTCTGCGCCGGGTGGACGGAGAGGACGCCCTGATGGACGGGCTGCGCCAGCGCGGGTTTCAGATCGTCCAGGCGTCCTGGTCGAACCACCACGAGCAGATGCAGTGGTTCGGCGAAGCCCAGATCGTCATGGGGGTCCATGGGGCAGGCCTTGCCAACATTCTCTGGGCGCAGCGCCAGCCTCTGCTCATTGAGCTGATGGCGCAGAACGGGCGCAAGAGCACGGGCCTGCATTGGGCCGCTGAAGTCGGTGCCGACTACGAGCCCGTGATCGGCGGAACAGAGGGACAGAAGCAGGCCTTCGCCATCGATCCCGATGCCGTGCTCCAGGATGTCGACGCGGCCATCGAGCGGAGCCGCGCCGCCTGATCTTTCAGTGACTTAAAGCATCGTGCGGAAAAGTGGATTCGGTTTTCGCTGGCGCGGCCCGCTGGGTCCGGTCACACGATGCTCTCATCAAGAAGAAAGCATCGGAATGATCTCAAAAGTGCAAGTCCACTTTTGAGTCCAATGCTTTAGTTCTCGACGTCCAGCGGAGCCGTGCCCGAGGCGGCGCCGTCGGGGCCGATGGTGATCTTCTCGATCCTGGCCTCGGCCTTCTTCAGCAATTGCTCGCAATGCTTCTTCAGGGCCTCGCCACGCTCATAGATCGCAATCGAGTCCTCGAGAGGCACGTCGCCACGCTCGAGGCGCCGCACGATCTCCTCCAATTCGGCCAGGGCCTTCTCGAAGGGCAGGGTCTTGATGGAGGCGGTGTCGGTCATGCAACTGTCCGTCAGTTATCTTGCTTAGGCAATGTCACGATGGGATTGCGGCATTGCTGGGTCGATGGGCGAGGAGTCTCTGATAGACGAGACCGATGCCGATGAGAACAAGGCCGAGGCCGATAAATGACAGGGCGCGCATGACGCCCTCCAGATTGGCCAGGTCGACGATGAACACTTTCAGCACCGCCAGCACGAGATAAGCCGCCGAGGCGAGGCGTGCAAAGCGATTGTTGCGGGCCAGTCCCAGGCCGAGAAGCAAGATTCCCGTGACCAGCAGGGCGACTGAGTAGGCCCAATGCTCGCCCTGGGTGAAGCCGCGCCAGAGCGCCAGTTCAGGCCCCGTAAAGAGCCGCCGGATCCCCAGCCCGACATAGGCTGAGAAGAGCAGCAGGCTCAAGATTGCCGAAGAGAGGCTGTAGAATCGGGGGCGGGCCCGCCGCTCGACGAGGGCCAAGCCTGCAGCGAGCAGGGACGGCAGCAGATAGGCCGGGATCAAGGCATTGAACACCGGCCCGCCCAGAATGGCATCATCGGTCAGCATCGGATTCTCGACGAGGAGCAGCCCTCCGGCGCAGAGCGCCAGGGAGGCGAACTTGAAGATCAGGGAGCCCCAGCGATAGACCGGGTCTCCTCGCCTGAGATCCAGGCGTGTCAGGAGGATCGCGAAGACGAGGCTTTCCGTTGCAACAAGTCCAACCTCAAGGAGATCGGTCGAGAGTGCCAGCGGATCTCCCGCCCGGAGGGCGTGGCGGATTTCGAAGAACACCAGGAAGGCCGCGAAGACGATCCCCAGGCTCTCGGTCAGCTGAACGATCCTGTCGCGGCCGGAGCGCTCCAGCAGTCGGCTTGCGGCGAGAAAAGCCACGGCTGGAACGCCGTAGCCCCAGAGGAGCCAGTTGATCAGGATCGGTCCGGGATCGCCTTCCACGATGGTCGGGTTGGCGATCAGCCGGCCCAGAACGATCAACCCGATGCCGCCGACCGCATAGCGCAGGGCAGGCAGGGCCGTTCTCTCGGAAACCCAGGCTGTGCCTAAGGCCGTCAGGGCGAAGGCCACGGTCAGCATGCCTTTGTCGAGGGCAAAGGTCAGGCCGAGGGCAAGCGCCGCCAAGGCGGCCGAGGCAGCAGCCCCGAGGCCGAGCCGGATCGGAGCACCTTCCTGGCGGCTGAGCCAGCGGGTGGCGGCGATGAAAGCGAGGGCGAGGAGGCCGGCGATGAGGGCAAAGGACAGGCTCCGCTCCAGGGAGGCTACCCGCCAATAGGCTGCCACGAGTGCCAGAAGCGGACCGATTGTGGCGGCTCCGGTGTACCAGGCGGCTGCGGAAAGGCGTAGGTCCGGCGAGCGCGCCAGCCTGAGGAGGGACGCGCCAGTGATGGCCGCGGGAGCCAGGAGCGCGAGGCCGAGATAAACCTCGAGGGCGTGCGGCCTCACCGCGAAGAGATCGCCGCTCTGATAGAAGAGGTTCTCGGGTGTGCCGCCGAGATCGGCCCTGATGGGCCAGACCAGGAGAGCACCGATTGCGGTCAGGGCTGCCCAGGCGGCAGCCGGGGCCGCCGGCGCGAAGCGGATGCCTGTTCCCAGCAGGACGAGCACGATGGCGGCAACGAAGACCGCACGCCCGTCGCCAGCCGCAACCGTGCCCGACACCGCAACAGCGGCAACCGCGAAAGCCAGGAGCACGATACTGGCTGCCCGGTCGATGCCGCTTTCGGCATCAGAGATCGGGCGGTAGGGCAGAGCTACCAGGAAGAAGGCGGCCAAGCCGGCTTGGAGAACCAGATGCACCATGGCCGGCAGGGCATCCTGCGCGTCCAGGATGAAGATCAGGAACGTCCAGATCAGCACGCCGGTTGCGGCCGCAAGCGCAAGCCAGCGCCACAGGCGCAGGCGCGCGACCCCATAGGCTGGCAGCACCACGAAGGCGAGATAGATCACGAGCGCCCAGGGCTGCGGCTCGTCCGACGAGACGAGGAGTGGGCTGCCCATGGCGCCGAGCACACCGAGCGCGGCCAGGATGGGGCCGTGCAGGGTGGACGCGACCATGGTGAGAACCGCGATCAGGCCTAAGGTTACGAAGGCCGCGGCGGGACCGATCAGGTCGTAAAGGGCATAGGCTGCGTACGCGGCCGCAAAAGCCCCGCAGGTTCCCGCTGCCGTCAGGATGCTGGGCACGTTGGCGCTGGGAATACCGGGCAGGGCGACACTGCTTTCGCGACGGCGCAGCCATTCACCGGCCCCGATCAGGGCAAGGGCGAACAGACCGCCAAAGGCGATGCGGGTGGCCGGGCTCAATAGGTTCTGTTCGATGGAGTAGCGGACGAGAAAGATGCCCCCGAGGGCCAGCGCCACGCCGCCAACCCAGACGGCCCAGCGGGAGCCGAGTGCTTCCTCGAAATCCCGGCCGGGAGGAGCCGGCCGCGGCGTCGGCGGTTGGATGGCTGGAACCGATCTCGCTGGCCGCAGCGCTTCGGTTACCGGATCCAAGGGCAAATCCGGTGCAGGAGCCTCCTCAATGGGAGCTTCCGGCATGGGTGCCGGTGCCTGCTGCTCCGCCGGGGAGGCGGCCGGTCCGGACTGCGCCCGAACGAGTCGCAATTCGCCCTCCAGAGCCGCAACCCGTCCCTGCAGGAGCATCAGCTTGGTGCGGGCTGAAAGGCCGAGAACCAAGCCCGCGATGGCGCAGACCGGAATGCCGAGGGCCAGCAGGACGAGAAAGGGGATCTCCAAGGGATGGCCTCAGTGTTCGTGACAGGCTGATTGTCCGAAGCGGAATCGCCTAGTTGCCGTTAAGCTGTAACATGAAGGGCGTCCCCTCCATAGCGTCGGCTCCACGCCCGATCGACCGGATCGCATCGACCATCCGGCCCCGGCGGCCGAGAATGTCGTCGGCGAGCGCGATGAACCGGCCGTTCGGGGTGGCACTGGGGGCGGCTGCACGCAGGCTAAGGGCAATGGAGGCCTCGTCTCGCTCCGGCGCCAAGGCACAGGCCGCGATGTAGGCGCCGGCGGTCGAGCGGCTGATCCCGGCCCAGCAATGGAGCACGAGGGGGCTCTCCCGCCCCCAGGCCCGGACGAAGGCGAGCAGCTGCTCCATGTGTTCCGCGCCCGCCAGCACATGGCCTTCGAGCGGCGCCACGATATCGCTGACGCCGATGAATAGATGGCGATCCGCTGCAACGCCCGTGAGGCGCGGCACCTCGGCTCCGGCTCCCATGAGGCTCACCACGTGGCTGGCGCGGGTTTCGGCCACGGTGGCGTGCAGGCGGGAAAGGGGACAGACGTGAAGGGTCGGCATGGATCTGGTTCCGGGGAGGTGAGGAGCCTTATACGATTCGGATTGGCAGTATGAATTGAACTGCGGTGTCATTCCCGGCCGGAGCGTAGCGGAGGGGAAGGGAATCCACTCGCACACGCGGGGCGATGGATCCCCTTCCCGCACTTCGTGCGCCGGGGATGACACCCTCTCGTCATGGCCGGGCCTGTCCCGGCCATCCCGATCAGATGAGGCTGCGCGTCACTTCGCCAGCGCCGCTGTGACCTTCTGATGATAGCGCTCCTCGGCCTGATTCACGGGCCAGGGCTCCAGAAGGGCCAGCACCGTGCGGGGCAGGGGCTCGGGTCGTCCGAAGAACTTGATCGCCTCCTCGCGGGCAAAGCCGGCAAGGTGCGTCGCCTCCAGGAAGGCCGCCTGCCGGTCCGCCTGCTTGATGAAGCGCTTGAGCGCGGCCGCCGGCTGCGCTGGCAGGCCGAAATGCAGGTGGATCGCTGCGAGCAGGCCCGCCTCGATAGTCTTGTACGCATCGCCGATCACCGCCTTGAACGGCGAGATGATGTCGCCGATCACGTATTCGGGCGCATCGTGCAGCAGCACCGCAAGACGCCACTCGCGCGACATCTCCGGGCTGGTATGGGCGGCAATCGCCTCAACGAGCAGCGAATGCTGCGCTACGGAGAAGATGTGCCCGCCGATCGTCTGCCCGTTCCAGCGCGCCACGCGGGCGAGCCCATGGGCGATGTCGTCGAGCTCGACATCCAGCGGCGACGGATCGAGCAGGTTGAGGCGGCGGCCGGAAAGCATCCGCTGCCAGACACGCGGTTCCTTGGCCATCAGAGAGCCTTGACGAGCGCCGCGCACTCGGCATGGCGGTAGCAGCCGGTGAGGTGATCGTTCGTCATGCCCACCGCCTGCATGAAGGCATAGACGATGGTGGGCCCGACGAAGTTGAAGCCTTCCGCCTTCAGGGCCTTCGAGATCTTGCGCGAGACCTCGTTCTCGGTCGGCACGTCCTTGCGGGTTTTAAGGTTGGTCTGAACCGGCCGGCCGTCGACGAAATCCCAGAGAAATTTCGAGAAGCCGCCGCGCTCCTGGATGACAAGCCAGGCACGGGCGCCTGCAATCGTCGCCTCGATCTTGGCGCGGTTGCGCACGATGCCGGGATCGAGCATCAGCGCCTCCACCTGGGCCTGATCGAACCGGGCGATCACGGCCGGGTCGAAGCCGGCAAAAGCGCTACGGAAGTTCTCGCGCTTGCGCAGGATCGTGATCCACGACAGGCCCGCCTGAAATCCATCGAGAATCAGCTTCTCGAACAGCGCCCGGTCGTCGACCTCGGGCACGCCCCATTCGGTGTCGTGGTATTCCACGTAGAAGGGATCGGTGCCGGGCCACCAGCAGCGGGATTTGTTGTCGGGATGCAGGATCAGTCCGTCGCTCATGCAGCCTGTGTAGCGGGAGTGCGGGGAAACGGGAAGATCCACCCCGGACCAAACGCGTCAGGAGCGGAGCTGCTTCCGAAAATACACGACCCGCTCCGTCTCCTCGAAGCCCAGGGCCTTATGCATGCTCTGCGAAGCCTCGTTGTCGAGGAGAACGTCGGAGGCGAACTCACTGCACCCGAGGCTTCGAGCCCATCGCTCCACCGCCCGGCACAGCAGCCGGGCGAGGCCTTTGCCGCGATGTTCCGGCTGCACGTAGATGCCTTCGAGAAAGGCCACCGGAGAGGTGGCGCAGCCGTTCACGTAGTCGTGGCGCAATGCCGCTTCCGCAAAGCCCGCCGGCGTGCCGTCGGGCAAGCGCACGAGAAGCGCGATGGCTTCCTTCTGCTCCCAGAGCATGGCCTGCGCTTCGGCGCGATGCTCATCCTTCGGCCCCTCGGGCCACAGGGCATGCCTTAGAACGACCCATTCCTCGAGGGTCTGCAGCATGCAGGGCTCGACGCGCGGTTCAAGATTGTCGGCCACCGGGCAAGGCTCCCCGCGCATCGACCAGATCCGCCATGTGCCGCGAGGCATCGTCCTCGGCAAGGCGCAGCCCCTCGGCCACGCCCTGGCGGTCGGCCTCCGACCGGTTCTGGCTCACCTTCCACTTGCCCTCGATCCGGGTGATCTCGATCTCGATGCCGACGATCCCCTTGAGTTGCGCGGCCACGAAGGGTGCCGGCGCATCGCTCACGGTCCAGGGCTCCGGCCGGGTGGTTTCCTGAACATCGGTCATGGCCGTGATCTGCCGGAGAAGCCAATCGGGATCGTCGATCACCCGCAGGCGGCCATAGGCCTGCACGATGGCGTAATTCCAGGTCGGCACCACCTTGCCGTGTTCGCGCTTGGCCGCATACCAGGACGGGGTGATGTATGTCTCGGGCCCCTGGAAGACGACAAGGGCCTCCAGGTCCGGGCTGAAATCCTGCCATTGTCCGTTCGCTCGCGACAGATGCGCCTTGAGCGTTCCATGGGCCGAGGCGGCGGCATCGAGCACGAAGGGAATGGGATTGGCCACGAGCCCCGCGCCGCCTAGCGTCACCAGAAGCCCGAGCGGATGGGCCCTGATGAGGGCGTGCTGAACCTCGCGATTGTCCTCGCGGAAGTGGGGTGGCTGATACATGGCATTCCCGGGGCGATTTTGGCTGGATGCTAGCGGGAAGCCTTTGCCGGCACCAATCAAAATTGCCGATACCGTCCATCACTTATGGCGATGAGCCTTCATGCTCAGGAGCGGAGTGCCCGCAGCTTGTCGGCAAGCTCGGTCCAGCGATAGGGCTTGCTGATGAAGGAGACGCCCGGACCGAGTCCCTCCGAGGGCAGGGCCGACATGGGATAGCCCGATGCCAGCAGAACCTTGAGATCCGGCCGCATCTCCCGGGCCTTGCGGGAGAGTTCGACGCCGTTCATGCCGTTGGGCATGATCACGTCGCTGAACATCACATCGATCACCGCATCGGTCTCCAAGACGGCGAGCGCCTCCTTGGCATCCGTTGCGGTCAGAACGTCGTAGCCGAGGCTGTCGAAGATATCGCTCGCCACTTCGAGCACGGCGGGCTCGTCCTCGACGATCAGCACGGTGCCGGCGCTGTCCCGGGCCGGACGGATCGTCCCGTCCTCGTCCTCCACGGCGGCCTCGTTCCCATTCTCCTGGGCCGGCAGCAGCATGGTGACCTTGGTGCTTTGGCCCAGAATACTGTCGACCTTGATGTGCCCGCCCGATTGCGTGACGAAGCCATAGACCTGGCTCAAGCCTAGGCCCGTTCCCTTGCCGATCTCCTTCGTGGTGAAGAACGGCTCGAAGACGCGGTCGAGCACCTCGGGCGTCATGCCCGTGCCGGTATCCTCCACCGTGACCGAGACATAGGGGCCGGGCTGCAGCTCGGCAGCCGCGTGCTCGTTCGCGCCCACGGTCACGTTGCCGGTCGTGATCGTCAGCGATCCGCCGTCCGGCATCGCGTCCCGCGCATTGACGATGAGGTTGAGGAGAGCCGCCTCGAATTGCGGCGCATCGACCGAGATCGAGCGAACCTGTGGGGCTAGCGCAAGCTGCAGCTTCACCAGCTCGCCGCAGGCCCGGTGCAGGATTGCCTCGAAGCCCCCGATGAGGGTGTTCGGGTTGTGCAGGGCCGGCTGGAGGGGCTGGCGGCGGGAGAAGGCCAGCAGCTGCTGCGTCAGCTTCGCGCCGCGTTCGGCCGCACGCTGAGCCCCCTCGATCAGCCGCACGTCACGGGCATCGCGGGTGTTGCGTGTGAGAAGGTCCAGGTTGTTGACGATCACCGTCAGCAGATTGTTGAAATCGTGCGCCACGCCGCCCGTAAGCTGCCCGACGGCTTCCATCTTCTGCGACTGAAACAGGGCCGCCTGGGCCTGGGCCAGGGCTTCTTGCGCCTGCCGGCGCTCGGTGATGTCGCGGGTGATCTTGGCAAAGCCGATGGTCTCGCCCAGGTCATTCCGAATCCGGTCGATGACCACGCTCGCCCAAAACCTTGTGCCATCCTTGCGCAGGCGCCAGCCTTCCGCCTCGAACCTGCCCTCGCGGGCAGCTGTCTCCAGCGCGCGCCGGGGAAGCTCGTTTGCTTGATCTTCGCCCGTATAGAACTGGGAGAAGTGCCGCCCGAGGATCTCGTCCTGCGTGTAGCCCTTGATGCGTTGCGCGCCGGCGTTCCAGTTGGTCACGCGGCCCTGCGGGTCGAGCATGTAGATGGCGTAGTCGGTGACACCCTGGACCAGCAGGCGGAAGCGCTCCTCGCTCTCCTTCAGGGCCTCCTGCGTCCTCTTCCTCTCGGTGAGGTCGCGAGTGATCTTGGCAAAACCAAGCAGCTCACCGCGAGCGTCGCGGATCGGGTCAATGACCACATGGGCCCAGAACCTCGTTCCGTCCTTGCGCAGGCGCCAGCCCTCGGCCTCGAACTTGCCCTCGCGGGCGGCTGTCTCCAGCGCCCGCCGCGGCAACTCGGTGGCCTTGTCCTCGTCCGTGTAGAACCGTGAGAAGTGCTCGCCGAGGATCTCGTCCTGCGTGTAGCCCTTGAAGCGCTGGGCTCCGGCATTCCAGCTCGAGACGATGCCCGTGGGGTCGAGCATGTAGATGGCGTAATCCGTGACCGCATCGACCAGAAGCTGGAAGCGTCCTTCCTGGGACGTCGAACCGATTCCTTGCACTGCGTTCATCAGGATCCCCCAGCAGACCGGGACGGCTCTTGCTTCGGTCCGCTCGCAGGTCGATTGCTTGTAACGTTTTTGTGAGCGCTTCGTTCCGTTGGAAGCTTGGCTTTTTGACGGCTCAGGATGCACCCTCCTGCTCTCCCGGGAAAGCGAACCTGATCCAGGAGGGCTTTTCGAGGCGCACCGGAATGCCCCCGGCCCGGATCGTCTCACCAGTTTTGAGCGCATCGTCGGCCCGGTCGAGGCGGATCATCAGAAGCCCGCGCCCCTCGGCGCTGGTGCCGGTCTTGCCCAGAAGCTTCTCGCCAGCCGTCACCTCGACGCCGAGATCGGCCGCGAATCCGCCTTCGTAGACGCCTGGCACGATGCGGGTGCGGGCCGTGCCGCGATGCTGCATGCGGGAGACCACCTCCTGGCCCACATAGCAGCCCTTGTCGAAATCGACGCCGTTCAGCTGGTCCATCAGGGCCTCGTGCGGGAAGGCGTCGCCGAACAGGAAGTCACGCCCGCCCTCGGGCACGCCGAGCCGGATGCGGTGGGCGTGAAAGGCTTCCGCCGGATCCTTGGCGAACTCCGCCGCGTCCTCAGCCGCCACCATGGCGCGCCAGCCGAGGGCGGGCAGACGCGGATCCTCGACCACGAGCCCGGCCTCGTCATCCGGCTGCGGCGCATCCCAGCCGGCTACGATGCCGAGCGAATCGGACAGGTCCTCGACGGCCACCTTTGCCCGCAGCTTGTAGAAGCCGAGGCGCTTGGCGAGGTCGGGCGCGTAGACCTTCAGGACGTCGAGATAATAGGCCCCGCCGATCTCCTCCGGCGCCTGGAAGACCAGAAAGTCGAACAGGATCTTGCCCTGGGGTGTCAGCAGGGCACCGAAGCGCGCCGTGTGCGGTGACACACGGTCCAGGTCGCAGGTGATGAGGTTGTCGAGAAAAGTCTTGGCGTCCTCGCCCGAAACCCTTACCACGCCCCGGTCGGCCAGATGGACTGACGGCATGTGCCCCGCTCCAGTTGCTCTCTACGTTCAACGTGACATATGCCCCTTCCGCAGCGGCCTCAAGGGATGAGATTGCCATGCCCCAGACCTTCGACCTGATCCTCAAAGGCGGCATCGTCGTGAATCACGACGGGCGCGTGGAGCGCGACGTCGGCGTGCGCGGTGGGCGCATCGCCGCCATCGGCGACCTGTCGCGAGCCTCCGCCGCGCGGGAGATCGACTGCCGGGGGCTGCATATCCTGCCGGGCGTCATCGACACCCAGGTGCATTTCCGCGAGCCTGGGCTCGATCACAAGGAGGATCTTGAATCGGGCTCCCGCGCGGCCGTCATGGGCGGCGTCACGACGGTGTTCGAGATGCCCAACACTGACCCGCAGACCACGACCCCGGAGGCGCTCGCCGACAAGGTGCGCCGCGGCCATCACCGCATGCATTGCGACTTCGCCTTCTGGGTCGGCGGAACGCACGAGAATGCGGCCGATGTGACGGAGTTGGAGCGCCTGCCGGGCGCTGCCGGCATCAAGGTGTTCATGGGCTCGTCCACCGGTTCTCTGCTCGTCGAGGATGACGAGGGCATCGCCAATATCCTGCGCCGCACCCGCCGCCGCGCCGCCTTCCATTCCGAGGACGAGGCGATGCTGCGTGCGCGCAAGGATCTGCGCGTCGAAGACGATCCACGCTCGCATCCCGTGTGGCGCTCGGCCGAAGTGGCGCTCGCCTGCACGCAGCGCCTCGTGCGCATCGCTCAGCAAACCGGCGCGCGCATCCACGTGCTCCACATCACCACGGCGGAAGAGATGGCGCTCCTGAAGGAGCACAAGGCGCTCGTGTCGGTGGAGGTGACGCCGCACCACCTGACGCTGGTGGGGCCGGAGGATTACGAGCGGCTCGGCACCTACATCCAGATGAACCCGCCCGTGCGCGACGAACTCCATCGCGCAGCGCTCTGGCAGGGACTCGACGAGGGCATCGCCGACATCCTCGGCTCCGACCACGCGCCGCACACCCGCGAGGAAAAGAATAAGACCTATCCCAACACGCCCTCCGGCATGACCGGTGTGCAGACGCTTGTGCCGGTCATGCTCGACCACGTGAATGCAAGCCGCCTCACGCTCGAGCGCTTCGTCGACATGACGAGCGCCGGCCCCAAGCGCCTGTTCGGCATTGCCGGCAAGGGCCGCATCGCGGTGGGATACGACGCGGATTTCACCGTAGTCGACCTCAAGCGCACCGAGACCATCGCCAACGATTGGATCGCGTCAAAATCGCAGTGGACGCCCTACGACGGCAAGAAGGTCACCGGCTGGCCCGTCGGCACCGTGGTGCGCGGCAACGTGGTGATGTGGGACGGATCGCTGGAGACGCCGTCGCAGGGCGAAGTGGTGCGGTTCGAGGAGACGCAAGGCGGAGAATAATCCATGCCGATCAGGGCCATCATGGTGGATGTCGATGGTGTGCTGATTCGTGGGAGACCGGATGATGGCTGCCATTGGTCGACGTCGCTTGAGGCAGACCTCGGAATATCTGCCGACGATCTCCACCGAGAATTTTTCGCCGTGCATTGGGATGAGATCGTAATCGGTCGGGCTATGCTTACTGATCGACTGCGACCCGTTTTGCAGAAGGTTGCCCCGCATCTCGCTGCCGAACAGCTTATCGACTACTGGTTCTCAAGGGATACGCGCTTGGACGAGAATTTACTGGCCGCTCTCACGCAACTCCGTTCCTCTGGAGTTCAGATCCATCTTGCTACGAACCAAGAACACCTGAGAGCGAAGTATCTTTTAACTGAACTCACTTTGGCCGATCACATCGATAGCATTCAATATTCCGCTCAGATCGGCGCCAAAAAGCCTGAGCCGGATTTTTTCCGCGCTGTGGCTGCGCGGACTGGCTTTAGCCCAAGCGACATTCTTCTAATCGATGATACTGCTAAGAATGTGCAGGGCGCTAAGGCGATGGGCTGGAGCGCTGTGCTTTGGACGAATGAAAGGCCATTGCACGAGATTCTGAGTGACATGGGTTGATAAAACTATTTCGCTCGGAGGCTAACGGCGCATCGCGGATGCATCACCGCCCAGCGCGAGGCGCAGGCCAAGGCCGACCATGATGATGCCGGCGAAACGCTCCTGCCAAGCGATGAGGCCAGGCCGACGCGCGAGCCAGTCGCCAATCGTGCCGGTGCCCAGCGCGACGCCCCCGAGCACGAAGAAGCCTGAAATTTTCTGCACGGCTCCCAGGAACAGCAATTGCGCCGTCACGGGCCACGTGCTCGTCGGATCGACGAATTGCGGCAGGAACGCCAGCATGAACACCATCGCCTTCGGGTTGGTCAGATTGTTGATCATACCTTGGCGCAGGGCGGCCATGTCCGAGATCGGCTGCGCCGTTTTCCGCTTCAGTTCATGGGAGCCGAAGGATCCGATGAGGAGCTTGGCTCCGATCCAGACGAGGTAGGCTGCTCCTGCCCAGCGCAGAAGATCGAAGGCCCAGGGCGATGCCTGAATGATTGATGTGACGCCCAAGGCTAGGAGCGGAAGCTGGATGATACCGGCGACCAGCGTCATGCCGATGGCCGTGAGAACAGCCGTGCGGCGCCCCTGTCCGACTCCGCGACTCAGCAGGAGAACCATGTCAGGCCCGGGCGCCAGCTGAAGCGCGAGCACAGCCATATAGAATGTCAGAAAGGTCGGAAGATCCAGCATGCCAAAGCCTTCGGTAGACGCATGTCGATTGGCAGGCGAAAAGCGCTACTTCACCCACGCCATGTTCTGCAGCACGACACGATAACCATCCGGATCCTCGAACGTCACGCCCAGGTCATCCCAGTATGGATTGAATGATCGCACCGGAGAATGCCCGTTGTCGCGCATCCGCTGCACCGCTGCTTCCCATTCGCTGCGATCCGGCAGGTAGAAGACAAGCAGGTTGTCTTCCGTTGGAGCACGGCCGGCCGTGTGCCCGCGCAGGGATGTGAACTCCAGGTGCCACATGGCCTGCGGATGCCCTAGCATCCTGCCCTCGAAGCCGCCGGTTTCGTCGAACGAGGCGATGACCTGGAAACCGAGACCATCGCGGTAGAAGCGCACGACAGCTTCAAGATCATCCGTCGGCCGCGCGACCCGAAGCTTCAGGTTGTTCATGAGCGTATCCAGCTTTGATGCTTCAGCATGGGAACTCTACTTCACCCAATCCATGTTTTGCAGCACGACACGGTAGCCGTCTGGGTCCTCGAATGTCACGCCTTGCCGATCCCAATAGGGATTGAAGGATGACACTGGAGAATGTCCGTTGATCCGCATCCGTTCGACGGCTGCTTCCCATTCGGCGCGATCAGGCAGGTAGAAGACCAGCAAGTTGTCTTGCGCCGGCGCTCGCCCGGCTTGAAGATCTCGATAATAAGTGAAGGCGAGATGCCAAGGTGCCTGCGGATGGCCTAGGATCCTGCCGGAGAAAAAGTTCTGATCATCGAAAGCGGCGATCAGTTCGAAGCCCAGCCCATCACGATAGAAGGGTATGACTTCTTCAAGCCGGTTCGTGGGCCTGACCACGCGGAGCTTGACGCCCGTCATGCGCCGGCTTCCCGCCTCAATGCTTCAGCGATAGCGCCATCGAGAATGCACCGGTGCGGATCTTGTCCGGGAGCGTAGCGGCATATTCCGCAACGGCATCCTCGCCATAGGTGGCGACGAGCTCGGTGAAGGCTGCGAAGAGGGCGGCCTGGGCCATGCAATCGCCGTCGAGCCCGTCGAGCTCGGCCTCGGCGAAGGCTTCGGTCACATAGCTCAGGGCCGCCTGCTTGAGGGCGCTGAGGTCGTGCGATTCGTCGAGAAGGACGTCGTTATCGTTCATGATCCAGGCCCCTTCGAGGGGCAGCGCGCGAGTTCGGTTGAATCATTTCTAGACATCGCGCCGACCCGCCGCCAGCATCACCTTGCAAGGAGGTTAACGCGAGGGGCAACGGGCTGAAAAATGTGGATAAGAGGCGTTGCTGCAACGCCCCTGAAGGGAGGGGCATGTCTCCCGATCAGCCGCCGTACCGCCCGGTGATGCTGCGGGCGAGCTGCTCTCCCTCGGCCAGGAAACGCACCGAGGCTTCCTGTGCGGATGGCGTGCAGACCCGGTAGGTGAGGGCATAGGCCTGATAGCCCCTGTTGTAGGCGCCGGCGAGCCGCTCCTTGCGTCCAGGCGTCGAGCCTTCAGCCTCCAGCAGAACCTGCATCCGCCGGCTCCATTCGGAGGCATCGGGTGCGCTGCAGAGGGGGCGCAGCATGGCGAGCGACCCCATGATCTCGGCGAGCCGCAGCAACTCTTTCTCGTAAGGCGCGGGCGGCGGCTCGACCGCGGGCGCGGGTTCCGCCTGCTGCTGGGGCTGCTGTTGTTGCGGCTGGGGAGCCGGCCGCTGGGATTGCGGCTGCTGCCGCCTTGGCTGCTGAGGAACGGGCTGCTGGCGGTACTGCGGTTGTGGCCGATATTGCGGCTGCGGCCGGTATTGCGGCGGAACGCCCGGCTGCTGCCCCGGTTGCTGGCCTGGAGGAGGGCCGAACAGGCGCTCGAAGAACCCTTGAGCCGAAGCCGGGGCGGGCAAAGTCAGAAGCATCGCGGGAACAGCGAGGGTCAGACCCAGGCGTTTCACGCAACGTAATCCTCGCGCGCGATCCTGAAGACCTGCTCCAGAATTCCGGCCATTCCTGCCGTCAGCGGCAGATCGGCGATGTCCCGTTCCGTGACCCAACGGATTTCCTTTGCTTCCGGACCTGTCTGGGGTTCGCCCGAAGCCCAGCGGGCCGCATGGGCGGCGATGACGACATGATGCCTTATATGGCCTTTCTCGTCCCTTTCAATGAATTCGACCGGGGCGATCAGGCCGATAAGCTTGGCCTCAACCCCGACCTCCTCGCGAAGTTCCCGCAAGGCTGCCTCAGCCAGGGTCTCTCCTACCTCAACCATGCCACCGGGAAGCGAAAAAAGCCCCTCGCTCGGCGGTTTGCCCCTGGCGGCGAGCAGAATGCGCCCGTCGCGGATCACGGCCACGGAGGCGGCGAGAACGGGGCGGGCGGGATAGAAGCGGTCGCTGGTCATGAGGAAGGCTTGTCCCCGGCGGCAACATAGCGCGCCCGAGGCCGGATGAGGGTGGCCTGGCTGCGCTGCTCGATGGCGTGAGCGAGCCACCCGGCGGTGCGCCCGATGGCAAAGAGCGTAAACGCGGCACCCATGGGCAGTCCATAGGCCCGCTCCATCATGACGAGCGCCACGTCGATGCTGGGCGCGCCGCCGGAGGCGTTCGCGATCACCCGCAGGGTCGTTGCGTCGGAGGCGAGCAGCGGCACGTTCTCCAACAGCGCCTCGCCCCGGGGATCGCCCTCGGGATACAGGCGGTGGCGGAAAGCCGGGAGGGGCGCCGCTCCGGGAGAATCGAGAAATAGCCTGACCCGCTCGGTCATGCCGCCGTGATAGGGGCCGCTCAAGGCTGCGAGGCCCGCGATGACCGCATGGCGCAGGGAGGCGCCGGTCGAGGCCGTGACCCGCACCGCGAAGGCCGAGGAGCTGAGCTCATGGTCGGCGCACAGAACCAGAGCCCGGCGGATGGCCTCTGCGGCCTGTGCCGGGGCTTTCCAGGCCGAGGCCAGATGCCTGTGGATCGGCTCGCTGCCGGGGTTGGCTCCGCTCGCGACCGCAGCGGCCATGCGCAGGATTGCCGCCACCTCGGCCGCGCGGGTCTCTCGCCCGGCAGGCTCGGACAGGAGGCGGATGGCCTGTCCCACGAAAGCGTGCGGCCCAAATGCGGGGCCGGACAGGCCGGGCGGTATTCGGGAGGGACGGTTGAACGTTTCCCTGTCGAGGGCGCCGATCAGGAGGTGCGCAACGTCCTCGAGTGTTGCGGTCCGAGCCAGGGCGATGGCGTCCTGCCCGCGATAGAACAACCGTCCATCCCTGATCTGGGTGATGCCTGTCTCCAGCACCGGCAGGCCCCAGTCGAGAGCCGTGGCGGCCGCCACTGTCGGACGGCGAAACCGCGCCTTGCGTTCTGCCAGTGCCACAACATCGTCCATGGCATAGAGGCGCTGGCGCGGATCGTGCGGCGAAGCGTAGGAGCGGATCAGCCCGCGGCTCACATAGGCATAGAGGCTCGCCCGGCTGATGCCGAGGCGGGACGAAGCCTCTTCGGCCGAGGTGAGGTCGAGGGATGCAGCATCCATATATTGATATGTTGATTCAAGATTGACGCTTCCGCAAGCCCGGCGCGATGCTCCCTGCAACACGGGAGAACTTTCATGACGATCGGACTGGACGATGTGGTGGCGGCTGAAACCGGCTTGAGCCATGTGGACGGCGAGGCGGGCCGGCTGATCATTGCCGGGCATGACCTTGAGGAACTGGCCGGCCAGATGAGCTTCGAAGACGTGGTGGCGATGCTCTGGGACGGCCTCGTTCCTAACGCCGCTTCAAACCCCAAGGCCCTTCTGAGCGAGGCTCGGCAGAGGGCCTATGCCCATCTCGCGCCGCTCAGCCCCCGGCTTGCCGGCCTGACCCCGGTGGAGGGCATGCGGCTGCTGCTCGCGAGTCTGCCCGATGCGGAGAGGGATCATCCTGCCCTCGCCGTCGGAGCGGCGGGCGTTGCAGCCGCCATGGCGGTGCGGGGCGCCCAGGGACTCGCGCCGGTCGCGCCTGATTCATTGCTGGGGCACGCAGCAGACATACTGCGCATGATGCGCGATGCGCCTGTCTCTGACAGCGAGGCGAAGGGCCTCGACACCTATCTCGTGACGGTGATCGACCACGGCCTCAACGCCTCCACCTTCACGGCCCGTGTGGTCGCCTCGACCCAGGCCGGGATCCTGTCGTCCGTGGTGGCGGGGCTCTGCGCCTTGAAGGGCCCGCTGCATGGCGGAGCCCCCGGCCCGGTGCTCGACATGCTGGATGCCATCGGCAGCATCGAGAATGCGGACGCTTGGCTCGACGACGCGATGTCCCGGGGCGAGCGCCTCATGGGCTTCGGCCACCGCATCTATAAGGTGCGCGACCCACGGGCGGATGTGCTCATGGCCGCCGTCGGACGGCTGAAGGGCAAGAGCAATCGCATCGCCTTTGCCGAGGCCGTCGAAGCGACCGCCCTACGGGTGCTGGAGCGCCGCAAGCCCGGGCGCCGGCTCGACACCAATGTGGAGTTCTACACCGCCATCCTGCTCGATGCCTTAGGGATTCCCCGCGAAGGCTTCACGCCGCTTTTCGCCGCCGGCCGCTCGGCAGGCTGGGTGGCTCACGCCATCGAACAGACGCGCACCGGCCGCATCATCCGGCCGCAATCGCGCTATGTGGGGGCTTGGCCCGCTGAGGCGGCCTGATCGGCTCTATCGCGCCGGCTCCTCGGCCGTGCGCTCGATGGCGAAGAGCGTCAAAGCAGCACCACATCGATGCTGGGCGAGTTGCGTTCAACTAACGAGCATATGGCCAAGTTTTAAGCGGCCGTGCTAGATGCGTCACAACCTTGCTGCATGGTGAGGGCCAGCATGAGGACCAACGGGGGTGGTCCTAGTGCACATCTGTCGTTTTTGACAGCAAACCCAAATAACCCCGCTTGGGGCAACGCGATGTTCGAGTTACTCGCTCGATTCTTCCTTGGTGAGCCGCCACGCGAAAAAGGCGTGCAGGTCGATCTCATCTACGGCGACCCGGATCTCCAAGCCTTCTTCCTGCTGCTCGTGATATTCGGATCGCTGCTCCTGGCTCCGTTCGTCTCGTCCTTATGGCGGATGCGGAGACAAGGGGCGGCCTTCGTGTTGGCCTTCACGGTATTCTGTGCGGTGAGCTTTGCCGCAATAGGCATCTTCGCCAGTGGCTTTGCCGGTGGACGGTATCCACAACTCCAGTGGAGCGCGGGCCAGCAGCAAGCCCTGAAGTGATCCTGCCGACTGTCCCCACCTCACGCGGGAGGCGGTCCGACGAACTCGAGGCCGTAGCGGCCTGCAATCTCCACAATCTGCGGCATATCCCGCGACGGGTGCAGACCGAGCCTCTCGACCTCGATGAAGAAGCCGTCCCCATCGCCGGGGGTCAAGGTGATCAGCAACTGTCCCTCGCCGGGGCCAATGTTCTTGAAGGTGTGCGGAGCACCCTTGGGAATCAGGACTGTGTCACCGTCCGTCAGGTCCTGAGCCTCTCCCATGCACCAGAAGCGGAATTGCCCGGCGAGGACGCGGAACAGCTCCTGCTCCTTGTGATGCACATGCATCGGCGGACCAACCCCAGCCGGGACCTTTTCAATCCAGTGGGAAAAAGCGCCCATCACCTCATCGGATCGAACCAGGAAGGTGCGGGGCAGATCGAAGGCTTGATTGCTGCTGCCTTCACCAGCCCGCCGGACGAGTGCTCTGTTTCCCGAACCCTGATCCATCATCCCGCCTTGTGGTTTTCATGGCATCCGAAGCCGACGGGCGAAGCTAACACGCGAGCTTGGCGATTTCAGAGGGGAATTCCGGGCGATGGCAGGCCGGCGAGCCCGGAGATGGCCGTGGCGTCGCGGGAGGAGGTTATGCTGCCTTTGTGATCGCGAACTGCAGCACCTCAGCGGGTTCAGGATTCTTCAGGGCCTGCAGCACCTCAAGGACCCTCATGGGCGCCGGCGGCGGGATGAAGACCGCGTTTGCAGACGGCTTGTCCGCCGGATCCAGATCCGAGAGCAGAAGTGCGGGCCGATCGGGGTGATGCTCGTGATACTCGTCAGCCAAAATCCATCCACAGACGAGACCTGGGAGGCTTAACCTACTCACGAGCCAGTCGATCTCTTCGCCTAAGTGGCAAAGGATCAGCAAGGCCCGATCTCCTGCCGGTGCAGCGATGACATCAAAGCCACCCGCGCAAAGCAGTTGCGTCAGGAGTTCGCGGGTGAGCGCATCATCTTCGACAACAAGGACCGTGGCCTTGGAACGGGAAGCGGAGACCATTCTGGTTTCCTCCAGATGATGCCCGAGTCTCCGCCTGATCCGATTAACGGCGGCTTAATCGAGGGGACCTTTTCGAGGGATCATCCGGAAGGTGGTGATGCGGGAGTAGGTCATTCCGCGAACCTCATAAACCAATCAGGCCGTGAAGCATGGGGGTACCGGTACCATCCCTCTTATGGCGTATGCATCGGTAAACTCGTCTTACGCGTTTCCTGAACTAGGCAGCTTGACACAGCGGGGGAGGGCCCGACGTCCCAACCCCCCTATGTCAGTCACAGGAAAGGTATCAAATATGAAAAGCCTTGTTCTCGTCTTGGCGCTTGCAGCGACTCCCGCATTCGCACAGGCCGAGCGCGTTACGTTGCGTAGCCTTCACGTCATTTGCTCGACAGCGGACACGGCAAACCGCCTGAACGAGTTGCGCGGCAACAACGGCGCTTGGACAGAACAGGTCAAATCAGAAACCGCCCAGAAGCGCTGTACGATCCTGCCATCAGCTACGAATGTGTGGGTGGAGAGCCGCTCTGGGGCGCTAGCCTGTGCCAAAGGCGATGACATGCCCAGCTGCGGGTGGACCGTGCTCGACGCGACCTGATAGCTCCGCAGGCAGAGAAGGGCACTCCAGCAGCCTCCTTCCATTCCAGGACAGCGGAGGCCGGCACGGCCTGCCGTCGTGATGGGTCATAGCCGGCCGCGAAGACAGAGTAAGGCTTCCTATTGCGCCGGCTCGTCCGGCCACTGCGCCAGGCACGGATCGAGGACGATGAAGTCCGGGTTCGGGCGGCTGTAGCCGCCGGCCACCGTCACGAGGTCGCCGACCTTCATGTCGTTGGTCTGGTAGGTGACGCAGAGCACCTTGGGGTCGGGCTCCGTGCCGCACAGGCCGAGATAGGCCAGCGTTCCGTCGAAATGCACGTAGGCGAGGGGACCCGTGACGCTGAAATCCACGCGGGTCGCGCCGGTCTCGCGATCCTTGGTCAGCCCCCGGACCTCGTGGCAGCGCGCCTGATAAGCTGGCTGCATGTCCGGGTCGGCGAAGGGGCTTTTCTCATCGCTTTCCTGGCCGGACGCTGCCACGGAACCGAGCATCAGCAGCGCGGTTAAGAAGCACTGCGTTCGGTGCCGGCACAGCCGCAGGGGCATGGATCACCTTTAGACGTGCTGGCCGCCATTGATGTGCAGCTCCGCGCCGGTCACGTAGGAGCTCGCATCCGTGCAGAGGAAGTAGATGGCCTTGGCCACCTCGTCCGGCGTGCCGAGACGGCGCATCGGCAATTGCTCGACGATCTTGTCCGTGCCCGGCGACAGGATGGCAGTGTCGATCTCGCCCGGCGAGATGGCGTTCACGCGCACGCCCAGCGGCCCGAAATCGGCCGCCATCTCGCGGGTCAGCGAGGCGAGCGCCGCCTTGGACGTGGCATAGGCCGCGCCTGCGAAGGGATGGACGCGCGAGCCCGCGATGGAGGTCACGTTGACCACCGAGCCCTTGGCCTTGGTGAGTTCGTCCTGCAGGCCGCGGGCCAGCATGATCGAGGCGAAGAAGTTCACCTGGAACACCCTCAGCCAATCCTCGTAGCGGGTGTCGAGTGTTCCCATCCGCGAGCCGCCTTCGCCTTTCGGCGAAATGCCCGCATTGTTGACGAGCGCATGCAGGCAGCCGCCCTCGACGGCCAGCCGCTCCTTCACCTCGGCGATGGCGCGGCGCGTGTCCTGCGCATCCGCCAGATCGACCTGCAGGTGATCCTCCGGCCCCATCTCCCACGGGCAGTTCTCAGGGAAGCCGTGCCGCGAGCAGGTGATCACCCGCCACCCGGCCGCGGAGAAACGCTTGACCGTGGCATGCCCGATGCCGCGGCTCGCACCGGTGAGCAGCATGATGCGGCGGGGAGTGTTGGATGAGGAGGACATGGGGTTCTCTCATGAGAGGGGGCAGACCTCTATCTCAGTTCAGGAGCGCGGTCCATGGGATGGCCCGGCGTCACGGATATAGCCGCACCTTCCGCCAGCCGTCGCCGTCGCGGCTGAACACCACGCGGTCGTGCAGGCGGAACGGCTTGTCCTGCCAGAACTCGATGGAAACCGGCGCGATGCGGAAGCCCGTCCAGTGGGGCGGGCGCGGGATCTCGCCCACGGCGAATTTGGCGGTGTTCACGGCCACGGCCTTCTCGAGGGCGAAGCGGCTCTCCAGCGGACGCGACTGCTGGCTCGCCCAGGCGCCGATGCGGCTGTCGCGGGGACGGCTCTGGAAATAGGCGTCGGCCTCGGCATCGCTCACCAGCGTCACAGGGCCGCGGGCGCGCACCTGCCGGCGCAGGCTCTTCCAGTGCAGCACGAGGGCGGCCTTGCCCTGGCCGAGAAGCTCGCGGCCCTTGTTGGATTCCGTGTTGGTGTAGAACACGAAGCCCTTCTCGTCGAAGCCCTTCAGCAGCACCATGCGAACGTTCGGCAGCCCGGTCTCGTCCACGGTTGCGAGCGCCATGGCGTTGGGATCGTTCGGCTCCGAGGCTTCCGCCTCCGTCAGCCAGGCCTGGAAGAGGGCGAAGGGCTCGTCCGATTCCGTGAAGTCACCAGTTATTAACCCGCTCACTGTTTTATCTCGTTCTGTGACTTTTGGTTCTGGGGGACCCAACGCGTGACGTGGATCAATCCGCGCCGTTATAGATCAGATGGCTTCGCCAGCGAAGCGCTGAAAGTGCTCGCGGCCGTGCTCATCGCTCTGTCGACGAGCGCCTGTGGCATGTCCCTGGGATTGTCGGCCCTGGACGAGGACGGGCCGAAGTCGACGGGCGCCATCGGGCCTAAGAGCGACATCACCCTCTCGGCCGATCTGGACGAGGAGGATTGGCGGCGGGCCAAGGCTGCGCTGGCCGTCGCCCTCGATCCGCAGGGGCCCGGCACCTTGGTCTCCTGGGACAATCCGGCGACCAGCCGCAAGGGCACCTTCACTCCGGTCGGTGCGCCCTTCGTGAAGAACGACGAGATCTGCCGCAGCTTCTCGGCCCATCTGAGCGGCCCATCCACGTCAGCCCTGCAGGGCACGGCCTGCCGGCCCTCCGGCGGCGAATGGGTGCTGAAAGACATCAAACCGGTGAAGGGCACGGCCAAAGTCTAGCCACTCCCGGTTCAGGCGTTGCAAAGGGGCAACACTTTGCCCATATGACCGTCAAACCCGTTGAGCTAGCGCATCGTGCGGAAAAGTTATTTCGGTTTTCCGCGCCGAACGATGCGCCAGCTCATAATTAAGCATCGGATGGATCCCAAAAGTGCAAATCCACTTTTGGGTCCGATGCTCAAGCTCATATCCCGACGGTTCAGGATTCCACCATGCGCAACCCCTACGACGTTCTCGGCGTGTCCCGCTCTGCGAGCGAAGCGGACATCAAGAAGGCGTTCCGCAAGCTCGCCAAGTCCTACCACCCGGACAGCAACAAGGACGACCCCAAGGCCAAGGACAAGTTCGCCGAGGCGAATTCCGCCTATGAGATCCTCGGCGATGCCGCCAAGCGCGCCCAGTTCGACCGGGGCGAGATCGACGCCGAGGGCAAGCCGCGTTTTACTGGCTTCGAGGGCTTCGGCGGTGGCCGGGGCGGGGCCGGGGCGGAGGGTTTCTCCGGGTTCGGCGGCGGCAATCCCTTCGGCGGGCGGCGCAGCAGGAGCGGTTTCGGGGCCGATCCGGGCGAGGACTTCTTTTCCCAGATCTTCGAGAACGCCTTCCGCCAGGGAGGCGAGAGCCCGCGCCAGCAGGCCCGTGGCCGTCCCCGGCAGCAGAAGGGCGAGGACGTGGAGGCCACGCTCACGGTTACCCTTGAGGAGGTCGCCGCCGAGGCGAAGAAGCGGGTCAGGCTTCCCACCGGCCGCGATGTCGACGTGGTCATTCCCAAGGGCGTTGCCGACGGTCAGGTGATCCGCCTGCGCGGTTTGGGGCAGGGCGCTCCGGGGATCGATCCCGGCGATGCGCTGCTCACCATCGCGTTCGCGCCCCACGAGCGTTTCACGGTCGAAGGATCGGATCTGCGCCTGCGGCTCCCGGTCGAGATCGAGGAGGCCGTCCTCGGTGGGGCGGTGCGCGTGCCCACCCTGACCGGCTCGGTGGAGATGAAGATCCCGCCTCTCACCAATTCCGGCCGCACCTTCCGCCTGCGCGGCAAGGGCCTACCGGGCAAGACCGGCCATGGCGACCTTCTCGCGACCACGGAGATCAGGCTGCCCGAGATCGTGGACGAGGACCTGATGGACTACGCCCGCAGGCGCCTCTCGGCCAAAGCCAAGTAGAGGCAAAACGATCCTCATTCGCCGGGATCGTTGCAAGCGGTTCCAAGAGGGCTTCCCCGTGGACGACGGGTCGGCTAAAGAGGCCGTTCTTATTTGACCTATCCAGCGACGATCTAGGTGAATCATGGCGGAGACAAAGGCCACCGGCATTCTGGCCGGCAAGCGTGGCTTGGTGATGGGCGTGGCGAACAACCGCTCCATCGCCTGGGGCATCGCCCAAGCAGCTCGCCAGCACGGTGCTGAGCTCGCCTTCACCTATCAGGGCGATGCCTTGAAGAAGCGCGTCGAGCCCCTGGCCAAGGAACTCGACGCCCATGTGGTCGGCCATTGCGACGTGACGGACGGCGCCACCATCGATGCGGTGTTCGACGAGGTGAAGCGCCTCTGGGGCTCCATCGACTTCGTGATCCACTGCATCGCCTTCTCGGATAAGGACGAGCTGACGGGCCGCTATGTGGAAACCTCTGAGGGCAACTTCACCAAGTCCCTGCTGATCTCCTGCTATTCCTTCACGGCCATCGCCCAGCGGGCCGAAAAGCTGATGAACGAGGGCGGATCGCTGCTCACGCTCACCTATTACGGCGCCGAGAAGTGGATGCCGCACTACAACGTCATGGGCGTGGCGAAGGCCGCGCTCGAGGCCTCCGTGCGCTATCTGGCGGCCGATCTCGGCCCCAAGAACATCCGCGTCAACGCCATCTCGGCGGGCCCGATCAAGACGCTCGCCGCCTCCGGCATCGGCGACTTCCGCTATATCCTCAAGTGGAACGAGTACAACTCGCCGCTCCGCCGCACGGTCACCATCGAGGAAGTCGGCGAGACGGCCGCCTATCTCGTGTCCGACATGTCCCGCGGCATGACCGGCGAGATCCTGCACGTGGATGCGGGCTACCACGTGGTCGGCATGAAGAACCCGGAAGCCCCGGACCTCTCCCTCGACAAAGACTGACCTTCAGTAACGCGTAACCGGATTCTCCCGTGACCCCGTCCCGCCCCACGATCTACTTCATTCGCCATGGCGAGACGGACTGGAACCTCGAGGGCCGCCTCCAGGGGCAGAAGGACATTCCGCTCAACGATGTCGGCCGCGTCCAGGCCGACGAGGCGGGCCGCAAGCTCCAGGCCCTCGCGCCTCATGTGGAGGATCTCGCCTATATCGCGAGCCCCATGACCCGAACCCGGGAGACCATGGAGATCCTGCGGGGGACCCTGGGTCTCCACCCGGAATCCTACAAGCTCGACGAGCGCCTCGTGGAGCTGACCTTCGGCATCTGGGAAGGCATGACCTGGAAGGAAGTGCGCAAGGCGGAGCCGGCCCTGGCGGCTTTGCGCGAACAGGACAAATGGCACTACGCCCCGCCCGGCGGCGGCGAGAGCTACGCCATGCTGGTCGAGCGCATCCGCCCCGTCCTCGACGACATCACCCGCGACACGGTGGTGGTGGCCCATGGCGGTGTCGCCCGAGCCTTCCTCGCCATCGCCTGCGGGGTCAACGCCCGCCAGGCCGCCAGCATGGACATCTGGCAGGGCAAGATCCTCATGATCGAGGGGCGCAGCTACCGTTGGGTTTGAGGAACGCCGCCACCGACAACCTTCAACGCCCTCTCGCGTTGAAGGATATGCAATATATCTGCGACGCTCCCGGATCGACCGCTTGGTTTCGCATCGAGACAGAAGGCGAGGCTGCGCTCGAATCCGATGCCATGCACCATGCGGTCGAAAAGCATTTCCGCCAGGCATGGGAGGCGGCCGCGCGGAGCTATCGGTCTGCGTCGAGTTCCTTTGTCGAGACGAACATCGGGCTGAAAGACCACATCCAGCGCACCATGCCGCTGTTCCTGACCCTGCGCGACGCGGAGGGACAGGCGCTCGTCACGGCCATGCTGCCGCCGGGCGGGCAGCACGATCCAGCCTTCAGGATCATCATCGTCGGTCCGGAGAATGGCGACCCCTATCGTGACCATGGGGAGGCCATTGAGGCACTGGGCGAGCGCTTCGGCCTCACCCTCGACCGCGCTCATTGCTATCCCTACCGCTGAGTGCCCCTGACGGCTCCAGCCATCGCATTCCGCCCTGCACCGGCCATGGTGGTTGTCATCCCCGGCGCACGGAGTGCGGGAAGGGGATCCATTCACACACGCAGCGCCATAGATTCCCTTCCCCTTCGCTGCGCCCCGGTCGGGAATGACACCCTCCCGCATCATCACCGGCCTTGTGCCGGTGATCCCGATGCTGAGAAGCACGGAGCATTTCTGAGCGGCTTGGCTTGGATTGATCCCAGGATCTGATCCAGAGACGGCCGTGACCTGCCCACCGGCGATCGGCCCCGGCATCTTACGGTTGAGCCTCTTCCAAGAATATGCTCTTATACGTTACTATGTTTCAATAAGGGGGTTGTCATGTCTCGCCTCATGGCCTTCGCGGCCGGTCTAATCCTGTTCGCAGGTTCCGCATCGGCCGAAACTGTCGAGCGGACCGTCAAGGCCAACACGGTCACGGCCATCGGCGGCTTCCTCGGCTACGAGGTGGAGACCTGCTACCCGTCGATCATTCCCGACGTGAAGGTGCGTCAGCAGCCTGCCAACGGTACCATTCAGATCCGTCCGCACCAGCAGGCGCTCGGGAAGGAATCGCGTTGCCCCGGCACGAAGGTGCGCGGTCTGGCCTATGTCTACACGCCCAAGAAGGGCTTCAAAGGGACCGACGAGGTCGTTCTCGACATCCCCTGGAGCTGGAATGAATCCGCCCCCCAGACGCTCATGACCTATACCTACCGGATCCGCGTGGAATAAGGTCGGACATCGACGCCAGGAAGCTGTCCCATACCCGTGGAGGTGGTGGCTTCCTCCGACCACGCAGGAGATCGCCGTGAACCAGGGGATTGCTCACATCGCCCTTGTGGTCCGGGACTACGATGAGGCGATCGACTTCTATGTGAACAAGCTCCGGTTCGAACTGGTCGAGGACACATACCAGCCGGAGCAGGACAAGCGTTGGGTTGTTGTCAGGCCGCAGGGCCAGGAGAGCGCGTCGCTGCTGCTGGCACGCGCGTCCAACGCCCATCAGGAGAGCTTCGTCGGCAACCAAGCCGGCGGCCGTGTCTTCCTGTTCCTGCGAACGGACGATTTCTGGCGCGACCACGCCGCCATGGTCGAGGCCGGCATCGCCTTCGTCCGGGAACCGAAGCAGGCGGATTACGGCATCGTTGCCGTGTTCAAGGATCTCTACGGCAACCTGTGGGACCTCGTGCAGTTCACGGATGGTCGTCCGTGATCCCCGCTGCGTCATCCTCAGCCGCCGCAGGCGGGGGAGAAGCCCATTCGCTACGCTCCATCGGCAAATGAAACACTCCCTGTCATTCCGGGGCTGCGCAGCGGAGCCCGGAATCCATAAATATGACACCTCAGGAAAGGGCGAACAGCTATACGCCTCTTCTTGGACCGTTAGCGGTTATGGATTCCGGGCTCTCGCTACGCTCACCCCGGAATGACAGCGGGTGGCGAGTTTATGTTCCTATTTTGTTCTTGACAATCGTCCTAAGCTGAGCTATAAGGTTGCTTAGATCTGTTCCTGAGAGGGGCGCGCTCGCGAGGCGTCGCAGTGTGGGAGCAGGCACGGTCCCGCCGCAGGCCTCGCACCCCTGTGATCGCGGGTGGCCGATCCTGGCATGCCTCCAGGTCCGCTGAAACAAACCGTGCGTGACGAGCAGTCTGGCTCTGACCTTTCCACAACCATCGAGCCAGGCTGCCCCAAGCGCCACCCTCGATCATCGCACAGGCTCGCAGCTCACGCTGCGGGCCCACAGGTGCTGGCTCTTTGACACTCCACCACCCGCGTCATCCCGGACGGCATAGCCGATCCGGGATCGCAAGACGAATGAAGCGCTGTCATCCCGGGGCTGCCCAGCAGAGCCCGGGATCCATAACCGCCGCCGAGGCAGAACGAGGCGCGACACTGCTCGCTCTCTTCTGAAACGTCAGCGGTTCTGGATCCCCGCCTGCGCGGGGATGACAGCGTTGAGGATCCGGCACCCGATCCTTGATCGGCTCCACGCTCCATCTCGGATGACCGGCGGCTCTGGCTGGACGTGACACTTGCATGCTTTGGTTTTATGACGCCTTGAACCCTGAAGAAGCGCCATGTCCCACAACACCTTCGGTCACCTGTTCCGCGTTACCACCTTCGGCGAGAGCCATGGGCCGGCCCTCGGCTGCGTGGTTGATGGCTGTCCGCCCATGATCCCGCTGGAGGCCGCCGAGATCCAGGCGGAGCTCGACCGGCGCCGGCCGGGCCAGTCGCGCTTCACCACCCAGCGCCAGGAGCCGGATCAGGTGAAGATCCTCTCGGGCGTGTTCACGGACGAGCGCACGGGCCGGCAGGTGACCACCGGCACGCCGATCGCGCTCATGATCGAGAACGTGGATCAGCGCTCCAAGGATTACTCCGAGATCAAGAACTCCTATCGCCCGGGGCATGCCGATTTCACCTATGACGTGAAATACGGCATCCGGGACTATCGCGGCGGCGGCCGTTCCTCGGCCCGTGAGACGGCCGCCCGCGTGGCCGCCGGGGCCGTGGCCCGCAAGGTGCTCGCCGGCATCACGATTCGCGGCGCCCTCGTGCAGATGGGGCCGCACGCCATCGACAGGGGCAACTGGGATTGGGACGAGGTTGCCCGCAACCCGTTCTTCTGCCCCGACGCCAAGGCCGCTGCCTTCTACGAGGAATACCTCGACGGCCTGCGCAAGGCTGGCTCCTCCATTGGGGCCGTCATCGAGATCGTGGCCGAGGGCGTGCCGCCGGGGCTCGGTGCTCCGATCTACGGCAAGCTCGATTCCGACCTCGCCTCCGCGCTCATGTCGATCAATGCGGTCAAGGGCGTGGAGATCGGCGACGGCTTCGCGGCAGCGGCTCTGCGCGGCGAGGAGAATGCCGATGAGATGCGTCCCGGCAACGGAGGCGTGCCCACTTTCCTGTCGAACCACGCCGGCGGCGTGCTCGGAGGCATCTCCACGGGCCAGCCGGTGGTCTGCCGCTTCGCCGTGAAGCCCACCTCCTCGATCCTGACGCCCCGCGCCAGCGTCACCCGTTCCGGCGCCGAGGCCGAGGTGATGACCAAGGGCCGCCACGACCCCTGCGTCGGCATCCGGGCCGTGCCGGTGGGCGAGGCCATGGTCGCCTGCGTGCTCGCCGACCACGTGCTTCGCCATAGAGGGCAGGTGGGGCAGAACGCGGCTTGGCCGTTCGAGGTTTGACAACCATATAGGTCAATCTCACCCTGCAGTTTTGCATGAGCAGGTATGCGGATTTTAGTTTTACTAAAATCCTGCGTTCGGCTAAGCCATCACCATGAAACTGGCTGAGTGGCTCTCCCGCAATGGCGTCTCACGCGTGGAATTCGCGCGGAGGATCGGCGTCACCCCCGGCGCCATTACCCAGATGTGCAATTCCGAACAGGCTTGGCTCTCGCGGGACACGGCGGATTTGATCGCCCGTGAAACCCGTGGCGCCGTCACGCCCAACGACTTCCTGCCCCCGGCCGCCAAGGAGGCCCTGATGCCCAATTCCGTCACCGATGCCATCGAGGCCTTCGCCCGCGGCGAGATCGTTATCGTCACGGACGACGACGACCGCGAGAACGAGGGCGATCTGATCGTCGCCGCCTCCCTCTGCACGCCGGAGAAGATGGCCTTCATCATCCGCAATACCTGCGGCATCGTCTGCGCGCCGCTCACTGCCGCGGAAGCCCGCCGCCTGCGGCTCGACCCGATGGTCGCCTCGAACGATGCGCCGCTCGGCACGGCCTTTACAGTCACTGTCGACGTGAAGCACGGGCTCACCACCGGCATCTCGGCCGAGCAGCGTTCGAACACGGTACGGGCGCTCGCCAACAACAACATGGGCGCGACCGACTTCGTGCGGCCCGGCCACGTCTTTCCGCTGATCGCCAAGGACGGCGGCGTGCTCATGCGCTCAGGCCATACGGAAGCCGCGGTCGACCTGTGCAAGCTCGCCGATCTGCCGCCGGTGGGCGTGATCTGCGAGCTGGCCAACGACGACGGCACGGTGATGAAGGGCCGGCAGATCGACGCCTTTGCCGAGACCCACAACCTCAAGCGCATCTCGGTCGCCGATCTCATCGCCTATCGCCAGGCGCGGGAAAAGCTCGTCGAGCGCATCGCCACCTTCCCGGTGGAGACGCAATGGGGCTCGTTCACCGGCTATGCCTATTCGACGCCCTTCGACAGCGTGCAGCACATCGCACTCGTGCATGGGCGCATCGGCGACGGCACCAACATTCCCGTGCGCCTGCACCGGGCCAATGCGCTCACCGACGTGTTCGAAGGCGGCAAGGCGGTGAACGCTTCCCTGCAGCGTTTCGTGAAGGAGGGCAGGGGCGTCCTCGTCTATCTGCGAGACGGCACGGCCGGCGTTCCGACCACGTCCTTCGCGGAAACCGAGGAGACGGAATCGGAGGCCATGCGCTCAAGCCAGTGGCGCGAGATCGGCCTCGGCGCGCAAATCCTGCGGGATCTCGGCGTCGCATCCATCCGCAACCTTGCCACTTCGAGCCGCTCCTATGTGGGCCTCTCCGGCTTCGGCATCGAGCTTCTGGGTCAGGAGCCGATCGAAGGGTGAGGCGAGCCCCTCCACTGTCATTCCGGGGCGAGAGTAGCGAGAGCCCGGAAACCATAAACACGACGTTTTCAGGAAACGGCGATAAGCGTCGCGCTCTATTCTACAACATTAGCGGTTATGGATTCCGGGCTCGACCTACGGTCGCCCCGGAATGACAGCGAGCAATCTTCGAGATCAGGCGCCCACCTCACGCCCCATCAACGCATCGATGTGAAACGCCGTCGATTTCGCCAAGCCCTCAAGGTCGTAGCCGCCTTCGAGCACCGAGACGATCCGCTGGCCGCAATGGCGGTCGGCGAGATCCATCAGCTTCTGGGTCGCCCAAGCGAAGTCCGATTCCGTGAGGTTCAGACTGGCGAGCGGATCGCGCCAATGAGCATCGAAGCCCGCCGAGATGATGATGAGATCGGGCGCGAAGCTGTCGATGCGCGGCGCGATGACGGTGTCCACCGCCTCGCGGAAGGCTTCGCTCCCTTCGCCGGCGGCCAAGGGAGCATTGACGATGGTGCCGTGATCCCCCGTCTCGGAGAGCGCGCCAGTGCCGGGATAGAGCGGCGCCTCGTGGGTCGAGCAATAGAGCACGGTCGCGTCCGACCAGAAGATATCCTGGGTGCCGTTGCCGTGATGAACGTCCCAGTCGAAGATCGCCACGCGCTCGGCGCCATGCTTCCTTTGAGCATGACGGGCCGCGATGGCCGCGTTGTTGAAGAAGCAGAAGCCCATGGCCCTGATGCGTTCGGCATGATGCCCTGGCGGACGCATGGCCACGAAGGCATTCCTCGCCTTGCCTGTCATCACCTCGTCGACGGCGAGCACCGCACCGCCGGCGCCCCGCAGGGCTGCCTCGTAGGTGCCGGGCGACATCACCGTATCCTCATCGATGCGGACGATGCCCTCCCGGGGGCTGATGTCGCGCAGGCGCAGGATGTGATCTTCAGGGTGGGCGAGGGCGAGGCTTTCCATTTCGGCCATCGGCGCCTGCTCGCGGATGAGCGATGTGAAGCGCTCCTTCTCGAGGGCACGCTCGATGGCGCGGATGCGGTCAGGGCGCTCGGGATGGCCGAAGGGCGTCTGATGATCGAGGCTGGCCGGGTGGGCAATGTAGAGCGTGGACATGGATTTTCTTGGCTGAGGAACGCCGCCAGTTTCGCAGCGTCAGATGGGACTGACTATGTTGTTGCGATGCAACACCTTTCGAAGCAGAGCCGTGCCATGGTGTGTTTCGATTCGCGTTGAGGACCTCTCGGTCTATAAACCCGCCCGAAACCACCCTTCACCTCAGTTCCGCTGAGTTTTCAGAGCTTCGCACGATGCGTCTTTTTAGTCTGCCCCTTCTTTTGGCAATGATGACGGTTCTCGCCGGCTGCAACTTCAAGGGCGTTCCCGACCCGCAGGTTTCATCGCGGGACGCCGAATGGATCGCGCAGGTTCCGAAGGCGGACGAGGATCCGCGTTTCGGCCGTTACATCATCGACGACCCAACCGGCGAGGCGCCGGGCACCATCGTGGTCGATACGAAGGAGCGCCAGCTCTATCTCGTTCAGGCGAACAGGAAGGCGATCCGCTACGGCGTGGCAGTCGGCGACGAGGCCTATGGCTGGACCGGCACCTCCACAATCGCCCGCAAGGCCGAGTGGCCGGACTGGAATCCGCCGGCCGAGATGAAGGCGCGCTGGCCGCATGTCCAATACACCAAGGGCGGCCCGAACAACCCGCTCGGGGCTCGCGCTCTCTATCTCTACGAGGGCAACAAGGACACCCTTTACCGCATCCACGGCACCAACGAGCCGGAGAAGATCGGCTTTGCCGTGTCGTCGGGCTGCATCCGCATGCGCAACATCGACGTGATCGACCTCTACAACCGCGTGCCGGTGAACACGAAGGTCATCGTGCGCTAAGGCTGGAAGCAGCCGGCATCTGACATGAAAAGAGCGCCCTCGGGCGCTCTTTTGTTTTGGATCGGTTGTCTGTCCTGGATCAATTGCCCAGCATGGCTTCCTTGCGCAGGAAGGCGGGAAGCTCGGAGACTTTTGGACGGTTCTGCTGCAGCTTGGCGGCCTGAACGGCGGCCGCGAGAGCCGGCAGGGCGACGTTCTTGAAGGCCGGAATGGACTGGGCGTCATTCTGTTGGCCTGAACGGGCGTCTCGGCTTGAAGCGTGCTGGGTCATGGATCCTCTCTGGAAAACACAGGCTGTCTCGGCAACCTGCCTTTATGATCTCCAGGGCTGTGACCGCTTTGGGGCAGACCGGTGATCATGTGTTGGCTTGGCTGCAGATGCATGTATCAAGGTGAATCAACACTTAACGGCACAGCATTCCAGCACCTTGTCGCATGAATACTGTCCGTCTTGTCGTTGCGTCATCTGGGAGGTTCTAAAGCGACGCTTCCTCAGAAGCTGTGCGCAGCCACACCTTTGGCAAAGCTCTCGCCATCCCTCAGTCCCATCTCGTAAGCCTTACGGATCCCGGCCGGATTGGTGATGTCGAATTGTCCGATTGGCACCCGCTGGGACGGCTGGATGTAGGTGCGGCCCTTCACCGGAGGAACGGCCCGGTAGAGCCGGGAGAGGATCACCAGGGTCTTGCCGCCCTGCTCCTCGACGGGGAGCAGGGGCTCCGTCGGCACGTTGTCGACGAGGCCGCCATCGAGGGCCGCCATGCCGCCGATGCGACCGACCGGCATGAAGGGCGGCACGCTGGCGCTCGCCATCAGGGCTGCCGAAAGTTCCGCCGGAGACGCAAGGTCCTGCACACGCACGAATTCCGGGCGAAAGCCGAGGGCGCGACCGCCTCTCGGGTGGACCGGCCCGCGCCATGTCTTCTCGATCTGATAGGTGGCTATACCCAGCGGAACAGCGAGCGACAGGGGCAGGCGGCGCGGCTTGCGGGCAAGGCCGATAAGGACATCGGGGCCCTGTTTCAGGTGCTCCAGGGCGGTCTCGTCGATGATGCTCTCGATCAGGCTGCGGTACATGAGCGAGACCGGCCAGGGCGAGCCCTCGCTGCGCCAGGCACGCCATTCGAAGTTGCGGCGCCCGAGGCTGCAGCCTTCGGCCACCATCTCGTTGACCTTCCGGCCGAGGCCAAGGAGGCTGTAGCAGGCCGACCACGCCCCTGCGCTCACGCCGACCACCATTTCCGGCTTCAATCCGAGCAGCGGCGCCGCGGCTTCCCAGAAGCCTCCTTGCCAGTAGCAGCGGTTGCCGCCGCCCGCGAATGCCACCGCGTCGAACATCGGTGTTCCTACCGCTGTTTGGCGGCCGATGAATCCTCGTCGGCCCGTGCCCGATCGCGCCAGGCCAGTACGACCCGCTCCAGCTCGACAAGATCCTGCGTCGGCAGCGTCCCGAGGGTCCGCATCACATAAGCCCGCTGAGCCGCAATCCCCTGGTTGGCGAGGTCGCGCCCCTTCGGGGTGAGATGGAGCGCATTGGAGCGTCGGTCGCCCGGGATCGCGCGTCGCTCCACGAGACCGGCCTCGACCATGCGGTCGAGCAGGCCCGAGACGTTGCCCTTGGTCACATAGAGCCGTTCCGCCAGTTCCTGCTGGCTCGAGCCCTCGCGCTCGGTGAGGGTGGACAGCAGGTCGAATTGGGGGATCGACAAGCCGAGCGCCTTCAGTTCCGCCGCGACTGCATTGGTGGCCCGCCGGTTCAGGCGGATGATCCGGAACCAGATCCGCAAGGGGTCGGCAGCGTCGATCTCGGCAGGGGCGGAGGAGGGGGACGTCAAGGGATCGGAACTCCTGGTACAAGAGGGATAGTTTACAGTGATACCATTCCCTCCGTCACCCCTTGCCTGCCGGATCGGACCTTCTCATGCACCTTTCCGGTGGAGCAAAGGGGTGAGGGCCAACGAAGCGGCATGTTCTAATATTCCATAATTATGCTAGAGCTTGAGGACCATCATCGAGCCTCGATCCATGACCGCATCCCTATCCACCCACCTGCCTCCGGCCCAGCCCATCGCACACAATGCGTCCATGTCCTTTTCAGGCAAGGGCAGGGACTTCCTCAGGCTTCTGATCACCGGAAGCCTGTTCCAAATCCCGACCTTCGGCTTCTACCGCTTCTGGCTGATCACGAAGCTGCGGCGGCACCTCTGGGCGAACACGCAGATCGACGGGGAGGCTTTCGAATATACCGGCACGGCGAAGGAGCTCCTGATCGGCTTCCTCATCGCCCTCGCGGTTCTCGTGCCCCTCTACATCGTCTATGGCATCCTGGGCATCATCCTCGAAGAACAGATCGCTTTCGCCAGCGTGCCCCTCGTGGTCATCATGTATGTGCTGGCCCATTTCGGCAGCTACCGTGCCCGCAAATACCGTGCGAGCCGGACGATCTTCCGGGGCGTACGCTTCTGGATGAAGGGCTCGGGCTGGGCCTATGCCATGCGGGCCATTTTGTGGGACCTCGCAACTCTTCTGACGATCGGCCTCGCGCTGCCATGGGCCATGGCCTCCCTCGAGCGCTACCGGATGCGCCACACCTATTTCGGCAGCATCCAGGGCGATTTTGTCGGAACTGGTTGGTCCCTGTTCAAACGAGGTTGGTGGGTTTGGGTAATGGGGCTTGCCCTTCTGGCGGGCTTCATAATTCTTGTCGCCGCGCTCAGCAAATTAGGCGACGGAGACGCAGAGACTGCCCTGCAACTCATCCCCGGGGTGATCGTCCTTATCGTCCTGGCTCTTCTGCCGCTGGCGATGGCGATCTTCACCCGCTGGCACATCGATGGCCTGCGCTTCGGTGATGTGACTGCTGCCAGCAACTTCCGGGCCGGCACCTATTACAGCCTGTTCTTCAAGCTGATCTTCTCTTCCCTCGGCTTCCTGCTCGCGTTCAGCCTTGTGGTCGGGTTGAACGTGCTACTCTTCCATTTCATTTTCGCCAATGCTGTCGCGGACATGGAGGAATTTTCCTGGACGTGGTTTGGCACTGGCGTTCTGGCGGTCTTCGCCTATCTGATCGCTCTTCTCGGATTTGGCGTTCTTCAGCGCTATTTCCTCGGACGGGGTTTGTGGGCTGCGATCGTGACCTCCACCACGGTCACCAACCTGCAGGCGGTGGACGAAGCGGTGGCCGCCGGACAGCCGGCGGGCGTTCTCGGTGAAGGATTGGCCGACGCGCTCGATTTCAACGTCGGCATATGAGGGGCAGCGATGGCGGATGCGGTGTTCTATGACGGCGAGAGCGCCCGTCGCAGAACGGTTTCGATCAAGATCTCCGCATCCTCCCTCGATATCCACGAAGGTTCCGAGCGGGTTGCCTCCTGGCCGGTTGACGCCGTCAGGAGATGCGATGCGCCTGACGGCTTTCTGCGACTGACGCGCGAAGGAGCGCCATCGCTTGTCCGGCTCGATGTCGGCGATGCGGAGACGCAGGCGGCGATCAGGCAGCATTGCAGGCATCTCGATGATACCGTCCACCGGGAGAGGACGGGCCGGATCCTGTTCTGGTCCGCGGCGGCGGCTGTCTCGATCCTGCTCTGCGTCTTTGTCCTGCTCCCCATTCTGGCCGACCGCCTGACGCCGCTCATCCCTGCGTCTTACGAGCGCCGCCTCGGCACAGCGGTCGACAACCAGATCCGCACGATCTTCAGCGGCAAGGTCTGCAAGGACCCGCAGGGCCTCGCGGCCCTTGAAGCCCTCGTCGCGCAACTGCGCGAAGCTCAGGGCTCCCAAGTCGATGTGGACGTGGCAGTGCTGGAATCGAAGGTGCCGAACGCCATCGCGTTGCCGGGAGGGCGGATCTATCTCTTCGAAGAGCTTCTCGACGAGGCGGAATCCGCCGACGAGATCGCCGGCGTCCTGGCTCACGAGATCGGCCATGCCGCTCACAGGGACGGGTTGCGCAAGCTGATCCAGGCGGGCGGCACGTCCTATCTCCTGGGCCTGCTGCTCGGCGACATCACGGGAGGCGGTGCCATCGTGGTCGTCAGCCGCTACCTCGTGGACAGTGCCCATTCCCGGGAGGCGGAGGTGGCGGCCGATGGCTTCGCAGGACGCACCATGACGGCGCTCGGGCGTCCTGCCCATTCCATGGCCCTGCTGCTCAAGCGGATCGAGGACGAACATGAGGATGACGACGGGAACGATTTCGAGGTCCCGGCTTTTCTCTCCACCCACCCCGTCACCGATCAACGGCTGAAAGCTTTGGAAAAACAGGTGCCGTCCCGCCCCGGCGCGCCTTTGCTCTCAGATGAGCAGTGGCGCGCGCTCAAAGAGATTTGTAAGACCACCTGATGCGCCGCCTCATCATCGAAGAACCTTACTCGCGGCCGGCGAAGTGGTCGCCCACGCTGGCATGGTTCGCGCTCGTCGTGACCATCCTGGCGGTGCTGCTCATCCGCTTCGGCCGGATCGACTATCAATCGGGCTTCATCGCCCTCGGGGCGGGCATTGCGATCGCGCTCGTGGCGGTTCTGTGCGCGCTCGCCGGTTTCGTCCGCATCTGGCAGGAGGGGCGGCAGGGGCTGGGAAGCGCAATCAGGGGATTGATCATCGCCACATTGGTTCTGGCCTATCCGGGCTTCATGGCGCTCAAGGCCATCACCCTGCCGGCCATCACCGATGTGACCACCGACACGGACGATCCGCCGGGGTTCTCCCGCTCCCGGGCTGCGCTCGAGGCGCGCGAAGGGCGCGTTCCTCCGGATGTGCCGCCGGAGGCGCGGGAAATGCAGCGGGCCTCCTATGTTCAGATTGCGCCGCTTACCCTCGACATCGGCCCAGATGAGGCCTTTGCCCTCGTGCGCAAGGCGGCCGACAATCTCGGATGGCGCGTGATCGAGGCGGTGCCCCCGGGCGGCCGTGCCGGGCTCGGGCGCTTGGAGGCGGTCAACCGATCGATGATTCTCAAGGTGCCCTACGACATCACGGTGCGGGTGCGTCCGCGCGTCGACGGCACGCGCATCGACATCCGCTCCGCCTCGCGCCTCGGCAACCACGATCTCGGTGGCAATGCGGATCTTATCCGCAACTTCCTTGAGGAAGCCTCGAACCTCGCGATCGCCGTACGCTGATCAGACCGGATGGTACTCGCTGTCCAGGGCGGGGAGCCCCTCGACAGCAGCCTGCCCCTTCGCGACCAGATCCTCCAGATGGGCAAAGACCGACAGGCCCGCGGCGCCGACCAGGGCCGGGTTCAGGCCCTGATAAATGGCGGCGACGATTTCCGGGATCGTCCGGTCGCCAGCCCTCAGCCGGTTGAGGATCGAAGCCTCGCGCTGACGGCGATGGTGGATCAGGGCGCGGACAAAGCGCTGCGGCTCCTGCACCGGACCACCGTGGCCCGGCCAGTAAATGGTTTCCTCGCGGCCTCTGAGCTTGTCGAGGGACGCCATGAACGCGCTCATGGAACCGTCGGGCGGCGCGACGACGGTGGTGGACCAGGCCATCACGTGATCGCCTGAAAACAGAGCCTGCTCCTCAGGCAGCGCGAAGGCGAGGTGATTGGCCATGTGGCCGGGAGTGGCGAGAGCGCCAAGCGTCCAGCCGGGGCCCGTGACGGCATCGCCCTCATGCAGTTCCTGGTCGGGCGTGTAATCCTTGTCGGAACTCGCCTCCAGGGTGTTGACCTCGCCGGTGAACAGGGGACGGGCGCTGCGATGGGGAGCGCAACCGACGACAATGGCTCCCGTGGCGGCCTTGATGGCTGATGCCGCTGGTGAGTGATCCTTGTGCGTATGGGTGACAAGGATGTGGGTTACCGTCTCGCCCCGCACGGCGTGGAGAAGCGCCTCCACATGGCCCGGCAGGTCCGGGCCCGGATCGATGATGGCGACTTTCCCGCTGCCGACGATGTAGCTGCAGGTGCCCGTGAAAGTAATGGGTCCTGGATTGCTGGCGACGGTTCGGCGAACGAGCGGGCTCACGCGCACGCATTCCTCGGCATGGGCCGGAGGGCTGGTGTCGAAGGTGAGGTCGTCTGCCATCTGAGATCCCTGCCGCTATGATCGAACCGTTCGATCCTTCGTAGCGCATCGGGCGCAAAAGTGGACCCGCTTTTCACTGACGTGGCCCTCGAGTTCGGTCTCCGCCTTGAACGAAAGGGTATCCACAACTGCGGCGAATGCTCGAGACGACGGCTTGAGGCAGGGGCGGGACCCTCCTATAAGGCTCAATGAGCCGCCGCGCGCATGGCGGAATGACCTGGAGATTGCCCGTATGACGACCAGCGCCCCTTCGCTGTCTTCTCCCTCGACCCTCGTTGGCCTGCTCTGGCCGTCGCGGGACGATGCCCGCTTCGCTGCGCTTCGCGCCATCGTGCTGATGGTTGTCGGCACGGCGCTTCTCACCGTCTCGGCCAAGGTTCAGGTTCCGCTGCCCTTCGTCCCGATGACGCTTCAAACCCTGGTGGTGCTGATGATCGGCGCAACCTATGGCTGGCGCCTCGGCGGTGCCACCGTTGCTCTCTACCTCGCCGAGGGCGCCATGGGCATGCCCGTCTTCGCTGGCCCGACGGCTGGCCTCGGCTACCTGATGGGACCGACCGGCGGCTTCCTGTTCGGCTTCGTGGCTGCTGCCCTCGTGATGGGCTTCATGGCCGAGCGCGGCTGGGACCGTTCGCTCCTGCGCGTCATCGTGATGATGAGCATCGGCCATGCGGTGATCTTCGCCTTCGGCTTAGCCCAGCTGTCCGTCGTGATGCCCTTCGCGAAGGCCTGGACGGTCGGCGCCGCCCCGTTCGTGGCTGCCACACTCGTCAAGACTGCCCTGGCCGTGGCCCTCATGCAGGCCGCCTGGTCGGTGACCCGTCGCGGCGGCAAGGCCTGACCCAGCCATCAAGCAAAGAGTCTTCTGAAGCCGCCTCCGGGCGGCTTCTTCTTTTTCGGGATGTAAGAGAGAGTCGCTAGCGACGTTCAGCCGACCGAATGCACCAGCTTGAGCTTCGGCTTGGCCTTGACGCTGCCATGAAGGAAGGTGACGTCCACCCAGTCCCCATCGCCGCTGCCTTCCTCGATGCGGTAGCCCATCTGCTTGGCGATGGCCTGAACCTGGCTGAGGTTGGAGCGGGCGATCCAGCGCGAGAACTCAGGAGAAGCCTGGTCCATCAGAACGGCGATCATGCCGATCTCGACGCCCTGGTCAAAATCTTCGCTGCGGCCGGGAAAGCGCAGCCGCAAGCCATCGTCGAGGTGGATATGTCTCATGACGGGAAGCCCCCAAATCACCCTTTTCGGGCACCTTTTGCTTGAACTTACCAGGGAGTTGAGCTGGCCGAAAGGTGTCATGGCCGCGCAGGGAACCGCTCAACCGGCCGCTCATTAGCCTCGTATAGGCAATGACCGGAGGGCTCCCATGGCCGAGCGCAGAATTACCGCCTTCTTCGACACCTATGAGGAGGCCGCACGGGCGGTGCAGCGGCTCGAGACAGCCCGGATGCGGGATTTCGAGATCAGCCTCGTGTCCAACAACTTCAACGATGCCTATACGCATCACGCATCACAGTCGTTCGGGGCTGACGGCCCCGCGCACCCCTTCACTGGCGCCACGGCGGCGGCCGGAACGGTCGCGGGAGCAGGCGCGGGCCTTCTGGCGGGGCTTGGCACGGTGGCCATTCCCGGTTTCGGGCCGGTGATCGCAGCCGGTTGGATCGTCTCAACGCTGGTCGGCGCTGGCGCCGGCGCGGCCGTGGGCGGGCTTGCGGGTGCTTTGGCCGATGCCGGCCTCACGGACGAGGAGGCTCACACTTACGCCGACGGGATTCGCCGAGGCGGGGCGCTGGTGACCGTGAAGGTGGACGAAGCTCAAATGGACAAAGTGGTGAATATTCTCGATGACGAGGGTGAGGTCGAGGCAACTGAGGAGACGGGGCGCCGCGATGAGGCCCCGGCTCCGCCCATCGGCGCCGCAGCCTCGACGACGACAGGGCTCATGACGGATCTCATGCCGATCCCGCTCGATGACGACGAGGACGAAAGCGACCACACGCTCCATGTCGAGATCGAAGACGAGCGCCTGCGTCGACCCACAGGCACGAAGCCCGAGTAGGTGAGAGGCCGCGGCCTCTCACCTATTGATGGAGGCATCAAGCCTTGCGCAAGGCGCGGTCCAGGCTCCACACACCGCCGCCGGCAGCAGCGAGGAACAGGAAAACGAAGCAATAGAGGATCGCAGCGTCGCCTCCGTTCAGGACGGGGTAGGGGCTGCGCGGCGCATGGGCGAGCCAATAGGCGAAGGCCATCAGGCCGGAGAGGACGAATGCCACGGGCCGCACAAAGAGACCTGGGATCAGCAGCGCACCGCCGACAATTTCGAGGACGCCGGCGATCCAGGGCAGGGTGAGGATCGCCGGGGCGGGATTGGGTGAAGCAGGAAAGCCAAGGAGCTTCTGCGTGCCATGCGCCATGAAGATGAGGGCTGCAACGATGCGCAGGACGCTGAGAAGGCGCGGTGCCCAAACGGTTTCAAGATGAGCTGTGTTCATCGGTTAGTCTCCGGATTGTTGGATAGGGGCGATCAGCACAGCCGATCAGCCGACGAGGGAGCAACCGCATACAGGCTCAGGCGGCATGTTCCCAGCCTTTAAGGCAAAGCTTGCGATAACGAATTGCTTACCACGTTCTCAAAGCGGTTTGATCTGTTCGGGTTCTGCGGCGTTTCTCCTACGCCAACAGAACAGGGGGCCTTCATGACCATCCTCGATCCTCGAACCGGGCAGCTCGTCACCATCGATCTCACCTCCAAGCCGCGCCGGGGCTGAGACATTTTCAGGTAACGGCTGCTGCTTCATCTCTCATGATTTTGATTGTTTCTTCTCCTGAATTCTTCCCTGTCGCCTCTATTTACTTCCATGGTTCCTCTCCGGTGCCCTGACGCACATCGTGCCTTCGACATCGGTGGTTGATAGGGAGGTGAGCCGGAACCCTTATTGCGCAAAGGCATTGGCTAAAGGAATGGATTCAACCGGGTGCCGGGCTGTAGTGCACAAGCTTGTAAGCTTAAGCAGTCGCAGCTTCGGTGTTCAGATTTTTCCGAGATCTCGAGAGAGTTGAGGAGCGTCAGATGGCTCTGACAGGTCGTTTTAATCTTCGCAAGACTTGGACCGGACGCATTGTGCTGCAGGTCGAGGAGGAGGTCGCAGGTTTCTGGGGCCGCATGACCGGCAAGGCCAAGCTGAACCGTCGCTGGCGAGATGCCAATGTGCTGGATCTGGCAGCCCCCGAGTTGCGAAGCCTCGTCGACCTGCGCTTCCGCCCGCGCTATATGCCCCAGACCAACGAGGTCCCGCAGGATTGGCCAAGGGCGCCGCGCCAGCTCGAGGCAATCCCAGCCCAGACCCTGCATTACGAGACCTACCAGGAAGACGGGCGCTTCTCGACGCATTGAACCTGTTGCAAGGGCTAGTGAGGCTCGAAGATCATAGCCGATCCTCGGGTCTAGCCCGGTGCCTTATACAGAAATGCTATCGCTGATTCTTGCGGGAAAGTTGGTCGGAGTGGCAGGATTTGAACCTGCGACCCCCACGTCCCGAACGTGGTGCGCTACCAGACTGCGCTACACTCCGACACCGGGAAATTCCCGGGAGGCCGGTCTTATAGCCGTGAGGTGGGAGCGCCGCAAGGGGAGATTTGCGTCTCTTTCATAGGATTAAGCCATCCGCAAAACGGTGTTGCCAGCCGCGTTTGAGCCGATTATGTACACGCCACACCTATTGGGGCGTCGCCAAGCGGTAAGGCAGCGGTTTTTGGTACCGCCATTCCCAGGTTCGAATCCTGGCGCCCCAGCCAATCCTGCCCTCAGGATTGCTCCCTCGAAAGCTGCTGAGCTGGAGAGAGTACTGCGTCATCTTCCCTCATAGAGCGGCATCAGCCCTCAAGCTTCTTCGCCACAACGCTGTGCTGACCACACCATGCCGCGCCTCAGGATCGTGCGCATTTCCGGCACCTCGAATTCCTTCGCCACATGCCCGAGCGAACTGTAGAAAACACGCCCTTGGCCGTGCCGGCGCTTCCAGACGACGGGCATCACCACGCCGTCGATCCAGGGCGCATGGTCTCCCGAGAAGGTGGTGGTCGCGAGAACCTCGTTCGATGGGTCGACGTGCATGTAGTACTGCTCCGACCGGTAGTCGAAGTCGTCGATGCCCTGCATGACCGGGTCGTCGGGCCGCGTTATGTTCACCCGGTAGTCGATGATGTTGCCCGGATGGGCCACCCATTGGCCGCCGCACATGAACTGATACTCGACTGCCTCACGAAACGCGTCACCCATGCCCCCATGAAAGCCGGCGAGGCCAACTCCATCGCGGACGGCTTGCGAGAGAGTGGCGACCTCGTCTTTCTCGATATTCGACATGGTGAAGATCGGCACGATGAGACTCATCGTGGAGAGATGAGGGCTGGCGAAGGCGCTGGTCGAATTCTCCAGGTGCACCCTGAAGCCCTCATCCCGCAGCATTCCGGCGACGATCCCGGCGCATTGTTCCGGCTCGTGGCCATGCCAGCCGCCCCACACGATGAGCGCTTCCCGCATCGTCTCGCTCTTTCTCGTCGAGGGGGTAGGCCTCAGGCGGCGGACGCCGTCTGAGAGGGGCCTTTCCAGAGGATGGAGGCGTCCGCATCCTCAAGAGTGGCCGGACGCTCGAGAGCGGTGGTGATCGCCCTGGGCTGACCGGTCGCCGCACCTTCCAGGATGCTGTGCATGACCTCGAGAACATGCAGGCCGAGGCGTCCGCTGGAGCGGTGCGGCGTGCCGTTCAGGACTGCGCTTGCAAGGTCGGCTAGGCCCAGCGCCCGGTAGTTGGCCTTGTTGGGCATCTCGGGAGCCCAGTTGGGTGAGCGCCAGTTGGGAACTCCCAACGGCATCTCGCTCGAGTCGACCGCGCGCCAGTCTCCACCGCGCTCGGTGACCTCCACATGGCCGCCGAAGAAGTTTGGATCCGGTACGCGCAGGGACCCTTCCGAGCCGTAAATCTCGATGGCCGGATGGCTGTGCTTCCATACGTCCCAGCTCATGCAGAAGGTGACATGCGCGCCCGAGGCGAATTCGAGCAGCGCCGTTACATGGGTGGGGGTCTCGACACTAATGCGATCACCCTTGCGGGGTGACTCCGCCGTCACGATGCGCTCCGGGTACCCGATGCTCGACATGGCGAAGACGCGTTGCACCGGGCCGATCAGGTTGACGAGTGTGCTGAGATAGTAAGGCGCCATGTCGAGGATCGGGCCACCGCCGGGCTTGAAGAAGAATTCCGGATCGGGGTGCCAGTGTTCCATGCCGTGGGACATGAGGAAGGCGGTTCCCGACAGGATGCGGCCGATGGCGCCATCGTCGACGAGCTTGCGGGCAAGCCGCCCACCGGCGCCGAGGAACGTATCCGGAGCGCAGCCGAGGTGAAGGCCCCGAGCCTCCGCCTCGTCCACGAGCCTGCGGCCCTGCTCGAAATCGACCGCTAGCGGCTTTTCCGAGAACACGTGCTTGCCGGCGCTGAGGGCTGCCAACGAGACGCCGAAATGGGCGGCCGGCACGGTGAGGTTGACCACGAGGTCGATGTCGTCGCGGGCCAGAAGCTGATCGACGGTCATGGCTTCGATGCCGTGGCGGCTTGCCTGAGCCTGCGCAACCTCGGGACGCATGTCGGCGCAGGCCCGCAGGGTGAGGCCGCGATAGGCTGGAATGTTCTGGAGATAAATGCCCGAGATGTTGCCGCATCCAATGATGCCGACATTCAGCGAATTCATGATCGTTAATCCTCGATGGTGCGCAGGAAATCGAAGCTGTTGCGGGCAGTCCGGGCCGGGTCGGCGGGCTTGTCGTGCTCGACCACCATCCACTCGGCTCCGGCCTCGCGGCACACGCGCCACAGGTCGCGCCAATTCAGTACGCCGGAGCCCACATCGGCCCAGCCATCCTGATCCTCGTTCTGGCCTGCAGGCGCGATGTCCTTCACGTGAGCGGCCGTGACCTTACTGCGGTAGCGGTTGATCCATTCCTTGGGATCCGCATCGCCGCGCACGAGCCAGGCCACGTCAACCTGCCAGGCGAGGGGGCTCGAACCGGCAGCCTCGAAGATCAGTTCGAGCGCCGTCTTGGCGCCGTCCTTCGGCTTCAGCTCCCAATGGTGATTGTGGTAGCCGAGGCGGATGCCTTGAGCCTGGAAGCGCTCAGCGATCTGGCCAAGTTCCTTGCCGAGCGCCCGCCAGCCTTCTGCGCCCATATCGCGCTCTTCAGGCGGCACGGCCGGCATGTAGAGGTGCGTGAGACTCAAAGTGCGGCAGGCGTCGACGATGGCATCCGGCTTCTCGCGCAGCGCCGCCATGCTGACATGGCTAGAGGATGCTTTCAGGCCGCGTGCATCAAGCTTGGTGCGGACCTCGCCGGCTTTGTCGAGATGCGATCCGACAGTCTCCACGTAGCGATAGCCGGCGTCGGCGACCGTATCGAGGATCAGGTCGAGATCCTCCAGGGTTCGCAAGGTGTAGAGTTGAATGGACAATCTATCCGTGACGGTCATGGGAACCTCAAAAGTTCAGGAAAGCGGGCGCGGCAGGCTGTGCGCGAGACCTGCCGGAATCTTGGTGTCGTCAGAGCCGTTCGCCGGAATCGGCGGCGAACAGCGAGACTTGAGTTGGATCGACGTGGAGCGTCACGCTCTCACCCGGCGTGGCCCGGCGAGAGCCGGAGGTGCGAACCTGAACGGAGCCGACCGCATCGCTGCACCAGATCACCGTATCGGCGCCCATAGGTTCGACGATGTCGACGGTAAATCCAGGCCAGATCCCGGTGCTTGCGATCTCAAGGTGCTCGGGGCGTACGCCGAGCACGACGTCCTGACCAGCCGAGGGAGCCGTGATGAACGGGTAGCCGGACAGCGACAGGCGGCGGTCGCCGGCAAGGAAGCTCAAGCCCTCTCCGGTGTTCTCAAGGCGGCCCTTGATGAAGTTCATCTGCGGCGAGCCCACGAATCCAGCTACGAACAGATTGGCCGGCCGGTGATAGATTTCATCCGGCGTGCCGATCTGCTGGATCTTCTGTTCCTTCATCACCACGATGCGGTCGGCCAGCGTCATGGCCTCGATCTGGTCGTGCGTGACGTAGACCATGGTGGTCTTGCCGAGGCGGGCGTGCAGCCGCTTGATCTCGACGCGCAGCTCGTTGCGCAGCTTCGCGTCGAGGTTGGAGAGGGGCTCATCGAAGAGGAACACGGCGGCATCACGCACCAGGGCCCGTCCGATGGCCACGCGCTGGCGTTGGCCGCCGGAGAGTTGGTCCGGCCGCCGGTCGAGGAGGGGGGTGATCTGCAGGAGTTCGGCAGCCCGAGTGACGCGCTTTTCGATCTCGGGCTTCGGTGTCTTCGCCATCTTCAAGCCGAAGGACATGTTCTCACGCACGTTCATGCGCGGATAGAGAGCATAGGATTGGAACACCATGGCGATACCGCGATCCTTCGGCTCCTCCCAGGTGACGTTCTTCCCGTTGATCCAGATCTGCCCCTCAGCCACGTCGAGCAGACCCGCGATTGCATTGAGCAGGGTGGACTTGCCACAGCCGGAAGGGCCGAGGAGGACGATGAACTCGCCTTCCTGAATGTCGAGAGACAAGCCGTCGAAGACCTGAACGGCTTCGAAAGCGACGGTCACATCACGAACGGAAACGGTCGACATTCCTTACCCTTTCACAGCGCCGGCGGCGATGCCGCGGACGAACCAGCGGCCGGACACGAAGTAGACGACGAGCGGAATGAGCGCCGCCAGCATGGTGGCAGCCATGTCGACGTTGTAAGCGCGCTCGCCCTGCGTTGAATTGACGATGTTGTTGAGCTGCACGGTCATGGGCAGGTTTTCGCGGCCTGCGAAGGTCAGCCCGAAGATGAAGTCGTTCCAGATGCCCGTGACCTGCAGGATGGTCGCCACCACCACGATCGGCGTCGACATGGGCAGGATCACCCTGAAGAAGATCGACCAGAACCCGCCGCCGTCGATGCGCGCAGCCTTGAACAGTTCGATCGGCAATCCCGCGTAGTAGTTGCGGAACAGGAGCGTCATGGTCGGCAGGCCGAAGATCACGTGCACCAGCACGATGCAGGTGAGCGAGTTGTAGATTCCGGTCAGCGAGAAGATGCGCACCAGCGGGTAGAGAAACACCTGATAGGGGATGAAAGCCCCGAGCAACAGGATGCCGAACATGACATTAGCGCCTTTGACCCGCCAGAACGACAGGGCGTAGCCGTTGATGGCCCCGGCCATGATCGAGAGGATCAGGGACGGGATCAGGATTCGCACTGAGTTCCAGAAGCCGACGCTGATGCCGTTGCATTCGAGCCCGGTGCAGGCGGAAGACCATGCCTTGGACCAAGCTTCGATGGTCATGGCAGCGGGCAGGGCGAGAATGTTGCCGAGCCGGATCTCCTCCATGGGTTTGAGGGAAGTCACGACCATGATCCAGAGCGGCAGCAGGAAGAAAAGGGCCGCGGTCACCAGGAACGCGTAGACCCCGATACGACCGACGGTGAGGCGACCAGGGCGGCGGCCCTGCGGCACGGCGGCGCTCATGCATGCCTCCCTTGCGGACGGACGTAGCGGACATAGACCCAGGGAGCCAGAACGGTCACCACGGTGATCAGCATGATCGTCGCGGCAGCCGTTCCGAGACCGATGTTGTTGCGCTCGAAGAGGTGGTCCATGACGAACTTGGCAGGCACCTCGGTGGCAATGCCCGGACCACCCAGGGTCATGGCGACGACGAGATCGTAGAGCTTCACGACGCCGGTCGTGAGAAGCACGACGGCTGTGACGACCATGGGCCGGAGGAGGGGCAGAACCACGGAGGTGTAGACCCGCCAGGTCGGGATCCCGTCGACCTTGGCGGCCTTCCACAGATCCTTGTCCACGCCGCGCAGGCCCGCGAGCATGATGGCCATGGTGAGGCCAGCTCCATGCCAGAGCCCTGCGATCACGATAGTGTAGATTGCCATTCGCTGGTTCACGATCCAGTCGAAGGTGAAACTCTCGAAGCCCATGTCCCGGACGAGCTTCTGCAGGCCAAGTCCCGGATTGAGGAACCATTGCCAGGCAACGCCCGTCACCACGAAGGACATGGAGTAGGGGTAGAGAAAGAGGGTGCGAAAAAGGCCTTCTCCGCGCACATTCTGGTCAATGAAGACGGCGAGAAGAAATCCGATGATGAGGCAGCCCGAGATGAACAGGGTGCCGAAGATGATGATGTTGGAAGCCGACGTCAGAAAGCGATCATTGGCAAAGAGGCGGCTGTATTGCGCAAGGCCGACCCAATCGAGCTTGGGCAGGAGGGTGGAACTCGTAAACGAGAGCCGCACGGTCCAGAGCATGCAGCCGATATAGACGATAAGGACGACAAGCGCGGTCGGCAAGAGGGCCAGGGCCGCAGGCAGGCGCACTTTCATCCGACGCCGGGTTTTCGCGCCGCCTGAAGGCACGCTGGGGGCGTGGATCGAAATGGTATCCATTCGGAAGATCCAGTCGAGAGAAGTCGAGCGTCAGGAGTGAACGGCTCGCCCCAGCCCCATAAGGGGCGAGCCGGATGGTTTTTACCCTGCGTCGCGCATGGCGCTGGTGATCTTCTCAATGAAGGCATCCGCCGTCATGTTCGGGTTGTTCCAATACTGGGTCACAGCGTCCTGCATGGCGCCCGAGAAGTTAGGCGGGCTCAGCAGCTCCATGGCTTCCACCTGATTAGCCGGATCCTTCAGGACCGCGCTGGACCGCTGGGCGCAGACATCCATGGAAGAGACGTCCACGTCCAGGCGAGCGGGAATGGAGCCCTTCTTCTTGTTGAACTCCAGCTGGCTGGTGGGATCGAGCAGGACTTCCACCAGCTTGTCCTGTGTGACTAGGGCTGCCTTGTCCTTGGTAGCAGGCAAGACGAATACGTCGCCGCCGATCACGAGCTTGCCGCCGCCTTCACCTACGAGGGTGCAGCCATATTCCTTACCGGCGGTCTGGCCTGCGGCGGTGAACTCACCCTTGGCCCAGTCGCCGTTGAAGTGCATGGCGGCCTTGTTGGTGATGACGAGGGCCGTGGCGTCGTTCCAGTTGCGGCCCGGGCTCCCAGGATCGACGAGGCCGCGCAGCTTGCCGAAGATCTCTACGGTTTCCTTGAACTTTGGGTTCTTCAACATGTCGGGTTTGCGGGTGCCGTAGAGCTGGCGGAACATGTCGGCGCCGCCATGGCCGACGACGACCGCCCGGAAGAGGTTGTGCTCCCAGTTCGGCTGGCCGCCGAGGGCAATCGGAATAATACCCTTGGCCTTGAGCTTTTCACCGGATTCGATCAACTCGGGGAAGGTCTTCGGAGGCTGAAGGCCGGCGTCGGCAAAGACCTTGGTGTTGTAGAAGAGCCAGTTCTGGCCGTGAATGTTGACGGGAACGGCGTAGAACTTCCCGTTGCGGACCGAAGCATCGACGATCGGCTTGGGCATGATGTCGCGCCATTTACCGGCTTTGGCCTGTGCATCGACGTCGCGCACCAGATCGTTGCTGACCAGTTCGTCGAACTGCTTGCCGGTGTTGAACTGCATCATGGTCGGGGGATTGCCGCCCACCATGCGGTTGATGCCGGCCGTCCGGGCATTTGCGCCGCCCGCTATGGCGTTGTCGACCCAGGTGCCGCCGGCCTTGGTGAACTGATCCGCGAAGACCTTCACGGATGCAGACTCACCGGCGGACGTCCACCAATGGAGGACTTCCGCCTTCTGCTGCGCGAGCGCGCCGGAACTCCAGATCAGGGCAACAGAAAGGGTATACGCGGAAACGCGTGTCTTCATGCTCATGGCTTCCTCCCAGAAGCGTTTTATCGATTTTTGTAATCGATTACATCTTGTGATATAGGTTGTAGGTGCTTTTGAGATTAGTCAAGACACAAGTTGACGTAAGTTGTATACCCTGAAAGAGGGTAACGTATCTTGTCTGAAGCCGGGAGGTAACCTGCATGAGCCGGAAAAGATGGCGGGCGGTGAAGGAGATACGCATCGCCGACGTCGCTCAACTTGCAGGAGTCTCAACGGCAACCGTCAGTCGTGTCCTGTCCGATCCGGACAAAGTGCGCCAGAAAACTCACGACCTCGTGATGGAGGCGGTCAAGCGCAGCGGATACATCCCGAACAGCACGGCGCAGAAGCTGCGCACCCGCCGCACCATGAACGTGCTGGTGATTGCCCCAAGGCTCACCAATCCGGTCTTCGCTGAGATTCTCCGCGGCGTCGACGATGAGCTGACCCAATCGGGATACGGCATCATCATCGGCAATCTGGACAACCGCAGGGAGCGCGAGGCCCGCTATGTCGACCTTGCCTTGTCGCGCCAGGTGGACGGCATTCTCCTGCTGACGGGATACATTCCGCAAAACGGCACCCGCAGTATGCGGGATTCAGGCCTTCCCATCGTTGCCATGTGCGCGGCCATTCCTGAAGAGGGCATCCCCCACGTCGTCGTTCAGGACCGTGAGGCCACCCGGCAGGCGGTGGAATACCTCGCGCGCCTCGGACACCGCAGGTTCGGCTATATCTCAGGCACGCTCAGCTCCATCATCGAGGTCGAGCGCTTCGCCGGCTTTCAGGAGGGGATTGCAGCAGCCGGCTTCAGCCAGAACGACTTCGTGCGCTGGGAAGGACCATTCGTCTTCTCCACGGGTGTGTCGGCGGCCGAGTCATTCCTGCAGATGAGGGATCGCCCCACCGGGATTTTCGCGGCCTGTGACGAGAGCGCGATCGGCTTCATCAAGAGCGTTCGCGCGAAACGAGTCCGGGTTCCGCAGGATGTATCGGTCATCGGCTTCGACGGCATCGAATATGCGGATTACACGGAGCCCACCCTGACCACGTGTCGGCAGCCACTGCACGAACTGGGGTGTGTCGGGGCCGACGTTCTCCTGAAGCTGATGCACAACCAGATGAAACCCGAAGACTGGAGCGTTCGGTTGCCCGTGATGCTTCTGGAGCGCGAAACGACAGGGCCTGTTCTGCACAAGGACTATCAATCCCTTCGGCGCTCGACGGTTTGAAAACACCCAATCCAATTGAAACTGACAGAACCTGAGGAGAGAGCCATGCAGCCGGTCCGTTGGGGTATCCTGAGCACGGCCAAAATCGGCCGGACGAAAGTCGTTCCCGGCATGATGAAGAGCCCGCTCTGCCACGTGGTTGCCGTCGCCTCGCGAAACGAGGAAGCCGCGCGAAAGATGTCATCGGAACTCGGAATCGTGAAGGCATATGGCTCTTACGAGGCGCTGCTGGCTGATCCCGACATCGAGGCGATCTACAATCCATTGCCCAACCATCTGCACGTTCCGATGACCCTGGCGGCGGCTGCCGCCAGAAAGCACGTGCTGTGCGAGAAGCCAATCGCCATCACGGCCGATGAGGCGGAGCAGTTGAGGCAGGCCTCATCGCAGGTGCTGATCGCCGAGGCCTTCATGGTGCGTCACCATCCGCAATGGCAGCGCGCCCGCGAGATCATTCGATCCGAGGGCATCGGGGACCTGTGGTCCATCCAGGTCATCTTCTCCTACTTCAACGTCGAGCCGGACAACATCCGCAACAGGCCGGACATCGGCGGGGGAGGGCTCCTCGACATCGGCTGCTATGCGGTCGTGGCCGGTCGTTATTTCTTCGACGCCGAGCCGACCCGCACGATTGCGCTCGTGGATCGTGATCCGACCTATGGCGTGGACCGCACTACAAGCGCTCTTCTGGACTTCGGCAATGGCCGGCAGCTGACCTTCACTGTCTTGACGCAGTCCGTGCCCTTCCAGCGGATCCAGCTGCTTGGCACCAGAGGGCGCATCGAGATCGAAATCCCCTTCAACGCCCCTCCGGACAGGCGGACACGGATCTTCGTGGATGACGGCAGCGCACACGGGGGATTGTCGGCGAAAGCCATCGATTTCCCGGTGATCGACCAGTATGCGCAGCAGGGCGCTGCCTTCAGTCGCGCCATCCGGGGGGAGGGGGCGCTCGCCTATGGTTTGGAGGATGCGCTCATGAATATGCGAATCCTGGATGCTATCCGGCGATCCGCGGAAACTGCGGCATGGGAGCCGATCTCCGCCATACGATGAAGCCTTTTGTGGTAATCCAAATTGACAGCCACCTCATGAGGGTGACCTGCGTGCGCCGTGTGGATGCGTTGACTTCAGGTCTAGTGAGCCGACACTCATGCCAACATGGTCTTCCTGCGAGAACTCGTCCGTGAGACGGCAAGGCGCGGAAGAAAACGCAAAGGCATTTGGCATGGACTTCATTCCGACAGCGATCTCCTCTTCCCTGAAGTTCGGGACGAGCGGCCTGCGAGGCCTTGTGGTGGAGTTGGACGGCGTGCCTGCCTTCGCCTACACCCGCGCCTTCGCCGAGATCTTGAAGGAAGACGGCTCTGCCGCAGCCTCCGGATACCGGGTTCTGGTCGGGCGGGACCTGCGGGAGAGCAGCCCCAGCATCGCTCGGCTCTGTTGTGCCGCCCTGAAGGATGCCGGCCTCACGCCGCTCGATTGCGGAGCCCTTCCGACGCCTGCGCTCGCCTACCACGGCATGCGCTCTAGCATCCCGGCGATCATGGTCACCGGCAGCCACATCCCTGAGGATCGCAACGGGCTGAAGTTCTACCGGGCAGAAGGCGAGATCGACAAAAAGGATGAAGCCGCCATTCTGGATTGGCATGCCGGTCTGAGAATCACATCCGTCCCAGAGGGTGCTCGCGGGTTTCAGGCGCCGACTCCTGATGTCGACCTCATCGCAGCCTACCAGAATCGCTACCGAGACTTTTTCGGAGCAGGGGCTCTCTCGGGGCTGACGGTGGGCGTATACCAGCACTCCTCCGTAGCCCGGGACGTGATCGTCCAGATGCTTGAGAGCCTGGGGGCGCGGGCGGTGCCGCTGGGCCGCGCCACGAGCTTCATTCCGGTCGACACCGAGGCTCTGCGCGAGGAGGATGAGGTGCTGGCCCGGCAATGGGCAGGCGAGCAGCGGCTCGATGCCATCGTGTCCACTGATGGAGACGCGGACCGTCCTCTGATTTCTGATGCGGCCGGTTCCTTCCTGCGCGGCGATCTGGTCGGCGCGATCACGGCCCGGTATCTGGGCGCAGACGCGATTGTCACGCCTGTGACCTCAAACTCCGCTCTGGAGGCTGCCGGCGCCTTTGAACAGGTGATTCGCACCCGAGTCGGATCACCTTACGTCATCGAGGGGATGACGGAGGCTGCCCGTGCCGGGGCGGAGGCTGTCGTCGGGTTTGAGGCAAACGGCGGCGTTCTCCTCGGCTCTGACATCGTTCGGGAGGAGCGCAGACTTGCAGCCCTTCCGACCCGGGATGCCATGCTACCGATCTTGTGTGCACTTGGTGAGGCCAAGGAGCAGGGAAGGGCACTTGCGGAGATTGGGGCCGATTTCGCCTTTAAGGCTGCGGCGAGCAATCGCCTTAAGAATGTGCCGAGCGAGAGGAGTGCCGCTTTCCTGAAGCGGCTTGAGCAGGATCAGACTTTCCGAGAGGACCTGACGGGATCACTGGGCGGTGTTGCGGCACTCGACGGGCAGGACGGCGTGCGTCTGACGGCCAACAATGGCGAGGTCATTCATTTCCGCGCCTCGGGCAATGCCCCGGAATTGCGCGTCTATGTCGAGGCGGAGACGCAGGAGCGTACCGAGACCCTTCTGGAATGGGGATTGGCCCAAGCCGAACGGCAGGTGGGCTAAGCTTCAGCTTTAGGGGTCGAGGGGTCCGAGGCGGCCTGTCAGTCCGTCGCGGAGTCCGCGGGTCATCAGACCCAGCCTCTGTGCCTTTTTGTCAGCAAGGGCCGTATAGGTTCCAAGAAAGGCCAAGCAGCGGCTGATGTAGTAAAGCCGCCAGGCCGGGGGCGTATAGGATTGGCGGGCGAGCCAGAGAGCGTTCCTGACCCAGTAATAGTTCCGTATCGGAACATGGACGGCAACCTGGCGGGGTCCAAGCTTGACCGTCCCACTTCCCAATCGGTGCTCCACTCTTGCGGTAGGGGACAGGTAGCTCCGGTATCCTGCCACGCGCGCCCTGAAGCACCATTCAACATCGACGAGGTCAATGAAGAGGTCCTCTCTGAACCCGCCGACTTTTTCCAGGACGGTCAAGGGGATCAGAGACCCGGAGGCGATGATGAAATCGCTTGCCACGGGACGAGACTCGCTCGCTAAGGAGATCCGCGATAAACGAAGGCCCTTGGCCCGATAGGCTTTTGTCTGTCGTTGGCTGTTAAGCTCGTAATAGGCTGGTCCGATGGCCGCCACACCGCCTTGGCCGGCTTCAAGCGCTTTCAGGTTCTCCGCCAGATCCGCGACCATCCCGGGCGCGAGAACTGTATCCTGGTCGAGAAGCAGGACATGGGTAAAATCTCCGTTCCGGGCTAGAGCAATGCCTTGATTCTGTGCTGCAGCGATGCCTAGATTATAAGTATTATCAATGAATTGCGCAGATGCGTCTGAAGTCAGGCGCCTCACCTCCTCGGCATTTGCCGAGGCATTATCGACCACGACCAAGTCTTGGACTTGCGGAGCAACGGATGCCAGCACCTGGGTCAGCAGGTCGATATTGGGATTGTACGTTACTGCGACAGCTAAGACATGCATCCCTGGTCTCCGGGGTCCGAGCCGTCCTAGTAAAGAGATCCCCTGGGCGCGGCAAGCGAGGGCTAAGAAGGCCAAGCCGGATTTCGGGTTAGGGTTGCTGGGGATGGGCCAAAGCGGTATAGCGGCGCCGAAGTGCTCCGGTCAGGCTTGTGGGTCGGAGGAAGCTTCCCTTTCGGCAGGCGCGGCACTATGGCGCCTTCTGGAGGTATGCGGTCTGGGTCAATGCCCTTATAGAAGGACCGCTCCACCCTACGAGCTTGAAGCCGAGATGCCCGATGCACAAAGACACGTTGCTGAAAAAACTGAACGATAAAACCGCTGTGATCGGTATCGTCGGCTTGGGCTATGTCGGTCTGCCGCTTTCCCTCCGTTATTCGGAAGTCGGTTATAGGGTCGTCGGCTTCGATATCGACCAGGAGAAAGTCGACACCCTCATGCGGGGTGAGACCTATATCGAGCATATTGCCTCCGAGGGCATCGCGAAGGCCATCAAGAGCGGGTTCGAGCCGACTGCCGATCTCACCCGCGCTCGCGATGTGGATGCCTTGATCCTGTGCGTGCCGACCCCTCTGAACAAGTACCGCGAGCCGGACCTCAGCTTCGTGCTGAACACGGTGGATGCTCTCGTGCCGCATATGCGGGGGGGGCAGGTCATGTCCCTGGAGAGCACCACCTATCCCGGCACGACCGAGGAGGAGCTGCGGCCACGCCTGGAGAAGGCTGGCTTCAAGATTGGCGAGGATGCGTTCCTCGTCTTCTCGCCGGAACGTGAGGACCCCGGCAACGCGAAGTTCACTACCCATACGATTCCGAAGGTCTGCGGCGGCAGCACGCCATCCTGCCTTGAAGTAGGCCTTGCCCTCTACGGGCAGGTGATCAACACGGTGGTGCCCGTCAGTTCCACGCAGGCTGCTGAGTTGACGAAGCTCCTTGAGAACATTCACCGCGCCGTCAACATCGGCCTCGTCAACGAGATGAAGATCATCGCGGACCGGATGGGCATCGACATTCACGAAGTCATCCGGGCAGCCGCAACCAAGCCGTTCGGCTTCGTCCCTTATTATCCAGGCCCCGGTCTCGGCGGGCACTGCATTCCCATCGATCCGTTCTACCTCACCTGGAAGGCGCGCGAGTATGGCCTCCATACACGTTTCATCGAGCTCGCCGGCGAGATCAATAGCACGATGCCTGAATGGGTCGTGGAGAAGATCGCCGATGCTTTAAACGAGCGAGAGAAGCCGATCCGTGGCAGCAAGATTCTTGTGCTCGGCATCGCCTACAAGAAGAATGTCGACGACATGCGGGAATCGCCTTCTGTCGAGCTGATGAGTCTTCTCCAGGAAAAGGGTGCGCAGATTGACTACAGCGATCCGCACGTGCCGAGCTTTCCGAAGATGCGCCGCTACTCGTTCGATCTTCAAAGCGTGGACCTGACCCCGGAGACGCTGGCCGACTACGACCTGGTGCTTCTGGCCACGGACCATGACAAGTTTGATTACGAGACCATCGAAAGGCATGCGAGGCTTATCGTCGATACGCGTGGGCGGTATCTCGGCAAGCGCAGTAACGTGGTGAAGGCATAAGCCTGCCGTCGTCTTGTATAGGCTGTCGGTTGGTGTCTTGTGACATCAGAATTCAGCCGTCATGCATAGCCAGTCGCATGTCAAGTTGACCGCTCAACACCGAGAATGGATCAGGGAAGAGAAGTTGAGAACCGTCGGTCTGAATATGCTGGACGTGCTGCTCGAGATTCGCGACGGCTGGCGCTGGCGTGAATTGTGGATGACGCTCGGATGGCGCGATGTGCAGACGCGCCATCGTCGTTCGCGCATTGGACCCTTCTGGAATACTCTCAGTCTTGCTTTCGTCGCGACTTGTATCGGCACCCTGTACGGCGGGATCATGGCACGTCCCATGTCCGACTACATACCCCATCTTGTCACGGGCTACATGATCTGGGGCTTCCTGCAGGCGCTGGTGGTCGAGGGCAAGGACTCCTTCGCAAGCAATGCCGCCGCCATTCGGGAAATCCCCGTTCCGAGGACGGTGTATATCTATAAGCTCCTCTGGAAGAATATTGTCATTCTGGGCTTTAATTCCATCGTCTATCTCGCGGTCCTTGCGCTCTTCCGAGTATGGCCGTTCCCGAACATCGTCCTGGTTCTGCCGGCCCTAGCGATCGTATTGCTAAACGGAATTTGGGTCGGTCTTCTGCTGGGCCTCATCAACGTCCGCTATCGCGACCTGGGGCAACTGGTCCCGAATGCAATGCGCCTTGCATTCTTCGTGACGCCAATCCTCTGGTATCCGGAGGATGCCACCGGGTTTCGCACGGTCTTCGTTGATTTCAATCCGTTCTATTATTTTATTGAGATACTGCGGGCACCACTGCTGGGGCAGAGTCCAAGCACCCTGGTCTGGGGTGTGACCCTGGCGATCACTCTTATCGGTTGGGGGATCATGGTGCCGGTCTATGCCCATTGGCGTCGACGGATCGCATTTTGGGTTTGAGGTCAGACGATGGCGCTGATTAAGCTTGAAAACATAACGCTGGAATTTCCAGTCCACGCCTTGAAATCGGATCGGCGTCGGTCGTCCGATGAGAGGCCCATTGGCGGGCAGCTGTCATCAGGGCAGTCCGGCCAATTGATCGTGCGTGCATTGGATCAGTTGTCGCTCACGCTAGGGCCAGGGGATCGCCTAGCACTGCTCGGGCACAATGGTGCTGGCAAAACCACGCTTCTGCGCGTCATGGCCAAACTTTATACGCCGACGCATGGACGCGTCACGGTCCAAGGACGTGTTGCGCCATTGCTGAACCTCAGCTTTGGCATGGACATGGACTCGACCGGCTATGACAATATCTTCATTCGCGGCCTGTTTCTCGGGATGAGCAAGGCTGAACTGAAGAAGAAAGCCGATGTGATCGCTGAATTCAGTGAACTCGGCGACTTCCTTGATCTGCCCATGCGTACCTACTCCTCGGGCATGCGCGCGCGGTTGGCGTTTGCCATCTCCACCCATGTCGAGACTGATATCCTGTTGCTGGATGAAGTCGTAGCGACGGGTGATGCCCGCTTCCTCAAGAAGGCGAACGAAAAGCTAGAAGGCTTTGCACGAGACTCTAAGCTTCTCGTTCTGGCCTCGCACTCGAACAAGGTGCTGCGGGATCTTTGCAACAAGGCACTTCTTTTGGAGCATGGCCGCGTAAAGGCATTGGGGCCCATCGAAGAGGTTATTGAAACCTACGCGGCGTCTACGGGGACAGACACCAAGTAGCAAGAGTTAATGTCATTCCTACAGAAATGGTCGAAGGAGCGGCATGGACACGATGCAGGTGTGGTGCGGGCCCTGAGCTGGAAGGTTGTTGACGTATGACTCAGGATGCTCAGTGCTCATGCACGAACAAGGCAGATCTCGGCGCTGAAAGGGATGCCGCCGCCCTCCAAGAGCAGCTTCGGCGGCAAAAGGAAGAGATTGCTGAGCTGCGAGCCACCATTCGTGGGTTGCAGACGGAGATCAAAGGGATTCGGGGCTCCCTGTCCTGGACTGTGACGCGCCCCTTGCGCGTCTTGGCGCAGGCGCTTCCAGGCGTAGCTGGGGGAGTGCAGCGCACCCTAGACCGAACGAAGGATGGACTTGCGACAACGCTGCCGAAGCAGATGGCACAGGCCTTGTTTGACAATCGGTGGGATGTTCGCAGCGAGCTTGAGGAGCAGATCTCCGCCTACCGCGTTACTGCCCCGCCACAGCGCAGGATCGTCTTCTATACGGCCATCTTTGGCGAGTACGACAACTTGCTTCTCCCAGAACGCATCGATCCGGCAGTCGATTACGTGTGCTTCACGGATCGGCCACGAAATGACTACGGTATCTGGCAGATGCGCTCGGCGCCGTACTACCATCCTGATCCGACCAGAATCGCACGGTGGATCAAGACGCACCCCCATGAACTGTTTCCGGGCCATGAGGTTGCTGTTTGGCTGGATGCCAACATCATCCTGAAGGGCGACATTCATAGCTATATCGAAATGGTGGAGAGCCGGAGTGCCAATCTCGGCCTGATCTCGCATCCGCATCGCGCCTGCTTTTATGACGAGGCTGAGGCTTGCAAGCGACTGAAGAAAGATTCCTCAAAGCTCATTGACAAGCAGGTCGAGGACTACAGGAGGGCTGGCCTGCCCCAGAAACAGCCATTGTTCGAAACCGGCTTCATGGTCGTTCCACTGAAGAGGCACGGAACAGCCAACGCCCTGCACCTGTGGTGGCAGCAGATCGAGCGTTTCAGCCGCCGTGATCAGCTTGGACTTGCATGGGTGAGCTACCGCTGTAACGACCTGCACATTGCGCCGCTCCTACCGGAGGGCACCTCTGTGAGGGACCATGAGGATTTTCTTTATTTCCGGCATAGCTTCGCACGGGCTCTGGTGATCCCGGAGGCTCTCCTGAGGCTTGGACGTCATGCTGATCCTTCTAGGGGCACACCCTTCGCCGAAATCAGGAACCGGCAGTTAGAACCCGTGGCCGATGTTGCCATCGATATTGTGGTCTGCGTCCACAATGCCTTGGAGGATGTGCGCCTCTGCTTGGAGGCCGCTTGGGCGGCATTGCGGCCAAATCACACGATCATTGTCGTCAATGACCGCTCAGACGAGGAGACGACCTCCTACCTCCGCGATTTCGCGGCCAACCGGGATCAGGTCACGTTGCTCGAGAACGAGCAAAACCTGGGCTATACGCGTTCGGCGAACCGAGGCCTTGCTGCTGGAACTGCGGCTTTTCGCATCCTTCTGAACAGCGACACGATTGTGAGCGCGGACTGGGCCGTGAAGCTTCTCGATGCCGCCAACCGGAGCGAACGGATCGGCATCGTGGGGCCCCTGTCGAACGCGGCAGGAGCGCAATCGATTCCCAATATCAGAAGCACCGGTAAGAACACGGCAATCAATGCTTTGCCGAAGGGGGTCACAGCTGCAGACCTCGACCGAGCCTGCGAAACCTGGAGCGATGCGGATCCCGTGCCCCGTGTGCCACTCGTTCACGGCTTCTGCTTCGGCATCAAGAAGAAGGTGATCGACAGCATCGGCTACTTCGACGAGGAGAACTTCAAGCTCTTCTATGGGGAGGAGAACGACTATTGTTTCAGGGCTGTCGCGGCCGGATTTGAACTCGCCGTGGCCACGAACACGTTCGTCTATCACCGTAAGTCGAGAAGCATTGACGAGGAGAAGCGCGTGGTTCACATGGCCGAGGCCTGGAAGCGCTTGAGGGAGCTCTATGGTGCAGACACGATCTTGGGAGCGTACCGGCAGGTCGAGGAGCATCCGGTCCTGGAGCGGATCCGAAAAGCAGCGGCGCACTATTTCCAGTCTGCGCGGTAAGCAGGGTCTCGATCCTGTTTTTCTACCTAAAGTTTAATAATGGGCTCAATGTGCCTTATTGACCTTTAGATCGCGGCACCCCGAAGTCGTGGACGATATTACCATTTTACGCTAGTAGCCTGCCCGAGATACAGAAAGCAGGTCGCCTAAGCTAAGCAGTAGGGCATGCTCAGCGGTTCGGAACAAAGAAGAGCGTGGGTCATGGCAAAGAGATTTTTGGTCACCGGAGGCGCCGGATTTATCGGATCGGCTGTAGTCCGCAAGCTGATTTCCAGCACACCACATCAGCTTCTCGTTGTCGACAAGCTCACCTATGCGGGAAATCTTGATTCCCTCAATTCCGTTGCGAACAGTGACCGCTATCGCTTCGTGCGAGCCGATATTGCAGACGCCCGACAGATGCAAACGCTGATCGATGAGTACAAGCCAGATGTGATCATGCATCTTGCGGCCGAAAGCCATGTTGATCGCTCAATCGATGGCCCAGGAGAGTTCGTGCAGACAAATGTCGTCGGCACCTTTACACTACTCCAGGCGGCTCTGGCTTACTGGAATAGGCTTGATGCCGCGCATCGCGATACATTCCGCTTCCATCACATCTCGACTGACGAAGTTTTCGGATCCCTTGGCCAGGAAGGCTTCTTCCATGAGGAGTATCCGTATCAGCCCAACTCGCCATATTCGGCGTCGAAGGCGGCCTCGGACCATTTCGTTCGCGCCTGGCACCACACCTATGGCCTGCCGACACTGATCACGAACTGCTCGAACAACTACGGCCCCTATCATTTTCCCGAGAAACTCATTCCACTCATGATCCTCAACGCCTTGGAGGGAAAGCCGTTGCCGGTTTACGGCAAGGGCGAGAACGTGCGAGACTGGCTCTATGTGGACGATCACGCTGAGGCTCTGATCCTCGTGGCAGAAAAGGGCAGGGTGGGCGAGAACTATAATATCGGTGGCTGGAACGAGAGGACGAACATCGATGTCGTCAGGTCCATCTGCCAACTCGTCGACGAGCTGTCGCCCAGTCACGGCATCGATGCGCGGGAGAAGCTCATCACGTACGTGACCGACCGGCCTGGGCATGACCTCCGCTATGCCATCAATGCCCGCAAGATTGAGCGTGAGCTGGGCTGGCGCCCGGCTGAAACATTCGAGACGGGTCTGCGGAAAACAGTCTCGTGGTATATCAACAATCGGGCTTGGTGGGAGCGCGTCCGCTCAGGCATATATCGCGGCGAGCGGCTCGGTGTGGCCGTCTAACGTGGCCGAGGTTAGCCACGCAGGTTGAAGAGAGACAAAACGTGCTGAGTGTGGAACCGACTGCGATCCCGGAGGTGAAAATCGTGACGCCAAAGCGCCTGGGTGATCGCCGAGGCTTCTTTTCCGAAACCTATCACCGGCAGCGTTACACCGAGGCTGGTATCGACACAGAATTTGTCCAAGACAATCACTCCATGTCCACTGCTGTCGGCACGATCCGAGGCCTGCATTTCCAGAGCGAACCATTTGCTCAGGCAAAGCTCATTCGCGTCATACGCGGCGCAATCCAGGATATCGTGGTCGATCTCCGACACACATCCCCAACCTATGGTCGGCATGTGGCGGTTGAGCTTTCGGCAGAAAACGGCCGTCAGCTGTTTGTGCCTATTGGCTTCGCTCACGGTTTTTGCACGCTCGAGCCGAACACCGAAATTTATTACAAGGTTTCTGCCTATTACTCGGCTGCCCATGACCATGGTTTGGCTTGGGACGATCCAACCCTGGGCATTGCTTGGCCCGTTGAGCCAGCGAGGGCAGTTCTTTCTGACAAGGACCGCAAGCATCCAAGCCTGGCGGAACTCCCGGTCTATTTTGCATAGTGGCGCAACCTGAACACGCCCTGATACGGCGGGGTGCCAAGGAGATACAGCGATGAAGGGCATCATTCTGGCCGGAGGAAGCGGAACGCGGCTGCATCCGATGACGTATGTCACGTCGAAGCAGTTGCTTCCGATCTACGACAAGCCGATGATCTACTACCCCTTGACCACACTCATGCTGGCGGGGGTTCGAGACATTCTCATCATCTCCACTCCGGACGACCTGCCGCGTTTCCGCCAATTGTTGGGAGACGGGGGGCAGTGGGGTATCCGCCTGTCCTATGCAGAGCAGCCGCGACCTGAAGGGCTTGCCCAAGCATATATAATCGGCGCCGAGTTCATCTCAGGCGGGCCATCGGTTCTCATCCTAGGCGATAACGTCTATTATGGACATGGGTTGACGGATCTCTTGCGTTCAGCCGCCGCCCGTACGTCCGGTGCATCGGTGTTCGCCTACCATGTCACCGATCCCGAGCGCTACGGGGTAGTTGAGTTTGACCAAAGAGGACGAGCAATCTCAATCGAGGAAAAGCCCGTGGTTCCTCGTTCGAGTTGGGCCGTGACCGGACTGTATTTCTACGATCACCAAGTGGTCGATATTGCGGCTCACCTGAAGCCATCTGCTCGAGGTGAACTCGAGATCACCGATGTCAATCGGGCATATCTCGAACAAGGTCAGCTCCACGTCGAACTCATGGGGCGCGGTTATGCATGGCTAGACACAGGAACGCCTGATAGCCTCGTCGAGGCTGCAGAATTCGTGCGTGCTTTGGAGAGACGCCAGGGTTTCCGGATCGCCTGTCCGGAGGAGATCGCCTACAATGCCGGCTGGATCGACCGTGATCAGCTTTTGGCTCTAGGTCACAAACTGTCTAAGAGCTCTTATGGCCATTACTTGCTAAGGATAGCTGAAGGAGCCGATCAATTGCCGCTCAGGAGCTCGTGACGCGGAATCCGATCGGGCCCACATTTCTGACAGGTCGTCCCGCTCAATGCAAAAGCTGCTCAGGAGAGTTCGCTCTCACTTAAGAACCATAGGCTTTGTCCGGGAGACCGTGTCCCGGATTAGAGCAATCGATTTTTCCGGGCAGAGCCTGGTCCTGGAGCGGGCGCGCAAGCACATTGATCAAGGCAACTTCAATGCTTCCGCTGTGCTACTCGAGGCAATTAAGCGCAAGAGGCTTCGAGCGTGGAGGATGCTGCTCAACAGCTACTTTGCAGCTCATCGTTTTGATGATGTCGTCTCCGCCTACGGGACAATGCCGATAAAGTTCAGGGGAGATTATCTCTGTCGTCACATGAATCTGATCGCGTCTGCCAATCTCAGGCAAGTTGAGGTGATTGCCGAGACCATCAAGGAAGTGCTGAGTGAAAGAGAGAGCATCGCCGCGTCCGAGTTTCTGAGCAAGGCTCTGCCTTTTGCCGAGAAGCTGGGCTCGGAGATCCACTCCGCAGCTGTCCAGCGCGTTGTCAAGCATGCATCACATTTGGCAGTCGATCACTTTGACACAATTCTGAAGTGTGCCCATGATCTTCGTGAGAAAGGGTGGGAGGCCGGCGCCCTCGGATTGGAACGTGCGCTCCGCCATGGGGCGGGAAGCGCACGCAACAGGATGAAGCTCGATCTTCTGGATGCACAGATCCACTTCTGGAATCGACGGTTTGACCTGCAGCTGGCAGCGGTCAACGGCCTCCTTGAAAGGCAAGGCGTTTTACCCATCGGCCTCAAGAACATGAGCCAGCCCGTCGCATGCGAGAACCTGCAGGCGACACCGGAGCCGCGTCCGACCATCAGCGGACCTCTCGTGTCAATTTTGATGCCAGCCTTCAACAGCGCATCAACCGTCGGATATGCGCTGGAATCCTTGCGGCGCCAGACATACCAGAATATCGAGGTGATCGTCGTCGACGATTTCAGCGATGATGCAACCGCAGACATCGTGATGCGAATCTGTGCTGCCGATCAGCGCCTCCGCCTGATTTCTCTGGAAAAGAATTCAGGTGTGTTTGTTGCCCGGAATACGGGTCTCGCGGCGGCCAGAGGTGAACTCGTCACCAACCAAGATGCTGATGACTGGGCGCACCCGCAGAAGATTGAAGTAGCCGTGTCCGAGTTGCAGCGGCAGCCCTCCATTGTCGCAACCTGGGTGGAGCATATTCGATGTTCAGATCAGCGTGGGTTCCGGGCATTGAGCGGATACTTCAGGCCAGATGCATCATCTCTGATGTACAGGCGAGTGCCGGTCATGAGCACTATCGGTTGGTATGACTCTGTCCGAGCAGCCGGGGATGGGGAGTTTCATCTGAGAATGGAGCGCGCCTTCGGGCACAACAGCATCCAGAGGATCAACAAACTTCTCTCTTTCGTCAGTTGGTCTGATGCAAGTCTGTCGGGCGGAGGGCTATTCCAGATAGACAACGACCTTGGGATCTTCAGTCCTGCTCGAAGTGAATATCGTAGAGCGTTCGGACTGTGGCACGAGACGACAGACCGTCTATACATGCCGTTTCCCCTCAACGACCGCCCTTTCCCGATCCCTGAGAGCCTGCTCTCTACTTAGGCAAGTTGGCAGAAAGCGCTGCTGACTGGCGACCGCTGACTGCATCATTGAGATTATAAGCCGTCTATCCTGAAGTTTGTTGGGATGGAACTCTCAAGCTGCTCTAACACGGGAGCTACATAATCATTAGCGATAACAAGAGGGTCACAGCCAAAGTGATCCCGCGCTGCCTCCCTCTGTTCGTCTGATACAGTCGATTTGCCAGCGATGTAGAGATGCTGCGTCGATATCAATGGGAGCGCGTAGGGAGGTTCGGTGAGTAGGTCTGCGCTTGAAAGGATCACCGCCGCACATGAAATCGTCTCGCCGGGGACCATATTCTCGACGAGACCCGATGAAATTGCGGCGCGGATCGACGATGCTATGTCGGTTTCTGCATGTTTGTATGCCGGCCAATGGGCGATTCCCAGTTTCAGACCGGCATCCGTAAGTTTCTCCCATTGTATGACGTCTTGTGCGTATGAGTACGCCGCATCAGCAAAGTCACCGACAATAACAACGTCAATGTCTGTTATTGTTGCCCTCTGGCCAAGGATGATACGCGGGGCAGGGAACCGGCGTGAATCGGTCATCCGGAAATCCGGAGCAGCTTTGGCACGCTCCTCGGCGTGCCAGAGGCGGTAAGCCTCCTTATACTGACGGCGAGCGCCGTAATAGATGGATGTAAGGCCGGTCGCGGACGTCTGAGTTAGGGATGATTGACTGAAACGAATGAGGGTTAATGGTACTTCTTTGAAGAGGGTATTCGTTCTAAGTTCATATCTTGCCTTCACACGTTCATAGAATTCCGAGTCCGCTGCGACGCGTGTCCTATCCCACCCGCCGAGATCCATGAGAATCTGCCTTTTCAAAAGGATAGAGGAGAGATTCTGCACCAGTAAAATCGCTGCGCCGGTGTGAGGCCTGAAACGGAAATCGCCTGATGTTCTGACTCCAACCGTTGTGCTGATGCCGTCTGGGTGTGACAAGGCATATGTCATTTGGGCCGCAAACTTCTCCGGGTGGGACCAGTCGTCAGAGTCGTGAACACTGACGAACTCTCCTGTGGCGTGCGCGAGTGCAGTGTTCCTCGCGAAATAAGCACCGCCATTTCTTTCATGCCGGATCGGAATTACTCTGCTGTCACGACGCGCAAAATCCTGGATGATGGCCCATGTGTCGTCTTGGCTTTGATCATCGACAACGATCACCTCAAGATTGCGCCACGTTTGGCTCAAGACGCTCGTCAAAGCTGTCGGCAGCGTATGCTCGCAATTATAGGCGGGCATCAGAATGCTCAGCTTGACCGGCGCATCCACTGGGTAGGCGTCCGGAGTAGAGATGTTGTCGAGAGTGAGTGGTGCAGCCTCGTTCTTCTTGCAAATTCTCGAGAAGCCTGCCTGCTGATAAATCCCGTTCAGCCATGCAAGGCGCATAGCGTCAGCAGCGGCACTATCGCCTTCTCGCGTTGAAAGCGCATGATGAATGTTCGCAGCCGACAGGCAGAATTCTGCACTTTTGCGCTTCGCGTGCCTCGCTGACCACTCCAGCCAGTCCAGGGCCTCATCGGGTCGATCTAACTGAAGGAGACACTCCACCATCAAAAGCTGAACATAGGGGTGCTTATGGAGCTTAGGTCTGGCTGCGGCTACCAGAATGGTGTTGCTCAGTGCGCTGCTGTAATCACCTTTGGTCGCATACCATTTCGCGAGGCTCCAAGCACTGGAGGCAAGGGTCTTTCGTTGGTTTCGCGCAAAAAGCTTGAGGTGCTCGAGATCTCTTGCAGATCTATCTCCGAACCCTGACCACATTTTTTTGGAAAGCTGGCGCGTTTCCGTAACGTAAGAGTTTGGCCCCGCCTTCCATGCCTCCGGCTTCAGGAGGAGGGGAACAGAGTCCAGCCCGGTTGCTACCCGCTCGATGAGTTCAGGATAATGCTTCTTTAGGAGCACACGTGCGGCGGATGGTACATATCGTCTGATCTTTTCTGCAATGGTCATGCTTTTGAGGCGAACTCCAAAGTATTCGCAACTAGGCAACGCTTCTTCAACGAGTGCTGCGTCAGGGTTAGGACCTATAGGGGGTTTGTGTGTATATGCAAGAGCCTGGAGGTAGGGTCCAAGGGGCTGCACGCGAAGTCAACCCAACTGAGCAAAGCGGTTTCTAACAGCCAGGCTTATCTGATCGGCGATATGAGCGCGGGTGATGCCACTTTGGACACTGAGCGATGCTGCGCCTCCTCAAAGGACCTCACTACGCGAGAACCGCTGACCTGCCACTGAAGTTTCATCCAGCCGCCGTTAGAGCCCCGGCAGGTGATACGCCGTGTGGCGCGACGTGAGCAA
>NZ_JAERQE010000099.1 GCF_016734765.1 Microvirga soli | reverse complement strand
TGAACGCTTCATTGTCCGTCCTTGTGAGGGGCCGGACTCTAACTCAACCTGGAGGAAAATTTCAGTGGCAGGTCAGGTCCCATAAGGGTCTCAACAACAGGGCTGAGAACTCGCATCTCCCGTTGCGAAAGCTGGAGAGCCTGATGCAGGGCTTCCGGTCCGCAGGAGGTCTGCAGCGGTTCACCTCGGTCTTTTCTGCTATCAGGAACTTGTTCGTTCCGCCCCGCTCGCACCGGTGTGCCCTTGCCACTCACCGTCACCGCCTTCAAGCCATGGCGGCATGGAAAGCCGCGGCGGGCGTGCTCGGGTGAAATCAGCAAAGCAGGCCTTAGTGCGGCCTCTTCAGGTTACCCTAACATCACCGCGAGTTAAGCAGACGGAGCAATCCTTCCAAAACTGGTCCAAGTTCCTTATTGCTAAGCTTAATGCCCGGGCGTTGGAAGCCCTCGCTCAGGACAAGTTATTAACTGGTTTAGTCGGCATTCCGACAGACAGTCCTTTCGCTCACTTTTAAACTTGTTTTTACGTTGTCGGCAACGGGAGAGCAAGAATGGCTGCGCAAACAAACTGGTATAAACCTAATTGGATGCTTGGCCTCCCCCAATCCGGCTCTCCTGAGGCAGTGGTCACGACGGCCCTGGTCTGCAACAGCTCCATTGTGCGTTCCGGACTTCAGCAAGTTCTGCTGGGAACGCCTTTTGTTGTTGCAGTGAGCGCTTCTCCGGCCGATCCATGTAAGATCTACGATACAGTTTCAGACCCCGCCTTGGTAATTATCGAGGCCACTCAGAACACTGGCCTCATGCTTGAGGTGGTCAGGCAGGTGACGGAGCGGTCTCAGGGGGCTCGGATTGTTGTTCTGGCGGATCGGCTCGATCTTGGCTTTATGCGGCTTGCACATGAGGCTGGTTTGGATGGCTTCTGCATAGCAGCAAGCGGACCTGCTGTTCTGATCAAGTCCCTTGAACTGGTTATGCTCGGTGCTACTGTGATACCCTCTGTGATGCTGCGCTCGACTGTGAACGAGCTATTACAAAATACGGACCAGTCGCTCCAAGATTACAGCGTAGACGAGCCCAAGCTTTCTGAACTGACCAGCCGCAAACTCTCGGTGCGAGAGGCTCAAATCCTGAATTGCCTGAGCCAAGGAGCATCGAACAAGGTCATTGCCCGGAAGCTTGATATCACGGAAGCAACCATCAAGGTCCACATCAAAGCCATTCTTCGCAAGATCGGCGTAGTTAATCGTACTCAAGCAGCGATCTGGGCCACCAAGCACCTGCCGACGCGAGTGGGAGCAGGCCAGCACGTCTGAAGGAGCGGCTCTGAAGCTTGCGCCGTACAAAGGTCCGCATCCATGGTTATGCGCGCGGCCCTGAAGTGAGCTTTTCCGCCGGGAAGGGAATAGTTCAGATTGTGTGATGGCCAATGCGGCTTGTGGTGAAGGTCACACTTAAAGCCATCTTTGCCGGATCTCGCCAACCAAGTCCGGTTTTGTACCTTTGCTTTAAAACTGCCAATTGCTCCTTCATAGTTTCTCCTAAGCATCGGGGGCTACAGGCTTTGGTGTGTTCTTCTGGCGTACTGGTGAACAATGGAAATGGCCCTTCCTAATGACCGACTTCGCTTTCATGCCGATGGAAACGATGGTGGAGTTGAATCAACAGTAATCATCAATAACCGAACACTCGCTGTTATAAAATTAACCGCCTCAGAGCTAGAGGGTATGGTTAAGACAATAGACGGCGCTCTTAATGACGGGCCTGACGAGGGTGGCAATAGCCCAGCGGGCAACGATGGGTGACCTTCGCATTTCATCAGTATTCCAGCTTGTGGTTGGGTGTCAGGAAGCCCGTAGATCTAAATGCGTTCACATGCGTCTCATGTGGACCCGAGACCATACGACCCCACCCATGCGACGTTCTCAAACCGGCCCGTAGCACTCTTCTCTGGACTCCCGAGTCGATCCGTACTGTAGCAGGACAAGGTGATGCTTGAACGACTATTGGAGCTTATCACGCATTCTGACATTCTGTAGTAGTCTCGAAAGGATATCCTCCTTTGGCTGTCTATTGCGCAGAGGGAGATATGAAGATGAACGCCACATCTTAGTCATGTTTGTACTGATTTTGATCTGCCCATATAGTAGCTAACAGGAGGTGAGATGCAGTCGATTGATCCCTTCCCTTTTGAAGATGTCGCAGGGTCCTTCAAAGAAACCGTTTCGGCCACGTTCCACGGACGCACATCGGTTTCACAATGAGTCGTCGGTTGATTATGACCTGCAATAACTGCGGGATCGAACGAGACGAAAACGCCCCCCTCGGATGGCGTGATCCCAAGGTGTTTTATGTGACCGACACCAGAACTCCATACACTCCTGAGGTTGATCTCTGCCCAAAGTGCGCAGTCGCTTTTAAGGTTGCTCTCGATACTCTTGGACAACATTGGACAAAGGCTGTCATTGCTTATGCCTCTCGCGTTCAGGAGGAGAGGACAGAGACAGATTATTGAACCGTTGCGCCCATTAGGCCGCTTAGCTGTGAGTTCTGATCAGGTTGTTCCGGCGAGAGCCTGAGCCGGTGTTCGTCGGCCGAGACTACCATGTGGGCGCTGCCGATTGTACCAGGTCAGCCAGCGCGGCAGGTCGGCCACTCTGGAGTGCGATCAACTGAACAGGAGGGCATAGGCCCATTCCCGCAGGAGCGTCTGGATGAAGCGCTCGGCCTTGCCATTGGTCTTGGGCGTATAAGGCCTTGTCCGGATGTGCCGAATCCCGAGTAGCCGCAGCGCCTTGCGGAACAGCCGCGCGACATAGCCGGACCCATAGCACGTTGCGAAGCAGCGCGGCGGAGCTGGCCCGGGTTGCGCAGCCGCGCTGCGTGGGGTGGTCATGGCCAGCCAGCAGGTCTCACAGTGATGTCGCTGAACACACGCTGGAGGCCGACCAACCATGACCAAGGACAACCCTATCCTGGCTCCTGCCACCCTGGTAGCCATTGATATTGCCAAGTACCGCCATGAAGTGCTCATCGAAGCTCCCGGCCGTGCCCGACGCCGGCGGCTCACCGTTTTGAGCACCAAGGCAGATTACGACCGTCTCGTCGAGGCTTTGGCGGCCTACACTGGCCCGGTGCTCATTGGCTTAGAGGCCACAGGCGATTACCACCGCGGGCTGGCCTACCACCTGCTCTCGGCAGGCTTCGAGCTGCGGCTGGTCTCGTCCGTGGCGCTCGCCCGCACCCGCGAGGCCCTGCACAACGGCTGGGACAAGAATGATCCCAAAGACGCACAGGTGATCCTGCACATGCTCAGGATCGGGGCGACCCAGCGCTATGTCGACCGGGAGTGTCAGGAATTTCGTGTGGGGCCATTACGATGACCACGAGGGAGACATCGCATGGTACGCCGCAAGGAACCCCGGATACCCGACCACCTGCTCGATCAGTTGCTGGGAGGCGCTGACGCCCAATCGGCGTTCGCCAAGGATGGCCTGCTCGACGCGCTGAAGAAGGCCCTGGCCGAACGCGCCTTGAATGCCGAGATGGACCATCATCTCGATCAGGAGAGCGAGGCCGGCAACACCCGCAACGGCTATGGCCGCAAGAGCGTGCTCACCGACACCGGCAAGATCGACCTGGAGATCCCGCGCGATCGCCTCGCCACCTTCGATCCGCAGCTGATCGCCAAGTACCAGCGCCGCTTTCCCGGCTTCGACGAGAAGGTCGTGTCCATGTACGCCCGTGGCATGAGTGTGCGTGAGATCCAGGGGCATCTGCGCGATCTGTATGGCATCGAGGTCTCACCGGATCTGGTCAGCGCCGTCACCGATGCGGTGCTGGAGGAGATCGCCGAGTGGCAGAACCGCCCCCTGGAGGCCCTCTACCCGCTGGTCTTCTTCGACGCGATCCGGGTCAAGGTGCGCGACGAGGGCACGGTGCGCAACAAGGCCGTCTACCTGGCGCTCGGCGTGCGCCCGGACGGGGCCAAGGAGATCCTGGGGCTCTGGATCGAGCAGAGCGAAGGGGCCAAGTTCTGGCTGCGGGTGATGAACGAGCTGCGGACCCGTGGGGTCGAGGACGTGCTGATTGGGGTGGTCGATGGCCTGAAGGGCTTTCCCGAGGCGATCACGGCGGTTTTTCCCGAGACCCAGGTTCAGGCCTGCATCGTGCATCTGATCCGCTCGTCGCTGGCCTTCGTGTCGTACAAGGACCGCAAAGCCGTGGCGGGAGCCTTGAAGGAGGTTTATCGGGCCAAGGATGCCGAGGCCGGCCAGGCGGCTCTGGAGGCGTTCGCGACCTCGCCCTGGGGCCGCAAGTACGAGGCCATTGCGGCTGCCTGGCGGCGCAACTGGCCGGCGGTGATCCCGTTCTTTGCCTTCCCCGACGAGGTGCGCCGGATCATCTATACGACCAACGCCATCGAGGCGCTGAATGCCAAGCTGCGCCGGGCGGTGCGAGCCCGCGGGCACTTTCCCACCGATGAGAGTGCGATCAAGCTGTTGTTCCTGGTCTTGAGGCAAGCGCAGAAAGAGTGGAAGATGCCGCCACGCGAATGGGGCATGGCGAAAGCGCAATTCGCCATTCTCTTCGAAGGCCGCTTCCGGCTGGGATGATGAACCCGGCCCGTACACGGAAATTCTGACGGTCCCTGTCGACCCGTTGGCTGCCGGGATCAATGATCTGCAGGAATTGTCGAACACCCATGCGGCGATCTCGAAAGCCAAAACCGAGACCTGGCATCGGATCCTGACCCATTACCTGCCCCTGTACTTTCCCGAGATCGCACGCTTTGCCGGCAACAGCCGCTCCGACTGGTTCTTTGCGCTGCTTGAGCGGTTTCCCACCCCAGGAAGCATCACGGCTCTGGAGCGGGAGAGCTTCATCCAAGCGGCTTGGCCTCTGGTCGGCAGCTTGGTTTCAAAGGCCCGGTTGCTCAATGATGTCTACGAGACAGCCCGCAGCTCCACGGCCTTGCCGGTGGCCGAGGAGTCTGCGGCCATCACCATGTTCCGCATGGTTCTGGCCCAAGCGCGCAGCCTCATCCGGCAGAGAAAGCAGATCGAAGAACTCGCTCATGCCATGCTGGTCAACCATGATGACTATCAGCTGCTTCGCAAAATCCCAGGCATCGGACCGGTCCATGCCCTGACCATTCTGGCGGAAGCCGGTGATCTGCGTCAGTTTGGGCACCACCGCCAGTTCCTGAAGTACTGTGGCCTTGATCTGGCGACCCGCAAGTCGGGCACGTTCCGCGGCCGCACCAAACTGTCGAAGTACGGCAATGCCCGCCTGCGCGAAGCACTCTGGAGGGCAGCACAGGTAGCAGCCCGCCAGCGTGACAACAGTTTCCGGTATAAACTTGGCCGCTACACCGAGCGCGATCGTCACGATGCCGATCTGCGCCGCAAGGCCATGACAGCTTTAACCGCCAAGATGGCCCGTGTGGTGCACGCGGTGATCAAGGGCGGAGCAGAATACCGGCCGTTCTTTGAGCGTCCGGTGCCGGGTGGAAGGACCTCTCTCTGTACGGGCCGTGAGGGCGCGCAAGCGACCCTGTAGATAATGTTTGGGCCTTCCACCTGGGGTGTATCTCGTATTGAGGACGGTGAGGACCACGGCAGCGCAAGCTCCGTTGGATCCTGTGTTTGCTATGGGAGAGAACAATCCCGTTGACGGTGGAAGCCACCTGGCTCACTCTTTCTGAAGCGCCGATCCAGCCAATCGGCGTGCTGAGATCTGCTGGCCCAGCGCCGCTGCTGCTTCCCCGCATAGGACGTTGTCCGTCATCACCCGCTCAACCCGGATCCTGCTCGCTCTGAACCAGCGCAGAGCTCTGACCAGGAAGGCTGTGGTCGAGCGGCGGGTCTCGTCCGGCAGCGCCTCGACATAGGCCAGCCGGGTGGCGTCGTCGATGGCCACATGGAAGCAGTCGTAGCCCAGCCCAGTACTGGGGTTGCGCCGGTCACCCGTGATGCGACGGCCCACCCGCTCGAAGCGGGCCAGCTTCTTGATGTCCAGGTGAATAAGCTCGCCAGGGCGCTGGCGCTGATAGCGCCGCGGCGGCTCCTTCGGCTGGAGCGCTGCCAAGCGCCCCAAGCCACGCTGGGTGAGCCAAGCCGCCACAGTGGAGCGGGCCAGCTTCAGCTTGCCGGCGATCTCCTCGGCGGTGAGCCGGTACTCTCGCCGGAGATGCACGATTATGCCGAGCCAGTACTCGTCCGTGCGGGTTGCCACTGTCGTCGGGCGGGACGAGCCGTTGTCCAACCCGCTTAGCCCTTCGGCTCTGTAGCGAGCCGGCCACTTGCCGGCGGTACGCTCGCTGACGCCAAAGCCTTGGGCCTCTTCGTGAACAGGCTGGCCGTCCTCAATGATGCGGCGGATCATTTCCGCTCGACCCAGCCGGGTCGTGCGGGCATTCTGGTGCGGGTTGTTCATTCCTCAGGTCCATCGCTAATCGTGTCGCAACGACCACCTTCAGGCCCTCAGACGGGATGAACAACCTGCTCAGATCCCACACGTAGCAAGTTGCAGTTCAACCTCGTCAAGGTGCCCGTGGTTCTGTCCAAACTAGGCACACCGCACCATGCTTGCGGCTTCGATCTTGAACGGCAGGATGGCTCGCCTACGATGTCGTGTTTGGATGGTGCCTGTTTGACAAAGTGATGTTGATGGCGTTGGAGCCGAGCGAGGCGGATGCAGTCATGCCTCCGGCTGTTGAATACGGTACTTCATGACCGCAGTACCTGATGTACTACGCTGGGGACTGGTCCCTCTCACGTTATTGCGCTTGAATGACGCAAAACAACGCCAAGGGTCTGCCAGTTCCGGCAGTCCCGATGCGCTGTGGCCTCACATCATCTCATCATCCCCGTGCCAATTGCGCTCAGGGAACTCACTTCGGGTTCTTCCTGTTTTGCTTATCATCGCTCTAAGGGCGCGCCGTATCCACCTAAGCTCCTTCTGGAGAAACTCAAGGCGCGCTAACAACTCCGCATCGGTCAACCAGTGTTGGTTGGGATTATACCGCTGCTTCGGTGAATCGGTGATTTTTCGGATTTGACTAAGAATGATCTTGCCAACTCCCGGGGATGCTAACCAATCCTTATCGGAAATCTGGGCAACCTCTTGCACGCTGGGCCAGCGCCCTTTGAACCTACTTAAAATCGCGTTTTTCACCCGTGAGGGAACGGCTTCCATAGGAAAGGGCTCATCCTGCCGCATATGACATCCCTCAGGCTCAAGATGTCACTTCATATTCAAACGTATATAGAGAGTTCGGCAAGGCGGAATGATGGCTTTTTGGCAAACTACATTTCATAAAGTAGCAGAATTTATGTCTAGTCTAAGACACGTACATTGGACTCAATACTTTATTGCTTAATAGGTGGATGTTCCACGCGCTGCAATCGTCATACTAGGAACATTTTGAAGGCAGTGGAAAGCTCTTCTTTCGATCTCAGAGCCCGTCCCGTAATCATGAGTGTCGTCCCAACCGGCGGACGAGGAGCATGACAGAAGCGGCATAAAGGAAGGCGCGGGCTGACGTGAGCGTCGCCTCAGGATCTTTCCAGAGCCGGCGATTGCGACTGATCCACGCGAAGAAGTCGTCCGTGAAGAATTGTCTGGCGGCTTGAGTCACGCCCGTTGCGGCGATCGACCGGATCCAACCAGCAACAGGA
>NZ_JAERQE010000098.1 GCF_016734765.1 Microvirga soli | reverse complement strand
TGCGCGCGATCATGGCTCTCGCAAAACAGCGATCAGCATCCTTGTTCAGCAAGCGCGTTTCCACACGGCCTCGGTCAATTTAGGAAGTTTGGGCATACCCGCTGAAGGTCTGCTCACCGCGGGAGAACAGACCTTCTTGCCTGATCACAGGCCATTCTGTGACAGAACTGTTGAGATGCTGGGAACCAGACGAAGCGCAGCCGTCACCGACTCACCTCGTTGTTCACGCTCTTGGGCTTAACTTGGTTAAGGTCCGAGCTGGGCGCTGCTTCCTGACGTCTGGCTACCTATTGGCTACCTGGAAGAAAACGGCTCAAAGGGCAGATGCCGGTAACCCTTTGATACTATTGGTGAGCGCGCTGGGACTCGAACCCAGGACCCTCTGATTAAAAGTCAGAGAGCCTCGTCGCAGCGTGCTCGGTGGCCGTTCAGTGCCCCGGCAAGACTAGGATCTTCGGGCTCTTCGGCAATGTGGCGCGTGAGAGAGTGACGGCTGCCGTATCGCTGAACTCCACCGGGAAGTGCTCCCGGGCAGAGGCGAGAAAGCGGTTGAGGGTTGATGGCCCGAAGAAGTGCATTGGGATCATCAGCGGCGCATTGATCGATTGCAGCACCTCCATCATGTCAAAGGTCTCCAGCGTGTAGCCGCCATCCACCGGCACCAGTAGAACATCAATGCGCCCGAGCTTCTTGAGGTGCTCGGGCGAGAGGGTGTGGTGCAGATGGCCCAGATGAGCGATGCACAACTGGGTAGTCTCAAACACGAAGATGGAATTGCCGTCGTACTCCGTCGCCCCACCGTAGCTGCGGATGTTGGTCGAGACGTTCCGGATGCGCACATCCTGCACGGTCAGGTCGTGGTAGGCTGGCCCTCCGGCCGGGTTCCAGCCCCTGAGGACGTGCTGGATCCCTGGATCCGGACGGTAGGTGAAATGGGTTGAGTGCGCCTTGTTCATGGTGGCCACGTCGGGCGTGACAGGCGGACGCGTGCCGTCGCTGTAGTCGGTGGCAATCCGCACCCCTTGTGGCGTCTCGATCAGGAAGGTGGCATGGCCGATGAAGGTGAGGCCGACCTCGTCCTGGCGCAGCGCAGCCCGTGAGAACAGGCTGTCTCGGGAGGCGATCAACCCAGGGCAGCTTTCCGGCTCCGCCGGGGTAGCAGACAACGGCGAGCTCAGGCTTACCCAGGTAGCAACCGCACAGGCGATTTGCATCGATCTCGTCATCGGCGCCTCCGCTGTCCCAGGTCAGGAAAGTCGTAAACCTCCAGGATGCCGGTAGAACCTTGAAGATGTAGGCCTTGGAAGTCGCCAGACCACAAGCCGACCGCTCACGAAATCAGAGGCCTTCAGGCGACGGTGGTACGCTGCGGAGCCAAGAGGATGGCCTGATTGAGGGCCTCGAGCATGCTCCGTTCATCAGCCCGGCCCGTTCCGGCAATATCGAAGGCCGTACCATGGTCCACCGACGTGCGGATCACAGGCAGTCCCACGGTGACATTGACGCCTTCCTCGATCCCAAGGACCTTGACCGGGCCATGACCCTGGTCATGGTACATGGCGACCACGAGATCAAAGTCGCCGCGCTGGGCGCGGAAGAACAGGGTGTCAGCCGGAAGAGGGCCTTCGACATGGATGCCGCACGCCTGGAGTGCCTGCATGGCAGGCTCGATCTTCTGCTCCTCTTCACCATGGCCGAACAGTCCGTTTTCGCCAGCATGAGGATTGATCCCGCACACCCCGATGCGGGGGCTTGCAATCCCTGAGCACACAAGGGCCTCGTGCCCGCGCAAAATGGTCCGTTCCACCAGTCCCGGCTCGATCCTCGCAATGGCATCGATCAGGCCGATGTGGGTGGTTACGTGGATCACGCGCAGCTTCGGCGTCATCAGCATCATCGAGACTTCCGGCGTATGCGTCAGCGCCGCCAGGATCTCGGTATGGCCTGGGAAGGGATGCCCTCCCGCATGGAGCGCCTCCTTGTTGAGCGGGGCCGTGCAGATGGCATCAACCTCATTGGCTGAGGCCAGTGCGACCGCCCGCTCGATATATCGGAATGCCGCGTCGCCCGCGAGCGGCGACAGCTTGCCCCACGGCAGGCTGTCGGGAATCAGGCCAAGATCAATGCAATCAACCGACCCGTACTCGGACACGGTTCCCTTCGGACCTGACACAGGTCGAACTCTCAAGGATGAGCCGACGATCTCGCCGGCCTGCCGCAGGCGGTTGGCATCTCCGATGATCAGAGGCTTACAGCGCTCGTAGACCTGCCAATGAGCAAGCGCCTTCATGATGATTTCAGGGCCGACACCGGCCGCATCGCCCATTGTGATTGCTATGATAGGCTGACTCATCCACGCATCCCTCTGGCCAAGGACCCAAATTACTCGCCCCTCGCAGAATTGGAACGATTGCTCCGACCGCCTCGCAGGATCGCCAGGCAACGTTTCAGTGTCGTACGATCGCCGAAGGCTCCAGCCTTTGTGATCACCGGGATGGCAATATCACCGATCGATAATCCAACGGGCGCTCCGGGCTCGATCTCGCCATGCATTCTTAAGCCTGATATGCCATCTCGATCCAGAATTGCCCGTGCCGTCTCTCCACCAGTCACAATAAGCCCGCCAACCCGGGGCAGGAGCGGAGCAACCAACTCGGCCAGAGCTGCGGCAAGCTGCGGCCCTTCCTGAAAGTTGATTTTCTCACCCCGGATCGTGACGGCGACATCTGACCCTGATGCCACAGCCGCATTGAGTGCTTGGGCATAGGACTGCACGTGCTCTGGGGCGCTGCTCTCCCGTAGAGCGGAGGCCAAAATGGTCAGAGACATGACGCCCTGCCCCTCCGCCAGCGCATCGAACTGGGTGTGCGACACACTGGATGTACTGCCCACGACAACGAGAATGGGCTTTCCTGCCGCCGCCCATATCGGGGCGGATGAGGAAACGACCTCCCCCTCCCCGGCCCTGACAAGAGCCCGCATCAGGCCGGCAGACCCGACCCACAGCGGCTTTCCAGGCAGCATGAGGGATGCGGCCGCAACCGTGAGCAGGTCATCGTCGGTCTGAGCATCGCATACGACCACGTCGCTTCCGGCATCTCCCCATTTTGCGAGCCGCGTCTTGAGGGCCTCTGACCCGAGCGCGACCTGATCGAGAGTGGCCAGTTCGACCCTGAACCCTGCGTCCTCAAGGATGTCCCGCAGATCGCCGGAACCTGTCGGGCCCGCCTGTTTCCAGAGACCCGCGCTCCCGAGCGCGGTGCCGTTGACGAACACCTGCCCGTCAATCGTCGCGCGTCCCATTCCGGGGAAAGCGGGTGCAACAATCACAAGAGGCGCATGCCCAAGGACATCCGTTGCGGCTTGGCGTACATGAGCAAGCTCCGTTGGCCAGTTGCCGCGTAAAGTGGAGTCGATCTTCTGGTAGAGGATGCGTGTGCTCTTGCTGTAGAGCTGTTGGACAGCTCCTGTGACTGCGGCTCCGGCCTCCTGGGCCGTCATAGCCCGGGAATTCACATCGACTGAGACAGCAGTTGCACCGCCCGGAGCGGCTTTCGCATCGAGGAGTACCACCGTGTCAGCACCCGCCGTGGCGCACGAAATGGCGCAATCTGCGGCACCAGTCAGGTCATCAGCAATGATAAGGGTCTCAATCATAGACTGCCCGCCTGTCCCAGTCGCTAGGCCATATTTGCTCGCCACAGATGAACTCACAAGTCCCCTGCATTGAGGTGCGCTGCCTCAGACGATGCCCCATGTTCTGTAGCGTGTTCGTCCGGTGAGCTCGCGCGGGGGCGCACCGCCGAGCTGGGCCAGCATCAGGTCGACAGCCTTGGGCGTGACCTTGAGCAGCCTGGCCCCGAGCGGCACCGTCGCCAGCGGGCGCGACAGAAAGAGCTCGACGAGTTCCGGCAGCTTCGAGTTGGAGTGGCATTGCTTCGTCATCTGGCCCATCAGCTCGCGGGCGAGGATGAGTCGGTCAAGATCCTTGTGGGCGAGGACGAGCGCCTCCTCCAGGACCTGGTAGAAGCCTCTCGATGGCGCCAGCAGCGGCTAACGCTACATTGCCAAGCGAGCAGGCACGATGTGCTGTGCTCCTAGGATCATCGGCTGGTCGTGAGTAACTCCCATCGGTGCGGTACCGACCGGAAAGGACGTAAACAGCGACGGCAGCTCCGTTAACCACATGAGGGGGCCATCCAGCCGCGCGATTGGCTTGAGTTGTTCCCCCGCAGCGGGAGGAGAGATGGCCTTCACCTCGTGCGCTTGGGCTGCGCAGGCACCTGTCCCAAGACACGTCAGACGTGTCGCAGGGGCTGGCGTGATCACACGCTCCAGCCCGGCATAGGCCAGAGCCTCGGGACGGCTCACCTCGCCCAAGGAGACGCCGCGGCGCCATAGAGCAGTGAAGGATGGATGCTGCCCGCCATCGGCATAGGTGGTGCGGATGGCCGCCCTCCCCTCCTCCAGTAACACCGCCTCGTGATCATCTTCCATCGCCCGGTAGGCCACTACCTCTGCTTCAGCATCCGGGCTCTTGGCCGGCTGGAACGTATATCGCCCTGCCGAGACGCTCACGACCAGTTCTTCCCCGGTGGCCTCAAAGCGGTCGGAACCCTCCTTGAGCTGGCGCCAGAATGCGATGTTCGCGTCGAAGCGATGCCGGACGAGGTTTTCTGCCGTCATGCGGAACGGATAGGCGTGGAGCTGGACGGCTTTCAGGCCGCCTCTGAACGTCTCCCGCATGAGGGCGTAGATCTCCGACATGGCCGCGTCCGTCATGGCATAGCAGCCGGCAGAGGAGCAGGTTCCATGAACCATCAGGGCGGACCCGGTGCTCCCATGCGCCCGGTCGTAGGCATTGGGAAATCCGGTGTCGAAGGAGAGATAATGCTTGGACTTTGGGTTCATCTGAGAGGCGGTGACGGTGTAGAAGCCTTCCGGGGTTTGCCGGTCGCCTTCCTTGCGCTTGGGACCCAGTTGCCCGGACCAGCGGCAGATCGGGAACGTCTTGAGGCGAACATACCGCCCGGTGGTGCTGCGCTTCCAGACTTCCAGCTCCGCTTCTTTCTTGTAGATGCGGATGAGCATGGGCTCCGCGGGAGAGGTGTTCTTCTCCTTCATCAGAGCCACCGTCGGCGGTGGGATGGGAGCTTCGTGCTTCGGATATCCAGATGCTGCCTGCACGGCCTGCCCCATCAGGACGGTGGCCAAGATGGCCAAATGTACACGTCTGAACGTGGAGATCATGGGCGGCTTTCGGCTGGAGGGCACAAAGGACACCTATCAGTTGAGCAGCAGGATGGATCAGCCACTCGCAGACAATTGCGGCAACAAGTGGCTGGCTGACTCAGCCGGCAGATGCCAAGCGCATAGAGCTGCCCACACCCTCCGTGCTTAACCAGTGCCGCTCTGATGTCAAACGATGATAGCTGTGGTTGCTCCCCAGCTGCAGCCACCGGGGTATCTCTCGAACCTACCGGGAAGCCAACGCTGCATGGTGCGGCAACTCCCACCGGATGGGCTTGTAGGCTTTGTGCGTCAGCTTCGCCCTGCCCCAGATCGTATCTAGGTATCCCGCATCAGCGAGGATGATGGTGTCCAGACGAGCCGCGCGGTTGATATCCACGTTCGCCTTGCCAGCCCGGAGGCGCTCCTCATCCTTCTTGGACAGCTTGGTGACGAACGTCACGACAACACCGGGCACCCCCTCGACCTCATACGCGTTGAACAGGGCAAGGCCGTCTGGTCTCACCTCGACGAGGCGTTCCTTGAACGCGAACCCGTTGTTCTGGGCATGTGCCCTGATATCGGCCAGTGTGGTCTCACCATAAACAAAACCTGGAAAATCGGCAGGCTTGCCGTTGGCGCCGCCGCTCCACTTCTTCTCGGCGTAGACGATCCTCTTCGTCTCTGGGTCTGTGGCGACGGAGAGCCTGTTCCCGTCGGGCAGCTTCCACAATCGCTCCTCGTGCGGATTCGTGCTCCTTGAGGGGAGCGGCGTTGCATAAATTTTGGGAACGGACGAGATCTCCTCCCCGACCTTGATCCCCGAGAGGGACTGCGCTTGGGCAGGCATACCGAACAGCACACCTGCAACGGCTGCAAGCGCGGCCGTGGCCTTGAGGTCAAGTTGTTGCATGATGCCCCGATGTTCCGACTTGGCCGCAAAATAGAAAACAGGTCGCTTGTGCGTCAACGAGGCTTACCGCTGAGAGCATCGTTGCGGCAGGTGGTGCTGCCTTCCTGCAACACGGTCCGGCATCGGGAACAGGCGCACTGCTCCCGGCTGAAGTGCCACTGCACTAATCCACGAGCACGTACCGGTACAGCCGAACCGTCCTCTGTCCAGTTCAAGCCTTTTTGGCCAAACCTATAAGCTAAGCTTTTGAAACTAGGCCTTAGCTCCTTCAATATAGAAGCAAATAAGGAAGTCGCTACGGTCTGGTAGAGACGCCCCAGTTGAATAATTTTCGTATCGATAATCGCCCCTTATCGTTACCAACACCGATTTCAGGTCCTTTGGATCCTTGGAAAGGCAATTTTAGCCGCTCGGCCCGCGTTTCAGCCCAAACCGCTCGGTTCATCAGGCTCCATCCCTAAACTCCCAACCGTGGCGATCGGACAAAGGATTGTTCTCAAAAGAGCGCTAAGGCCGGACGGGCTAACAACCGTCCGCCATTCTGCACCGTTCGCCTCCCCTCCCCTCTCAATCCGGGACCGTGGCAGCCTTCCCGCTCGCGTGATAGGGCATGCTGATGCTTGACCACTACATCGCCAAGTGGGGCCTCGCGCCTGCTGGAGCTCCCATCATTACGCACACCAGCCAGCTTCTGCCGGTCTGGTACCAGGGGCAGCCGGCGATGCTGAAGGTCACAGACGCCGAAGACGAGAGGCACGGCCACCTGCTCATGCGGTGGTGGGCTGGACACGGCGCCGCCCAGGTGCTGGCCTATGACGATGGCGCGATCCTGCTCGAGCAGGCCACCGGACCACGCTCGCTGGTCACTTGGGCCAACGAAGGCTTGGACGCGGAGGCCACCCAGGTCATCTGTGACGTCGCTCGCCAGCTCCACGTCCCGCGGGGCGCCCCTCCCCTCGGTCTGGTGCCGCTGACCACCTGGTTCGAGTCCCTGGCACCAATGGCGCAGGCGCACGGTGGCATCCTGGTTCAGGCCACGACGGCGGCTGCCGAAGTGCTGGCGTCGCAGCAGGAGATCGTGCCTCTCCATGCCGACCTGCATCACGAGAATATTCTCGATTTCGGGGAGCGGGGCTGGCTGGCCATCGACCCTAAGCGGGTGATCGGCGAGCGGACCTTCGAGTACACCATCCTCTTCTGCGACCCGGATCTCGGCCTGCCTCATCTGACCATCGCCCGACGGCCTGAGATTTTCGACAAGCGCCTAGAGGTCGTTAGCGAAGCCGCCGGCTTGGAGACACGCCGCCTGCTCCTCTGGATCCTTGCCTGGGCTGGGCTTTCGGCCGCCTGGCAGATCGGCGACAACCTCGACCCTGGCATCGAGCTGCGAGTAGCAGAGATGGCACTGGCAGCCCTTAACGCCTGATGCCGCAGCAGCTCACCAAGGCTCACCCGGGTCCTCAAACTCCATTAGCTCGCCCCCGATCCTGCGAAGCGCATCGTCGAGGGGTGATCGCCCTGTCAACGGGCGTTGAAGCCTCCGCATTTGTGGGCCTTCAATTTTCCCTTACCTGATAGACGACGACGTTCTCCGGT
>NZ_JAERQE010000097.1 GCF_016734765.1 Microvirga soli | reverse complement strand
AATCACCCCACAGGCGAGCTGACCAATGGCCACCTCAAACCGCACCCGAATTTACACTCATTGACGGACGTGACCCTGAAGAGCGCCTGAGCTCTCAATATCGACGCTGTAGCACTTCACGCTCAATAACGGTTCTTCGCAGTTTGGGCACTTGGCTGACATGGCGCACCTTATGTTACTTAGTTTAAGTGAAGCGCAGGAATGCCATTTGGTCAATTGGGGCCGACTTCTTACCGCGCCAACTCCATGGAGCATTGCTGAGAGTCTGGAACTGTTGAGGTAGATAATAGGTTGGATCAACTTCCAATTATGGAAGTTGGCTGAGGGTGTGCAGGATCCAAGCAAAAGCGCCGACGGCGGTTGCAGTCATAACGATCCAAAATAACTGATCTAGTCGGTCGCCCGGCTTCAAATCCATGGCCGTACCCTCGGCGAGCAGAGCAACTCCAATCTGAGCGGACAGTACCTGCGGTTTTCGTCATTCAACAGCCGGATTGTGGGCTAGCGAAAAGTGGTGCGCTTAGGCCAGAGAGGGGTAGGACAGCGCAAGCACGACGCCAAGAGGGGTCCAGCCCGAGAGCGCGGCTACAACACCCGATGGGATAAAGCCCGCAAGACCTTCCTGATGCGCAGCCCCCTGTGCGTCATGTGCCAGAAGGAGGGGCGAGTAACTCCGGCCCGCGTGGTTGACTACATCATTCCCCATAAGGGTGACACGGCTCTCTTATGGGACACGAGCAACTGGCAAGGCCTATGCTTCCCTCACCACTACAGCAACCAAGTAGAAGGAAGAGCGCGGCAGGTTTCAGGCAGTGGGTGAGGATAGGTGGCCTACATCCCAGTGAGGACAACAGCAGGATGTTGACGAGCAGCGGCGCTACTTAGCTCCACCGGCGAGATGACAGCTGATGCTCGATGGCCTGAGCGGCAGGAGATCGCGGCCAATTCAAGCGCAGCCTCGCGAGCTTCATCCTCGGTAGTATACGAGTAGATGGCTCTGCCCTGGCACATCACTAACCAGCGGTCTTCCTGAAGGTGAAAGACTTCGAAACGTTGCATGTCGGTTGCCCCTATGACCAATGACAGCATACTGAGTCCAGCCCTGACATGCGGCATTCTCCGAGGAGGTAGGGGGGCTCTCCAAAGTATAGAGGCTTTCAGTCTCGGACCGGCGCCCATCCATTTTCGTTAGATCCCGCAGGTTTCCAGAAAAAGTTCAGGATTGCGTCGCCGGTCCCTGGTCACACTTGGATCGATGCGATGATCTCTTCACGCTTGCGGTCGTCCTCAGTTTTAGTGATCAGCCCATCCTTCAGGAGAGCTTCTATCTTCGTCTGTTGTTGCCCCCGAAAGATCGGACAGGATTATCGCGGTTGACATGAGGCCATGAACTCACGAGGCGAACGATAGCCGAGTGCCTCGTGCGGGTGAAGGCTATTGTAATGCTCGAACCAAAGGGAAGGCTCTCCATCACCGTCCAGGCATCCGGGATCGAGCTAACGCGGGCGTAATCGCGCTTGATCGTCCGCACGAAGGCTTCGGCCATGCCATTGCGCTGTGGGCTCTGTACGGGTGTGGTCCTCGGCTCCAGCCCCATCTCCCGCGCTAGGCTCCTGGTGTCACGGGCGATGTAGCCCGAGCCGTTGTCGGAGAGCCATTCAATCGTCTGCGGCAGACGGGTTACCGGCCCGAAGCGGTACTCAACCGCGGTGACCATCAGATCCTGCACATACTCGCCCTTGATTCCTTCCGTTGTGGCCACATGGCCCAGCACCTCCCGGTCGCAGCAGTCGAGCGCAAAGGCCACGCGAACCTTCTCGCCGTTGTCGCAGCCGATCTCGAACCCGTCCGTGCACCAGCGCAGATTGGAGCGCTCCACGGCCACACACCGGCATCGTCAACGTAACCCTTTTACTTGCTCTTTCCGGTGTTTGAGTCCGAGGCAGACTACGTAAGACGCGCTGGCGAACATGCAAACAATCGTGAGACGGCGTGTCCGGGATGAGCAGCCTCGCAGAAGTCGGGACAGCCGCGAAAAACCAGATAGTGCGGATCAGCATTCCTCCCCCGCGCACGAACAGGCCTGTGGGCTATGGAAGCGAGAAAGCCAAGTGATTGATCAAAGCTCACAGACAGCCAATCCTTGAAAGCTTAGCTGTAACAGCATACCAGTTTCGGCCATAGTCTTCGTGTTTGTTAAAGGTCTTGGCGCCGAATCGGTCGGCGCATCATAGGGCCTCCAATGACCCGCGCTCTGGCTTTGGCCACTGCTCTCCTGCTTGCCAGCCTTTCCTTCCCACCCACCGCACAAGCCGCCGACCCGGTGCACTTCTGGGACCTTCAGCCTCGGTCCTTGCGTCTCCTGGTGGCCTCGCCCCAGGTGATGGTCACCCGCACCGAGACGGGGTGGGATGCCTACTGCCGTTGCCCGGTCGTGCTTTCACCCTCAGAGATCCCTGAGGTGATGAAGAAGGCAATCGTCGCAGTCGAGGACAAGCGCTACTTCGATCACGGCGGCGTTGATGTTGCCGCGCTACTGTCCGTGCTCAAAGGCGGCCTCACCCGCGGTGGCAGCACGATTCCGATGCAGTTGCTCAAGAACGTAGTGTTCCATGATCTGCGCGCCAGTGACGTACTCACGCGTCTCGAGCGCAAAGGTGCGGAGGTCTGGTACGCCGGCCTCTTCGATGAGGCAATCGGCAAGGAGGAGCTATTGGCTGCCTATCTCAACCAGATCGAGTTCGGTGGCCGCGATATTGTCGGGCTGTACCGGGCGAGCCGGCACTACTTCCGCAAGGAGCCCAAGGATCTGACGCTGTACGAGGCCGCTCTGCTCGCTGGGATGGTCAAGGCACCGGCCCGGCTCAATCCGCTTCGGGAGAAAACCCGGGAGCGGGCACGCGAACGGGCACTTCTGGTCCTGAAGCTTATGGCCGAGCAGGGCAGGATCACGGACACGGAGCGGCGCCAGGCTGAGAAGGTTGGCACCCGTCCCGGCATGCTGCCGGAGTTCAAGATCCAGTCGCAAGCGTTTGCTGAGTGGGTGGTGGAGACCTGGGCCGACAAGTATGTACAGCTGGGCGAGACAGTCCGGTTCTTTGTCAGCCTGAACCCGCGCGTCCAGCACATCGCGGAGCAGCAACTCAGCAGGCTCGTCAAGGACGGTGCTATCCCAGGCCAGTATGATGCGGGCGCGGTGATGATGGCTCCGAATGGACGGCTGCAAGCGATGGTGGGGTCTATCAACTGGTCCCAGCGGCAGTTCAACAACGCCGTGAAGGCTCGCGTACAGGCTGGCTCGACGGCCAAGCTGCCGTTGCTGATTGCCGCTTGCGAGGCTGGCAAGACTCCGGAGAGCCGGGTCGTGGACCAACCGGTCAGAGGAAGCTGGCCGGCGAACGGTGAATTGGGCTATCGCGGTCAGACGACGTTGAAGGAGGCTTTTGCCTCATCGCGCAATGCCGCTGCCGTGCGGCTGGCGCAGGAGATCGGGACGGAAACCGTCGCTCAGGCCAGCCGACGCATGGGTATCGATCCCGGCGCTGCAACTGATGCCGGTTTTGTCCTCGGTTCCTACTCCAGCAATGTCATGAGCATGACAGCAGCCTATACAGCGGTAGCGAATGGCGGTTACCGGGTCGATCCATCGGGTGTGCTGGCGGTGGTCGATGGCCGTGGCCGTGTCCGGGCTGACTTTCTCACGCCCATGCGGACGAGAGTCATCCCGGAGAAATGCGTTGAGCCGACCCAGGCGATTTTGCGTGAGGTGGTCGAGAATGGGACCGGACGCGCGGCTCAGTTGAAGCGCTGGACAGCGTACGGGAAGACCGGGACCTCGACCGGCAATGCCGATGCTTGGTTCATTGGCTGGAGCGCGCAACGGGTGTTTGGCGTCTGGATGGGCCGGCGCCGTGGCGAGAGCGGGCCTGCTCTTGCTGGTGCGGGCGCACCGGCTGCTTACTTCGGGCGTGTTGCTACTGCGGTGAACGAATGGAGCGAGCGCCAGCAGAGATTAGAAGAGCAGCGGCTCGCGAGTGCACGCTCCAAGAGAGGTCTTGAGCCGGGCAGGATCGTTGATTGGCTCTCTTCCCTCCCGCAGGCCATGAAACAGCCTGATACACCAGCAACTCAGGAAAGGCCTCTCAGAGAGAAACGGACTTGAGCCATGCGGGCTCGGCTGGAGCTATTCTCTCCATAATCGGCTCAATCTAGAGTGCTCATGATGCTCATCCGTTATGTCAGCTGCGTGTTTGCCGTTCTGCTTGCCGGCGGTTCCAGCGCTCTCGTGGTGGCGGAGCGCTCGCCGGTGCAGGCGCAGAGATCAGACACGCGACAACAAGTTGAGGATCAGTTCCGCGAATGGCTGCCCGGCACAGTCTGGCCTGATGCGAAAAAGCAGGGGACTTCTCGCGAGACGTTTGACCGCGCCCTCTCGTCCCTTTCGCTTGATTGGAGCCTGCCGGAACTGCAGCCCCCAGGCCAAACCACCGCAGGGGACGATCAGCGGCAGGCCGAATTCCAGAACCCCGGCCTCTACTTTTCGGAAGGTCAGCTCACCTCGCTGGCGACAGCCGGCGGGAACCTCCTAAAGCAGTGGGCGAATGCTCTGATGATGATTGAGCAGCGCTATGCTGTGCCGCCTGAGATCATCGTTGCTATCTGGGGACGCGAGTCGCATTTCGGCCGAGTCAGGCCCAAGCACCAGGCCGTGAGGGTTCTGGCCACGCAAGCCTTCATGGGCCGGCGGCGCACGCTCTACTATCCAGAGCTCCTGGCGGCGCTGCGGATCCTGGAGCAGGATCAGTGGCCGGAGGAGACCTTGCTGTCATCCTGGGCTGGGGCGATGGGGCAGCCGCAGCTGCTGCCCTCAAGGTTCCTGCGCTATGCCGTTGACGCAGACGGAGATGGTCGGCGCGACATCTGGCGCTCGGTGCCAGACAGCCTTGGGTCTATCGCAAACTATCTGCATGAGCATGGTTGGAACCCAGGAAGGAGTTGGGGTGTGGAGGTGCGGGTGCCGGCGAGTGTCTCCTGCACCTTAGAAGGGCCGCGGCAGGGTAAACCGGTACGGGAGTGGGCACAGCTCGGCCTGGCTCGCGCCGACCAGACATCTCTTCCAGACGAGAACAGCGATGCTATCGCGTTCTTGCTGATGCCGGCGGGGCGACTGGGACCAGCATTTCTGGTGTCTGATAACTTCTACGTGCTCAAGCAATACAACGAGTCCGACCTCTATGCGCTGTTCATCGGCCACCTCGCGGATCGGCTGCGCGGCGGCTCCAGCTTTCAGGCAGCGTGGGTTCCGACCGATCCCCTAAAACGGGGTGATATCTGGGCCATGCAGGAGCGCCTGCAGGCTCAAGGCCACGATGTCGGCAAGGTCGACGGCCTGATCGGCTTTGCGACCCGTACGGCCATTGGCCAGTGGCAGACGAGAAACCAGCGCGTGGAGACCTGCTTTCCTGATGCGGCCTTGATCCCAATGATCCGCTAGGCCGCTGTCCTTATGACGCTCCCGGTCTGCGCATGACAGAGCGCCTTGTTGCACGAATGGGTGAATTGGTAGCCGGATCTGGATAGCGTATCAGCTTCTCCGCCGTCTGAATAAAGATCCGCTATGCCGTTCAAGGCCCATGCCGCTCGCCGTCACTACACTCCTAAGCAGCGATGCCGGGTGACGAATTGGGCCGAGTACGACGCCAGTCTACGTCAGCGCTGAAGCCTCACGGTCTGGTCCCCTGAGGAGGCGATTGCCGCTTGGCGAGCTGAGCCGCGCACCACACCAGGTGGTCAAGCCCACTACTCGGCTTTGGCGATCAGCACGGCATTGACGCTCTGGGCGGTGTTCCAGTTGGCACTGCGTCAGACGGAGGGCCCGATCGCCTCGATCCTGCAGCTCCTGGGCCTGGATCTGGCGGTGCCGGATCATTCGACCCTCAGCCGTCGCGCCGAGGCCCTCAAGGTTGGCTCAGCGCAAGAACAGTTCCAAATGACACGGTAACGTAGTACGTAGCAAGAACATGAGCTTCTCAGTTGGCTGAGAGGCCTCCTCAATGGCTGAAGACGGGTCAGGTCTAGGCGTCTGAGCCATTATCCAGGGCAGAAGCACTCATAGTGCAGGGTACTGCTCTCCAAAGTGTCGTCCGTGAGGGAGTGGCGCTGCTCGGATAGGCTCGGCAAAGCAGTTGGCGCAGCAGTTTCAACCGGGTACCAGATCGACGCGAGGCTCAGTTGGGTCCTCGTTACGGATCAATCCTCAAGCCGCATCATGAAGGTTGCCGATCCGTTCGCACTATACGTGTCATTGAGCACACCTCTTGTTCTGACCCCTTTAGGCGTCTGTCCGAAGGCATGATCCCCTCGGGCAGGAGCGATCACCGTATCCGGCATGGATAACGCATCGCTGGTCAATCCGTTTAGCCGGACAGGCTTTGAGGAGAGCCTTGGGCAGAGCTTATCTCGCTTTCTGCTTTGGCGGCGTAGACGGACATTCATCCGGTTCGCTCAACACTACGCTATGACCCAGAAGCGACCTTGCACTGTTCGAGCTAGCGGTCCGTCAGTCCGAAGCCAAATCGTGCGTCTTTGTCAAATCAGAGCGGGCTCGTCTCCGCGGTTCCTGAGACAGTTCCGGCACTTCTCGATGGTGGTCCAGAGCGCCTTCTTAGTGCGTGCGTCCGCTTTGCGCGAGAGCGCATTAAGCTTGGCAAAGAGGTGCTCATCCGGGTTGAGATCCAGGCTGTATGGCGGCAGATCCATCGGGCTCTCATCGATCAAGCTACCAGCCCAACTTCAAATGTAGCCAGAAAGATGCCATTCTGGGAGATGTCGCGTTAACCTGGCGAAGTCAGCAAAAGGCTCTACCTCGCCAGTTCCAGGCAAGCAGGCCAGCTGCCTCTCTCCATTCCGCCATAGCCCTCAGGCGGTGAATGTGGGTGGAAAGCGCAGTTTGGTTTGACCGGGCAGGAACGAACAAGTTCCTGACAGTGGAAAAGACCGAGGTGAACCGCTGCAGACCTCCGACAGACCGGAAGCCCTGCATCATCCGCTCCGTCCTTCGCAATAGGACATGTGAGCTCTCGGCCCTGTTGTTCTGACCTTTATAGGACCGATGCTCGACCCATGCCATCACCTGTCGCCGGGCTGATCCATGTAAGGGTAATTTGTAGGTGATGATGCGCTTTGGCGCTGCCCCCTGCCTCTTCAGCAGCCGGGTCAGCAAGCGCTTAGCAGCCTTGGTGTCGCGCCGGCTCTGGACAATCTCGTCGAGGACATAGCCATCCTGATCCACCGCCCGCCACAACCATTGCTTCTTGCCAGAAATGCTAATTACCACATCGTCCAGATGCCAGACGTCGTTACGGCTGGGCGGCTTACGATGCAGTCGGCGCGCATATTCCGGCCCGAACTTCTTGCCCCATCGACGAATCGTCTCATAGGAGACCACGATGCTGCGCTCCAGCAGCATCTCCTCCACGAGGCGAAGACTCAGAGGGGACCGGAAGTACAACCAGACCGCATGGGCAATGATCTGGTGTGGAAATCGATGGCGTTTGTAGCTGACGGGCTTGGTCATGCCCCGACATCTAACCCAGAGGCCTCTGACCAAGAGTTACCGTGACATCCCCATCCACCTGACCACGGCCTACCAGATCCCCACGCTTCCTATTCACGACAGTCTGTTGGTTCCAGTGTCGAAGATCCGCCAGTGCAGGAGCCGGTCACGTCCGTCAATGAGTGTAAATTCGGGTGCGGTTTGAGGTGGCCATTGGTCAGCTCGCCTGTGGGGTGATT
>NZ_JAERQE010000096.1 GCF_016734765.1 Microvirga soli | reverse complement strand
AGGCCGAATACATTGATGCAGCTCTCACGTTCGTCCGTCCGCCAACATCATCTTGCGACGCACGGCCGGACCATACATCATGGCACATCCGAGACATTGCGCGTTGGCCGGCGTATTGGCGCTAAGCAGAAGCTCATAAATTGCAAAGGTAAGGTTCATTAGCGATGCGATGCTTCCGATTACAGCGGCAGCTGTGATTTCTTGGTGACTTGTACCTTCTGATAACGGGACTTGTCGGAAGCAAGAACTCAGGCCGTGATAGAGGGCGCGATCACGGCCCAAGACACCCTTCGAAGACAGGTCAAGACCGGGATCAAGCTTCTGTTTTCGGAAGTAAGAGTGCTCACGTTCCAACGGCCAAAGCGTTCAGCGGCTTCAGGTTCTCGAAACTCTTGCATCAAGCTGTAAGAGGCTACCTTGGAACCAATAAGACACTAAACCGAGACAGTGCCTTGAGTGTATGACAATCTAGGAGATAGCCTGATACCGAGCAGCGAGCATGGCAAACGCCTACCCATGTTCGCGTAAGCCTAAGTTCCGCAACTCTCTCTTAACGTCTGGGGGTGATGTAGTTCTTGCTGCGCTGGTGCTCCCACCTGCCCAATCTGCATGATTTCCGCACACAAATGGCCTCAATCCAGATCAATAATAGCCTCTAATCTCGCCAAACTCCCTGTCAATGCAATTTCAGTTTGCCTTGAAGTTCACGCCACACCTGTCTGGCGACGGCTGTTGCTTCTTTCCTGTTCCCAACCTTGAGCTTCCTGAAAATGTTGATCACATCATACTTAACGGTCTGTTCTTGTACAGCGAGTTGCTCACTAACCTCGCGGTTGGTCCGCCCCTCAGAGATTAGGCACAAAGTGCGTTTCTCATGCTCAGAAAGCAATGGCAGCGGGCTGATCTCCACTTGAGCATTTCTCGTCAGTAAACGAAACGCAAGGTTGGGAGAAATGAACGACTCGCCAGCCTTCACTCTTTGCACACCCGTGATCAGATCTCCCGCATCTGTCCCTTTAAGGAGATACCCTACAGCGCCAGCCTCAAGTGCACGGATTATGTCATCCTCGTCTCCCGAAACGGTCAGCATTACGACGCGAGTGGTCGTTGGAAGGTCGCGAATCGCGCGCGCAGCTTCGATGCCGTTCCCAGGCATGGATATATCGAGCAAGATGAGATCGGGTGCGTACTGTGCTACAAGGCCGACTGCATCCTTTGCCGAAGCGCCTTCCCCTACAACTTCGATCATGTCATCGAGAGTCAGCGCTCGGATGACCCCTCTACGCAAGAGTGCGTGGTCATCTACCACAACAACACGTGTCTTCTCAGCCATCTTGGCTCTCCTTCCCCGCAATGACCCTCATCTCTACTCTAGTTCCACCACTCGTAAGATGGCTCAGCTGAAAGACACCGCCCAGACTTTCCACTCTTTCCCGCATCCCAGCCAATCCCAATCCGGTGTCTGTGGCTGTGAGGCTGCCGACGCCCATCCCCCCATCATCCTGCACGACAAGGTTCAGAACGGAGTCTTCGAGACTGCATGTCACCGTCTGGCCACTGCCGCCCGCATGGCGGAAGGCATTGTTGAGTCCTTCTTGGACGAACCGGTACACACAAATCTTGATCCCGTGTGTAAGAGGATGCGAAATGGCACTGCAGTGAACGGTAACCTTGGATCCTGTCCGGCGCTCGTGATTGAAAGCCACTCGTTGGATAATTTCCGGAAGCGGCAAATCTTCTATCTCAGGCAGCATCAATCCCTTCGACGTGGTTCGGATATCGCGGAGAGCCTCTGAAAGCACGGAATTTAGTAACTGCAGCTCCTCTTCCCTTTTCACGGGTGTCTGGGCACGCCGGACGTGCTCCACGGTCAGAGCAGCTAAGCCGATGAGTTGCGCGGGGCCATCGTGCAGGTCAGCGCCGATCCTCCGCAGGTAGTTCTCGGTCAGTTCTGCAACTCGGCCAGAAGCACGCTGGGCGCGCTCCTTAAGGATATGGTTGTGTCGGGATGTGTGCTCGATCTCTACCAATCTTTCATGAAGCTGACGCCGCTGGAGGAGGATGAGTTTGTTACCCCGGTAAACGATCCCGAACAGGCCTAGCATGATGAGCAAGGTCGCACCCACGACTGCAAGCCAGCTGTTCAACCGGACCCACCAGAGCCTCGCCTCAAGCGGTGCGGTGCTCTCATGGATCTCTGCAACGGCAACGACACGACCGGTGCGCTCCTCCCGAAGAGGAACGTATATCTCAAGATACTTCTGGTCGCGGCCGCTGACCCGATGCTCAAGAGCCTGCAGGTCCGCATATTGCGCAGAGATGTCCCCTCCTAAAGCAGTGACTAGCCCGGGCGGCGGGGTGAATCTCCGACCGATAAGACTCGATGTTGTTGAATAAACGATAAGTCCGCCTTCCTTCCAGATCTCCAGGTGGGGAAATCTCTCCCTGAAATGATCTGCTCCTAGTAGCCGGTTTAGCTCGGTGGTTTCGTTGGCGGACAAGAGTTCCTCTCTCGTCAAGTCCTGAACCAAAGATTCGAGGAAGCTATCGATCAGGAGAGCTGTCGATGAAGCAGTGTTTTCGATCGTCGCCTTCGATACGATCTGGGCGGTGAACAGGCCGGCCGCGATCATTGCGACGATCATAATGGCGCTGCCTGTCAGCGCAAACTGGCGGGTCAGACTCACGGGTGCCGGAACTGCGCTCTGACGGTCAAGCCATGTCGATGGCGCCAACTCTGACATCCCACGCCCCGTATGCAGTACTAAGAATTGTGAAGGTAGACGGCGGTGAAGGTTGCCGCAATCCACCTCGGTCTGTCGGTTTTACATCTATTGGGTTTCATCAACATCAAGTTGACAGTACCTCAGCGTTGCTTTGTTAACTTTTCCTTAAGTCGCTGCGCTGCAAGCAACTGAGGTCCGCTACAGACTCGCTCCTTGTAGCTTTCCCAGGAGGAGCTGCATCGAATTGCGGGGGTATTTCACTACCAGACTGCCACACAACACCTTGGGAGCGGGCAAAGAGGGCAGCTTCAACACGATTGCGGACTTGCAGCTTATCTAAAATACTAGTTACGTAGTATTTGACAGTACCTTCGTTGATGTCGAGCTCAACGCCAATCTCTCTGTTGCTAAGCCCTAGTGCTAGCATTGACACAATTTGCCTTTCTCGCGGGGCAAGGGCCTTGAGGCGATCTATGGGTTTCATCGTTCTGGGGCTGTCGTTGTTCGCGCGCATCAACAGCCTGCTTGCTAGCGTCGGTGAAACACAGCCGATGCCTTGGGCAAGTGCCCGTACAGCATCAATTAGTTCAGGACCACCGGTGCTTCTTGGAAGGTAACCAGATAGCCCTCCTGATATGGCATCACAAATTCGCTCTTCGTCCGAACTGTCCGAAAGAACCAATATCCTGACCGATGGATACTTTGATAAAATCACATCGAGTGCTTCGAAGCGATCAATCGGTAGGCTTACGCCGACTATAACCACGTCCGGCTGGTTTTCCTGAATCAGCTGGATCGCGTCTCCTATCCGCGCCGCGTGAGCTACGATCGCTATGTCCGGCTGAGTTGCAAAGGCATCAATCATGCCATCCAGATACAAGGGCTGATCTTCGATAATGCCTACTCGGATCGTCTTTGACATGAGCGCCCCCCGTTACGGAACATACGTGTGTCAGGCAAAAAACTTCTCTTAGCACGGCGATCTTAGTCACCGCGCGGCTAGTCTTGTTGATCCTCTCTTGAGGCCCCTTAGTCCGGATCCAGCGCTATTGTTGGGAGTTGAAGTATTGGCCCAATGTTGAACGCTAAATTCATTAATATTTTTGAAGCTCTTCGGAAGCGGATGTTCTCACTTATGTGAAATATCAATACAAATAAGGAGGAACTGAAACCTACATTGTTGTCTACAAGGTGGTAACCCTAATGAGGTATGAACAAGATAGTGATCAGCCGCTTGCAATAAACACACAACAACAGTCTCTGTTCAAGAGTTGGATCTGCGCCTGCTTTCTCTTAAATGCTCATTCTACGGTTTCCATCCAGCTCGACCGTGCCATGAGATATTCAGACGCTATTAACCAAAGTCTGACCCTGTAAGTTAACTTTGGTCCTAGACAGTAGAGACCTTCGAAACAACTGGCATAGACCTCAGCTCAGATAGTAAAGTCCCTGCCTTTTGGCCCATGATGACCGTGTCCTTCTTAAGAACACAAGGGTGAGGGTTTTATCATGGTTGCCTATATTCGCTCGGACTTGGATTTCATTCTTCAGCAGATTAAGATCGCCGAAGCCCACGCGGCCGGTCAGCCGCTCTACGGAGAAGGCGGCCTGATCCCCACCTACAACTTGGCCTGGGGCCTGCGCACCGTCGACGGCACATATAACAACCTGCTCCATCCGACTTGGGGCTCGGCAGATCAACCCTTCCCCGAGGGGCTGGGCACCGACTTCCGGCCAGTCGCCGGTACACCCTTGGACTTCGACGGGCCTGGGCCCGCTCAGGCGATGCCCACGTCGCTGAACTACAATCCCTCAAACAACCCAGGCAGCTTCGTCGTCGATCCGGCGCTGCGGACCATCTCCAACCTGATCGTTGACCAGACGCTCGGCAATCCTTCCGCCATCCTGACGGCCCTTCAGCGCGCCGGCACCGTGACGCCGACAAACCAGATGAGCGTAACAGCCGAGATATCGGCCGCATACGCGCCGGTGAAGCCGCTTTTTGATGCTCTGGGCAATGCCGAACGTGAATTCGCCAACACCTCAGCCGCAGCGGCGGCCAGCCCTGGCAATCCCGCGCTTCAAGCTGCCGCCGCTGCCGCGCAGCAAGCCGTTGTGGATGCACAGGCGGCCTTAGATCTTGCCGACGACGCGCTCATGACGCTACTCGATACCTATGGAATCGTTTTGGATGGCTCGAATGTGTCGATCCCGAACGTCGCACCTGACGAAGGTTTGTCGGCGCCGTTTAACTCCTGGTTCACCCTGTTCGGCCAGTTCTTCGATCACGGCCTCGACCTGGTCAACAAGGGCGGCAGCGGCACGGTGTTCATTCCGCTGCTTCCGGACGACCCGCTGTATGATCCGACGAGCCCTACAAACTTCATGGTACTGACCCGCGCGACAGTAGGACCAGGCGTGGACGGCGTCATGGGCACCGCGGACGACACGCGGCCGGTCAATACCACGACCCCATTTGTCGATCAGAACCAGACCTATACATCGCATGCCTCACACCAAGTGTTTTTGCGCCAGTACGTGCTGAGCGCGGCCGGCGACCCCGTTTCGACCGGCAAGCTCATTGAGGGCGGCAATGGCGGAATGGCCACTTGGGCTGACGTCAAGGCGCAAGCCGCAGACCTTCTCGGCATCCAGCTGCTCGACTCCGATGTAGGCAATGTGCCGCTTCTGGCGACCGACCAGTACGGCGAATTCATCCGGGGGCCGAACGGCTATCCGCAGATCGTCATGGCCGGCAATCCTCCGACCTTGGTCGAGGGCGATCCCACGGCCAATGGAGGACTTGGCGTTCTCACGGCGGGCGCCGTGCGCACCGGTCACGCCTTCCTCGCTGACATCGCACACAGCGCCGTACCGACGGGCCTAGCCGATGGCGACATCGAAATCGGACTCGGCAACCCGGATAATGGGCCGACGAATGGGCAATACGACAACGAACTACTTGACGCGCATTACATTGCCGGCGACGGCCGCGCCAACGAGAATATCGGTTTGACCGCCGTCCACCATGTGTTCCATTCCGAGCACAACCGGCTTGCGGACCATACGAAGGAAGTGGTTTTCGCTGACGCGGTGAAAATGCTGGCAGACGGAGCCTCGCAGGCGGAATCCGTCGCCTTCCTCAACGAGTGGCTTACTGTCGACGTCAATGAGGTTCCGGCCTCCATCGATGGCCTGATCTGGGACGGCGAGCGCCTCTTCCAGGCGGCCAAGTTCGGCACCGAGATGCAATACCAGCACCTCGTGTTCGAGGAATTCGCCCGCAAAATCCAGCCGAACATCAACGTCTTCCTCGTTCCGGATGGGTATGACGTCACCATCAATCCCGACATCGTCGCGGAATTCGCCCACGTGGTCTATCGCTTCGGACACTCGATGCTCACGGAGACGATCGACCGCTTCGATCCCTCATTCACCGGTCACGACATCGGCCTGATCGAAGGCTTCCTCAATCCCCTCCAGTTCGAGACCAACGGCACTGGGGCCGTTGTCGATGCCGGTATTTCGGCCGGTGCGATCATCCGCGGCATGACCCGTCAGGTGGGCAACCAGATCGACGAGTTCGTCACGGGCGCGCTCCGTAACAATCTGCTTGGTCTGCCTCTCGATCTGGCGACCATCAACCTTGCCCGTGGCCGGGATACGGGCGTCCCGTCGCTGAACGCCACCAGGCGCGAGTTCTATGAGGCCACCAACGAGGAATCCCTGCTCAAGCCCTATGAGAGCTGGGTCGATTTCGCCGGCCACCTCAAGAACGAAGCCTCGATCATCAACTTCGTTGCCGCCTACGGCACCCACTCGCTGATCACTGCGGAAACAACGGTCGAAGGCAAACGTGATGCAGCGCTGACGTTGATCACCGGAATAGCTACCGGCAAATTTGCGGTGGTTCCTGGCTTCGTGGTTCCGACGGACGCGGTAGACTTCCTCAACGCAACCGGCACTTATGCCGGAGGCGCACTTGGCGGTCTTGAGAATGTCGATCTCTGGATCGGCGGCCTCGCCGAAGAAACCATGCCGTTCGGCGGCATGCTGGGTTCCACCTTCAACTTCGTCTTCGAGACGCAGATGGAGAGACTTCAGAACGGCGACCGCTTCTACTATCTGCAACGCCTCGACGGTCTGCACCTCTTCAGCGAAATGGAAGGCAACTCCTTCGCTGGGATGATCATGCGCAACACCGACGCGACGCACCTTCCGTCGGACGTTTTCTCGACCCCGGGGCTGATCCTCGAAGTCGATCGTACCAAGCAATACAATGAGGGCCTTGGGGAAACTGCCGGCGCTGACGGTATCCTGTTCGACAATCCGGCCACGAGCGCGAACGAGGCTGCCGACAATCTCGGCAACGATCCAACAGGCGGCGGCATCCTCACCCCCCTGGTGATCCGCAATGATCCCGCAACCGCGGGTGCTGACACCAATTACCTGCGCTACACAGGCGGCGAGCACGTCGTGCTCGGCGGAACCGAGGCTAATGACACCCTCATCGCCAGCATCGGCGACGACACGCTCTTTGGCGATGGCGGCAAGGACCGGATGGACGGTGGTTTTGGCAACGACATCATCAATGGTGGTGCTGGCGACGACATCATCACGGATGCCGGCGGCGACGACAATATCAAGGGCGGCGACGGGAATGACGTCATCAATTCCGGAAACGGCCTTGACCTTGTTCTGGCGGGTGCCGGAAGTGACTTCGTCGTCCTCGGTAGCGACATGGGCTCGGAGGTCTTCGGGGGCGAGGGCAACGACTTCATCCTTGGGCGGAAAAACGCAGAACGTATTCTCGGCAACGAGGGTGACGACTGGCTCGAAACCGGCACCTTCGATGGTGCACCTGGCGATAATTTCGACGAGATCTTCGCCAAGGACAGCATCCGCGGGAACGACGTGTTCCTCGGTGACGGCGGCTTCGACGAGTTCATCGGCGAAGGCGGCGACGACATTTTCGTCGGCAGCCCGGGCCGTGGCAAGATGGCCGGCATGTCGGGCTTCGACTGGGCAACCTACAAGGACAACGCCCAGGGTGTGAATGCCGATCTGTCCATCCCGATCGTGTTTGACGAGGCTCCGACGCTGCCTCCGAATACTACGCTCGACGAGTTCGAGTCGGTGCAGGGCCTGTCCGGGACGAGGTTCAACGACGTCTTGGCCGGCTCCAACGAAGACGCCACGACGCTGCTGCCGCTCTCTCAAGGTGGTTCGACGGGTTTTCTGGGTAGCGGGCTCGACGCGCAAGGCATCGCCTTGATCAAGGGTCTCCAAGAAGTTCTGGGTGCAGGCGTCACATCGTTCGCCGCCGGTGACATTATCCTTGGCGGTGACGGCAGCGACGTGATCAGGGGGAATGCCGGCGACGACATCATCGACGGCGACAAGTGGCTCGACGTGCAGATCGGCGTGTTCGCAGCCAATGATCCCGACCACACCGGTACGCCACTTGCGCTCCACAAGAGCATGACCACGCTGGCTAGCAGCATGTTCAATGGCAGCATCAATCCTGGCCAGCTTGCGATCGTACGTACCATCAGGGATAGCGCGGATCAGCCCGACAGTGATGGCTTTGCCGATACTGACGTTGCCGTGTTCTCTGACCTGCGGGCCAACTACACCCTTACGGCAAACCCGGACGGCACTATATCAGTGGCGCATGTCACCGTCAGCGACGGCCTTGTGTCCGACGGGGTGGACCGGATCCGCAACGTGGAAGTGCTTCGCTTCTCGGACGGCGATGTCTCCCTGATCAAGCCTGTGGTGGACCTGCATGCCTTTGATGTCGGCGGCACCTACGCCGATACGTTTGCCACCGGCGCCTACAATCTATCAACCGGCTCCACCACCTGGGAGACGGTCTGGACCGAAACTGGGGACGATAACAACCCCACGAGCGTCGCCGGCCAAATCCAGATCACTGGAGGTAACCTGCGCTTCGACACCGGCGACGGAGCGACCCTAACGCGCTCAGTTCCGCTTAATGGCGCCGCTTCGGCTCGCTTGACCTACACCGTCAACGAGCAAAGCCTTGAGGCCGACGACAACATCCGAGTGGAATATTCCGCAAATCCCGCAAACGGAAACGGCAGCTGGAGCTTAATTGACACAATTAATGGAGCAACAGGCAACACTACGCGCTCTGTTGACCTTCCGTCACCGCTCACAGCAACGTCTGCGATCCGTTTCGTGTCAACCTCGCTTGAGGCTGCCACCGGCGGGTTCAACGGGAACACCGCCGACATCGTCGATATCGGTAGTGTCAC
>NZ_JAERQE010000095.1 GCF_016734765.1 Microvirga soli | reverse complement strand
TTGAACACGCCGCCCTCCGTCCCTGAACCCCGGGAGCAGTAGCTGAAACTCTGAAACAAAGTGTTTGCGACAGAACCGTCCTGGATCGGTTGGCGGCCGCTGCCGCGCGCCTATCGTGCCTGACGGGTCGTCCCGAACAGGGCTATCGGCAGAGCGGAGGCTGGGTAAGGATAGGGCAGTGCCAGGTGAGATTCGCAGGGCTGCAGCATGAACCCAGATCAAGAGCTCGAAGCCATGGCGCGGGTGATCCTGCGGGAGACGATCGAGCGCTCCGGCTGGTATCCGGCTTTGCGCGGGGAGGAGCGGCGGCGGCTCATCGATCAGGACGTGGAGCGGCATTGGCCCCTCATGGTGGAGGAGGCACGCAAGCGGCGGGAACTGGTGGAGATCCATGTCGACGAGACCTATAAGGGCATCATGCAGCGGCGCATTCGTTGACGCCGTGCGGCACCAGGCGCACGATCAGGGCCTGTGATGGTCGAGCACGGCGCTTGGACTCCCAGAGCTGCCCGTTGCTCCCCACGGGCAAGGCCTCGGGATCCTTCCTCCCCGAGGCCTTCGCCGTATTTGGGCGCGAATTTCAAAAACACCCACTCTGACAAGCCGCTCAGCCGTGGCGTGAGCCGACACGGACCGCCCCGGTGGGGAACGGGGTCGGAAACGCCCGGTTTCCGCTCGGCAGTGTGGCGGAGGGGTTGTCCGTCATACCAGCCACGGCAAAAAGAAAGCGCCCTCTCGTGTAAGGGGGCGCTCTAAGGTCCGACCCGTAGGGGCAAAATAACGAAGCCGGTATCGACATGTATTTTGCAAATATATGTCTTCAATAAGGCATATCTATGCATTAGGTTTATTATCTGATTCAGCAAGTTTATAGTCTTTTTACAGATGTTTTGTTAATAATCAGGAGTCATTAAGGCTTGCTTACCCCTCAAGCGAAGCCGAACCAGTAGTGCGCGCACATAGCCAGAAGGCTTGGCGCGCAACGCACAGATGTTATGCGCAGAAACGCCGTTAGAGAACGTAAGTAGAAGAATATGGCGGATAAGTAGACAGTCGGTTAGTAGCAGGAATGGGTGCTGATTGCGATCTACTAAAGGCAAAAATAGGTCAATTAGACATCATCTACGATGATGAACTTCATCATCTACCAATTTATGGCTAATCCAAGATGCAGGATTTTGCCTTATTTACTATGAGTATAGGCATAGGTACTTATTGTATCGATCAGGAAGGCTGCTTATACAGGGGCATCCGTAGGGGCACTACGGACCAAGGGCCACGACCACAGCCACAGACTGGGCGCGGCCCTTTCCCATCAGGCTATGGCGACCATGACCTGATCAGAGGTTAGCATCCATGAACATCACTCAGCCGCAACTGCGCACGCTCAATCTTCTGGTCAAAAAGCCCGCTTACCGCGTCTACCGTTCCGACAGAGCCGGTGATTACACCTGGGTGCATGACGATGCTGACGTCCGGCTCACCGCCACACTGCATAAGCTGTTCAGCAGCGGATATGCCACGACCAGCCCTGAGAACCGCAATGTGGCGGTCCTGACCGCGAAGGGCCGTGAGGTGCTCGCTGCGCAAGTGGTGATGGCTGCTAATTAGATCCAGAACTTCGCATAATCCTCAGATGGAGCCGCGAACAAAAGCTTCCGCGTGTCGTTGACAGGCCTTGTGAGGCCATCAAACATGTCGGTCATGCAAATGAGGGGCGGCTGGTCCTTGGTGAGCACCGCTCCGCGAGACGGCACGCCTGTGATCCTCTGGGTAACTCAAGATGAGGTCCCTCCAAGCCTGCCGGAGCCTGTGGGCTTTTGGACAATCAACCCTATGGCAGGTGTCGGCTACTGGCGGATTTTCGGAGATCCGCCGCGCTTTTGCTCCGAAAGGCAAATCCGGGGATGGAAGCCGCTTCTGCGCGGTTGAGATAATCACGCATGCCTCACATAGGTTAAGTGACCGAAGCAACAAAGGTTAGAGGCGCAAGAGTTCCAGCAACTCACGTGAACAATCTGTTCCTCCTGCGGTTCGTAAGGACCGAACCCAACAGGAGAGATCGCGGTGCCTCGGTTCTATTTCGACGTGTCCGTGGGGGCCGACTTCACCCGCGATGATGTAGGCTTCAACTATGAGAGCCTGGCAGTCGCCGAGTACGAGGCCTCGCGTGCGGCTGCTGAGATCAGCCAAGATGCTTTGCCGCGACGCCGCGCTTCTGAGGTCTGCGTCTATGTCCGAGACGGAGACAGCCACCTGCTGTTCAGCGTGGAAATCTCCATGAACGTGCGCCGGGCGGCTCACCCGCTCGGGTGAGAGTCGGTGGTCAATTTCGCATAACTGCTAGTACGGAACGATCTGAGAATCTGGTCCCATGTTAGCTCCTAAGTGAGTGTTTTCGCCTAACATAGGACTATATTGTTTGTAACCTACCACTTTTGCAGGGTAAAGATCGAATATAGGTACTCGGTTATAGCCCTATAGCTTACTTTTCCTGCCGCATTCCCCGCACAAATCGTTCCCACTATCTGAGTTCCATATGGCCTTTTACTGGCAGGCTCTCATGTCCGTCTCGGAACGACTCGCCTCAGCAAGGTTCTTCTTCAATTTAATCTCTGAAACAGAAATCATCCGTGATGAGGAAGGGGTTAATATGCCAAATGAGGGGGACCAAGTGAGCCATATCTCCTGCGCGCTTGAGGACCTCCACCAGAACGGCATGCTTGCCTCGGCAGAGTGGCAGGGCTGGGAGGTGGTGATTACCGACGGCTCAGGCCAGAAGCTCTTCAGCGTTGCCCTTGGCCATCCCTACCTGGCATACACCTTTCCCCATTTGAACTAAAACCTGCGATTTCTCATAAGCCGCAGCATGAAACGTGAGTAGAAGGTCACAGCAGCCAAGAAAAAAGCGCCTCTCCGGAGGAGGGCGCTCAAGGTGTCGGGCCCGTGGGGCAAAGATTGAGGGGCATCGTCAGGTTAACCGCGCTAGTGACTACTGAGAGCCATACGTGAGGGATGAAATCGCCTCATGATCCTCGTTATGCCCGCCACCGCTTTCCGGCTGAGGTGATCAGCCATGCCGTCTGGCTCTACTTCCGGTTTCCGCTCAGTCTGCGTTTGGTGGAGGAGATGCTCGCGGCACGGGGCATCGAGGTCAGCCACGAGACGGTGCGGCAGTGGGCGCTGAAGTTCGGGCAAGATTACGCCAACCAAATCAGGCGACGTCTGCCTGCGCCCGGGGACAAATGGCACCTCGATGAGGTGGTGATCCACATTGCGGGCCGGAAGCATTGGCTCTGGCGCGCGGTCGACCAGCACGGCGTCGTGCTCGACATCCTGGTCCAGAGCCACCGCGACGCCAAGGCCGCAAAGCGCCTGCTGTGCAAGCTGCTCAAGAAGCACGGTATCGTCCCTCGAGTGATGATCACGGACAAGCTGGCCAACTACGGTGCGGCAAAGCGCGTAATCATGCCGAGCGTGGAGCATCGGCAGCATAAGGGCTTAAACAATCGCGCGGAGAACAGCCATCAGCTCACGCGACGACGCGAACGCGTTATGAAGTGTTTCAAATCAGCTGGGCAGGCCCAGCGGTTCCTCTCAGCCCACGATCTAGTTGGCAACCTCTTCCGCCGACCTGCCAACTCCACCGCCGCTGATCATCGCAAAGCCCGGGCCCAGGCCCTTACGACCTGGGCCGAGGTGGCTGGCCTCGCTGCTGGCGTCTGACCGGCTGATCCCGTGAGGCTTTGCGACGTCAACTCGCAAACCTGACGGTGCCGGACCAGCATTCTGGTTGAACCGCATGCCCCGCTACTACTTCGATCTCCGCGACGGAACACGCTTTGTTCCCGATGACAAAGGTCTTGAGTTCGGCAGTCTGGATGCTGTCGAAGGGCGATACCCGTGAGATCACCTCCGATGAGTTAGGAGGCATCAACTCTGAAAGGGACATTGCCGTGGCGCACTACTATCTCGACATCCATGACGGCGAGCAGCTCGTCCGCGATGACGAGGGTTTCGAGTTCGACAGCCCGGGCGCTGCCATGCGGGCGGCAGCTCGTTCAGCGCCTGAGATTAGAACGAGCAGGCTGGTGAAGGCGATACCAGCGATGTCGTCATCGAGGTGAGGGATGAGCAAGACCAGCGGGTCGTCACCGTGACAGCTTCGATGACAATCGAGTGGCATGACCCACTGTCTTAAGCCCTCATCTCTGGAGTGCATAACTCGCTGAAGACGCTGTATGGAATGCAAGTAAAGAGCGCAGCGTCCAAGAAAAAGCGCCCATCCGAAGAGGGCGCTTTGAGTTGCGGATCCGTAGGGGCAATCGACGAACCCGACAAAGGTCAACTGCTCACATAATGCCGGCCACGTCTTTGTCATTCGTCGTAGAAGCATGCGGCATTTTAGTGATAGTTGCCCAATATAGGGATTTGTACTTATTACATACCTCGTTCGGGGTAGATAAACAGGCTTCACCGTAGGGGCAAATACGGTTCGAAGGGTCGCGAACACGGTCACAAGACTGGGCGCGACCCTTTTTCATAGGCGCCCCGGCTCTCTCGGCTGTGGGCAGGTAGTCCAAGAACTTCAATAGTTGCCCTAACTGAACTCCCGGAGGCGCGGAATAGCCATAGCTTCGCCGTAGCCATGGTCTTACATGGGCTATCGTTGACTTGTGTTTGCACAGGCGTCGGCGACTGAGAGCCAGGTGCTCCCGCCTGTAGAGCGGAGCGCACAAATGCCTCTCCCGGATTCTCCACCCGACAATGTAACCTTGATTAAGGAAGCGCAGGCTGCACGAGTTCTCGCGCACGTCCGAATGATCCTTTCAGAGCTGAAACCCCGCGCCTCCAAGCCCCTATCAAAGGTTCTGTGATTCCGATAAGTCCATCATGGAACAGGATGCATAGCGATCGCAGGGGTACGGCGATTTGATGACGGCCTGTCCCTAACATTAGAAACGAAACTGCACTGTTTACCGTTGAGATTTCCTTTAGGCTGTTCGCAGATCGTGCTTACTCAGTACGAAGTAACTACGAAGTAGCTGCTGCGAACTTACGAGAGGCGCGCTTGTTCTGACATCTAACCTGCTTGATACTGGTCTGTGTGCTTTTCCATTCCGCCACGACGGAAGGATCTAAGATGGCCTCTGCAATTGAAATCAAGCGGTTCGAGAAGCCCGACCAACTGCTCGACATGAAGGAGCACGGCCGAATTTCCATCATCAAGATGGCTGACGGCACGGCCGGCATGCACGCGATTTTCGAACCAGGTTGGACCTGGGAGGCCGATGAGAAGCCGCTGCTTGGGTCGCCTGACTCATGCCCGATGCGCCACACTGGCTACTGCATTAGCGGTCAGCTTGTGGTCCGCATGATCGATACGGGCATCGAGACGCATATCGGTGCCGGTGACTTCTTCGAGATCCCGCCCAGCCATGATGCTTACGTTAAAGGCAACGACCGCGTGGAGTTGATCTTGTTCGCCCCCCCTGAACACCAGCACTGAAGCACCACCCGGTCAGCCCAAGAGGGGCCATGAACTGGATCGCGTCCCTTTCATCGCAGTACTGCTGGAGTTCTTGTGGCATCCCATTGGACAGCGCCCTTGGAACTGCCCGAAGTGGAGGATCACATCACGCCTTCAAAGGGATGCGTCGCAAATTTGGCTAAGGGACGATAGGGGCACTAAACGGCCAATGAGGCCTTATGCGGTGAGAGCCTCAAACTGGTCGGAGAGTGACAGCCGAAGGTTACAGGCGTATTTCGCCTGTTGCGTACCTATCATGTGGACCAACTCGATCACAAAGTTACCCTGTGGGGAGTGATGTAAAACACCGGTCCAGCCGAACCGGTGTCTCATGTTCAGGCTTATGCAGCATCCTCATCTACCGGAGCACCGTCGGTATCGTTGGCCTGCAACTCGTTGATCAGCAGACCGGCGTTCTGGCGGATCTTGCCTTCGATCTCGGCCGCAATCTCTGGATTGTCCTTCAGGAAGGTCTTGGCGTTCTCGCGGCCCTGACCAAGACGTTGGCTGTCGTACGAGAACCAGGCGCCGGACTTCTCCACCACGTTGGCCTTCACCCCAAAATCGATGAGCTCTCCCATCTTGGAGATGCCTTCACCGAACATGATGTCGAACTCGACCTGCTTAAACGGCGGAGCGACCTTGTTCTTGACGACCTTTACCCGCACTTGGTTGCCGATCGGCTCATCCCGATCCTTGAGAGTCGAAATCCGGCGGATGTCGAGCCGCACTGAGGCATAGAACTTGAGCGCATTTCCGCCTGTGGTCGTCTCAGGCGAGCCGTACATGACGCCAATCTTCATGCGGATCTGGTTGATGAAGATCACCATGGTCTTGGTGCGGCTGATCGAACCGGTAAGCTTGCGCAGCGCCTGGCTCATCAGACGGGCCTGGAGACCGGGACGGCTCTCGCCCATCTCGCCCTCAATCTCGGCCTTCGGAGTGAGCGCCGCAACAGAATCGATGACCAGCACATCCACAGAGCCCGAGCGGATCAAGGTATCAGCAATCTCCAGCGCCTGCTCGCCATTATCCGGTTGGGAGATCAGGAGATCATCAAGATTGACGCCCAACTTTCGCGCGTAGGCAGGATCGAGTGCGTGCTCGGCATCAATAAACCCGCAGACGCCGCCTGTTTTCTGCGCTTCGGCAACGGTCTGGAGTGCCAATGTCGTCTTGCCTGAGGACTCTGGTCCGTAGACCTCGACGACGCGACCTCTCGGAAGGCCACCCACACCCAGAGCGATATCGAGTCCGAGAGAGCCGGTCGAGATCGTCTCTACCTCAACAACCTGACCGCTACCAAGACGCATGATCGAGCCTTTCCCAAAGGCACGCTCAATTTGGGCCATCGCTGTTTCGATAGCCTTGTTCTTATCCATGCTCATCTCAGTTTCGCTTCTGTAATTTATGAGTAATGACTTTATCGCAATCAAACTCCGAGTGCCAGAACAAAGCACGAACTAAAATAAATTATGAGCATTACCCTCAGTTAAGCTTTTATCTATACTGGAAGATCGACAGGCCAACACGCTGTGACCGTCGACTTAATGGCGTCTCGCCTTTTTGGGATCGTTTGGGATGGAGGCACTTTATTGTATCCCCATCAAGGCTCCCCTCGTTTGAGAACGGAGTGCCCCATATTCAACGACAAGCATCAAAGTCGTTCACTTTAAGTGGACCTGCCCCGAACGCTGGACCACGGCCGAGCGGGCTTCAGGGCTTTTTTGACAGCACGTCCTGCAGCATGGCTTTGTCGAGCGAGAGGTCCGCCACCATCTGCTTCAGGCGCCGGTTCTCCTCCTCGAGCTGCCTGAGGCGGCGCACCTCCGAGAGCATCAGCCCGCCGTACTTCTTGCGCCAGCGGTAGTAGGTCTGCTGTGAGATCCCGACCTTGCGGCAGACCTCCTCGACGCTCACGCCGTCATCGACCTGCTTGAGCAGGACGGCGATCTGCTGCTCTGAGAACCTGGACACCTTCATGGCCTTTCCCCTTCTCCCAGCCGGGAGACATTACGGGAAAATTCTCACTCTGGCCGGTCCAGTTTCCAGGGATCAGGTCATAAGCTCAAAAGGTGTGTGCGATACGTTATCCGTTCTCCTTTTGCCACGTGTCGACAAATACCGCCATGCGTCTGGGCTCACGCAGCAAGACCCCCTAGACGGGCGGGAGCGAGCATCAGTGCGCTCTCCCTTGGTTGCCGTGACATATCCGCAGCATGGACAGCTCGTTCTGTGTTAGCCTGGGATTCTGGAGGAGACGACGATGGTTGATGCCTTCCGCGTACCGATGGATGTTACCTATGCGATCGCAGGCGGCGAGCCCGCCTTGATGGCCTACCGTCGATGGAGAAACATCTCGCGCGATGACCTCGCCGCAAAGAGCGGCATTCCCAAAGAGGATATCGAAGCTATTGAGGAAGGCAACAAGGATATCGAGGAGGAGATGCTTGAAAGCCTCGCAACTGCACTCAAAGTGCCTCAGGATCAGCTGATCTAAAGCCCCGCTACACTGATTGGCGAGCTCTGTACAAGTTGGAGGAAAGCCGTTGCTGTTGTTGCCCCTTAAAGAGCGGACATGGCTTCCTGGGATTGACGGGCCGCGATGAAATCGCGGGGTGAACGATAGCCGAGAGCCCGATGCGGGTGAAGCTGGTTGTAATGGGCAAACCAGTCAGGCAACGCGGCCATCACGGACCGGGCATCCGGGCAGGAGCTGACGCGGGCGTAATCGCGCTTGATCGTGCGCACGAAGGCCTCAGCCATGCCATTCGATTGCGGGCTCTCCAGCGGCGTGGTGCGCGGCTCCAGCCCAAGCTCCCGGGCAAACGACTGGGTTGGCCCCGCCACATAGCAGCTCCCGTTGTCGGTCACCCACTCGATCGTGTGCGGCACCCGGTTCACAGGCCCGAAGCGATGCTCAACCGCGCTGAGCATCAGATCGCAGACATCCTCGCTCTTGATCCCCTCTGTCGTGGCGACATAGCCCAGCGCCTCGCGGTCACAGCAGTCGAGGGCAAACGCGACCCGCACCTTCTCGCCATTGTCACAACCGAGCTCAAATCCGTCCGAGCACCAGCGCAGATTGGACTGCGCGACCGCACGTCCTGCCGGCGTGTCTCAGCGCCGCCCGCATGCCGCTGGAGCAGCAGGCCGTGCACCTTCATCACCCGGTAGACCCGCTTGTGGTTGGGCGGAGCCTGGCCCTGCTCATGCGCTCGGCGCGCCAGAACGGCCTGCACTCGCCGATAGCCATAGGTCGGCATGGTGGCGATCACGCCCTTGATCTCTTCGACCAAAGCGGCATCCGGCAAGGGCGGCCGGCCGCGCGAGCGGGAGGTTTGCGATTGCGTCCGCTTGATGAGGTTGGAGCGAGCCACCCCAAGAGTCTCGGCGACGACACTCATCGGGAACCGTCCTTCGGCAACGAGGCGGACCGCAGCAGCCGTTTTTTTGAGTCCACCACCTCCAAGGCTTCCTTGAGTACTTCGGCCTCGAGTGTCTTCTTGCCCAAAAGCCGCTGCAGCTCGTGCACTTGGTTCTGGAGGGCGTGGAAGCGGAGGCTGGCACAAGCTCCTCGCCACGCCTAGGGCGGGTTAGCGCCTGATCCAATCGATAGTAGCTGCGAGACAAAGCACACCCATGAAGGAGCGTGCGGTCTTCTCATAGCGG
>NZ_JAERQE010000094.1 GCF_016734765.1 Microvirga soli | reverse complement strand
GGCTGCCCGGATGAGCTGGTCGCCACGACACTCAGCGTCGTGACGTTCGGGAGGCGCTGGATGTAGGACGAACTCACGCCGGACTCGGCGAGCTTCTCGGCCAGGAAGGAGCCGAAGGCATCTTCCGATAAGGCCGACAGGAACGCTGCAGGACGACCCAGGCGCCCAAGCCCGATCGCCACGTTGAACGGCGAGCCGCCGGCCACGGCCTCTGCGGGAAAGCCCGTTGTCGTGGCGGTGCCGATGAACAGATCAATCAGGGCTTCGCCGGAAACCAAGATCATAGAATGGCTCCTGATGCGGTCGTGGCAGCATCTAAAGGGTTCAGACCGGCACGCGCTCGGCAACGTCCGACGGAGCGGGTTCTGAGGACAGGGCCGCGATCCGCTTGAGATCGCGCAATACATGGTCGAGCTCCACTGGTCCAGAGACGCCGCCGAAGCCGAAATAGAGTGCATTGAAGTGCTGGAAGAGCTGCTCGTAGACCGCGTGCGCGGCCCGATCCGGCTCGAAGGTGCGGAAAGGCAGGCAGATGGCGGCCTGAGCGCTGTCGAGATCCGGATGCGATCCGGCCGCAAGGCTCGCAAAGATACTGGAGCCGAGCCCGGTCGGAATACCGTTGGGGACGAGCACGGGGCGGCCGAGCACGTTGGCATAGACTTGGTTCAGCACCGCATTGTGCTGAGGGATACCGCCGGCATTGATCACGCGTTCCACCGGCACCCCGCCCTTGACCATGCGTTCGAGGATGATGCGGGTGTGGAAGGCAGTGCCTTCTATGGCGGCAAACAGTTCGTCCTGCGCCGTGTGCAGCAGGTTCCAGCCGAGAGTGATGCCGCCGAGATCCGCCTTTACGAGAACCGTGCGGTCGCCGTTGTCCCAGGTCAGGCGCAGGAGGCCCGTCTGGCCGGGGCGATACTGCTCCAGGCCTTTCGAGAGCTCCTTGACGTTGGTGTTGGCGCGGCGCGCAATCGCTTCGAAAATGTCACCTGTGGCAGAGAGGCCGGCCTCAATACCCACGAGTTTTGGATCAACGCTGCCTGGTACGACGCCGCACACCCCCTGGATCAGGCTGGTGTCCTGCGCCATGGCGATGATGCAGGTGGAGGTGCCGACCACGTTCACCACGTCCCCGACCCGGCAACCTGCCCCGATAGCATCCCAATGGGCGTCAAACGCTCCGACCGGGATCGGAATGCCGGGCTTCAAGCCGAGTCGCTCCGCCCAATAGGGCGTGAGGTGGCCTGCAATCACGTCGGAGGTTGCGTATTCGCCAGCGAGCTTGTCGCAGATGCCTTCGAAAAGCAGATCGACCTTCGAGAGGAACTCCTGCGGGGGCAGACCGCCCCAGCGCGGATTCCACATCCATTTGTGGCCCATTGCGCAGATGCTGCGTTTCAACTGGCGCGGATTGGTGACGCCGGTGAGCGTCGCCGCCATCATGTCGCAATGCTCGAGCGCCGTCACCAGGCGGTCGCGCTTCTCCGGGTTATGGCGCAGCCAGTGCAGCAGCTTGGAGAAGCCCCATTCATGCGAGTAGACACCGCCGCACCATTGGATCGCTTCGAGCCCTTCCTGATGGGCGAGGCGGGTGATCTCCTCGGCCTCGGATTTGGCGCGGTGATCGCACCACAGGTAATATTCGTCGAGGGGCTGAAGGCCTTCGCCGACGATCACGACACTGGAACCGGTGGTGTCGATCGCGAGCGACGCCACGTCATCACCTTTCACGCTGGCTGATTCCAGGGCGCCGCGCATAGCCCGAGCCAGGGCATCCATGTGATCGGCATGGGCCTGGGTCGCGTAATCTGGGTTCTCGCGTTTGCGGTGAAGCGGATACTCCGCCGTGGCAAGCCCGAGCGGGCCCTTGCGGTCGTCGACGAGGGTGACCCGTACGCTCAGAGTGCCAAAGTCGACACCTGCTACAACGGCCATGGATCTCTCCCGAACAGGGGTATCGGTAACTGACTGGGCAGCGTGCTACTTCTCCGCTTGGCCATAGGTCGCGCTCGCGCCATGCTTGCGGAAATAGTGCCGGTCGAGGAGCACCTGCGACACACCTTGCGCGTCAGGCCGCAGCGAGAGGGTATACATGGCAACGCGGGCCACAGCCTCCAGCACGACGGCGTTGTGCACAGCGTCATCCGACGTCCTGCCCCAAGCGAAGGGGCCATGGCCAGCAACCAAGGCGGCAGGAACTTCCATGGGATCGCGGTTGCCGAAGGCTTCCGTAATGGCGACGCCCGTCGCAAGCACATAGTTGTTCTTGATCTCATCCGGCGTCAGCTCCCGAGTGATAGGAACCGGGCCGTAGAAATAATCGGCATGTGTGGTGCCGAGGGGCGGGATCGGGCGACAGGCTTGCGCCCAAGCGGTGGCGTGCTCGGAATGCGTATGCACCACGCCGCCGATCTCCGGGAAGGACTTATAGAGGTGAAGATGCGTGTCGAGATCGGATGAGGGGCGTAGCTCGCCCCAGACGATCTTGCCGTCGAGGTCTGTGATCACGAGGTCGTCCGCCGTCATGCGATCATAGGGAACGCCGCTCGGCTTAATGGCGACGAGATTGTCCTCCCGGCTGATGCCGCTGACATTGCCGAAGGTGTAAAGCACGAGGCCGCGGCGCACCACTTCGAGATTGGCCTCCAGAACCTGTTCGCGTAGCTGCTTCAGCATCGGGACGCCTCCTGATGGCCCATAAATGGGAAGCAGCGGCCACAGCGCACGCCATGGCCGCCGCAGGTCAAGCTAAAGATCAGCGGACGGCCTGCCAGCCCTTGTAGTCCTTGATGTTGTCTGCGGTGATCAGCTTGGGTTCGAGAAGAATCACGTTCTTCTCAGGCTTCTTGCCGTTCACGATGCCGACGGCGAGTTCATAGGACTGAGCCGCCATGATGTACGGGTCCTGCGAGGCCGAGGCCTTGATCAGGGAGGTGCCCGACTTCAGCTCGTTCTCGATGTCCGGAGCGCCGTCGACGCCAGTGATGATGAACTCGTTGCGGTTGAGCTGCTTGGCGGCCAAGCTGATTCCGATGGCGGTCGGATCGTTGATTGCGAAGACTGCATCGATCTTCGGGAAGCGGGTCAGCAGGCTCTGGCCGACGGCGAACCCGCCCTCACGGGAGCCCTTGGCATCCTGGTTGTCCGAGAGAACCTTGATGTCCGGGTATTTGGAGAACACGTTCTTGCAGCCCGTGACACGATCCACGATGGATGAGACCTGAGGGCCGTTGATGATGAGGACGTCGCCCTTACCCTTGAGGTGATCGGCGATGTATTGGCAGGAGAGCTCGCCGGCCTTCACGTTATCGGTCATCACCGTGACGTCGGCGCCGGCCGCGGCCACATCGAAGGCTGCAACCACCATGCCGGCGGCCTGGGCGCGCTTCACGGAAGGCTCGATGGCCTTCGGGTCGACGGCATTGATCATGACGATGTCGGTGCCGGCCGCCGAGAAGTTGTCCATCTGGGTGAACTGCTTGTTCAGATCGTAATCCGCAGACACGGAGGTGATCTTCGCGGCCGGCGTGACCTCCTTCGCCTTGGCCTCGATGCCCTTGATGGTCGCGACGAAGAACGGATTGCCGAGCAGGCCGACCGAGATGCCGACGTTCTTCACGTCCTTGGCATAGGCAGGAGCCGCCAGAAGGGCGGCAACCGCAACGCTGAGTGTGAGACGGGAAAGTGCCATAGGATCCTCCAAAGTCTTGATTGCAGCTATCTTATTAGCCCCGCGATCCCCGGAGGCGGTTCTGCTTCCGGGATCTCGCATATACAAGCGCCCGAACCGGACGCAGGTATCTCGTGTCAGGTGCGTGCCGATCCCTTGAGACGGTAGCGGTCGAGCGCCACGGCCCCGATGATCACGAGCCCCTTGATGATGAACTGCCAGATGTCGGAGACGCCCACGAGAATGAGGCCGTTCGACAGGATGGCAATGATGAGTGCGCCGATCAGCGTGCCCCAGATCGAGCCGATGCCGCCCACGAAGCTGGTGCCGCCCAGAATGACGGCGGCGATTGCATCCAGCTCATAGGACTGACCGAGCTGCAAGCCGTTCGCCGCGAACAGGCGAGCCGCCGACATGACGCCGCCGAGACCGGCTGTGAGGCCGGAGAAGGCATAGACGAAGAGCAGGACCGCCCAGACCTTGATGCCTGTGAGCCGCGCCGCGTCCGGATTGCCGCCGACCGCATAGATGTGAACGCCCAGGACGGTTCGCCTGAGGATGAACCAGGAGATGATCACCACCGCGAAGGCGATCCACACCAGCCATGGCAATCCGAACAGGGTGCCGTTGCCGATGAAGGCGAAGGGGAGCTGCGGGTTGAACTGGGTCGTATCGCCGCCGAGCAGACGAGCAACGCCGCGCACGGCGGTGAGAGACCCGAGGGTGACGATGAAGGGTGGCAGCTTCGCAAAGGCGATCAGCGCGCCATTCAGGAGCCCGAACCCGAGGCCCGCCAGCAGAGCTGCCGGAATACCGAGCATACCCCATTCGGGAATGAGCGATCCCAGGATTGCCACCATGGCGGCCGCAGCCAGAATCGAGCCGACCGAAAGGTCAATGCCACCCGTGAGGATGACGAAGGTCATGCCTGCGGCGAGCACCGTATTGATCGAGGCCTGCTGCATCACGATCGACAGATTTTGAAAGCTCATAAACCGACCGGACATCAGCTCGAAAACGACGCCGAGGATGATGAGCACCGGCAGCATGCCGATGGCCTGCAAGGTTGAGCGCCAGGCGAGGCGGCGCTGCTTGCTTTGAGACGCCGCATCAACGCCTGCGGCTCCGGTCGCTTGGATAGACGCGCTGGTGTCATTCGGGGATGTCATTCGGCCGCTTCCCTTACGCCTGTCGCAATGCTGATGATGTTTTCCTGTGTCACCGGTGGGTGGCCTGCACCGCCGACTTCGCCCTCGATCCGACCTTCGCGCATCACCAGCACGCGGTCGCAGATTCCCACGACCTCCGGCAGCTCGCTGGAGATCACGATGATGCCGACACTCCGCTTCGCCAACTCATCGATGAGGCGATAGATCTCGGATTTCGCCCCGATATCGACGCCACGGGTCGGCTCGTCGAGGATCAGGACCTTCGGCTTCGTCTCGAGAAGCCGCGAAAGAAGGACCTTTTGCTGGTTGCCGCCCGAGAGACTGCCCACAAGCACGCCGTCCCCAGCTACCCGGATGGCGAGTGCCTTGATGGCGGCTGCCGCTCGTTTCTTGGCGGACCTCAGGTTGAGCACGCCTCCCACGCGTGCATCCCGCCCCAGCACGCTCACATTCACGTTCTCGCGCACGGTGAGATCGAGGAAGAGGCCGAGGTGCTTGCGGTCCTCCGTCAGATAGACGACGCCGGAATTAATCGCGTCCTCGGGACGATGGATCAAAAGGTGCTTTCCCTGAAGAAAGACCTCGCCGCTTGTTCGCGGGTCGGCTCCGTAAATAAGGCGCGCTAGTTCGGTTCGACCCGCGCCGACGAGACCCGCGATACCGAGCACCTCTCCCTCATGCAGATCGAACGAGCAGTCGTGCACACGAACGCCGTCACCCATGTTTCGGACCGCGAACATGACCGGTCCGCGGCTCTGATGGGCGTCATGCTCCTTCTTATAGAATGATGAGAGATCCCGGCCCACCATCATCTGGACTAGACGCTCGGCCGAGATTTCGTCGCCCGCAAGAGTGCCGACATAGGAGCCGTCGCGGAGCACCGACACCCGATCGGCGAGCTCATAGATCTCGGCCATGCGATGGCTGATATAGATGATGGCGAGACCTTCCGCTTTCAGCTGACGCACCAGCGCGAACATCGCCTCTGTTTCACGGGAAGAGAGGGAGGTCGTGGGCTCATCCATGACCAGAATGCGGGAATTCGCAATCAGGGCGCGGGCGATCTCCACGAGTTGCCGCTCGGCCATCGAGAGTTCGCTGACCTTCGTCGTTGCCCTGAAATGCACGCCAAGGCGTCCTAGAACATCCTGACAGGCCTTCTCCATGGAGCGGCGGTCGACCATCGGGCCGGATTTGTGCTCGCGCCCGAGCAGCATGTTCTCCGCCACCGTCAGGTTGGGAGCGAGAGAAAGCTCTTGGTAGATGATGGAGATACCGTGTTGCCGCGCCGCGAGAGGTCCGTCGATGGTGATATGCTGGCCCATAATGCGGATCTCTCCACCTGGATCCGCCTGGTAGGCACCGGACAGAATCTTCATCAGTGTGGACTTTCCGGCGCCGTTCTCCCCCATCAGCGCATGAATTTCGCCAGGATAGACGGTGAGCGTGACATTCGTGAGCGCTTTGACCCCAGGAAAGGTCTTGGAGATGTCCTTCATCTCAAGGATCGGGGTGGATCCTGTCATGGGCGCTCCCCTAAAGGTGCTTCATCGAAGCGGCACTGATCTGCTCGCATTCAGCCAATCTGTCATGTTGATTGAGCGGCTGGATGAGCAGGTGTTATGGCTGCCGTAAATGCTTCATGCCAATCGGTTTTCAATCCCTCGCTTTCTCCCTCCGACAGGAGTCCACAACTTTTCCTGGGCAGGCAATTATCGAAATTCAGTTCGAGTTCTTTCTGAACTAACAGTTGCTATCATGAATGTTGCAACAATCTTGCATGTTTCGTGTCAGGAGCGTGCGAATTCTGGTTTCAGAGCATGATAGAGGCTTCGGAACGACTTGACGCGCGGGCTATATAGTTCTGCCAGCTGCGGCTCAGGCTCGACAGTCTCGAGAACACTCGGGGCCGTGCAAACCTCCTCCGGTGCCTCTCCGGTGGTGGCCAGACGTGCCAGACGCGCTGCGCCGAAGGCTGGTCCCTTGTCGCTGCCTTGATAGCGTATGATGGGAATGTTCAGCACGCTGGCGAAGATCTTCGTCCAGAACCTGCTCTTCGAGCCTCCCCCAATGATACTGGCCTGCGTCAGGACTGTTCCTGCCTGCTCGAGTGCCCGTTTCGCGTCGGCAAAACTGTAGGCGACACCTTCGAGAACGGCTTGTGCCAAGTCCGTCTGCTGTGTGTCGGGAGAAAGTCCGAAGAACACGCCGCGAGCATGCGGATCGTTGTGCGGGGTCCGCTCGCCGGCGAGATAGGGCAGGAAGAGAACGTCGGACGGCTTGCGATAGGCGGCTTCCGTCTCTCTCAAGAGCTCGCCAATGTCCCGCTTCAGAAGATTGGCCACCCAGGCGAGACAGCTTGCGCCGTTCAGCATCGCGGCCATCTGAAACCAGCGTCCGGGCACGGCATGACAGAAGGAATGCACAAGAGCTTCGGGTGCTGGGTTGAAATCCCGCGTGGTCACGAAGAGCTGTCCCGAGGTACCGAGCGAGATGAAGGCCGATCCATCCTCGATAGCCCCAAGTCCGACGGCGCCTGTTGCCGCATCGCCTCCGCCGCCGGCGACCACCACATCGCTCCACAGGCCCCATTGCTGGGCTATCTCCGGTTGCAGGGTGCCGGAGGCTTGCGAACCTTCAACGAGGATGGCCATATGGTCGCGAGTTAGGCCGGTCGCAGCCAAGGCCGCATCCGACCAATCGCGCCTAGCTTCGTCCAGCCACCAGGTGCCCGCGGCGTCCGACATCTCCGTGACCACGTCGCCGGTCAGTTTCAACCGAATGTAGTCCTTGGGCAGAATCACCTTGCGCACGGCGCGGAAGGCTTCCGGCTCGTGCCGCGCGAGCCAGGCCAGCTTCGGTGCCGTAAATCCCGGCATCGGAATGACGCCCATTGCTCGCGAGAGTTCGGGATGCTGGGCGCCAAGCTCATGCGCCTCGCGGAAGGAGCGGCCGTCGTTCCACAGAATCGCGGGGCGCAGAGGCCGGTTGTTGCCATCGAGCAGCACCGCCCCATGCATTTGTCCCGACAAGCCAATGCCGCGCACATCCGCGAAGGCTGCCCCTGCTGTCACGCGGAGTTGACTGAGAGCAGCCTGCACGGCCTGCCACCAGGCTTCTGGGTCCTGCTCCGACCAGAGGTCCTGCGGACGGGAGACCTGCAGGGGAACATCCGCTTCCGTGACCGCGGCCTGCCACTCGTCGACAAGGATGACTTTCACCGCTGAAGTGCCGACATCGATCCCAAGATAATGGGCCATGCTTCGTGCTCCTTGAAGGTTAGTGCTGCCCCTGGCTTGGCGGCTGTTGAGACCAGCATATAGCTCAGTCCCACCACTTGGTGATACGGGTGATAGAAGCCAGGGTCCGGAGCCTCGTGGAGTCCGATCTTGAGGCAGGACGTCTCATACGCGCACGCGGGCCTGAATGGGACATTTCTGTCGAAGTGCGTCTATTCCGCCCCCGTGCCCGGCTCACGAGTAAGGCTGAAGCCTTCTAGGAATATGCCTCTCGTCTATTCAGCTAGCTGAAGTAGGAAGGTCCGCTCTGAATCACGAGCAGGAGATCGGCGCAAGGTGCGGTACGTCTGGCTTGCCCTGGTAAGCTGACAAAGGCTTTAGGGAGTGCTCAGCCACGGTTTCCTGCCGGCACAAGCGGCCAAGATTCCTTGCGGGGAGCTTCGATTCAGGAGCACGGCAATGCAGATTGGATCTCTCGCAATCTCTGCTGAACCACCGTACCTTGGAGCCGGGGCAAGCTGATTGGCCCCAAGCCGCCGCTGAAAGCCAAAGAAATCTGGTCCATTCGGGTTAGGCTCCAGGTTGCTCATCGCACCCTGGATCTGGCCCTGCTCAATCTGGCGCTCGACAGCAAGCTGCGCGCCTGTGACTTGGGCGCCCTTCGGATCGATGATGTGACCCTCAACGGACGGGCGCGGTCCCGAGACACAATCATGCAGCAGAAGACAGGCCGGCCGGTTCAGCTCGAGATCACAGAGCAGACCCGAGAGGCTGCAGGGCGCTGGCTGGAGACGAAGAACCTGCACAAGGGCAAGCCGCCGGTTCCCAGCCGGATCAATCGAGCGAGGCCGATGACAATGCGCCAGTACGCTCGCCTGCTGGCATCCTGGCTCCGCGCGATCAGGCTTGATCCCCTCGCCTACGGCACACACTCCCTGCGGCGTACTAAAGCCTCAATGACTTATCGGACAACTGGCAATCTCCGGGCGGTCCAGCTTCGCCTTGGGCACAGCAAGATTGAGAGTACAGTTCGGTATCCTGGGATCGACGTCGACGACGCCCTTCTGATCGCGGAACAGGTTGAGATCTGACTGCTTGAGGCGGCCCGCCGATGAGCCGCCTCAGAGCCTCCGACCTGTTATGCGGCAAGATCCGGACCTGAGGCTCAAGCAGCCCAAAGACAAACGGCCGGCGTGTGCTATTCGCAGACCTTCACATTGGCCTAACATTACAGTTGCGCCCTCCGCTTTCGATGTGAGGTTTGTGCCATCGCCTGATGCGCGCGTCGCCAGGCGGACCAGGC
>NZ_JAERQE010000093.1 GCF_016734765.1 Microvirga soli | reverse complement strand
AAGGGATGACCGAACTCGCAACACCCATCTTCAACCCGCAGGCTCTGGCAATTACCCCACAGGCGAGCTGACCAATGACCACCTCAAACCGCACCCGAATTTACACTCATTGACGGACGTGACCGAGACCTGCCTGGAACTCTGCAGGAGCTTCGTAGAATAGAGCTGCGTTCTCAAGAAACCGGGATCAATCCAATCGAGAGCCTTTCACAGCTTCTTCCACCAACTATTGCCGACCATCTTCCTCACCGGCATTGGAGGGCTCTTTCTCCATAGCGACAGCTATGGGGGAGGCATCTCAACGGCCGGTCTGTGAGTGCGCTGCACCCGATCCAGCAAGGTAGCCGCCTGTCGGCAGGGGCAACCCTCGGGCTCCTAGTTCGATGCGCATACGGCTCCTTTGGCTAGCCACGCGCAGCGCCGGTTAGTAACGGGACGGTCCTGTGAGCGGCGTGGCAATGGTTGAGTCACTCGTGGTGCCCACAACTTGGGAAGGCTCCAACTCGATAGCGGATAAAAGGGTGACCGCCCGTTGCAGCGCTTTTCCCGCCACAATTGGTGGAGGTGAGGGCGGGTAACCTCATGGCACCGAGCCACCTTGGAAAAGCTCGCGTCCTCTACGCTCAGTTCCCTCAGGATCTTGAGCTTGTCCCGGGCGCACCATACGTACAGATACCTCGTGCTGCATCGCGTACGCCTTGCTGACGTCAACAACGAAGTCGTTACCAACATAAACTCACGCAGCACAACAAGCTTCGTGAGGCGGCCTTGAACGGCCAGCCATGCCCATTGCACGACGTGACTCACTGGGCTGTATTTTTCGAACGCGTCAGCGCAAAAAGTTACTGTTTCGCGGTTTCCCAGGTCTTGCAGGCGAATAGTCGGCAGATGGTGGTCGGCTCAGCTTCTTCAGCCCAGTGAGGCGGTAGTCCCGAAAGGATGCTCAGCAACTTAGTTGTGTTGACCGGAACAGCTCTGAATGTAGATGTGTTGTCTTCTAGAATTAGAGAGTCGTTCAGGACACCCGCGCTGCGGATCGAGGGAGCGATCACCCTAGTTATTTCTGTTCGACTGATATCCACAAGGGTGCCGTCGACAGCGGCAGTCGGATTGTAACTCAGCACTACCCGATGCGTACATAGCGTTGCATCTGGTAGGCATGGGGCGTCGCCGACACCAGAACGTCTGTCCCGATCAAACGCTGACGAATACAGCTTTACTCTCAAGTTATTCACTTCGTTCGAACCCGAACCGCAGATGCTGGTAGGGTCGAAGCCCTTATCTGCAGGACTATTATTAGGGTTGCACGACGGGAGTTTTTTAGTCGGCGGCGGAACTGGAATGGAAAAATTTATGTTCCGCGCAAAATAGATATCAAACGGATCAACATCACGAGAAGATACTCGCATCAACACCCAGGGATCAGCCCCACCCGCCATCAATGTGACTTTGAAATAATCAGGATATAGAGGGTCAGGATTATCCCTGGTTTCTTTAGGTGTAAGTGCGTTATCCGTAATGGCCCGGCCCATCTTCGTTAATATTTCAGACACTTTAGGTGAAAGCGATCTTACTCCATAGGGCTCGTCAATCCGAGCGTACATTTGATTGTCAAGCTCGAACCAGATCACAGGGTAAATCAACGGCCACGAAACTGAAGGCAACTGGCTCCAGACTAACAGATAGTCGAGATTGTCACCTCCACAGACAATCGTTGGACCAAACAACGGATTTGCGGTTTCTTCAGGGATCAGCTCTGCACTGATCAGATCTCCACCATCCTTTCGATGCATTGGCTTTAAACGATGGCTTAGCCTCCGACTGCCTTGAATCAACTCCTCTTCCTGATTGACGATGAATTGCCGAGTGCCATCTTGTGATACTATCTTGTCGTATCCACCTATCGAATTCCCTCCATTAAATCTTATGCACCTAAGTTCATATTGGGCAGTATTGATTTGCGTATTCTCTTCGGCAAGGAACGTTTGTTTCAAATAGGACCGTACTGCGCCATCAAAGGTGGCCTCGGCCACCATCAGATCACGCTTGGCATCGCTGCCTTCAATTTTCGGAAGCAAATCAATCAAACGCTTGCCAATAAGTTTAATGTGATGGAGGGCTCTTTCATTATCTTTTTGTTGGCGGGGGTAAGCAACATCGCCAGTAACGGCCAAAACCTGCAACACACCACGATTTTCATCAAGATCTTGGTTTTGTTGGCTGGTATACCAAACTTTCCAACCGATTGAGACGGCAGCTGCGCCGACCAACAACGACGACATGATTGCGCGCGCAGTCCAGAGCGCTCGACCGGATACGGGAGGATCCGAACGGAGTGACCAGAGCAGGCGAAGCACCTTGGCGGTCAAGCGCTCGGCAATGGTCTGTGGGTGCTTTCCTCCTAAACTGAAGTCGAACCGCCATCTAGATGCCTTCTCCCAAACCTCTTGAATGCGGTTGAGTTCTTCGGTTGGATCCTTGTTTTCAAGGCCGGACTCGGCACGCTGCGCAATCCAACCACTTTCGAATACCGCATCTGGGCCGAAGATCTTGCCGAGATCTCGGCATCTGTCTCCTGAGAGCCTTTGGGCTGCTTGGGAAAACGGTTTCAGCCAGAAGTTACTCCAAACGTTTCTGATCCAAGATCGCACTCCACTTCCGTCATGCGTATGGTTTCCACCAGCGACACGAAGAGCCGCGCTGGATTCTCTCAGTGCGGCGTATATCTTTTGAGCTTCTGAAAGCCAGATTTGATACTCGGTCGAGTTTCTAATCAGCGCCTCATGCGTGACATCATACTTCTGCTCGCCTTCGCCGCCACGCACGTAGTTGCGATCTTTGAAATATGATAGTACATCTCTGAGCAGAGCTTCATTAGCGCCGACATTCGATGCCTGCAGTATTTCTGAAGCGGAGCATGGCCTGCGCGCGTCGTTGCCCTTGGCATCGCGTGTTGCGAGTGCCGTGAACGCCGCTCGAATAAGGTTATATCGACGGGACATGTCTTCTGTGACGGTAGTTGGCCATTTGCTTGCCGGACGCCCAGCCTCGCCGAGAATCGCGTCACTCAGCGTAATGGCGAAGCCCGTATCAAAAACCGATTGCAACAAATCATCCGGATCATCTGTCCTGCGCGCGGTTTTAATAACTGTCTGTCCGTACATCCATTTCCGCAACTCTAATACTCGGGAGCGCCGATTTTTAAGCCAAAGCTCGATATCGGCCACTTCTACTGTCGGTAATTTATCTGTCTCACTCGACCAACGCTCGATTGCTACTCCCCAGATAATTCGCAGTAGATGTTGAAAGAGTGGCAACAGGTCTGCTTGCTGGCGCCGAATTCCTTCTGGATCGAAGGACTGCTCTCGATGATCGTGCTGAAAGCGTTCAGTCCAGACTTTTAGTTTCGCAACGAAATCCTCTGAAAACGGGAATGTACTTGGATGATTACTATTCTCTATCGCCTGCGGCGGGCGCACACCCCAATCCCTCAAGGTTTGACGCCCAGGTTTGATCGTGGCTTCTGTAAGATTTTGAAACGTTGGCCGCCCAATCAGGTAGAATCCTTCATTGATCAACTCTGACAGTTTGTCGATCTCCGAACACCTATGAAGTTCTTCAGATCTAAGAGTTGCGACGACAACGAGAGCCCCTTGTTGATGAGCTTTCGCGTAGGTAAGTACGTCAACTATTGCTTTAAGATCGGCCTCTTTTTCCCGAAGTACACTGTCACGAAATATCTCTTCGAACTGGTCAGCAAGCAAAAGAAAATTGATCTTCCCAGATCGGAAGGTGCGCCTTTCTTCGGCTAACCGGGTGTCGATGATATCAAGCTTCTCGAGAAATAGGGACAACCCGTCTGCCGTGAATGTCCCGCCGGGCTGTAGTACGTTGATGACGCGTCGTTTGATTGATTTTTGCGTTTCGTCTGACAGGGCTTCGTCGTTCGAGTTCACGAGCATTTGATGCGTGTCGACATTGAAGCTCTCAATGAAGGCCTGAGAGCCTCCTCTTGCGGACAACAGCGGAACACAGACGTCATTCCAAATGGCTTCCGTGATGTTCTTGCATGGATCGTCACCTGGACGAAACGTAGCAGTATACCAGCGTCCCGTACGACCAGCTATTTGCCCAATATCATTTAAGCTCGGTAACACGCCCGCCAAAACCAATGAGGATTTTCCGGATCCGGATCCCCCCAGCACGACAACGACGTTACTGCGCGCTAGTCGATTGCGTAGTTCAGATGCCTCGCGCCGACGCCCAAAAAACAGGTGAGCCTCGCGTGACGTGAAACTTCTCAGGCCAGGGTACGCCCGTGGCGGCGGTCTTGGAAAACCCTTTGCATCCTTCAATAGGGAGAGCAGTTCCCCTTGTATCTTCCGAAGTTGCGCCGTTTTATGTTCGCGCCTTAGGCGTTCGACCTCTCGCTCCAGCATGTAAGCCCGGCAAAACTCCTCCAGTATGCCTTGGACTGATTGTAACTGCGGATCTTCTGTGCTCATGTTTGCGCATCCAATAGAGCATCAACCTTACGTTTGAGAAGAGCTCGATCAGTGTCGTTGGTCAGCCTAGCCTGTTCGTTGTCTCTCTCCATGCCTACCACTTCCCATCCTTCGATTTTATAGTTCTCCGGGAATTCACCGCCGATAAGAACTTCGCGCATGTTCATGACAACGGCTAGCTTCAAAATCCGCTCGGGGCTGATCCCAACAGCAGCAAGTTCATCACTTAGCAAGTATTCATAGTTCATCATGCGAGAGCGGATTGCGTTAAGTGCTGCCAGCGCATCCATCGGGGCATTGAGGCTCAAGTCGTGGATCGCAACGATAACCCCACCTTTCGGGCCGTACGTACTTAGGATCTTATTGATCACCAAGCGGGATTTATCTATATCTTCATCAGCCGAATTCGTTGGCTCAAAGCCCCACAGAGGCGGTATAGGAGGATCGCACCTCTCTGTAGAGGCTGCAACAATGGCCACGAGAGTGTCGCCGATAGGCTTATTACCCTCCGTATATCGCTCTAGACTAATGACCGGCGGCTGACGCTGAGCATTACATATTGACTTTATCCGCTTTGGGAGATCTGCTCGCGTGCATGATATGAATGTGACAATCTCGGGCGCTTGTCCCGTTTGCATTGCAGTTCCGCCGCCGTCGTGTCTCCAGACGACAACTTGGATCGTTTTTCCTAGATCAGCCTGCCCCAACTTTCGCCTCAGCGGGTAAGTTAGCAAGTCTGGCTGATCCCCAATTATGCCGGCGGCATCCTCATCGACCACTTGGAGAAACAGAGCATCTTCATCACCTGTATTGACGGAAGGACCTAGCTTACCTGCCCAGCCGTCATCCCAATACACAACATTTATCCCAGAGGAAGACAGAATCGGTTTGAGTTGCTCCTCGGTGTTTTTTCGGGCCTCGCAGATCTCGTCGCGACCGCGGGTAAGGGGTTCACCGAGCAGGATGAGTTTTTTTACCGTCGACCCGCTCATAGGATCTAGATCTTCTGGCATGGGCTTCTACTCCCAAAATTTATTAACCTTTTTCTCGATCAGATCGGACACTATCACTTGGATAGGTATGCCTTGGTTGTACTCTCCGGGCTGATCTCGAGGACCAGGTTCGGCTGCGTGGTGTAGAGCAACGAGTGAGAGTTCGGCGTTGAAAACAGGGGATCCGGATGAGCCGATCTTTGTCTCAGTTGTGTAGCGCAGACGTACCTTTTCCGCCGTGACACCGAGGCTTCTCCCAACGCTGTACGACAATGGTCTATTTTCCGGATGCTGGATGATTTGAAGAGTTGCTTCAGCATTCGGGATCGGCATTGTCCCTTGAAGTTTGACCCACTCTCGCCGCGCCCCACTAGTGCTCAGCATTGCTCCTACGGGCTCACTCAGCCTAAGAAGAGCGTAGTCGAGTTGCTGCAGAGTAGGAGATTGGCCGCCCGAGCCCAGATCTCCTGAGGAGTATCTCGAATACGCGAGGCACCACTTACGGCAATCTCCCTCCTTCAGTCGAAATACAGTACCGCGCTGCGCCTCCGATAGGTAATCAAATCGGCAGGCAATATTAGCACCTTTGCTTTGGGCAATTTCAACCTCAACAACATGGAAGTTCGTGAGTACCAGATCAGGAGCGACTAAAAAGCCAGTGCCAGATTTAGATCCCGTAATATGGCAGACCTGCCCACGTAGGTCTAAGAAGCGTTGAATAAACGGATCGAGCGTAAAAATCCCCTGACCTGAATACGTCGCACGTTCCAAGTATTCATGCGCTGAGCTTGCGGCGGGAATATTGAGCGTAGGTGCTGGACTAGTCTGGTAAACCGCCTGAGTCTCAAAGCCAGCCAGCTTGAGTATCTCTGCCAGGGCCGGCTTTCGCTTGATGACCTGAGATACCAGGTCTTCCGTTCGCCCCTTATCTTCCGCCCACATAACAACTTGGAACAATTCGTAATCGAGCCTGCCAGGAACTTGAATAACAGCTCTTGGGTTTATCCCGAAAGTACTTCGCAATAAGGAGTAAATGTCTCGCTCCGGAAACGCATACAACAGAGCCTCCCTCAGAGCCTTTTTCTGCTTTTCCGTTAGTGTTCCCATTTATTTTTCCTTAAATAACTGGGCATAAAGCGTCATAATTGGGAGGCATTGGCCGGCTAAACGAGCAGAGACTTTAGAATTGCGATCGATTAGGTGAGGTATTTCTAAAATGGCACACCAGAACCTATTGCGAGGCCGCCCGGAGACGAACCTTCACAAAGGAACGAGCGTACTGCATAGCTGTTGCTAATACGCTTGATCTAACTTGCAACTTTTGTAATCAGGCTCTTCCTTGCAGCTTTGTTGACGACCTTAAGATACATTGGAAATTGTTGATCACATTTGCAGATAAAGTGTCTCATATCTACCAACTTACCTCAAGCGGCCTTAAGGCTTGCCGATCCAAAGCAGGCCAGCAGTGTTGTGTCCTGTCGGGAGTGAACGACATTCCTCTTGCAAAGCCTTGCCAACGCAACTGTGCTGAACCATTGGATAGTGGAGGTTCTCGGCGACCTTGTCTGTGCCATTCGGCTGGGTCGGGAACTACCCCACAATTGCCGCTCATCAGCATGCCGACACAGTCCCTTGCATGCACCTGATGCCAGAGGCGCTGAAAGCAGCGTAACTCTGCGGCGTCGCTGCTGTATAGTCAGTCGGTGAGCGTGGTGTATCTGTTCAACGATAAAATCGATGCGGCCGTTTAATCCGGGTGGCGCTCAGCCAGCCACGCTAAATGTTTAGATGGGGTATTCGGCTTGAGCCTCATCTGCAACGGCAATGGTTAGAAGGCAGCGCTTCGAGCTGATGATAGCGTGAGGGTGTCCCCTCATAAGCATCAGGAAAGGGTGCGCAGCATGAAGCACTACGCCGGACCGGACGTCTCCCTCAAAGAGACCTTAATCTGTATCGTGGACGAGACGGGTTCCATCTGCCGTGAGATGAAGGCACCCAGCCATCCTGAGGATCTTGCCCGTGTGCTCCAGGATCCGGCCTGGCGGCTGGCCCGGCTCGGGCTTGAGGCCGGCCCGCTGTCGCAGTGGCTGTTCAGCGGATTGGCGTAAGCAGGCTTGCCGGTGGTCTGCATCGAGACCCGGCATACCAAGGCGTTCCTCAAGGCCCAGGTGAACAAGAGTGACCGCAACGACGCCCGCGGCATCGCCCAGATGATGCGGGTCAACCTGTTCCGGCCGGTGCACGTGAAGACCGTCACAAGCCAGCAGCGTCGGGCTTTGCTGACCGCCCGCAAGCTGATGCAGGAGAAGGCGATCGCGATCGAGAGTGACATCCGCGGCCTGCTGCGTAACTTTGGCCTCAAGGTCAGCTAGCGCAGGTTATGCTCACCCGCGTGAAGAAGTGGTCCTGGCTAAAGGCTTGGGCGGTGAACATCGCCAGGCGAGGCAGCCTGCGCAAGGCTAGAGGGTGTCTGGAAATTAACCTGCTGCATGGGCTAACCTTTTGGTCATGAGGCGGCTCATCGCGAGATACATCCACGTCTCAGTCGTAGCCGGTAGGCCCTCCCAATCCTTGGCCAAGCGGCGGTTGCGGATCAGCCACGCGAAGGTACGCTCCACAATTCAGCGCTGCGGCAGGACCGTAAACCCAGCCGGCATCTCGGGCGCAGGCTGATCGGCCGGCACCCGCATCCAGCGCCTTGGTCGTTTCACGATCAGCAGCGTCCATCCGAGCTCTTTCTCCAACCAGGTGGCCAGCCCCTGGGAGCCCATGTCGGCAAACAGGCATTCCACATCCGGATAGCGGCCTCTCAGGTCTGCCAACACGGCTTCCGCCGCGCGCCGGTCATGCACATCGGCCGGATGCACCAGCACGTGCAGGATCAGTCCTTGCGTGTCGACCACCAGATGCCGTTTGCGACCGGAGATCCGCTTGCCCCCATCATGACCGCGATCACCGCCGGCCTCGCTGGTGCGGACGGTCTGGCTGTCGATGATCGCAGCGTGAGGCTCCGGACTGCGCCCGGCCAGCATCCGGGCTCGGGTGCGCAGGGCATCGTTGATCGAGCGCCACGTGCCACGCTGGCGCCATCGCCGGAAATGATCGTACACGCTCTGCCAAGGCGGAAACTCGTGCGGCAGCCGCCGCCAGGGTTCTCCGCCGCGCAGGATGTAGAGAATGGCATTCAGCACCTGACGCAGGTCATGCTTGCGAGGACGCCCGCGGCGGAATGTGAGGGCAAGGAGCGGCGCCAGGATGGCCCACTCCGCATCGCTCAGGTCGGTGTCATAGCAGAGGGCTGTCATGCTCCTTCAGATGGGAACCCCCCGAATTTCCCGACACCCTCTAGAGCATCGGACGGTTACACGGACGGATATCCAGCGGCCCTGAGGTAGTTCATACACTCATGTGGCTCGAAGAGATTGCATATGTCGCCGAGCGCGCGCCAGAGCGCGTCAAAGGTTCGGGCCTCGGCCTTGCGCAGGTGGGATTTAATCTTGGCGAAGGCGTGCTCAATGGGATTCATGTCGGGCGAATAAGCCGGTAGAAACAGGAACCAGGCTCCGCGTTGCTTCAGGCATGCCGCCGCTCTCTCGCTCTTGTGGACCGTCAGGTTGTCGAGGATCACCACGTCGCCTGATCTCAGCGTCGGCGCCAGTTGCGTCTCGATGTAAGCCTCGAACGCCAAGCGGGTGATCGGGCCATCGATCACCCACGGCGCACTCAGTTCGTTGCATCGCAGCCCGGCCACGAACGTATGAGTTTTCCAATGGCCGAAGGGTGCGCTCATGCGCAACCGCTGGCCCTTCCGCGAGCGCCCGCGCAGGCGGGTCATCTTGGTGTTGACGTAGGTCTCGTCGAGAAACACTAGAGTGCGTTGACATTCATTTGGTCCAGATGAATGCGCTGACGAGGCAAAGGATTGACATGAACGCCCGTGGGGT
>NZ_JAERQE010000092.1 GCF_016734765.1 Microvirga soli | reverse complement strand
CACCCCACAGGCGAGCTGACCAATGGCCACCTCAAACCGCACCCGAATTTACACTCATTGACGGACGTGACCACACTTGGCTCTGCTGTGGCAGGGATAGCCCACCTCCGCAAGCAGCAATCCACCCTATGACATGGTCTGGTGGTGAATTGCGAGGCGGCCGTCCTCGGCCTTGTGGAAGTACTGGCTTGCGATCAGCAAGGCCTTGAAGGGTCGGGTCGGGGGAATGTAGCTCAGCAGCACGAAAGGCAGCGTCGTGAGCAGATGCACCCACGCGGACGGCTCGTAGGCCAACTCGACCCATACCCCGAAGGCGTTGCAGGAATGGCCATCATTATCAGGACAAAGAAGGCAGGCCCGTCAGCCGGATCGGCAAAGGAGTAGTCGAGGCCACACTTGAGGATGGCATCCTTTGCGCCAACTATCGCGGTCATCTTTGATCCTTCGTTTGTGTGCTTCTGCGCATCGTGATGCCGCACCTTTGGCCGCTGTTCCGATTGTCAGGTCAGCCAGCTCTTGATGACGAGGCCTACGGCTCCCGTCGTGCCGACGCCGGCGGCCCAGAGGCCGACGAACCACAGCCAGCGACGCAGGGCAGAACCCTGTGCAGTATGGTTCTGCATCAGTGATAGCCCTCGTGTCCCGTCTTGCCGCGGAACACCCAGTACGAGTACCCGGTGTAGGCGAGGATGATTGGGATCAGCACGCTCGCACCGACCAGCATGAACTGAAGGCTCACATTCGGCGCCGCGGCCTCGTGGATGGTGACGGCGTTCGGAACCACATAAGGGAACATGCTGACGCCGAGGCCGAGAAGACACAGAGCGAACAGCGCGAGCGTCAGCAGGAAGGGCCAGTACTCCCAGCGACGCACTAGGCTGACCAGCAGCGTTCCCGAGCACAAGCCCACCAGCAGCGGCACCTGGGCGGTGAACAGCACCTGCGGCCAAGCGAACCAACGCTCGTAATATGCGCCGCTCAGGAACGGCGTCGCCGCGCTGACCAGCCCGATGCAGGCAATCAGCCCGAGAGCAAGCTTGCCCGCAAGTCGGAAGCTGTGGTTCTGGACCGCGCCTTCTGTCTTCATCACCAGCCAGGTTGCGCCGAGCAGCGCATAGCCAACCACGAGGCTGATGCCGACCAGCAGGCTGAAGGGCGTGAGCCAGTCCCACCAGCCGCCGGCATAGGAACGTCCCTCGACCGCAATACCTTGGAGCAGGGCACCGAGCGTGATGCCCTGGGCGAGGGCGGCGACGACGGAGCCTGTCGTGAAGGCAAAGTCCCAGTAGCGACGGTGGCCGGGGTCGCGCCAGCGGAACTCGAAGGCCACGCCGCGAAAGATCAGCGCCAGTACCATGGCGATGATCGGTGCGTAGAGAGCCGGCAGGATGATCGCGTAGGCCAGCGGGAAGGCCGCCATTAGGCCGCCGCCCCCCAGCACCAGCCAGGTCTCGTTACCGTCCCAGACCGGGGCGACCGAGTTCATGGCGCTGTCGCGCTCCGGCCCCGGGGCAAAGAACGGGAACAGGATTCCGATGCCGAGATCGAAGCCGTCCATCACCACGTAAGCGAAGACCGCGAAGGCGATGATGAAGGCCCAGAGGGTGGGGAGATCAAAGAGAGCTGGCATAGGTTACACCTCCGCGCCGAGGGTGCGGGCCGGGTTGACAGCAGGGGCCGGGGTGATCCCGGCGGTGCGGATCGGCTCGCGCCCGGCCTCAGGCCCGGTCTCGCCCGGATGCGGGGCCTTGCCCATGAGCTTGAGGATGTAGCCGGTGCCCGCGCCGAACACGATGAAGTAGACAACGATGAAGGTCAGGAGCGATGCGGCCACCGCCGGAGCTTCGAGCGGAGAAGCCGAAACCGCCGTCCTGAGCAGGCCGTAGACGGTGAACGGCTGCCGGCCGACCTCGGTGGTGACCCAGCCGGCGATCACGGCGACAAATCCTGCCGGGCCCATCGACAGCGCGAGCCAGTGCAGCGGGCGCCAGTCGTAGAGCTTGTCGCGCCACCGGGCGAGGAGGCTGAATACCCCGAGGGCCAGCATCGCGAAACCCAGACCGACCATGATGCGGAAGGACCAGAACACCACCGGCACGTAGGGCCAGTTTGCGCGGTCGACCGTATCGAGCCCGCTCAGGGGCGCATTCATGTCATGCTTGAGGATGAGGGATGAAGCCTTCGGGATCGCGATGGCGTTGCGCACTGTGCCGGCCTCTTGGTCGGGGATGCCGAACAGGATCAGGGGTGCGCCGTCCGGGTGGCTCTCAAAGTGCCCTTCCATGGCCATGACCTTGGCGGGTTGGTGCTCAAGCGTGTTGAGGCCATGCATGTCCCCGGCCAGGATCTGGAGTGGGGCCACGACGGCCACCATGCCCATGGCCATGGAGAACATCACCCGGGCGCCCTTGTTGGTGCGCTCGCGCAGCAGATGCCAGGCACCGACGCCACCCACGACCAGCGCGGTTGTGAGATAGGCGGCAAAGACCGTGTGAACGAGGCGATAGGGGAAGGAAGGGTTGAAGATGATCGCCCACCAGTCCTGTGGCACGAACTGCCCGGCTTCGTTGATGCCGTAGCCGACCGGGGTCTGCATCCACGAGTTGGCGGACAGGATCCAGAAGGCCGAGATGAAGGTGCCGACGGCGACCGCAAGGGTGGCGGCGAAGTGCAGCTTTCGGCCAACCCGCCCCATGCCGAACAGCATGATGCCGAGGAACCCTGCCTCCAGGAAGAAGGCGGTCATGACCTCATAGGCCATCAGTGGCCCGATGACCGGCCCGGCCTTGTCGGAGAACACGGCCCAGTTGGTGCCGAACTGGTAGGACATGACGATGCCCGAGACCACGCCCATGGCAAAGACGAGGGCGAAGATCTTGAGCCAGTACTTGAACAGGTTGAGGTAGACCTCGCGCCCGGTCCACAGCCACAGCCCTTCGAGCACGGCGAGATAGCTCGCTAGCCCGATGGAAAACGACGGGAAGATGAAGTGGAAGGAGACCGTGAACGCGAACTGAAAGCGCGCCAGCAGCAGGGCGTCGAACTGATCGAACATATTACTTGTCCTTGGGATCGTCGCGGCGGTTCTTCTTCGAGCCCGGCACGACGAAGAGACGGTCCTTCATCTCTAGGATCTTCTGCACCTTCGAGCCCAGCGTCAGGAGCTGGACGAGGCGCTCGGTGTCGAGCCGCTGCACGTCGGCGTACCAGCCTGTGAGAAGCTCGAAGAGGTCGTGCATCTCGCGCATGCGCTCCTGGGCATGGCGCTCCTCGGCGCTGGCAGGCTCCTGCATGAGCACCTCGCGCAGGAGCGTCATGGTCGGATCGATCTCGCGCTTCTTGCGCTCCTCCACGAGCGTGCGAACGATCAGCCAGATGTCATCGGGAGTACCGAAGTAGTCGCGCCGGTCGCCCGGCCTGTGCTGGAGCCGGACGAGGTTCCAGGCCTGCAACTCCTTAAGACCCATGCTCACGTTGGAGCGGGAGACGCCAAGCCGCTCGACGATGTCCTCGGCGTTCAGCGGCTCCTTCGAGAGGTAGAGCAGGGCGTAGATCTGCCCGACGGTGCGGTTGATGCCCCAGCGGGAGCCCATTTCGCCGAAGTGGAGCACGAAGGTCTGGACGAGGGAAGGGAGGTTCACGGAACGTCCTGTAATTTCAGAATTTTCTGAAATATGTGATCTGCATTGATCCAAGTCAAGAGACACGCCGAAGCCATGCGTTGGGGGCAGGCCGCCGTCGCGACGAACCAACTGCGGTTGGATCTACAGGCGCGCCTCGTCCTGCCGGTCCCCATTAAGCGCAGATGCGGGGCTACCCAGGCCGAATGTGGCGCAGGCTGGCTTGCCACCGGGTGCGGACGAGCATGACTCGGGCAAGGGCATTGCCCATATCCGTGGGACGATGCGCGCTCGTAACGCTATCAGGCGAGGACCCGTAGTGACCCATGTGCCCCTCCTGAATAGTGCGGTTCCGTTAACCTGGCAGATCCACCGTGGGGTCGGTGCTAGGGGCATCGTCAACTTAACGCTATTACTTGCTCTTTCCGGTGTTTCGGCCTGGAACCGACCACGCGTTTTCAATAGCTTAGACCCGCCAAGGAATCCCTGAAATCACCAGAAAGCGGTCTTTACCTGTTTAAGTTGACGATGCCCCTGGTGGGGCTTCTCCTTTAGGCTTTGCAATCCTCTTCCGCCGTACCTCGGTCCGGCCAATGCCCCCACTTGGATCAAGGCCTAGGTCATAAGGATGCTGGTCCTAGTAAGGCTAGGAGGCGCACCTACGCTAGTTTACTCATTCACACAGCCACAGCGGCTCCGATGCTCCCAGATGATCCGTTTCCAATTGAGTGCTGTTCTCAAAGGTTGAGGAACGCAATTGTAGTGCAGTTTCAAGGACGGTGCCCAACGCTTCAAGAAGTGTTCAGCCTCACTGCCAAACAGTGGCTAAAGGTTCCTGGCATGGGACAAACCCTGCTCACGGAGTTGAAGACTATCATGCACGATCAACTACAACAGACGAAGGGTCGGGCCTCAGCGCAAATGACTGATGGTGAGTTGATCGCTCGGCTGGAGCAATTGCAGCGTGATCTGAAACGTCTCCGTCGTGATCTTCTCGATCACATGTGTGACCCTCGGCCAAAAGATGATAGCCCTGACCGTACGGACCTACATTAGATGGGTTCGACGGCTCCGGTGTTCCACCGCACGGACCTAGCCAAAGCATCTGCTAGGCTGAGGCTATTCCTCCTGAGACTTTCCAGCCCCATCAGTTGAGCAATCTGGTGGGGCTTCTTTCATGGTTCGGGCTTGACCTCTGATTGATTAGCTTTCCCTTCCTCCGTGTCCTTGAATGACACGGTCAGAAGAAGTCCACCCGCCTCGTCTATAATCTCGACCACGTAACGACCCTGCTGATCGGGAGACAGGTCACTCCAGTACGGGACCACGTCCATAAAGATGTTCGCCACTCTACGAGCAACGCGCTGAGCAGCATCAAGATCGGGAAGGTCTAGGGTTTCAGGATACCTGGCCCGCTTGCGTTGGTTGTAGAGAAACAGATTGTAGCGCGGCATGATAACCCTAAACTTAGGTTCAAATGCCCTACAGCCAATCTCCATTAGGTATAGTTTCAGACCAACTGACGGATCAGTTCAGGCAAAAAGAAAGCGCCCCTTGGCCTCAAGAGAATGCTCTAAGGTCCGACCCGTATGGGCAAACTTAAGGGTCGGTATTCTTCACCTACACAGCCAAACCTATATTGTCTGTTGGCTATCCGACACTTCTAAGACAATCCCGCTGCGTGCCGCAAAAGACCTCAAGTGAGGCATATTCCAGCCAAGATTGCTGAGGAGCCTAGATGGTCCCTGGAGGGTGTCTCATGACACACATGGACGATCAGCTTGCCAAGCACATCAAAGCAATGATCCAAAAGATTAGGCACAAGCCTACTGAGGACCACGAGGGCGGCTCCGAGCCAGACGCGCTCAAGCGGCTCGTGAGGATACTGAGGAGAAGCCCTGAATGGTCCTATGATCCGGTATCTCTCACCCGCGTCCCTCGGCGGGATGCAGGTTCCTGACAACTTTCTTACTTTGTCTAGCTTTGCTCATGAGATAGGAGGATTTTAGCTCTTCTATCTCCGTCGAATATCGGGCGATTGCCACATTACTGCCAAGGTCTAAGGCCACGGTTCAGTCATTGCAGAAGTAGTCAATTTCAAAGCCATCAACACATTTGATCGGGTCTGCTGGGGCCACTATCTGTCAGTGACAGGTCTTCCAGCATCCAGATAAACCACCGAGCGCCTAACACAGGCGAGGTAACTCCTCAGATGCGTTGATGAGCGCCGCCTAAGAGACAACAATCTTAAAGGTCTCAGGCGGCATGGTTTAGGGGCGTGCTATGGATAGCCTGTCGTTGTTGGTTATTGCCATCGGGTCTGTGCTTGTGGCTCTCGTGGCGTATCTTGGGGTGATTGATCACATCCGCCCTGTTTCAGAGGTAAGACCGAGCGGGATCTATCCGCGCAGGATGCCCAAGCGGAATTTCTGATTTAAGACCTAAGGCAGTTCAGGCGCGAACTTCGCAGAATTGTCATTTTGACAGGCGGGGAACTAGCGATGATCATGCCTCATGAATGCGACAGACCTGCAAGCCAAATTAGCCACCTTAGCGCTAGGAGAAACATTGCTGCTTTCGACGATCGAGGTCGAGCGGGCTTTTCTCTATGAGCGGACTTCCGAGAACCGCCGCGCCGTCGCGACTGCACTGGCCGCGTTGTATCGATGCCGCCTTGCGTTCTGCAGGCCGAGCGACAGCCAAGCCCTCTTCACGCGGGGCGATCATTTAGAGCTGCGCGATTTCGCATAATTGTCGGTTTGGAACGCGGTCTGGCGTATTCGGGAAGTGTTCCCGCGTGCTTATGGAAGCCTGTCGCGGCTATTGCGTAAAATCGGCTGCGAAATGGGCACCGGCGCACTCGTGAATACTGACGATAACTTTCCGCCGAGCGCAAATTCGCCACGACAACCGCGCTAATGAGGCCGATTGCCAAGCCTTGCACCCTAGGCGACCTGCTGCATCGTCACTCCCTCTAGACCTGCTGCCCCCGGCCTCCGGCGTGGGATCCTTTTTGTTATGTCAGCATTATCGGATCAGCGGACGACCAAGATGCAGATCTCTTGGGATGACGTTGATCGTACACGAAGACCGGGCTTCCACTTCGTTGCAAGGCTCGGACTAGATATCTTTGTCACGGAGGGTGCCATTGCGAGATGGGAGGCCGATCCGCAGTGTCATCACCAAGTGACATATATCTCGACAGGTCTGGGAAAGATTTACAGCCTCGGGCGTTGTGAGCCATTCCAGTAAGATCGACGATATGGGCAAAGGAAAGGCCTCCTCACCCGCAACGGCCAAGGGGCGAAGAGGCCTGTATCTCAAGAGGTTTCCAAGCATCAGAAGGATGACTTCCTTCACGACCTCAACTCATCCGGCCCAGCCTTGTTTCAGCTCGGCGCAAGAAAAAAGCCCCTGACGCGAGAATGCCTAAAGGGGCTTGAAGTTGGGCGAAGGCAAGGGTTACGAGGCCTTCGATAATAATAACGGATCAGGATCAAGGTTTATTCCATCGGCTCTCCGGGCCGGCATTTCAGGAGAGTTGGTCTTCCAGAACATCCCTAGCCAGCCCCATCCTCTGATAAATCCCGCAAACTCAAGTAATTAAGGGTGATGTTACGGTAACCTGAAGAGGCCGCAAGAAGGCTTGCATGACTGGTTTCACGCGAGTACGCCCGCCGACGCTTCCCATGCCGCCATAGCCTGGAGACGGTGAAGGTGAGTGGCGAGGGCAGACGGGTGCGAGCGGGGCGGAACGAACAAGTTCCTGACGGTAGAAAAGACCGAGGTGAACCGCTGCAGACCTCCTGCAGACCAGAAGCCCTGCATTAAGGCTCTCCCACTTTCGCAGCGGGATATGCGAACTCTCAGCTCTGTTGTTGAGGCCCTTGTGAGACCGGTGCTCAACACCTGGCATGACTTTGCGCCTGGCAGCTGCGTACGAGGGCAGCTTGTCGGTGATGATGCGCTTGGGCACCAAGCCTTGCTTCTTCATCAGCCGGGTCAGCAGGCGCTTGGCCGCCTTGGTGTTGCGGCGGCTCTGAACGATCTCGTCGAGCACGTATCCATCCTGGTCGACAGCCCGCCAGAGCCAGTGCTTCTTACCAGCGACGCTGATGACCACTTCATCCAGATGCCAGACGTCATGAGGACTTGGCTGCTTGCGGCGGAGGCGCCGGGCATCAGCCGGTCCGAACTTCCTGCCCCACCGGCGGATGGTTTCGTATGACACAACGATGCCGCGCCCGAGCAACATCTCCTCGACAAACCGCAGGCTCAGAGGAAACCGGAAGTACAACCAACAGCATGGGCGATGATCTGAGGCGGGAAACGATGGCGCTTGTAGCTGACGGGGTTGGTCATGCCGCATCTGTTAGGCCACAAGCTGCTGACCGAAAGTTACCGTGACATCACCTCTACCCCATCAGATCTTGCGCTGGCCCCAGTTGTGTCGCGCATGGGTTCTATTCGGCGACTCCGTTACGTAACAGCCGGTTGACTGCCTGGACGATCCGCTCGTGCTCATCCTCCGAGAAGGGGCTGAGGTCGTGCATTTCCAGGCTATTCAGACCCTCAATGGCCAGCCAGCCCACCAGCGCCGCGTCCAGATCGTCCGACGTGACCTTCAGGTTCTCCAGGGTGGCCTTGATGACCTCGCGCACAGGTTTGAGCAGGTGCGGGTTCTCGGCCGACGCGGCCAGCAAACCACTGGCGACCTCCCTCATTCTGCCTCTGCGTAGCTTGAGCAGCGCTGCCGTGCACAGGCGCGCTTCCAGGTTGCGCCCGGGCTCAGCTTGAACTCGGAGCGTCTCCCGCTCCGCCGCGACCTCGTCGACAAGGCGCTGGACCATGGCCTGAAGCAGCGCTTCCTTGGTGTGAAAGTTGTAGAGCAGACCGCCCTTGCTGAGACCAGCCCTTTCGGCGACGGTTTCCAGTGTCAGCCGCCCCGAACCGATTTCGCTCACAAGCTCCGCAGCCGCGTCGAGAATTTTCTCGCGAGAGCTCTTCCGACCTCGAACAGGTCTCAACATTTCCCACTCTTGCCCTGAAGCGTTCAGTCAAAAGCCATTGGCCATATCGGCACCTACCCTTCCGGCGTCAAGAAGAGGGCATCACTGCACTGCTGAGGGTCTCCTTCTATGAGACCTCCAGGCCGGCGCAGTAGGTCAACGTCCGCTCCTGCTCTGTCGGCTCAACCAGACTGTCGCCTGATCATCGTCCCCGGCAGAGCTCTTGCGCTACCCACGATTCATGCATGAGGATGCTCGGCCGTCATTGCCCATCCAAGTCCAACGAAGCACCGCTCGCCTGTCCAGACTGGATCCACAATCATCGCAGTACCGCCGACCACCTATGGGCCAGGCTCAAGGACATGGAGTGGCGAGCCGTTGCCACTCTCTCCGAGAAGTCCGCCACATGGTTCATAGGCGTTCTGGCGGAGTTGAGCGCGCTGGCGCGTTGCGTTCGGGCGACTTCACCCGACAGTGTCCTTGCCGAAATCGCTGATGCAAAGATTGGGAGGATCATCGCACTTTGTGGTGACGCCAACATATGACATGAGGGGCTTCGTGATGAGAGAAGTAAGGCGGCCCGCATTCAGTCCGAATGAGAGAGCCTGATCTTAACTACGGCGATCAGGGATGACGTAAGTTCAAGAGAAGACCTGCGGATCCGAAACGGGGGAACTCCTCTGGCCGGCCGCATTGTCTTGATGCTTGTTCTCCGCAGAATGCAGGAAAATCAGTGCTCGTCTTAACGTGCGCAGGCCAGCGGCAGGCCGCTACTGCGTTGGTCCTTTGTCGACGGGGCAGCCGCTATCCAATCGGCCGGGTACCCTACGGCACAACAGTACACGCGGGTGTAGCCCCATTTCAGCGCTTCCGCCAAAGCATACGTCAAAAGGACGCAATACTTGCCGTAGCGGTAGAAAAACCACCCCACGTCCCGGCTGGCAACTTGCTATCCTTCATCCATGGCGAGGCTGTCCTCAAGGCGCATTACGACTAACTTCCTCAGCAGCCTGTCAATTTCTTCGATCTGGATCAAAATTTTTCGACCGCAGGCCGGATGTCGAGTTCCAGGGTCCAGACAGGGATGTGTCGCAAGAATTTGTTTCAGAGTTTCAGCTATAGCCACCTCGGCGTCAGGGAAGAGGGCGGCATGTTCAAGGGCAGGCATTTTGATCGCTCGGTGATCCTGCTCTGCGTGCGGTGGTATCTCGCCT
>NZ_JAERQE010000091.1 GCF_016734765.1 Microvirga soli | reverse complement strand
TGGGGTTCCTTCAGCTGGGGTGCAGTCGAGCAACTCCACCATAGCCGGTCCTCCCAATGACCACCTCATCCCAACACGCGGCGCGTCAGCAAATTTCCACCACCAGCGCGGACTCTACCGCAGGAGCCTGCTGATCCATCACTACAGGTACTCCTGCAAGATCGAGCCAAGGGTCATTGTAGATTGCTCTGAGGGCTGGGTAGTAGGTGAATCATGTTGATCATCACCATGTACTCCTCCTCACCTACAGTACCCGTATGAATATGACCCTAAGTACACTGGAGGGCATCTGGAGGGTTAACTGGAAACGGTAAGAGTATTGAACGAATTCGACGAAGATCGCTGTGACTCAGTTCTCGCCCGTCCCGCCATTGTTGGGTTTCCACGCCCAGAGAGCTTCCGTCTCAAACCCAACCTTGGTGCGATCCCGGCCGTCCCGCTTGGCAGCGTACAAGGCGCGATCAGCCCGACGCAGTGCGGAGGTTACGTCATCATCGAAGAGGGCTTCGGCAAGGCCAGCACTAAACGTGTAGGACAGAGTCGGCGCCCCGTTCTGAGCCTTTGCCGCCACGCAGCAGCCCTGCCTGATCTGTTCGATCACACGGGCAGCATCGATGAGGCTGGTGTTCGGGAGGATCAGCAGGAACTCTTCACCGCCCATGCGCCCGATATGGTCATGCTTCCTCAACCTCTCGCGGCAGACACGAGCAAAGTGCTGCAGGACAGCATCACCAGCCTCATGGCCATGCGCGTCGTTGATAGCCTTGAACTTATCGATGTCGATCATGGCGATGCAGAGGCTGGACCCAGTCGCTTTATTCGTGGCTAAGGCTTCATCTAACAGTTCTAGGATGTAGCGGCGGTTTGGCAGATCAGTGAGGAGGTCTGTTCGTGATGCTTGAAGGGCCACTTCATGGGCTTGGCGCAATGACTTCTCGTTCTGCTTCAGGGCTGTGATATCGGCACCTACGGACAAAACCCAGCCATTCGGTAAAACCGTATGGTCGACCCAGAACCACCGCCCGTCAACAAGGTCAGTCTCAAACGACTTGCGGGGAAAGCTTCTACGCCGAGGCAGGGTCCGTGCAATGAAGGCTTCGACATCATTGTCATCAATCCTTACGCCAAGCCCGTTCTTATGCGCGTGGCGGGTGATATCACTGAAGGTGAAAGGACCGTCGTAGTCGCCGAGGAACATGCCGTGGTAGGTCTTGTTCGCATACCGGAGATTGTCGTCGGCATCGAAGATGGAAACCGCTTGTCCACTCTCTGTGAGGGCTTCCAACAAAGACCGGAGAGTCTCGTCATTGATGTCTGAAATAAAATAACTCATCAAGCACTGCAGAAGATGAAGAGAGAAACCACTGTACTCGCCGAGGCTCACCAACCGCAAATATCCGCTCTTTTATAGTAAACGAGAGGCTTCAATTCGGCAGGGTAGGTGGTCGCATTCATTCGAATCAGAGGGAAGACCTTACCGCCTGCTGTAGCTCACAGACACTCCAAGGCTGCCCTCTCCAGCCAGCCGCCAACTGCTCCAGATGACTCCCTTCCCCATACCTCTGCCCACCGTTCGGGATCCTATGCATCTTGGTTGATTGAGTTCACTCCTCCGTGCGTTCCCACACCGCCAGTCGGACGGCTTGGGCGCATCCTCTTCAGGCATTCTCTCGGCCTTGTGCCACCGTCTGGAGGCGGCGATGGACTATGTCAATCTGGTGTCTGCTACCATAGCTCTTATAAGCATTAACTCTAGCGCACTGGCCCAAAGCCGTCCTTTGACCCTACAGATGTCCTGCAATGGCGCAAGACAACTGGTTGCCAGGCAGGGGGCTGCTGTCCTCAACACTGGTCTTGCTCCGCTTTTGTGGAGAGCGGTTTAGTAGCTATCCGGCCAGCCTTTCGAACTGAACCGGACTGACATAATCCAGTGTCGAATGACGCCGGACAGGGTTGTAGAAGCCGTCGATGTATCGGCCGATCGCCTGCCTGGCCTCGGCTCTGGTGTGGAACACCGTGCGCCAGACCAATTCGGACTTCAAGGTCTTGAAGAAGGTCTCGACCACCGAATTATCATAGCAGTTTCCCTTCCCGGACATCGAGATCCGGATGCCGCGCTTCCTCAACTCGGCCTGATACTCGATCGAACAATATTGACTGCCGCGGTCCGCGTGATGGGTCAGCCCCTCACCAGGTCTTCGGATCGCCAAAGCCTTGCGCAGCGCCTCGAGCGCCAATTCCTTGTGCAGCCGGTCACTCACCGCCCAGCCAACCACCCGCCGGGCGAAGAGATCGAGGACCACGGCCAGATAGAGCCAGCCCTCGTTCGTCCACACGTACGAGATATCAGCAGCCCATTTCTGGTTTGGGCGTGTGGCCGAGAAGTCCTGCTCGAGCAGGTTGGGCGCAATCGGAAAGGCATGATGGCTGTCAGTGGTGCGCTTGAACTGCCGCTTCTGCCGGGCCTTGAGCCCGTTCTCCCGCATCAGTCGAGCGGTCCGACGGCGACCGACTTGCAGTCCCTCATCCTGCAGCTCGCGGGTCATGCGCGGACTGCCGTAGGTCTCGTTAGAGAGAGTGAAGGCCGAGCGGATGTGGGCCAACAGAACCAGATCCTCCCGCTGGCGCGGGCTGGCTGGACGCGAGCGCCAGGCGAAGTAGCCGCTCTGGCTGACACCCAGGACTTGGCACAGACGGGTGACGGGGAAGCTCTCTTTCGCCGCATCGATGAGCTGGAACCTCATCGACTTCCCTCCTTGGCGAAAAAAGCCGTGGCCCGCTTGAGGATTTCCCGTTCCTGGCGCAGGATTTCGTTCTCGCGCCGCAGCCGCTTCAGCTCGGCTACCATGTCCTCCTGCCGATCTGCCGGTGGATCGTCGATCTGGCGCTCACGGCGGCGGTCGATCCAGTTGCGCAGGGTCGACAGGCCGACGCCGAGATCCTCAGCAGTCGCCCGTCGGCTGCGGCCGCTGGTCAGGGCGAGCCGAACAGCCTCATCCTGAAACTCTTTCGTAAAGCGTGTCTGGGGCATGGAGCACCTCCTGGATCATAAGAAGTGCTCTCCATTTTTCCGAAACAAGACCACACCGGCCCAGTGACGTATGACCGTTACGTGTCAGCGGTGACCCAGTGTGTCAGGGATGAGACCTTAGACCCTGCCTGGGTGCCGACAGCCGATACTCCTCAATGTCCTATTGGGTATCGCTGTATACCACGCAGCAGACCGTCCGGTGGTGGTTGACGGGCTTGGGAAGTCCGGTGCTGCCTACTCCAAGTCCACCTTCTCCAAGAAGTCTCTGAGTTGCTCCAGACGATACCCTTCCCTGTATCCCATGCCCATAGTCTTGTTGCCCCAGCGGCCGATAGCATCCTCGATGTCCACGGGCGCACTACACCCGCTGCAAGGCCTTGCCGCGGCTGCAAATCCCAACTACAAATAAGGGAACCAGAGCCAAGAAAAAACCTTGCCAAATCAATGGTTAGGCGCTGCCAAGGTGGATCCCCGCAGTCCGCACCATTATCCCGCTACCAGAAGCGAGGAAAGCTAAGAATGAAAGGACCCAGCGGCTGAGTTGAGACGAGCTGCCTTAGACTACGGGGCGGCCTTGGAGAAAGGCGCACAGGTCAAGGAGGGAATAGCTTCAACTCTGGCCACGATGGCAGATGAGCTGGACCGACAGGGTCTATCTCAAATCGCGGACATGCTTCAGCAGGCAAGCCACTACCACAGGTCGGCCAGCATCAAGAGTCGTGTCATCGCTGCTTCATTGACGATTGCTGACTAAAGCATCTCAATCTCGCTACACCACACCCCGCCTTCCGCTGACGCGGGTGGGGATGAGGTTACGTTAGCCTGCCTTCGGGACATCATCTCCTGGCGGCTCCGTTGGGTCGGGCCGCAGGTCAGGTGCGTCGTCTGGTTCTGTTTCGGGGATTGGTGTCGGCAAGTCCGGCTCTGGAAGCACGGGAATGTCGGGCTGTGGCGTATCAGGATAGGGGATATCAGACATTGGGGTGCTCTCAGAACTTCCTCAAGGAAGCCCGCTGCGGCCGAACAGGTTCCCCTGCGCCAGACCTCGCGCGACAGAAATTCTGACCACAAGCGATATCTATGGTAAGACCGTATGTCCGCCTGTGTTGAGTGTGTGGCTCGCCCTACTCTGCGCCTCCTAGGGTTGCTCTCCCGGCTTCCTAGACACCAGCGGCCTCGACCTTGAGTCGGCTCGCCAGGAACCCGGCTGGGCTGCGCGGGTTCAGCCTGCGGTGCTCGGAAATCCCGTCGCCGCCAGACACCGATGATAGGTGCGGTCAGTCCAACCGCGGAGATTGCGCATGGCCAAGGCTCCCTCCTCACGCAAGTCCACCAAGACGAAGGTCTCCACCAAGACGAAGGGTGCGGCCGACATCGTGGCAGAGCGCAAGAGCCGCCCCTTGCCGCGCCTGGAAGCCCCAACCTTCCTGTCACCGCAAGCCACCGAAGATATCGCAGCGGCGCTGACCACGCTTCTCGCGGACAGCCTTGTGCTTTACCTTAAGACCAAGAACTTCCACTGGCATGTCAGCGGGCCCCATTTCCGTGACTATCACCGGATGTTCGACGAACAGGCGGCCGAGATCTTCGCCATGACTGATCCCCTGGCGGAGCGGGCCCGCAAGATCGGTGGGACCACCCTGCGCTCGGTCGGTCACATCGGACGCCTGCAACGCCTTCCCGACAATGACGCCGAGTATGTCGAGCCGGCTGACATGCTCGCCGAGTTGCTGGAAGACAACAGGCAACTGGCAGCCTTCATGCGGCAGACGCACGACCTCGCCGACGACCATGACGACGTCGCTACCGAGCGCATGCTCGAGGAGTTCATCGACCAGACCGAGGAACGCATCTGGTTCCTGTTCGAGGCCAACCGTGGAATACGATCATCTGGACACTGAGCGGGAACCTGACATCCAGTATGGTACTATGCGCCGCTTCCAGACGGCGCTGGGTGAGCCTAGCCGCACTTCCGCACATTCATGCACGGCTCGCCACACCACGTATGAGCCCGGTTACGTCTTTGAGGGAGGGCCTTCGGCATCGCTGCCGGTTGCCGGCGTGAATACCTTCATTCCATTCAAGCTGAAGCTTGCGATGACGGTTCGGGCCGGCTCCGACGACAGCCAATCAAACCATGCTCGAGCGTCGTGCGAGGTCTCCCGAACCAGGTAACTGACATAGTCGGTGAGCAGAACCGGATCCCCTTCCACCAGCACCTCGAGACCGCGCCGGTTCTCCTGGGCCGCTCACGCCATGCGTTCGACCAGAAGGTAGGCTCCCATGTTGCCCGCTTGCTTGAGCACGCTGGCTTCATCGCCGCGGCCTTCGAGGTACCAGGTCGAGCGGGTCTGAACATTGACGCCGATGCTCTGCCACAGGGACAGCTCCAGCTCCCGCGTGCCGAGCGCTGGGCTGCTGGACATGTAGGCGCCGCGAGCCGAGGCAATCCAGCGCAAGGCCTTCCTGATATCCTTCAAACCCCGCACCCGGGCCATTTCCGCCCGTGATCCCACCAGAATGACATCACCCGAGAAGGCGACCCGAGAGGGCGCTTGGCTGGTTGGCTGGAGCCTTTCAGCAAGGCGTCGTGGAAGGAGAGCCGCATCGGCGCCAGCGTCTGACAGCAGTGCAGTTGGGTTCAGCTCGGTGGCGGTGACGCCAATGCCGGTTTCGGCCTGAAACATAGGAGCCAAAACCTGCACGAGTTGAACCAGCGCTCCGGCCGGCACGCCAACCCTGATGGTGCGCTCTTGCGCTCTGGCCGGGCCCAAGCAGAGGAGGGCGGTGACCACGAGAGCCAAGACGATCCGGTACAGTGACATCAAACCTCCGCCGCCCTTAATAGCGGTCATAATGACAACAGGCCGGATCGGCACTGGTTCATCTGATGCGCTGAGGGCAATCCCCGTTCAGCCCGTCCCGTGCGAGGAGGCCGACGCCGGCACGATGTCGGCCTCACGCACCACGCGCTGGATCGGCCCGGTCGCGGCCTTGATCCGGTAGAGTGGTTCGTCATCAGGTCCGGAGGGCAGAAGGCGCAGGATCTCGTAGATCCCGGTGTTCTCGAGAACCCGTTCCCTTGGCCGCACAAGCTGGCCAACCCCGAATCTGTGAGCCATGGCGTCTGTTCCTCGTCCTTGGGCGCGGCTCTTCTGAATGGCCGGCCCGATGCTAAACCAACCGCGTCGCTTGGCTTGGCGTTCCAGCGGATGCTGTCCTGAGGGTTGAGCCATTCATCACCACACTCAAGCCTCGCTCCGTTCAACAATCCAGGAGTAACTCTGCTGCTCGCCGGGATTGCGCGTTGGGCTCATGAGGTCCATGAGTGCCATGGCATCCCTTTGAGGGCAGGTCAGGAGAAGGACGATGCTGAACTGGCTTCGTGGCCCTGGGACCAGCAAGGCCGCACAACCTGCCTGGGTCCCGGAGATGGTCGTTCGCGTGAGCCGCCATGTGGAGGATCAGGTGTTCGCCATCACCGGACAGCGCGGGGCGCTCCTCCCGTCGCACAGCAGCATGACGGATCTGCTGATCGGAGCCTATATCGTGGGCGCCCTTGAGGGCTACGCCCGCACCATTCCTGAGATCCAGAATACGGCCGAACGGGGGAACACCCGTGAACTCCACCAGGGTGCAGCCACCGAGGTGTGCTCGCGAGTGTTCGGTCCGCAATCAACTTCCACAATGGGATGATCCGCCGGCATATCACCCCATCTTCCGGCGGGAGCTTTCCAGCATGTGCTGTCGTGGTGCCCGTGACGGCCGATGCCTGGCTTCCAATGATCCTCTAAGCCTTGCCAAGGCTGGCCGTCTGCTTGCCTTCCTTCCTGCTCGAGATGATGGAGCCACAAGTGCAATGATGCGTCGCCTGCTGGACGCCCAGTGGACCGCAGCGCAAGGGGCGGACGCCATCATCTACCATGCCAGGGTATAGGCTCCCGCACTCAGGACGCGCGAGCCGGTCAGGTGCTGGTATGCGGCGCCCGTCAGAGCTTTGTGTCGGTGATCTGGAAGGGAGCGGAACGCACCTTCCACTCCGCCTCTTCGGCGGAGACGGTCACCACGAAACGCTCCTGACCCGTGCTCCAGTCAGGAATTCGCACGCTTGCTTGGAGTGTTCCATCCGCGCTCGTCCGGCCTTGCTGGAGAATCTCGTAGGCGGTCCGAGGTGCGCCGCCGCCGATGACAACCGCCGTGTCGGAGGGGAGACCCTTGGCGGATACGGTCACCGTCGTACCAATCGTGCCATTCCCGGGCGTGAGCGCGACCTCGGCCTTGCTCACGTCGACGTTTGTGGAGCTAATGCGGTCACCGATGACGCCCAGTCGCTGCCGCAGGTCCGGGTTCTTGTCGAGGAGGTTGTCCACGGACGAGGTGAGATCCCGCGCCATTCCACTCAGCGCGCTGCCGGCCTCCCGGGCGAGCGATCCCAGTCGCTCGGTTGTTGGTTGGGCTGTCGAGGCCGTGAGCTTCAGCTCACGGCCGACCCGAAGGTCATCGGATCCCTCAACCGCCGGGTTGGCCCGCAGGATGGCGGCTTCTGTTGTATCGCAGCGAGCCGCGATGCTGCTGAGGGTGTCCGATCGGCTCACCCGGGTCGCATCGCCACAAGGGGCGGAAGGTTGTGCCCAAACAGGGCTGGAGCCGAGAAAGACCAGGGCAACGGAGCCATAAATGCAGTGCCGAGCGCTCATGGGGATATCCTTGTGTTCGGTTTCCGGCTGCCTGGATGACCTCGATGAGGTTGTGCCCGAAAGGCCTGCAACGTGTCAGAACACTTGGACAGATAACTGGCCCCAGTTGAATTCGTTGCCGGATCGTAGAGACAACTTGGTGACGACAGGGACAACATGATGAGACGGATTGGAGCACTGCATAGGTGGACCTTCCACACTCATTCGGGATTTGCGACGGAGGTTGATCTACCTTGGTGGCCCAGCTCTCAAGCACGGTAGGAACCGGGAAGCGGCTCTGCCTGCGGTGCCCGGGGATCAATCGCGGGGTTGCTGCCACACGGATGCCAGTGATTGAAATCTGACACCCGGTACCCGACAAATGCTGCTTGCCTCAGGTCCAAGGCGACTGTTCAAGTACTTCCAGTGGGTCTCTCGTGAGTGCCGCCTGCGCTTTCGAGAATGAGCCGTATTGTCTCCTCTGGCTGATCCCACATTGGGAAATGGCCACATTTGTCGAACCAGTGCAGTTTGGCGGTCGGAAACGCCTCCTGCGCACGGGCTGCTTGGCGCGGCAGACACAGGCGATCCTGCCGGCCCCAGCCGATCACCACCGGACCGGAACCAGGTGCGGCTGGTCCTTGCTGCTCCGCCCCTTGAGCCAAGTCTTGAACCAGAGCGTCGAAGGTGGGCGTCGCGGCATAGCTCTTCAGCTCGGTCGCAACAAGCTCGGGAGCAAGGGCGCACTGTCGCGCAGAGAGCTGCGCCAGGAGAGCAGTCCGTGCCGCCACGTTGCGCGACAGCATAGGCAGGGTAGGCCCAAGACCACGGACCAGCCGAATGGATGCTCCGATGGTTGTGCGAAAGAACGTTCGCTCCCATCCGCGCCAAAACCCTCCCGGATCGAGGGCAACGACCGCGCCAACGCTCCCCCGGCGAGCTAACTCCAGCACAAGCCGCGCTCCCATCGAACTCCCGACGGCATCGGCTCCCGAAAGCCCCTGTTCGGCAATGAAGGCATCAACACTGTCGGCAAGGCCCATGAAGGTGCCGCTACCGGCTCCGGCGGGCGTGCCGCCGTGGCCGGGCAGATCGATAGCAATCACTTCACGCTCTTCAGCAAGGGCAAGAAGGATGGTGCTCCAAGACCGCCAACTACCCCCCAGGCCATGAACGAGGAGCAGGGGCCGCCCCTGTCCCCGACGAACAACATGCATCATTCACCGCCTCCGTGCAGTTCGGCGCGGAGTAGAGGATGAGCGGAGACTATTGCTCTGCCTGTGGCCACCGTATCGGGTCCTTCATGTTTGGAAAGGCACTCGTGGACACCAACGCCCTAGCCTGGCTTCTGGTGCAGCGTTGTTGGTGAGGCCTCCCGCGGTTTAGCGATCGAACCGACCAGTTAGTGGAATCTACCCCAATCAGCCGCCCGACCCTGGGGCACCAAGCGTTAGGATTTGTCCTTAGGTTCTTGCCTGAAGGCCGTGGCTTCAAGACATGAGCTGGCTTCTGTGTCGGTCAGTGGCGCCGGCGGTCCGTCCGCGTCGCGTCGTCCTGCCGCTTGGGCTCTCCCGCACCATCAACGGTGACCTCGTTCAGGTGACGTGGGGCAGGCGGTCTGTCGCCCGCAGGCCATCCCTCGCGCTGACGCGTGCGGTCCCCATCGGCCTCCTCAGTCTGATCGTGCAGGAGCACCACGTTAGTCGGGAACGGCAGGTCGATGCCGGCATGACCCAGCGCCTGCTGAACGGCCTCGATCACGCGTCCGCGCACATCCACCACCTCCGCGCGTTGTGGCCGGGTCCACCAGTGCACCTTGATGTTGACGCTGGACCCGGCCAGCTCCCAAGGGACGGCTTCAGGCGCGGGCTGATCGGAGACGCCCGGCACTCCGTTCAGGGCGCCGCGGATCACCTCGCAGGCTTTCCCCACATCGTCACCGTACCCGATCTCGATATCGTACTCGCTACGGCTCTGCTCGAAGGCCGTGTTGACGGTGACGGACTCGGTGTAGACGCTGCTGTTGGGGATGATCACCCGCTTGCCATCGTAGGTCCTGATCAGGGTCGCCGGTGCCTCGATGCGCTCGACTGTTCCCTCGTGCTTGCCGACCACAATCTGATCACCCTGGCGGAAGGGTTCTGTCGCAAATCCGGATCAGAGCCGAGAAAGGATCAGGTACTTCTGGAGAGCTCATGCGGCGAGCAGATCGAATTGCTCCGCGAGTGACAGCTGCAGATTGTGGGCATATTTCGCCTGTCCTTTCCGCATCATGTGAACCAGTTCAATCCCGCCCAGGATCACGCGAGCGTTGTTCAAAAACTTGAATCCCAGAATCGGCCGGATCCGCCGCTTGATCGCCCGATGATCCTGTTCGATTCGATTATTGAGGTAGGCACTCTGCCTGATCCGGATCGGCTTCAGATCGCGTCTCGACCTATCTTGGAGCCGGTGTTCCGTATCGCAGGACAGCATCGCTTCTCGGTTAGTCTGGCTATCATCGATCATGATCCTCTCGGGCCGGCCATGCCCCTTGAGTGCCTTGCGCAGGAACTGCTTGG
>NZ_JAERQE010000090.1 GCF_016734765.1 Microvirga soli | reverse complement strand
GTGAACGCTTCATTGTCCGTCCTTGTGAGGGGCCGGACTCTAACTCAACCTGGAGGAAAATTTCAGTGGCAGGTCACTAGTCATGAAATCAAAGCTGAGATCATACCCGTGACTCCTGGACTGCCGGAAGCCAAGTTCGAGAGCCCGGCCATCGGTTTGTCACGATAGTGCGGAAACAGCTTAGGCGTTTTGAGCGACAGCGATGAACCGTCAATGCACTCGAGAGTCCCTGCCCTATTGAGGGTATGAATGCGACGCCCAGGCCAGTCAGCACCCGGCCGAAGTATCGTATGTACAGTTTGACTAAATCGCTCATCGTCCAGATGCGTAACTTCAGCAAGTCCAAGAGCGCGACCATAGCCATTTCTACAATCCTGCACCGGTCTCCATAGCCGGCCATCGCGGTAAACCATGTTGCCGGCTGGGCGAGCTGCCGAGGCGTCAATGAGAACAGGGTTTGCGGGATGGGGGCGCCATGGCCCAATCAGTTTATCTGCCATGAAGAGCGAAAGAGTATCCGATGGCGCTCCAGCGTCGTCCCGTGTTACGGCGAACATCCAATAACGCCCCTCATGGCGCACGACTGTGGCATCACTTGCTTCTACGGAGTCTAGCAGTATGGCTTCCTCAACCCAACGATCTGGGAAGGGATCCGCACGATACAGGCGAACTGTTCGATCCGTTGAGCTCTCCGGTATCATCCATATCTCACCACCATCAGCGATGATAAATGGGTAAGATAGGTGCCAGGGCATCTCTAAAACAGGTCGCGCAGAGCCTGTTGGGCCGTTTTCGCCAAAAGGCACAGCGGAGATGATTCCCTTTTGAGTGCGGTGTTCGAAATCCTCAGCAAAGACCCAGGTCTCACCTTTCCAGATGACCGGAAAAGGATCCGCGAGGAATCGGTCGCCAGGATTCGGGAGGTCATTCCACGGGGTCCCTCCAATATCGCCACGATCGAACACGCCGGAGCCAGTCACATGGCGCCAGCCCACTCGCCAGTGCGGAGCTCTTGTGCAGAGTCTGTACAGCCGCTTCAACGCCGAGAAAGCGACTTGACGGGATAAATAGTGAATAGCCGCACGTGGACTCGCGGGAGTGGTTTGGACGATTGCCGGCATATTCCGGCACAGCACCGCCTTCGGCACAGAGAGAATGAGAGTACTCACACGTGCTGCAACAGACTCGTAGGCCTCAGTGAGAGATTCAGCCGTCTCTATAGAAGGCAGGGCATACCCGACCCTATTCGTGCCTTCCATGTTGGTGACTTCAATGACCGGAACGCGCCCGGACAACAATGCGCCGAATAGTGCGCTTTCGTCAGCCAATCCATCGTAACGTAGCCGAAGCGCACCCGGGCCCCCAATTCCCGCAATGCTGAGGTCTAAACTTTGCCCTTCAATCTTATCTCCTGATGACAACGCATTCTCGACTCTATCGCTCGCGCGGGGGGCAGGTAAACGGTATATGAACCTCTCTAAAGAAAGAAGAATTTCGATTGAATTTGGAAGAGACTCCCCATCGGATAGGACGAGAGCGACAGGCTTTCTTCCTTTGGACAAGCGAGACACCAGATCAAGGTGCCAGCGCCGCAACCTAGAACGATCAATGATAATGCTATCGATCATCATAATTTTCATCCTAGTCTGAAACCAGGTCTTGGATGAGATCCTCATAGGCTGAGACCATGGATTCCACCGGGTATCGCGTGCTTAGACGCCGCCCCCGAGCAGATAACATTGCCATCTCGGCCGGACTCGAGATCAGCGCGGCTACAGCCTTCCCAAACGCGACCGGATCACTGGCGTCAACAAAAACGGCACACGCTTCTCCATCCTTCGAAAGTACCTCATCCAGCACAGGCAGATGATTTGCAACTACAGGCACGCCGGCTTGAGCTGCCTCGACCGCAGCAAGACCGAAGGTTTCGGCCTGGGACGGAAACACAAAAATATCGAGAGCGGCGAGGAAGTCCGCCACTCCAGTTGTGTCCAACTCCCCTACGAGGTGAAGTCGGTTCGAACAGCCAAATTCACGTGCCAACTTCATGAGGCTCTCAGCCTCTGGACCCTGCCCAGCGAGAGCGAGATGCCAGGTTGGATCCTGTGGCAGCAGGCGAACCGCCGCATCTAGTTGCTTCATGTGGTGGAGCCGTGCGGCACAACCTAGGATCACTGCATCATTTGGCAGGCCGAAATGAAGCCGCGCCGCATTGCGATCCATGAAACTACGCTTGACGGCAACTCCATGGTCGATCCGTGTGAGGCGACTTCGGTACGATTGCGGGTAATTTGTGAAATCAGCCTCTGCACTGCTCGATACGGTAACGATACGACTAAAGATTCCGGACACCCCGAGCCCGAGATCAAGAATACGGATAAGTTTCGATGTTAGAAGCTTTGACGTGTTCTGGTTTGCGATCACATTACGCACGCCTGCGGCTTTCGCTACCGGAGCGCCAATCAAGTTCCCATAATGTTGAAAGCACAGCACAACATCGGGTTTGAATTCTCTAACTTTCTTCCGCAAACGCCCTATGAGGCTTATAAGCGCCAAAGGGTTCGAAGGACGCTTCAGAAGACAGAATTCGGCGGTCTCGTCTTTGTCGAATGACGCCGTGCGTCGAAAGAAAAAGAGCTGTCTTGTAACGTAACCGCGTTGCTCCAAACCTGTTGCTACAAGTCTCGCAATTTCCTGCGCTCCAGCATTCTCGGCTTGAGTCTGGATGAAGAGAACTCGCACATTTCTTTTTCCAGCATGCTTGATGCTGGAGAGCTCTGGATTCTCTGCAGACATTCTTTGCACGGTCTCAAGCGCGCCCATTGATTGTTTCTGACGCGGTATCGACTGCAGCATTCTGATGCTCCCAACCCGGAACGGCGTTTCTCATTCCACTCAAAGCAGAGTGATCGTGCTCATTTTTTACTGCAAATTCGTTCTAAGAAGATCGTATCTTTGGGATACTCGACCAAATCGCACCTGCACAGAAGAGATCAGGAAACTCGCTTGAAGCATTCCCCGCGATAGAGAAGGGCCATATCACTACCGTTTCGTAGAATATTAGGCGAGAAATTCGCAGTAACGCTAAAGGCGTACGTCTTCGTGGCGAACTCCCGTAACTGCTTTTCGGAGTTGCCGGCCTAGACATTGGAATCTTGGAATGGGAAATTTATGACAATACTTTCTTGAGGGGTAACGAAATGCAGGAGCGACGTGAGGACGGCGCTATCATCCGGATTAAGCTTGCGGAATAGACGAAATCTGCCCTGGAGTAGCTGGCCTTAGGTCTCTTATTCATCTCAACTTGATATCTCTGCTTGCGTCTCCTGACCGGCAATTTGTGTCCCCGGAGGCCTGAGGGGCAGGCGTAAAATGCAAAGGTGCTTGATGCACCAAGGCGGAGCAATTGATGAATTACTATAGAACCGCTCTATGCTGCTTGCTCTTCATCTTCACTCAGAGCCAAATCTCCTGGTCAGCGGAGACAGCCCGCACATCAGAGGAGTACAGATTAAGGCCTGGTGACGCTGTGGAGATGACGATCATAGGAGCACAGGAACTTAGAGTACGATCACCAATCGCGTTTGATGGAACCATCTCTCTTCCGCTTCTTGGCCAAGCTGAGGCAGCCGACCTAACACTGTCAGAGCTGCGAGCCAAAGTCGTTCAGCAGGTCTCGAGTAAAATTTACCGCCAACGAACGCCTGAGGGACGCGAAATCGCTCATGTCCTCTCGCCAGATGATATTAGCCTCACGGTCGCCGAGTACAGGCCGATCTACCTGAACGGGGATGTCACCCGTCCAGGCGAGCAGCCGTTTCGGCCAGGAATGACTGTGCGGCAGGCTGTGGCTGTTGCAGGCGGGTACGATGTCATGCGCTTTAGGATGAACAATCCAATCCTTGAATCTGCCGATCTAAAAGCAGAGTACCAGTCATTGTGGATCGAGTTCGCACGCATCCAAGCGCAGACATGGAGGCTCCGCACGGAGCTTGGGGAAGATGTATCTCCAACGCCGAAGCTAGATTTACCCGTATCTCCAGAGACAGTGCAGAAATTCGTCGGCACGGAAAGAGAGCAGCTAAAGGTGCGAAAATCCGACCTAGATAAAGAAAAGTCCAGGTTAAGAGATGCTATCGATCAGGCCAAAATGCAGCTTAGAGTCCTGGCTGAAAAAAAGGCCAAGGATGAAGAGGGAAACCAAGCGGATAACTCTGACCTTGAAAGGCTTCGGCAGCTGCTCGAGAAGGGAACGACGATCAACGTCCGCATCTCAGAAGCTCGTCGTGCCGCCCTGATGTCTTCCACGCAGCTTCTTCAGACAATCGTGGAGATTAGCAACATAGAGCGCCAGCAGACCGAATACGCGCGCCAGCTCGAACGGACTGATGACCAAAGACGCATGTCTGTTCTCACTGAGTTGCAGGAAGCTAACCTGCGCATTGCGCAGGTCACGACTCGGCTTCAAACCGTCAGTGAAAAGCTGCTCTATACCTCAACGTTGCAATCTCAGCTTGTCCGGGGCTCAGGTGGACGCCCCTCATTCGAAGTCTTCCGTAGCGGCCGGAATGGGCGGGAGCGCATCGATGCTGATGAGGAGACAAAGTTGTTGCCGGGGGACGTAGTCGATATCACGCTGCATGTCGACAACTATGCAGGTGTGCCGACTCGATAGATTCTATGCAGCGAAGGACCATTTCTCATGGAGTCGTTATGATATTTGCCTCACCCCTTCGACGTGTGGTCAGCATCGGCGTCATTTCCCTCTTTTCGTTACTGGTGCCCTGCGCGATGGTCAGCGCACAAGACTATTCACCGATAAGCGCGATTGACCAGGTGAAAGCGATGGGCCGTGGAATCAACATCCTCGGTTACGATCCAATCTGGGATGCGCACAGGTACATTCGGTTCAAGGAGCGGCATTTCGCTTTGTTGAAATCGGCCGGATTTCAGACCGTTAGACTAAACCTGTTTTCCTTTAGACACATGGACGAAGCTAACCAACTGAACGCTCGATGGCTTGAGACACTCGACGACGTGATAGACCGGGCTCTCTCCCATGGATTCACTGTCATTATTGATGAACATGATGATGACTGTGATACAGATGTAGTGGCCTGCCGAGGCAAACTGATCGCGTTTTGGGATCAAGTATCCAAGCGGTACAAGAACAAACCTTCTACTGTCTTATTCGAGATCCTGAACGAGCCCGGAGGAGACGTAACTCCTATTATCTGGAACAAGCTTGTTAGCGAGGCTCTTACGGTCATCCGGAAAACGAACCCAACAAGGAATGTCATCGTAGGTCCTGCCGGAGGCTATCGTTACGAGCACTTGGCGGACCTTAAGCTACCGGAGTCAGATCGAAATATTATTGTGACGATCCACTACTACAGGCCCTTTGAGTTTACCCATCAGAAAGCCCCTTGGGACCTAAGGCTTCGCCTGCTGCCATCGCTCTCTTGGGGTTCTGATAAGGACTGGAGCGAGCTGAACTTCAACTTCAGCAACATCGAACGGTGGTCCGAAGAGAACCAAAGGCCAATATTCCTCGGCGAGTTCGGGGTCTACGATGCGGCAGACATCAAGGAGCGAGCTCATTATATCTCCTCCCTCGCAAGACTAGCAGAAAATAATGGTTGGGCCTGGGCATACTGGCAGTTCGATCCAGACTTTGCCTTGTACAACTTTGAGAAAGACGCTTGGGTGCAGCCAATATTGGACGCTCTCGTGCCCGAGCAGCCCTAACTTTTGTTCCACTAATAATTTTTGTTAGCGGAAGGCTGTTGAGATCCGAGCTGGTGAACAGCCAGGCCTTGGGCCCGGGCGGAAGGGCAGGATCGTAGAACCAGCTTGCAGCCGCTGTAGGCATCCACCTGCAGGATGCCGCGAAAGCCTTGAAGATGCCGGGCGGGATATTAGTGCCGGCGATCTCGCGAGGCATAGTAGAGCGCCGCCGGCGGAGCCCGGCCGCCAAAACATGAGTCTTGATCTAGGCGTGAAGCGGCTGCAGCGTCATGGTGCAAGCCCCGACCTGATCGGCCAGCGTCGACACGCTCAGGTTGATGCCCTTACGGGCATAGCGCTCGCTCGGCCGATTGAGAGGTTGGTGCTGGCCAAACTTCTCGAATAGAATTCGGGCTAGCAGGTTTGGCCCGGCACAGCCGCGCGGGGTCACATGAAGCGGCGCCGGCGGCTGAGTGATGGTCTCGCGGACCCGGCAGGCGAACAGAAGCTGGTTCGAGATGCCGTGCCGACGTGTGGTGGCCGAGGTCAAACAGGGAGTCGGCAGGCTCTCTTAGATGATGCGTATCTATTCGCTCTTGGGCCAGCGCCAGCGACGGCTCGTGTCGATGATCTCGATGTGAGTGATTAGCTGACTGTCAGTAGGGATTTCCATACCGACAGTCAGCGAAGAAGCAATCACTCTCGTGAGGCGGCCGTCGGCGAATGCTTCAACAGTGCCGTAAGCTGGTTCGCGAGCACCCCTCAAGCATTGAGTTCGCCATCGTGATGCAGGCCATCAAATGACGAAGAGGTCCTTGTAAGTCATATTGAGGTTCTTCGAGAGTTGCGCGATCTCTATCGCCTGCTTAGAGCCAGAGCCATCGACATCGTAGCTGAGCACACCTGTCTTTTTGTTGTAGATGATGTAATCGTTCCCGTCGTCAGCTTTGGAGCCGATCTCAAAGTATGCCTTCTTGATTTGCTTTGGTTTAAACTCAGAGCCTGATCCAAGCTTCTTGAAGATGGCATTATCAAGCCACACAGAATCCTGCTTGACGTTGAAGTCAGCAATCTTATCAAAATTTACGCGCCGGTCCGTCTTTGCAGTGCCAAGCTTGGTGTCGAACACGAATACGTCCGAACCAGACTGACCGTATAGCACGTCATTACCCCTGCCCCCGTAGAGCCGGTCATTTCCATAATCGCCATATAGCTTGTCGTTACCGCTCTCCCCGTAAAGAGCGTCGTCGCCCCACCCGCCGTATAACCTGTCTGCCCCGCCGGCAGACATGATGACATCATTACCGCCCAGTCCGCTGACAACATCATTGCCGGCGCCGATATGTGCGTTGATACCTTGGCCAAAGAGGATGGTGTCAGGCATGTCATCACCAGAGATGGTGATCCCTAAGAAAGGTGGAGCCACCCTCTGATCGGACACGACGACTCTTAACATATCAAGGATCTCATCCTCTCCGAAGTATAGATACTGCTTGGCAGAGCCATTCAGACCGGTATCCATAGGCGCATTGAGCAGGAAAGTGATCTGCCCGCCCTCGCCAAGTGATAGTGTACCGGTGCTGGCATTGTTCGCAGCATCCGACTTCGACAAAGTCGCCTTCGCTGGATCGTAGAATCCAGCAGTAGTACCGAAAAGGTCGGAAGCATTGAATATCGGATTGTCGTCTGGATGCCAGGATGTCAGAAAGCCTGCGTTGAGGACAACACCTGCGCTATAATCCAGTCCAGCAGATACTTCGAACTGCTCCTTCGTCACCTCCCATGCAGCAGTTGCGTAGCGCGTTGAGAGTTTGACGAAGTCGATATCGGATCCGGACGATGCCTGAGTCGCCCCCGATCTGAAACCGTCATCCTGCAGAGTGATTGATTGAATGTTAGCTAGACCTGCTTGGCTAAGGTCAATTCGGTAGATGTTGACTGTCCCGGAAACTCCAACGAACTCCGGAGTTAATGTAACTGATGCCATAAATTTTCTCCTCCCGAACCGAGTTCTGAGCCAATAATTCCGGAGGAGAGACGAGATTCATAGCCGCGAAAAGTGATATCAATTTGTTCTTAAGAGCTATGTCTTTGCAAGATCATAAAAAAATGTGAGTAGCAACCTATCTAAGAATTTTCTGATGGTGACCGAGCATTACTTCCTTTGCTCTCGACAGTGCTAATTGACTTAGAGGTCATATCACGGAACCTCATAGGAGACTCTTTCTAGGATCGTAAGATGGAGCCACCGACTCCTCTTTTCTAGATCCTGCCTAAGCCCGTTCTCACGCATAAGCCATTGGAGTTCGGCCGCTGTGGCCTTCTGACGCTTTTCGAGCGGGTCCACAATCCCACGCTCACGGGGGCGTCAATCCAGCGCCGCAGAGTCAACATGCCTACACAGATATCCTTGGCGATCGCCCGGCGGCTAGGTTGCTGATCAGAGCCAGCCACACGGGCTCATCCTAAAACTTCTTCGCGAAGCGTGTAGGGCATGGAGATGCTCCTGCTTAAAGACCCGCTCTCCAATTTTTCCGGAGCAAGTCATATAATACTGCAACGGCGTACCTGCATCGATAAGATGAATCAAAGTGGATGCACATTTCAGTATGCATGAGGATCATAGAACACCCGGACCACTGTCATTAGGATGATCTTTATGTCGAAGAGAACAGACCAGTTCTCGATATAATAGAGATCATAATCCACACGCTTCTTGACTTGGTGCCGGGAGAAAAGCTCCCCGCGAGCGCCATTGATCTGGGCCCAACCTGTTATTCCCGGCTTTACCCTATGTCGTGCACCGTAGTCATCAACAAGAGCTTCGAGTGTCTTACCTTCGGCGGCTGTCTTCAGCGCGTGTGGCCGAGGCCCGACGACGGACATCTGACCTTGCAGGACGTTCCAGAACTGCGGCAACTCATCAATGCTCGTTTTGCGTATAAACCGGCCAATACGCGTCACGCGCGGGTCATTTTTGCTCGTTTGGCGACTAGCGTCCCGATCAGCGACTTCAACATACATCGAGCGGAACTTCCATACGTCGATGATTTCGCCATCAAGACCTGTTCTCGGCTGCTTGAATAGGACTTCACCTTTACTCTCCATCTTGATGGCGATCGCCGTTATAATCAGAAGAGGCATGGTGACGAAAAGCGCGACGCTCGCGACAACAATATCTTCGATACGCTTTATTGTCCTCTCCCATTCCGCGAGAGGAGGCTCGAGAATTTGCAGAAGAGCCCTGCTTCCGAAGCGGCGCAGGCGGATCGCCCTTTGAAGACAGATGCTTGCATCAGGAAGTATGAGAACCTCGAGAGCATGATGGGACAAAGCATTGAACTTGCTGATCGCCTCCTCTACCTGAGGCCAGGGTAAATTGAAGATGACTACGTCAGGCTTTAACCTTTGAATATAGACCATCAAATCGGGAATTTGCGCAACGTCCTGTGCTAGGATCGTGCCGACCGCCCGAACCCGATTGCGCGTTTCAATTGCCAACTGGTCTTCACTGAATGCGTTGCTGCTGCAGGTGATGATGAGTGCCTGCTTCAGATAGGCCCCTTTGGTGAGTTTCGCTTCGACAGCGGCAAGAACAAGGGCTCGGAGAGAAGTTATGAGGACAAATGAAAGAGACACCCAGGAGAAGAACCATACGCGAGAATAGTCTTCTGTCGTCTTCGTAGCGACTCCTATCATCATCGCTAAAACGAAAGTTATGGTCAAAGCAGCGATCAGCCTCGGAATGGACCAGTGCCAATCGAGACTTTTATCAACATCGTAAACAGCGAGTGTCCTGGACGCGAGCAAGAACAGGAGGGTGCAGCTGCCGACCGCAGACATATAAGGATTTAAGTGTCTATCAGAGATGCCATCGTATAGGAGAATCGGAAGTACGCCTGTAGAGAACAGAATGATCACATCGGAAAAGAATAAAGCAGCTGTGTACCAATGAACAGATATTCTCTGGTTTCTGGCGGGCGTACTATGGAAACTCACATCCTCGAGCGCGGACGGTTCGATCAGCTCGGCATGTCGTACACTTCTCATCGGGTCGACTCCGGTTCTATCTCAAGAGTAGTCAATCCATGCCGAACCTAGCCAATGCTATTTCGTGCTTCCGATGAAGATTAAGAGGCAAACTAAAGAGGTATAATTGGCGCGCTTCAACCAACCTGTTTCGGCCAGTGATCTCGTTGCGTCCCACAGACGGCCCCAGGTAAATATTCGGACCTGAACAACTCACAACAGATTGTGGGTGAAGGAATCTTCGTTGTCGTGAAGCATTTTAGAGTACCAGTATCTCGGATGCGACCGGTTTGATATTGACGTTTTGCCATGTGACGCAACCGATGATGCACAACTCGTGCAATCTCTGCCGCAGCCGTCTCGACCGGATCCTGAACCCGGGCATGAGCTCTTTCCCCTAGCCGATCTGATCGAATGCGAAGGGATAGATCAGGAGTTTGGCAGCGTTCAGCGTCCGCTTGGATACCCGGTTAAATGTACCCGGAAGATGGTGGGGCTGTCGTATCTACAGCACACCTTCAACCTCTCCGATGAGGCGGTGGTGCGGCGCTGGGTCGGGATCTCTTATTGACAGTAGTTCTGCAGCTTGGACGCAATCACCGGCTAGCTGTTTGGTAGCGGAACGTTGTTGGGACCAGGTGCGTTGCGCGATTGAGGAGTACACTTGGCGCTTTGAGAGA
>NZ_JAERQE010000008.1 GCF_016734765.1 Microvirga soli | reverse complement strand
CGTAGAGAACGCAGAAACCCTTTGGGATCGCAAAACCGCTCAGGATTGGAGAGTTGCCCCTTGACCCATTAGAGAACAGCATCGGTCAAAATCAGCCCTTAAGCTTGGCCGTGTGAAGGTCCGCTCATCGCGCAGTTGCGGACACTTTTGCTGTCCAGCGCTGCTGAGGCGGAAATTGCGCGAATTGTGTCTGCCGTTACCCGCGGCGTTACCCGAGAGAAAAGTCGGCCCAGACCCTCAGAGACAGGAAATCCACGAAACCCTTGCCGGCTAAGGGTTTGATGTGGTGAGCGCGCTGGGACTCGAACCCAGGACCCTCTGATTAAAAGTCAGATGCTCTACCGGCTGAGCTACGCGCTCCCAGGGGTGAGCCCGAGATAGGGGGTCTCGGGCCTGAGGTCAATCGAAAAGCCCCGCCTCAGGGCCTTATTCCTCAGCCTCCGCCCCCTGCCATGGCCATTACCCGGACACACTTTCGCGCGGAAACGCCCCTCTGCCGGGCAAGCTTAGCCTTCGGATGCCGTGGCCATGTTGTTGGCGTGCTGTCCCACTTCCGCCTTGCTGTCCCGCTCGCCCTTGGCCCAGCCTTCCTTGACTTCGCCGATATAGCTATCGAGACGGCCATCGGTAATGGCCTTGCGGAGACCCGCCATCAGTTCCTGATAATAGGCCAGGTTGTTCCAGGTCAGCAGCATCATACCCAGGATCTCGTTTGAGCGCACGAGATGGTGGAGATAGGCCCGGGAATAGGTATTGGAGGCTGTGCACTTCGATTCCGGATCGAGGGGGCTCGTATCCTCGGCAAAGCGGGCATTGCGCAGGTTCATCCGTCCGTGGCGGGTGAATACTTGACCGTGCCGTCCGGCCCGGGTGGGCATGACGCAGTCGAACATGTCGACGCCGCGGCGCACCGCCTCGACGATATCGTCCGGCGTGCCGACCCCCATGAGGTAGCGAGGCTTGGCGCCCGGCATATGCGGCTCGACCGTCTCGATCATGCGCAGCATCACCTCCTGCGGCTCACCCACGGCGAGACCGCCGATGGCATAGCCCTTCAGATCCAGGGCCGCGAGTTCTCTGGCGCTCTCGATGCGCAGCCGCTCCACCGCTCCGCCTTGAACGATGCCGAACATGGCCTTGCCCGGTTGCTCGCCAAACGCCACCCGGCAGCGCTCCGCCCAGCGCAGGGACAGGCGCATGGCCTTCTCGGCCACCTCGTCCGAGCACGGCAGCTTCACGCATTCGTCGAGCTGCATCTGGATGTCGGAGCCGAGCAGGCCCTGGATCTCGATGGAGCGCTCGGGCGTCAGCACATGGGTCGAGCCGTCGATATGCGACTGGAAGGTAACCCCGGTCTCATCGATCTTGCGCAGGGCGGAAAGGGACATGACCTGGAAGCCACCGGAATCCGTGAGGATCGGATAGGGCCAGTTCATGAACTGATGCAGCCCGCCGAGCCGGGCCACCCGCTCCGCGCCGGGGCGGAGCATGAGGTGATAGGTGTTGCCGAGCACCACATCGGCCCCGAGCGCCTTCACCTGATCGGGATACATGGCCTTCACGGTCGCAGCCGTGCCGACCGGCATGAAGGCGGGCGTGCGGATGACGCCGCGGGGCATCCGGATCTCCCCGGTGCGCGCCGCCCCGTCGGTCTTATTGACGCTGAAGGTGAAGGTCTCGGTGGTCATTCAGAATCCTGCCTGAGAATAGGTCACCCTCCCGCGCGTTCCTCGCGCCGGATATGACATGGGTATCAACGCCGAAACAGCAGACTCGCATCGCCATAGGAGTAGAAGCGATAGCCGGTTTCAATAGCATGGGCATAGGCTGCCCTCATGCTATCGAGCCCCGCGAAGGCCGAGACGAGCATGAACAGGGTCGAACGCGGGAGATGGAAGTTGGTCATCAGCACGTCCACCGCCTTGAAGCGGTAGCCGGGCGTGATGAAGATGGCGGTGTCGCCGGAGAAGGGCGCGATTGTGCCGTCCTCGCGGGCGGCGCTCTCCAAGAGCCTTAAGGACGTGGTGCCGACCGCCACGATCCGCCCCCCCCTGGCTCGCGCCTCGTTCAGCGCCCGCGCGGTCTCCTCGGAGACGGAGCCCCACTCCGCGTGCATCCGGTGCTCGGCGGTGTCCTCCGCCTTCACCGGCAGGAAGGTGCCAGCACCCACATGGAGCGTCACGAATTGCCGGCTGACGCCACGCTCGTCGAGGCGGCGGAAGAGATCTTCAGTAAAATGCAGGCCGGCCGTGGGAGCCGCAACGGCGCCCTCATCCTTGGCATAGACGGTCTGGTAGTCGGCGCGATCCTGATCGTCGGTCGGGCGTTTTCCCGCGATATAAGGCGGCAGAGGCAGCTCGCCGAGACGGGCGATGGCCTCGTCCAGGTACGCACCGGCGAAAGAGAAGCGCAAAGCCACATCGCCCCCTTGGCCTTTCTCCTCCACCTCGGCATCGAGCCGCACGAGCTCGCAGGCCGTGCTCTCCGTATCCTCACCGAAGCGGATGCGATCGCCCACATTGAGCTTCTTGGCCGGGCGAGCAAAGGCGCGCCAGCGGTCGGCGCCTTCCCGCTTGTGCAGCATGATCTCGACGCGCGCAGCCGTCTCCTGGCGCACGCGCAGGCCATAGAGCCTCGACGGGATGACCTTGGTGTCGTTGAGCACCAGCACATCGCCCGGCTGCAGGAGGTCCGGCAGGTCGCGGGCGATGCGGTCCTCGAGCCCGGCTTTGGGGCGGACAACGAGCATGCGCGCAGCATCGCGCGGCTCCACCGGGCGAAGCGCGATGCTGGTTTCAGGAAGGTCGAAATCGAAGAGGTCGACGCGCATGGTTACTTTGGAGTGTCATCCCGGACGCCGCAGGCGATCCGGGATCGTGTGACGAGAATGGCGCCACATATGGCGAGCAATCCCGGGTTCCGCGATGCGGCCCCGGGATGACACCTGATTGTTTTAAGCCGCGTCCGCCGCAACCTTCATGGAGACAATGCTGTCCGGATCGCGCACGGGCTCGCCGCGCTTGATCTTGTCCACGTTGTCCATGCCTTCGGTCACCTTGCCCCAGACGGTGTACTGCTTGTCGAGGAAGCGGGCATCGTCGAAGCAGATGAAGAACTGCGAATTGGCCGAATGCGGGGCATTCGTGCGCGCCATGGAGCAGGTGCCGCGCACATGCGGCTCCGAGTTGAACTCGGCCTTCAGGTCCGGCAGGTCGGAGCCGCCGCTGCCGGTGCCGGTCGGATCGCCCGTCTGGGCCATGAAGCCATCGATCACCCGGTGGAAGACGACGCCGTCATAGAAGCCCTTGCGAGCCAAGGTCTTGATGCGCTCCACATGGCCCGGAGCGAGGTCGGGGCGCAGTTCGATGACCACGCGGCCCTTGGTGGTTTCCATGATGAGGGTGTTTTCTGGATCTGCCATGTGATTCTCCTTGGAATGGCTTGTATTTAGGGGATGCGGTCGCCGGTCACTAGAGCAGCGGGCCAAAAGTCAGGCCCGCTGCTCGGTGATATGGACCTTCGGTGCCGCCCCTTGCGTCAAAGGTTCTGTGATTTGTCTGTGGCCGGGGAGTCGACGAAGCGGAAGGTGAACGGACGACCGGCCACCGCCGCCCCGAGCCTGTCCGTGAACGGCATGGGCGAGCAGCGCACCAGGGCCTCCCGCACGGCCTGCGTGAAGGCGTCCCGGTTCGCTGCGTCCGGCTCCCCCTCCCGGTAGTGGGTGATCATGGGCTTGCCGAGCACCTCGCCGTTCCGCTTGAAGCTGATGCGGATTGTCACCGACTGGCCGGAATAGCGGATGCCGGTCGGACGCCAGCAGGCCTGCATCGCGCGCACGATGTCGTTGAGGGTGTTGACCTCCTTCGGAATCTCCTCGCCGCTCGGCGGACGGATGATGCCACTGAAGCTCTGCGGCAGGGACGGAGGAGGCTCGCGCCGCTCGTCGGGATCGCCGAACAACCCCTGGGCAAGGGCCGGCATTGCCGGATTCAGGCCCAGGAGAAATACGGCGAGCGACGTTCCGTATGACCGCAAGACACGCATCATTTCGCGTCGGCGGCGATCTGCATCTTCACGATCTTGTCGGGGCTGCGGACCATACCGTTGGCGGCGGAATCGCCCTTTTTGATCTTGTCGACCACGTCCATGCCGGAAACGACTTCACCGAAAAGGGTGTACTGGCCGGTGAGCGGACCGCAGCCGTCGTAGCAGATGAAGAACTGGCTGTTGGCCGAATCCGGGCTTTGGGACCGGGCCATGCCGACCGAACCGCGCTTGTACTGGGTCTTGGTGAACTCGGCCGGTATGTTGGGCAGCTCCGACTTGCCGGTGCCGGTGCCGGTCGGATCGCCGGTCTGGGCCATGAAGCCATCGATCACCCGGTGGAAGACGACGCCATCGTAGAAGCCGCGCTTGGTCAGGGCCTTGATCTGCTCCACGTGCTTGGGAGCCAGATCCGGGCGCAGGCGGATGGTGATGCGTCCGTCCTTGGTGTCGAGGAGGACCGTGTTCTGCGGGTCGGCGGCCTGCTGGGCGGCGACTGGCACGAGGCCGGCGAGCACGAGTGCTCCGGATGCGAGCAAACGCTTCATGGATGGATATCTCCCTTTTGGATGATGAACTCTATGGCCGCCTGAATTTGGCTTTCAGGCGCTCGGCGACAAGCCCCGGCACGAAGGCCGAGACATCGCCACCCATGCCGGCGATCTGCCGCACAAGCGTGGCGGTGATGGGGCGCACGGCAGGAGATGCCGGTAAGAAGAGAGTCTGGACTTCCGGCGCCATGGTGGCGTTCATGGAGGCCATCTGGATCTCGTAGTCGAAATCCGTGCCGTCGCGCAGGCCACGCACGATCAGGCCCGCGCCATGGCGCCGGGCGGCATCGACGGCGAGGTCGTTGAACGTCACCACATCGAGGGCAACGCCCCTCGCCTGCAGCATCGGCCCGCAAACCTCACGCAGCATGTCGGCCCGTTCCTCGGCCGGAAAGACCGGCGCCTTCGAGGAATGGACCCCGATGGCGATCACGATCCTGTCCGCCACGCTGCAGGCCTGACGCAGGACGTCCAGGTGCCCGTTGGTGACGGGGTCGAAGCTGCCGGTATAGAGGGCGGTGCGTGTCATGAGGCCAAGGCGTAGCCGGATTGGAGCCGCCCGGCAAGCCGTGCGTTGGCACACCGCGGCCTGAAGGGAAGCATGGAATATTCCGGCTAACCTAAAGTCAAGGTCTCAGGAGCGCCACCATGGTCTTCCGTCTCTGCATCGTCTTCGCCACCGCCATCGCCGTGCTGAGCCCGGCGGCTCTGGCGAGCCTCGGCTAAGCTTGCGGCATCAGGCTGATTGCTCGTGCTGTCATTCCAGGCTCCGCCGCGTGGCCCGGAATAACACTGAAAAAGCGAAGCTCATAAAAAACCCGCCGGCTCACACCGGCGGGTTGTGTTTCTTTGATCGACCGGGAGCTCTTACTCTTCCGCAGCCGCGCCGCCTTCGGTCGCAGCGTCATCGACGCTCTCGCCGTTCTCGTCTTCCTCACCCTCGACGTGCTCGACGGAAACGACCTTTTCTTTGTCCTTGGTCGAGAAGACGGTGACGCCCTGCGAGTTGCGGCCGACGACGCGGATGCCTTCCACGGGCACGCGGATCAGCTGACCACCATCGGTGACGAGCATGATCTGATCGGAGCTCTCGACCGGGAAGGAAGCCACCAGCTTGCCATTGCGGCTGTTGACCGCCATGGCCGTGATGCCTTTGCCGCCGCGCCCCGTGATGCGGTACTCGTAGGACAGAGTGCGCTTGCCATAGCCCTTCTCGGAGAGCGTCAGAATGCACTGCTCCTGTGCGCTCATCTCGGCGTAGCGCTCCTGCGAGAGCGAGACGTTCTCGGCTGAAGCCTCCTCTGCCTCATCTGAAGCGTCGGCATCCGAGCCCATCTGCTCGCCGGTGACCGCGCGGCGCATCTTAAGATAGGCCGCGCGTTCCTCGCCGGTCGCCTCCACGTGGCGCAGGATCGCCATCGAGATGATGTCGTCGCCCTGGGCCAGGTTGATGCCGCGCACGCCCATCGAGTCGCGCCCCTTGAACACGCGCACGTCCGTGACCGGGAAGCGAATGCACTGGCCTTTCGCCGTGGTGAGCAGCACGTCGTCGTTCTCCGAGCAGATCTGCACGTCGACGATGTGCTCGCCCTCATCAAGCTTCATGGCGATCTTGCCGCCGCGATTAACCTGAACGAAGTCCGACAGCTTGTTGCGGCGAACCGTGCCGCGGGAGGTCGCGAACATCACGTCCAGCTTGTCCCAGGACGCTTCGTCCTCGGGCAGCGGCATGATGGTGGTGATGCGCTCGCCCTGCTTGATGGGCAGCATGTTCACCAGGGCCTTGCCCTTGGCGTTGGGAGCCGCCAGCGGCAGGCGCCACACCTTCTCCTTGTAGGCCTGGCCCTCGGACGAGAAGAAGATCACCGGCGTGTGGGTATTGGCCACGAACAGGCGGGTGACGAAGTCTTCGTCGCGCGTCGTCATGGCGGAGCGGCCCTTGCCGCCGCGGCGCTGCGCCCGGTAGGTCGAGAGCGGCACGCGCTTGATGTAGCCGGCATGGGACACGGTCACGACCATGTCCTCGCGGGCGATCAGGTCCTCGTCGTCGAGATCGGAATCCCAATCCACGATCTGCGTCTTGCGCGGCGTCGCGAAGGTGTTGCGCACCTCCGCGAGCTCACCCTTGATGATGCCCATGATGCGCTCGCGCGAGCGCAGGATCTCAAGGTAGTCAGAGATTTCGGCCGCAAGCTTCGACAGCTCGTCGCCGATCTCGTCCCGGCCAAGAGCCGTGAGGCGCTGCAGGCGCAGGTCGAGGATGGCGCGGGCCTGCGTCTCGGAGAGACGGTAGGTGCCGTCGTCGTTGATGCGGTGGCGCGGATCGTCCACGAGCGCGATCAGCGGCGCGATGTCGTGCGCCGGCCAGTCGCGGCCCATGAGCGCTTCGCGGGCCGTATTCGGATCGGGCGAAGTGCGGATGAGGCGGATCACCTCGTCGATATTGGCCACCGCGATGGCAAGGCCGCACAGCACGTGGGCGCGCTCACGGGCCTTGTTGAGCAGGAACTTGGTCCGGCGGGACACGACCTCCTCGCGGAAGTCGACGAAGGCCTGGATCAGGTCCTTGAGCGTCATCAGCTCGGGACGGCCGCCGTTGAGCGCCACCATGTTGCAGCCGAAGCTCGTCTGCAGCGGCGTGTAGCGGTAGAGCTGGTTGAGCACCACGTCGGCCATGGCGTCGCGCTTGATCTCGATCACGATGCGCATGCCGTCGCGGTCGGATTCGTCGCGAAGATCCGAGATGCCCTCGATCTTCTTCTCGCGCACCAGCTCGGCGATCTTCTCGATCAGCGAGGCCTTGTTCACCTGATATGGGATCTCGGTGAAGATGATCGCCTCGCGGTCCTTGCGGACCTCCTCGATCTCTGACTTCGCCCGCATGATGACGGAGCCGCGGCCCGTCGTGTAGGCGGACTTGGCGCCGGAGCGGCCGAGGATCAAGGCGCCGGTCGGGAAGTCCGGACCGGGAATGATCTCGATCAGTTCTTCGGCGGAGATGCCGGGATTGTCGATGAACGCCAGGCAGCCGTCGATCACCTCACCCAGATTGTGGGGAGGCATGTTGGTGGCCATGCCGACCGCGATGCCGCCGGCGCCGTTGACGAGCAGGTTCGGGAAGCGCGCCGGCAGAACCGACGGCTCGTCCTTGGACTCGTCGTAATTGGGGGTGAAATCGACCGTGTCCTTATCGATGTCGTCGAGAAGCGGCATCGCCGCCTTGGCGAGACGGGACTCGGTGTAGCGCATGGCCGCCGGCGGATCGCCGTCCACGGAGCCGAAATTGCCCTGCCCATCCACAAGCATGAGGCGGAGCGAGAAGTCCTGCGCCATGCGCACCAAGGCGTCATAGATCGCGCTGTCGCCGTGCGGATGGTATTGACCCATCACGTCGCCGACGATGCGGGCGGATTTCACATATTTCTTGTCGGGCGTATAGCCGTTCTCATGCATCGAATAGAGGATGCGCCGGTGCACGGGCTTGAGGCCGTCGCGCGCATCGGGCAGAGCGCGGCTCACGATCACGCTCATGGCGTAATCGAGATAGGAGCGCTTCATCTCGTCGACGATGGAAATGAGCTTGATGTCGCTGGCCGGCTGGTCCCCGCCGGGGCCGCCGGAGCGGATATCGTTCGGATCGGTCAAGGTTGGTCTTTCTTAAAACGGTCTGCCCTTTCGCGAGAGGCGGCTTATGGTGCCGCTTCGTCAAGCCGTCCGGCAGGCCCGCGAATCCAATTGAAATCAGGCTCTTACATGGGGGAGAATGCCACGTTTTTCAAGCTTTTTGACGGGTTTTCCAGAGGCAAGGACAGGAGCGAAATCCGTTTACGTTTCAGCAACTTATTGACGGATGAAGCGCCGCGGTGAGCTGGCACGCGCCTGTGGCGATTTCGCAGGGCTGAGGACCGGCCGAGAAACGGCCTCAAAGGCTCCCCCTAAACGTCTGATTTAATTGAACTCTGCTGTTTCACGAACCGTCATCCCGTACGTCGGAGTTGATCCGGGATCGTGTGCAGGAGGTAGCGCCGGAACCTGCATGCTGTCATCCCCGCGCAGGCGGAGATCCATAATGGCCAACGTCTCAAGGAGAGCGGGAAGTGTTGCGCCTCGTTCTGCCTCGTCGGCGGTTATGGATCCCGGGCTCTGCTGCGCAACCCCGGGATGATGGTGCTTCATTCGTCTTGCGATCCCGGATCGGCTATGCCGTCCGGGATGATGCGGGTGACAGGGTGTCAAAGAGCCAGCACCTGTGGGCCTGCAGCGTGAGCTGCGAGCCTGAAGGTTGATCGAGGGTGGCGCAACGGGCAGCCCGGCTCGATGATGTGTGGTGAATGTGAGAGCCAGACTGCTCGTCACGCACGGTTTGTTTCAGCGGACCTGGAGGCATGCCAGGATCGGCCACCCGCGATCACAGGTTTGCGAGCCCTGCGGCGGGACCGTGCCTGCTCCCACACTGCGACGCCTCGCGAGCGCGCCCCTCTCAGGAACAGATCTAAGCAACCTTATAGCTCAGCTTAGGACCAAAGTCAAGAACAAAGTAGGAACAAACATCCCCTCCGTCATGGCCGGGCTCGTCCCGGCCATCCACGTCCTGCACCCGCTCAAGCAACCTCAATCCTCATCCTGAGGAGCAGACGCAGTCTGCATCTCGAAGGAGGCTCCAGTGCTCTCTGGAACCTCCTTCGAGACGGTCGCTCCGCGACCTCCTCAGGATGAGGGCGGAGAGACACACAACGTGGATCCCCGGAACAGGTCCGGGGATGACGATGTAGGTATCACGCCGCGGAAGAGGGACGAGGCGGTGTGGGTGTCACTCCCAGCTGGAGCGTCAGCGGAGAGGAAGGGAATCCATAGCACCTCGCAAGCAAATAGATTCCCTCCCCGCGCATTCGTGCGCCAGGATGACACCCGCTCATCACGGCCGGCCAAAATGGGTGGGGTCGAGCTAGGCCCTCAGCAAAATCGCCGTTGTGTCGTCGCTCAGCTTGAAGCGGGGATAGAGCGTTCCGTCCGCATCGCGCTCGGTCTCGATTTCTCGCGCCAGCCTCGCCAGGGGTCCAAGACCGGAAGCGACCGCCGCCTCCATGAGCGCCTCGGCATCCATCGCACGATAAAGGTCGACCAGAACCGAGAACCCATCCGAGGCGAGGAGGATCGCTGTGCCGTCCTCGCAGGGGGCCGTCTCGCATCGCAGCCGGTCGGCAGCATCCGGGTTGAGGCTCAGGAGGGCCGGCGGGATGCCGCTCCTGCGCTGGCGCTCGCGGCGACCTCCGAGCCAAGCGAGGAAGACGGGTTCTGCGAGGATGGCCGTGGGCCTGGAGCCTGCCTGCCGCATCAAATCGGCGGCCATGGCGGCTTCCGCCTCCCTCAGGCCTGGAGCATCCCCCAGCACCCGGACTGTGCCGTCCGGCTGTCGCACATAGGCCGTGGTGTCGCCGAAGGTCCAGGCATCGAGCACATTGTCCCTGCGGTGGACCAGAGTCATGGCTCCGAGCGGCCAGGTGACGAAATCCTCATGCCGGTCTGCGGGCGCGACGGCCCGGTAGGCCGTACGGGCCTCCTCCATGACGTGACGGATCAGGGGCGGGCCGTCGTCGGCGTGAGGCGCAAGGTTTGAGAGCCGCTCGTCGGCGAATTTCGCAAGCCAAGCGGCATCGCTTGCCTCGTGCATGACGGGTGAGGTGCCGGGAAAGATCGAGGTGTCGATCACCCAGGCCCAATCGCCCGAGAGGCCACAGATGTCCTCGTTGGGCTTGTCCGAATGCCCCGGCCAGCTGATCCGATCCAAAACCGTGAACATCGCGCCCCGCCCCCTCGCCAAACATCCCTGGCAACGCCATAACGCAAAGCTTGAAGGAAGGTCCAGCCGATGCTCCTCGACTACATCTCCGCCGCCCTGGTGACCATGCTCGTCACCCTCGACCCGCCGGCCCTTGCGCCGATCTTCGTCTCGCTGACCCGGGGGATGAACGCAGCGGAGCGGCGCCGGGTGGCCGTGCGGGCGAGCCTGATCGCCTTCGGCATTCTGGCCTTCTTCGGCCTCGGGGGCGAGGTTCTGCTGCGCCTCCTTGGCGTCGGCATTCCGGCCTTCCGCATCTCCGGCGGCCTGCTGCTGTTCTGGATCGCCTTCGAGATGGTGTTCGAGCGCCGCAACGAGCGCAAGCAGCACACGGCCGACATCGCCATCACCGAGGATCATATCCGCAATGTCGCGGCCTTCCCGCTCGCCATTCCGCTCATGGCCGGGCCTGGAGCCATTACGGCCGTGATCCTGCTCGCGGGCCGCGCCGACGGCAACATCGCCTATCTCTCGGCCCTGCTCATCCTGATTGCGTTAGGCATCCTGATCTGCCTCGTGGTGTTCTCCGCCGCCGACCGGGTCTCCCGGTGGCTCGGTGTCACGGGCAACGTGGTCCTGACCCGGCTGTTGGGCGTGATCCTGGCGGGACTCGCCGTGCAGTTCATCATCGACGGCGTGCTGGCGCTGATCCGCGGCTGGGCGGCCTAGCCGCGGACGTCGTTCGTCAGCGCAGGGTCTCCAGCAGGCGCGTCATGAGCTTCTGGCGCGGTGCGATGGAGGAGATCAGGCCGTATTCCTGGAGGGTGTGAGCGCCATCGCCGTCGATGCCGAGGCCGTCGAGGGTCGGGATGCCGAGCGCCGCCGTGAAGTTGCCGTCGGAGCCGCCGCCGGCGCGGGGCGCGGAGACGAGGTCGAAGCCGATTTCGGCCGCGAGCGACTTGGCGTGGTCGAAGAGTTTGGAAGTCGCCTCGCTGCGCTCATAGGGCGGCCGGTTCATGCCGCCGGTGACGGAGACCCTGAAATCGGGATTTTGAGGCTTCAGCCCGAGGAGCGCTGCCGTCACGGCCTCGCCATCGGCGACCGTCTCGACCCGCAGGTCCACCGGAAAACGGCAATGCTGCGGAATGGTGTTCACGGCCGTGCCGCCAGACACCATGCCGACCGTCGTGGTGATGCCACGCGCGTAATCCGTCATGGCCTCGACGGCGAGGATCTGGCGCGCCGCCTCGTAGATGGCGTTGCGGCCGTCCTTATGGCGCGAGCCTGCATGGGCAGGCCGCCCCTCCACATGCACGTCGAAGCGCCCTACCCCTTTGCGCGCGGTGACGATCTGGCCGCCATCGCGGGCGGGTTCGGTCACGAGGGCGTAAGCCGAGCGGCGACCGAGATCCTCGATCATCGGCCGGGTGATCGGCGAGCCGATCTCCTCGTCCGGCGTCACCAGGAAGGTGATCGGCCGCGCTGCCGTGCCCCGGCGCGCCACGTCCTTGAACGCCTCGAGGCAGAACCAGGCGCCGCCCTTCATGTCGTAGATGCCAGGCCCGTAAAGCCGATCGCCCTCGATCCGCAGCGGCAGGTCGCTCTCGATGGTGCCGACCGGGTGGACCGTGTCGAGATGCGACATCACCAGGATGCCGGGCTCCGCTGTCTGGGGGCCGGCCCGCAGCACCAGCACGTCACCCAAGCCGTCCGTGCCCGGAATACGCTCGACCGCTACCGGCACGTCCTGCATCTGCGCGACCACGAGGTCCATCATCAGATTGACGCCGGCCCGGTCGGAGGTCGGGCTCTCAGTCCGGATCCAGGTGAAAAGCGTATCGAGAGAGGGGGAGGAGCGGTTCATCATATCCTCGTGCCGGGGGATCGTCTCTGCTGGCTAAGCATCCCTCATTGGAAACATCAAGCCCGCATGCGCAGCGGTCCGTCATATGATTCTAAGAACCTATGTCTATATGACGCAGCGGGATGCTATGGAAACTTTGTAACAAGCAAATAAGGTACGCCCCTCAGCGAAGCAGTAAGAATCAGGTGCAATAAGAATGGCTCGTAAAATCGGCTCATTGGGCAGAAACTTTCTCGAAGGCAGCGGCACTTCCGACACCATCTACGGCGATAGCAGCGGCACTCGCAGCTCAGGTACTACGGGAGGAGATTCGATCCACGGCTACAGCGGAGCGGATTATCTTTACGGCGATGCAAGAACACTGAGGCTGACCGCGCGCGGCGGTGCCGATACGCTCTGGGCCGGGGCGGATGGCGATACGGTGATCGGCGATGCCTATTCCATGAGCTACTCGGCCAGGGGTGGATCGGACAGGATCTGGGGTGAGTACGGCTATGACAAGCTCTACGGCGACGCCCGCACCATGTCAGGCTCGGCCAGGGGCGGCGCCGACAAGCTGTATGGCGGCTACGACAACGACCTGCTTTTCGGCGATGCCTATACCATGTCGTCCAATGCCCTCGGGGGCTCCGACAGCCTCTATGGAGAAGGCGACAACGACTCGCTTTATGGCGATGCCCACAAGCTGACCGGTTCAGCCAGGGGCGGCGCGGATCTCCTGTCCGGAGGCAACAACGACGATAGGCTCTATGGCGATTCCTACAGCATGGCCGCGCGCGCCATCGGTGGAGCGGATACGCTGAGCGGCGACAGCGGAGCGGACATTCTCTACGGCGACGGACGCTCGCTCATCAACTCTGCGACAGGTGGCGCCGACATCCTCAAGGGCGGCAGCTCGGAAGACGCTCTCTATGGCGATGGTTATTCCATGCGCGAGTTCGCCGTCGGCGGCGGCGACAAGCTCTATGGCGGCTCCAGCAACGACCGTCTCTATGGCGATGCCTACACGATGTCCGATTATGCGATCGGTGGTGCCGACTACCTGGCTGGCGAGAGCGGCAACAACCTCCTTTATGGCGATGCCTACAGCATGTTCGGCGCCTCGGCAGGTGGAAACGACTCGCTTTACGGAAGCACAGGCAAGGACACGCTCTATGGCGATGCCGTGTCCCTGAACGATCAGAGCCGGGGTGGAGACGATTATCTGAACGGCAGCTCGGGCAATGACATCCTTTACGGAGACGCGGAGGTCACGAGCGCCTCTGTCACCTATGGCAACGACACCCTGTTCGGCGGCTCCGGCAACGATCGCCTGATTGGCGATTCCTCCTATGGCGGCACCGGGGCGGATTATCTGAACGGCGGCAGCGGGAACGACACCCTGGACGGAGGCGGCGGCCGTGACCTCTTCGCCTTCGACCTTTCCTCCGGCAGGGACACGATCCAGTATTTCCGCCCGGGAGAGGATCAGATCGATCTGCGCGCCTGGCGCCTCGGTTCTTTCGCGGATCTGAACATCGCCGACAGAACAGACTATTCCGTCGTCTTTCTCTCCGGGACGAGCCACTACATCAGACTCGAGAAAGTTTTGAAGGCGCAGCTCTCAGCTGTCGATTTCGTTCTCTGAACATAAAAAGGCCTGGGATATTTTCCGGGCCTTTTCTTTGTGCTCCAGGCGCTACTCTACAAGATCGAACTCAGATGACGAAGAAGTCCTGGTAAGTAAGCTTGCTCTTGTTAGTGAGCGTGGCGATCTGGATCTGCGCCTTCGATCCGGTGCCGTCCTCATCGTAGTACAGCTTGCCCGTCTTCTTGTCGTAGACGATGCGGTCCTCCGCATCCTTGGCCTTGCTGTTCTGCACAAACATATCGCTCTTGAACTTCTTCGGCTTGGAGAACGTGCCTGACCCCAGCTTGGTGAACACCTTGTTGTCCAGGTAGAAGCTGTCGTCCTGGTAACGGAAGTCCGTCACCTGATCGACATTCGTGCGCTTGTTTAGTCGTGTGTCGAACACGAACACGTCCTTGCCACCATGGCCGGTGAGCACATCCTTGCCACCGCTGCCGTAGATTGTGTCGTTGCCATTCTCGCCGCTGAGCACGTCCGCTTGGGCCGTGCCGCGGATGGTGAACGGCGTCGTGTCCATGGCGTTGCCGACGGTGAGGGTCACCGTCAGGCTGGTGCTGCCGCCGAAATCGTCCTTGGCCAGGATCGTCACCTGATGGCTGGGCTGGGTCTCGAAGTCGAGCGGGCCTGCCACCACCAGGCTGTTGCCGCGGATGGCAAAGACCGAACTCGAGCCGGCCGCCAGGCTGTATCGGATCGCGTCGCCATCGGTATCTTTGGCCGCAAGGTCTCCGACCACAACACCGATCGTCGCATTCTCCACCGTGCTGGCCTTCGACAGGGACAGGCCGGTGGGAGCGGCATTGCTCAGGGCCACCACCTTGTCGCCAAACTGGAGCAGGCGCACATTCCTGACCACGTCGGTGCCGTCGAGGCCTGTGACCGTGATGCCGCCGTCGGCGGCTTTGGGACCAATCGTATACTGCCCACTATTGCCGGAGAAGATGGCCGTGTTGATGCCTGTGCCACCGTCAAGGACGTCGTTGCCGGCCCCACCCGTCAGCACATCGTTGCCCGCCTCGCCGAAGAGGAAGTCATTGTCGGTGCCGCCTTCCAGGCTATCGTTGCCGTTTCCGGCATAGAACTCGTCGGTGCCTCCGGCGCCGATCATGGCGTCAGCGAACTTGGTTCCGTCAAAGGCATTGATGTGGGAATAGACGTCGTTCTCGGCCCAGCCTTTGTTCTTCGACCCGTTAGCTTCTGTTCGGTCGAGGCGGATGCCTCCCGTGGCATTCTCATAGCTGACCTTGTTCCAGCCACTCGCAACACTGCCATCCTGATTGTCGCCCCACAGGCTGTCCTTGCCGGCGCCGGCATAGAGGACATCGTTGCCGCCCTCGCCGACGAGGGTATCCTCGCCGCCGGCGCCCACGAGCGTATCGTGACCTTGCCCGCCCTGCAGGGTGTTGTTGCCATCGCTGCCGGTGAGGCTGTCGTTGCCGAGGCCGCCCCGGAGCCCCTCGATGCTGATGTAGGTGTCGCCATCGATCGCGCTGGTCAGGCTGGCGATGATCCCAATTGTGCTGCCTTCGACATAGTAGGAGACGATGTCGTTGCCCTCGCCGCCATCGAGGCGGTCCGCTCCTGTTCCGCCATTGAGAATGTCGTCGCCGCCCTCACCCCGGAGGAAATCGTTCCCGCCTTCTCCGCGCAGAATATCGCCGGATTGGTTGGACCCGATGTAGTGATCGTCGCCCGAGGTCCCGTTCACCACCACAGGCGTAAAGCGGCCGTCGAAGATTTGCGCCTGAACAAGTGGTGCAGCACCCTGCCCAATAGTCCCCCAACCAACTATAAAACGTCCATCGGCCAGAGTCGTGATTGTGGGAGGTAGGGGCGGGTTCTTCACATCGTAGGGAATGTTTGCATCAATGACAACGTGATTGCCGTTGATGGTGCCATTCGCACTATAGGATTGAGCCCTAATGTCCCCGCCTTCTAAATAGGCCAAAGCGAAGCCGCCGTCAGGAAGCGCTGCAACGACGGAATTCTCAATTTTATATTCAGGGGAAGTGCCTGTGGCGAGATCTAATACTGGGCCAGCATTGCCGTCTGCCCCATAGATGATGGCCTTGACCACCTCCCTGAAGGGGCTGGAGCCTTACGTTTGCTTCCATGTAATGATGAAGCGCCCTCCTGAAAGAGCGGTTACATATACGCCACTCGGCTTGTTCTCTGTTCCGATGGTCCAACCATCTGCGCTGCCGTTGTTGGAAATCGCGTTTACTTTAATCTCCCGCTTATCAGCATCAAGGACTGCTGAGATGAACATGCCGGCGTATCGAGCACCTGGAGGGGAATCAATGATGGCGGAAGCCGAGTGGGATTCGAAATTGCCGGCCAGCCAGAACTCAGTAGAGTTTCCTGCTGCGTCAAATACCGTGTTGCTAACACCTATAGTTTGGTCGAGTCCAAAACCCCTAGACGAGACGATAAAACCGCCCCCGTTCCCATAGGAGGTTATATGAGGCGAAGTCTGGTCCCCGATAAATGCCTTGCTTGCGATGAAATCGTCGCCTCTGCCTGTTCCGTCCGCATTGAAAGCCCGCGCCCTGATGTCCTTGCCTGACATCGCGCCGCCTGTATAATCGACCCAGGCTACAGCGAAGCCGCCGTCGGCGAGGGCACTGACATCCGGAAAGCGTTGAGTCGAAGGAGCATTCGATCCATCATACTTCACATCGGATGTATTGACTTGGAAGTCCTGACCTATAGCCGTGCCATCGGCCATAAAGATCTGCGCTCTGATGTCAAAATCTGTGCCGTACTCCGACCATACAGCGACAAACGTCCCATTCTTCAAGGCTGTTACCTGGAGTTCGTAGCGTTCTCCATTGGTGCCTATATTAAGCCGCTCGCCCCATGATGATAGATTTGGCATTTCGAGTGTCCCCTGAGCATAATTCGATCCCTTATATAACTTTATAATGTATCATGCAAAGTGGGTCCGTATGCAGCGCCACATAACTTGGATTTATAGATAACTTAAACTCGACTGGATGAAGAGAACAGCTTCTTCAAGGAAGGCGGGAACACTTTGTCAAGCCATCTATCCTTAGTAACTTAGATAAACCATCTCATTTTATCTATAATCAGCTAGTATTTTTAGCTCTGACTGAATATAATCATAAGTGTATTCTTCTAGGCTTGAGAACTGTATCTCATGCATACTTTGAAGTAATCTCAATGCTGCGCCGTATCCAATGGTATCGTCAGCAGGATATTTCCCGACGCATCGGTTACCTGCAGCTGCCATCCGCGCCAATCAACCTCTTCGTCCTCGCCTTCGTGACGAAGCTCCTGGATCGCTTTGATAGCTTGATAATGGGCGGCGTCCAGATCCGAGACTTCTATGCCTGTCTCATCGAGGATCCGTTCATGCGTGTGCACGAGATGAAAGAAGCAATGCACTCAAAAACAGCCCTGGAAAAACTCTTCAAACGCCGGATTTACGCCGCGCCGGCGCCGATTTCTAAATGAGCAGCTTCCGTGCATTGACGCAAGGTGAGTTTTCCATTCTGCCAAATATTCGGGCGGATTTTGGCGCTTGTGACGAAATGAAAAGGCTGCCAGCCGGCCGCCTCTCCCGATGCGCAAAATCGCCGAAAGCTAGATTCTAGAACGGAATGTCGTCGTCGAGGTCGTTGTAGCGGGAGCCTCCTCCGCTGCTTCCTCCGCCCGAGGACGGCGCCGGGCGCCGGTCCTGAGAGGACGAGCGTCCACCGAAGTCACCGCCGGTTCTGACCTGGCCCGGCTCTTCTTCGCCGAACTCGGATGAGCCGCCGCCGCGGCTGTCCAGGATCGTCAGCTCACCGCGGAAACGCTGCAGCACCACCTCGGTGGAGTACTTCTCCACCCCCTGCTGGTCCGTCCACTTGCGGGTCTGCAGCTGGCCCTCCAGGTACACCTTCGAGCCCTTCTTCAGGTACTGCTCGGCCACCCGGGCCAGGTTCTCGTTGAAGATCACCACCGAGTGCCACTCGGTCTTCTCCTTGCGCTCGCCAGACGCCTTGTCCTTCCAGGTCTCGGACGTGGCAATCCGCAGGTTCACCACCGGATCCCCACTGCCCAGGCGCCGAACCTCAGGGTCGCGCCCCAGATTGCCTACCAAAATCACCTTGTTCACGCTGCCCGCCATCGGAGCCACTCCTCATTCACATGAGGCTGTTGTGGGGCCGGAGGGAGCCTGAGGCAAGCCGCGGGCCAAGTTCTGCACAGGCCCGTCCCCAGTTTACGGCCGCTGCGACTATCCTCCCTCTGAAAAGCCCGCTCTGCCCATGTCGTGAAAGCCTCAAGCGAGCACAAGCACCAGTTGATTTTAACGTGATAACGTGTCAATTTTTCGGGGACTATGGAGGCTGACATGACAACCTATCGCATTACTACAAAGAGGAAGGCCCTGAAGGGAAGCTCGTCGGACGACTTCTTCTTCGGTTCGAAGTTCAAGGATATTATCGATGGCCGCGCTGGCGACGACTATATCTTTGGGGCCGACGGCATCGACAGCCTGACCGGGGGCGACGGTGACGACACCATCTATGGCGGCCTCGGCTCGGACAAGGCGCTCGGCGGGCTTGGCAGAGACAACCTGAATGGCGGCCTCGGCAACGACAAGCTCTATGGTGGCGAGGGCAGAGACTTCCTCAATGGTGATGAAGGCAACGACAGCCTCTATGGAGACGCCGGCAGGGACAACCTCTATGGGGCAGACGGGAATGACAAGCTTTATGGCGGCGACGATGACGACGAACTGACTGGAGGCGAGGGAAACGACCGCCTCGACGGCGGCAAGGGGGATGACAACCTATACGGCCAAGCCGGCAACGACTATCTGTCCGGTGGCGCCGGGGACGACTTTATCGACGGCACTGACCCTACCCCCAGCACGGATCCCGCTAATCCGGTTGCCCCGAGCAAGGACAAGTTGCTGGGCGGCGACGGCAATGACAGGGTCGTTGTTGATGGCGGTGATAATGCCCTTGGCGGCAAGGGCGTGGACACGCTTATCCTTCAAGCCCGCGGTGGGCCGACCGACTACACGGTGTATTCTCTTAACTTCTCCAAAGTTACCGGCAAATCTGCCGCTAATATCGGATATCTCGACATCAAGGCTGGACAGTTCGAAAAGGTTGACGTCGATGTCTTCAAGATGGATGTGGGGAGCGTTATCACAGGCTCGAAGGGTAACGATACGATCAGTGGTTACGGCAAGTCCGGCTTGATCAACGGAGGTTCAGGCAACGACGACCTTTACGCCTCCGGATCCAATGCCGAGAATGCAGCCAATGGGATCGTCGTCAACGGCGGTGCGGGCGATGACATCCTAAGCGGCGACGGCGACGTGACCCTCATTGGTGGTAGGGGCGATGATCAGTTCGCCTTAGATGAGTATTCGGACTGCATCATTGCCGACTTTACGGGGAAAGACGACTTCTTCATCATTGATGCCTACAGCTTCAGGACTTGGGATCCCGTTCTGCAAAAAACGGTGCCTCTCGCCTTCGATCGGGCAAACCTGCTCGTTGTCGGAGCCGACCCGAAGGCCACCTCGACCCTGGCGCAGTTCCTCTACGACACGGACGACGGCAAGCTTTACTACGATGCCGACGGGATTGGGACTGTAGACGATCTCGATCTCGTGGCAACTTTGGCTAACAAAGCCGCCCTCAAGGCCTCCGACTTCGTTTTCGTGATCTGAGGTTGGCTCCCGATCAATCAGAGGCCCGCCACTGGCGGGCCTTTTATTTTTGGAGACAGCACCGACCACTGGCCTTGCACTTCGTACCCTCTTTGTTCTAGGATCGCATCCCTGGAATCATCCGCCGCATTGCGCCGGCGGCTGGGGCATCACATATGCGGGAGCCGGCCTGGCGAGGCTGGTGTTCCTCAGAAGGCTTAAGCTCGGCAATGGCTAAACTCGACGACCTGTTCAACCGCGCCAAGGCGGGCGATCCGAATGCGCGCGTGATCTCCGTGCGCGGGGCGCGGGAGCACAACCTTAAGAACGTCGACCTCATGGTCCCCCGGGACCAGTTGGTGGTGTTCACGGGGCTGTCCGGCTCCGGCAAGTCGTCGCTGGCTTTTGACACGATCTATGCCGAGGGGCAGCGCCGCTACGTGGAGTCCCTGTCGGCCTATGCCCGCCAGTTCCTGGAGATGATGCAGAAGCCGGACGTGGACCAGATCGACGGCCTCTCGCCCGCCATCTCCATCGAGCAGAAGACCACCTCCAAGAACCCGCGCTCGACGGTGGGCACCGTCACCGAGATCTACGACTACATGCGCCTGCTCTGGGCGCGCGTGGGCATCCCGTACTCCCCCGCCACCGGCCTTCCCATCGAAAGCCAGACCGTCTCCCAGATGGTGGACCGGGTGCTGGAGTTGCCGGAGAAGACGAGGCTTTTCCTGCTCGCTCCCGTGGTGCGCGGCCGGAAGGGCGAGTACCGCAAGGAAATCGCCGAGTTCCAGAAGAAGGGCTTTCAGCGCCTGAAGATCGACGGCGAGTATTACGCCATCGATGAGGCCCCTGCCCTCGACAAGAAATTCAAGCACGACATCGACGTGGTGGTGGACCGCATCGTGGTGCGGGCCGACATCGCCGCCCGCCTGGCGGATTCATTCGAGACCGCTCTCGAGCTCACCGACGGCATCGCGGTCGTCGAATACGCCGACGAGAAGGACGAGAAGGGCAAGCCGAAGCGCATCGTCTTCTCGTCCAAGTTCGCCTGCCCGGTTTCCGGCTTCACCATCCCGGAGATCGAGCCGCGCCTGTTCTCGTTCAACAACCCCTTCGGGGCCTGCCCCACCTGCGGCGGCATCGGCCACGAGATGCGGATCGACGAGGCGCTGGTCGTGGACGAGACGCTCTCCCTCAAGCGCGGCGCCATCATGCCCTGGGCGAAGTCGACCTCGCCCTATTACGGCCAGACGCTGGAAGCGATCACGCGGCACTACAAGTCGTCCATGACGAAGCCTTGGACCGAGTTGTCGGAGAAGGTCCGCGAGGCGATCCTCTACGGCTCGGACGGCGACAACATCCGTATGGCCTATGACGACGGCATGCGCGCCTACGAGGTGCGTAAGCCCTTCGAGGGCGTGATCCCCAACCTCGAGCGCCGCTACAAGGAAACCGAGAGCGACTGGGCGCGCGAGGAAATCGGCCGCTTCATGAGCGAGACGCCGTGCGAGGAATGCGGCGGCAAGCGCCTGAAGCCCGAAGCCCTGGCGGTGAAGATCGCCGGCTCCGACATCGGCGATGCCACGGCGCTCTCCGTCAAGGACGCGCAGGTCTGGTTCGCGGATCTCTCGAAGAAGCTGACCAAGAAGCAGAACGAGATCGCCGGCCGCATTCTCAAGGAAATCCGCGAGCGCCTCACCTTCCTGGTCGATGTGGGCCTGGAATACCTGACGCTCGCCCGCGCCTCCGGCACCCTGTCGGGCGGCGAGAGCCAGCGCATCCGCTTGGCGTCCCAGATCGGCTCGGGCCTGACGGGCGTTCTCTACGTGCTCGACGAGCCGTCCATCGGCCTGCACCAGCGCGACAACGAGCGCCTGCTCGGCACGCTGAAGCGCCTGCGCGATCTCGGCAACACGGTGATCGTGGTGGAGCACGATGAGGACGCGATCCTCCAGGCCGACTACGTGTTCGACATCGGCCCCGGCGCCGGCATCCACGGCGGCCAGATCGTGGCGGAAGGCACGCCCGACGAGATCCTGGCGAACCCGAAGTCGCTGACGGGCAAATATCTCACGGGTGAACTGGCCGTGAAGGTACCGGGCAAGCGCCGCAAGCGCGATCCAAAGCGCATGCTGAAGGTGGTGGGCGCCAAGGGCAACAACCTGAAGAACGTGACGGCGGATATCCCGCTCGGCACCTTCACCTGCATCACCGGCGTGTCCGGCGGCGGCAAGTCCACGCTTGTGATCGATACGCTCTACAAGGCGGTCGCCCGCAAGCTCAACAACGCGCTGGAGCACCCTGCCCCGCACGAGCGTATCGACGGCCTGGAGCATCTCGACAAGGTCATCGACATCGACCAGTCGCCCATCGGCCGCACGCCGCGGTCGAACCCGGCCACCTATGTCGGCGCTTTCACGCCGATCCGTGAATGGTTCGCAGGACTCCCGGAAGCAAAGGCCCGCGGCTATCAGCCAGGCCGCTTCTCGTTCAACGTGAAGGGCGGCCGCTGCGAGGCCTGCACCGGCGACGGCGTGATCAAGATCGAGATGCACTTCCTGCCCGACGTCTACGTCACCTGCGACGTGTGCAAGGGCAAACGCTACGACCGCGAGACCCTGGAAGTGAAGTACCGCGAGAACTCCATTGCCGACGTGCTCGACATGACGGTGGAGGAAGCGCGCGAGCTGTTCAAGGCCGTGCCGTCGATCCGCGAGAAGATGCAGACGCTCGCCCGCGTCGGCCTCGACTACGTGCATGTGGGCCAGCAGGCGACCACGCTCTCCGGCGGCGAGGCGCAGCGCGTGAAGCTCTCGAAGGAACTGTCCAAGCGCGCCACCGGCCGCACCCTCTACATCCTCGACGAGCCTACTACAGGCCTCCACTTCCACGATGTAGCGAAGCTTCTGGAAGTGCTGCACGAGCTGGTCGACCAGGGCAACAGCGTGGTGGTGATCGAGCACAACCTCGAGGTCATCAAGACCGCCGACTGGGTGATCGACATGGGCCCCGAAGGCGGCAGCGGCGGCGGCCGCATCGTCGCCCAGGGCACGCCTGAGGACATCGCCGAGTCGAAGGACAGCCACACCGGTCGTTTCCTCAAGGAAGTGCTGGAGCGCAGGCCTTTGAAGAAGGAAGCGCCGCAGAAGGCTTCTGCCAAGAAGGAGCCGGCGAAGAAAGAAGCTCCGAAGAAGGACAAGAAGGTGACGCGTCAGGCGGCTGAGTAAGGCGGCTTAGGCCGTTTGTTCACGCGGAGCGCATTCCGAGTTTAGCCAGTGCCTCCTGGGCCAGCGTCCTAGTCAGTTCACCAGCCGCCAACTCCCGGCTCAAGGCAGCGGCTTGACCGGACCAAAGGGACATAAAGTCGTTCGAACCGAGCGGTTCGGTCTTCTGGCGCAAGGGCGCAAGCGCGCCACCAGCAAGCGGGAAGTCCGGGGCGATTTCCGAGAGCGGTCCGACCTCGCGCATGATCCGGTTCACGATGCCCCGCGCAGGACGTCCAGTGAAGACGTTCGTCAGCGCGGTCCGGTCGTCCTTTGCGCTCCTGATAGCCTGCCTGTGCAAGGGCGGGATCGTCGCTTCCGGCGTGAACAAGTAGGCCGTTCCGATCTGGACTGCGGATGCGCCCAAGGCGAGAGCCGCAACGATGCCGCGTGCATCGGCAATGCCCCCGGCCGCGATCACCGGCACTTTCACGGCGTCCACGACCTGCGGCACCAGTGCCATGGTACCGACCTGGGTCGAAACATCGTCGGACAGGAACATGCCCCTGTGACCTCCGGCCTCGAAGCCTTGTGCGATGATCGCGTCACATCCCCCGTCCTCCAGCCAGCGCGCCTCGTCGACAGTGGTCGCGGAGGACAAGACCTTGGCGCCCGTGCCCTTCACCCGTTTCAGCAGGCCTTGCTGGGGCAAGCCGAAATGGAAGCTCACAACCTCCGGCCTGAACTCCTCGACAAGCTCAAGGAACGCCTCATCGAAGGGCGCTCGCGCCGACGGGGGATAGGGAGCCTCCGCGTCGAGTCCGCTCTCCAGGTAATAAGCTCTCAAGCGCTGCTTCCAGGCCGCTTCACGTTGGGCGTCAGGTTCGGGCACCGAATGGCAGAAGAAGTTGACGTTGATGGGTTTAAACGTGCGCTGCCGGATCCTGACCAGCTCCTCCCGCGCTTTGTCGAGGCTCAGCAACGCACAAGGGAGAGAGCCGAGCCCGCCAGCCTCCGAGACAGCAATGACCATGTCTGACAGGTTGGCTCCCGCCATGGGTGCCTGAACGATGGGAATCTCGATGCCCAGCAGATCCAGAATGCGTCGGTCGGTCCACATGGCTGCACCTCTCCTGCACTATGAGAATTCGATGCTCCAGTGCTAGGCTCGATGGAAAGCCTGCACAAGAGCACAACCTGCCCACGTCGGCAGGCCTTCTGCCCATCAGGTGGAGCTTCTTAGGAAGAGAAGCGTTTCACATAAGAAGACGTAACCTCCCCATAGGAAGCAGGCGAACGTGCCCGAGCAAGACGTGACCTACCCTCCCCTCGATGTGCTCAAGCCCGTCGCCAATAACCTCTGGATCGTTGACAGCGGGCCGCAGGAGGCCATGGGGTTGAGCCTGCCGGTGCGGATGACGGTGATCCGGTTGGGCAACGGCGATGTCTGGCTGCATTCGCCGACGCGGTACAATGCGGAGTTGCGGCGCGAGATCGAGACGCTCGGGCCCATCCGCCATCTCGTCGCGCCCAACATCGCGCATTGGACCCACCTCAAAGCCTGGCAAGGTGGGTGCCCGGCTGCTAAGACCTCCGCAGCGCCAAACCTCCGGCAGCGGCCGCAGGTGCGAAAAGCAGGCATCCGGTTTGATCGGGACCTGACGGATTCACCGCCGGACGACTGGGGCGGCGAGATCGAGCAAATCATCGTCCCTGGCGGCGCCGGCTTTCGCGAAATGGCGTTCCTGCACCGGCCCACGCGCACCCTCGTCCTGACGGACCTGATCCAGAACCTTGAGCCGGAGAAGCTGCCGCTGGGAACGCGCCTCTTCGCGAGACTCAGCGGTGTCGACGCTCCCAACGGCAAGGCGCCGGCTTACTTACGCTTCGTCGTTCGCCTTCGCCGCAAAGAGGCGCAGGAAGCCGTCTCGCGGATCGTCGCCTGGAACCCGGAGCGGGTCATCTTCAGCCACGGCCGCTGGTTCGACCGGGATGGAACGGCAAACCTGACGCGGGCCTTCGCGTGGCTGCTGAAGTAGCGCACTGCTACTTCTGCGACCTTGCCGGCTTTCCTCAAAGGGGCAATCATCCTGGCTTTCCCCGGTGATGAGACGATGGCCGCCACAGACTCAGCCTTCAAAGGCTCCATTCCGACCCTGTACGAGCAGTATCTCGGCCCCCTCATGTTCGAGCCTTTTGCCCAGGATCTGGCGGGGCGGCTGACGGATATCACCGAGGGTCGCATTGTGGAGACGGCGGCCGGAACGGGCATCGTGACCCGCGCCATGGCGAAGACCCTGCCGCCGCAGGTCGAGATCACCGCGACCGATCTCAACCAGGCCATGCTCGACCATGCACAAACCAGGCTGCAGGCTCCGAATGTGCGTTGGCTCCAGGCGGATGCTCAAGCCCTGCCCTTCGAAAGCAGCAGCTTCGACGCAGTGGTATGCCAGTTCGGCGTGATGTTCTTCCCCGATAAACTCTCGGGCTACCGGGAGGCACTGCGCGTGCTGAAACCAGGTGGGCGCTTCCTGTTCAATGTCTGGAACTCCCTCGACCTCAACCCGGTCAGCCGCATCGTGTCCGAGACCGTCGCAAAGGCTTTTCCCGATGACCCGCCCCGGTTCATCGAACGCGTGCCCTTCGGCTATTTCGACCCTGACCGGATCCGTGGTGAGGTTCAGCAGGCAGGCTTCGAGAATGTCGAAATCGGCGTAGTGGACAAGGTCAGCCGAGCGCCCTCCCCGCAGGAGCCGGCCGTCGGTCTCTGCCAGGGTACGCCTCTGCGGGCAGAGATCGAGGCCCGCGCCCCTGAGCGGCTCGACGAGATCACGGCCAGAGCAACGGAGGCGCTCTCCGGCCATTTCGGCACTGCATCGTTTGAGAACCGCATGAGCGCTGTCTTCGTGACGGCGTGGAGATAGTCGACAGCCACCCTTGAAACCCCTTTGCACTACTATATCTGCCGGGCGAGGCTCACCGTCCGGCGGATTGGCAACCCGACAGTGACTTCCCGAGCCGGACGAACGCTCAACTTCGAGAGACTCTCGCAAAGCCATGCAAGGAAGGTCTTCGTTTGTGGGTCGCGTAGCGCCGAAGAGCCGTACCGTGTTCTGGCCGTTGCAACTGCTGCTGGTCGCGAGCCTGCTCGGACCCGGTCTGTTTTTCGCCTATACGGCCTGGGACGATTACCACCGGATCCGCCAATACTCGGACGAGCGCATCGTGCGCGCTCTGGATGTGGTTCAGGAGCATAGCCTCAAGGCGTTCCAAACCATCGAACGCACGATGGCCGAGACGAACGAGGTGCTGCGCGGCCTCACGCCTGAGCAGATCCTGACCGATGAGGCCCGTCTCCAAAGCCGCCTGCGGCGCACCCAGGATGCCCTCCCGCAAATTGAGGCGATCTGGGTCTTCGACAAGGCTGGACGCCCGCTCGTGTCGAGCACGATCCTGCCCGTGCCCCGCGATCTCAACAACTCGGAGCGCGACTACTTCAAGGTGCAGGCCGAACAGGACTCCGGCACCTATATCGGCAAGACCATCACCTCGAAGATCGGCGACATACGGTTCTTCGTGGTAAGCCAGCGCCGTCCGACTCAGGATGGAAGCTTCGACGGGATCATCGCAGTGTCGGTGCGCCCCGAGCACTTCCGGGAGTATTATGGGCGGATCTCCCGAGCACTTGCGGATTCCATCAGCCTGATCCGATCGGATGGGGAGTTCCTGGCGCGCTACCCTTCACGCGGCAACGAGCCTCTTCAGCTCACGCCTGGAAACAGGCTTATGCCGGCCATTCAAAGCAACACGCAATCCGGATTCATCACGACGGTATCCCAACTCGACGACATCGAACGCCGCATCGGCTATCGCAAGGTGCCGGGGTACCCTGTCTATGTCACCACCGGGATCGAAACCGCCAGCATGTGGCAGGAGCTCTGGGGTCGGATGGGGCAACTCCTTGCCTTCGGCCTGCCGGCGACCTTGGGCCTGTTTGCCATCAGCCTTCTCGCCCTGCAGCGCACCCGCAGCTTTCATGCCGAGGTCGAAAGGCGTGAGATGGCGGAGGCCGCTCTCAAGCAGGCGCAAAGACTGGAGGCCGTGGGCCATCTGACCGGAGGTGTCGCGCACGATTTCAACAACCTGTTGATGGTCGTCAAAGGCAACGTGGACCGGCTACGGCGTTACCCCATGGAGGAGCGGCAGAAACGGTCCCTCGACGCAATCGACACGGCCGCCGGACGCGGCGCAAGCCTCGTGCGCCAACTCCTGTCCTTCTCGCGTCAGCAGACGCATGACCCTGAAGTCGTCAACCTGTCCCGCTACCTCCTCGACCTGCAGGACATGCTTCGCTCATCCCTGCGCGGCGACATCGCCGTCGACATGCGGCTGCCGCCGGGCCTGTGGAACATCAAGGTCGATCCCAACGAACTCGAACTCGCCATCCTCAATATCGCCGTCAATGCCCGCGATGCGATGCCCGGCGGCGGACGGCTGCTGATTGAGGCCCGAAACCTGAGCCTGCGGGATCCGGAGGTCGCTAGCCTCCAGGGCGACTTCATCGCGCTCAGCCTCTCGGATACGGGCTCCGGCATTCCGGAGGATGTTCTCCCACATGTGTTCGAGCCGTTCTACACCACCAAAGATGTCGGCAAGGGAACTGGTCTCGGGTTGAGCCAAGTCTATGGTTTTGCCAGACAATCGGGCGGCACGGCGACCGCCCTGGCCGAGTCCGGACGCGGCACCACGATCACACTTTACCTGCCGCGCACCCTGGAGGCAGCAGCCGGCGGCAGCATTCAGACCACGGAGCCGTCGATCCGGGGCGGCCATGGCCACATTCTCCTGGTCGAGGACAATCTCGACATCGCCGAAGTCACCCGCGCCAGTCTTGAGGAGGCAGGATACCGGATCGCCCATGTGGCCGATGCTCGTCAGGCGCTCGCTGCCCTTCAGTCAGGTGCAGCCTTCAATCTCATTTTCAGCGACATCGTAATGCCCGGCGATCTCAATGGCGTCGATCTGGCACGGATTGTTCGCAGCCAGCATCCGTCCCTCCCGGTCCTGCTGGCCACCGGCTACAGCGCGGTCGCCCAGACCGCCATGGACGAAGGCTTCACCATCCTTCGCAAGCCCTATGACACGGCGGAACTGAACGCGGCCATCGACAGGATCTTGGGTGTGGTGGCGTTGAAGGCCAGCGCCTAGAGCTTTGCTGTAAAAAACGGCGCGGGCCTCATCGGCGCGGCGCCTCTCTTTTCAGCTCATCGGCACACGGTCATGTGGCTCACCAGGGGGCAAAGAGCCTGCATCTCGGGCTCGTAGCTGCCGGAGAGGCAGCGACCATAGCACAGCTGCGGCGCAACAGCATGCGCTCGGCCGAACGCATGCCGCAGGTCAATGCACTGTTTCCGTGAGCTGCACAGAGTGGAGGAGCGTCCCAAGGGGGCAGACGATTTCCAGCCGCCATCCGGACCAGTCATCGGCCTCATTGCCAATTTCCGCTCTCAGTTCTTCAATGGCAATAAGAGCCTGTGCCTTAGCGCTCTCAAGGTCCTGGACCTCAAGGCCTGCGTTATCGACAATCTCGTCATGATTGCTCACGAGGTGGAAGAAGCAACGCATGTCAGGCCATCCACCCGCTCGGAAAGGATGGAAACTGCTAGCGGGTTTTGCCGACAAAGTGAAGAGACCTTGCGGCTCCACCCCCTATTGGTCTTTCGTGGAGGCATCCGTGCCTTCCGGCTGCAGGCTGTCTAACGATACCCACCCGATATCCGGCCGGGGCACAGGCACCAGATAAGCGCTGCCCCCCTCAAGCCGCTCGATCCGGCAAGTGATCGCCCTCTGATCGCCGGGCGGACGATAAACAACAATGCTCCCGACCTGAATCTGGTCGGGATGCCGGGGAGCAGCCGATGTCTGCGATGGCGGCTCCGGCGCCGCAGCGTCATGTCCAGTCCTGACGCGATCGAGCGCAGCAATCGCGAGCTTCGCCCGGTCACGATATCGCTCGCTGACCGGCCTCAGAAGCGCCCCACGTGTCCGTCCAGGGTACCAAGAGACGCCGCCCGCCTTGGCCAGTTCCTCTGCAACGGCTTCAATTTCCTCGTCTGTCACAAACGCCCCCGCGATGATTAACCCGGCAAACCGTCTCATAATCTGACCAAAGAGGCCTTAACCCAAAGTAATACACATATTTCATTTCCATATCGAAAATTTTCTTCGACCAGGTCTTCGTTCTTGAGGGGAGACAGCCTTCCGTTGCCTCAGAGCTCCGATAGAAGACCGCAAGGTCGCCAAAAGTCTTGCAAATGAGCCATTGCAACCAGCGAAGGAGGCAACCCGCACGCATGGTCAAGACAGGCAAAGTAGGAATATCGGAAGCCGCCCACAAAGTATGCGTGACAATAGCCATGCACTGATCAGACTTCATGAGCGAGTGACACAGATATGATGCTCATGATTTGTCTTTGGTAGACCAGATGATTACCCCCAATGCTATGATCCTGTCTGGAATATCCGATCCAATCTCTCGCAAATGTATTAAAGCATGCGGGCTCCCTTTCCTGACGAAGGATATTCGGCATGGCGACCACCATCTACGCTCGGGATCACGGCGCGATCGCCAACGACAGTCTTGACGATAGTACGGCGATCAATGCAGCCGTGAAAGCGGCCCAAGCGGAATATCTAAAGAACCCGTCTGCGGGGAAGGTCACCGTCGTTCTGCCCACCGGCACTCTGCTCGTCAAAGGAACCGGCGATAAGAGCGACGGCGCCGTCTCGCTGCTCACAGGCACGGCGCTTCAGGGCGCCGGCATGGGCCGGACGATTCTGAAGGTGGCCGACGGATGGGCGGGCGACATTACCGGCGTGGTGCGCACGCCATTCAACGAAGTCACGTCCCATGTCGGCCTTTTCGATCTTTCCATCGACGGCAATCGCGATGCGACCACCGGCAAGATCGACGGCTTCTATACGGGCGTGAGGCCTGGAAGCACGGAACAGGACGCCGACATCCATGTGTCGCGCGTGGAGATCCTGGATTGCTCGGGCTATGGCTTCGACCCGCACGAGCAGACATTGAACCTGGTCATCGAGAACAGCGTCTCCCACGGCAATGGGCTCGATGGGTTCGTGGCCGACTACATCGTCGCTGGCATCTACAGGAACAACATCGCCTACGATAACGACCGGCACGGCTTCAACATCACAACCACCACCACCGGATTATTGCTCGAGAACAACATCGCCTACGGCAACGGAGCCACCGGCGTGGTGGTGCAGCGTGGATCGGAGGCTATACCGTGGCCCAGCAATATCGAGATTGTCGGCGGCCAATATTATGGCAACCAGAAGGAAGGCGTCCTTCTCAACATGGCCGATAACGTCATCATCAACGGTGCCACGATCTACGGCAATTTGAGCAACGGCGTGCGGATCGAGGGATCGACCGACACGATCGTGCAGAACAACCGCATCTTCAACAACGCCCAGGGTGCCGACAACCAGTTCGACGAGATCAGCATCCGCATGCGGCTGGATACGACCACGGGACAAACCTATTATTCCGTGAACACACAGATCCTCAACAACACGATCTACTCGGACGGCGCCATCGATGCCCGCTACGGGATCAGGGAGGAGCGGACGAACACGGCCGGCGGTCCGACCCATATCACTCTCTTCGGCAACACCATTTCCGGAATGGACTCGGGAGCAATCTTCACCCTGGTTCAGAAATGGATCGGCACGGCCGGGTCCAATGTATTCCGCGGCACCTCATTTGACGAAGACCTGAGCGGACGGTCCGGCAACGATACAATCCGAGCTATGGGCGGCAACGATTACGTCCTGGGCGATAGCGGTCATGACCGACTGTATGGCGGCGATGGGCGAGACTGGCTCTTCGGTGGCACCGGAAACGACAGGCTCCATGGCGGACGCGGGAACGATACCTTGTTTGGCGACACCGGACGCGATGTTTTCGTCTTCGACACCAGACTTGGTACATCCACCACGGATCGGCAGGTCAACTTCGACTTCGTCGCTCAATACAGGGCGAAGGATGACTCGATCCGGCTCGACAATGCCATTTTCCGGAAGCTCGGTTCAGGCAGCCTCAGCAGGCCAAGCAACCTGGACGCCGACTTCTTCAATGCGGGCAACCGGCCCAAGGACTCGGACGACTACATCAACTACAACAAGAAGACCGGTATCCTATCCTACGATTCCGACGGTTCCGGGTCTCGAAAGGCAGTGGAGTTTGCCCAGTTCAAAAAGGGGCTCGCCCTGAGCCACCATGAGTTCTTTGTGGTCTGAGGCCATCTGAGAAAGCGCTTCACGCCACCACGACCGCGTTCCGGCCGCTTTCCTTGGCGCGGTAGAGAGCCTCATCCGCACGCCGCAGCAGGTCGTCGGCCATGGCACGGGGGATTGTTGCGCATCCGATGCTGACGGTTACCTCCTCGGATGTCCCGAGGGCAGCCTTGCCGGCTTCGGCAAAGGCATGGCGGATTTTTTCTGCCAGCATGGCAGCGTCCCGGGCGCCGGTGGGAACGATTGCGGCGAACTCCTCTCCTCCCAACCGGCCAAAGGTTCCCTTCGGCAGATGATCAGAAAGCGTGCTGGCGAAGACGCCCAGAATGCGGTCGCCGACGGCATGGCCGTAGCGATCATTGATGGCTTTGAAATTGTCGAGATCGAACAGCAGGCAACTCGCGGGTCGGTCATTCAGACGATTGAGCAGTGCAGACGCGGCCTGCAGGAAGGCGCGCCGATTGGGAATGCCGGTCAAATCGTCGACATGAGCAGCCTGCTTGTACTCGAACTTCAGGCGCTCCTTCGTCATGGATAGGAACATGAAGGCGAGCGTCGGCCCGAACACCACCAGGAAGAGCGCCATTTCCGATGACCAGCGCCGGGCAAAGCCATCGATCCAGGGAACCGACGTCAGAGAAACGCCGAGCATTCCACGCAAGAGGTTGAACGCCGCAAGCCCGCACAGGAGAACGACCGCGACGCGCTGCGAGGCGAGCGGCTGCAGGGGGTGACGCCCCAGCTCCCAGGCCGACAAGGCCGCGTACGCCGCCGTCAGCCCGGAGGCCAGAATGAGCCGGTACCCTTGCGAATCGTAGATGAACGGGAAGGCGCAAGCCCAGACCACGACGCCGGCACCACCGTGGAGGAGAACAGCCGGGCGCCCGTTGAAAACCCTGCATCCGATGTAGATTGCGCCATAGGAGAGGATGCCCAGCGCGTTCGCTAGCAGGAGAACCGCATAACCCGGCGGCCCCTTCCCGAGGTTGGCCCAGCCGATCCCGACTGCAATGAGCCAGAAGGCGCCTCCCCACCACGCCAGGGCGCTCAGGCGGCGGTTCAGGGTCCACGAGAAGATCAGCAGCGTGCCGAGCACAGACGACAGCAGGATGAAGGCGACGGTGAGAGTGGCGGGATCGAGAACCATCGGAGCAGCTGTCATTCGGTTGGCCAGGCTGCCGCAGGAATGGGTCCCACAGGACATTCCCCTGCGGAATTCGGGCCACGCTATCCCTCATCGCAGCGGAAATGTCCAGCAGCAGCAGGTGCGGCCGATAACCCGGAGACCGGAACGAAGGCTTGGCCGAAGCATTTTCTTTAAGCCAGGCATTAACAGGAGCAGCGTCATGGGTCGGTATCATCGTCATGGGGTGCAGAGCACGGCGGCTATTGCCGGACATCCGCTTCATCACATGCTGATCGTCTTCCCGGTTGCCTTCTTGATTGGAGCTTTGGGAACCGACATCGTCTTCCTGGTGACCCAAGACCTGTTCTGGGCCCAAGCCTCCTATTGGCTTCTCATCGCCGGCATCGTCACCGCTCTCGTGGCTGCGGTGCCAGGCATGATCGACTTCGTGACCATCGACCGGGTGCGCAATGTGTGGGTCTCCTGGGCTCACATGGTGGCCAATCTGGTCGTTGTCGCTCTTGCCCTCGTGAATGTAGGCGTACGTCTGGATGACCCGGCCGCGGGGGTCCAGGGATGGGGCATCTGGCTGTCCGGCATCCAGACGGCCTTGCTGCTGTTCAGCGGCTGGCTCGGCGGTGAGATGGCCTACCGGTACGGTATCGGGGCGATCCAGGACTACAGCCCCAAGGCCGAGCAGTTCCACGTGGAGGTCGACCGGCCGGATGTAGCCGAGCAGTACGGTCGCCGCAGCGGGACCGGCGGCCTCTGACGTCATCGGCATAACGACCTTGCCTCTCGAGGCGGAGCGGATAAGCTCCGTTTCACCATGAAGCACTCCCCAACCGTCCTTGCTGTGTTCGGCTTGGCGCTGGCAAGCCAGGCGCAGGCCGCTTCGCCCTGCCCTCCCGGCTTTGCCATGCTGCAGGCCTCGGATACATGCGTGCGGATCAGCGGCACTGTCCGGGCCGATGCCCTTGCCGGGTCAGGGCGGAAAAGCGGGTCCGGCTCTTACCGAACGCAGTCAGGTGGACGCGTGCAGATCGATGTGAGGAAGCAGACCGAGTACGGCCCCTTGCGCGCTGTCATCGCTGTCGGAAACCTGCGCCGGTAGATGCCGTGCAAAAGGGGCGCCCGAAGGCGCCCCTGCCTTGGCTGATCAGTAGTCGGAGCTGTCGTAATATTCTTCACGATAATAGGTGCGCCGCGGGGCTTCATACGTCCTGTAAGCAGGCCGCTCGTAAGTACGGTACGCCGGCCGGGCCGTTGCCGCGAGTGCGCCACCGAGGATGGCGCCCGTCACACCGGCCGCTATGGCAGCGTTGTTATTGTTGCGCCCCTGCACGACGTACCGTTGTGCCTTGTGGTTTTTCTGGTGCCCATAGGCGTGACCCTTGCCCTTACCGGGGCGGGCTTCGGCAACACCGGCGAAAGAGGTTGCAGCCAGGAGGGCCGCACTGAGCGTGATGATTACCTTCTTCATGGATATTCTCCCATTCGGGTTCGGCGGCCGGAGGTAAGCGGATCCAAACGCTCAGCCCTCCGGCCTGTCTGCGACGGATTACTCGCTGGTGCTCGTGCTGCTCCCGGAGGAGGAACCGCCCTGCTGCGGACGAACGGTCGTGGAGGAGTTGCCCGAACCGGACGTATTGCCGGTCGAGTTGCTGTTCACGTCCGTACGGCTGCGGGTCGAGACGGTGCCGGTCGTTTCCGGGGCGCTTGAACGGGTACGGCTGGTTGAGACATTCACGTCATTGGAACGGCGCTGCTCCACGGACACGCCAACGCTCGGCGAGGTCTCCTGCGTCCTGCGGATCGTCGTGCGGCGATTCACGGAGACGCTCGGCTCGTTGACCTCCTCGTAGCGGCGCACGGTCCGGCGACGGACCTCCACCGGCTCGTCGACAACCTGGTAGCGGCGCTGTTTCGAAACGACCTTCTTGGTCTTCGTCTTCTTCACCGCGACCTTCTTGGTGGGCTTCTTCTCGACCACCGTGCGGCGCACCTCGGTATCCGGCTCCTCGATGGAGGTCACGGTGCGGCGCCGGGTGACGGACACGCTCGGCTCCTCGACTTCGCGCACCGTGCGGGAGCGGACGGAAACTCCGGACCGCTCACGGGTCTCGATGCCGACCCCGACACGGGTGCTGCCCTCTTCACGGGTTCGGACATTGGTCTGCGTACCCGAGGATTCGCTGCGGGTTGCACCGGTGGTCTCGGTGCGGCTGCTGGTGCCGGACTGATTGCGCAGCAGGTTGTTCGAATCCGAGGACTGCGATTGAGAGGTCGTGCTGGTGTTGGTCTGGGTCGATGTCTGGGCATAAGCCGCGCTGCTCAATAAGAGAAGGGCGGCTCCAAGAGCGATTTTCTTCACGGAACCATCTCCACTACTGTAAAGGTGCGGGGTGAACGCAGACCTTCGGAGACTGTTCCAGCGAAAACTAAGCAACTTCGGACAGTCGCCAAGTCATAGCGCAATATGAACATTCGTTCAAAATGCTACAGAGGCGCATCTATGCTTAGCAAAGCATCGGATCTTACCCTTAGAGCTCAATTCAATCTGGGGAAGGCTAGGAGCCATGGTTCGGTCCTACCCTGGCAAGCAGCGAACAGCGCTGTGGCGGCAGCATACTTGCCTGCAGATCGTGCCAAGCAACTCGATCCTTATATGGAAGGCATGTCCAGTGAGCACTTCCGTTAACCTGGCATTAGCTCGCTATGCTACTAAAGCATAACTGCCCTACATTATTACCACTCCTCTTCGGCACCGCACACACTTATATCCGCACTGCACACGCAAGAACAAAAGCCACCGACCACAGGGGTCGGTCACTGATGAGGAGTTCCCCATGTTCGTGTCTTACATTCTCTCTAAGTTCCGCGCTTATATGCGTTATCGCGATACCGTTCGTGAGCTCTCTCTGCTGTCCGACCGCGAGCTCGACGATCTCGGCATCTCGCGCTTTCAGATCGAGAACATCGCTCGCGAGCACGCTGTCGCGTAAATCTCTGCTGCATTGCAGCATAAGGCCATCGCCCGCCCTCTGGCGGGCGTTTGCTTGTCTGGACGCCTCTAGCGCCCACCGGAGACCGGAATGTTGGCGCCGGTGATGTAAGACGCAGCGTCTGACATCAGAAACAGCACCGCTTCGGCAACCTCCCCCGGTTCACCGATCCGGCCGAGCGGAATATGCGGCCGCAGCCGCTCCAGACGGCCGGCATCCTGGGTGCTGCGCTCGTGAATGTCGGTCTTCGTCATACCCGGCGAGACGGCATTGACCCGGATCCCTTCCGGAGCCAGCTCCTTCGCCATCCCGATCGTCAGGGAGTCGATGGCGCCTTTCGAGGCGGCATACCAGACATACTCGTTGGCGCTGCCGAGGGAGGCTGCCACCGACGAGATGTTGACGATGGTCTTGGCACCCTGGCCGGGGCTTTTCGGCAACCGGCGCGCGGCCTCGCGCGCCACCCACAGGGCACCCAGGACATTGATGTCGATGCAGGCCTGGATCGTGTCGGCGGAGGTGTGCGCCAGCTTGCCGGACTTGCCGGTAATCCCTGCATTGTTGACCACATGGGAGATAGGTCCCAAGGCCGCCTCGGCCTCGTCGAAGAAGCGAACCACTTCGGCCTCATTGACCACATCGCCCCGGCAGGCCACCGCCTTCGCCCCAGCCCTGCGACAGGCGGCAAGAACCTTCTCGGCGGCCTCCTGCTCCGAACGATAGGTGATGGCGACATCATAACCGCGCTCGGCTGCAAGCTGCGCCACCGCAGCCCCTATGCCGCGGCTTCCGCCTGTAATGAGGACCACCGGACGTAGAGCAGGCATATCAAGAATCCCCTGAATATGAGCCGGTGCCAGCTAGACAGCCACCTGGATCGCTAAACTGTTCTGGTGACATTTCGCACAGACAGAACGAGATGACCATGCATGCCCATGTTCTTACCTAATCAATCTCCTTGATAGGTATTATTGCAACGTTATTTCGTGTTTGCTTTCGCAGAAGAATGTTTGTTTGCCGAAAGTGAAAACTCATATCTGCAAGGAGAAAAGCATGTCTGTTAGGAAGTTCAGCATGAAGGGCTATCACCCTTTTGGGATTACATTTGAAGGAGAAGGCTTCTACTTCAAAGCCGACTCCGCCGACGACAAGATCACCGGGACCAAGCACGATGATCACCTGTCTAGCGCTGGCGGGAACGACGTTCTGAATGGAGGCGCCGGCAAGGATCTCCTAAACGGCGGCGCCGGCAATGATGTTCTTAAAGGCGGTGCGGGTGTCGACACCTTCCTCTTCAGCAATGACCTTGACGAAGCCGGTATAGATCGCATCACCGACTTCAACAGCAAGATCGGCGAGAAGATCATGCTCAACGCTTATGTCTTCGAAGAGCTTGAGGTCGGGTCGAAGCTCCCGGTGGAGCCGGGCGCCAGGGATCGCGGCACGCTTGATGCGTCGAACTTCTGCATCGGCAACAGCGCCAAGGACGCCGATGACCGCCTTGTCTACGACAAAACGTCGGGTGCCCTGTATTACGATGCCGACGGGAATGGTGCTGGGGAAGCGATCCAATTCGCGCAGCTAAAAGCCGGCGCGGCTCTGTCGGCTGAATGCTTCTTCATCTTCTAAGAACCGACCAGACATCAAACTGCGGGAACTTCAGGAGGGCGCGGCCGCAAGATGGCCGCGCCCTCTCGTGTCAATTGGCCCCATAAGTCTGACTTTTCCAGGTTGAGATTGTGGTTGATTGCCCACTCCGCGCTCGCTACTTCAAGCCCATGAGCACCATCGAACCCATCCACGTCATCGGCGGCGGCCTCGCCGGTTCGGAAGCAGCCTGGCAGATCGCCCAAGCGGGCGTTCCCGTCGTTCTGCACGAAATGCGTCCGGTGCGCGGCACCGACGCGCATAAGACGGACGGGTTTGCCGAGCTCGTCTGCTCCAACTCCTTCCGCTCGGACGATGCGGAGACCAATGCGGTCGGCCTGCTGCATCAGGAGATGCGCTCCTTAAGCTCCCTCATCATGTCGAAGGGTGACGCCAACCAGGTGCCCGCCGGCGGCGCCCTGGCGGTTGATCGCGATGGCTTCTCGGCGGCCGTGACGGCGGCACTCGAGGCTCACCCCCTCGTCACCATCGAGCGGGGCGAGATCGGCGGGCTTCCCCCGGAGGAGTGGTCCTCAGTGATCGTCGCCACCGGCCCCCTCACCTCGCCGGCTCTGGCTGAGGCTATCCTTGAGCTGACGGGCGAGACGTCGCTCGCCTTCTTCGATGCCATCGCGCCCATAGTCTATCGCGAGTCCATCAACATGGACATCGCCTGGTTCCAGTCGCGCTACGACAAGGTCGGACCTGGCGGCACGGGCAAGGACTACATCAACTGCCCTATGAACAAGGAGCAGTACGAGGCCTTCATCGATGCGCTGATTTCGGGCGACAAGACCGAGTTCAAGGAATGGGAGGCCAACACCCCCTATTTCGACGGCTGCCTGCCCATCGAGGTCATGGCCGAGCGCGGTCGCGAGACCCTGCGCCACGGCCCCATGAAGCCGGTGGGCCTCACCGACCCGCGCAATCCGGACAAGAAACCCTACGCCATCGTGCAGCTGCGCCAGGACAATGCGCTTGGCACCCTGTTCAACATGGTGGGCTTCCAGACCAAGCTGAAATACGGCGCCCAGAGCGCGATCCTGCGCATGATCCCGGGCCTGGAGAATGCCGAGTTCGCACGCCTCGGCGGCATTCACCGCAACACCTATCTCAATTCGCCCAAGCTCCTCGACCCGACCCTGCGCCTGAAGGCGATGCCGCGCCTGCGCTTTGCCGGCCAGATAACCGGCTGCGAGGGCTATGTGGAGAGCGCGGCGGTGGGCCTGATGACCGGCCGCTTCGCCGCCGCAGAGCGGCTCGGCCGCCCTGTTCAGCCACTGCCCCACACCACGGCGCTCGGCGCGCTGATCAACCACATCACCGGCGGCCATATCGAGACCATCGATGAGGGGCCGCGCTCCTTCCAGCCTATGAATGTCAATTTCGGCCTCTTCCCGCCGCTGGATTTCACGCCGAAAGCCGAAGACGGCAAGCGCCTGCGCGGACCGGCCAAGGCCGTTGCCCGGAAGAAGGCGCTGACGGACCGGGCGCGGGCTGATCTGGGGGCTTGGATGGCGGGCACTGTGCTGCCTCAGGCTGCGGAGTAGAGCCCTTACTGACTGTCATCCTGGACGCCATAGGCGATCCGGGATCGTATGCAGAACAGAGCACTCGAACCTCAACGCTGTCATACCCGCGCAGGCGGGAATCCATAAACACAACGTCTTAGAGAAGACGAACAGCGTCGTGCACTTTTCTGTGGCGTTAGCGGTTATGGATTTCCACGCCTTCGGTGCGGCCCTTCGGGTCGGGCTCCGCTACGCGGCCCCGGAATGACAGTGCTAGGCTAGTTCTAGCGATCCCGGATCTCCGCTGACGCTCCGTCCGGGATGACGCAAAATCTGCTAAAACGGCCCGCGCCAGAGCGACCAGATCCGCCGCCATTGCGGCAGTTCCACCACGGTGTGGAAGGGATCGTAATCCCGGCGCTCCATGGCCTTGAGATAAGGCTCCACCAGTGCAATCGGCTGAAACGCGGGCTTCGCGGCAATCGGGATCGTGCCTCGCAAGGCGCGCGCCTGCTCGAGATGCCTGCGGGCGACGGCGCGCAGATCGGCGAGCGCTCCCTTAAGGCCCGGTCCGCCACGGCCCGTGACGATGTCCTCGCGCACCACGCCATGCTTGGTCAAAATATCGGCCGGCACATAGACCTGACCCTGGCGCGCATGGATCGGGAAAGCGCGCAGCAGGCCCGCGATGGCATAGGCGACGCCAGCATGTCCGGCCGCATCGGCCGTGCCGGGGTTCGTGCCGTCGGAGAGGATGAGGCTTGAGAGCTGGATCAGGCTCGAAGAGGTCTCGCCACAATAGCCTTCCAGGTCGTTGAGGCTCGGCATCGGATCCTCGTAAAGATCGAAGATCCTCGCATCGATCAGGTCGACCAGCGACTGACGCGGAAGCCTGAACTGCACGATGGTGTCGTCGAGCGCCGCAGCGACGGGATTAGCCCGCACATCGCCCCGTGCCTCGCCCTGAAGAGCGTCGCGCCACCATTGCAGGCGAATTTCGCCGACGAGCGCCTCGCGCACCGCCTCGCGGACCCGAGCAATCTCGAAACTAAAGGCATAGAGTGCGTAGAGATGCGGACGCTTGTCGGCAGGCGCGAAGAGGCCTGCCCAATAGCGATCCGGATCGGCTTCGCGCACGAGAGCTTCGCAATGGGCGAAATTGGATATTGCTTCCGCCATCTCAAGCGACGGCGATGAGCGCGGCGCCAACCTTGCGGTTTTCGGCGAGCAGGATGTTGTAGGTGCGGGCAGCCGCCCCGGTCTGCATGACGTCGAGCCCAATTCCCGCTTCGCGAAACCGCGTCCGGAACGCCGCTGGAAGCGCTGCGATATCGAGGCCCGTGCCGAACAGCAGGAGTTTGAGCGCATCGCCCTCGGCGAAGATCGGATCGAGCACCTCGTCCGTCAGGTCAGCCATGGACGCGACCGGCCACGCCCTGACTCCTGAAGGCAATGCGAGCAGGGAGCCCCGATGGGACATGTCCGCGAAGCGGAAGCCGCCATTGCCGTAAGCATCGAACTGATAGCGTCCCGGCAGGAACCCGTCATAGAGGCGGCCTGAGCTCATCGGCTTACTCCGCTGCGGCTGCCCTACCCTCCGGAACCTTCACACTCTCAGACCCGCGCAGGCCGATATAGATCAGCATGGGAGACGAGATGCAGATGGCCGAGTACGTGCAGATGACGACGCCGTAGAGCATGACCTGCGCGAAGCCCTGGATCGCCTGGCCGCCGAACAGCACCAGCGCCAGGAGCGACAGCGCGGTCGTCGCTGCCGTCATCACCGTCCGGGACATGGTGTGGTTGATCGACAGGTTCAGCAGTTCCTCGGCCGGCATGGTCTTGTAGCGACGCATCAGCTCGCGGGTTCGGTCGAACACCACCACGGTTTCGTTGAGCGAATAGCCCACGATGGTCAAGATCGCGGCGATCGAGGTCATGTTGAACTCGTGGCCGGTGATCACGAAGAAGCCGATGGTCAGCACGATATCGTGGAGGGTGCCGATGATGGATGCCACCGCCAGCTCGCGCTCGAAGCGGAACCAGAGATAGAACAGCACCGCGATCACCGAGAGCACCACGCCGATGGTGCCGGACTGCACGAGTTCGCCCGAGACACGGGGTCCGACGGTCTCGACGCGACGGAACTCATAATCGGTGCCGAACGTGTCGCGTGCCTTCTGCACCACGCTGGCCTGCGCGGCTTCGCCACCCTCCTGGATCGGGAAGCGCAGCGAAACCTCGCCGGCGGTGCCGAATTCCTGCACCTCCACGTCGCCGAAGCCGAAGCCCTCAGCGGTCTGCCGGATCTGACCGACATTGGCTTGGCCCGACTTGGCTTGGATTTCCATGAGCGTGCCGCCCCGGAAATCGATGCCGAAATTGAGGCCGCCGGTCAGGAGCATCACGGCCGTCAGGATCGAGATGACAGCCGACAGCGGGAACGAGAAGCGCCGGAAGCGCATGAAGTCGAAATGGGAGTTTTCGGGCCAGAGGCGAACGAGGCGCACGATACGCACTCCTTAAAACGGAAGAACTTTGGGACGCATCCAGTGGTACCAGAGCGCAATCATCATGCGCGTCAGGGTCACGGCGGTGAGAACCGTCGTCAGGATGCCGAGAATGAACACGACCGCGAAGCCGCGCACGGGGCCGGAGCCCAGGAAGAACAGGATCACCGCCGCGATGGCCATGGTGCTGTTCGAGTCCACGATCGTGGCGAACGCCCGGTCGAAGCCCGCCTGAATGCCCGAGACGATGGACCGGCCTGCACGGACTTCCTCGCGGATGCGCTCGTAGATCAGCACGTTGGAATCCACCGCCGTGCCGATGGTGAGCACGATACCGGCGATGCCCGGCAGGGTCAGCGTGGCTTCCAGCACAGACATGAGGCCGAAAATGAGGCCCACATGGACAAGGAGCGCGATGTTCGCAAAGAGGCCAAAGAGGCCGTAAGTGACGAACATGAAGATGATCACGAAGATGCCCGCCACGTAGGTGGCCATCTTGCCGGCCTGGATCGAGTCACGTCCGAGGCCTGGGCCGACGGTGCGCTCCTCGACGATGGTCAGCTTGGCCGGTAGGGCGCCGGAGCGGAGCAACACGGCGAGGTTGTTCACCTGCTCGACCGTGAAGCTGCCGGAGATCTGGCCCGAGCCGCCGGTGATGGGCGACTGGATCGTCGGCGCCGAGATCACCTGGTTGTCGAGGACGATGGCAAGCTGACGCCCGAGGTTTTCCGTCGTCGCCTGGCCAAAGCGCTGCGCGCCGCGGATGTTGAAGCGGAAATTGACGATGGGCTGGTTGGTCTGCGTGTCGAAGGCCGGCTGCGCATCGGTCAGGTCGCCGCCCTCGGCGATGATCCGACGCTCGACGGGAACCCGCTGGCCGCCGGCATCCTGCATGGGCAGCATGTCCACGTCGGTGGCGCCGGCTTGAGCGAGCAGGCGGAACTCGAGGTTGCCGGTCTCGCCGAGAAGCGCCTTCAGCTGCTGCGGATCCTGAAGGCCCGGAACCTGGACGAGCACGCGGTCGGCGCCCTGGCGCTGGATGCTCGGCTCGGTGGTGCCGGTGGAATCGATACGGCGGCGGATGACCTCAATGGACTGATCGACGGCCCGGCGCACCCGCTCGGTGGTGCCAATCTCCGAATAGGTCAGCGTGATCACGCCGTCGGGGGTCGTGTTGATGTCGATGGTGTTGCCACCGGCCTGACCGAGAATGGCATTGCCGGTGGGCTGAGCCAGCTCCCGCAGGCGGGGCAGCAGCCGGTCACGGTCGGCTGCTTCCGGCACACGTATCTGAACGCCGCGCTGAACCGTCTGAATGCCGTTCTGGGACGAAACACGGGTGTCGCGCAGGATGCGGCGGACGTCGTCACGCAGTGTCGTGACCTGCGTGCGCATCAGGTCCTGGGCATCGACCTCGAGAAGAACGTGGGACCCACCCTGCAGGTCGAGGCCCAGAACGATGGCGCGGGACGGGACGAGCCAGGACGGCACCCAGCTCGGGACGGCATTCAGGAAGGCCTGACGCTGCTCGCGGTTCATGGTGCTCGGAACCGCCAGGAGCAGGCCGATCACAATAATCGCCACCGTGGCGATGATCTTCGATCTGGAGAAGCGCAGCATCGTCAGCTCAACCTTTCACACTCTTTTGCCGCAGCGCGCTGCGGCGAACCGGCCCATCCGCACAAGGAGGGCCGGCCTCGTCCCCATCAGGCCTTGACCGGCTCGCTCTTGGAGCGGACGTCGGAAATCATGGCCCGGGCCACCTTCACCTTCACGCCGTCGGCGATCTCGACCTCGATGTCGGCCGCATCCTCGGTCACCTTGGTCACCTTGCCGATGATACCACCGGAGGTGACGATGGTGTCGCCGCGGCGCACGTTCTTGATCATCTCCTGGTGGGTCTTCACCCGGCGCTGCTGGGGCCGAATGATCAGGAACCACATGATGACGAAAATGAGGATGAACGGAACGAAATTTCCGATCATGCTCAACGTGTCAGTTCCGACAGCCCCTTGGGCGAAAGCGGGGGAAATGAACAAGCGGCTCTCCATGGATAAAGGCGCGTGGCAGGCACTGTTGGGGCCTACCCGCGCCGGACGGGACTACAAAGCGTGGCGGACTATACCCATCGACTCCGCGAAATCAATGAAGTTAGAGGCGTTTCCCAAGGCTCCTTCCATGGACCCATTGACGCTTTTTGCGCTAAGCAGTCGCTCTCCGCCCTCATGGCCCGAGCCTTAAATGCCCACAGACCCCAATTCTCCTGAAACCTTGGCACTTCTGACCCGCATCGCCGACGCCCTGGAGCGCCTTGCTCCCACCGGCACGGCTCACGCCGATGTGACGGCTGCGGACGCCTTCGTCTGGCACGCAGCCGGGCGCAGGCTCTCCCCTGTACCGAAGGTGAACCGGGTCGAGATGAGCCTCCTACGGGGCATCGACCGGGTGCGAGACCAACTGGCGGAGAACACCGGGCGCTTCGCCAAGGGGCTGCCGGCCAACAATGCCCTCCTCTGGGGCGCTCGGGGCATGGGCAAGTCCTCCCTGGTCAAGGCGGTTCATGCGGAGATCAATCATATCCGGCCCGGCGATTCCCGCCCCCTGAAGCTCATCGAGATCCATCGCGAGGACATCGAGACCCTGCCCGACCTCATGGGCCTGCTGCGCGCCGATCCGCACCGCTTCATCGTGTTCTGCGACGACCTGTCTTTTGACGCAGATGACACCTCCTACAAGTCGCTCAAGGCTGTGCTGGAGGGTGGGATCGAGGGCCGGCCGGACAACGTGATCTTCTACGCCACGTCCAACCGCCGCCACCTCCTGCCCCGCGACATGATGGAGAACGAGCGCTCCACTGCCATCAATCCGGGAGAGGCCATCGAGGAAAAGGTCTCGCTATCCGACCGTTTCGGCCTCTGGCTCGGCTTCCACAAGTGTAGCCAGGATGAATATCTCGACATGGTCTTCGGCTATGTCGACCATCTCGGCCTGCAGGCCGACCGCGACGCAATCCGGGCCGAGGCCCTCGAGTGGGCCACCACCCGCGGCGCCCGCTCTGGCCGCACCGCCTGGCAGTTCATCCAGGATCTGGCCGGTCGTTTGGGAAAAGCGATCTGAAACGACAAAGGGACGGTGGCTGAGCCCACCGTCCCTTCATTCGATCGGCTTCGAGGTTCGAAGCCGACCTAACCTTTGTGCGGGATCAGCCGCCGAGATACTTCATCGGATCGACAGGCTGTGCACCCTTGCGGATTTCGAAGTGCAGCTGCGGCGAGGTCACGTTGCCGCTCTGGCCGGAGGTCGCGATCACCTGGCCGCGCTTCACCTGCTCGCCGCGCTTCACGCTCAGAGAACCGTTATGGGCATAGGCCGAGACATAGCCGTTCTCGTGCTTGATCAGGACGAGATTGCCGTAGCCCTTCACTTCGCTGCCCGCGTAGGTCACGGTGCCGGCCTCGGTGGCCTTCACCGGCGTACCTTCGGGAACCGCGATGTTGATGCCCTCGTTGCCGCCGTTGGCGCCGAACCCGGCGATGACGCGGCCGCGAGCGGGCCAGCGGAAGTCGCCCGATACGCTGGCGGTCGCCTCGGGCTCCGGTGCGGGAGCCTTGGCAGCTTCCGGCTGCGGGGCCGGCGCCACTGGCGCAGGAGCGATGGACTTGACGGGCTCGGGTTGGGTGAGAGCCGCAACCTTGGGCTGCTCGACCACCGGCTTCGGCGCGGAGACGAGCGGCTTCGGAGCCGAGACGAGAGGCTCAGCCGTGGCCGAGGCGACCTGCACCGGAGCGGACTTCGCGGGAGCCGGAGCTACAGGCACTGGCGCCTGCGCCGTTGTGGTCATGCCGGGGCGAACACGCCGGGCGGGCTCGGCGGCAGCGACGGGTGTCGTGGCGGCCGGCACCTTCGACGTGTCGACCAGGCGGAACTTGGGCTGGGCGGATGCAGTCTGAACGGCCGGTGCGGGGCGCGGCTGGACGGGAGCGGGAGCCGAGGCGATGCGGGTGGGCTGCGACAGGGGCTGAGCCTGCACCGGCGGCAGGGCCTGAGCCTGGACCGAAGCGGTCGGCATCGGAGCGGCCGCGTAGGACGGAGAGGCCTGAGGCTGAGAAGAAGCCGTGGCGCCGGTATCCATGCGCTCGCTGGCGGCGAATGGATTGGAGAAGGGGTTCTCCGCGAACCGCGCGCTGTCGGTGCTGCATGCCGCAGCGGCACTCCCGATCAAAGCCACAAGAGCGATCCGAGACACCGCAGCCCAATGTCCAGAACTCACACGCAAACGCATCACTCAACCCCAACCGAACGCAACTCGATGGAGCGATTAAAAGCCTGTTCAGGTTAAGCAACGGTTGATGGTGCGCACTTTCTCGTAACCTTGTCGAAAAAATTTCGATTCGGCCGAGCATCGGACCAAAAAGTGGACTTGCACTTTTTGGATCAATCCGATGCTCCTTCTTTGATTAGCGCATCGTTGAGAGCGGAAAACCGGGCTCCACTTTTCCGCACGATGCGCTAGAGAGTTGCCGCAATGCCGGTGACGAGAGGCGAAATTCGCAAGGAGGCGCCAAGGCTCTGCGTGAGTTCTCCCTCATTACCGCGCTCGACCTTCACGAGGCGCGGCATGCCCTCGACAGTCAGCGCTCCCACGAGGCGACCTCCGGGTCCCAGGAGGGACATCAAGGCTTCCGGAAGCTCCGGGCGTGCGCCGTTCAGCAGAATGCGATCGAACCGGTCCCGCACCCGCGTGGCAAGCCCGTCGCCCACTTCCAGGCGGACCTTGCCTGCCTCGACGATATCGAGGTGCTGTGCTGCCGCCGCCGCCAGGGTGTTGAAGCGCTCGATGCTCGTTACCTCCGCCCCGAGCCGCGCCAGAAGCGCCGTCACGTAGCCGCTGCCTGTGCCGACCTCAAGCACGCGCTGGCCGGGCTGCACGCCCAGCGCGAGCAGCATGGCGGCCACCGTCGCAGGGCCGGTCATGGTCTGGCCGCAAGGCAGCGGCAGGGCGACATCGGTGCGGGCGAGATCGGTGAAGCGGCGCGGGGCGAAGACCTCGCGCGGCACGAGTTCCATGGCGCGTAGCAGCGCCGTGTCGCGGATGCCTTTGGCGCGCAACGACAGGATGAAGGACGCTGCCCCGATCGCCGCCTGCTCGTCGCGGGCATCGTCCGCTTCGGGCCAGTATGGCAGATCCTGGTTCATCACGCCCGCATCCTCAGCCGAAGGCCTGCGCGTAGCGGGTCAGGGTCGGCTCGTCGGTCATGTCGATGCGCAAGGGCGTCACGGCGATGCGCCGGTTGGCGATGGCCCAGAGATCCGTGCCGTTGCCGGGCGTGAAGGGGCGGCGCTCGAAAGCTATCCAGAAGTAGGGATTGCCGCGACCGTCCCGACGCTCGTCGAGGCGCAGCAGTTCCTGCGTGCGCTGACCCTGATTGACGAGAGCTGTTCCCTCGACCTCGTCCGGCTCGCAATCCGGGAAGTTCACGTTGACGAGGATGCCCTTGTCGATTCCAGCCTCGAGGATCCTGCGCACCACCTTGGGGCCATGATGCTCGGCACATTGCCAGCGCGGCGCATCACGCGTCGTCGGGCCGTAGGCCTGTGAGAGCGCGATGGATGGGACGCCGAGGATCGTGCCCTCGATGGCGCCCGCGACAGTGCCGGAATAGGTCACGTCCTCGGCCACGTTCTGCCCACGATTGACGCCGGAGAGCACGAGATCGGGCTTCGCATCCTGCATGAGGTGGCGCACGCCCATGATCACGCAATCCGTCGGCGTGCCCCTGACGGCGAAGTGCCGGCTGGAGATTTCGCGCAGGCGCAAGGGATCGTTGAGCGAGAGCGAGTGGGCAACACCGCTCTGATCCGTCTCGGGCGCGACGACCCAGACATCGTCCGATAGCTCGCGGGCAATGGCTTCCAGGGTCTTCAACCCTGGAGCATGAATGCCGTCATCGTTGGTGCAGAGAATGCGCATGCTTTAAGCCTGACGCTCGATGCGGGTGACACCGCCCATATAGGGCTGCAGCACGGACGGGATCGTGACGCTGCCGTCCTCGTTCTGGTAGTTCTCCAGCACGGCCACGAGCGTGCGACCGACCGCCAGCCCCGAGCCGTTCAGCGTGTGCACGAACCGAGGCTGCTTTTCACCGGCGGCGCGGTAGCGGGCATTCATGCGGCGAGCCTGGAAATCCGAGCAGACCGAGCAGCTCGAAATCTCGCGGTAAGCCCCCTGCCCCGGCAGCCAGACCTCAATGTCGTAGGTCTTGGTCGAGGAGAAGCCCATGTCGCCGGTGCAGAGCGTCATGGTGCGGAACGGAAGCTCCAGCTTCTTCAGCACGTTCTCGGCGCTGGTGAGCATGCGCTCATGCTCGTCGGCCGAGGTCTCCGGCGTGGTGATCGAGACGAGTTCGCATTTCACGAACTGGTGCTGACGGATCATGCCGCGCGTGTCGCGACCGGCGGAGCCCGCCTCTGCGCGGAAGCTCGGGGTGAGCGCGGTGAAGCGCAGCGGGAGTTCTTCCTCCGAAAGAATCTGCTCGCGCACGAGATTGGTGAGCGTCACCTCGGCGGTCGGGATCATGCCGTAGCGGGTGTCCTTGATCATCTTGGCAATCGCGTCCTGCGGCTGGCCCTCAAGGGCAGCAGCAACGACCTGCTCGAGCGAGTTGCCCGGAAAAGCCCAGAACTGATCGTCCTCAAATTTCGGCAGTTGCGCCGTGCCGAACATGGCCTCATCGCGCACCAGCAGCGGCGGGTTCACTTCCGTGTAGCCGTGCTCATTGGTGTGGAGATCGATCATGAACTGGCCCAGCGCCCGCTCAAGGCGCGCGAGGCCCGCTTTAAGCACGACGAAACGCGAGCCGGAGAGCTTCGCGGCCGTCTCGAAATCCATGAGGCCAAGGGCTTCGCCGATCTCGAAATGCTGCTTGGCGCTGTTCGACATCCGGGGCGCACCGACCCGGTGACGCTCCACGTTGCCATGCTCGTCGGCGCCAACCGGCACGTCCGGCTTCGGAATGTTCGGAATGGCCGCGAGAGCCTCGAACAGGGCCTTCTCGGCCACGCGCTCGGCCTCCTCCAGGTCCGGCATCGTCTCCTTGATCCGGGCCACCTCGGCCATCAGCTCACTCGCCCGCGCCTCGTCCTTCTTGGCCTTGGCCTGGCCGATCTCCTTGGACATGGCATTGCGGCGCTCGGTGGCCGCCTGCAGGGCCGAGATGGCACTCTTGCGCTGGTCGTCGAGGGTGATCAGGCGCTCGGATAGAGGCTCCATGCCCCGGTTCCGGAGGCCTTGATCGAAAGCCGCGGGATTCTCGCGGATGGAACGGATGTCGTGCATGGGATGAGGACCTGCTTCGTCAGACAGCCTCGCCCCGATGACAAGACCGCCCTTCAACTTGTGCCAAGGATGGCGGCCGGTTGTGGAGGCTTTGACGCCTATTCCTCCGCCGCGCGCGCGGCCTCGGCTTCCGCACGCTTCTTCTCGACCATGCGGACGGAGAAGATGGATGCCTCGTAAAGAAGCAAGGTGGGGACCGCAAGGGCGAACTGGCTGATCACGTCGGGCGGGGTCAGAACAGCCGCGATCACGAAGACGATCACGATGGCGTAGCGCCGCTTGTCCTTCAGGAACTGCGAATCGATGATCCCGGCCCGGGCGAGCAGGGTCAGGATCACGGGCAGCTGGAAGCAGATGCCGAAGGCGAAGATCAGGGTCATGATCAGCGACAGGTACTCGCTGACCTTGGGCAGGAACTCGATGGTGGGGCCGCTCTCGGTCGCCAGCTGCTGCATGCCCACGGAGAAGCGCATGAGGAGCGGCATGGCGATGAAGTAGACGCAGGCCGCCCCGACGGTGAAGAGAACCGGCGTTGCGAACAGGTATGGCACGAAGGCCCGCCGCTCGTTCTTGTAGAGGCCCGGCGCGACGAACTTGTAGATCTGAACGGCAATGACCGGAAAGGCCAGGAAGCCTGCCCCGAAGGCCGCGACCTGAATCTGCGTGAACAGATATTCCAGGCCGTGGGTGTAGACCAGATGGGCCTTCTCGGGCGAGCCGACGGCGAGGACATAGGGCCACACCAGTGCGTTGTAGATGTATTTCGCGCCGGCAAAGCAGACGAAGAACAGCAAGACGAATGCGATCAGCGCCTTGATCAGGCGCGAACGCAGCTCGGTGAGATGCTCGATCAGAGGAGCGCGCGAAGCCTCGACCTCGTCCTGTTCAACGGCAGTGGTCATCCGACTTTCGCGTCCGGTTTTTCTGAGAGTTGTTGGGCGAGCGCAGCCTGCTGGGCCTCGTATTCGGCTTCCCGCCGCAGGGACTCGGCGATCTCCGTTGCCGGATCGACGGTTGGCGGCAGCGGCAGGTCTACGAGCGGGTCGGCAGGAGCCGGCGTCCGCCCCTCGACCACGGCCTGCACCGAGGCATCGGACGGGGCCTGAACGTTTGTCTCGGCAACCGGAGAGGAAGAGCCGCTCTCCGGCTCAAGGACTTTCTCCGGAGGCGCGACAGGCGCCTCGATGGAGGTCTTCAGCTCGTCCCGGATCGTCTGGATCGGGTTGAAGCTCGTGTTGAGCGACGGAACGGATTCGTTCACGCTCTGGAGCTGCTTCTTGACCTCGTCGAGCTCGGCCTCGCGCATGGCCTCGTTGAACTGGCCCTGGAACTCCGACGCCATCCGACGGAGCTTGCTGGTCATCTGCCCGACCGTCCGCAGCGCCTTCGGCAGATCCTTCGGGCCGATCACGATCAGCGCGACGGCGCCGATCACCATGATCTCACCCCAGCTCATGTCCAACATGACGTGGCCTCGAACCTGCCTCTTAGATACTCACGCGTACTGACGCGCCACATCCTGGCGCGCCTCACAGCTTAGCCGACCTTGTGGTCCGTCGTGACGGTGGTCGTGGTGGACGTCCCGTTCTGGTGGTCGATGGTCCGCACCGGCTCGGACGGCTGCACCGGCTTAGCCGGGGTGTCGTCCTCGGACATGCCCTTCTTGAAGGCCTTGATGCCCTTTGCGACGTCGCCCATCATGTCGGAGATCTTGCCGCGTCCGAACAGCAGGACGACGATCAGACCAACAACGATCCAGTGCCAAATACTCGTGCCACCCATGGCAATCCTCCTGCGCCCTCGCGGGGCGCGGCATTTCAGATGAAGAACTCGCCGCCAACCTATGCGTCGGACGCGGCGAAAACAAGGACATCCTTCGTATCGACATCGATGCCCACATCCTGTCCCTCCCTCACGTCCACGGGATCGTGAACACGGGCCTGGAGCGGACGGTCGACACCCTGCACGTCGATATGGACCAGATCGACCTCCCCGAGGAAGCGGCGCGAGACCACCCGCCCCGGCAGGCAGAAGCCCGCCGGCCTCAGCCTCACCCCCTGGGGACGCACACAGACGATGGCCGGGCCATCCCCCAGATGCGGCGCCGGAAAGACCCCGACCGGGCAGCTCACCTGGCCATTGCGCACCACACCCTCAAGCTCGTTGAAGTCGCAGAAGAACCGGGCGGCAAACAGGTTCGACGGCCGCCGGTAGATCTCCTCGGCCTCGCCCTGCTGGATGATCGCGCCGGCGCGCATCAGCACGATCCGGTCGGCAATCCGCATCGCCTCCTCCGGGTCATGGGTCACCACGATGGTCGTAGCTCCGGTCTCTCTCAGGATTGCGATGGTCTCGTCCCGGATCGCATCGCGCATGCGCCGGTCGAGGTTGGAGAACGGCTCGTCCATGAGCAGCACGCCGGGACGGGGCGCAATGGAACGCGCCAGCGCCACCCGCTGCTGCTCGCCGCCGGACAGGGTGTGGGGATACTCGTTGGCGTAATGCTCCAGGCCGACGCGGGACAGGGCCCGGCGGGCCGCTACCCCGGCCTCGGAGGCCGAGAGATCTTTCAGGCCGAACATGATGTTCTGCAGGATCGTCATATGCGGGAACAGGGCGTAATCCTGAAACATCAGCCCGATGCCGCGCCTCTCCGGCTCCACGAAGGCCCGCGGGCCGCTCGCCTCCAGGCCGTCCATGAGCACCCGGCCGGAGGTGGGAGCCTCCACGCCGGCCGCGATGCGCAGCAGGGTCGTCTTCCCGCAGCCGGAATGGCCGAGCAGGCAGACGATCTCGCCCGGCTCGATGGTGAGCGAGACCCCATCGAGGGCGCGCTGGCTGCCATAGGCCTGGACGATATTCTCGAAGGTGAGCTGCGCCGGGATCGAAGCGCCCGCCGTGCCGCGCTGGCCCCAGCGGGGCAAACGGAACCGGTCGCGCGCGGGGCCCGATGGCCTGTCCGTCATTCCTCGCCGGCCTCGGTCTGGTGCATGTCCAGAGGCTGCAGGAGATCGTCGTCGAGGGGATCTTCGTCCTCACGCAGGGCATCGGCATCGGAGGGCAGCGGCACCGAGAAGTCGGAGGGAACGCGGCCTTCGATGAAGCCCGCACCCTTCAATTCCTCAAGGCCCGGCAGGTCCTCGATGGCATCGAGCCCGAAATGCTCCAGGAAGGCCGGCGTGGTGCCGTAGGTGACCGGGCGTCCTGGCGCCTTCCGGCGGCCGCGCAGGCGGATCCAGCTGGTTTCCAGGAGGGTATCGATGGTGCCTTTGGAGGTGGCGACGCCACGGATCTCCTCGATCTCGGCCCGCGTCACCGGCTGGTGATAGGCAATGATCGCCAGCGTCTCCATGGCCGCGCGGGAGAGCCTGCGCTGCTCGACCACGTCGCGGGCGAGAACGAAGGACAGGTCGCTTGCGGTGCGGAAGGTCCATTTGCCCGCCACCCGGACGATGTTGACGCCCCGGAGCGCATAGAGCTCGGAGAGGTCCTGAAGGATCTTCTCCACATCTGCCCCTTCCGGCAGGCGGCCGCCCAGTTCCTCGACGCTCAAGGGTGCCGCGGAGGCGAACAGCAATGCCTCGGCGATGCGCATGGCCTCGCCGTGATCGGGCACGTGGCTGACCTCGGGAGCCTCATCCTCCAAGGTTTCGGGGACATCGTCGTGCATATCGGGCAGCATCCTAAACTCCTGCCTCGGCTGGATCGGCCACAGGCTTGACCCAGACCGGCGCGAAGGCCTCGTCCTGCCGCATAGTGAGCTTGCCCTCACGGACCATCTCCAGGGTGGCGGAGAGAGCCGAGGCCAGAACGGTCGGGCGCATGGCGGGCTCGACCATGAATTCCACAAGATAGGTGTCGAGGGTCACCCAATCGCTCAGGTGCCCGACCAGGCGCTCCAGAGCCTCCCGGGCCTCGACCAGGGACCAGACATTCCGCTTGTGCAGGGAAACCCTGGAATTGAACTGGATCTGCCGCTGCTGGGCATAGGCTTTGAGCAGGTCGTAGAGGCTCGCCTCGTAATGAGAATCCCGGTGGATGATCACCGGCTCGGGGGCGCCGCGGGCAAAGACGTCCCGACCAAGCCAGGAGCGCTCGCCCATCTTTTTGGCCGCCTCGCGGATCGCCTCCAGGCGGCGCAGGCGCAGGGCAAGCGCGGAGGCCAGATCCTCGGCGCTCGGTTCCTCACCTTTAGGCGGCTCGGGCAGCAGGAGGCGGGACTTGAGATAGGCGAGCCAAGCCGCCATCACGAGGTAATCGGCCGCAAGCTCCAGGCGCATCCGCCGCGCCGCCTCGATGAAAGCGATGTACTGCTCGGCAAGCGCCAGGATCGAGATGCGGTGGAGGTCCACCTTCTGACGCCGGGCCAGTTCGAGCAGCAGGTCGAGCGGCCCTTCGAACCCGTCCACGTCGACGAGCAGAGCGGGCTCGCTCTCGGCGCGCTCGTTCATCTCGACTTCGTCAAAGGGTAAGGGCTTGGCCATGGATGGTACTCAACTCAACGGGCTCGAAGCTTCACGGGCTTTAGGCGATCATCGCAAGAGCAGAATCGAGCCGCGCCCGGGCATCCACAGGATCCAGAGGCTCCGGATCGTGGGTGATGCGCGCTAACGCAGCGTTAGCGCGGCGCAGGGCATCGCCCGCCAGAACCGGTGCAGCCTCGGCCACCGCGCTCATCTCCTCCATGCTGCCGTTGCAGTGAAGGCCCATGTCGCAGCCGGCCGCAAAGGCGGCCTCGGTCCGGCTCCGGAAGGATCCCGACAGGGCGTGCATGGACAGATCGTCGGTCATCACCAGCCCGTCATAGCCGATATGGCCGCGGATGATCTCCTCCATGACGATGCGGGAGGTGGTGGCGGGATTTTCTGGGTCGAGAGCCGTGTAGACAACGTGGGCCGTCATCGCTAGCGGCATGTCGGTGAGCATGCGGAAGGGCGCAAAATCGTGCCGCGCCAGCTCCTCGCGGGAGGCCTCGACTACGGGCAGCGACAGATGGCTGTCGGCCCCTGCCCGGCCGTGACCGGGCATGTGCTTGACCACCGGCAGGACGCCACCGGCCATCAGGCCCTCGGCAGCAGCCCGGCCGAGCACGGCCACCTGAGCAGCCGTCTTGCCGTAGGCCCGGTCGCCGATGATGTCGTGGGAGCCCGGCGACGGCACGTCGAGAACGGGCAGGCAATCCACTGTGATCCCGACGGACCGCAGGTCATGGGCGATCAGGCGGGCTCCGAGACGGGCGATCTCCCGCTGGACGAGCGGATCGTTGGCATGGAGCTGCCCATAGGTGCGCCCGGCCGGATATTTCGGCCAATGCGGCGGCCCCATCCGCTGAACCCGGCCGCCCTCTTGATCGATGAGGATCGGGGCATCAGCCCGCCCGACCGTGTCCCTCAAGGAGGCGCAAAGCGCCCTCACCTGCTCAGGGCTGTCGACGTTGCGGCGGAACAGGATGAAGCCCCAGGGCTGCGCTTCCCGGAAGAAGGCAGCCTCGTCGGGGGTGAGTTCGAAGCCGGAGCATCCAGCAATAAAGGCGCGGGTGTTCATACCCGCGCCTTACGTCCCCTGCTCGGCAGGGTCAAGAATTCTTGGTTGCCAAGCTTGTTCAGTTCCAAGCTAAATCAGTTCTTGGCCACGAAGCACTGTCCGCCCTGGCCCTGCAGCTTGGAGCAGAGGGAGGATGCCTCCTCCTTCGACATCGGTCCGACGCGAACGCGATAGACCGTGTTGCCGTTCACCTCGGCCTTGCGGATCATCGAAGGCTGGCCTCCCAGATCCGAATATTTGCGCTGGAACGAAGCGAACACGGATTGGGCTGAGGCTTCGGAGGTGGCGACGCCGAGCTGCACGGCAAAGCCGCCGGTCGGGGTCGTCTCCGCGGCCACCGGTGCCGTCGGCTGCACCGAGGCAACCTGCTGCGGGGCCGGGGTGCTGGTGGGCGTTGCTGCGGCCGGCGTGGGCTTCGGAGCCGGGGTCGCCGGAGCTGCAACTGGCGTGCTGGCCACCGGCCTGGGCTGCGCCGCCGGAACCTGGGCGGAAGCGACCTGAACCGGAGCGTGCTGAGCCTGAGGAGGCAGGGTCATGGCAGCAGAAGCGGCCTGCTGGGGAGCCGGTGCCTCGCCGGCCGTGGTGCCATCCGGACGGATCGTGACCGTGCGGACCTTCTTCGGCTCGCCGAGGTTCAGGCTCGCGGTGTGATGTGGCTTGCCCGATGCGCCGATCGTGCCGCCGGTGGCGTCCGCCACGGCATTGCCGTTCATGCGCACGGCCTGCTGCACGTCGACGGGCTGCTCCTCGCGGTTGACCACTTTGGTGGCGCCGTCCTGGTTGGCGCGCTCGTAGATCTGTTTGTTCTGGTTCGGGATCTCGACCCCGCCCGGATTCTGCGGCTGAACCTTGGTGGGCTCGTTGTTCGCCTTGATCAACACCGGCTCGCCGCCACCCGTGATGGATGACGAACCCGAGGCCATGTAGGCTCCGCCGCCGCCAAGCACGAGAGCGCCGATCACAGCCGCAATGGCAACCGGACCCTTGCGCGAGCGGGTCTTCTCCACCGGAGGATAGCTGAGCCGCTCGGCGTCGTCATAGCCCTGGTCGGGGTACTGGGCGGCCTGATCCGAGTAGTAGTCCTGAGCGTAGGCCTCGTTGCCGTACGAATCCTGCTCTTCATAAGCCTGACCCTGACGGGCGGGCTGATGAGCATAAGCCGACTCGGGAGCGCCAGCATGGGCCTGGGGGTAGGCATCCTGATGGTAGGAGTGCTGATCCTGGCCTGCATGGGACCCCCGTACCGGGACCTCTCGGCCTCCGGGCGTCATAGTGTCGCGGACGGCGAAAAGGTCGTCCACCGACGCGCCCTGCTGGCGCGGGCGGGACGAGCCGTCATTGGCTAAAATCGATTGAAATGGGTCGTCCTGCCCCACAATACGGGCCAATTCCGCCAACGGATCGCTCCGCGTGGCATGGGCCTGATGGTTCTGCGGGGCGCCCGCCTGGGCGAGTTGCCGCTCGATCTCATTGAGGTCGATGGCAAAACGGGGCTTCGGTGATTCGCTCATTCGCCGGATCTCCAGTTACGCGACAGGAGCACCTGTTGCTCCGCCGGCACGACGTGACAGGACCCGATGCGACCAACCCTCTAAGCGGTTGATCCGCTTGAGGAAACACTATCGCATTTCATCAGGTGCCGTGACGCCCAGGATTGCGAGACCAGATGCGAGCACGCCTTTCAGGGCATGCACGAGAGCGAGCCTCGCCTGTGTTGACTCTTTATCAGTTAGATTAACAAAGCGTAATTGCGGCAAGTCTTTGCCCTTATTCCATAAGCTATGGAAGGCGCTGGCGAGATCGTAGAGGTAAAAAGCCACCCGATGCGGCTCGTGTGCTTCCGCCGCCGCCTCGATAACCCTGGGGAATTGAGCGATGCGGTGGATGATGTCCAGTTCCGCTTCGTCACTCAGGATTGAGAGATCAGCCTTCTCGAGCTGAGCCGCCGAGAAGTCCGCGCCTGGATAAGCCTCTCCGGCTTGCCGGAACACCGAGGCACAGCGGGCATGGGCGTACTGGACGTAGAAGACCGGGTTGTCCTTGGACTGCTCGACCACCTTGGCGAGGTCGAAATCCAGGGTGGCGTCGTTCTTGCGGAAGATCATCATGAAGCGGGTGGCGTCCCGGCCAACCTCGTCGACAACCTCACGGAGCGTGACGAAATCGCCGGAGCGCTTGGACATCTTCACCGGCTCGCCGCCGCGCAACAGCTTCACCATCTGGCAGAGCTTCACGTCGAGGTCGGCCTTGTTGTCGGAGACCGCCTTCACAGCCGCCTGCATGCGCTTCACGTAGCCGCCGTGATCGGCGCCCCAGACGTCGATCATCGAGGCGAAGCCGCGCTCGAACTTGGAGCGGTGATAGGCGATGTCGGAGGCGAAATAGGTGTAGGAGCCATCCGACTTCAGCAGCGGGCGATCCACCTCGTCGCCGAAGGCGGTGGCGCGGAACAGAAGCTGCTCGCGATCCTCCCAATCCTCGTCCTTCTGCCCTTTGGGGGGCGGCAGACGGCCCATATAGACGAGGTCGCGCGAGCGCAGATCCTCGATCAGGGCTTTCACCTGATCCTCGGCTCCCAGCTGCAGGGAGCGTTCGGAGAAGAACACGTCGTGGTGGATGTTGAGCACCGCGAGGTCGGTGCGGATCATGTCCATCATGGCATTGATCGACGCCTCACGCACGAGCGGCAGCCACTCGGCCTCCGGCTTGTCGAGCAGGCTCTGGCCATGCTTCTTGGCGAGCAGCTCGCCGACCGGTTTGAGATAGTCGCCCGGATAAAGCCCTTCCGGAATCTCGCCGATCTCATGGCCGAGAGCTTCCTTGTAGCGGAGATAGGCCGAGCGGGCGAGGACATCGACCTGCGCACCCGCATCGTTGATGTAGTACTCGCGAATGACCTTGTAGCCGGCAAAATCCAGCAGCCCGGCCAGCGCATCACCGAACACCGCGCCACGGCAATGGCCCACATGCATCGGGCCGGTGGGATTGGCCGAGACATATTCCACGTTGACGGGAGTGCCCTCCCCCTGGCCGCTGCGCCCGAAGCCGTTGCCATCGACGACGGCCGCGCGCAGCACCTCGTGCAGCACAGCTGCGTTCAGGCGGATGTTGATGAAGCCGGGACCGGCGATCTCCACCTTGGTGACGCGCGGATCGTCCTGGAGGTCCGCGACGAGCAGCTCGGCCAGGGCGCGCGGGTTCATGCGCGCTTCCTTGGCCAGCACCATGGCGGCGTTCGTGGCGAGATCGCCGTGGGACGGATCGCGCGGCGGCTCGACCACCACGCGGCTGACATCCAGCCCCGAGGGAATCTTAGCCCCTTCGGCCAACCGGCCAAGCGCTTCCGCAACCCGCTTCTCGAACAGCCCAAAAATGTTCATGGTACTTTGTCTCTGAAGGGCCCTTGGCCCTGGAAATCCGTGGAGCCGCCTAACGCAGGTCCGGCGTCACGTCAAACAGGCGCCGGTGCTCGAGGATCGCATACCGGTCCGTCATGCCGGCGATGTAATCCGCCACGCGGCGGGCAAGACGCGGCTCGTCGCCTCTTGGGAGGTCGACCTGCCACTCCTCCGGCATGAGCTCCGGCTCGGCTTTGAAGCGGCGAAAGAGATCGCGCAGTACGTCGTCGGCCTGGGCCCGAACCCGCATCACATCCGAATGGCGGTACATGCGAGCATAGAGGAAACGCTTGATCGAGGCATCGGCCTCCGTCATGGCCTTCGAGAAGCAGACCATGGTGCTCCCCGCCTGCCGGATGTCGCCTGCGCTCTGTGGCGCCAGGGCGGCGATCCTGCGCTCCCCTTCCGCCACCACATCCTCTACGAAGCGGGTGATGACGCGCCGGGTCAATTCGTGGATTCGGCGGGAGAGATCGAGGTTGGGATAGCGGCCATCGATCTCGGCCAGGAGACCTGCGAGGAACGGTACCTCGCGCAGGTCCTCGATCTGGAACAGTCCGGCCCTGAGGCCATCGTCGAGATCGTGGGCATCGTAAGCGATATCATCGGCAATGGCCGCTGCCTGGGCCTCGCCACCGGCATGAGTGGCCAGTTCCAGATCCTGCTGGGCGTTGTATTCGAGGATCGCCAGCGGCACGCCCCGGGCGGCATAGCGCAGGGTCGGCTGCGCCTGCGCATCGAGGAGCGGACCGTTGTGCTTGACCAGCCCCTCCAGGGTCTCCCAGGTGAGGTTCAGGCCATCGTATTCCGCGTAGCGACGCTCCAGCCGGGTCACGACGCGCAGGGCCTGGGCGTTGTGGTCGAAGCCCCCGAAGCCCGCCATGCACTCGTCCAGCGTATCCTCGCCCGTATGCCCGAACGGCGTATGGCCGAGGTCGTGGGAGAGCGCCAGCGCCTCGGCCAGATCCTCGTCGAGCCCGAGGGAGCGGGCCAGCGCCCGGGCGATCTGGCTCACCTCGATGGTGTGGGTCAGCCGGGTCCGGAAGTGGTCGCCCTCGTGATAGACGAACACCTGAGTCTTGTGCTTGAGCCGGCGGAAGGCCGAGGAGTGGATGATCCGGTCCCGGTCGCGCTGAAACTCGCTGCGGGTCGGGGAGACTGCCTCAGGGAAAAGCCGGCCTCGGCTCCCCCACGGGTCGCAGGCATAAGGGGCTCGCCATCTCTCGCCAAAGGGCCGCACACATTTCCCCGGGTTGAAGCCTTGTCAGGGCGCACTTACCTTGCTCTTAACACCTAGTGCAAGAAAGTCGTCCTTCGATGGACTGGAAGTGCCCATGACCGGTATCACCCTGACTGAACGCGCCGCCCGCCGTATCAACGAGATCATGGCCTCCGAGCCAGACGGCTCGCACCTGAGAATCAGCGTCAACGGCGGCGGCTGCTCGGGCTTTCAATATGCCTTCGATGTGGACCGGACCCGGCAGGACGACGATCTCGTGATCGAGAAGGACGGGGCCAAAGTGGTGGTGGACGAGGTGTCGATCCAGTACATGGACGGCTCCGTGATCGACTTCGTCGACGACCTGATCGGCCAGTCCTTCAAGATCGAGAACCCCCACGCCACCGCCGCCTGCGGCTGCGGCACCTCGTTCTCGTTGTAAAAACGTTACGTACTCCCCTGTTCTCCCCTCCTGGGCGCCTTTCGGCTAAAGGATACTGGCATCCGATTCGCCGGCTTTGGGAGACATCATGAGACTTCGTTACCACGCCGGCGTTGCCGCCCTCGCTTTGCTTGCCGGCTCGACCGCGCTGTCGTTTGAGCCGGCCGTTCTGCGCGACCTAGTCATCGAGTCAGGCGGACAGCGCATCTCAGTTGGAGCCGTCAAGGTCCCGCTCTGGAGCGCCGCTTTCGCGCAATCCGCCGACAGCTTCAGCCTCGACAACGTGACCTTCACCTTCGGTGTCACGACCTACGAGATGAAGCGGATCGAGTTCTCCGGCGTGTCCACACCGCGGGCCGAGATCGAAGCGCTGTTCTCGTCCGCTTCGTCCGAGCCGATGGAAAGCCGCCTCAGGCGGATCAATGCCAAGCAGATCACGATTCCCGAAGCTCGGGTGAAGCAGGTTATGGGCAAGGAAACCCAGACCACCACCTACCGCAACACGGTCGTCAGCGACGTCTCCCAAGGGCGGATCGCATCGGTTGCGATCGAGACGATGGCCATGGAATCGTCTGGCACCAAGGACAAGGTTGTGGTCACCGGGGGCCGCACCACCATGAGCGAGGTGGACCTGCCGGCGATGGCGCGGCTCTACGAGGCCAAGTCCGATGGCCCCTCCACGCCCATGGCCAAGATTTATGGGGCTTTCTCGCTTGAGAATCTGCAGCTGGTGGACAGCCGGGAAGGCATCACCTTCAAGATTGCCCGCCTCGGCGGCCGCGACTTCCTCGGGCGCCCGACCAAGGATTCCTGGAACGGCACGGTGACCCTCATGACCGAAATGTCGGACCGCACCGACCTGTCGGCCGAGGATCAGGCACGCCTGCTGCCGGCAATCGCCGACCTCATTGATTCCTTCCAGATCGGCTTCATGGAGGCCTCCGGAATCGAGATGACCACTAAGGCCAAGGGCTCTTCCGGTCAGGCACGCATTGCCCGCATCGCTTATACGGGCGGCACCGATGCCCAGCCGGCGGACATGCGATGGGAGGGCTTCGAGTTCTCCGACAAGGACAACCGCATGAAGCTCGACTCGTTGAGCCTCACGGGCTTCTCGTTCCGGCAGACGCTCGACGGCCTCAGGAACCTTCAGGCCAAGTCCTTTGATGATCTCGATGCCGCGACGATGCGCAGCCTCGTTCCGACCCTGGGGACCCTGCGCCTCTCGGGCTTCTCCATCGACGGAACGACTGAGGACGAGGGCAAGAAGGTCAAGGTGCAGGCCGCGCTGAAAGGCTTCGAGCTGACAGCCGATAAGCCGGTGAACGCCATCCCGACCAATCTCCGGATCGGACTGCAGAACCTGACGATGACCCTGCCGTCGAAAAGCACCGACGACGGCGTCAAGGAGCTCACGGCGCTGGGCTACAAGAATATCGACGTCTCGTTCCTGGCTGCCGCGATATGGAACGAAAGCGCCAAGGAAATTGCCCTTAAGGAAGTGTCCGTTCAGGGGCAGGACATGGGCAGCCTCTCGCTGACGGGCACCATCGGCAACGTCACCCAGGACCTCTTCAGCGCCGATGAGGCGACCGCTGCGGCGGCGCTGATCGGCGCCAAGGCGAAATCGGCCGATATCGTTGTCGAGGACAAGGGCCTGCTCGGGCGCTACCTGATCCAGGCAGCCAAGGAACAGAAAACCACGCCCGAGGCGCTGCGGACGATCTATGCGAGCGCCGCGCCGTTCGTCGTGTCGTCCATGATCGGCAATTCGGAACAGGCCTCGACACTGGGTCAGGCCATCGGCCGCTTCATCGCCAAGCCCGGCAAGCTCACGCTCAATGCGCAGCCCAAGAATCCGTCCGGCTTCGGCGTGATGGATGCGATGCTGGCGTCCGATCCGAAGGAAGCGCTGGCGAAACTGAACATCTCCGCGAAGGTGGAGTAGGCCATCGCCATATCAGCGGGGGCATGCCCCCCCGCTGTCATCCCCGCGAAGGCGGGGATCCATAACCACTGCATCTCAAGAAAAAGCGATCAGCGTTTCGCCTCTTCCTGTATCGTTAGCGTTTATGGATCCCGGGCTCCGCTACGCGGCCCCGGGATGACGGTGAGGTTGCTGAAAACCTGCCCTCAAATCAGCATCGGCTGATCCTGCTCGGCCGCCTGCGCCTCGACGACCGCGATGGCCGTGAGGTTGACGATACCGCGGGCTGTCACGGACGGCGTCAGGATATGGGCGGGCTTGGCCGGTCCGATGAGAATCGGGCCGACGGGAAGCGAATCCGCCAGGATCTTGGTGAACTGGAATGCAATGTTGGCGGCATCCAGGTTCGGCATGATCAGCACGTTCGCCTCGCCGGTTAAACGCGAATGGGGGTTTACCCGCTCGCGCAGCATTTCGGATAGGGCCGAATCCGCCTGCATCTCGCCGTCGACTTCGAGGTCGGGCGCACGTTCGGTAATGCAGGCCAGCGCCTCGCGCATCTTGAGTGCCGAGCGGCTGTCGGCTGCGCCGAAATCCGAATGCGACAGGAGCGCGATCTTGGGCTCCATGCCGAAGCGGCGCACATGGCTCGCGCAGGCGATCGTCATGTCGGCGAGCTGCTCGGCGGTCGGGTCGATCTGCACATGCGTGTCGGCCAGGAAGTAGGCCCCCTTCGAGGTGATCACCAGCGACAGGGCCGCCAGCTCGTTCACGCCGGGTGCCAAGCCGATGATGTCCTTGATGTGCTTGACGCGGGACTGGAAGCGGCCTTCGAGACCGCAGATCAGCGCATCCGCATCCCCTCGCCGCACCGCAAGCGCGCCGATGACCGTGGAGTTTGTGCGCACCAGGGTTCGGGCCGCGTCCGGCGTGATGCCCTTGCGGCCCGCCGCCTCCACGTAGGTGGTCACGTAGTCGCGATAGCGCGGATCGTCCTCCGGGTTCACAAGCTCGAAATGACGGCCGATCTCCATGGAGAGGCCGAAGCGCTTCATGCGCGTCTCGATCACGCTGGGGCGTCCGATCAGGATTGGCTTGGCGATGCCTTCCTCGACGATGACCTGCACGGCCCGTAAGACCCGCTCGTCCTCGCCCTCGGCATAGATCACCCGCTTGGGGTTGGCCTTCGCCTGCGAGAACAGCGGCTTCATGATGAAGCCGGAGCGGAACACGAAGCGGCCGAGGGACTCGGCATAGGCCTCAAGGTCTTCCAGCGGACGCGTGGCGACCCCCGAATCCATGGCGGCCTGAGCGACTGCCGGCGCGATGCGCAGGATCAGGCGCGGATCGAACGGGCTCGGGATCAGGGACTTGCGGCCGAAGGGATGCGCCTCGCCGCCATAGGCGCGCGCCACCACCTCGGAGGGTGCCTCGCGGGCCAAGCCTGCGATGGCCTTCACGGCTGCAGCCTTCATTTCCTCGTTGATGGTCGTGGCGCCCACATCGAGCGCGCCGCGGAAGATGTACGGGAAGCACAGGACGTTGTTGACCTGGTTCGGATAGTCCGAGCGGCCGGTGCAGATCATCGCGTCGGGACGCGCGGCCTCCGCTTCCTCCGGCATGATCTCAGGATAAGGATTGGCCAATGCCATGATGAGCGGGCGCGGGGCCATCTGGGCGAGCAGCTCGGGCTTGAGCACGCCGCCAGCGGACAGACCGAGGAACACGTCCGCATCCGGGATCACGTCGGCGAGCGTGCGCGCATCGGTGACTTGAGCATAGACCGATTTCCAGCGGTCCATGAGCTCGTTACGGCCCTCGTGGACCACGCCCTTGATGTCCGTGACCCAGATGTTCTCGCGCTTGGCGCCCAGCGACACCAGCAGGTTGAGGCAGGCGAGCGCGGCGGCACCGGCGCCCGAGGTGACGATCTTCACGTCCTCGATGCGCTTGCCCGACAGTTCCAGCGCGTTCGTCACGGCGGCGCCCACGATGATCGCGGTGCCGTGCTGGTCGTCGTGGAAGACCGGGATGCCCATGCGGGCCTTCAGCCGCTCCTCGACCTCGAAGCATTCCGGCGCCTTGATATCCTCGAGGTTGATGCCGCCGAAAGTGGGCTCAAGGGCCGCGATCACCTCGACCAGCTTGTCCACGTTGTTCTCGGCCACCTCGATGTCGAACACGTCGATGCCGGAGAACTTCTTGAACAGGACCGCCTTGCCTTCCATCACCGGCTTTGAGGCGAGCGGGCCGATATCGCCGAGGCCCAGCACGGCCGTGCCATTGGAAATCACGGCCACGAGGTTCTGGCGGGAGGTAAGGTTAGCGGCTTGCGCCGGATCGGCCGCGATGGCTTCGCACGGGGCTGCCACACCGGGGGAATAGGCCAGCGCCAGGTCGCGCTGGTTGCCGAGGGGCTTGGTGGGCTGGATCTCGAGCTTACCGGGGCGCGGATACTGATGGTAGAACATCGCTCCCGATTTCAGATCCTGCGAGATGTTGTCTCCCATCCCCGACGCTCCCAACAACTATTGAATATCTAAGGACCTTGTGAGCGCCCTGCCCCTCGCCGTCAACGTTCTTCTCCGGCGGCGAAGTAAGCAGAGAGCCTAAAACGATTTCGGCAGCGCCTGGGCACTGCCGAAATCAAGGATCAATACGAAACGCGCTTAAGCTTATTTCTCCGGCAGGTTCAGCCGGATGTGCAGCTCGCGCAGCTGCTTGGGCGTCACGTCGGAGGGTGCGCCCAGCAGCAGATCTTCCGCCTTCTGGTTCATGGGGAAGAGCGTGATCTCGCGCAGGTTCTGGGCGCCGCAGAGCAGCATCACGATGCGGTCGACGCCAGCCGCCATGCCGCCATGTGGAGGCGCGCCGTACTGGAAGGCACGGTACATGCCGCCGAACCGCTCCATGACCTCCTGCTCGCCATAGCCGGCGATCTCGAAGGCCTTCACCATCCGGTCGGGACGATGGTTGCGGATCGAACCCGAAGCCATCTCGTAGCCGTTGCACACCATGTCGTACTGGAAGGCCGTCATCTTGAGGATCTTGTCCTTGTCCGACGGATCGAGCGCCATGAACTCGTCATGGTCCATGTTGCCCATGGAGAACGGGTTGTGGGAGAAGTCGATCTTTTTCTCGTCCTCGTTCCACTCGTATTGCGGGAAGTCGACGATCCAGCAGAACTCGAACCGATCCTTGTCGGTGAGCCCGAGTTCGTCGCCGATGCGCGTGCGCGCCTTGCCGGCAAGCGACGCCGCCTTGTCCTCAGACCCGGCCGAGAAGAACACCGCGTCGCCCGCTTTGATGCCGGCCTTCTCGCGGATGACGGCCTGGGCCGCTTCCGGGATGAACTTGGCGATGGGGCCCTTAGCGACGATCTGGCCGCCCTCTTCCTCGAACACGATGTAGCCGAGGCCAGGCGCGCCTTCCGTACGCGCCCAGTCGTTGAGCTTGTCGAAAAAGGAGCGCGGCTGAGAGGCTGCGCCCGTCGCCGGAATGGCGCGCACCACGCCGCCGGACTTGATGACGTTCTTGAACGCGTTGAAGGTCACATCCTCACGGGTGAACACCTCCGACACATCGGCAATGATCAGCGGGTTGCGCAGGTCCGGCTTGTCGTTGCCGTACTTCAGCATGGACTCGAAATACGGAATGCGCGGGAAGGTCTCGGTCACCGGTTTGCCGTCCGCGAACTCCTTGAAGGTGTCGCGGATCACCGGCTCCATGGTCTGGAAGATGTCTTCCTGGGTGACGAAGCTCATCTCCACGTCGAGCTGGTAGAACTCGCCCGGCAGGCGGTCGGCGCGCGGGTCCTCGTCGCGGAAGCAGGGGGCGAGCTGGAAGTACCGGTCGAAGCCGGAGATCATGATCAGCTGCTTGAACTGCTGCGGGGCCTGCGGCAGCGCATAGAACTTGCCGGGATGGATGCGCGACGGCACCAGGAAGTCGCGCGCGCCTTCAGGGCTCGAGGCGGTGAGAATCGGCGTGGTGAACTCGAAGAAGCCGCTCTGCTGCATCCGGGTGCGCAGCGCGTTGACGATCGCGCCGCGCTTCATGATGTTGTTGTGCAGCTTCTCGCGGCGCAGATCCAGGTAACGGTAGGTGAGACGGGTCTCCTCCGGGTACTCCTGGTCACCGAAGACCGGCATGGGCAGCTCGGCCGCCGGGCCCAAAACCTCGATGTCGGTGATGTAGACCTCGATCATGCCGGTGGGCAGCTCGGCGTTCTCGGTGCCGGCCGGGCGTTTGCGCACCTTGCCGTCCACGCGGATGACCCACTCGGACCGGGCCGTCTCGGCCATCTTGAACGCCGGGGAATCCGGATCGATCACGCACTGGGTCATGCCGTAATGGTCGCGCAGGTCGATGAACAGCACGCCGCCATGGTCGCGGATGCGGTGGCACCAGCCGGACAGGCGGGCGATCCCGCCGACATCGGATTCGCGGAGCGCGCCGCAGGTGTGGGAACGGTAACGGTGCATGGAGGCGGACATGGACAAAAGCCTGCTGGTTCGGTTTGAGGCGCAACATCCATGGGAGGCCGGGGAAGTCAAGGCGGAAGGCTGAAATCGAGCCTGTGCGGGGGCGCTCCCTCCCCTGATCGGGGTGGCGGCTGCAGGCTGGCTGTGGCTCGTCTCGGGCACTTAAAAGGGAAGCGCGGGAGGCAAGGCGGCTTCGCTGCACTCCGATGGAGCGGGCGAAGGATCGGGTCGGGACGGGAGTTCCGCCCGGACGGGAAGCACCTTGCCTCCCGCGCACGGCTTTTCGACCCTGAGCCTCGCGCTCCGGCGGGATCAGGGACGGCACCCTCAGACCCGCTTCACGGCACTTCTCGAACGCAGCCCTTGATGAAGATCCTCGGGCTGGCGAGGCTTGGAAAGCGTGCGCATGGCCCTGCCCGAACAGCCGCCATGAACCTCATCCTCCACTCAGAGCCCTGGCATGGGGGACCAGCGTCTTGTCCCGCAGCGGCCAGAGCCGCATCCCGCCTCCACAACCGACGCCTCGGGCGCGTCCCTCGTGAAGCAGGACGGCACAGGTATGGCTCAGCTTAGGAGAATTGTCAAGAACAAAGAGTGAACGAACACTGTGCTCCCTCTCCCGTTCAGCGGGAGAGGGCGGCCTGCGCAGCAGGTCGGGCGAGGGGCCGTCAGGACAAGCACCGCACCTCTCCCGGCTAGCGCCGCTCGCCACCCTCCCCCGCAAAGGGGCGGGATAGAGACACGCCGCGTCATGGCCGGGCTTGCCCCGGCCATCCCCGTCTTGGGCCAGGCTGAAGACGGGGATGGCCGCAACAATTGCGGGCATGACGAAGAGGCTGTCATTCCCGGCCGGAGCGAAAGCGTAGGGGGGAGGGAATCCACGGTCAAGCGCAACGCCATGGGTCTCCTTCCCTCGCTACGCTCGCCAGGGATGACACTAGGGCGCCTTCGTCGCATGTCTTGCCCACAACCTCGGCAAGGTGATTACCCCCTCCGGCCGGTCGCCAAAGCCGGGTTCGGTGGGTAACGTTCGCCAGGCCAGGAGGTGGATGGTGGACAGGGCGGTTGCAGCAACACAAGCCCGGCGAGGGAATCGCTTAAGACTTCTCGCAGTCCTTTCAGCCTGTGCCGCTCTGCTGCTGGCCACAGCCCCGGCACGGGCGAATTTTCTGGACGGCAACGATTTGTATGAGCACTGCCAGACCCGAAGCGCCAGCGCGCTGAACTACATTCTCGGAGTCCACGATGCGCAGCAGGCGGTCGCAGGGCTCGGAAAGCAGGAGAAGCTGGTCTGCCCCTGGGGTCGGGTCAGCTCAGGCCACGTGATCGGCGTAGTCTGCAAATACCTGCAGAGCAACCCAACCCAGCGCCACCTTTCGGGAGCCAGCATCGTCTTGAAAGCCCTCGGAGATGCCTTCCCCTGCAAACAATCCGGGTCTCGGTCCCTCCGTAAGTCAGCCCCACCGCTTGGCCATCCAGATCCGGTCATGGCCGGGTGGGCGATCCTTCAGGCGGCCGATCTCGGCATAGCCTTGCTTCCGATAAAACCCCTCGGCTTGAAACGTCGATGTGGTCAGCTGCGCGCCGATGGCTCCATGTATCTGGGCAGCCTCCTCGGCCTTGTCCAACAGGCGGGCGCCATAGCCCTGCCCGCGCAGGGTCTCGTCGACCCAGAAATGGTCCACTTGGAGCCATAGCAGGGCGACGGCGCCCCGAATGCCGCCGCGCACCTGGTTGCCTTCATCCCGCAGGAGCAGGGTTAGCGGGATGAAGGGCAAGGCGCCGGTCTGCTCGATCAGGTGAGCGCGCAAGCCCGCCGTCACGTCCTCCGCGCCGGGCGGATTGGCTTCTTCGAGAACCTCGATCTGCATGGAATCGCCTCGGGCGTGCGCAGTACTGTTGCAGCCTGTCTAAGCGATCGCACGCCTTCGATAAAGGGACTCGCCCGCAACCGGCTCTAGCCGTGCAAGGAGATATCCTCAGGTTCCGAAGCGCAGAACGGCCGCAGCCGTTGCAGCCCTTTTCCAGCGTTGATAAGCGAACGGAATGCGTGCGCCCATTTTCCAGGTCGATGCTTTCACAAGCCGCCGGTTCAGCGGGAATCCGGCTGCCGTCATGGTGTTGGACAGCTTCCCGTCCGAGGAAGTGCTGCAGGCTGTTGCGGCCGAAAACAACCTTCCCGAAACCGCCTTCCTGGTTGCCGACAAGGGCGATTACAGAATCCGCTGGTTCACGCCGACGGTCGAGGTGCCGCTCTGCGGCCACGCAACGCTGGCGAGCGCGGCGGTCGTCATGGAGCGCGTTGAGCGCGGGCGCGAGGTGGTCGTGTTCCATTCCGCGAGCGGACCACTCACGGTCAGCCGGTCAGGGACCGGTTACGTTATGGATTTCCCGAGGCGAACCCTGGAGCCCGTGGCGACGCCGCCGGAGCTGCCGTCGGCCCTTGGCGCAACGCCATCCGAGGTGGTCTGGGACGGCTCCAACTTCCTGGCGCGGCTTGCCACGGCCGAGATTGTCCGCAATCTCAATCCCGATCTGGCAGCGATTGAAAGGCTGGCCCGTTCGGGCGTGATCGTGACGGCGCCTGGAGATGTAGGCTTCGATTTCGTGAGCCGCTACTTCGCGCCCGCCAAAGGCATTCCCGAAGATCCCGTGACGGGCGGCGCCCATTGCGGCCTGACGCCGTTCTGGGCGGAGAGGCTGAACAAGACCTCCTTCAGAGCGTTTCAGGCCTCGCGGCGCGGCGGAGAAATCGTCTGCCGGCTCGTCGGGGATCGGGTGGAGCTCGAGGGGGCCTGCGTCTTCTACCTGGAAGGGACAGTGGAGTATTGAGCCGGTTTGAGGTCATCCAGCCATAGTCAGAAGCTTGGTCAAACCCAGACGCGGAGTCCGCGAGCTACAACAGCTGGCACAGGGTCCTTGAGCCGCAAATTTCGCTTTGTTTTTAAGGAATTTTCCTCCTTATCGAGTCCCTGAATTCCTTGCAGAACAAAGGGTGAAACCCCATATTCCGCCTATGGTTATCACCCTTGCAACATCCCTGTTGAGGCCGACCCGGAACGCTCCTGTCGAGGAGCGGATCGAGGGCAATTGGCACGTCTATCCGCTGGAGGCGGCGCTGGAGCTCGACTATGTGGACCAGGCCGGCAATGCGACCCGGCGCTGGGTGCTGGCGCGCGAGCTGAAGGTGGGTCCTGGCAAGATGCTTTTGGGGGGCATCGATATCCTGCTGGACGAAGGCTATCGCGGCTTCCGGGTCGACCGGATCCAGCGCCTGGAGGACGCGGAGACCGGGCTCACAGTCGAGCACAACATCCTCGACTGGCTCATGAAGCTCGCCGAGCGGCAGGCGAAGGCGCGCAAGAAGCACCTCGCCCGCATGCAGGCCGGGGCTTAACTCCCCGGCTTAACCCTCTTCTGCGACAGAAAGGCCAAACGGGCTCTCCCGCGCCTCCTGCCCTTGTGCCACCCCGGTCTTTCTGCAACATAGTCTCATAATAATGTTGCGTTGGGGGTTGGGGTGGCCCAGCGATCCTTGTTCCGGCCGCAGGCCGTGATGGCGGCCATGGGCGAGCACTCGTCCGTGTCGCTACCGGTTGCCCCCTGTCCTGGCGGCTCCTCGGCGGCTTCGTGTTCGCCTGCGTGGTCGTCGTGGTCTTCTTCCTCGCCACCGCTGAATATGCCCGCAAGGAGACCGCCGGCGGCTCCCTCGTGGCGGCGGGCGGCGCGGTGCGCGTCAGCGCGCTTCGCGGCGGCGTTGTGACGGAGCTCAAGGTCCGGGAAGGCGACCGGGTTGCGGCAGGCCAGCCGCTCTTCACAGTGGCCTCGCGCCAGGGGCTTGAGGCCGGCGGCACTCTCGATGCCGCGATCCTGGCTTCCCTCGACACCCAGACACAGGTCTTGAGAGACCAGATCGCCGCCGACCCGGCCCGGATGGCGAACGAGACCCGGCGGCTTGAGGCGACCATCGTGTCCGTGACGGCGGAGCGGGATGCGCTCATTGCCCAGCGCAAACTCATGGCCGAGCGGGTGCAGGTGACGGAGGAGCGGCGCAACACCATCGCGCGGCTCAACGAGCAGGGCCACACGACCCGGGCCGCCCTACAGGAGCAGGACGAGGCCTTGCTGTCTCGCCGGCAGAATCTGGCCGAGGTCGACCGTGATCTCGCGGCGGCCGAAAAGGAGCTGGGCCAGACCGAGCTTCAGCGCGAGCAGCTGCCCGTGCAGCAGGCCGAGCGTCTGGCGGGCTTACGCCTCAACCTCGCCGACCGGGAGCGGCAGCGCGCCGAGGCGCAGGCCCAGCGGGCGCAGGTGATCGCCGCGCCGCTGGCCGGGCGCGTCACGGCTCTCCAGGCCTCGCCGGGCCAGATCGTCGATCCCAACAAGCCGCTGCTGACCCTCCTGCCCGATGGCGCGAGCCTGCTCGCAGAGCTCTTCGTGCCGAGCCGGGCCATCGGCTTCGTCGAGCCCGGCCAGCGGGTGCGCCTCATGGTCGATGCCTTCCCGTATCAGCGCTTCGGCACCATCAGCGGCTCCGTCGAGACCGTCTCGCAGGCCGTGCTTTCCCCGAACGAGGTCATCGGCAGGACGACCCTGACGGAGCCCGCCTACCGGGTGACCGTGCGCCTCGACCGGCAGGCCATCGACGCCTTCGGGCGCGAGGTGCCGCTCCAGCCCGACATGACCCTCAAGGCCGATATCGTGCTGGAGGGCCGCTCCCTCGTCGCCTGGCTGTTCGAGCCGCTGATCGGCGTCAGGGGGCGGATGTGAAGCTCTCCGCAACGCTTGATTATTTCGGCGCCCCTCGCCTGCCCGCGATCATGCAGTCGGAAGCCGCCGAATGCGGGCTTGCGTGTTTGGCCATGGTGGCGACCTATCACGGGCGCGAGGTGGATCTCGTGGCGCTTCGCCGCCTGTTCTCGATTTCGCTGAAAGGCGTCACCCTCAAGGACGTGCTGGTCATGGGCCAGCGCCTCGGCATGAGCGGCCGGGGCCTGCGGCTCGAGCCCGAGCAGCTCGGACAGATCAAGCTGCCCTGCATCCTGCACTGGGACATGAACCACTTCGTGGTGCTGAAAGAGGTCGGCACCAGGAAGGTCGTGATTCACGACCCGGCGCTCGGCGTGCGCAGCCTCACCTTCGACGAACTCGGCCACCATTTTACCGGCATTGCCCTGGAGCTGACGCCGACGGAAACCTTCGAGCGCAGGAAGGAGACCTCTTCTTTAAGCCTCACGGCCCTGTGGGGCCGGATGCGCGGGGTGAAGCGGGCGCTCGCCCAGGCGCTCGTGCTCTCCGCCGTGCTGCAGCTCGTGGTGCTCGCCACGCCGTTCTACATGCAGCTTGCCGTGGACGAGGCTGTGATGAAGGGCGACCAGGGCCTGCTGACCGCGCTGGCACTGGGCTTCGGCCTGCTCACCCTCATTCATATCGGGGCCGGCTGGCTGCGCTCGCATGTGCTGCTGTTCCTGAGCGGAGCGCTCAATTTCCAGATGGGCGCCAACCTCTTCCACCATCTGGTGCGGCTTCCTTTAGGCTGGTTCGAGAAGCGCCATATCGGCGATCTCGTCTCGCGCTTCCGCTCGGCGGAGCCGATCCAGCGGCTGATCTCGGAAGGACTTGTGGCCGCCCTCGTCGACGGCGTGATGGCGACGCTGACGCTGGCCATGATCCTGATCTACAGCCCGGCACTCTCGGGCATCGTGTTCGCGGCGCTCGCGCTCTATGCCGCCTTGCGTTTCGCCCTCTACCGCTCCCTGCGCCAGCGGCAGGAGGAGATGATCGAGGCCGCTGCCAAGGAGCAGACCACCTTTATCGAGACCGCGCGGGCGATCCAGAGCATCAAGATCTTCGGCCGCGAATCCGACCGGGAGGCCGTGTGGCAGAACCGCTAACCGGCCTCGATCAGCCGCACCATTCGCCAGGGCCGCTTCACCATCGGCTTCAAGACGGCGAACGACCTGATCTACGGGTTGGAGAACGTGCTCGTGGTCTGGCTCGGCGCCAAGGCGATCATGGCGAACGACATGACTATCGGCATGCTCTACGCCTTCATGGCTTACAAGGAGCAGTTCCTCTCCAAGGCCACCAACCTGATCGAGACCGGCATCCAGTACCGCATGCTCGACCTGCACCTCGACCGGCTCTCCGACATCGCCCTCGCCGAGCGTGAGAACGACCGGCACGGGGAAAGCCTCGTGCCGCGCGATGTCAGGGGCGCGGTAGAACTGAAAGGCGTGGGCTTCCGCTATGCGGATACCGAGCCGGAGGTTTTGTCGGGCGTGGACCTCAAGGTCGAGGCGAGCGAGTTCGTGGCCATGACCGGGCCGTCGGGCGGCGGCAAGACCACGCTACTCAAGATCATGCTCGGCCTGTTCAGGCCGCTGGAGGGCACGGTGCTCATCGACGGCACGCCCATGGAGCATTTCGGCAGCCAAGCCTTCCGCCGGCAGATCGGCGTGGTGATGCAGGACGATCAGCTTCTGTCAGGCAGCATCGCGGAGAACATCTGCTTCTTCGATGCCAGCCTCGATCTCGACTGGATGCGCGCCTGCGCTCAGGTCGCCGGCATCGACGATGAGATCATGGCCATGCCCATGAACTACAACACGCTCATCGGCGACATGGGCACCACCCTGTCGGGCGGACAGCGCCAGCGGGTGCTCTTGGCCCGTGCGCTCTACCGCCGTCCCCGCATCCTGTTCATGGACGAGGGCACATCGAGCCTCGACCTCGACAAGGAGCGTGAGGTGAACCGGGCGCTGGCGGAATTGAAGATCACCCGCATCGTCATCGCCCATCGCCCGGAAACGATCCGCGCCGCGGACCGGATCGTGGTGCTGCGGGAGGGCCGGGTCTCCCCGCCCTTGGGCGGCGAGACGCTGGCCTTCACGGAAGCGGCGCGCCAGGGCCTCGGCCGGGCGTGAACATGAAAAGGGCGCGACCTTGACGACCGCGCCCTTTGCCTGGCGATCCGATGCGCTTGCACGCTCGAAGCGATCAGCAAGTGGTTTAGTAGACAATGATCCGGCGATCTTTCTTCGCGCCACCGGCAACCGAGGCGAGTTCCTTCTCGCTCAGCTCGACGACGGCCTTGATCACCTTCTTATCGGTTTTGGTCTGTGTCTTCTTCATGAAGACCTCCCCACTTTTGAGTGTTGTTGGCACCAAATTCTGGCGAACCAGCCAGTGATACAAAGTACCAATCTTCCCGGTACGTAAGTCAAATGCGGTTTTATCTTCTCTTAGGACAATCGGTGGATCGATCGTCAGCGGACTCGCGGGGCGTTTCCCGATGGGTTATGAACGCCTTATGGACCTGATCACCTCCACCGACGCCCTGGCCGCCGCCTGCGACCGCCTCAGCCAGCATCCGTTCGTCACCGTCGACACGGAGTTCCTGCGCGAGACCACCTATTACCCCAAGCTCTGCCTGATCCAGATGGCGGGGCCGGATCCGGCCGATGCCTGCCTCATCGATCCGCTCGCCGAGGGCATGAGCCTCGAGCCGTTCATGGCCCTCATGGCGAACCGGAACGTGGTGAAGGTCTTCCATTCGGCCCGGCAAGACCTGGAAATCATCTGGAATCTCGGCCGCATCGTGCCCGAGCCCCTGTTCGACACCCAGGTGGCCGCCATGGTCTGCGGCTATGGGGACTCGGTCTCCTACGAGCAGCTGAGCAACGATCTTGCCAAGGCCAAGATAGACAAGTCCTCCCGCTTCACCGACTGGTCGCGCCGCCCCTTGAGCGACGCCCAACTCACCTATGCACTCTCGGACGTCACCCATCTGGTGAAGGTCTATGAAGCCCTCGTGAGCCAGTTGCAGGCGAATGGCCGGCTCGAATGGCTCGGCGAGGAGATGTCGATCCTCACCTCACCCGAGACCTATCAGGCCGATCCGGACAATGCCTGGCGCCGCCTTTCCGGCCGCCTGCGCAAGCAGAAGGAAATCGCCGTGCTCATGGAGGTTGCCTCCTGGCGCGAGCGCGAGGCGCAGAACCGGGATGTGCCGCGCGGGCGCATCCTCAAGGACGACGCGGTGATCGACATCGCCACCTCGGCGCCGCGCAGCGTGGAGGCCCTCGGGCGCCTGCGGACCATCCCCAACGGGTTCGAGCGCTCCCGCACCGGCGGCGAAATCCTGGAGGCCGTGGAGCGGGCCCTCGCCCGCGATCCCGCCACGATCCCCATGCCGGAACGCAGCCGCGGCCGCAACAGCACCGGCTCCGTGGTCGATTTGCTGAAGGTCCTGCTCAAGGCCGTGGCCGAACAGGAGGGCGTCGCGCCAAAGATCATCGCGACCGTCGAGGAGTTGGAAGCCATCGCCGACAGCGACGAAGCCGACGTCCCCTCCCTCCACGGCTGGCGCCGCAAGCTCTTCGGCGACAAGGCGCTGGCGCTTAAGAACGGCCAACTCGGGCTGGTGCTGGAGCGCGGGCGGGTGAAGCTCAGGGAGATTGCGGCGGACCCGATCGCGAGGATCTAGATCCGCGTTCCCGCCAACGCGGCAAGTGCGTCAGCAGTCCCGTAGAATTCCTTCAGGGCAACCCCTTCGTTGCGACTTCAAGTCGTGTTAACCTCGACCCGGGGTGTTGGCTTGAAATCATGAAACGTATTATTTTTGCTCTTGGGGCATCTTCGATCCTCTTTATCAGTGCTGCATTCGCCCAAACTTTGACCGAGCCGCAGAAACGACGGCTCCACCTGCCCTATGTTCGCGCCGCAACCGACTGTTTTGCCAAAGCAATCGAAGCAAGCACTTCTGCTCTGGATATGGCGATCCAGGGGCGTTGGTACGACGCGCTAGGCGCAGTCGGAAAGACATGCGACGCGCCAGTCATCGCCATGATCAACGTGCACGATCAACTCTATGGCGCGGGGACCGGAGCCACCTTCTTCAAAGGGCCTTACGTCGCAGATTTGCCGAGAGCCGTCGGCACGAGGCTCAATGGCTCTATTGCACGACGCTCCAATGAGGTTGAGCAGGCGAATGCTCTCCGCAAGCAGCGTACCGAGGAGGCCGCAAAGGCGCGGGACTTGCTGCGGGACCGCATGTATGCCTGCACCACGAGCGAAATCGAAGATCTTGTTGCGTCGTCGGAAAGCGCAGAGGTTCTTGCCACGGCCGCCATGACGATCTGTAACAAAGAGGTACAGGCGGCCTTGGATGCAGCAATGGAGGTGGTCCGTCTTGACGGTGCCGCCCCCGACGGCATTCGAAGCAATCTCAACGATGTCATCAAAAAGAATGTGGTTACAAGCGCAGTTCAGGCGAGAGCCAACGCCAAGAAGACACAACCGCCTGCACAGGCCCTGTCGGCGGCTCTGCCCAAACCTTCTACTCAGGCCTCCAACATTCAGACCCCGGAAAATTGTTTGAGAGATGCGACCTCCCTGCGCGAAGGTCAGCTTGTCGACCAGGAGAAGCTTATCTCGATGATGCTGGATATTTGCAGGCCCGAGATTGAGAATGTGGCACGCGGTAAGTTTCTCGCCGACCCTACTCAATCACTTGCTGATTTGAGGACGCAAGCACTCGAAAGTGCCGTCAGGTATGCAAAGGTCCTTGTCGAAGCGCGATAGCCGCAATCTGCTCTCGTAAAAAACATCTCAGAGAAGCCCCTTCAGCCGCAGCATCCCAAGCGCCGCCACTGTCGCCGCGTCCTTGATGGCGCCGTCGCTGATCATCGCCAGCACCTCCTCCACCGGGAACGCGCGGCTTACCATGTCCTGCTCGGTTGGCTTGCGTTGCGCTTCGCCCGCCTGGAGCCCTTGGGCGAGATAGATGTTGTACCCTTGGGTCGAATAGCCGTAGCACTCGAAGAGATGGCCCACATGGGTCATAGTGGCGGCCGTCAGACCGGTTTCCTCGCGCAGTTCGGCTCGGGCGAGGTCCAGCGGATCGGTGCCGGGCGCATCCTCCCATGAGCCCTGCGGCAGCTCCCAATAGCGGCCCTGCACGGGGTATCGATACTGCTCCACCAGATGGATCAGGCCGTTGTCGATGGGCACGATGACGGCGAAATCCGTCTTCTCGACGACGCCGTAGATGCCGGGCGAACCATCATGCCGCTCGATGGCATCCTCGCGGACGCGCATCCACCGGTTCTCGTAGACGACACGGCTCGAAAGGGTCTTGATGTCAGGACGGGTGAGCTTCGTCATGCCTGATGTGCCTCACAGGAGCCGCGTGGAAATCCTGTTCTTCGTCATGCCCGGACTTGGTCCGGGCATCCACGTCCGAAGGTCGATAATGTGTGGATGGCCGTGACGAGCACGCCTATGAAGTGAAAGCAGGCTCTTACCGCCCGAAGATGCCCTTGAAGAACTGGGCCATCTTGTTGTGCTTCTTCTTGCGGTCCACGTCGGCCTGACTCTTCACCCAGGCGATCTGGACCACGCGGCGCTCGCCGGTGAAGGGCAGATGCCCATGCCAGGAATTGTCGGAGCGCAGGAAGGCGAACATCGTACCCATGGTGGGCGGCACTTCGAGCTTGTACTTATCGTAATTCTTGTCGTCGTAGAGAACGCGCAGGCGCCCGCCTTCGTCCTGCTGCCATTCGTCGTTCATGTAGACCAGCATGGTCATGACCTTGGACGGCCCATCCGTATGGATGGAGCCGTATTTCGGCTGCGACTTCCTCATGATGGTGGTCAGGCGCGGATATTGGTGGAGGTCCAGGCCGAACTTCTTGGAAAGCTCCTCCGTCACCTCCGGCCCTTCGAGTTCGTCGATGAGCTGCTTGAAGCGCCCGTGCAGCTTGACCTCGTCGACCGTAAGATAGCCCGGCTTGTTGATGTCGGGAAAATCGCGACGCAGGTCGTCGATGGCATCCTGCTTCAGGAGGTTGGACGTGAGCAGATACTCGTATGGCTCCGACGAGCGTTCGGCACTGCGCACCGCGGTGAGATCAATCAGCTGCATGGGCATCTCCCAGGCTTGGCATCTCCAGGCTTCACGCTAACTGAGCAGACGCGTGAGGAAATTAACATAGATCAGTGAAATTATGGATGGGGATGACCCACGGAAACAAAGGGAGCGCGTCCTCACACGATATCGATCAGCGTTTCCATGTTCAGGAGCTTGCCCAGGCCCCGCATGCGGCCCTTCAGACGCTCGTTCGCGAGCGGCTCTAGGTGGGCGGGAAGCTGCAGCACCACCTGGTTGCCCCGGGCGAGGAGCGGCGCCTGGGGCAGCACGCCCTCCATGGCGACCGAGACCGGGTAGGCGACGCGCATCAGCGCCGCCAGCAGGCGGGCGCGCTCCATGAGGCGCGGGCCGGCGAGCGTCTTGATGCGCGAGCTCACCTTGTCGGGCGAAAGCCCTTCGTGCCGGAAGAAAATCGACAGGGCGAGATAGGCGCGGCCCGGATGGTCGAGGCCGGCAAAGGCCCCGTAGGCGATGAGGTTGAGGCTCTGCTCGCCGCGATAATCGGGATGGGCGCGCCAGCCGATATCCGCTAGTAGGCAGGCTGCGCGGCGCAGGCGGATGTCTTCGTCCGTCTCCGGCAGGCCGAGGCTGCGGATGAAGGCTTCGGTCCAGGCGCACAGTTCCTCGCCATGGCGCGGCGAGCGGGAGCGCAGGAGGTTGAGGTCGCTCGCGGCCGCGATGAGCGGGTCGCGCTCACGCGTCTCGGGGTCGAGCTTGTCGAACAGCACGCCCTCGCGGACGCCGAAGGCGGAAATCGCCACCTCCTTGGGCTCGCCGAGACGGATGATCTCTTCGAGCACCATGGCGCCATAGGCCAGCAGCGGGCGGCGAGCCTCGGAGATGCTCTCGATATCCTTGAGGGTCTTGGAGTCGGCCCCCTCGACGAGACGCAGGAAGTCGAGGCCGTCCTCGGGATCGAGGATGTAACCGTGCATCACGTGAAGCGGATAATCGTGCGCCGCCTGATGCAGCTTGGCGAGCGCGCGCCATGTGCCGCCCACCGCATAGAAGGTGCGGCCATGCAGGTTTTCGAGGTATTCCGGCGCGCGCTCAAGGGCTTCGCGCACGATCTTCTGGGCCTTCTTCAACGAGCCGCCGCTGACGTCCAGCAGGGCGAGGCCGCCGAGCGGCATGGTGACACCCTGCCCCACCTGCGAGCCGCGCACGTCCACAAGCTCCAGGCTGCCGCCGCCCATATCGCCGACGATTCCGTCCGGCTCATGGAAGCCGGCGATGACGCCGAGCGCCGAGGCCCGCGCCTCCTCGGCGCCGGACAAAAGGCTGATCGGCTGCCCGCAGGCTTTCGCCGCCGCCTCCAGGAAGGCAGGGCCGTTGGAGGCATCCCGCGCCGCTGCGGTGGCAAGCACGAAGATCTCCGACACATTCATCGTGTTGCAGAGAACGCGAAACCGCGCGAGCGCCCGAAGGGCCCGGTCGACGGCCTCGTCGTCGAGGCGGCCGGTGGTCGCTACATGACGGCCGAGGCCGCAGAGGACCTTCTCGTTGTAGATCGGCGTGACGGCGCGGGACAGGCCCTCATAGGCCACGAGGCGCACCGAGTTTGAGCCGATATCGATGATCGCGACTGGGCGACCGAGCTTGAGCCGGCCAGGAGCCTCGAAGCTGAGCGCCGGCATGCTAGCGCTGCCCGCGCTTGGCGAGCGCTTTGGGGCTGGAGGTCTTGAGGGATTTGCCACGGCCTGAGAGACTCGGGTTGGTCATGAAATACTTATGGGCATTAAAGGGTTCCTCGCCCTTGGCCGGCACCACCCGCCGGCTCGTTCCGTCGGGCAGCACCGTCCAGCTCTGCTCGTTGTCGAGCAGGTTGGCGAGCATGATCTGGTCGAGCACCTGCTGGTGCACGGTGGTGTTGACAATCGGCATCAGCGCCTCGACGCGCCGGTCGAGATTACGCGACATGAGATCCGCCGACGAGATGTACACATGCGCCTTGGGATTGGGCAGGCCGTGCCCATTGCCGAAGGCATAGATGCGCGTGTGCTCCAGGAAGCGCCCGACGATGGACTTGACCCGGATGTTCTCCGACAGGCCCTTGATGCCGGGCCTGAGGCAGCAGATGCCGCGCACGATGAGGTCGATCTGCACGCCGGCGGCCGACGCATCGTAGAGCGCGTCGATGATGTCGGTATCGACGAGGGAGTTGCACTTGCACCAGATCGCGCCGGGCCGTCCGGCCTTGGCGTGGGCGATCTCCTCCTCGATGTGCTGGAGCAGACGCTTCTTGAGGGTGAGCGGCGAGACCGCCATGCGTTCCAGCTCCGCCGGCTCCGCATAGCCCGTGACGAAATTGAAGATGCGCGACACGTCGCGGCCGATCACCGGATCGGCGGTGAAATAGGACAGGTCCGTATAGATGCGCGCCGTGATCGGGTGGTAGTTGCCCGTGCCCACGTGGCAATAGGTGATGAGCTGGCTGCCCTCGCGCCGCACCACCATGGACAGCTTCGCGTGGGTCTTCAGCTCGATGAAGCCGAACACAACTTGCGCGCCCGCGCGTTCGAGATCGCGCGCCCAGCGGATATTGGCCTCCTCGTCGAAACGGGCCTTCAGCTCCACCAGGGCGGTGACGGATTTTCCGGCCTCCGCGGCTTCCGCCAAAGCCGCCACGATGGGCGAGTTCGAGGACGTGCGGTAGAGCGTCTGCTTGATCGCCACCACGTTTGGGTCCCGCGCCGCCTGGTGCAGGAACTGCACCACCGCATCGAAGGACTCGTAAGGATGGTGAACGATGATGTCCTTCTCGCGGATCGCCGCAAAACAATCGCCGCTGTGCTCGCGGATGCGCTCAGGGAAGCGCGCATTGTACGGCTTGAACTTGAGATCGGGACGCTCCAAAGCCACGAGCTGCGACAGGTCGCGCAGGCCCATCATGCCCTCGACGACGAAGACCTCGTCGGGGGACACCTCCGATTCCTCGGCCACGAAGAGACGCAGGTCCTCGGGCATGGCCGCCTCGACCTCGAGACGGATGACACTGCCGCGGCGGCGCTGCTTGAGCGCCGTCTCGAACAGGCGCACCAGATCCTCGGCCTCTTCCTCGACCTCGAGATCGGAGTCGCGGATCACCCGGAAGGCGCCCTGCCCCTGCACCTCGTAGCCGGGGAAGAGCCTGCTCGTGAACAGCACGATCATCTGCTCGAGGGCGATGAAGCGGGTGGCGCCGGTCTCGGCGAAGTCCGGCAGGCGGATGAAGCGTTCGCCCCGCGACGGCAGGCGGATGAGCGCGTTCAGCACCTTGCCGTCGCTCTGGCGCACCAGCTTCAGGGCAATGGAGGCACCGAGGTTGGGGATGAACGGGAACGGATGCGCCGGATCGATGGCGAGCGGCGTCAGCACCGGGAACACATGGTTGAGGAAGTAATCCTCGAGCCATGAGGCCTCGGCCTTCGTCAGGCCTGCTCCCTCGGTCAGGACGATGCCTTCCTCCAGCAGAATGTCGCGCAGTTCGCGCCAGCGGCGCTGCTGGTCGGAGGCGAGATGCGAGACCTCGGCGGAGATCTTCGCGAGCTGCTCCTGCGGCGAGAGCCCGTCCTGCGAGACGGTGGCCACGCCGGAGCGCACCTGACCGCGCAGACCCGCGACACGGACCATGAAGAACTCGTCCAGGTTCTCGGCCGAGATCGAGAGGAAGCGCAGTTGCTCCAGGAGCGGGTGGTTGCCGTTGGACGCTTCCTCCAGCACCCGCCGGTTGAACTGCAGCCAGGAGAGTTCCCGGTTGATGAAGCGCTGCGGGAACCGCCGCAAAGCCGCGCCGTCGAACTCGATATCCGGCGGAGCCTTCGGCAAGGGAGCCTCGCTGACGGTCTCCACCTCTTTCAGGGCAATCGCGCTGCGCACCTCGTTCTCCGCCGCTTCACTCTTCGGCGTCCGTTTTGCTCTGGGCTTCGTGACGGTTTCACGACGGTTCGACAACAGGGCGTCAGTGTCTGGCTTCACTCGTTCTCATCCGTTTCCTGCGCGGCGCCAAGGATCTCCGCCGCGATCGCCCGCGAGACGCGCCGGCCCCGGCTCAGGGCCTCCCGGTCGAGGAGAGCCACGATCTCGGAGGCCTTGGCGAGGGAGCGTTCGATCCGCAGAGCAATATAGTCGACAACGGAGGTGTCGACCACGAGTTGCCTGTCGACGAACAGCTTCACCAGCACAGCCTTGAGGAGGGCATCGTCCGGCGCGTCCAGGGCGCAGCTCGGGGCAAGCCGCAGGCGGGACAGGAGATCGGGGGTTTTCAGGGACCAGCGGTCGGGAGGCGTCTCGCACGTGATGATGAGGGATGCCTTCTTCTCCCTGGCTAGGTTCAGCAGGTGAAACAGGGCCGCCTCGTCACGCTCGCCCCGGTCCATATCCTCGATGGCGAGCGCTCCATTCGAGACGAGATGCGGGACTTTGTCGTGGGTGATCGCCGCGGCATCGACCGTCCAGGCATGGGCGTTCGTGGCCCAGATGGAGGCCAGATGACTCTTGCCGCTCCCGCGCGGGCCGACGAGCAGGAGGATCGTGTCCGGCCAGTCGGGCCAGCTCTCGATGAGGCCGTAGGCCTGCTCGTTGGATGGGCTGACGAGAAAGTCCTCGGCGCCGAAGCGGGGATCCAGCGGAAGGTCGAAGGCCAGTTGCCGGGGGGCCTCACGCATCGCGATTGGCCTTGTCGATCTCGATGCGGGGCTTGAGAATCACCGGATCCACGCCCCGGTAGATCGGGCTGGCGAGATACTGGCGCAGGGCAAAGCGGGCGATGACCCCGATGGCGGCCGCGAGCGGCACGGCGAGCAGCAGGCCGACGAAGCCGAAGAGCGCCCCGAAGGCAACGAGCGCGAACATGAGCCAGACCGGATGCAGGCCAACGGATTCGCCCACCAGCTTGGGCGACAGGATGTTGCCCTCCACGAACTGGCCGAAGATGAAGATGCCGAGCGTTGCGGCGATCATGGTCCAGTCCGGCCAGAACTGCACGATGGCGACGCCCACCGACAGGATGAGGCCGGTCAGTGAGCCCACATACGGGATGAAGCTCAGGAGGCCTGCCGTCATGCCGATCAGGACACCGAAATTGAGCCCGATCAGGGCAAGGCTGACCGCATAGAAGGTGCCGAGGATGAGGCAGACCAGAGCCTGCCCGCGCACGAAGCCGGCGATGGCACGGTCGATATCACGGGAAATGTCGCGGATCGTGTCCCGGTGGGTCATCGGCATCCAGGAATCCACGGTTCTCACCATGCGATCCCAGTCGACAAGCATGTAAAAGGCCACCACCGGCGTCACCACCAGCAGGGAGAAGATGCCGATCAGAGCCTGCCCGCCGGACCACAGGCCCTGGAGGAAGGTGGTCATCCAGGCGATGCCCTGGCTGATGAGGTTGCCCACGGAGGGAGGTGCGGCGGGCAGCGCATCCTCGATGCCGAGCCTGCGGATGAGCGGGCCGAGCTGCTCGGCCCCGAGCTCCTGGAGCCTTGCCACATAGCCGGGCAGCCGCTCCACGAAGGCGCCCACCTGCTGGGCCGCGAAGGGCACCAGGATCATCAGGGCGATGATGAAGACCAGCACGAACAGGACGAGGATCAGCAGGCTGGCGCCCAGGCGCCCGATCCCGAGTTTCTGCATCCGGTCGGCCAGGGGATCCAGCAGATAGGCGAGCGCAAAGCCCGCCACGAAGGGCAGCAGGATGCCGCGCAGCACGAACAGCAGCAGCACCCCGACGACCAGCGCCGCTATCCAGAACCCGATCTGCCGTTGAACCGTCATCGGTACTCCAACCCCAACCTTCGGCTCTCAGCTCCCCATGTGCCGCAGCCAGCCCCCGAGATAGGCACCGGCGGAGGCTACGGTCAAGGCAGCCACCACCAGCATGGCAACATCCTCAAGCCCGGCGAGTTCAGCCCCGAAGGCGTTGGCGGCGAGCGCGAAGGCCGCAAACGCAATCTGCGCGCCCGTATTGAGTTTGCTGACAAGGAGCGGCTTAATTTCGACCGGGCGGCTCATCACCCAGGACAGGAGCACGGCGGCCACGATCATCACGTCCCGGGACACCACGACGATGGCCAGCCAGCTCGGGATGGCGCCCACGATGGCGAGCGTCACATAGATCGAGACCAGGAGCGCCTTGTCGGCGATGGGGTCGATATAGGCCCCGAATTCGCTCCGCATGTCGAACCGGCGGGCGATGAACCCGTCGACCGCATCCGATACCCCCGCCACCACGAACAGCACGAAGGCCGCACCCCACCGCTGCTGCATGATCATGACGATCACGATGGGCACGATGATGAGGCGCCCGATGGTGATGATGTTCGGAATGGTCATCAGGGCGATGATGGACGCTCGGAGGGCGGAGTTCAATCGGGCGGCTGAGGGGTGGGGATAACGAGGTCCAAGTGGTCATCCCGGACGGCGAAGCCGATCCGGGATCGCTGGACGAGTGAGCCTCCGTTCCCTCCCAGCAAGGGGGAGGGAAACAAGCGCTCCATCCTGCATACGATCCCGGATCTCCGCTGCGCTTCGTCCGGGATGACCATCGAAACATTCCCAAATCCCCTTGCCTCCCGCCCCCTCCCGTCTTACTGCCCCCTCAACACGGGGTGAGCCATGACGACCGAGAAGCAGACGAACGGCCTGACCTATGCCCAAGCGGGCGTCGATATCGATGCGGGCAACGCCATGGTCGACCAGATCAAGCCCCTGGTGCGGTCCACGCGCCGGCCGGGCGCGGATGCGGAGATCGGCGGCTTCGGCGGGTTGTTCGACCTCAAGGCCGCGGGCTTCAAGGATCCGATCCTGGTGGCGGCCAATGACGGGGTCGGCACCAAGGTGAAGATCGCCATCGACACGGGCATCCACAACACCATCGGCATCGACCTCGTGGCCATGTGCGTGAACGACATCATCGTGCAGGGCGCCGAGCCCCTGTTCTTCCTCGACTATTTCGCCACCGGAAAGCTCTCGCCTGAGGTCGGCGTTCATATCGTCAAGGGCATCGCCGAGGGCTGCCTCCAGGCGGGCTGCGCGCTGATCGGCGGCGAGACCGCCGAGATGCCGGGTCTCTACGCCAAGGGTGACTATGACCTCGCGGGCTTTGCCGTGGGGGCCGCAGAGCGCGGCACGCTGCTCCCCAAGGACGTGACGGTGGGCGACGTGTTGATCGGCCTGCCCTCCTCCGGGGTTCATTCCAACGGCTTCTCCCTGGTGCGGCGGATCGTCGAGCATTCCGGCCTCGCCTGGGATGCGCCGGCTCCCTTCGCGCCGGGCAAGACCCTCGCCCAGGCCCTGCTGGAGCCCACCCGCATCTACGTGAAGGCCCTGCTGGAGGTGCTCAATGGGGGCGATGGCATCAACGCGCTGTGCCACATCACCGGCGGCGGCTTCCCGGACAACATCCCGCGCGTGCTGCCCGACGGCGTCGGCGTGCGCCTCGACCTCGATGCCATCGCGGTTCCGCCCGTGTTCGGCTGGTTGGCCAAGACCGGCGGCGTGGCTGAGCCTGAGATGCTGCGCACCTTCAACTGCGGCATCGGCATGATCTTGGTGGCGGGCGCCGATCAGGCCGACGCGGTGATGGAGCGATTGGCGAAGGCGGGCGAAAACCCGGTGCGCATCGGCGAGACCATTGCACACACGGGCGGGGAACGCGTGCAGAATTCGGGCTCCCTGAAGCTCTGATGACCCGCCGCGTCGCCATCCTGATCTCGGGCCGCGGCTCGAACATGGCCTCCCTTATCGAGGCTGCTCAGGCTGCAGACTTGCCGGCCGAGATCGCCCTCGTTCTCTCCAACCGTCCCGATGCGGAAGGGCTGGAGCGGGCGAAGGACGCCGGGATCGCGACGCTTGCCATCGACCACAAGGCTTTTCCCGACCGGGAGAGCTTCGACCGGGCGCTCGATGCGGCGCTGAACGAGCATGACATCGCCTTCATCTGCCTTGCGGGCTTCATGCGGGTGCTCAGCGACTGGTTCGTGGAGCGCTGGTCGGGTAAGATGATCAACATTCACCCCTCCCTCCTGCCCCTTTATCGCGGCACGCAGACCCACCGGCGGGCGCTGGAAGACGGCGTGCTGGTGCATGGCTGCACGGTGCATTTCGTGGTGCCGGAGCTCGACGCCGGCCCGATCATTGCTCAAGCCGTCGTGCCGGTGGTGCCGGACGACACGGAGCAGAGCCTCGCCGCCCGGGTGATCGTGCAGGAGCACCGGCTTTATCCGCAGGCGCTGCGGATGATCTGCGATGGGATGGCACGGCTGCAGAACGGCCGGGTGGTGTTTGCGCGTGGATGGGATGCCGGCGGAACGCTGCATTCGCCGAGCACTCATCAATAGCGTCATCCCGGATGGCGGAGCCGATCCGGGATCGTGTGCAGGATGGAGCGCCGGAACCTCCACACTGTCATCCCCGCGAAGGCAGGGATCCATAACCACGACGCCTCAGGAGAAGGCGCTGAGCGTGGAGCCTCGTTCTGCATCGTTGGCGGTTGTGGGTCCCGGGCTCCGCTGCGCGGCCCCGGGATGACGGTGCTGGACTGGGTTTCGCGATCCCGGATCGGCTCCGCCGTCCGGGATGACCATTGCAGTTATAAATCCGCAGGCGCGGCCGCCTGCGGTCTGAGCTACAAATGTCGGAAACACAGAGAGGCACCTGATGGGCAAGATCGACATTTCCGCCGCGCCGCGCACGGAGGGATCGGACTATCCCTCGCCTTACGACACTCCCTGCCGCGGCCGCACTCGTCAGGCGTTGAGCGATACCGCCCATCTGACCCAGTTCGGCGTCAATCTCACGCACATTCTGCCTGGCGCATGGTCATCCCAGCGGCACTGGCACAGCGCCGAGGATGAGTTCGTCTGGATCCTGGAGGGCGAGCTCGTTCTGGTATCGGGCGAGGGTGAGGAGATCCTGCGTGCGGGCGACTGCGCCGCGTTCAAGGCTGGAGATGCCAACGGACACCATCTTCAGAACCGTTCGGACCGGACAGCCGTGATCCTGGAGATGGGATCGCGCCGCCCGGAGCAGGACGTCTGCACCTATTCCGATATCGACCTCGTCTGGAGCAAGGCCGGCGATACGCATAAGGATGGCACGCCTTATTGAGGCCGCGTCACCCTGAATTTCCCTAAGAAATCACGGCATCCGCGATCCCAATCCCGGATGCCATGAGGTATCTGCCCTTACATCTGCGGCCGTGGCAGCTTGCAGGCGTCGAGGGCCGTCAGCGCCTTCGCCCGGGCGGTGTCGTTGAACACGCCGGTGTCGCGATAGGCCTGCACTTCCTCGGGGCTGAGCGAACGCATGGTGCGGCCGGCATAGCAGTCGCAGGACCGGTTGAGGGAGGATTCGCTGGCCTCGCTCTGGAGCTTCGCCTGCGTAATCGCGCAGGCCTGGCTCACGCGGGCGCGCAGCTGGCCGACGCTCTCGGTCTTCAGGGCCGGATCGGGCTGGTATTGGGTCGGCATGTTGGAGGCGGCCGCATAGGCGGCGGTCGCGCTCAAGGAAACGGCCGCTGCAACGAGCAGCGCACGGACGGTCGAGATCATGGATAGCTCCCCAGAGATGAAATCACGTTCGGCCTTAAGAATAGGCTTGGCCGTTCAGGATCAAGGGGAAGCGGGAGATAGGCTTAAGAAGGTCTGACCAAAGCGGTCCGGAGACCGCCTCCCCGTCATCACCGGCCCTGTGCCGGTGATCTCGACCATGTTGAGCACCGTGCGCTTCGAACCGAGATGGCCGGGACAAGCCCGGCCATGACGAAGAGACGTTCTTCTTGGATTTAACCGACGAGCGCCTCAGGCTGATGCTGCTTCCTTGCCACTGTCGGCTCCAGGGCCGGGTCGATTTCCGCCTTTTCCAGCGCCACGCGGTTGTCGTGGAAGGCGGCACCGCCGTAAGGCGCCACCTGATCACCGCCGGTGAGCGTGTTGATGCCGCGCCCGAAGGGGTGGGCCGCATTGGGCCAGATGCCCTCGGCGATGAGCACGCCGCGCCGTACGCCGTCGAACAGCTTGGCGCGAAGATAGACCTCGCCGCGCTGGTTCTTCAGCTTCACCCAGTCGCCGTCTGCAATCCCTTGGGTCTGCGCATCGAGCGGGTGGATCATCACCTCGGGCCGGCGCTCCTTGTCCAGGGACGTCGGCGTCTCGGTGAAGCTGGAATTGAGGAAGTTGCGCGCCGGACTCGTGGCGAGGCGGAACGGATGCTCCTCGGTCGCCGCCTCGATCACCCCCCAATGATCGGGCAAAGCCGGCATGCTGGACCAAGGACCCATGGCGCCGTTGTTGTAGGACGGCACCTTGGTCCAGTCGGGCTTGAAGCGGAACTTGCCGTCCGGATAGCCGAAACCCTTCAGGAAATGCGCCTCCTCGAAGGGCGGTTGCGCATCGAAATGCACATGCGCCTCCAGGTTCTCGAGCGAGCCCCAGCCGGAATTCTGCAGTGTCCAGTCGATGATCTCGCGCGGCTCCATGCCAAAGCCGCGATGCTCGGCGCCGAGGCGCTGGGCCAATCCGCGGAACACCTCATGGTTCGAGCGGCATTCGCCCGGCGGGTCGATGAGCTTCGGCCCGACCTGGAAATGCTGGTGCCCGCCGCCGGAATAGAGATCGTCGTGCTCCATGAACATGGTCGCGGGCAGCACGATGTCGGCCATCAGGGCCGTTTCGGTCATGAACTGCTCGTGGACGCAGACGAAGAGGTCGTCGCGGGCAAAGCCCTGCTTCACAAGCTCCTGCTCCGGCGCGACGGAGACAGGGTTGGTGTTCTGGATCAGCATCGCCTTGACCGGCGGGCCGTTGTAAAGCGCCTCGGCGTCACCGGTAAGAACCCGGCCGATCTGCGACTGGTCGAGGAGGCGGATGCTCTTGTCGATGGCGTCGTGCCCTTCGATCAGGGCCTTGTTCCAGTGGAAGATGCCGCTGTTGGAATGGAAGGCGCCGCCGCCCTCGACCTGCCACGCGCCGGTCACCGCCGGGATCGACAGGGCGGCATGCATGTTGACCACGCCGTTGCGCTGACGACCGAAGCCGAAGCCGAGGCGGAAGAAGGTGCGCTTGGTGGTGCCCACGAGCCTGGCAAAAGCCTCGATCTCCTCCACCGACAGCCCGGTGATAGCCGAGGCCCAAGCCGGATCGCGGGTCTTGAGGTGCTCTTCCAGTTCGTGGGGATGGTCGGTGTAGCGCGCCAGATAATCCCGATCCGCGTAGCCGTCGCGGAAGAGCACGTGCATCACCGCGCAGGCAAGCGCTCCGTCGGTGCCGGGTTTGACCAGCAGCGCCATGTCGGCCTGCTTCATGGTGGCGTTGTTGTAGATATCGATGGCGACGATCTTGGCCCCGCGTTCCTTGCGAGCCTTCATCGCATGCGTCATCACGTTGACCTGCGTATGCACCGGGTTGGTGCCCCAGATCACGATGCAGTCGGAGACCGCCATCTCGCGCGGGTCGACGCCCCTCAGATGTCCGGTGCCGGCCACGTAGCCTGTCCAGGCCATGGCCGTGCAGATGGTGGAATACTGGCCGGAATACTTCTTCACGTGCCGCAGGCGGTTGATGCCGTCGCGCATCACGTAGCCCATGGTGCCGGCATAGTAGTACGGCCAGACCGACTCCGTCCCGAACTCCCGCTCCGCCTTCAGAAACTCGCGGGCCACGATGTCCAGCGCCTCGTCCCATGAGATGCGCTCGAACTGGCCTGAGCCCTTCGGGCCGGTGCGCCTCATCGGGTAGAGCAGCCGGTCCGGGTTGTGGATGCGCTCGGCATAGCGGGCAACCTTGGCGCAGATCACGCCCGCCGTGTAGGTGTTCGACTTCGCCCCATGCACGCGCCCGATGCTTCGCCCGTCGATCACCTCCACCTCGAGGGAGCAGACGGAGGGGCAGTCATGCGGGCAGACGGAGGCGCGGCGTTCGATACGGGGAGCTTGGTTCATGGCGGGCGCATGATGAGGGAAAGGCCGAAAAATGAAAAGGCCGCCCGGAGGCGGCCTGAACATGAAGGCTATGCAACAGGGGCTTAGCCGACGATCTCGTTGCCCGAGAAGAACTGGGCGATCTCGATCTTGGCGTTGTCCTGGCTGTCGGAGCCGTGGACCGAGTTCTCACCGATCGACTTGGCGTAGAGCTTGCGGATGGTGCCCTCGGCGGCGCTCTCCGGGTTGGTGGCGCCCATGATCTCGCGGTAGCGGAGCACGGCGTTCTCGCCTTCCAAAACCTGTACGACGACCGGAGCCGAGACCATGAAGTCCACGAGCTCGCCAAAGAAGGGGCGCTCCTTGTGGACCGCGTAGAAGGTCTCGGCCTCGCGGCGGCTCATGAGGATGCGCTTCTGGGCGACGATCCGCAGGCCGGCCTGCTCGATGACGGCATTGACGGCGCCCGTGAGGTTACGCTCGGTCGCGTCGGGCTTGATGATGGAGAAGGTGCGCTCGATGGCCATGACAACTCGTTTCTATATTATGAGGGAAATGGGTGAAGTGGGGCGCTTATAGCGGCGAGGCCCCTGTGCCTCAAGGGCCTTTTGCCGGGGCCCGCTTGGAAAGCTTAACCGCCTCCCCTAGTCTCTTCTGCGAGCGGTCCGCTGAAGACCGACCTAATGGGAGTTCTCCATGAAACAAGCCATCCTCGCTCTCAGTCTCGTTATGCTGACCCTTCCGGCCCAGGCCCAGTCGGCCGATCCGAGCGGCACCTGGCTGACCCAGAGCGGCGACACCCGCGTCCGGATCGCCAAGTGCGGGGCCGAGTATTGCGGCACCATCGCCGCCTCGACCTTTCAGAAGGACACGAACAACGCCGATCCGAAGCTGCGGGACCGCAACATCGTGGGCGTCCGGATGATCTGGGACCTCAAGCCGGAAGGGGACGGCTACACCGGCCAGCTCTATAACCCGCAGGACGGCAAGACCTATACGGGCAAGCTTAAGATGACGAGCGCGAAAACCCTGCAGCTCTCCGGCTGCGTCTTCGGCGGGCTGATCTGCAAGTCACAGACTTGGACGAAGGCGAATTGAGACCCCAATTCCACCTAATCAACCTGCGTCATGGCCGGGCTTGTCCCGGCCATCCACGTCTTTGAACCACTGCGCCATCAAGACGTGGATACCCGGCACAAGGCCGGGCATGACGAGGTACTAAGGCTACCGCGCCCGCTGCCCGAACAGGACGGCCTGGACGGCCGGGTCCTTCATGTCGTTGACGCTACGGTCCTCGGAGCTGACCTTGATGCCGCGCAGGACCGCCGGGCGGGCGAGCATCGTCTCAAGCCAGCGCTTCACGTGCGGAAAATCCTCGATGTTTTGGCCCTGGCGTTCCCAGAGTTTAGCCCAGGGCGCAATGGCCATGTCCGCGATGGAATAGGCGCCGGCCACGAATTCCCGGTCCGCGAGGCGCTTGTTCAGCACGCCGTAGAGGCGGTTGGTCTCGTTGGTGTAGCGGTCGATGGCGTAGGGCACCTTTTCCGGCGCGTAGATGCGGAAATGGTGCGCCTGGCCGAGCATGGGGCCGAAGCCGCCCATCTGCCAGAACAGCCATTGGTCGACCTCGACGCGCTCCCTCTCGTCCTGCGGATAGAACTGCCCGGTCTTGCGGCCGAGATATTGCAGGATGGCGCCGGACTCGAACACGGAGATCGGTTCGCCCCCAGGCCCGTCATGATCGACGATGGCCGGCATCTTGTTGTTGGGGGAAATGTTCAGGAACTCCGGCTTGAACTGATCGCCCTTGCCGATGTTCACCGGTTGGATCGTATAGGGCAGCCCGCATTCCTCGAGCATGATGGTGATCTTCCACCCGTTCGGAGTCGGCCAGTAATAGAGATCGATCGGTTGCTGCGCGGAAGCCGCCATGAAACGCCTCTTTTCAGGTGACGATACGAATTCGTGACTGAACGTTAAGCCATAAGATCGGGGCTGGCACCCTCGCCTGCAACGAAAATCCACGAAAACGACGCATGGCAGCTCTTAAGGCCTTGCATGTTGCCGCGCGTCGATTCAGAAAGTTTATAACATAAAGCAATCGCTGTGGGGGTGATTCGATGATGAACCGACTAGTAAATGCGGCTCTTGCTGCCGCCATGACCTTCGCGCTCACCGGTGCCGCGCAGGCTGTCGAGACCAAGCCGAAGAAGGAGCCGAGCGCCGCCCAAGTGGCTGCCCGCGAGCGCATGAGCAAGTGCAGCCTCGAGTGGAAGGAAGCCAAGATCGGCGGCAAACTCGCCAAGGACATGAAGTGGCCGGCGTTCTGGAGCGCCTGCAACAAGCGCCTCAAGGAAGGCGCGAAGGCCTAAGCACGGGCGTCGCCTCGATTGGACAGGAGCTCTCCATGAACTGGCTATCCCGCATCATCGGCAAGCAACACGCTGCCGGCGGCAATTACGTTCCGCCTCAACAGGCGCTTTTCATTCGCCTCGACGGGGAGTCCCTCCCCCGTGCCATCTATGAGGAGTACGGCCTCCCGGGTTTCGAGAGCCAGCTGGAGATCGCCCTCGGGGACCTCGGCGAAATCGACGGCCATGCCATTGGGGCAACCGATACGATCATCTATCTCTACGGCCCGGACGCGGAGGCGATGTACCACGCCGTCGAGCGGATTCTGAAGACACACCCGCTGGCCCAGGATGCGAGCGTGACGATCCGCAAGGGACCTCCGGGCACGGCCCGGCACGAGATCTACACGCTCAACTAACCGCCCTCAGAGCTTCTTCTTGAAGCCCTCGTGGGTGCGGGAGAAGCCGAGGCGTTCGTAGAAGCGGTGGGCGGCTCCTCGGGTCTTGTTGGAGGTCAGCTCCATGGCGCGGGCGCCCTGTGTGCGGGCGTGGTCCTCCGCGAAGGCCATCATCCTGGCGCCAATGCCGCTTGAGCGCCGCGCGGCTTTCACCTTCACGCTCTCCACCTTCACCCGCATCGTACCGCGCCCCGTGAGATTGGGGATGAAGGTGAGCTGGAATGTGCCCACGATCTCATGGCCGTCGACGGCCACGAACAACTGGTTCTCGGGGCTGCGCTGGATGGCGGCGAAAGCCGCCTCATAGGCCGGGCGGGTCTCGGGCGACCAGACATCGCCATGGGAGCCCAGTTCATCCTCCTCGTGCAGGCGGATGATGGCTTCGAGATCGCCGGCCTCGGCTTCGCGGATCAGGAGATCGCTCATGCGGCGGCCTGGGATTCCGCCGGCAGGAGATCCTTCCGGCCTTTGAAACCGGGCAGAGCCTCGAACCGCCCTGCCCAGGTCTGTATGTTGGGATAAGCGGCAAGGTCGAAGCCGCCGTCGTCCGCGAAGGCGACGACGCCGTAAATGTCGATATCGGCAATGGTGACGCCCTCACCGACGATCCAGTTGCGGCCGGCGAGATGCTCGTCGAGCACCTTCAGGGCGGCGTTGCCTCCGGCCATGCTGAATTCCACCACTTCCGGTGCGGCCGGGCGGATGCCGAGCGTGATCGCCCTGGCGCGGTAGACATTCGAGGCGAGCCGGTCGAAATCCCAGTACATCCATTCGCGCGCCTGCAGACGCTCATCGAGATTGGCGCCGCCGAACTTGCCCGTCATGTCGGCGAGATATTCCATGATGGCAGCGGACTGGCACAGCTGCCGTCCATTGCTTCGGTCGACGAGCAAGGGAACCTGCCCGTAACGCTGCCTGGACATGTAGGGCGGCTGCTTGTGCTCGCCCTGCATCATGTTGACATGAACATAATCGAAAGGCTCGCCGGCCAGAGCCAGCGTCAGGCCGACCTTATAGGTCGGGCCCGAGAGAAAGACGCCGTTGAGTTCGAACCGTGCCGGCATGAGGAATCCCCCTGAAGCGATGCAGTTGCCTGCGAAACTAGACGCCTCTCTTCCAACAGAAAAGAACTCTTCGTGAAAGAGCTGTGATCTGGCGCAAGCGCCGGGCAGACTATATGACAGGTTATTGCATGAGACGGCCGCACCGGGTCGATCGCGGGGAATGCCAGTGCGCGCCAAGGATATCAGCTTCTTCGTCTCTCTCTTTTTCGCCCGCCTGGCGGATCAGATGCTGCTGTTCCTGGTGCCCCTCGTGGTGTTCCAGACGACCCAGAGCGCAGCCCTGTCAGGGATTGCCTTCTTCATTGAGACCCTGCCCCGTTACCTTCTGTTCTCGGTCTGCGGAATCCTCTGCGATCGCCGATCGCCGGTGTGGCTTTTGGTCATCAGCCAGCGCTTCCGCCTGCTTACCTGCGCGGTGGGCGTTGCCGGTTACGAGCTCATCGGCGGCATCGGCTGGCTGGTCGCTCTCTCGGCTTTCTGCGGAATCCTCTCGACGCAGGGGTTTCTCGCCAGGGAGGTGATGCTGCCGCAGATCTTCAGGCAGCAGCGGTTCGAAAAGGTCTTGTCCTATTCGCAGCTCGGCGACCAGCTCGGGATGGTGATGGGCCCCATACTGGCCGCCGCCCTGCTCGGTCTCTGGCCCTGGCAGATCGTGGTCGGCATCACGGCGTTCCTGTTCCTGCTGGCGGATCTCGGGCTCACCCTGTGGCATCGCTTCAGCCGGATCGACCTTGCCCCGCCGGAAGCGGCCCATGAGAGCTGGATCGATCCTTTCCGGATCGCCTTCAAGCACATCTGGCAACTGCCGGGATTGAGAAGGGCCGCCGCGCTGGCGGCCGGGCTGAACTTCGTCTTTGGCGCGACGCTGGCCACATCAGCCGCGATGGTGACGGGCATCCATGGCCAGTCCGAGCAGAGCTACGCGCTTCTGCAGACGGCCAGCGCCCTCGCGAGCATCGCGATCCTGACCTTCCTGGCCCATATCGTCATTCCCTTGAGGGCGATGGGGGCTATCGGCTACACGGCGATCTTCATCGGCGGCCTGCTGACGGCCATCAGCCCCAATTACGGGATCTATGCCGCGGGCTACATTCTCGTCCTCGGCTTCGACAAGATGTTCACCATCTACATCAGGAGCCTGCGCCAGAAGATCATTCCGCAGAAGGATTTCGGCAAGACGACCGGTGCGATGATCACCGTCAACAATCTCTCGCAGCCTTTGGCGGGTCTGCTGGTGGGCCTGTTCTCGGGTCCGGGCAGCCTGGGCCTGGTGATCGGCGGCATCTCATTGGTCATGGGAGCAATCGGCGTCATTGTTGCCATAACCGCATCACCTGCTCTCAAGCAGTCAAACAGATAGGAGACGGCATGCCCAGCATGGAACGCGAGCGAAGGCTCCTGCAGCAGAGTGTGGCGATTGTCGCTGCCATCCCGGTGGCAACCGGGCTCTATGGCGTTCTGTTCGGGCAGGCGCTGACGGGGGACGCCGTGAGCATCTCGGCGGAGAGCCACTTCCGTTACCTGTCGGGGCTGCTGTTGGGCATCGGCCTGTGCTTCTGGAGCACCCTGCCCTCCATCGAGATCCACACCGGCCGCATCCGGCTGCTGACCCTGCTCGTGGTTATCGGGGGCTTGAGCCGCCTCATCGGCCTCGCCCTCACGGGCCTGCCCTCGCTCTTCATGCTCGGCGGCCTGTTCGTCGAACTCGTTGCCGCGCCGGTGCTGTGCCTGTGGCAGACGCGGGTCGCCAACCGCTACGCCGAGGAGCATGGGGTGGCGGAGGGCTGAAGCCTTCGCGCACGAAGCCCCCGTCTCGCCCCTGCCCTGACATTGCCGGATTGCGGGCGCATCCTGACATCCTTGAGACATGCAGCCGGGGTGCGCCGTCGCAAGGCGCGCCAGCGGGCGCTTCGCATTGCCATGATGCATGGCCCGGTTCGCGCCTCGAAGGAGGTTGCACCATGAACGAGCACGAAAAGCCCTTCGCCATTCTCCGGCAATCCGCTGATGCCGAGATTGTCGATGCCATCGAGCGCCTGATCCGGGACGCTCCGGATCATGAACTGAACCGCCTCAATGCACTCGCCTTCGCGGCGAGGCAGGGCTTCGACGAGGACCGCGTGATCGCCGCCTTCCTCCACGCCTCCCGGCTCGGGCTGTTCGAGATGTCATGGAACGTTCTCTGCCCCGGTTGCGGTGGAGTGCTTGAATCGGGCATGAGCCTAAAATCGGTGAACCGCGACGAATATTGCTGCGCCCTCTGCTCCGCAGGCTACGAGCCGACCCTCGACGAGATGGTGGAGGTCACATTCACGGTGAGCCCGCGCGTGCGCAAGATCGCCGCGCATGATCCGGATACCCTGCCGCTGCATGAATATGAACGCCAGATCTTCTGGGGCTCCGGTGTCGACCTGCCCGAGGATTTCGAGCACATGATCGACGAGATCGTGCTCGATGCCGTCGAGCTTCCGCCCGGCGAAAGGGCGATCATGTCCCTGCAGCTTCCGGCGCAATTCGTGATCGTCTTCGAGCCCGTCACCCATGTGGCCCAGTTCATCGACGTGCAGGGCGAGCCCACCCGCGAGCGCCAGAGCCTGTCGCTCATCATCAACGAGTCTCATCCGCAGAACCAGACCCTCACCATGCGGCCGGGCCCCCTGCGCATCTCCATCGAGAACCGCACGAACAGGCGCGCCCTGCCCGCCGTCTGGGTTGCGGGCGACGAACTGCATGAGATGTTGAAGCGGCGGCGACCCTTCCTGACGGCAAAGCGCCTGCTCACCAACCAGACTTTTCGCGATCTGTACCGCACCGATACTCTCGACATCGACCAGCGACTGAAAATCACGAGCCTCACGTTTCTCTTCACCGATCTGAAAGGCTCGACGCAGCTCTACGAACGCGTCGGCGACCTCGTGGCCTACGATCTCGTTCGGTCGCACTTCCAGGTTCTGAACGAGATCGCCGCCTCCGAATCCGGCGCCGTGGTAAAGACCATCGGCGATGCGGTGATGGCGACCTTCCCGATGCCGGATCGTGCGATCTCGGCCGCGCTGCGGATGCGCGAGGCGATGCGCCAGCTCAACGAGGAGCGCGGAAGCGAAGACCTGCTGCTCAAGATCGGCATTCACGAGGGCCCTTGTCTTGCCGTGACCCTGAATGACCGACAGGATTATTTCGGCCAAACGGTGAACATCGCCTCCCGTGTTCAGGGCCTTGCCGTGTCGCGCTCGATCTTCGCGACCGGTTCAGTGGTCGAGAACCCACGCTCTTCGCAGATCATCGAGAAGCAGGGCCTGCACCCGACATTGCAGAAGACAGCTCTGCGCGGGCTCAATGACGAGTTCGCGGTTTATGAGATCCCTTGAGGCTCGCCAACACGTCATCCCGGACGGCAAAGCCGATCCGGGATCGCTGGACGAGAGTGGCGCCTGTTCACCTCTCCTTATGGGAAAGGGTGTTCACCACCAAATTTTGAAAGCGATCCCGGATCTGCGCTGCGCTTCGTCCGGGATGACAGTACGAAGGCTTGTTTTAGAGCGCCTTCTCGAACCGATACTCCACCGAGTGTGAAATGTCCGCGAGCTGACGCTGTCCCCCGTCCTGCACATAGCCCAATCTTGTGTAGAGCCGGTGCGCCGTGACGAAGCGCGTGTCGGACCACAGGATTATGCGCGACGTGCCCCTGCTGCGCGCGTGCGCCTCGGCTTGATGCACGAGGCGCGAGCCTAGTCCCATTCCTCGCCGGTCGGGACGCACATACAGCCGGTGCAGTTCCGCGGTTTCTGCTTCCGGAAAGTCCACCGCCACGCAGGCGCAGACGCGTCCGCGCTCATCTTCGACAACCCAGAATGCGCCGCCCGTTTCTGCATAGGACGAGCCGGGGGCGCGCAGATCCGGCAGGTCGTCATGCGGATCGACGAAGCAGCCGGGATAGTCCGCGTAACAGATCGCGATCAGCCCGAAGAGGTCCTGCCTGTCGCCGTCCGCAACGGGCCGGATGGCGGGCAGGTCTTCACGTTTAAGCGCCAGGTTCATCATGCCCCTTCCTCATCGCCACATTTGCGACGGTCTTCTCAAGCACGTCGTGCAATTGCCGGTAGGCTCTCGCCGACAGATGAACACCATCCGTCGTGAGCCCTTCGCGCGCCGCCCCTGCGCCATCGCCGAAAGCCGTGTGCAGATCGGCGATGGCAGCCGCGCGGCCATCCGCAATCTGCACGATTCGACGGCTCAAGGAAGCCATGGCGTCCGCCGAGTAGAAGTTCGTGAGGCGCTTGGCCCGCTCGATCGGCGGCGGGGTCATGACGATCACCGGCACGGCGGCGGTTTCGAAATGGCGGAGGATCGTGTCGAAATGCTCCGCCACCCCATCGAGGGCGCTCTCAGAGCAGTCCTTCTTCGCATCGTTCGTGCCGACAAGCAGCACCGCGATGCCGGGGCTCGCCGATTGCAGGAGAAGAGGGATGCGCGGTTCCAGCGCCTCGGTCCAGATGCCGGAATAGCCGGCGTTCAGCACGGGCAGCGAACCGACCCGGTTCCAGTAGAAACCCTCGACAAGGGAATCGCCCACGAAGAGCAGACCGCCCGGACCGACGGCCGCGCGATGCGAGGCGATCACGATGTCGCGGATCAGCCAGTGCGAGGCGAAGGGGCTGGGCTGCGAGGTCACGGGTCCGGCACCTGCATGAGCCCCGGCGGGCGCGGGTGCGCTCCGCCGGGATGACCGAACGGCCTTACTCGATCCCAAGCTTGCGCTTGAGGATCTCGTTGAGGGCCTGCGGGTTGGCCTTGCCGCCCGTGGCCTTCATGGTCTGGCCCACGAACCAGCCGAGCAGCGTAGGCTTGGCCTTCGCCTGCTCCACCTTGTCGGGATTCGCCGCGATGATCTCGTCCACGGCCTTCTCGATGGCGCCGGTGTCGGTCACCTGCTTCATGCCGCGCGTTTCCACGAGTTCGCGCGGGTCGCCGCCTTCCGTAAACACGATCTCGAACAGGTCCTTGGCGATCTTGCCGGAGATCACGTTCTCGCCGATGAGCTCGATGATGGCGCCGAGCTGGGCGGCCGAGACCGGGGTTTCCGAGATGTCCTTGCCTTCCTTGTTCAGGCGGCCGAACAGCTCATTGATGATCCAGTTCGCCGCGGCCTTGCCGTCGCGGCCCTTGGCTACCTCCTCGAAGAAGTCGGCGGAGCTGCGCTCGGCCACCAGCACGCTCGCGTCATAGGGCGAGAGGCCATAATCGGCCATGAACCGCGCCTTCTTCTCGTCGGGCAGCTCCGGCAGGCCTTTCGCGAGATCGTCCACATAGGCCTGGTCGAACTCAAGCGGCAGCAGGTCCGGATCGGGGAAGTAGCGATAATCGTGCGCCTCTTCCTTGGAACGCATGGAGCGGGTCTCGCCCTTGCCCGGGTCGTAGAGGCGGGTCTCCTGGTCGATTTTGCCCCCGTCCTCCAGGATCGCGATCTGGCGGCGCGCCTCGACTTCGATGGCCTGGCCGATGAACCGGATGGAGTTGACGTTCTTGATCTCGCAGCGCGTGCCGAGCTCCTCGCCCGGACGGCGCACGGACACGTTCACGTCGGCGCGAAGGTTGCCCTTGTCCATGTCGCCGTCGCAGGTGCCGAGATAGCGCAGGATCGTGCGCAGCTTGGTCACATAAGCCCGCGCCTCGTCGGCCGAGCGCAGGTCGGGCTTCGACACGATTTCCATGAGCGCCACGCCGGAGCGGTTGAGGTCGACGAAGCTCAGGGTCGGGTGCAGGTCGTGGATCGACTTGCCGGCATCCTGCTCGAGATGCAGGCGCTCGATGCGCACCATGATCGTCTCGCCCGTCTCCGGCACGTCCACGATCACCTCGCCCTCGCCCACGATGGGGCTTTTGTACTGGCTGATCTGGTAGCCCTGGGGCAAGTCCGGGTAGAAGTAGTTCTTGCGGTCGAAGGTGCTGCGCAGGTTGATCTCGGCCTTGAGGCCAAGGCCGGTGCGGATCGCCTGACGGACGCATTCCTCGTTGATCACGGGCAGCATGCCGGGCATGGCCGCGTCCACCAGGGAAACGTGGCTGTTCGGATCGCCGCCGAAAGCCGTCGAAGCTCCGGAGAAGAGCTTGGCTTGGCTCGTCACCTGGGCGTGGATCTCCATGCCGATGACGATTTCCCAATCGCCTGTCGCGCCCTTGATGAGCTTCTTAGGGTTGACCGGAGCGTTCATGAGCCTTGCGCCTTTGATCTCTTACTTTTTGCTAAAGCATCGGACCCAAAAGTGGAATGCACTTTTGGGACCCATCCGATGCTTCTTCCATAAATGAGAGCATCGTTTAGGGCGGAAAACCGGGTCCACTTTTCCGCACGATGCTCTTGTCGGAGTACGAGCGGCGCTCAAGCCGGTCAACCCCTTTCAAAATGAACGGACGTTCAGCCAGGTAAGCCATTCGTTAAGATCAGAAATAAATTATGCACAGATTCCGGAAATAATTGCCACGCTGCGATGAAACCCCATCCGATATACGGCGTTGTTCGGGAGGTAAAACGGTCAAGGAGTTTCAAAATGGCTATGGATCCCATGGATCGCGAACCCAACGTCTACAATCGCGAGACCAATGTCTACGATAACAGCAGCCGTGGTTCGAACACACTTGCTTACGTGATCGGCGGTCTTGTTATCGCCCTCGGCCTGCTCGCCTTCCTCTTCTATGATGGCGGCAGCGAGCCGACGACCACCGGCAGCACCGGCACGCAGACGGAAAGCTCTGCACCCCGCACCGGTTCCGGCGCCACCGGCGGTTCCTCGACCGCTCCGGCGACCCCGGCTGCCCCGATGACCCCATCTTCCCCGGCCGCTCCCGCGGCTCCGGCCAACCCGCAGTAATCTAGCGTCTCGCGTTTCACTGCTCAGGATGGGCCTGACCCTCGCGGTCGGGCCCATTTCTTTTGGCCCTGGCACCAAGGCTTCGGTGAGGAACCAATCGCAAGCTTGAGCGGTTGCGTTTGGGAGTTCCCAAGCTGCAATCAGGAGGCCAACCATGGCGAACAAGTCGAGCTTCACTCCCGAAGAATGGTCCCGCCTCGTTGCAAGCCCCGTGGTTGCCAGCATGGCGATCACCGCGGCAGATCCGGGCGGGCTCTGGAGCCTCCTGCAGGAATCCATGTCCAGCGGCTGGGCCCTGCTGGAGGCGAAGCAGGATGCTCAGGCCACTCCGCTCGTCAAAGCCGTGGCCGATGACATCGCCAACACCGAGACGCGCAATGCCGTGCGCGAGTCGTTCCAGGCTCAATTCAAGGGCAGCCAGTTCGCCGACGTGAAAAGCAAGGCCATCGAGGAGCTTCACGCGGTCTCCGGCTTGCTCGACACCAAGGCCCCCGACGAGGCGGTTTCCTTCAAGTCCTGGCTCTGGAGCGTTGCCCGAAAATCGGCCGAGGCCGGCAAGGAAGGCGGATTCCTCGGTTTCGGCGGCGTGGCCGTGAGCGATGCCGAGAAGGCCACCTTGGCAGAAATCGGCACAGCGCTCGGCAACCCGGCCGGTTCCGGCGCAGGGATCGCCGAAACCTGATCCTCCCGATCACGTGGCTTGGACGGCCGCCTTCGTCTTGGCCTCGGGGATCGTCATGAAGGCCACGCCTGCGAGGATGCAGAGAAGCCCCAGCCAGGCCGCCTCGCTGAGGCTCTCTCCGAGGAAATAAGCTCCGATCATGATGCCGATGGGAGCCCGCAGATAGGCCTGTGCTGTCGTCCCCACCGAGCCCAGGGTGCGGATCAGGCGGAAGTAGATCACGAAGGCCATGGCCGTGGAGAACACCGCAAGCCCGACCAGGGCCATGATCGAGGCTTGTGACGGCGCCAGATTCCAGGGCCGGTCCACGATGAGGCTCAGCGGAAGCAGGATTATCGCGCCGGACAGAAGCGAGCCCGCGGCCGGTGCCATGGGATCGAGGTTCTTGAAACTGCGTCCGAAAATGGCCGCTCCAGCATAGCAGATTGTCGCCAGCACGACGGCGAGCTGCGCGGCCAGCTCCTGCCCGACATGGGTGAAGGCTTGGCCTCCGACGATGACGCATGTGCCCGCAAGGCCCAGGACGACCCCGATGAGCTTGCGGGCGGATGTCGCCTCATGACGGGACCACATCCAGGTGATCAGGAAGGTGAAGACCGGCGTCATCGAGTTCAGGATGACGGCGAGCCCTGCATCGATGGACTCCTCCGCCCAGGCGATGAGCGTGAACGGAACAACGCTGTTGAGGCAAGCCTGCACCGCGAAGTTCCTCCACTGGGTTCTCTCGCGAGGCAGGCGGACTCCCCTCAGCCGCATGATCAGCACAAGGATCCCACCCGCAATCAGCGTGCGCGCGGCGATCAGGGTGATGGGCGGGATCGTCTCGACGCCGATCTTGATGAAGGTATAGGACGACGCCCAAAGCGTCGCGAGAGCAGCCAGGAGTGCGAGCCCGAGGGTGTGATTGGGCTTGTGGCTCGTCGCCATGATCGAAGGTCCATGCGGGCAGGAGAAAGCGGCACGACCCTGACAGAACCGGCGGCGCCTGTCGCGTCTGAATGCTTCGGCGACGACCGAACTGTCGCCGAGCAGGATTCTAGCGCCGCACCACCCGGCGGACGACGTAGGCGCCGCTTGCCCAGAGCATGGCAGCGACAAAGCGCACGGGGAACAGGGTCAGTCCATCGGACCGCACAGGCGCGATCCAAGGCAATCCCATGCTGCTGATCGCCCAGGAGACGAGGACCGACACGGCCAGGGCAATCATGCCGACGATCAGCACCTTGCCGAACTGATCGGCCTTCCAGCCGAGCCAGACCGCGATCAGGATGAGAACCGGATCGAAGGCCGCAGGCAGCCAGTCCCAGAGGGTGACGACGGGTACGGTCGGTCCCACGCCGCTTACGCCCACCAGGCTTGGGGCAGCTTGATGCGGCCGGCGGAATCCTCGATCACCTGGCCGGCGGCGAAGAGGGTCTCCTCGTCGAAGGCGCGGCCGATGAGCTGGAGGCCCAGGGGCAGCCCCTGAGCGTCGAGCCCAGCCGGCACGGCGATGCCCGGCAGGCCTGCCATGTTCACCGTCACGGTGAAGATGTCGTTGAGGTACATCTCGACCGGGTCGCCCGAGCCCTTCTCGCCGATGCCGAAGGCCGAGGACGGGGTCGCCGGGGTCAGGATGGCGTGGACTCCTTTAGCGTAGACCTCCTCGAAGTCGCGCTTGATGAGCGTGCGCAGCTTCTGGGCCCGGACGTAATAGGCGTCGTAATAGCCCGCCGAGAGCACATAGGTGCCGATCATGATGCGGCGCTTGACCTCGCGGCCGAAGCCGGCGGCGCGGGACTTCTCGTAGAGATCGACGATGTCGCGGCCGTTTTCGCGCAGGCCGTAGCGCACGCCGTCATAGCGGGCGAGGTTCGAGGAAGCTTCCGCTGGGGCCACGATGTAATAGGCGGGCAGCGCGTACTTGGTGTGCGGCAGGGAAACCTCGACGATCTCGGCGCCGGCAGCGCGCAGCCATTCGGCGCCCTGGTGCCAGAGCTGCTCGATCTCGGGCGACATGCCGTCGATCCGGTAATCCTTCGGGATGCCGATCTTGAGGCCCTTCACGCCACGGGAGATGGCAGCCTCGAAATCCGGCACCGGCAGGTCCACGCAGGTGGTATCCTTCGGGTCAGGGCTCGCCATGGAGCGCAGCATGATGGCGGAATCGCGCACGGTGCGGGTGATCGGGCCGGCCTGATCCAGCGACGAGGCGAAGGCCACGGTGCCCCAGCGGGAGACGCGCCCATAGGTCGGCTTGATGCCCACCGTGCCGGTAAAGGCCGCCGGCTGGCGGATCGAGCCGCCGGTATCCGTCGCGGTAGCGCCAAGGCACAGATGCGCGGCAACCGCCGCGGCCGAACCGCCCGAGGAACCGCCGGGAACCAGATGCGTGCCCTCGATGGCCCCGGAAGCGCCCGCGCTCACGTTCGAGCCCTCGCGCCGCCAAGGCGACACGACCGGCCCGAACGCGCTGGTCTCGTTGGAGGAGCCCATGGCGAACTCGTCCATGTTGAGCTTGCCGAGCATCACGGCGCCGTCGTTCCAAAGGTTCCGGGTGACGGTGGACTCGTAGGGCGGGGTGAAGTTGCCGAGGATCTTCGAGCCTGCCGTGGAGACCACGCCCTCGGTGCAGAACAGGTCCTTGATGCCGAGCGGGATACCCTCGAGCGCACCGGCCTCGCCCTTGGCGATCTTCTCGTCGGAGGCCTTGGCCATGGCGAGCGCCTTTTCCGGCGTCTCGAGCACATAGGCGTTGAGCGCCCTCGCCTTCTCGATGGCATCCACATGGGCCTGCGTGAGCTCGGTGGCGGAGAAGGTCTTGGCCTTCAGGCCGTCGCGGGCCTCAGCGATCGTGAGATGGGTCAGTTCGGTCACGGGGATCATCCTGTCATCCCGGACGGGGCGGAGCCGCGATCCGGGATCGTCTGGAGGCAATAACTGGTTTAGCGATCCCGGCTCTCCGCTGCTGCGGCCTCCCGGGATGAAGAATTTTTACTCGACCACCTTGGGCACCAGGAAGAAGCTGTCTTCCGTCGCGGGGGCGTTCTGGACGATCTTCTCCGGGTAGCCGCCATCGGTCACGCCGTCCTGGCGCTTCTTCATCACCATGGGAGTCACGGAAGTCATGGGCTCGACACCCTCCACGTTCACCTCGTTGAGCTGCTCGACGAAGTCTAGGATGGCGTTGAGCTCGCCCTGGAGATGGGGCACCTCCTCATCCGTCACGGCAATGCGCGCCAGATGGGCGATGCGGCGGACCGTTTTCTCATCGACCGACATAGATGGTCATACCCCTTGGATATCTGATCGGCGGGCTATAGCACCCGCCCGCGCCGGGGGGCAACGGCGGATGTGCAGAGCTCTAATGTTCATGCGGTCATCCCGGACGGCGCAGCCGATCCGGGATCGTGTGCAGGATGGGGCTCTAAGCCCCCTCTCCCTGAGGGAGAGGGCTGGGGTGAGGGGTTACAGCCTCATCCGGAAAAGACGCTAACCCCTCGCCCGCGCCTGAAGGCGCGACCTCTCCCACCGGGAGAGGTGAACAGGCGCCACACTCGTCCCACAATCCCGGGTTCCGCTCCGCGGCCCCGGGAGGACCATGGCGGGGAGGCTAAATCGTCACCCCGACCGTCTTGTGCGGCACGACCACTTGAATCCCTTTGCCGTCCATGGCGGCGACGAAGCGGTCCGCGTTGGGCAGGATCATCGGGAATGAGCCGTAGTGGCAGGGGATCACCGCCTTGGCATTCTTGAAATAACGCTCGACGGCGAGCGCCGCGACCTCGGGGCCCATGGTGAAGCGGTCGCCGATCGGCACGATCACCACGTCGGGCTGATGGATCTCGGCGATCAGGGCCATGTCGCCGAAGATGTCCGTATCGCCCATGTGATAGACGGTCGGCTCGTTCATCGCCTTGACGATGATGCCGTTGGCGCTGCCGAGGGGGAAGTTCACATCCATCTCGACGAGGCCGGACGAGTGGTCCGCCCGCACGAGGGTGACGGTGAAGCCACCCTGCCCGGTCGTGCCGCCGGTGTTCATGGGATCGAAGTGCTCGACGCCCTGCTTGGCGAGATACATGCAGAGCTCGAAATTCGTCACGACCTTGGCCCCGGTCGCCTTCGCAATCTCCACCGTATCGCCCACGTGATCCCCGTGGCCGTGGGTGAGAAGGATGTGGGACACGCCCTCGGTGATCTTCGCCCTGTCGCCCTCGAAGCCGGGATTGCCGGTGAAGAACGGATCGATGAGCACGGCCTTGCCGGCGAAGTCGAGCCGGAAGGCGGAATGTCCGAACCACGTGATTTTCATGGAAAGTCCCTCGTTTTCGGCCAGATGAAATGGAGCGGCTTCGGCGTCCGACCACGTTCCAAAGGAACAAAACCAGAGGTCGGGCTTTAAGAAGCTAAGCAATAAACATCAAGCCTGCAGGAGGATAGCCATGCCACGTCTGATTGCCAGCCTCGGCTTCGCCGCCGGAATCCTCGCCTCGACCAGCGCCTGGGCCGTCGAAATCTCCATTTCGTGCAGCGCGCTCGGCAAGGAATACGAGATCTGCAAGCAGGGCGTCGATGCCTGGGCGAAGAAGACCGGCAACACGGCCAAAATCGTCTCGACGCCGAACTCCGCAACCGAGCGGCTCGCCCTCTATCAGCAACTCCTGGCGGCGGGCGCGTCGGACATCGACGTCTTCCAGATCGACGTGGTCTGGACCGGCATTCTCGCCGATCATCTCATGGACCTGACCGCCAAGGGCCAGGCCGACATCGACGATCACCTGCCTGCCATGGTCGAGACGAGCCGGGTCAACGGCAGGCTCATGGCCATGCCTTGGTTCGCCGATGCAGGCCTGCTCTATTACCGGCAGGACCTCCTCGACAAGTACAAGCGCCCCGTGCCGCAGACCTGGGCCGACCTCACCGAGACTGCCCGCATGATCCAGGACGGCGAGCGCAAGGACGGGCGCGGCGACTTCTGGGGCTATGTCTGGCAGGGCCGCGCCTATGAGGGTCTGACTACCAATGCGCTGGAATGGGTGGCCTCGTTCGGCGGCGGTACGATCATCGACGACAAGGGCGACGTCACCATCGAGAACCCGAAAGCAGCGGAAGCCCTAAAGGCCGCCGCCGGGTGGGTCGGCACCGTCACGCCGGAAGGCGTGCTCAACTACACGGAAGAGGAATCCCGCGGCGTCTTCCAGTCCGGCAACGCCGCCTTCATGCGCAACTGGCCCTATGCGTGGGCGCTGGCGCAAGGCGCCGACAGCACCATCAAAGGCAAGGTCGGCATTGCGCCACTCCCGAAGGGCGGCGCAGATGGGCGCAACGCGGGCACGCTGGGCGGCCAGCTTCTCGCCGTGTCGAAGTATTCCAAGAACGCCGATGCCGCGACGGATCTCGTCCTCTATCTGACGGGTCAGCAGGAACAGAAGCGCCGGGCCGTGGAGGGTTCCTTCAACCCCACCATCGTGTCCCTCTACAGCGATGCGGACATCGCCAAGGCCAACCCGTTCATCGGTGATCTCGTGGATGTTTTCACCAATGCGGTGGCGCGCCCGGCTACGGCAACCGGCCAGAACTACAACAAGGTCTCGACCGAATTCTTCAACGCGGTGCATCAGGTACTGTCGAAGCGGGCCGAACCTGCCCAGGCACTGAGCCGCCTCGACCGTGACCTGAAGCGGATCAAGCGGGACGGCTGGAAGTAAGCATGGCCGGCGCGGTCGCTCAAGGAGACGTCTTCGTGCGTGTTGCAGCACGGAGGCGCCGCTCATCGCTGACGCGCTCGCGCATCCGGTCTGCATGGCTCTTCATCGCCCCGAGCCTGATCATCCTCGCGCTCATCGCCGGATGGCCCCTGGCGCGGACGATCTGGTTCAGCTTTACCGACGCCAATCTCAATAACCTGAGTGACTACGAGTTCATCGGCTTCGAGAACTACCTTGCCAATTATGATGGCGAGTGGCTCGGGCTTCTGACCGATCCCGACTGGTGGCAATCCGTGTGGAACACGGTGTGGTTCACCCTCGTGTCCGTATCCATTGAGACGGTGCTCGGGATCATCGTGGCGCTAATCCTCAATGCCACCTTCCCCGGTCGGGGCCTCATGCGGGCGATCATTCTCATCCCTTGGGCGATCCCGACCATCGTGTCCGCCAAGATGTGGAACTGGATGCTGCACGACCAGTTCGGCGTCATCAACGACATGCTGCTGCGTGCCGGCCTGATCGCCGCGCCCATGACCTGGACGGCCAATGCGGATACGGCGCTCTGGGCCGCCGTCGCGGTGGATGTCTGGAAGCACACCTCCTTCATGGCCCTGCTTATCCTGGCGGCCCTGCAGATGCTGCCGCAGGATATCTATGAGGCCGCCAAGGTGGACGGCGTGTCTCCCACCCGGGTGTTCTTCCGCATCACCCTGCCGCTGATCAAGCCGGCGCTGCTGGTGGCGGTGATCTTCCGCAGCCTCGATGCGCTTCGCGTGTTCGACCTCATCTATGTGCTGACCTCGAACTCGCGGGACACGGCGTCCATGTCGATCTATGCGCGCCAGCAGCTCGTGGATTTCCAGGAGGTCGGCTTGGGTTCCGCCGCATCCACGCTGATTTTTCTCATCATCGCGCTCATCGTCGTCATCACCCTGGCGGCGGGCCGCGTGCGCCTCGGTGAGGATCCGCGATGAAAGTCCTCAGCCGCATCGGCTTCTGGCTGCTCGTGATCGCCATCGGGCTTTTCGCGCTCTTCCCGCTCTATTACGCGATCATCTCGTCCTTCCGCTCAGGCTCGGCGCTGTTCACGACCGCCTATTTGCCGGAGCGCTTCGACCCGACCAATTACATCGCCGTTTTCGACCGCCAGCCCTTCGGGCAGAACATCCTCAACTCGATCATCGTCGCAGGCACCGTCGTCGCCATCTCGCTGGGCCTCGGCATGACGGCGGCCTATGCCTTCGGGCGCATCGCGTTTCGCGGCCGCGCGCTCCTGCTCATGACTATTCTGGCCGTCTCCATGTTTCCGCAGGTGGCCGTGCTGTCGGGCATGTTCGAGCTGATCCGCAGCCTCGGGCTCTACAACACCCTGCCGGGCCTGATCCTCGCCAATCTCATGCTCACCCTGCCCTTCACGATCTGGGTGCTCACCACTTTCATGCGCGAGCTGCCGAAGGAGATCGAGGAGGCAGCCTTTGTCGACGGGGCAACGCCCTGGATCGTGGTGCGGCGCGTGTTCCTGCCGCTCATGGCGCCGGCGGCGGTAACGACGGGGCTTCTCGCCTTCATCGTGTCGTGGAACGAGTTTCTCTTCGCGCTCACCTTTACGCTGACCAACGAACGCCGCACCGTGCCGCCCGCCATTGCGCTCATGACCGGCTCGACGGCGTACGAGCTGCCGTGGGGCACGATCATGGCGGCCTCCGTTATCGTGACCGTGCCTATCATCGTTCTTGTGCTCGTGTTCCAGCGCAAGATCGTGGCGGGCCTCACGGCCGGCGCGGTAAAGGGCTAATTCGGGAAGACATGCATGGCTGACGTGGTCCTCAAGAACGTCCAGAAATCCTTCGGCAAGGCGAAGGTCATCCACGGCGTCGATCTCGACATCCGCGACGGCGAGTTCGTGGTTTTCGTCGGCCCCTCCGGTTGCGGGAAGTCGACGCTGCTGCGCCTCATCGCTGGGCTGGAGGACATCACGGCGGGCGATCTCTTCATCGGCGGCGAGCGGGTGAACGACCTTGCGCCCGCCAAGCGCGGCATCGCCATGGTGTTCCAGTCCTACGCGCTCTATCCGCACATGAACGTCTACGACAACATGGCCTTCGGGCTGGAGCTGGCGAAATCCTCGAAAGCCGAGATCGACGCCAAGGTGCGCGAGGCCGCGCGCCTGCTGCAGATCGAGGCGCTCCTCGACTGCAAGCCACGCCAGCTCTCCGGCGGCCAGCGCCAGCGCGTCGCCATTGGCCGCGCCATCGTGCGCGATCCGAAGGTGTTTCTGTTCGACGAACCGCTCTCCAACCTCGACGCGGCGTTGCGCGTGCAGACCCGCATCGAGATCGCCAAGCTCCATACCGACACGCGCGCGACCATGATCTACGTGACGCACGATCAGGTGGAAGCCATGACGCTCGCAGACCGGATCGTGGTGCTCAACGCAGGTCACATCGAGCAGGTGGGCACGCCGCTCGAGCTCTATCACCGCCCGGCGAACCTGTTCGTCGCCGGCTTCATCGGATCGCCGCAGATGAACCTCATCCCATGCCAGGTCGCCGGCGTCGGCCCAAGCGAGGTGCTGGTGAGCCTGCCGGGCGGCGGCAGCCTGTCTGTCCCGGTCCAGCCCGACGGCGTGCAGGCCGGTGACTCCGTCACCCTCGGCATCAGGCCGGACCATCTCAGGATCAGCCCGGAGGGCGCGCTGAGCGGCCGGGTCGAGCTGGTGGAGGAACTGGGCGAGAACCATCTGCTCTATGTCGACGCAGGCCAGGGCCGCCGCCTCACCGTCCGCGAACCCGGCGACGCACGGCACGAGGCGGGCTCAACCGTCTCCCTCGACCTCGCCCGCGAGTTCTGCCACCTGTTCCGGGGCACCGGCGAAGCGTTGCCGCCACTCAAAGGTCATACGAGCCCCGCCTCGCCCTCTCCCGATCTGACCAGCAGCGCCGCCTGATCTCGACGCCGGGCGACTTCCTCTATACTGCGGGTGTTCCGGCACGCTGGATGAGGAGGCGCCCATGATTTCCAAGGACGATGAACTGATCGCCTTCATCGACGGCCTATCTCCGCGCGCCCGCCTCATGGGGATCGACCTCGGCACCAAGACCATCGGTCTCGCCCTCTCCGATGTGGAGCGCCGGATCGCAACGCCGCTGGAGACGATCAAGCGGGCGAAGTTCACCCCCGACGTGGGCCGCATCAAGGATCTTGCCGCCCGCTACGAGGTCGGCGGGTTCGTCTTCGGGCTGCCCCTCAACATGGACGGCACGGAGGGCCCCCGCTCCCAGGCCACCCGGGCCTTCGTGCGCAACCTGAAGCCGCTCCTCCCCCTGCCCATCCTGTTCTGGGACGAGCGCATGTCCACCATGGTGGTGACCCGCACCCTTCTCGACGCGGACGCCTCCCGGGCCAAGCGGGCCGATGCGGTGGACAAGATGGCCGCCGCCTACATCCTCCAAGGCGCCCTCGACCGCTACGAGCGGATGGCGGCTGACGCGGCGGATGCCGAGGACGAGGCCGCCGCGAGAGCCGGCCTTGACATGGAAACGCCGCCCGGAGGCGGCGTGAGGAATGATTAGTTCGAGGTCGGGTAGACCCACGAAAGAAAGTTGGACTTGAGCCTTACAGGATACCGAAATCCTTGTAGGTCAGTCGCAGATTCGCATCGAGTTCGGCAAACTGCACCGCAGCCTTCGGATTCGTACCGTCGGCATCGTAGTAGAGGGCACCTGTGGTCTTGTCGTAGATGATACGATCGTTGGAATCGTGTGCAGCGGAACCCGTCCAGAAAGCGGACGACTTAATGTAGCCCTTCGAGTCGGCGGATACCTTGAAGATCTTCTTATCGAGAAGGATGGAGTCGTATTTGACGCTGAAATCATCGATCACATCGATGTTGCTGCTCGACAGTCTGGCATCGAAGCCGAAGAAGTCATATCCAGAGCCTCCAACCAGCGTATCCTGGCCCAGACCACCGACGAGAATGTCATTCCCGGCTTCACCGTAAAGCTTGTCGTTGCCCGATCCGCCATCGATGATGTCGATACCGCCTCGGCCCCAAAGCGTGTCATTTCCCCCAGCGCCTCCGAGAACATTGTCACGGTTGTTACCGTAGACCGTGTCATTTCCAGACGTACCGACGGCCACGCCCTTGCTGTTCACTCTCCTGATGGCCATAAAAAAATCTTTCCTTTGAACAATCTAACGTTAAGTCATCCCCGGTGATCTGGAATAGAATCCACGGTCCGAAAAAGCAACTCCATATCGATCGATGGTATCGGCCGCTCCAGCGGGGCTGTTCCTTGTAGTTCTTCGCCGAAACCAAGCAGTGCGGGAGCGCACATGGATCAGAAGAGAGTCAAGGCTGGCGCAGGAGGATAGGCGCTTCGAAGGCTGAGATCTCTGGCGCAGAAGCAGCGTTCTTGCTGATCGGGCCATGTCCGACATGGTCGCGTCATCGCAGGCACTGCTTGTTGAAGGGGGTCAGACCCGCGGGAGACGAGGGAGTGCTAAGCGACTGGAGTGCGAGATGGCTGGGGGACCTGGATTCGAACCAAGACTAACGGAGTCAGAGTCCGCTGTTCTACCATTAAACTATCCCCCACCGAAGCTGCTGATCTGCAAGCGTTTCTGGGCCGAGGCCTCAGGCCATGTCAGTGTCGCCGATCAACGTCCGTGGTGGCGCTGAGATAGGGGGCTTTTTTTGCTACGTCAAGCCTTCAAATATGCGCTGCATCGGCTCCGGTCTTTCAAAAGTGGGCCGGAGCAAACACCGCCCAAGATTAAGGATCAGATTCCCAAGATGCAGCCTAATTCGCGTGGACTGGTTCGAAGGTGCTCTTGAGGGGATGCGGGTTCCAATCTCCATTTGAGACCGGCTTTGCTTGTGATCCGCCTGACCACCGCAGCTCGAATTTTCTGGCCGCGGCTTGATCCTTGAAGCCCATGAGGCCGAAGCCGGTTCGGATATGAAAGAAGTCGTACGGCCCGCCTTCGTCCTCAAGCCAGCGAACGACCTGAAGCTTGAGCGCTCTCTTGCTCCCGTTCCAGATCTCCCAGTCGTTGACCAGGAAAACGAACGGCCAGAGCTTCACGTAAGCCTCGACTTCATAACAGGTCGCCGAGGCCAGTTCCTCATCGCGCGTGGAGGCCGTAACAGCCTCTTTGATCGTTTTCAGCTCCGTCACTGCCTTGCCTCATATGCTCGAACGATGATCGCTGGGCCCACATCGGGGATCGCCACCTCGTCACAGACATACCTCACATGGGTAAACGATAGGTCATTTGGGCAGTTCCAAAGGGATGACGCTTGAAAGGCAAGGAGCCCGCGCTATCCGCACGAAACCGGCTGCTCTATGCTGACGATGCTCGAGGCTTGGCTCGATGCAGCCCGGCCTCTCAAGCCGATCAGGAAGCCCAATTGTCTCTGGTGCTCTCAGCGAGGCGCGGAAGATCAGCTGTTAGTCGTATAGGGAGCGAGGTTGACGATGGCCTCCGCTGCTACATCTAGCTCAACCTATGTCAATTGCATCGAGAGCTGGGCTTTGATCAGGCGCGCGCTGGTCCGCAGAACGGGTCCCCATGATCTCGTCGACCGGGGCCTCATGGCCACGGCGCTCGTGGCTGCTGTGACGGCATTCCTCATCTGCTGCCAGTTGCCCTAGGCCAGGCTCAGCGGCCCAGGCCCATTTATTCCTCCTCAGACGGTAACGCAAAAGTAGATAGCCTTTTGCCCTAGCCCCTTCGACGGGACGTTCAGGGCCGAAAAAGGTTATCGTTCGTGAAGTGAGCCGATACTCACAACGTGAGCACCGATATGCGTTTTTCGACTTTGTGTGTCTTTGCAGCAGCCTCCCTTATCTCCATGAATGCCTACGCTCAGGAAGGAGGATGGGCCTCTACCCCCGATGGGAAAGCGCGCTGGGATGCGTGCTACAAGGAGACCCGGCTGATCCACAGAACCCGCAACAAATCCAGCCAGGATTATCGGGAGATCATCAAGGTGGCCCGCCAGGACCACATGCGCGAGTGCATGACGAGAGCAAGACCTCCGGCTCCCGTGCAGGTCGCCGTGCCCACCGACAAGTTTCCCGAGACTGCTCTGTCCGGCTGGGCCAGCAACAACTAGCGCAGTGAGTCCAAAGGGCCTTGAGGACTGCCTCAGGGCCCAATCTCACTCATGACGCCTCGTTATTGCTTCGGGCGCACCTGAAGGGCTTCCTGCGCTATGCCGGTTCGCCAACGAACCGTTACGCAGCCTTCACTGCTTTATTATCTTCACGTCGGAGCACGGAATGATCAGCACTGGGCGAAGATCCTCGCCGACGATTTCAATGAAGATCTCGTCGCCGTAGCTCGGCTGCATGGAGGCCCAGCTGCTCAGAAGCGTCTGAATCACTTTCAGAGCTTCAGACTTGGCAGCTGCAATATCCGGCAGTTCCACACCGCTCGGATCCTCCTCGAGGCCGAGGTGACTTCTGATGTCGATATAATAGCGGGGCAAGACATTCCCCTCGATAACTCTGGACCTGAGGGGCGGCCCCTCATTATATACACGTATGTTAAACGACAGCGTGCATCGCTGAAATTCACTCTGAATCGCCCCCCACTCTTTCGAGCGAAACCTGCTCTCCTGGGGGAGATGTGGTCCAACTTTCCGGATTCGAGAGGATCAAGATGCCGGCGCTCGATGTTATCGATTGAGAGAAGCGCCTCAGGAGTTCCGATGCTTTTACCTTGGATGAAGCTTGCGACTGACACCACGATGCTGGCCTTTGAGGCGCAGGCTGTGATCTGGACCCGCATGTCCCAAGCCGCCATGGGCCAAGGATCCCACGCGGAGAACCTGCTCATGGTGACGGAGAAGATCACGGCTTTCACGGAAGCGGCAGCCGTGCTCGCTACCGGCGGCTCCGCTCATAAGATCGTCAAGGGATATCGCAGGAAAGTCCGTGCCAACTCGAAGCGCCTGAGCCGGTAAGGCACGGCGATAATCACCCCGGTCAGCGCGGCGCGACCGTATCCGGATTGGACGGGATGGGCTTGATCGTCTCCTGGCTGGCGGCCCGGCCGGGTGCGTTCTCCGGGTCGGAGTGCGTTTCGCGAAGCGCGAAGAAGACGACCACAACGGCAAGCGCAACAAGCGCCAGCGCCGTCCAGCTTCGGGTGTTCATGAGTGCTCTCCGTCAAGGCCATGTAGAGGGCTGAACTCTGGCGCTAACGGCTGGTTCCTCCTTTGATGAACCCGGTCATCGAGACCCCGTCACATCGCTTCGGCCATTAGTGACGAAGTGAGACATTCTCCCCTCTGCGGCCTGCTGGTCGCTCCCGAACAGCCCCTTGAATCGAAGAGGTGCGACACTTTGCGCGGTAAGTGCCGGCGTGCTGTCATTTGAGGTGTGGCTGTTCTCGCGAAAGTCGAAAATCATGATCCGGGTGGGACAGAAATCCGGATATCTGAAGGGTTTGGGCCCTATATTCGCGTTACGATGAGACGAATGGCCAAGTTTACTTTGAGCCGCGTTCACGCAGAAGTATAAGCCTGAATGTAGCGACCTACGTAATTTCCACTATTCCTATTAACCAGCAAATCAGCTTATAGATCTTCGCATTGAGACGGAACGATTATAAAGAACTCAACCAAATATATAATTTATAAGACTTTCGTGTCGGCGGGGGCAGACACGGTGAGAGCCGCGAACCAGTTTTACGACTGGCCGCGGCTTTTCTTTTTTCCGCGCAATGTAAAAGCCGGAGGCTCTGCTTAAGAGAAGCTGTCCAAGACTGCCTCAAGACGCTTCCATTCCGCGTCCGTGCAGGGCAGCCCGAACCTCAGCAGGTGCGGCCTATCCTGAAACCGCCTGACCCAGATGCCGCGGTCTCCGAGAGCCCGGAAGAGTTCGCCCGCTCGAGGGCTCTCCAGGAGGCGATAGAGGATCGTGCCCTGCAGGGGCGCCTCTGCCACGTGCATCAAAAGAGCGTCCAACCGGCGAGCATCGGCAGTGCGGGCCTCCCGGGCAGAATCGAGCCATTGCCGGTCGCGAAGGGCCTTTCGCCCGGCTTCGATGGCAGGGCCCGAGACCGCCCAGGGACCCAGCGCCGATCTCAGCTTTATCGTGATCGGCTCCGGCGCCACCGCAAAACCGATCCTCAGCCCCGCCAGACCATAGGTCTTGCCAAAGGACCGCAGGATGATCGCGTTGGACGGCAGCACGGGCATGAGGCTCTCGCCGGCGTCGAAATCCGCAAAGGCTTCATCCACCACGAGCCAGCCGCCGCGTAGGCGAAAGTTCTTGGCGAGGTGAAGCAGGGCCTCGCGTTTGAGGAGCCTGCCGTCGGGATTGTTCGGATTGACCACGACCAGGACATCCGCATGATCGAGGCGATTCAGAGACGGGATCTCGGCCACGTCATGACCGGCCTTGCGCCATGAATGAGCGTGCTCCGCATAGGTTGGCCCCAGAATGGCCACGCGGGAGGGTGCCCGCAGATGAGGCAGAAGGCTGATCAGAACCTGCGTTCCGGGCGCCGCGACCACCGTGGCGGTGCTTTCAGCTCCATAGGCCTCAGCGGCGGCCGCCTCGAGATCCCGGTGATCGGCCGGCGACGGCAACCGCGCAAACAGGGAGGCTGGCAAGGGGGGCACCGGATAGGCTATGGGGTTGATCCCCGTCGACAGGTCGATCCACGGCTCGGGCGCCTGCGGAAACAGCCGCCGGGCCTCGTCCAGATCGCCCCCGTGCCAGATCCGCGCCTCACTCATCCGATTCACCCATGATCCTTTCCGACAGCCTGCTTCTTTTAAGCCTCGCCCTCGCGGCGGAGGCAGCTGTCGGCTATCCCAACCGCCTTTACACGGCGATCGGGCATCCCGTCACCTGGATCGGCCGGCTGATCAAAGGGCTCGACCGAGCCTTGAACCGGGAGGCCTGGTCCTTCGCGCAGCGACGCAGTGCCGGCATCCTGGCCCTCCTGATCCTCCTCACCGTCACAGGGCTGGCGGCCTGGGTGCTGAGCGCGCTCCTCCTGCCGCTCGGTCTCATCGGTATTCTCCTTCTGGCAATCCTCGCCGGCAGCCTGATTGCCCAGCGCAGCCTGCATGAGCATGTGGCGGCTGTGTCGAAGGGACTGCGCGAAGGTGGAATCGACGGAGGACGCAAGGCCGTGTCGATGATCGTAGGCCGCAACCCGCAGAGCCTCGATGAGGCAGGCGTCTCCCGCGCGGCCATCGAAAGTCTGGCGGAAAACTTCTCCGACGGCATCGTGGCGCCCGCCTTCTGGCTCGGGCTCGGCGGGCTTCCGGGTGCCGCGCTCTACAAGGCGGGGAACACCGCCGACAGCATGATCGGCCACCGCACGCCCCGGCACGAGGCCTTCGGCTGGGCGGCCGCCCGCTTCGACGATCTCGTGAACCTCCCCGCCTCGCGTCTGTCGGCGCTGCTCATCATTGCGGCGGCGGCCTTGAACTCAGGCGCCTCCCCAGGCGACGCCCTGCGCGCCGTTCGGCGCGACGCCTCGCATCACCGCTCGCCCAATGCAGGCTGGCCCGAGGCCGCGATGGCGGGAGCGCTGGGCTTGAGGCTCGCGGGACCGCGCGTCTATGGCGATGTACGCGTCGAGGATCGCTGGATGGGCGACGGGCGTGCAGAAGCAACAGCCGACGACATCGACCTGACGCTGAAGCTCTATCGTACGGCCTGCGCGCTTCTTTTCGGTCTCGCCGCAGGATTGGCCCTGCTGGCGTGGTTCATCGTGCGCTGATTGCCAGCAGCCGCTCGCAGTCGAGATGCGCTTCGAGATGATCGGCGAAGCGGTCGAGGATATCGTCGACCAGGGTCTCATAGGCCAGATCGCTCGTCTCGGCTCCGAGCAGCCTGAGCCACCGAGCGCGCTGCCGGTCGTCCGCGAAGAGGCCGTGCACATAGGTGCCCATCACGCGACCATCTGCCGAGACTGCGCCGTCCGCCTGCCCGCTCGTCAGTCGCGCGAAGGGCTGCCGCAGAGCGTCGGGTCCTGAAGTCTCGCCGATATGCATCTCGTAGCCGGACAGCGATGTGCCGTCGGGAACCGTGGTGCCTGTCACGGCCTCCAGCCGCTTCTTCGCCGTCAGCACGGTCGCGATGTCGAGAAGCCCCAATCCCTCGATGGAGCGGCCCGCCTCACCCTCGATGCCGGAAGGATCGTCGATGCGCGTCCCAAGCATCTGGTAGCCTCCGCACAGGCCGAGCACCCGCCCACCCCGGCGTACATGCGCCTTGAGGTCGATGTCCCAGCCCTGCCGGCGAATAAAGAGGAGATCGTCGATGGTGGTCTTGGAGCCGGGCAGCAGGACAAGAGCGGCCCTCGCCGGGAGCGGCTCGCCGGGTTCGACCAGAACCACCTCCACGCCCGGCTCCTCACGTAGAGGATCGAGGTCGTCGAAGTTCGAAATCCACGGCGTGACCGGCACGGCGATCACGACCGAGCCTTTTTGCCCCTCGCGCCGCAATCCCAGCCCATCCTCCGCCGGCAGGCGCGCGGCATCGGCAAAGTGCGGCACGAGGCCGAGCGCGGGCCAGCCGGTGCGTTCGGCCACAAACTGCATGCCGCTGTCGAACAAGGCCGGATCGCCCCGGAAGCGGTTGACGATGAAGCCACGGATCATCGCGGCATCGGTCTCATCGAGCACCGCCTTTGTGCCGACAAGGCTCGCGATCACGCCGCCGCGGTCGATATCACCCACCAGCACCACGGGCACGTTCGCCGCGCGGGCAAAGCCCATATTGGCGATATCGCCAGCCCGTAAGTTGACCTCCGACGCCGAGCCCGCGCCCTCGACGAGAACAAGGTCAGCTTCGTTCGAGAGCCGCCCGAAGCTGTCGAGCACCGCTTCCATCAGGCGCGGCTTCCAGGCTTGGTATTCGCGCGCTTTCGCCGTTCCGACGACGCGCCCCTGCACCACCACCTGCGAGCCGATCTCGCTCTGGGGCTTCAAGAGCACTGGATTCATATGGACACTGGGCGCCACGCCCGCCGCGCGTGCTTGCAACGCCTGGGCGCGGCCGATCTCGCCGCCATCGGCTGTGACGGCGGCATTGTTGGACATGTTTTGAGGCTTGAACGGCCGGACCTTGAGCCCTTTTCGCGCAAACACCCGGCACAGGCCCGCCACCAGGAGCGACTTGCCCACATTGGAGCCGGTGCCCTGCACCATGAGGGCGCGCATCTAGAACTCCACGCCTTCCTGCGCCTTCACGCCGGCGGCGAAGTGATGCTTCACCAGGGTCATCTCGGTGACGAGATCGGCCGCCTCGATCAGCTCTGGCTTAGCGTTCCGGCCGGTGACCACGATGTGAAGATCGGGCCGGCGCTGCCTCAGGGTCTCGACCACCTCGGCCAGATCGAGATACTCGTAGCGCAGCGCGATGTTGAGCTCATCGAGCACCAGGAGGCGGATGTCCTCGCGGGCCATCAGTTCCTTGACCTTCTCCCAGGCGCGCTCGGCCGCCGCCACGTCGCGGGAACGGTCCTGGGTCTCCCAGGTGAAGCCCTCGCCCATGGTGTGCCACTCGACCTGATCGCTGAAACGATCCAGCGCCATGCGCTCCCCGGTCTCCCAGGCACCCTTGATGAACTGCACCACGCCCACCTGGAAACCGCGCCCGAGCGCCCGGAGCATCAGCCCGAAGGCGGCCGTCGACTTGCCCTTGCCGGGGCCGGTATGGACGATGAGGAGCCCCTTCTCGACGGTCTTGGAGGCGACCTCCCGGTCCTGCACTTCCTTGCGCTTGATCATCTTGGCGCGGTGGCGCGCCTCTTCGTCCTGGGACATCCCGGCCTGCTTTCCTGTGGAAGGGCCGCACCATGAACAGGCTGCGACCCGATTTCAAGGCCGGCCATGCGCGACGCCCAGACTTGAAACATCCTTCCCGGCCAGATAAGCATGGTGATGACGGTGCCCCGGCAACGGGGTGAAAAGGGAATGCGGTGAGACACCGCGGCTGCCCCCGCAACTGTAAGCGGCGAGCCTTCGCTCCACATGCCACTGGGATCCAACCCCGGGAAGGCGGCGAAAAGCATCGACCCGCGAGCCAGGAGACCTGCCGTCAGCCTTAGCTTCTATCGGGTCTGTCGGACGGGGTGTGCCGACGGTGACCGTAGTCGAATGACCTCCCGTCGTTCGGTTCCGTCCGTGGAAGCGCACCAGACTCTTGACCTTTGAGTCTCCCGACGGAGAGAACGATGACCATTCTGCCCAAGACCCGCCTCCTCGCCCTGACGCTCACCGGCCTTGCGGCCGCGACCCCGGCCCTCGCCCACCACCCCATGGGAGGCATGATTCCGGCCACCTTCACGCAGGGCCTGCTCTCGGGCCTCGGCCATCCCGTCATCGGTCTCGACCATCTCGCCGCCCTCGTGGGTGTCGGCCTCGTCGCCTCGCGTTTCGCCCGCGGCCTCACTCTTCCGGCTTTCTGGGTTGTGGCCATGGCCGCCGGTGTGGGCCTGCACCTCGCCAGCTTCGATCTGCCTTACACCGAAGCGCTGGTCGCGCTGAGCGTTGTCGCCATCGGCTTGGCCGCCACAATCCGCACCACCCTTCCCTATGCGCTGATCGCCGGTCTCTTTGCCATCGGCGGCGCGGTGCATGGCTATGCCCTTGGCGAGTCGATCATCGGCGCTGAAACCTCGCCACTTTCTGCCTACCTCATTGGTCTCGTGGCGGTTCAGACGGTGCTCACCACCGGTATTGCCCTGGCGGCCCGTTTTGTGATGAAGGGTTCGTTCGCCGCGCCTGCACCCCAGCTTCGTCTCGCTGGCCTCGCCGTTGCGGTCACAGGCGCGGCCTTCCTCGCCCTGCCGGCCTTCGCCTGAGCGGATCGGCTCACGAGCGATGACCTCATCCCCTGAGGAGATCTGCCTGCATGTCTGCGTCACCTGCCGTCAGGCAGGTGGCCCGGACGACAAGGCGCTCCGGCCTGGTGCGATCCTTCATCGTGCGCTGACCGAAGCGCTCTCACACTCCGATGCGCCGAACGTACGCGTCGAGCCGGTCGAGTGCCTCTCGGTCTGCAAGCGCCCCTGTACCATCGCGGTCTCCGGCCCCGGTCGCTGGACCTATATCTACGGCGACCTGAGCGCCGACACTTCGGTGGAGACCATTCTCGACGGCCTGCGCCGCTATGCAGCAACCTCGGACGGCCTCGTGCCCTGGCGCGAGCGGCCTGAGGCGTTCCGCAAGGGCGTGGTCGCCCGCATTCCTCCGTTCAAGACAAATAGCGCGGCTTGAGACACGCCGCCGAAAGGCAAGGCTTTCATGAGCGATCTCTCGAAGATCCCCTGCACGATCATCACCGGATTCCTCGGCGCCGGGAAAACCACCCTGGTGCGGCACCTGCTGGAGAACGCGAACGGACGCCGGCTGGCGGTTCTCGTGAACGAGTTCGGCGATCTCGGCTTCGACGGCTCCTTTATCGAGGGCTGCGGCATCGAAGGCTGCACGCAGGACGACATCGTGGACCTGCCCAACGGCTGCATCTGCTGCACGGTAGCGGACGATTTCGTCCCTGCCCTGAATACCCTGCTCAATCGGCCCAACCCTCCAGAGCACATCCTGATCGAGACCTCCGGCCTCGCCCTGCCGAAGCCGCTGGTCCGTGCCTTCAACTGGCCAGACATCCGCTCTCGTGTGACGGTCGACGGTGTGATCGCCGTGGTCGATGGCCCCGCCGTCGCCTCGGGCGCCTTTGCCGATGATCCGGATGCGCTCGAAGCCCAGCGCGCAGCCGACACCTCCGTCGATCACGAGAATCCGTTGGAGGAAGTGTTCGAGGATCAGTTGCTCTGCGCCGACCTCATCATCCTCAACAAGATCGACCAGATGCAAGCGGGCGACAAGGGCAAGGTTCTGGCCGAGATCAACGAGCACCTGCCCCGCGCCGTGAAGGTGATCGAGGCCGCTCACGGCAAGGTGGACCCGACCGTGCTGATCGGTATGGGCGCCGCGGCGGAGGCCGATCTCGACGCCCGCCCCTCCCATCACGAGACGGAGGACGATCACGACCACGACGATTTCGAGAGCATCGCGATCCCCGTCGATGCCGTTGCGACCCCGGAGGCGCTCGTCGCCCGCGTCGAGCGCGCGGCCGAGGCTTCGGGCGTACTGCGCATCAAGGGCTTCGCACCCGTGGAGGGCAAGCCCATGCGCCTCGTGGTGCAGGGCGTCGGCCAGCGCATCGCGCATCACTTCGACCGGCCGTGGAAGGCGGGCGAAGCACGCGACGGACGCATGGTGGTGATCGGCCTGAAAGGCTTCGACGTGAAAGCCGTCGAAGCCGCCTTGCGCGCGGGATGATATGCACCTCCTTCCGGTCACAACGATCTCCCTCGAGGAAGGCCAGGAGGCCATCGACCTCCAGCAGCCTCCGGGGGATACCGTCGTCCTCTCGTTTGCGGACAGTGACCTCGGCGCGCTGGCGGCGGCCCATCGGCTGAAGGCGGGTGGCCCGTCGCTGCGCCTCGCATCCCTGCGCCGCCTGCGCCATCCTCTCTCGGTCGATCTCTACATCGACAAGACGGCAGCGAAGGCTCGCTTCGTTCTCGTGCGCTGCCTCGGCGGGCTCGATTACTGGCGCTATGGGTTGGAGCGGCTGTCCGAGGCGTGCCGCTCTCATGGCGTGAAGCTCGCGGTGCTGCCGGGCGACGACCGCCCTGACCCGAGGCTTGCCGCCTACGCCACCGTTCCGCAGACGCTCTGCAACGAGATCGAAGTTTATTTCCAGGCCGGCGGCATCGACAACATGAGCCGCCTACTCGCACATATCGGCATGGAGATCGGCGAAGTAAATGCTGCCACCGAGCCGCCGCGCGCAGCACCCCGCGCCTTCGCATGGGCTCCCCCGCTCCACCACTCCGACCTCACCCTGAGGAGCCTCGCCAGCGGCGTCTCGAAGGAGGCTCCAGTGCACTCTGGACGCTCCTTCGAGACGCAGACTGCGTCTGCTCCTCAGGATGAGGTCTGTGGGATCGAAGGCGGCGGCATTGCAGAGCCTGAATCTGCCCTCGCCTGCATCTCCCACGAGCGCCCCCTCGCCTATCTTATCGTTTACCGCTCCGCCGTGCTCTCTGGCGACACGCAGGCCATTGAGGATCTGTCCGCAGCGCTCCGCGAGCGCGGCATCGAAACCCTCGTGCTGGCGGTGTCGAGCCTGAAGGATCCGGAAGCCGTCGCGGTTGTTCGACAGGCAATACAAACGCGCCGTCCCGACATCATCGTCACGACCACCGCCTTCTCGGCGCGGGACGACGACAGCTTCGTGCTCGACGAAGCCGATTGCCCGATCCTGCAAGCAATCCCTGTCGGCAGCGCCAAGGATGCCTGGGAGGCTTCGCCGCGAGGCCTCTCCTCCGCCGATCTCGCCATGCAGATCGCCCTGCCTGAATTCGACGGCCGCATTGCGGCAGGTCCTGTATCGTTCAAGGCCGAGGAGGCCGCCGATCCGGCACTCGCCTTCTCCCGCCGGGTGCAAGCTCCGGATGCAGCCGGGATCAATGCCGTGGCCGATATGGCGGCCGCCTGGGTGCGACTCGCCTGCACGCCACGCCGAGAACGGCGGCTCGCGCTTGTGCTCTCCGACTACCCGGCACGCGGCGGCCGCGCCGGCTTCGCGGTGGGACTGGATACACCGGCGAGTGCCTGCACGATCCTCGATCTGCTGCGCGAAGCGGGCTACTTGGCCGAGCGGGATTTCACCGCTGACGGGTTGATGCCCCGTCTCACGGAAGGCGAGGAAACCTTCGAGGTTCCTCTTGCCGCTTATCGCGCATGGCTCGATACGCTGCCACGCGAACAGCGTGATACCATCGATGATCGCTGGGGGCTTGCCGAGAACGATCCTGCCTTTTCGCACGGCGCTTTCCGCTTCCGTGCCAGTCGTGCCGACAACGTGCTCGTCGCCCTGCAGCCCGATCGCGGACATGGACAGGATCGCAAGGGATTCTACCATGACCCCGAATGCCCCCCGAGCCACGGCTATCTCGCCTTCTATTGCGGCCTGAGGGCTCTGGAGAGAATCCACGCCCTGGTGCATCTCGGCACCCACGGCACCACCGAGTGGCTGCCCGGCAAGGCGGTGGCTTTGTCCGCCATCTGCTGGCCGCGCCTCGCTGTCGGCCCGGTGCCCGTCATCTATCCCTTCATCGTCGATGATCCCGGTGAGGCGGCACCCGCCAAGCGCCGCATCGGCGCCGTCACCATCGGGCACCTTACGCCTCAGACCGCCGAGGCCGGTCTGCACGGCGAGGCCGCAGCGCTGCGCGAGCTGGTGGAAGAGTTTTCCTCAGCCCAGGTGCTCCACCCCGGACGCGCGGAGCTGGTGGCGCAGGACATTCTTGAGCGCGCGCAGGCAAGCGACCTCGCTGCCGCCTGCAGCGTCGATGCCAGAATGCCGATGGACGAGGCGCTCACCCGCCTCGATGCGCATCTCTGCGATCTCGGCGAGGTGACGATCCGCGATGGATTGCATGTCTTCGGTCATGCGCCGCATGGCTTCGAGACATGCGCCAAAGGTGAGAGCGAAGGGTTGCTGAAAGCGCTGGACGGCCGCTTCGTGGTGCCCGGCCCTTCTGGCTCACCCTCGCGCGGGCAGACGGACGTGCTGCCCACCGGCCGCAACCTCGCAACCCTCGATCCGCGCGCGATCCCTACCCGTGCCGCAACCGAACTCGGCTGGCGCGCAGCCGCCGAAGTGGTGCGCCGCCACCTGCAGGAGCAGGGCGACTGGCCGCGCCGGATCGTAATGGACCTCTGGGCCTCGCCGACGCTGCGCTCCGGCGGCGAGGACATCGCCCATGCCCTAGCCCTCATGGGCGTTCGCCCGACCTGGGATCATGCCTCGACCCGCGTGACCGGCTTCGAGATCGTGCCAGCGCCGCTCCTCGACCGGCCCCGCGCTGATGTGACGGTGCGGGTTTCCGGCGCGTTCCGCGACACCTTCCCGGACCAGATCGCCCTCCTCGATCAGGCAGCCCGCGCCGTCGCGGCGCTCAACGAGGACGACGAGTGGAACGAGCTTGCCGCCGCACGCCGCCGGGGCGAGGCGCTCTCCCGCGTGTTCGGCTCTGCGCCCGGCACCTACGGCGCGGGCGTCTCGGCGCAGGCGCTTGATGGTGAATGGTCAGACAGAAGCGATCTCGGCCGCACCTATCTCGAAGGCACATCCCACGCTTTCGGTGCCGGCGGCGAGGCTCGGGCCGATCAGAGCTTTCCGCAGCGTGTTGAACAGGCGGAAGCCTTCGTGCATGTGAGCGACGTGGCCGAGCGCGACATCCTCGATGGCGATTCCGCCGCGGATGCCATCGGCGGCTTCGCGGCAGCCGCGCAGACGATGGGCACGAATCCTGCCCTCTACAGCCTCGACACGAGCCGGCCGCAGGCACCCAAGGCTCGCACCCTTGCGGAAGATGTGGACCGCCTCGTGCGCGGCCGCCTGACGAACCCGCGCTGGATCGCCGGCCAGCTGCGCCACGGCTGGCGCGGCGCGGCGGAGATCGCGCAAGGGGTGGATGCGCTTTTCACTTTTGCTGCGACCACAGACGCCGTTTCCTCCACGTCTCTCGATCTCGTTTTCACGGCCCTGCTTGCCGATGAGTCCATCTGGGAGCAGATCGCCGGCGCCAACCCGGCTGCCGCGCAGGCAATCCGCGATCGTTTGGCGGATGCGCGTCGTCGGGGCTTGTGGGAGAGCCGCCTCAATTCTGTTGCAGCCCTCTTCGAAGATGGCCGGAAGGAGGCTGCCGAATGAGCGCGCAAGCCGACATCCTGCGTCGCCGAGGCTGGTGCCCGGGCGTGCGCCGCCCGATGATGACCGGCGACGGCCTGCTCGTACGCCTGCATCCCTTTGCCGGCAGGGTCTCGGCCGATCAGGCTCGGCTCATCGCGCAGGCCGCGCGTGACTATGGCAACGGCCATCTCGACATCACGGCGCGTGGCAACCTGCAGATACGCGGTGTCCGCGAGGATACTTATCCGGCCCTGCTCGCCCTCCTTGAGCGCGGAGGCCTCGCCGAGCCCGAAGGCAATGGACCGAACCGCCTCACGGTGCTGTCGCCCGCGGCCGGCCTCGATCCGCTCGAGAGGTGCGATGTTCTCGCCCTGGCGCAAGCCATCGAGAATGCGGCAGGTGCCATCCAGGATCTGCCTGCGAAGTTCTTCGTCACCATCGACGGTGGCGCGGCGATGCCCCTCGACACTCTCGGTGCGGATCTTCATCTGCTGGCGATGGGTGAGGACACCATTGCTTTTGCGATCTCTTCTTCCAACGGCCCGCGCTGGATCGGAACGTCGACCCTTTGCCGCACGCCGGAAGCCGTTCACACGGTGCTTTCAGGCTTCGCGGAACTGCGGCGCAGGAGCGTGGCCGAGGCGCGGCGTCTGCGTGATCTTGAGCCAGATCTTGTGCGGGAGCTTGCGGCACGCGCTGCTCTCAGCACGGCTGTCGAACCGACCTTGCGTTCAGCGGGTCCTCGCGCGGGTGTGCTGTCCCTCGACAAGAAATCCGCACTTCTCCTCGCCCTGCCATTCGGTCGCTGCAACACCGAGCAGCTGATACAGGTTGCTGCCTGGAGCGAGCGCTTCAGCAGTGGTGAACTCCGCCTCTCCTTCACGCTTGGCCTTCTGCTGCCTAAGATCGCGGACGAGCACGTACGCGCTTTGATCGACGAGGCCGGCCGTGCTGGCTTCATCACAGATCCAGCCGATCCGCGCCTCTCCCTTTTCGCCTGCCCAGGCCAGCCCGATTGCGGCAACGGTCTCACAGCTGCTCCCGCCGATGCCCTGCGGATCGCGGAGTCCTGCGGAACCGTGCTCCGAGACGGAGCAACCCTTCACGTCTCAGGCTGCCCGAAAGGCTGCGCTCACCCCGGCAAGGCGGACCTCACCCTGGTGGCCCGCGGCGATGGCCGCTACGACGTCGTGCCGGACGGCTCGACCCGCGATGCTTCATCCATTCACCACTCCATTGACGAGATCATGCTCCGTTTATCGACTGTGACATCCACGGATTCCTTGCGCCGTGCGTTCCCGGAGAGCCCGCGATGAGCGAGGCTCGCGACTACATCCGCGAAGGCGCGGAAATTTACCGCCGCTCCTTTGCGATCATCCGGGCAGAGGCGGATCTCTCACGTTTCTCGGGCACCGCCGAGCGCGTCGCCGTGCGAATGATCCATGCCTGCGGCATGACCGATCTTCCGAAGGACATCGATCTCTCCGCCGATTTCGCTGCAAAGGCGGAAGCCGCCCTGAAGAATGGCGCGCCGATCCTGTGCGATGCCAAGATGGTGGCGAACGGCATCACCCGGGCGCGGCTGCCGGCGAACAACGAGGTGATCTGCACATTGGACGATCCGCGCGTTCCAGCACTCGCCATGGAGCTCGGCAACACCCGCTCGGCCGCCGCCATGGAGCTGTGGCGCGAGCGGCTGGGAGGCGCGCTCGTCGTGTTCGGCAATGCGCCCACCGCGCTCTTTCATCTGCTCGAATTGCTCGATGCCGGCGCGCCGAAGCCCGCCGCCGTGATCGGCATTCCGGTCGGGTTCATCGGGGCGGCGGAGTCCAAGGAGGCGCTTGCCCGCGACGGGCGTGTGCCGTACCTCGTGGTCCACGGCCGACGCGGTGGCAGCGCCATGGCGGCGGCGGCCGTCAATGCCCTTGCGAACCCGGTGGAGTGAGGTGGATATGGCGAACGACACCATCCGCTTCTTCGGCTTAGGCCTCGGCCCCGGCAATCCGGACTACATGACCGTGCGCGCCCGCAGGATTCTGGAAACGGCTGACCGGCTGGTTCATTTCTGCAAGCGTGGACGGCGCGGCAGCGCACGCACCATCGCGGATGCGATCGTCGGCGAGGATCCTGAGCGGGAGATCGCGCTCGTCTATCCGGTGACGACGGAAATTCCCGCCGATCACCCCGATTACGCGGCCGCTCTCAATCCCTTCTACGAGGAAGCGGCAGCAGGGCTCCTCGCCGAGATCGAGGCAGGCCGCACAGTTGCTGTCCTTAGCGAGGGCGATCCCTTCTTCTACGGCTCCTTCATGCATCTCTGGTGGCGTCTCAAGGACAAGGTGCCGACAGAAGTCGTGCCGGCCGTGTCGGGCATGTCGGGCGCCTGGACGCGCGCTGGCGCGCCGATCACCTGGGGCGACGACGTGCTCACAATTGTGCCCGGCACATTGCCGGAAGCGGAGCTGACGCGGCGCCTGTCCGGCACCGATGCCGCCGTGGTGATGAAGCTCGGACGCAACCTGCCGAAGGTTCGTGCTGCACTCAGCACAGCAGGCCTTCTGGAGCGCGCGATCTATGTGGAGCGCGCCACAATGGCGGAAGAGAAGATCATCCCACTTCCCGAGATGCCTGAGGATTTCGACGCTCCCTATTTCTCGCTCATCATCGTGCCGGGTCAAGGGAGGCGCGTATGACGGGCCTCGTCACCATCGTAGGCCTGGGCCCGGGCGATCCGCGCTATCTGACCCCCGCCGCCGCGGAGGCGCTCGCCTCCGCGACCGATCTTGTCGGCTACGGGCCGTATGTCGACCGTATTCCGGAGCGGGCAGGCCAGCGCCGCCATTCATCGGACAACCGGGTCGAGCTTGATCGCGCGCGCTTCGCCCTCGATCTTGCCGCGAAAGGAGCACGCGTGGCTGTGGTATCCGGCGGCGATCCCGGCGTGTTCGCCATGGCGGCGGCCGTGTTCGAGGCTGTCGACAATGGCGATCCTGCCTGGCGCAGCCTCGACATCCGCGTCGAGCCCGGCATTACGGCCATGCTTGCGGCGGCGGCCCGCGTGGGCGCGCCACTTGGGGGCGACTTCTGCGTCATGTCGCTCTCCGACAATTTGAAGCCGTGGGACGTTGTCGAGGCGCGGCTGCGCGCCGCTCTCACGGCGGATTTCGTCGTGGCGCTCTACAACCCGATTTCCTCGGCTCGGCCCTGGCAGCTCGGCGCCGCTTTCAAGATCGTGGCGGAGACGCGCGGTCCCGACACGCCGATCATCCTTGCACGAGCCGTGATGCGGCCGGACGAGCGGATCAGGATCGTGCCGCTCTCGGAGGTCGAAGCCTCCATGGCCGACATGTCCACCGTCGTGACCATCGGCGCCAGCACCACCAAGCTCATCGAGCGCTCTGACGACAAGGCACCCTATGTCTACACGCCGCGCTTCTACGGAGTGCGGCCGTGATGGCGCTCGAGCCATTCCAGGGCAGCGTCCGCGCTCACAACCTCCTCGACGCCGCGAGGTTTCTGCGGCCGCGCCACGACGATGACGGGCAGCCCGAGAGCGCGAGCTGCCGCGATCTTCGGATAGGTCGCGCTTCCGCCCGAGTTCTTGGTGACTACCACCTCGACGCGTTCGCGCTCCATCAGCGCTCGTTCGGATGCTTCATTGAAAGGCGCGCGGTCCTGGATCGTGATGACGTGCGGCACCGGCAGCGCATCCCTGATGGGCTCGATGGTGCGCACAAGATAGGTATGCTGCGGCGCAGCCGCGAAGGGCGGGAGCTCAAGACGCCCCACGGTGAGAAACACGCGTCGGGGTTCATCGCCCAGCGCTTGGACAGTCTCCTCCATCGAGCTGACTTCGATCCACTGGTCACCCTTTTGGGCGGTCCAAGGCGGTCGGCGCAGGGCGAGCAGCGAGACACGCACTTGCGCGCAGGCCTCAGCCGCGTTGCGCGACATCACGGCCGCGAAGGGATGGGTGGCATCGATCACCGCCTCGATCCGCTCCTCCACCAGGAAGCGGGCAAGCCCCTCCACCCCGCCGAAGCCGCCGATGCGGGTCGGGATCGGCAGGGGTCGTGGGTCGCTGGTGCGCCCGGCCATGGACAGAAGCGGGCTGAACTCGGATCGTCCGGAGAGACACCTCGCGAGTGCGGAAGCCTCCGTCGTGCCGCCCAGAATGAGAATGCGCATGTGCTCCTTTTCCCCGAATTCTGACGCGGAGTCGAGCATGAGGAAGGCTCCCTGGCTCACCATCATCGGCATCGGCGAGGACGGTCGCGCCGGGCTCTCCCCTGCCGCCCTGGCGGCGCTTGACCGGGCCGAGTTCGTCATCGGCGGCATGCGCCATCTTGAGCTTGCGGCGCCCTTGTCCGCGCAGACGCAGACTTGGCCTTCGCCCTTTGCCGAGGGCTACCCGATGATCCTGGCCCGCCGGGAGCAGCCGACCTGCGTTCTCGCGACGGGTGATCCATTTCATTACGGCGTTGGGGCGGAACTCGCGCACCTGATCCCGGCGGACGAGATTGTATGCCATCCGCAGCCCTCTGCCTTCAGCCTCGCGGCTGCGCGCCTGGGATGGTCCCTGCCGGATTGCAGCTGCGTGAGCCTGCACGGGCGGGCGCTGGAGCGGATCATCCCTTTCCTGCAACCGGGCGCTCGCATTCTCACTCTGTCATGGGATAGTTCGACGCCGGGCAAGCTCGCGGAGCTGCTAAAGGCGCGCGGCATGGGCGCCTCGACGGTCACGGTGCTGGAAGCCATGAGCGGCCCGCGTGAGCGCATCCGCCATGCGGACGCGAACCGGTTCGAAATCATGGACATCGACCCGCTCAACACGGTGGCGGTCGAGGTCGTGGCGTCGCGCGATGCTCGGATCGTTCCGCTCACGCCCGGTCTTCCCGATTCCTGGTTCGAGAATGACGGCCAGCTCACCAAGGCGGAGATCCGCGCACTGACCCTGGCAGCGCTTGCGCCGAAGGCCGGTGAGCTTTTGTGGGATATCGGGCTGGGTGCAGGTTCCGTGGGCATCGAGTGGTGCCTGCGTCATCCGCGCAACCGCTGCATCGGCATCGAGGAGCGGGCTGAACGGGCCGAGCGCGCCCGACGCAATGCGCAGGAGCTCGGCGTCACGGCCCTCGACATCCGCATCGGGCAGGCGCCCGAGGCCCTAGCCAATCTGCCGGGGCCGGATGCCGTCTTCATCGGCGGCGGCGCGTCGGAGCCCGGCGTGTTCGATGCTGCCTGGACGGCACTGAAATCCGGCGGGCGCCTCATCGTCAATGCCGTGACGCTGGAGACCGAGATCTTGCTCGGAACGCTCTATGCACGGCACGGCGGCACCATGCGGCGCTTGGCGCTCTCGCGTCTCGAGGCTGTAGGCGGCATGCATGGTTGGCGGGCGGCGATGCCCGTTACGCAATGGGTGGTGACGAAACCATGATCGTGGCCGGCGTAGGGTTCAGGCAAAGCGTCGAGGCCGACGAGATCGTGGCGCTCGTGGAGCAGGCGCTGGAGCGGGCATCGTTCACGCGCGATGCCCTCGGGAAGCTTGCGACTATCGAGGCGCTCGCCTCCCTGCCCGCCTTCATGGAGGCCGCCCGTCGGCTCGATGTTGCCGCTGCACGTGTTGCCGAACCTGCCTTGTTGGCGGCAGCGCCTCATGTGCGCACGCAATCGACGCGCTCCATCGCGGCGCACGGGGTCGGATCGGTGGCGGAAGCCACAGCGCTCGGCGCCGCGGGGCCGCATGCACAACTCATCCTTGAGCGCATTGCATCGGGCTCCGCCACCTGCGCCCTCGCGCGTTTGGAGACCGGCTCATGACCGTTCATTTCATCGGAGCAGGCCCCGGCGCGCCCGACCTCATCACCGTACGCGGCCGTTCGCTCATCGAGCGCTGTCCGGTCTGCCTTTATGCCGGCTCCATCGTGCCACCGGAGATCCTGTCGTGGTGCCCGCCCGGCGCGCGGATCGTCGACACGGCTCCTCTCGACCTCGACGCTATCACGGCCGAATATGTGCAGGCCCACGAGAAGGGTGAGGACGTGGCGCGGCTCCATTCCGGCGATCTCTCGATCTGGAGCGCCTTGGGCGAGCAGGTGCGGCGGCTCGATGCGATTGGTATCCCTTACACGATCACACCCGGCGTTCCCGCCTTCGCTGCCGCCGCCGCTGCACTCGGGCGCGAGCTGACGGTGCCGGAGGTCGGGCAGTCGGTGGTGCTCACGCGAACCTCGGGCCGGGCGTCAGCCATGCCGGAGACGGAACGCCTTTCGACCTTTGCGCAGACGAAAGCGACACTCGCGATCCATCTTTCGATCCATGTGATCGAGCAGGTGGTCGAGGATCTGCTGCCCGCCTACGGCCCCGACTGTCCCGCGGCGGTGGTCTGGCGTGCCTCATGGCCGGACGAGCGCGTGATCAAGGGCACATTGTCCACGATCGCCGCCATGGTGCGCGCGGAAAAGCTGGAGCGCACGGCGCTGATTTTAGTCGGGCGTACGCTGGAGGCAAAAGATTTTCGCGACAGCGCGCTCTACTCGACCGATTACGACCGGCGCTTCCGCCCGAACGCCCGCGAGGGCAGCCGATGATAACCGCAGAGTTAGGCCACTGGATGGAACGACAAGCGGCCCACGAGTTCGCCGCTGCGGTCGAACACGATGATCTCAAGGGCCACATCGGCACCGCGCAGGGCCTTGGCGGCCGTCTGCCAGGCATGCTGCGCCACCACGTCGGCCAGCGGAAGGCCGAGGCCTCTGGCGGTCTCCAGAACTTCGAGAGCCGTGTTGGCGCTGCGCGCCTGCTCCGCGATGGCGGGCTCGGCACCAACTTCGAGCAGGCGCTCGGACAGCCACGCGAGATCGACCGCGCCGGAGCGCGAATGCAGGTCGAGCAGGCCCTGACCGAGCTTGGTCATCTTGGCGAAGCCGCCCGCAATGGTGACCTTCGGCACAGGATTGCGGCGCAGATATTTGAGCATGCCGCCGGCGAAGTCGCCCATGTCGATGAGGGCATAGTCCGGCAGGTTGTAGAGCGCCTGCACGGCCTTCTCGGAGGTGGAACCCGTAGCACCGGCCACATGATCGAGGCCACCGGCGCGGGCCACGTCGATGCCGCGATAGATGCTGTGGATCCACGCCGAGCAGGAATAGGGAACTACCACGCCGGTGGTGCCGAGGATCGACAGCCCGCCCAGGATGCCGAGGCGCGGATTGAGGGTCTTCTGAGCGATGGCCTCGCCGCCAGGAATGGAAATCACCACCTCGACGTCTGCCGGTCCCCCAAGGCTTCGCGCCGCCTCCTCCAGGTTGTCGCGGATCATCTGGCGCGGCGCCGGATTGATCGCGGGCTCACCGGGAGGCAGGGGCAGGCCTGCGCGGGTGACGGTGCCTACGCCCTCACCGGCTCGGAACGTCACGCCGGAGCCAGGCTCGCCGGCACGGACAGTCGCGATCACCAGGGCGCCATGGGTCACGTCCGGGTCGTCGCCGGCATCCTTGACGATGCCGACCCGCATGCCGCCTTCGATGGTTTCCGCGACTGCCAGGGAAAATGCCGGCCTGGCGCCGCCCGGCAGCACGATTTCCACGGGATCGGGACATTCGCCCGTCTGCCAGCCCAAAAAGGCTGCCTTGGCCGCCGCCGTGGCGCAGGCGCCCGTGGTCCAGCCACGGCGCAACGATCCGGCGGGTTTACTCTCGTCCATAAGCCCTCTTACAACGTCCTCATGAATTCCAACAGCCATCTCGGGACGGCTCGTCACGGCGGGAGACCCGCATGACCGCCCTCTCCCGCCTCACGCCGCCCTTCGCGCCCGGCACGGTCTGGCTCGTCGGCGCAGGCCCGGGCGATCCCGGCCTGCTCACGATCCATGCCCTCAACGCGCTCGCGAAGGCGGATGTCATCGTCTACGACGCCCTTGTCGATCCGGCCGTCCTATCCTTCGCCCGCGAGGGAGCCACTCTCGAATTCGCCGGCAAGCGCGGCGGCAAGCCTTCGGCCGTGCAGCGGGATATCTGCGAGCGGCTCATCCAGCTCGCCCGCGAGGGCAAGCGGGTGCTGCGGCTCAAAGGCGGCGACCCCTTCATCTTCGGACGCGGCGGCGAGGAAGCCCTGGCCTTGTCCGAGGCCGGCATTCCCTTCCGCATCATTCCGGGCGTGTCGAGCGGACTTGCGTCGCTGGCCATCCACGGCGTGCCCGCGACCATGCGCAAGACGAACCACGCGGTGATCCTGGCCACCGGCCACCCTGCCCCGGATGCGGAGATCGAATGGGCGTCGCTGGCCCGCACGGGCGCGCCCATCGTGCTCTACATGGCGGTTTCGAACCTGTCGTCCATCGTGCAGGGCCTCATGGAAGGCGGATTGTCCGGCGACACGCCGGCGCTCGTGGTCCATGGGGCAACAACCGCCAAGGAGAGCCTCGTGGAGGGAACGCTCGCGACCCTCCCGAAGCTTGCGGAGGATGGGCTCATCCGCTCGCCTGCCATCGTGGCCATCGGGGCCATTGCGGCCTTCCGCTCAGCCATTGCCAATCATCTGCTCGAGTTCGGCAGCGAGGCCGCCCAGTGAGCCTCGGCCCCGGCCTTCTCATCGCCGCGCCCCGTTCGGGTTCGGGCAAGACGACTGTCGTGCTCGGCCTGCAGCGGGCGCTCGCCCGCCGGGGCCTCAACGTGCGCGGCGTGAAATGCGGCCCCGACTACATCGACCCGGCGTTTCACGCGGCCGCCACCGGCGCCCCGAGCTTCAATCTCGACAGCTTTGCCATGAACGGACCGTTGCTCGGCTCCATCGCGTCGCAGGCTGCTGGCAGCGCCGATCTCGTGATTGCCGAAGGCTCGATGGGGCTCTTTGACGGCATCCGCCACGAGATCGGCCGCACGGGCGCGAGCGCCGACATCGCCGCTCTCCTCGGCTGGCCGGTGGTCCTTGTGCTGGACGTATCGGGACACGCGCAATCGGCCGCCGCTGTCGCGCTCGGCTGTGCCCGGTTTGATCCACGGATTAACGTGGCCGGCGTGGTGCTGAACAAGGTCGCGAGCGAGCGGCACCGCAGGCTGGTGGAGGATGGCATGGCCCGCATCGGCCTGCCCGTTCTCGGCGCTCTCATGCGCAACGCGGATTTGGCTCTGCCAGAGCGCCATCTCGGTCTTGTCCAGGCAGGCGAGACGGAGGAACTCGACGCACGGCTGGAGCGCCTGGCGGATGCGGTGGAAGGCGCTGTCGATCTCGACCGGCTCTTAGCCCTCGCCGGCCCCACGCAGCTCGACAGCCCTGACGACGTGATCCCCCTGCCGCCGCCGGGCCAGCGCATCGCGCTGGCGACGGACCAAGCCTTCTCCTTCGTCTACCCGCATGTGCTCGCGGGCTGGCGCAAGGCAGGTGCGGAGATCGTGACCTTCTCGCCTCTCGCCGACGAGCCTCCGCCGTCTGACTGCGACGTTTGTTGGCTGCCTGGAGGCTACCCGGAGTTGCACGCGGGACGCCTTGCCGATGCCAGCCGCTTTCTCGAAGGGCTGCGGAGCTTTGCAGCGAGCCGACCTGTTCATGGGGAATGCGGCGGCTACATGGTGCTAGGGCAGTCTCTCGAAGACGGTGATGGCCATACGCACTCCATGGCAGGCCTCCTTCCGGTCGAGACGAGCTATGCTAGGCGCAAAATGCACCTCGGTTATCGGGTTGCGGATCTGCTCAATGACGGGGCGCTTGGACGAGCTGGCTCGCGCCTTGTCGGCCATGAATTCCACTATGCCTCGGTGACGCAGAGCGACATGTCCGAAGAGGCTGCTTTCGCCAGGATCACAGATGCAGAGGGCCAGGATCTTGGCATCGCCGGCCACCGCAGAGGTCTAGTGACAGGCAGCTTCTTCCACACCATCGCCCTTCGCTGATGGTGTGATCCCTCACACGCTTACGCCGCGACAGGCGCGCTGAATTTCACCCACGAGACGGCCGGGCTGTACGGGCTTCTGAAGCACGACGATGTCGGGATGGCGGTCGCCCACGCCCGAGGGCAGCCCGGCGCTTCCGGTATAAACCACGACGCCGACCTTCCGGGCGCGCAGGGATTCGAGCACGGGCGTGACATCCCCATCGCCCAGATTCACATCAAGCACCGCGCCGTGGATGGCCTGATCGGCTTTCACCGCCTGCCGGGCCTCACGCAGCGATCCCACGGGACCGATCACCTCCCCTTCAGCCCGCTCGATGAGGTCGCTGATGTCGGTTGCGATAGCAGGATCGTCCTCGACCACGAGAACACGCAAGCCATTCAACATCCCGGTCTCCTCAGTTGCAGGGCAAGGGCTTCAGATCGAGTCAATTCGCCATCCCGGCGGCTGTTCCTGACATTCGACGAGGGGCAGCCATGTGCCTGAGGACAGGCGGGGGAACAGAGCTTCGCGAACGCACGTTTCGACAGGTTAGCGTTTTCACATCTTGTCATGAGTCCGGCTTGTGAGCAGCAGCCCATCACCGTCCAGAGGAGCCGAACTCCTCCCCATGTCGCATCGATCCGAGGAATTGGCATACCGGCTCCGGCAGCAGGAGGTTCTGGCGGGCTTTGGCCTCTTTGCCCTGCAGGCCATGGATCTCGATGCCCTCCTGCAGGAGGCCTGCAGGATTAGCGCCAGTGGCCTCGGGGGCGAGCTGTCGAAAGTGCTCGAATACCGCCCGGACGACGACGAATTCCTGATGCGTGCCGGCATGGGTTGGCGGCCCGGCGTCGTCGGGCATTCGCGCGCGGCGGCCGACCTGGGCTCGGCGGCGGGCTATACGTTCCGCACCGGTGAACCCGTGCTGTCCAGTCATCTCGGAGCAGCCGCGGCCGAGGGTGGGGACCGGTTCCGCGCCTCCCCGATCATGGTCGAGCATGGCGTCCGCCGTGCCATCAATGCGCCGATCCGCGGACGCGATGGTCCCTTCGGCGTGCTTGAAGTCGACAGTCCACAGGAGAATAAGTTCACCCAGGCTGACACCGCCTTTCTGCAGGGTGTGGCCAACATCCTGGGCGTCGCCATGGAGCGCGTCAGGGTTGAGCAGGCGGTTCAGGAGAGTGAGGAGAGCTTCCGCACCCTGGCTAATTCCATCCCGCAGCTCGCCTGGATGGCCGATGCTTCCGGGTCGATCTATTGGTACAATCAGCGGATCTTCGACTACACGGGTTTGGATTTCGAAGAGATCAAGGGGTGGGGCTGGCGCTCCCTGCATCACCCCGACCACGTGGAGCGGGTGGTGGAGCGTTTCCGCCGCTCTTTCGAAACGGGCGAGCCGTGGGAGGATACTTTTCCGCTCCGGGGCCAGGATGGTTCCTACCGCTGGTTCCTCTCCCGCGCCCTGCCGATCCGCGATAGCGCTGGCCGGATCCTGCGCTGGTTCGGCACCAACACGGACGTGACCGAGCAGCGCGAGGCGGAGGAGCGAAGCCAGCTGATGACCCAGGAGGTCAGCCACCGGGTCAAGAACTCCCTGGCCCTGGTGGCGAGCCTGCTCGGGCTTCAGTCGCGCTCGACCACCAACCCCGAGGCCAGGCAGGCCCTGGAGGATGCCTATGCGCGGGTCCAGACCATCGCGCAGATCCACGACCGGCTCTGGCGGCAATACGATGCCCAGAGCGTCGACCTCTGCGGCTTCCTCAACGACCTCTGTCACAAGCTTCAGGAAACAGCCATGGAGCACCGGCTCGAGTTTCATGGTCATTCGGTCATGATCACGACCGATCGGGCGATTTCGCTGGGCCTGCTGCTCAATGAGATCGTCACCAACGCGTTCAAATACGCGTATCCCGAAGGTGGCGGCGGGCCTGTCGAGGTCAGGCTCTCGGCGAGCGGCGGCGAGCTTCGGCTGGAGGTGGCGGATCAGGGCGTCGGCCTCCCGGCGGAGTTCGAATTCTCCAAGCACCGCAAGAGCCTTGGATCACGCTTGATCGTGAACATCGCCCGGCAGTTGCAGGCCCAGGTGGAACCGGGCGCGAACTCTCCCTCGGGGGCGCGCTTCACGGTGACCATGCCGGTCGAACCGGGCTGATCGATGAACCTCCTGATGGGGCAGGAGTTGAACAGAACCCAACAAGGAGACCATCATGCGCCTGAAACTGATCCTGCCCCTGGCTGCCTTCCTCGCCCTGTCCGCCTGCGGTGATGATGGTCCTGACGAGACGGGCAGCACGGAGAACAACCAGCCAGCCCAAACGACGCCAGCCAATCCGGCTGCTCCCAGCCGTCCAGCAGGACCGCCTGCGCAGTAAGGCCGTCTACTGGTTCACGATCCTGAATGGTCCCGAGGCGGCGCCACTGACCATCCGCCTCGGCCTTATCCCATGTTAATGCGCCCCAGACGGATCCGCGGTCTCCTCATACCTGTCATGGCTGGAACAGGACGGCATCATGCCGCGGCAGGGTTCTAAGCGAGTGATCGTCATCCTTTCGCCGCAGCCTTCCCTCCTAATTTGGCCAGAGCGTGGAAGAACGCGAGCGGCTCATCGAGCTTGGCAGCCCCGTCTGCATTTTAGCTCTCTCCCCTTGCGTCGAGGATCGTGGAGACGCCCATGAGAGAGGCATTCCAAATCGGACAGCTTGTCCGGATCAGCAGACCCTCCTCGGGCTATGCCGATCACCGCACCTACTGCATTGTTTGTCTTGTGTCGAAGTCGGACGGTTACGCGGTTTACCGGGTCAAGAACACGGTGGGCATTGAGCGCCTCGTCAGGGCCGACGAGATCGAGCCGGCAGCCCTGACGGCTGTCCCCTAAGCGTCGCCTGAAACCCTGCTTGGCTGTCGAACCCGCCGGAGATCGGCTTCCGGCGGCGTATTAGCCCATGGTAGCGGGTGACGGCACCTTGCTCTCCCTGGGTGAGCGCGACAGAATGCTTCCCTAACGAAGTCCGAAGACGGACAGCCGGCAGCAAGACCGGCAGGTGCATGCGTCGGTACGGCCATGCATCAAGAGGGAACGTAGCCATACCGCGCGAGAAGACGTGCGGGTGCCAGGGAGGTTGACGTCTTTGACGACGGCAGCAGATGCGCGCGCAGATACCTTTCCAAAATTGCTCGTGCGCAATGCGCGCATGCGTCCGAACCGCACGGCGTTTCGGCACAAGGATCTCGGGATCTGGCAATCCTGGACATGGGGCGAGGTGCACGAGATCGTGCGGGCCTATGCCAGCGGGCTCCAGGCACTCGGACTGAAGCGCGGCGGCAAGATCGCCATCATCGGCTATAACCGCCCCCATCTCTATTGGAGCATCGCCGCCGCTCAATGGATCGGCGCAATTCCGATTCCGGTCTATGCCGACTCTGTCGCGGACGAGATGGCCTATGTGCTGGCCCATGCGGAAGTGACCCACGCCGCTGTGCAGGACCAGGAGCAGGTCGACAAGCTTCTCTCCGTGTCAGAGCAGCTGCCCCAGCTTCAGCATGTGCTCTACGACGAGCAGAAAGGCCTCAGGGATTACGATCACGGCCATCTGCACTCCATCGAGTCCGTCGTGGAGGAAGGCCGCGCGCGGCTTGCGGATGCTCAAGAGGCGCAAGCCATCGAGCGCGCTCTCCAGGATGGCAAGGGATCGGATCTCGCAATCATTCTCTACACCTCCGGCACCACGGGCCGGCCCAAGGGCGTGATGCTCACCTCCGACGCAGTGATCGCAGCCGCCGAGATCGGCTGCGATTTCGACAGGCTCGACGAGACTGACGAGATCATGGCCTATCTGCCGATCGCCTGGGTGGGAGACCACATCTTCTCCTATGCCCAGGTTTTCCTTGCCGGGCTCTGCGTGAACTGTCCCGAAAACCCGGAGACGGTGGCGGACGACCGCCGCGAGATCGGCGCCACCTACGTCTTTGCCCCGCCGCGCATCTTCGAGAGCATGCTGACGCTCACCATGGTTCGCATCGAGGATGCGAGCGCGCTCAAGCGGCGCATGTTCCACTACTTCATCAACCACGCGAACAAGGTGGGCGAGAAAATCCTGAACCGGGAGCCGGGCGTCGGCGCCTGGGACCGCTTCCTCTGGAAGCTCGGCAACGTGCTCGTCTACGCGCCGCTGCGCAACCGCTTCGGCATGACGCGCGTGAAGGTGGGCTACACCGCCGGCGAAGCCATCGGCCCCGAGATCTTCCGCTTCTACCGCTCCATCGGGGTGAACCTGAAGCAGCTCTATGGGCAGACGGAAGCCTCCGTCTACATCACCATGCAGCCGGATGGTGAGATCCGCGCCGACACGGTGGGCCGCCCTGCGCCGCAGGTGGAGATCCGTATCGCGGAGAACGGCGAGGTGCTCTATCGCTCGCCCGGCGTGTTCGTCGGTTACTACAAGGACGACGAGAAGACCGCCGAAACGAAGACGCCAGACGGCTTCGTGCATTCGGGCGATGCCGGCTTCTTCGACCAGAACGGTCATCTCAAGATCATCGACCGCGCCAAGGACGTGGGCAAGATGCGCGATGGCGCGCTCTTCCCGCCCAAATACGTCGAGAACAAGCTGAAATTCTATCCCAACATCAAGGAAGCAGTCTGCTTCGGCGACGGCCGGGATCATGTGGCGGCTTTTATCAACATCGACCTCGTTGCAGTGAGCAACTGGGCCGAGCGGAACGGGGTCACTTACGCCTCCTACCAGGAGCTCGCCGGGCATCCCCGTGTCTACGACATGATCGAGAAGCATGTGGACGAGGTGAACCGTTCTCTCGCCTCCGAGCCCCGCATGGGCGGCGCCCAGATCAAGCGCTTCCTGATTCTGCATAAGGAACTCGATGCCGACGACGGCGAGCTCACGCGCACGCAAAAAGTGCGCCGCGGCTTCATCGCCGACCGCTACGCACCCCTGATCCAGGCGCTTTATGATGGCTCCACCGAGGCGGACATCTCTACAGAAGTCACGTTCGAGGACGGTCGGAAAGGCGTGATCTCCGCACGGGTCAAGATCAAGGACATGAAGCTCTATCCGGCTGAGAACGGGCACGCACTGGAGGCCGCAGAATGAGAGCGCCCGACAACCCCGTTTTGGCTAAGGGCGACGTGCTGCTGGCCGTGGACAACGTCTCGCTGGGCTTCGGCGGCGTGAAGGCGCTGACCGACGTGTCCTTCGACATCCGCAAGAGCGAGATCCGCGCCATCATCGGGCCGAACGGTGCCGGTAAGACATCGATGCTCAACTGCATCAACGGCTTCTACTACCCCACAGAAGGACGCATCACCTTCAAGGGCGTGAAGCGGCCCAAGATGCGCCCTTACGAGGCGGCGCGGGGCGGTATCGCCCGCACGTTCCAGAACGTGGCCCTCTTCAAGAGCATGTCGACGCTGGACAACATCATGGCCGGCCGGTCGATCAAGATGCGGTCGAACTTCTTCTGGCAGCTCTTCCGCCATGGCCCGGCCATGAAGGAGGAGGTCGCGCATCGCCGCTTCGTTGAGGAGATCATCGACTTCCTTGAGATCCAGCACATCCGCAAGACCCCCGTGGGACGTCTTCCCTACGGTCTGCAGAAGCGGGTCGAGCTCGGGCGGGCGCTCGCCATGGAGCCGGAGCTTCTCCTCCTCGACGAGCCCATGGCCGGCATGAACCTCGAGGAGAAGGAGGACATGTCGCGCTTCATTCTCGAGGTGAACCAGCAATACGGCACCACCATCGCCCTCATCGAGCACGACATGGGCGTGGTGATGGATCTCTCCGACCGGGTCGTGGTGCTGGAATACGGGCGCAAGATCGCCGACGGAACGCCGCAGGAGGTCAAGGGCAACCAGCGCGTGATCGATGCCTATCTCGGCGTGGCGCATTGAGGGCGGGCGATGGACATTCTCTATAAGATTTTCATCGAGCCCTTCGTGTTCATGGGCGAGGCGCCCGATCTGCTGATCCAGACCCTTTGGGAAGGTCTGGTCTCCGGGGTGCTCTATGCGCTGATCGCGCTCGGCTTCGTGCTCATCTTCAAGGCCTCGGGCGTCTTCAACTTCGCTCAAGGCATCATGGTCGTGTTTGCTGCCCTCACCCTGGTGGGGCTCTACGAGAAGGGCGTGCCAGCCTTCCTTGCCCTGATCCTCGCAGTGCTCGTCATGCTCGTTCTCGCGATCGTAGTGGAGCGGGTGGTGCTGCGGCCTCTCGTCAACCAGCCCGACATCATCCTGTTCATGGCGACCTTCGGGCTCACCTACTTCCTCATCGGCTTCGGCGAGCTCATCTTCGGCGGCAATCCGAAGGAAATGATCACCGACGCGCTGTTCCTGCCCCAGGGCACGACGGAACTGGACATGCTGGGCGGAATGGTGCGTTTCCAGCACCTCGACATCGCCGCAGCCATCATCGCGTCGATCATGATTGGCCTCCTGGCGGTGTTCTTCTCCAAGACCCGCATCGGCCGGGCGCTGCGCGCGGTGGCGGACAGTCACAAGGCGGCGCTTTCGGTCGGCATCTCGCTCAACCAGATCTGGGTGATCGTTTGGTTCGCCGCCGGTATCGTGGCGCTGGTGGCCGGCATCATGTGGGGCGCACGCTCCGGCGTGTCGTTCTCGCTCCAGATTATCGCCTTGAAGGCCCTGCCCGTTCTCATTCTCGGCGGCTTCACGTCCATTCCCGGCGCCATCATCGGCGGGCTGATCATCGGGGTGGGCGAGAAGATCGGCGAGTTCTACTGGGGCCCGCTCGTGGGCGGCGGTGTCGAGACGTGGCTTGCCTATGTGATTGCCCTGCTCTTCCTGCTCTACAGACCGCAAGGGCTGTTCGGCGAAAAGATCATCGAACGGATTTAAGAGGAATTGTTCAGTGCTCTACCGTGAGGCCGGCCAGTTCAAGACCAACTATGTCGCGGACAGCGCGATCTTCCCCCTGCGCCAGGACAGGATCGGCCTCGGCCTCATCATCATCGCCGCCTATGCGCTAGCTTTCATGGGCAGCGACTTCCTCCTCCAGGCAGTGCTGATCCCGTTCCTGGTTTTCTCGCTCGCTGCAATCGGGCTCAACATCCTCACGGGCTACACGGGCCTGCTGTCGCTCGGCACCGGCGCCTTCATGGGTGTCGGCGCCTATGCCTGCTACAAGTTGATGACGGCTTTTCCAGGCGTGAACGTTATCGTCTGGATCTTCGTCTCCGGCTTCTTCTCCGCCGCCATCGGGGCTCTGTTCGGCCTACCTTCCTTACGCATCAAGGGCTTTTATCTCGCAGTCGCGACGCTCGCCGCGCAGTTCTTCCTGCAATGGTGCCTCATCCGCATTCCGTGGCTGGTGAACTACAATGTCTCGGGCGCCCTCGATGCACCGCTGCGGACCCTGTTCGGCACGCCGATCATGGGCCCGAACGCCACGCCGCAGACACGCTATCTGGTGGTGCTCACCATCGTGATCCTGCTCACCTGGCTCGCCTCCAACCTCGTCCATGGCCGCATCGGGCGCATGTGGATCGCGATCCGCGACATGGATCTAGCGGCCGAGCTGATGGGCATTCGCCCGCTCCAGACCAAGCTCCTGGCCTTTGCGGTGTCGTCCTATTATTGCGGCGTCGCCGGGGCGCTCCTCGTGTTCCTCTGGTACGGCGGCGCTGAATACGACGTGTTCAATATCAACCAGTCGTTCTTCATCCTGTTCATGGTGATCATCGGGGGACTTGGCAGCCTCATCGGCTCGTTCTTCGGCGCGGCGCTCATCTTCATCCTTCCGATTGTGCTGGGCATCGTGCTGCCCGCCATCCTGGCGCCTTTCGGGCTCTCGGTGGGCGCCGACGTCATCGAGCACCTGCGCTTCATGATCGTAGGCGCGCTCATCATCTTTTTCCTGATCGTCGAACCGCACGGCCTCGCGCGGCTCTGGCAGATCGGCAAGCAGAAGCTCCTGGTCTGGCCTTTCCCCTACTGATGGCGGACTGCAAGGAGACGAAAGACGGAACAAGAATTCGGCCACCGGTCGATACAACGGGAGGAAACGCAAAAATGTCGTTTCGCAAAATTGGTTTTGGATTAGCCGCCGCGACGATGCTCGCCGGCCTGGCCCTGCCTGCGCTGGCGCAGGACTCGGTCTATGTTCCCCTCTTCACCTACCGCACCGGCCCCTTTGCCGGATCCGGCACCCCCATCGCCGACGGCATGCATGATTATCTTCGCATGCTGAACGAGCGCGACGGCGGCATCGGCGGCGTGAAGCTCGTTCTCGAGGAATGCGAGACCGGCTACGACACCAAGAAGGGCGTGGAATGCTATGAATCGGTGAAGGGCAAGAACCCGGTCATCGTGAACCCATGGTCGACGGGCATCACCCTGCCGCTCATCCCGCGCGCCTCCGTGGACAAGATCCCGATCCTGTCGATGGCCTATGGTCTCTCGGCCTCGGCCCGCGGCGACATCTTCCCTTGGGTGTTCAACCCGCCGGCCACCTATTGGGACGGCCTGTCGATGATCGTGAAGTACATCGGCGAGAAGGAAGGCGGGCTTGAGAAGCTGAAGGGCAAGAAGATCGGCTTCCTGCATCTCGATGCCGCCTTCGGCAAGGAGCCGATCCCACTGCTCCAGGAACTGGCGAAGGATATCGGCTTCGAGGTCGCGCTTTATCCCGTTGCTGCCCAGGACATGCAGAACCAGTCCTCGCAATGGCTCAGCGCCCGCCGCGACCGGCCGGACTACATGATCATGTGGGGCTGGGGTTCCATGAACGGCGCGGCCGTGAAGGAAGCGGTCCGCTCGGGCTATCCCATCGACAAGTTCTACTCGGTCTGGTGGCCGGGTGAGGACGACGCCCGCTCCGGTGGCGCCGGCGCCAAGGGCTTCAAGATGCTCAACTGGCATGGGGTGGGGGCGAACTTCCCAGCTCTCCAGGACATCCAGAAGCACGTGGTCGACAAGGGCCTTTCGAAAGCCCCGAAGGACAAGGTCGGCGAGCTTCTCTACAACCGCGGCGTCTACAACTCGCTGCTGATCGCCGAGGGCATTGCCCAGGCCCAGAAGGTCACGGGCAAGAAGGTCGTGACCGGTGAGGACGTGCGCCGCGGCATGGAGAACATCAAGCTCGATCCAGCCCGCCTGAAGGAGCTCGGTCTCGAGGGCTTCACCGACCAGCTCGTTCTCTCCTGCGCGGACCACAACGGCCATCGCGCCGCCTTCATGCAGGAATGGGACGGCACCAAGTGGGTGAAGATCTCCAACCCCATCGAGCCGATGACCGACCGCGTGAAGGGACAACTCGAAGCGGCCGCGAAGGACTATGCCGAGAAGAATGCCGGCTGGCCCAAGCGCTCGGAAGCTTGCGACAAGGCGAGCTAAATTCGAACGCAACCCTAGCCCTCCTCCCCCTTGTGGGGAGGAGTTGGAGGTGGGGGTGCCGGCACCACGCTGGTCCAGCTCAGCGCTCACACCCCCACCCTTAATCCCTCCCCACAAGGGGGAGGGAAACACAGAGAGCCCCTGATGACGAGCGCTGCTCAGATGCGACTGCAGACGGCCGACACTGTCCTCACGGTCAACAACATCGAGGTCGTTTACGACCACGTGATCCTCGTGCTCAAGGGCGTCTCGCTCACTGTGCCCAAGGGTGGAATCGTGGCGCTGCTCGGGGCGAATGGCGCCGGCAAGACGACGACCCTGAAAGCCATCTCCAACCTGCTGCACGCCGAACGCGGTGAGGTGACGAAGGGCTCGATCGAGTTCAACGGCAAGCGCGTCGACAAGCTCTCACCGAACGAGCTCGTGCGCCGCGGCTGCATCCAGGTGCTGGAGGGCCGCCACTGCTTCGGCCATCTCACCATCGAGGAAAACCTGCTCACGGGGGCCTTCACGCGGCGCGACGGCAATGCCGCCATCCGCCGTGACATCGAGGCGATCTACGAATACTTCCCACGTCTCAAGCAGCGCCGCACGTCGATGGCGGGCTACACCTCCGGCGGCGAGCAGCAGATGTGCGCCGTGGGCCGGGCCATGATGTCCAAGCCCTCTATGATCCTGCTGGACGAGCCCTCCATGGGCCTCGCGCCGCAGATCGTCGAGGAGATCTTCGAGATCGTCCGCAAGCTCAACGCGACGGAGGGCGTCTCCTTCCTGCTGGCAGAGCAGAACACCAACATGGCGCTCAAATACGCCACCTACGGCTACATTCTCGAAACCGGCCGCGTGGTGATGGACGGGCCGGCCCAGATGCTGCGCGAGAACGAAGACGTGAAGGAATTCTACCTCGGTGTGTCGGAAGGTGACCGCAAGTCGTTCCGCGAGGTGAAGAGCTACAAGCGCCGCAAGCGCTGGCTGGCTTGACGCTAGGATGTGCCGCACCGCACTTGACCCTCTGTCATAGCTTTTCATACGGTCCGTTCCCGTGAGTGACGAATTGCTCACGCGACACCTTACTGGGGGCATTCAATGGACTTCGCACAAGCAATCAGAACCTGTCTCAACAAATACGCCACCTTCACCGGCCGGGCCCAACGTTCGGAGTACTGGTACTTCTTCCTGCTCCTGGTGATCGTGAACATCGTCGCCAGCGTTCTTGACTCCGTGATCTTCGGCGACATTCCGGTTCTTTACCTGATCGCCACGCTGGCCCTTATCATCCCCAGCATCGCTGCGGGCGTGCGCCGCCTGCACGATACCGACAAGTCGGGCTGGTGGCTTCTGGTAGGATTCATTCCGGTGGTCGGCGCCATCGTACTGATCGTGTTCTTCTGTCAGCGCGGTACTGTCGGACCGAACCAGTTCGGGTCGGATCCGTTGCAGGCGTCGATTTCGAACGCTCATGTGGCCCGCGCCTAACACTCTGTTGGCGCCAGTACGGCAGTGGAGAGATCATCGGGCGGTTCCGGCGATCTCTCCATCAACATCCTATTGAACTTGGGACAGGCTCTTGGCTGATCACTACGATACTCTCGAAACCCGTGATCCCTCTGAGCGTGAGGCTTCGCTCTTCGCGCAGCTGCCTGAGATCCTCAAGGTCGCAGTCCGTTCGCCGGTCTATGCCGAGCGGCTGAAGGGGATCGATCCTGCCAGCATTACGAACCGCGAGGCTCTGGCAAAGCTGCCCGTGCTGCGCAAGGCTGAACTGCCGGGTCTGCAAAAAGCCGCCCTCCCCTTTGGCGGCCTCGTGGCCGATGCCCCGGGATCTTTCGGGCGCCTCTTCACATCGCCTGGGCCGATCTTCGAGCCGGAATCCGCCGTCTCTGACCCCTGGCGCTCGGCGCGCGGGCTGTTCGCCGCAGGCTTCCGACGCGGTGACGTGGTGCTCAACACCTTCAGCTATCACCTCACGCCTGGCGGCTTCATCATGGATTCCGGGGCACGAGCCCTGGGCTGCGCGGTCATTCCAGCGGGACCCGGCAACACCGAGCAGCAGTTCGAGCTGATTGAAGCCTATCGCCCTATCGCCTATTGCGGCACGCCGGACTTCCTCAAGATCCTGCTCGACGGGGCTGCGGCGTCAGGACGAGACATCTCTTCCATCAGGCGCGCGCTCGTATCGGGGGCTGCCTTTCCGAAATCGCTGCAGGAGGAATTCTCCTCAAAGGGCATCGAGGCCTATCAGGCGTATGCCACGGCGGATCTCGGTTTCATCGCTCACGAGACCCCTGCCAGCGAAGGGCTTGTGGTGAACGAGGACATCATCGTCGAGATCGTCCGGCCTGGCACCGGCGATCCCGTGCCGGAGGGCGAAGTGGGCGAGATCGTCGTCACCACCCTCGATCCGCATCATCCCTTCATTCGTCTTGCCCTTGGCGACCTGACAGCGGTGATGGCCGGCACGAGCCCGTGCGGGCGCACCAACACGCGCATCAAGGGCTGGATGGGCCGGGCCGATCAAGCCACTAAGGTCAAGGGCATGTTCGTGCGTCCCGAGCAGGTGGCCGAGATCGGCCGCCGGCATCCGGAACTGGGACGCCTGCGCCTGATCGTGACCCGCGAGGGCGAGACGGACGTCATGACCCTGGCGGCAGAGACGGCTACGCCGAGCGATAACCTTGCTGCGGCTATCGGCACGACGCTGCAAAGCCTCACGAAATTGAAGGGCACAGTTACATTTGCTTCGCCCGGGGGGCTTCCCAACGACGGAAAGGTCATAGCCGATCAGCGGAAATATGATTGAGCCACTCCGCTTTCATGCAGACAATCTTGCTTTGCGTGGATGCAATGACAGCCAAGCTTCTCAGCCTTGAACGCCTGACTCGCAATTCATAAGCTCAAGCTCGACAGTGATTCGGGAAAGCGTGGAAAATTAAGGGAATACAAAAAAGAAAGAGCACCCCGAAGGGTGCTCTAAGGTGTCCGGCCGTAGGGGCAAAAGTGACCGGAGATGCCTATAAACGCAGGTGCCGAAAGTTAGTTCCAAACTTTTTTGAAAAATTTTGTAGCCGGACCAGCGCCTCAATGAGGTCACGTTTACCGGGTCTAGAGCTGAGCTTCCCGTGGGGGCAACTACGGGCCGGGGCCGCGACCACAGATCCTTTAAGGACGGGTCGCGGCCATTTTCCCTCTTTCATTCCTGTCTGTGCCTCCACCCTTTGGAGGCTCTGAAGGCAAAGAAAGGGGCCCGGGAAACCCCGGACCCCTCAGGCACAAGGCCTGTTGGCTCTTAGTAAGTGCCGAACTTGAAGTTCAGCTTGGCCCTGGCGACGAAGAAGTCGTTGTCATCGTTGCCCATGTCCGGCGCTATAACTGGGATGGCAGCTCCCCCACCACCCGGGGTGAAGGTTCCAACCGTCCCGCCAAAGTCATCGTCGTCATCGAACCCGAGCCATAGCCCTTCAATACCGAAGGTGACCGCCGAGGAGCCGAACCAGTTTACCGGCAGCGCCCATTCCACACCGCCGCCGGCCACCCAGCCGGTGTTGTCGTCGGCATAGGCCAAGCCGCCGGTGGCGTAGATCAGGACCCGGTCAAAAGCCACGCCTACCCGGGCACGCACGGTGCCGAACCAATCCGACAGGTTGTTATCGAACGTTCCGGGCACGAAGGTGCCTGGGGCTCCAGCCGGGACGAAGGCCACATCCACGTTCTGATCGGTGTCAGCCCACTGAATGTCGGTCTCGAGACCGATGACGAAGGAGCCGATCTGGTAGTTGTAGCCAATCTGCGCGCCGCCGGTGAAGCCGCCGTCGTTGTTGTTGTCGAAGATCAGCGTGCCTGGCGCCGCCCCGCCGAGGATCACAGTTTGCCGGTCGTCGCTGCGCCAGCCCCAGCCGGCGTTCACACCGGCGTAGAAACCGGTCCAGGTGAAGATTGGAGCGGCCGCGATGATCGGAGCCGGAGGTGGTGCTTCGCGGGCCGGAAGGTCCGCAGCAGAGGCAGCGGCTGCAGCAAGCGTTATGCTGGCAACCCCTGTCAGGAGACTAAGTACGCACTTTCTCATGACCGTAACCCCTTGGTGTGAGGATTCACGAGAGAAACTTACGCCCATTCCCCAGGGGAAAGATATTGCAGACAGGCAACACCCAGACAAACAAAAAGTATTCAAGTGGCAAAAAAGTAGTACCACCTTCGCGAACAAGAATATTGTCCATAGTTCATGAAAATAAGTCTCTTAATGAAATCTTTAAACTCGATTGACAATACTATCGTCAGATGCCCTAATATCCATGTTTTCGGTTTGACACCCGAAGGCGAGGAGATCACTCAACCCTGCCCCACCGGGCAGGGTTTTTTCTTGGAGAACGCGCCTTCGGCGCCGGCAAACTTGGGCATCGTGCGGACCCAGAGAGGGTTGCACTCAACGATGCTCTCACTCAAGAAGAAGGCATTGGATGGATCCCAAAAGTGCAGATCCACTTTTGGGTCCGATGCTTTAGAGGTCACCCAGGAGCAATTGAGCCTGGCCGCCTGCTTTCGGGTCAGGACGCTTTTTATTGGGGGCCGCGGCGGCTCGAATGTCGCGCCGCTCAGGCCTCTTTCGAGTCTCTGCACCAGCCATTCTTGCCTTGGCTTTATCGCGTGCAATCGCCTCCGGGGCTGCCGGGTTGTCGTCCAGCCACTTGCCGCGCTTGATCACCTCGTTGACGCGGCCTTGGTTGACGCCGAGCTGGAAGGCGATCTCCTGCTGAGTCATCTCCGTCGTTGCGTGAAGCTCCAGGATATGCCTCGCCAGTTCCGGCGTCATCTTCTTCCCGGCGATGCGTCGCGCCGGTGTCACCGAACGCTTGGTGCGGTCACGGTCCCGCAGCTTCTGCAGGATCGCGAGCGCCATGTTCATTCCCTGCTCGCGCAGGGCATCCTCGAATTCCTTGAGCGTGGTCAAATCGAACGCACTCCTTCAGAGACAAGGAAGACAAGCAGGCACCCGGCTTCCAGCACGAACGTCCTTCACCGAGTCAACGGCCACGCTCGGGCTTGGTTTCAGCAAGGACCGGGCGATCAGTCCTCCTCTTCCTTGCAGGGCCAGGATTTCGGCCCGGACAGACCCTCCGGAAGCTTGGTCTGTGCCGTGCCGCAGGCAATATCGACTTGGGCCTGGGTCAGGCCGACGGCGCGGCTCAGATCCGCGCCGCCGATCTGGGCCAGGAACATGTATGTCCCGGTGAAGTTCGCCCCTTGAAGATCAAGCCCGTTGAGGCGCGCTCGGGACAGGTTGGAGTAGCTGAAATCCGCCCCCGTCACCTTGGCGCTCTGAAACAGCACGCGCGCAAGCTCGGCTTTGGCCAGGTTCGCTCCCGTCAGATCCGCTCCGCTGAAATCGGATCGGTTCAGTTCGGCCTTGTTGAAGTTCGCTCCCGCGGCTTTGGCCCGGGCGAAGTTGGAGCGGCTCATGTCCGACGAGACGAACAGGGTCCCGGTGAGAGTGGCCTGCCCGAAATTGGCCCGCCAGCCGAGGGCCTTGGTAAAGTCGGCACGAGACAGATCCGCTCCTTCGAAGCGGGTGCGGCTTACCTCGGTCTCGCTCAGGTTGGCCCCCACCATCTTCGACGAGGCGAAATCGCTCAAAGTCAGCAGAGAGCGCTCGAAGATGGTTCCGGTCAGATCTTCGCCGGTGAGGACGAGGCGGGCCTTGGAGCATCCGGACCAATCGGCGCCTGGACTTGGCGTGTCCTGACACTTGGCCGCGGCAGGTCCTGCGCAGAGGACAAGGAGGGTGAGGCCTCCCATGATCCGGCGACCTATCGCCAGCGATGACGCTCGCATCTGCACGAACTCACAATCCTCCATAGGGCCCTCTCAAGGCTATGATTGATAACTAGGCTTCGCATCTCTGCCGAGGAGGCCCGAGATGCAACTTTCCCGGATTGCCCAAGACTCGACTTCCCTTACGTATGGTCTAGCTTCTGCATCGATTCTTGTGGAGCCAAACATGCGTATCATCACCGTTTCCGCACTCATTCTCGCCGGCTTCACCCTCGGCGGCTGTGTTGCCGCCACAGGCCCGGTGGGTGTTTTGCCGCGCGATCCCGTTCCGCCCCCGCCTTCCGTCTCCGGCCAAGCAACGAGGGGCAATGCCGCCAGCCAAGGCGCCCGCACCACGACTCAGCGTCGGACCCTGAGCGTGCCAGGTCAGGCCGCTCCCCGCTCCTGACCCTGTAGGAACTGCTCGCGGCCTAGGCTATGTACACCCCTGTCGATAGCCCTCGGTACTGCGCCAATCCGTAGCTGGCGCAGATTCCTATTCCGATGATATATGCCCTAACGTGACATCATAATGCGGGTGATTTTCCATGACTTGGGTTGAGGCCATCGGCTGGTTCGGGGCAGCCCTCGCCATCACGGGCAGCGCGATGAAGACCATCATCCCGCTGCGCTGTATCGGGATCGGAGCGAATATCTGTTCCCTGATCGTCTCTGCCTATCTGGGCAATATCCCAGGCGTCGTGGCCAACCTGATCCTGCTGCCGATCAACAGCGTCCGGCTCTATCAGATGCTCGGGCTGATCAAGCGAGTGAAGCTGGCTTCCAAGAGCGACCTGTCCATGGAGTGGCTCAAGCCCTTCATGACCCGCAGCAAAACGGCGGCCGGCGAGGTGCTGTTCGCCAAGGGCGATGTCGCCACCTGCATGTTCTACACGATCTCCGGGCGCTACCGCCTGAAGGAGATGGGCATCGAGTTGGTTCAAGGCCAGGTCGTCGGCGAGATGGGCTTCCTCTCACCCGACAACACCCGCACACAGACCCTGGAATGCATCGAGGCCGGCGAGGTGCTGAGCATTTCCTATGACGAGGTGCGCCAGCTCTACTTCCAGAACCCGCAGTTCGGCTTCTACTTCCTGCGTCTCGCCAGCGAGCGGCTCTTCGCCAACATGGAGAGGATGGAGGAGGAGATCGCCCGCCTCCGGGTTGCCCTGCCGGAGGTCGAGACAGTCCGAAAGGCCGCCTCAGCTTAGAAGAATTATAAGGAGCTGTCAGTTTAGAATTCTTATAAGTTATTGATTTCAATCTGCTTTTTGATTGACCGCAAAGTGCGATCATGGTTCTTGCAGCATCGTTGGGATACGGCACCACGCCGCCCATAATCAATTCTGAAGGAACTCATGATGGCGAACATCTCGTTTGCGCGCGGCCTGCTCTTCGGGGCGGCTGCCCTTGGTGCCTTGGCCGGTTCGAGCTTCTCCGCCTCGGCCGAAGAAGTGCTGAACATCTACACCACCCGCGAACCCGGCCTGATCAAGCCCGTCCTTGACGAGTTCACCAAAGAGACCGGCATCAAGGTCAACACGATCTTCATCAATAACGGCCTCGAGGAGCGCATCCGCACCGAGGGCGCGAACAGCCCGGCCGACGTGATCATCACGGTCGATATCGGCCGTCTGGCAGCAGCCAAGGATTATGGCGTGACTCAGGCCGTGAAGTCTGAAACGCTCGAGAAAGTCATTCCGACTGCCTACCGCGATCCGGAAGGCCACTGGTTCGGCATCGCCCTGCGCGGCCGCGTCGTGTACGCCTCGAAGGAGCGCGTGAAGCAGGACAAGATCTCCTACGAGGAGCTTGCCGATCCCAAGTGGAAGGGCAAGGTCTGCATCCGCTCGGGGCAGCACCTCTACAACATCAGCCTGATCGCCGCGATGATCGCCCACAAGGGCGAGGCGAAGGCCGAGGAATGGCTGAAGGGCGTGAAGGCGAACCTCGCCAAGAAGCCCTCGGGCGGCGACCGCGAGCAAGCCAAGGACATCCTGGCCGGCGTCTGCGACATCGCTGTCGGCAACACCTACTACGTCTCGCTCATGCTCAACGGCAAGGACGAGGAGCAGAAGAAGTGGGGCCAGGCGATCAACGTGATCCTCCCGACTTTCGAAGGCGGCGGTACGCACGTGAACGTCTCCGGTCTCGCGCTGGCCAAGAACGCTCCGAACAAGGCCAATGCCGTGAAGTTCATGGAGTACATGGTCTCTGACGCATCCCAGCAGATCCATGCCGAACTCAACTCGGAATACCCGATCAAGGCCGGCATCAAGGTCCACCCGACCATCGCGTCCTTCGGTGAGCTCAAGGCCGACAACGTGCAGATCGCCGAGATCGCCAAGCTCCGCAAGAAGGCCAGCGAACTGGTCGACAAGGTTGGCTTCGACCAATAAGACAATGGGCGGCTCCTTCAGCCGCCCTCTTCCTTATTAGAGAGGCGCCGCCGGCAACGGTAGCGCCGTTTCCATTTGACCGTGATCGCCAGAACCGAGACAGTCATCGGCCTTTCGTCCTCGACGAAGGCAAAGCGCATTCCATGGTGGCTGTCCGCTGCCGTGGCGGCCATCGGTCTGCTCGTTCTCCTGCCGGTTGGCGCTCTCATCGGCATCGCGGCCGAGGGGGATGCGGAAATCTGGCCGCACCTCATCGCCAATGTGCTGCCGGCGAGCACGATCGACACACTCGCCCTGCTCGCGGGCGTCGCCGTCGTGGCAGGCTCCATGGGCATCACGACGGCATGGCTCGTCACCGCCCATCGCTTCCCCGGCCGCAGCATCCTGGTATGGCTCCTGCCGCTGCCGCTGGCCGTGCCGACCTACATCACGGCCTATATCTACGTGGAGATCTTCGACTCCGCCGGTCTCGTGCAGATGGCGCTTCGCAACTTCATGGGCTGGCGTTCGCGGGCTGATTACTGGTTTCCGGAAATCCGTTCTCTCCGCGGCTGCATCCTCGTGCTGTCCGTGGTGCTCTATCCCTACATCTACATCGCCGCGCGCGCGATGTTCCTGACGCAGAGCGCCAGCATGCTGGAGGTGGCGCGCACCCTGGGCGCGAGCCGCATCAAGCTCTTTCGGATCATCGCGCTTCCCCTTGCCCGACCGGCACTCGCAGTCGGCGTGTCGCTGGCGCTGCTGGAGGCACTCAACGACATCGGCGCGAGTGAATATCTCGGCGTGCGCACGCTCACGGTCTCCGTCTACAACACCTGGCTCAACCGCGGCAGCCTTGCGGGCGCGGCCCAGATCGCCTGCGTGATGCTGGCTTTCGCCATAGGCTTGATCCTAATCGAGCGTTACGGCCGTCGGGACAGACGCTATGCCCTGTCGCCGAAGCGCCAGCGCACTGTCCATCCCGTTGCGCTCACCGGTGGACGCGCTTGGATCGCGTCCCTGCTCTGCGCCTTGCCTGTCTTCATGGGCTTCATCCTGCCGACGGGATTCCTGGTGCGCGAGACCCTGCGCGGCGGCCTCGCCGATCAGTTCAATTTGGATTTCCTCGCCCACCTCATGACGACCATCGGCCTCTCCTTGGTGGCAACCGCTGCGGTGCTGGTCATCGCCGTCCTGCTGGTCTCGGCGGCCCGCCTGTCCAAGAACTCCCTTACCAAGGGAGCGCTCCTTGCAGCGGGCCTCGGCTATGCCCTGCCGGGCACCGTGCTGGCCCTGGGGCTCATGACGCCGCTGGTCGGCTTCGACAACCTGATCGGAACGATCTGGCGGCACCTCACCGGCGAGCGCATCGGCCTCCTGCTCATGGGAGCCGCAGGCGGCATCATCATCGCCTACGTGATCCGCTTCCTGTCGATTGCGACGGGTTCGCTCTCCGCAGGACTGGATCGCGTTTCACCCAGTCTCGAAGATGCGGCACGTACGCTCGGGGCATCACGGCGTGAGATGGTCTGGAAGATCCAGATCCCGCTCATGCGTCCGGCTCTCGCAAGCGCCGCCCTGCTGATTTTCGTCGACTGCATCAAGGAACTGCCCGCGACCCTGCTGCTGCGCCCCCTCAACACGGAAACGCTCTCGACGCTCGTCTACACCTATGCGTCACGCGGGCGCTTCGAGGACGGATCGCTTGCCGCCCTGGTAATCGTGCTGGTCGGGCTCATCCCGGTGATCCAGCTGGTGCGCAGCGCCGAGGCTCGCCCGAAAGTGACAGCAGAAGCTGCAAACTCTACCGGCTCTTCGAGTCCATAAGAAAAGCGGCCCTTTCAGGCCGCTTTCATTGTCATCTTCTGGTTCGGATCAAGCAGCGTTGGACTGGCTGCCGAGCGCCACTTTGAACTCGGCCTGAGTCTTCGCCTTGATCTCCTCGACCGTCACGCCATCGGCAAGCTCGATCAGGGTCATGCCCGAGCCGCCCTTCTTGTCGACGGAAAAGACGCCAAGATCGGTGATCACCAGATCCACCACACCGGCCCCGGTCAGCGGCAGGTTGCACTCGTTCAGGAGCTTCGGGTCCTCGGAGCCGTCCTTGGCCTTCGCCACATGCTCCATGACCACCACGACGCGCTTCACGCCCGCTACGAGGTCCATAGCGCCGCCCATGCCCTTCACCATCTTGCCGGGGATCATCCAGTTGGCGAGATCGCCGTTCTGGGCCACCTGCATGGCGCCCAGGATCGACAGGTCGATATGGCCGCCGCGGATCATGCCGAAAGAATCGGCGGATGAGAAATAGCTCGTGGTCGGCAGTTCGGTGATCGTCTGCTTGCCGGCATTGATCAGGTCCGGATCCTCTTCGCCCTCGAAGGGGAACGGGCCCATGCCCAGCATGCCGTTCTCCGACTGGAGCTGCACGCGCATGCCCTGCGGGATGAAGTTGGACACCAGCGTCGGGATGCCGATGCCGAGATTCACATAGAAGCCGTCGCGCAGCTCCTTGGCCGCGCGGGCGGCCATCTGTTCACGGGTCCAAGGCATCAGACTTCCTCCCCTGCTGCCGCAGGCGCTGCGGCTTCGGCGCGCTTGCGGGTCGTGCGTTGCTCGATGTGCTTGGCCGGGTTCGGCACATGTACGATGCGCTTCACGAAGATACCTGGCGTGTGCATGCTGTCCGGATCGATCTCGCCGGCCGGTACCAGATGCTCGACCTCCGCGATGGTCATCCGCGAGGCGGTGGCCATCATCGGGTTGAAGTTGCGGGCGGTCTTCCGGTAGACGAGGTTGCCTTCCGTGTCGCCCTTCCAGGCATGCACCACCGAGATGTCGGCGAACAACCCCGTCTCCATGACGTATCTCTCGCCGTTGAACTCGCGCACTTCCTTGCCCTCGGCAATGAGAGTGCCCACACCGGTCTTGGTGTAGAAGGCCGGAATGCCCGCGCCGCCGGCGCGGATGCGCTCGGCCAGGGTGCCCTGCGGGTTGAACTCAAGCTCCAGCTCGCCGGAGAGGTACTGCTGGGCGAAGAGCTTGTTCTCACCCACATAGGACGAGATCATCTTGCGGATCTGGCGGGTTTCCAGGAGACGGCCGAGGCCGACCCCGTCCACGCCCGCATTGTTGGAGATGAAGGTCAGATCCTTCGCCCCCGAATCACGAATCGCCTCGATCAGCGCCTCAGGAATGCCGCAGAGACCGAAGCCCCCGGCCATGATGGTCATGCCATCCTTGACCAGGCCAGCCAGCGCCGAGCGGGCGTCGCTGTAAACCTTATCCATCAAATCCTCTCCTTGTGGGCCGGTGCCAGCCCGTTCGAAGTGTCGCGGTTCGAATGGCGGCCACCCTGCAACCTGGCCTCAATTTAGACAATCCCTTCGTATGGATATATGGATAGCATTCATGAATACGGCCCTGCCCTGAGGACATCTCCTCTTCACCGCTTGCGAGGCAGCGCCCAAGGTTTACAACATTCGTTCCATGTCTCGCCGCGTTGTCTTTCTCATCGCCTTGATTTCGCTTGCCGTTCTGGGGACGGCGGCCTCCCCCTGGACACTGCCGGGAGGTGGCCTGTCGGCGGAGCTGAGGGAGCACGTCAAAGAGCGATATGGCCTGGACCTGAGGGTCAGGGGCCGCAGCACCTTCGCTGTGCTGCCCATCCCGCGGGTCAAGTTCGAGGATGTCGCGCTCCAGTTCCCGGACGAGGCGCTCAAGGCCGAAGGCGGCACCCTGCGGGGCGAGCTGCGCATTCTGCCTCTGCTCTTCGGGCGGATCGAACTGTCCGATTTCGACCTGACAGAGACCCGCATCACCGCCTCGGCCCAGAAGCTCCGGGTGGTCAAATGGACGGAGGTCTTCAATGACCATTCGACCGAAACCCATGCCCGCCGGCTCGTGGTGTCGAAATCCTCGTTGCGCTGGACAGACCTGAAAGACGCCAATCTCGACGGGCTCAATGCCATGATCCGCTGGGTGGACGCGTCCGAACCTCTGACGGCTTCTGGGTCCGCCCGCTGGCGGGACGAGCTTGTTTCCCTGGACGAGGCTTCGATCTTCCCGGACCTGCTGGCCTCCAACAAGATCAGCCCGTTCTCCTTGAGCCTGTCCGCGTCCGGCGCCCGCCTCACGGCCGAGGGCGAGGCGCAACTCGGGGATGGGCCACGCGTGACCGGGGAGAGCACCATCAAGACGGCCTCGGTGCGCGATTTCACCCGATGGAGCGGACTGAACCTTCCTTTCGGATCCCTGCTGCAGGCGCTGTCGATCAGCGGCGACTTCTCCATGGATCGCCGCCGTCTCTCCTGGCCTGCGGTCTCCATCAGTTTGGGATCGGACAAGCTGGAGGGCACCCTGGGGGTCCGCTTCGATACGGAGCGGCCGATTATTGCCGGAACTCTGGCGGCCGATACGCTCAACCTGTCCGACCTCTTCGCGCCGTTCAACCAGACGCGCACCTCCTCAGGCTCATGGAGCGAGGAGGCCATCGACCTGGCCGGGGCCACGGGGACCGACCTCGACCTCCGCCTCTCGGCCGCAAGCGCCAGCCTCGGGCGCCTCAGCCTGGACGACATGGCGGCCAGCGTGCTCATCCAGCCCGGCCGCATCGAGGCGTCCATCGGGCGGGCCGACTTCTATGACGGCACCTTGAAGGGGCGGTTGTCGATGGCGGCTCATAACGGTCTCGTCGACTTCAAGAGCCAAGGCACCTTTTCGGGGGTGAAGATCGCCCCCTTTCTCGCCGCCGTCGGCGAGCCGCGCTGGATTACCGGCCGTGCCCAGGGGCAGTTCAGCTTCGATGGACAGGGCCGCAACCCTGCGGACGTAATCCGTCAGGCCGAGGGCCGCTCCTCGATCGAGCTGACGGAGGGAGAACTGGTGGGGATCAACCTTCAGGACGCCCTGCTCCGCGTGGAGAAGCGCCCTCTCCTCGCCTCCCTGAACTGGAAGGGCGGCCGTACGCCCTTCAGCAAGGCTGAAGCCCAGGTCGTGATGCACGACGGCGTCGGCCAGATCGTCGAAGGCCGGCTGAAGGGAGACGCCGTGCAGGCCCAGCTTCGCGGGCAGGTGCTGCTGGTCGACCGGACGCTCCAGGTCACGGCAGGCATTGCGGCTCTCGATGCGCCAGCAGGGCAATCCCCTGCCCTCGCCTTCGACGTCACGGGCGACTGGGACAATGTCGCCGTCACCCCTCAGGTGCGCTCGCTCATCGAGCGGTCGGGGGCGGCGAAGCCCCTCTTCCCGTCGCAGCGCGTTCCGACAGGTGAGCAGAGGCCGCAGGCCACCGCTCAGTGAGCGTTGCGGCGCGAGCGCAGGACCGAGCGCTTGCTCAGCAGGGTCGCTGAGATCACGCCCAGGGTCACGATCCCGATCAGGATGGCGGACGCCGCATTGACCTCGGGCGAGAGCCCGAGCCGCACGGCGCTGTAGATCTTGATCGGAAGCGTCGTGGCACCGGGACCCGCGTTGAAGCTCGCAATAACCAGATCGTCCATCGACAGGGTGAAGGCGAGCAGGAAGCCCGCCACGATGGATGGCGCGATCAGCGGCAGCGTCACCGAGAAGAACGTGCGCAGGGGCGGCGCACCGAGGTCCATCGCGGCCTCTTCCAAGGAACGATCAAACGTCATGAGGCGCGACTGCACCACAACGGTCACGAAGCACATGGTGAGCGTGGTGTGGGCCAGCGTGATGGTCCAGAAGCCGCGGTCGAAATCGACGGCCACGAAGAACAGCAGCAGCGACAGGCCGGTGATGACCTCCGGCATGACCATGGGCGCATAGACCATGCCGGTGAACAGCGTCCGCCCAGGAAAGCGCCCATAGCGGGTGAGCGCGAGCGCCGCGAGGGTGCCGAGAACGGTTGCGATGGTTGCGGACAGCAAAGCGACGCGCAACGTCACCCAGGCGGCTTCCATGAGCGCGTCGTTGCGGAACAGCGCACCGTACCATTGGGTGGAGAAGCCGCCCCAAACGGTCACCAGCCGCGAGGCGTTGAACGAATAGATCACCAGCAGCAGGATCGGCAGGTACAGGAACGCGAAGCCGATCACCAGCGAGGTGACGTTGAAGACGCTGAGGCGGCGTATCGTCATCGCTGTACCTCCACACGCCGGGCCTCGACATCGCGATAGATCACGATGGGCACGACGAGGATGATGAGCAGCAGGATGGCGACCGCAGAGGCCAGTGGCCAGTCGCGGTTCGAAAAGAACTCGCTCCAGAGCTGGCGCCCGATCATCAGGGTTTCTGAGCCGCCCAGGAGATCAGGGATCACGAACTCGCCCACCGCCGGGATGAAGCACAGGAGGGAGCCTGCAATGATTCCCGGCATGGCGAGCGGCACGGTGATCGTCCAGAACGAGCGCCAGGGCGTGGAGCCAAGATCGAGAGCCGCCTCGAGCAGCGTGTCGTCCATCTTCTCCAATGTCGCATAGAGCGGCAGCACCATGAAGGGCAGATAGGCATAGACGATACCGATATAGACCGCCGTCTCGGTGTTCAGGATGTCGAGCGGTTCGGAGATCAGGCCAACTGCCATGAGCGCCTGGGTGAGCAGGCCTTCGGGTTTGAGGATCGCCACCCAGGCATAGATGCGGATGAGAAAGCTCGTCCAGAACGGCAAGATGATCGCCGCAACAAGAAGCGCCCGATAGCGCTCCGGCGCGCGCGCCATGCCGTAGGCGATGGGAAAGCCCACGAGCAGCAGCAGCAATGTCGAGACGGCGGCGATGCGCACGGACGAAAGCGTCGCCCTGAAATAGAGATCATCCTCGATCAGAAGGGTGAAATTCTCGAAATCTAGCGCGCTGAAGAAGCCGGCAATGTCGCTCCATTCGAAGACGGGCTTGTAGGGGGGCTGTGCCACCGCCGGATCCGAGAGGCTGATCTTGAGAACGATGAGAAAAGGCACGAGGAAGAGCACGCCGAGCCAGAGATAAGGCACGGCAGGCACGAGTCCTGCGGAGAGACGCCGCGTGAGGGTGCGTTCCATCATGGCTATTCCGCCAGGATCACCGCCGCATTCGGCGCGAAGGTGACATAGACCTGCTCATCCCACTCGATGGGGCTCTCGACGAAGCGGGAAGCGTTGGCGCGCGTCACGCGCACGATCTCTCCGGTGGCGAGCTTGACCCGATAGACGGTCCAGTCGCCAAGATAGCCGATGTCCCACACCTCGCCGGTGAGCACGTTGATGGCGCCGGGCCCCGGCGGGTCGCGCTGGATCACCATCTTTTCCGGGCGCACGGCAATCGCCACCGGCTGCCCGGAATGCAGCACCTCGTCCGGGTCGTCGATGGTGAGCGGCACTTCGGCCGACGATGTCTTCACCCGCCACAGGCCGTTTTCTTGCCCCTGCACATGCCCTTCGATGATGTTCACGTCGCCGACGAACTCCGCGATGAAGCGGGTCTTGGGCTGCTCGTAAATCTCGCCAGGCGTGGCAACCTGGACGATCCGGCCGTGGTCCATGACGGCGATCCGGTCGGCCATGGTCATGGCCTCCTCCTGATCGTGAGTGACGACCACGAAGGTCATGTGCAGTTCGTGCTGGATATCCATCAGCTCGAACTGGGTCTCCTCGCGCAACTTCTTGTCGAGGGCACCCAGCGGCTCGTCGAGGAGCAGTACCTTGGGCTTCTTCGCAAGCGCGCGGGCGAGCGCCACGCGCTGGCGCTGGCCGCCGGAAAGCTGGCTCGGGTAGCGCCGGGCGAGCTTCTCGAGTTGAACGAGGCGCAGCATCTCGCCGACCCGGTCGGCGATCTGATCCTTGTGCATCCCATCCTGCTTAAGGCCGAACGCGATGTTCTTTTCCACGCTCATATGCGGAAACAGCGCATAGGACTGGAACATCATGTTCACGGGCCGTCGATAGGGCGGCACGCCGGCAAGGTTCTGGTTCCCCAAGGTGATCGCTCCCTCGGTTGGCATCTCAAAGCCGGCAAGCATCCGCATGAGGGTCGTCTTGCCGCAGCCGGAAGGACCCAGCAGGCAGAAGAACTCGCCTTCGAAGATGTCCAGGGAGAGATGATCGACCGCCGTGGAATCCCCGAAACGCTTCGTGACGTTCTCGAAGCGGATGAGCGGCTTGGCATCGGGATTCGCCCAGGGGGCGAAGGAGCGGCGCACTGCACCGACGGAGGCGGATTGACGGGCTGGAGGAGGCAAGATGCTTGAACTTCACCTGTCTGAGAAAACCAGCGCGCAAACTATGATGTTTGGACTGCAAGAACAACAGCTTAAAAGCCCCACTCCCCGGCCCATCGAGCCGGATGGCAGGAACGAGGCTCGGCTGCTTCGTTCGACCGAGAGAACAAAGCCCCATTCAAGGAAAAAGCCCGGCTCGAAAGCCGGGCTGAAGTTTGGAGGTTAACTCAGTGCCCGCCGCCACCGGCGGGAGCCGCTCGGGGCTTCTTGATGAACGGCAGGGCGAGGATCAGGCCTAAGAACAGGATCGTCAGCATGAGGAACACATCCGCGAAGGCCATGACCATCGCCTCGCGGTGAACCATGTTGGACAGGGTCTTGATCGCGGCCGCACCCGCATCCGGACCGAGGGAATGGAACTTCTGGGTCATGGCATCGAGCGTCTCGACCGCCGTCGACCGGCCCCAGTTCACGCTCTCGCGCAGGCGCTGGAGATGGAGGTCCAGGCGGTTGTTGATCCCGGTGTTGATGAGCGCCAGACCGACGGCGCCACCCAGGTTGCGGGTGAGGTTGTAGAGGCCCGACGCGTTCTTGATCCTGTCTGGCGGCAAGGTTCCGAGCGCGATGTTGTTGATCGGCACCATGCAGATCATCAGGCCGACGCCGCGGAATATCTGGGGCACGAAGAGTTCCCAGAAATCCCAATCCTTGGTCAGGCCGCTCATCATCCACGTGCCGAAGGCGAAAGCGGCAAAGCCGATGCCCATCATGACGCGCGGATCCATCTTGCGCGACAGGACACCTGCCACCGGCGCCATCAGGAACATGGTCGCGCCCGACACGAACATGGTCTCGCCGATCTGCAACGAGGAATAGCCGCGCACGCTGCCGAGATAGACCGGGTAGAGATAGGTCAGGCCGTAGAGCCCGATGCCCATGACGAAGCTGAAGGAGGAACCAGCGAGGAAGTTGCGGTCACTGAAGGCGCGCAGATCCACGATCGGCTGCTTGGCATTGAATGCCCGGTAGAAGAAGCCGAGGCCCCCGACCACGCACACGATGGTAAGGATCAGCACAAGCTCGTCCTGGAACCAGTCGTTCAGGGGCCCCTCTTCCAGCACATATTCCAGGCTGCCGAGAAAGGCCGCCATGAAGCCGAGGCCGGCCCAGTCGAAGCTCTTGAAGAGGCTTAAGTCAGGTTCATCGAAATCGACCAGCAGATAAGTGGAGATCGTCACGAAGATGCCGGGCACGATGTTGACCAGGAACAGCCAGTGCCAGGAGAACAGGTCGGTGAGATAGCCGCCCAGCGTCGGCCCGATGGTGGGCGCGAGCGTTGCCACGAGGCCGATGATCGGCGAGATCACCGGCCGCTTTTCCGGCGGGAAGATCGTGAACGCGGAGGCGAAGACGGTCGGGATCATGCCGCCGCCGATGAAGCCCTGCAGGGCGCGGTAGACGATCATCTGATCGATGTTCGTGGCCGTGGCGCACATGAAGCTCATAAACGTGAAGCCGCCCGATGCAATCACGAACATCCAGCGCGTGGAGAGCACGCGCGAGAGCGTTCCCGACAGCGGGATCATGATCACTTCGGCGATCAGGTAGCTCGTCTGCACCCAGGAGATTTCCTCAGAGGACGCAGAGAGACCGGCCTGGATTTCGGCGAGGGACGCGGAGACGATCTGGATGTCCAGAATCGCCATGAACATGCCGAAGACCATGCAGAAGAACGCAAAGGTCCGGCGCCCGCTGACAGGAGCCGGCTTCGCGGCCGGCATGGAGCCTTGCGGCTTGCTCGGGATGGCAGCCGATGCGGCCATGGTTCCTTACTCTTTGAGGCTGGCGGTCTTCTCGCCGTCGGCCGAGGTGCGCGTATCCACGTCGACGACCACGGAGAGACCGGGCCGCAGGATGCCCTGCTGGACAATCTCGGGATTGACGGAGACGCGCACGGGCACGCGCTGAACGATCTTGGTGAAGTTGCCGGTTGCATTCTCCGGCGGCAACAGGCTGAACACGGCGCCCGAGGCCGGCGAGACGCTCTCCACCGTGCCGATCACGTCGGCATCCGGGAAGGCATCGACCTCGATACGCACCTTCTGGCCGACCTTCAGGGACGCAAGCTGCGTTTCCTTGAAGTTGGCATCCACATGCACGCTGGTCATGGGCACGAGGGCCGCCAGACGGGCGCCGGGCTGCACATACGTGCCGACCTCCATGGCCTTGTTGCCGATCACCCCATCGGCCGGCGCGCGGATCTCCGTGAAGGTGAGGTCGCGCTCAGCCTTCTCGACGGAGGTCTGCTCCTCGGCCGCGACGCGCTGGGCTTCGTTCTGCTGCGCGGCGAGAACGTCGACATTCGCTCTGGCCGCAGCAAAGGCGGCCTCGGCGCTCTGCACATTGGCTTGGAAGCGGTCGCGGGCGGCCTTGGCGTTCTCAAGCGCTGCCCGGCTGGTGAAGTCGGAGCGGGCAAGCTGCTGCTGGCGAGAATAGTCGCTTTCAGCGCGCTCGGCCTCAGCCTTCGCGGCGGCGATCTGCGCCTGAGCCTGCGCCACGGAGGCGCGGCCCGCCTCGATCTGACGTCCGATGCGCGTGACGGCGCTCTGCTGCGTCGCGAGCTTGTCCTTGGCCGATTGGAGGGCGAAGCGATAATCGCCGTCGTCGATCTTGGCGATCAGGTCGCCGGCCTTAACGCTCTGGTTGTTCGTCACGGCAACCGATTGCACATGGCCCGACACCTTAGCCGACAAGATCGTGATGTCCGCCTGCACATAGGCGTCCTCGGTCGAGACCATGAAGCGGCCGTTCGTCCACCACTCGTGCCCTTCATACCCGCCGAAGGCGAGCGCTCCGGCTAGAACAGCCAGGATCAGCGGCTTCTTGCCAAGGCCCTTCTTGGCCTTAGGCGGCGCGGCAGCCTCTGGAGCACCCTGCCCTGCTTGGCGCCCCGACGCATCTCCAACACCTTCGGGGACGCTCTTTGCGCCCTGCTCGAACTCTTCCCGATAAGCCATGTTAAACCTCTGCAAGGCCTGCAAATTCTGTTTGCATAGAGCTGCCAGATAGGCCTTGATCTGCGTTGTCTGCCTGCCATATATGAGTTGACCGAACCGTTCGGTCAATAGCCTAAAAGGGAATTTATAGAAGCTATGACCGCCGTGCATGTCAGCACTCAGGACCGAGAATTCTCCCAGATTACGGAGGAGAGCGCCGAGAGCGCCAAGCGCCGCCAGATCCTGGAAGGCGCCCGAAAGGTGTTTCTCGCCCAGGGGTTCGACGGCGCCAGCATGGGCGAGATCGCCAAGGTGGCCGGTGTCTCAAAAGGCACGCTCTATGTCTACTTCGACAGCAAGGAGAGCCTGTTCGAGGCCCTGACGACGGAAGAGAAGCAGGGCTTGGCCGAGGTGCTGTTCAAGCTCGACCCTGAGGATCCCGATGTTCGTGGCGTCCTGAAAAAGCTCGGCCTGAGCTATCTGTTACGCATGGGCAAGCCCGAGCATATTTCCTCGATCCGGATGGTCATGGGCGCTGCGGAGAAGTTTCCACGCTTGGGCCAAGCCTTCTATGAGGCCGGTCCCTGCCAGGGCATGGCCCGTCTCAAGGCCTATTTGGACCGGCAGGTCGAGGCGGGACGGCTGTCCATCGAGGACACCGAGGTTGCTGCCCAGCATTTCCTCGACCTCTGCGTCTCGGGCATGCTGCGCCGCCTGCTTTTCTCGGTGGGCGAGCCGCCGACGGAAGACCAGATTCAGAAGAACGTGGAGAATGCCCTGCGGGTGTTCTTTGCCGCCTATGGGCCTGACGGTCAAAAATAATAGCCACTTGCGACGCTTTCCGCCTGCCCCGTCGTTCCCTAGTTTAACGGCGCAGACGGCTGGGAGGGGATGATGGGAGAGCGCAAGAGCGGAGCGGGGCACATCGTGGCCTTCGCTCTGATGGCTCTGATCTGGGGCCTGACCTGGCTCCCCATGAAGATCGCCTCCGAGGCTGTGCCGCCGATTTTCCTGGCGATGATGCGCTTTCTGCTCGCAGGCCTCTGCTACCTCGCCTTCATCCTCGTCAAAGGGCTGCCGTTGAGGATGAAGCACCCGGGGCGTGTCGTCGTCGCGTCGCTTCTCATCACCACCGGCTGCTACAGCCTGCTGTTCTGGGGTGTGGCCCGCGCCCCGACCGGGCTGTCGTCAATCGTCAACCTCTCCCTTATGCCGATCTTCCTGATCCTCATCGGCGCGCTCTATGGGCAGGAGCGGATCACGCCCCGCAGGCTCGGAGCCATCGCGCTCGGAATCCTCGGTCTCGTGATGCTCTTCTCCGGGCGGACAGGCTCGACGCAGGATGGCGCCCTGATCGGCCTTGGCGCTGTGGCTCTGGCAACCTTGAGCTACGCCTGGGGCGGCGTGGTCAGCCGGCCGCTGATGCAGACGATGCACCCGATCACCCTCGCCTTCTGGGAGACGAGCATCGGCGCACTCGGCCTCATCCCCGTATCGCTCCTGGTGGAAGGCTACGACCCCGCCTATTTCGCAGGGCTTACGGATGGACGAGCCATCATGGGGCTGACCATCCTGGTCCTCGGCGGATCGCTCGGAGGATTCTCGATCTATCTCTGGCTCGTGCGTGACTGGGGCGCCTTCCGGGCCGGGCTCTACTCCTTCGTCAGCCCGGTCGTGGCGGTCACTGTGGGCGTCGCCTTCGCGAACGAGGCCTTCGGCTGGCCGGAAGCCATCGGCATGGCCGTGATGTTGTCTGCCACAGCCCTCGCCCTCACCGAGGGAAGGCGCGCAGCCGTATCGGCCTAATGATCGGTCCGGAAGGCCTCGGCCACCCGGGCCTTGAGCACGTCCGGCTGGCGCAGGATCAGGGCGCCCCTGGTGCGCTCGATCAGCCCTTCCTGGGACAGCATGGTGAACTCACGGGTGATCTGTTCGCGGCGGCAGCCGATGCGGGCGGCGACGATATGGTGGAAGGGCGGCGGCGTGATCACCCGCTCGCCGGACTTGTCCTGACGCGGCGTCGACAGTCGCAGGAGCTCCGAATAGAGCCGGTGCCGCAGGTCGAGCACCGTCTGCTCCATGAAGCGGGCATTCAGCTCGCGAATGCGGGACGCCATGAGGCAGAACAGGCGCTCGGATACGGATTGATGGGAGAAGAGTAGCTCCTTGAAGACGGAGGCCGGCATCACGCAAGCCTCGCCCCGGGTGAGCGCCGTGACGTTGGCGGAGCGCGGAACGCCGTCGAGAGCGGCCAGCTCGCCGAACAGGTCGCCGGGCTTCATCTCGTGAAGAATGACCTCCTTGCCGGAGGCCGTGCGCATGAGGACCCGCACCTCTCCGGTGAGAAGGAAATACACGTCCGTCGAGGGCTCGTCGAAGTCGACCACAACCTCCTCGGGGTCGAAACGGCGCCAATTGGCCCGCGTCTCGAAAGGCGCAAGGTCGATCTCCAGCCCTTTGAACAACTTGATCCCGGTGAGCCGCCCCATCGGTGTCCTCCCTGCACGATATCTTGGCTATACCATAGATCCCGCATTTTCGGTACGGAAGAGATGCCTTATCCCTTTGTCAAGCCTTGAGGATCCTGTCACTGGCGATTCCGGCTATGGCACAGGCCTTCCGCAAGGCAGCGGCAAAGCGGTCAAGCCGTCCAGACACCTTGCCAGCGCGGCCGTCCCGCGCCAAAAGGCGGCATGCTTCACGTCAACGACCTGACCTACCGCATCGGCGATCGGCTGATCCTCGACCACGCCTCCTTCAACCTGCCTGACGGCGCGAAGGTGGGCCTCGTCGGGCGCAACGGTGCGGGCAAGACCACCCTGTTCAAGATCATCCAGGGCGATCTCGCCACGGAGAGCGGCACCGTCACCCTGCCCCGCGGCATGAAGATCGGCGCCGTAGCCCAGGAGGCGCCGGGCGGCCCCGAGACCCTGATCGAGGTGGTGCTGGCCGCCGACAAGGAGCGCGCCGCCCTCCTGGCCGAGGCCGAAACCGCCGATGGCCTGCGCCGGGCCGAGATCGAGACGCGGCTCACCGATATCGGTGCCCATTCGGCCCCGGCGCGGGCGGCCGCCATCCTCCACGGCCTCGGCTTCGATGCCGAGGCGCAGAACCGCCCCTGCTCGGACTTTTCCGGCGGCTGGCGCATGCGCGTGGCGCTCGCCGCCGTGCTCTTCACCGAACCCGACCTGCTGCTTCTCGACGAGCCGACCAACTACCTCGACTTGGAAGGCACGCTCTGGCTCTACGACTATCTCGGGCGCTATCCGCATACCGTTCTCGTCATCAGCCACGACCGCGAGTTGCTCGACACCTGCGTCAACCACATCCTGCATCTCGACCGGGGCAAGCTCGCGATCTATCGCGGCGGCTATACGTCGTTCGCCAAGCAATACGCGGAAAAGCGTGAGCTCACCGCAAAGGCGGCTGCCAAGCAGGAGGCCGAGCGCAAGCACCTCCAGGCCTTCGTCGACCGCTTCAAGGCCAAGGCCTCCAAGGCCAGGCAGGCGCAATCGCGCGTCAAGCGGTTGGAGAAGATGGAGGCGATCACCACCATCGTGGAAGACGACGTGCTGCCCTTCAACCTGCCGGGGCCTGAGCGCCCGGCCGCCCCACCGCTGATCACTGTCGAGAGCGGCGCTGTCGGCTATGGCGAGCGCATCGTCCTCGACCGCCTCAACCTGACGATCTCGCCGGATGACCGCATCGCGCTTCTCGGCTCCAACGGCAACGGCAAGTCCACCTTCTGCAAGCTCATCGGCGGCAGGCTCGCGCCCATGAAGGGCGAGATGCGAACACCCACGCGCATGGATGTCGCCTATTTCGCCCAGCACCAGCTCGACGAGCTGAACCCGAAGGCCACCGCCTACGACCATGTGGCCGAGCGCATGCCGGACACGCCCGTCGCCAGGATCCGCGCCCGCACGGCGCAGATCGGCTTTCCCGGTGCGAAGGCCGACACGCCGGTCTCCGCGCTCTCGGGCGGCGAGAAGGCGCGCCTGCTCATGGGGCTTGCCGCCTTCAACGGCCCTCACCTGCTGATCCTCGACGAGCCGACGAACCACCTCGACATCGACAGCCGCACGGCCCTGATGGAGGCGATCAACGACTATACAGGCGCGGTCATCCTGGTCAGCCACGACCGCTTCCTGATCGAGGCCTGCGCCGACCGGCTCTGGATCGTCGGCAACGGCAGTGTGAAGCCTTTCGACGGCGACATGGACGATTACCGCCAGCTCGTCCTCTCGGGAGAGCTCGATCCGCAGAAGCGCTCCGACAAGCAGCAGGCTCCCACGGCCTCCAAAACCGACGAGCGCAGGGCCGCTGCTGAGCGCCGGGCGGCGCTTGCCCCTCTGCGCAAGAAGCTGGAGGCGCTCGAGAACCGGATGGCCAAACTCACGGATGTCATCGGCAAGGTCGATGCGGCGCTGGCCGACGGTACCGCCTTCCAGAAGGACCCGGCGAAGGCATCCGAGCTGTCCAGAATGCGCGCGGAGGCCGCGTTCACCCTGGGAGCGGTCGAGGAAGAGTGGCTGGCCCTGAGCAGCGAGATAGAGGATGCCAGTGCCTAAAGCATCGGATCCGATGCTTTAGGCTGCACCTGCCCGCATACTCCCCCAGAGCAGCGAGGCTACCTCCTCCGAGTGCACCCGAAATCGAAACATGATCGTAAGCTGATCCTAGCCTTTGGGGGAGGCTGACCATGCGAATCCTGATTTCCGCCTGCACCGACAAAGCCTTCACTGAGGGTCTCATCCCGATGGCCCATATGACGATCGGATCGACGTCAGCCGTGAACGACAACACGTTTCAGGCCGTATCCAGATGGAGGCTACGGCTGCACCGGAGGCACTCCTCCGATCTGACGCGTCAGGCCGTTTCATAAGCAGGGTGCGGAAGAGCACATCGGGCCGTCCCATCTGAGGCTAGCTTCCGGCTGCCCTCGATGGAGGCTTTGATGGCTCAGGTCCTGTCTTACTGCACCACGAAACTGTTCTCGCACGCCGTCCTGCCGCTGGTGATGATCAAGCCCAGGCCGGTCGCGAGCGCCAATGACGACGATCCCCTGGCGCCGCTCCCGAGCGTGTGGCGGTAAGCGATCACCTCGGTTGTGAACACTCGCCATTATTGCTGCGTTCATCATGAGAGGCGTACACCGGTACACCTGGAATGGAGAACGGACCATGTTTCGTGCAGTTTTGGCCACGGCTTTTCTCATCGGTGGCGCCATCGTCGGAATACCGTCGGGAGCACAGGCGCAAGGGCTGGTGCCTTGCGCACGGGAGAACGGGTTTTGCCGCGTTCCCTATCCGACCCGTGTGATCTACGGCATTCCCGGTCGGAGCGTTGAGGTTTTCGTTCGGGACGGCGGCATCCCCTGCTCCAACAGAGCGTTCGGCGATCCCGCTCCAGGCGTTGCCAAGCGCTGCGCCTTTATCGCCCAAGGACGCGATCGGGGTCCGAGACGGTACGAGGAGCGTCCCAGACAATACGACGACGGATACCGCAGATCCTTCCGCGAGTATGATCGTGGTCAGAGGGACTATTATGACGAGGGATACGAGCGCCCTTACCGATCCTACGACGTTTATTGATCCGTAGACGGACAACCGATCCCTTTTCCGAGAATTCGAAGAGTCTGGCGCTCATGCTTTAAGCGCCGGCCCTTTTTGCCAATGAATGGAGGAAACTCCATCCACCTTTCACAGGATGGCGAGAACGCCTTCGCGTGCTGTCCTGATCTTTACCAATCGTTCATCATGCTATCAGTGCGCAGCCGGGCCTTCAGCTATACGGCCGATGAACGGGCCGCCTTGCCACCATTCAGCCATCCTGTCCGATGATGCAGTCACGAGGGGTTAACCGCCCTGTGGCACAACTCGGGCCTGAACCTTCGACGGGTCTCGCAACGAGAGCACCCCGGCAACAGAAGACTGCGGAGACAACGATGGCGACTATCTACGGGGATGACTTCGACGACACTATCGAAGGCTTTGATAGCTCAGACACCATCTACGGCTATGACGGCAATAATCTGATCTACGGCTGGGATGGACACGACGACATCTTCGGCGGCTGGGATCACGATACGATCGATGGCGGTTTCGGGGATGATTATCTGATCGGCGGCGCCGGCCATGACGACCTTTACGGTGCTGACGGACGAGACGACCTCTATGGTGGGTCCGGTCTCGATTATCTCTCCGGCGGCTTCGGGGACGATCTTCTGTCCGGCGGCACCGGACGCGACACGCTGTTCGGCGGAGCGGGAGAAGACGAGTTCGTGTTCAAGAGAGGCGATTCCGGCCTCACGAAGAGCACGGCCGACACGATCATGGATTGGAACCGCTACGACGATTTCATCGACATGACGATCAAGGGAACATCACGCAACTACCGTGAAGTCAAGACGGATGCGTATTCCATCGCAACCGCCGCCTCCGACGCCGATTATCTGTACGGCGACACGAGCGTCAGGCACGTGTTCCTGTACAATCCTGAGGACGACAGAGGCTTCCTTGTGTCGGATCTCAACGCCGATGGTGAGTTCGAGACAGGCGTCGTGCTCAAGAACGCCGGCCTCGCGTCCGACATGAAGTATCTCTACATCATCTGAGCTCGACTTTGGCCATTTCTGGCGGGTGATGTGGGAGCGCAGGGCGGCGAAGCGAACGATGCGGTAGACTGGCAGC
>NZ_JAERQE010000089.1 GCF_016734765.1 Microvirga soli | reverse complement strand
CTGCTTCATCGACAAGGTGGCCATGCCTCCAGATCCACTCGAGGCGGGTGCGGAGATTCGGGTGGGCTTGATCAATAGCCTGAAGCACGAACACGCCGTCAGGGCTGTGCTTCAGAGCCTGCAGCAACGAGTCCCCCTCCGTTGCAACGGGGGACGATGAGAAGATCTGGTCGGTATCCTCACCAGGATTGCCGGCCAGCTTGTACAGGCCGCCCATGCTCTTCAGAGATTGGACCAGGCCGCCGATCAGATCGAGATGGTCTTCTTCGACATTTGGACCGGCAATGAGGAAAACACCAGGCCGGCGCTGCAGGGGGCTAAGCGCGATGTGGTTGCAGACCTCCAGGGCGAATACCTCGACGGCGGTATCCTGGCCGATAATGCGCTTCCTGGTGAGTGCGACGAGGTCGGGTATGACTTGTGCAGGATCTTCCTGAGGTGTGGACATGGAATAGGTCTCGATGAGGGTTGATGATGAGTGTGGACTGGCCTGCGTTGTGCGGGCCGCCCGTCGAAGGATCGATGATGTCACTCTTGTCTCAGGTGCTGCACCGCTTCGGATCGTCTTTGAGCGCGGCGTGAGGTGTCCTTTTTGGGATTTATCTCGTCTTTTCCTTCAACCGTCCGGTGATCTTCCCGTCATTCTCTCCTGGGATTGCTTCACTTATCGTCTTACTTTACCCAGCACCTGAACTGACCCTGCCGAAGGTACGGAGCCGGTCCGATGATCATCAGGGACATTCGGCAGTGCATTGCCCGCTGAGGTCGCCGGGACTTGCTGGATGAATGCCGCGCCGCACGCATTTAGGTTTACAATGACCGCAGCCGCATCAGTGGCTCGGCTGCTTGTAACGAGCTGCTTTTGCGAGTTCGTATTGGGACACCTACCCCAAGGTCATGGTTATCACCAAGCTGACACGCCGCAATCTGGCAGCATCCCCGAAGGTAAGGATCATCTGACAGCGACGAGAGCAGATGATTGTGACAGTACTCCCGCTGAAGCTGGACCCAAACCGTCGGAACAAGTTCAAGACCCTGACGGTATGAATCTAATTCATTGGATAGAGCTCTGCCGAGAATTGCGATCATGGCGGGTGCTTGCTTCAGAGTTCTGACAAGAAGCCAGTAACGGATGCCATGCCATGTTGCTCCCGATCGAGAGGATTTCATGCGCACTAATCAGCGGATAGCCTGACTCTGGCTCGACGCCCTGGCGACAGAGCTCGGGGCTTCTGCCGGGACCATCGCCACCTACACCGACGATCTGAACTGCTACCTCACCTGGCTTGATGAGAGATAACGTCCTACATGGAGCGCGTGATGGGAGCAGAAATCGGTCGATCTACGTCCGATCTTGTCGGCAAGATCGACGATCTGAAATCGAAGATTGAGACGATCCACGGTCGGATTTCGGAACATCATAGAGAGATGACGGCCTTGCAAGGTGAGGTCGCGCACATGGAGGCGACGCGTCGTTCTCTCCTTGCCAAGGTCGAGCGACGCTCCCGTCCGACAGATGACGTCCGTATCACCGACCATGTCCTACTGCGGTATGTCGAGCCGAAAGTCGGCCCGAGCCGTGCGCGACACGCGCAAGCTCACCATCCGCTGAGCGAAGGCGTCGATCGGGAAAGCCACATAGACGAAACCCGACCAGGTCACCACAAAGGTGAAATCGCTCACCCACCGGGCATTCGGCCGCGACACTTGGAACTGCCGGGAACAAGTGTCCAACGCGGCAAAACGCCATTGCAAGAACAAGAACTCCGTTCATACGCCAAAGCCAGATGGGTCTCTTACGCTATTCTCTGGCGGACAGCAGTGGATCTCCTCGCCTCTGGACGGGAGTCAGGACACGCCGCGTCCGCCAGACCGCACCCATTCATGGAGCGACCTTTTAGGCCATGCCTCCCTTCATATGAAATCTTGAAGCACAGTAGAAATCGGTCGCATTCCGTCATGTGGCTCAGCCCCTTCCGGTCCCAAGCACCTTGTTTGAGGTCTGCGAAACACTCCCCGCTGAGGTGATTTGGTTCTCACAATCTGTTTCTAAGTCCATCGATCGTCGAGTGCTCTTGCCTTTGTCCACGGCATCGAGTTGGTTCCGACCCACGCTTGCGCAACTCTGAGATAGCCAGCTTCCAGCAGAGCTCTATATCGGGCGGGTCAAACTCTTGCGCGGGTCTTGATGAGTCGATGCTCCCTTACTTGAAAGCCCGTTCAGGCTCCGCACAAAGGCGCGCCCTGCCCCTACCTCAGTAGCATCAATCCCTTTTGTCTAAACGACGCCCCTGAGCTCCAACAAGCCGCGCCATCTTGCGCAGGTCTTGCTCTCCCAAGTCCATCGCCGCATCAAGCCAAATATCCACAATGTCCCGCAACTCTTCATAGGTCAGTGGGTTGACACGCCGCTTAGAACGATAAATCGCCTTATGGGCGTTATGCTTGCGTCTGTTACAAGCGATATAGTCTCGTACAGCATTCTCCCCCTGTCCATCTTCGGCGAGGATGTCGACAACACCGAGCCGATGCAGTTCTTCAGCCGTATAGACCGTACCACTCATAATCAGTTTTTCAGCCGCCGCAGTACCGATTTTACGAGCCAACAAGCTGTATGCCCCCATTCCTGGAAAGAGATTGAACAATATCTCTGGAAGGCCCATCTTTGCGCTTTTCTCCGCAACTAGGACATCGAACGAGACCGCACACTCAAATCCGCCGCCTAATGCATCGCCCTCGACCAGCGCAATCGTGATTACGGGGGTGTGAAACGCCATTGCGTTTCCATAAATGACGTCGATGCAGCCATAGGCGTACTGCTGCAAACCCGCACGATCCTTCCGGCGAATGCAATCCGCAAAATAAGCAAGGTTTCCGCCGAAGTTGTAAACGCCTGGCGTTTGAGATGTCGCGACGAAGTACTCGAGGTGCTGATGCTGCTCTCGGTTTCCTTCCTCCATGATTGCACGGACAGATTCCTGCACGCACAACATGTCCCGTATCAGCTCCATAGTGATCATCGGATGCTGACTTCGACGCATCGCTGCCCAGTAGATCTTCTGCTCAAAGTCAATCCGCACGTCGATGGTCGGCAGAAGAAGGTTTGTTGCGATCTGTCGTGTCGGCTTTGAGTGAGGCCTAGGCGTGGGAACCTCAATTATGGACGCTTCGTCAGTGCCGACAGATGTAACGTCGCCAAGGATACGGTCATTTAGCTGAACCGACGGTGCCAGCATAAACATTCTCCATCATAGAGATACTATTGACGCAACGAGCTTCATCTCGCCGCTCAGTCCGCCTCACTTCCAGCAGGCGTTCATTCCTAAGGATAATGATCTATTAACTGAAATATGTGTAGCCATTGTTTGGCCCAGTCACGATACTTGGTTAATGATCCGAGTGTGCATAGCATCCATGGCCCTGCCCTGCCGGCGCATGCTTCGGCACCTCCTCCTGCAATCCTCCATTAACCAATCCCTGAAGAAAGCCGTGCAATTAGGACACAGTCCCTACCCTCTTGTGGTATAAACTACCTGCGCAGTGCAAATGCGGCTTGATGTGACCTGCTTCGTTTAGGTCAACGACGGGCTGGTATTCAGCTGACGAGCCCGACAACCTTCGATGAGCAACCAAGCAAATCTAATCCAAGAAAACACTGCGCGACCGACCGATCGACAACGATAAATTAGGTCAGCTTCCGAGCTGACACCTAATCGCGCTCGGAAAAACGAGAGGATTGACGAAACCGATAGACTGGGAGCGCTGGGGGGCGATGGATGACAACTATTCTGATTGTCGACGATAGAAGCACAAACCGCAACATATACTCTCGGTTGGCGCAGGCGATCGAAGAAGGTGCGGTTGTACACGCCTCAGCATCGCCGCATGAGGCTCTTGCTTGGCTGCATAACTCCTGCCCCGACCTGATAGTGACCGACTTTCGAATGCCCGGCATGGACGGAGCAGAGTTTACGCGACATGTCCGGACCAGCAAGAATGGCGCTGATGTCCCTGTTATCGTAATCACTGCTTACGACGATCGAGCATTCCGACTACAGGCATTGGAAGCCGGAGCAACCGATTTCCTTCGGTCACCTGTCGATCACTATGAGTTCATCACCCGCGCCCGTAATCTACTCAAGCTCCAGCGGCAACAGCAGATCATCAAGGGGCGCGCACTTGCCCTTGAGCATCAGCTTCGAATCAGCGAGCGCTCCCAAGAAGAACTGGTTCGCAACAGCCGGGAGGCACTGACCCAGGTCATTGATACAGTGCCAGCAATGATTAGCGCGAGCGACGAGGATGGCCGCATTGTTTTCGTCAACGATCACTTCGCCAAGTTTGTCAACGCGACACCTGGATCGTTGCTAGGAAGACGAATTAGCGATGTCATTCGGAGCGATCAGAGACAATTGGCTAAGAACATTCATAAGTCGGTTTCAACGAACAAAGGTGAATCTGCCAGCTTCGAGGAACAGATTGCAGACAGGAGCGGATCGCAGCGCGCATTCTTGACGACCAAAACGTCATTACGCGAGTCCATCGGTGGGGTAACAGGAATCCTTACAACCTCGATTGATATAACCGAGCGTAAGCAAGCGGAGAACACGCTGCGACATATCGGACTTCATGACACCCTCACTGGCCTTCCCAATCGAAGAATGCTCTACGAGAGGGTTCAGCAAGAGATCGATGCCGAGCAAGGGCTTTTTGCACTGCTCCTGATTGATCTTGATCGGTTCAAATCCATCAATGACGCGCTAGGCCACGCTGGAGGTGACCGGATCCTCCAGCAGGTAGCAAGCCGTATCATCGCATGCATTCCGAGCGACAATCTAATCGCAAGAATGTCTGGTGACGAGTTTGTGGTCGTGCAAACAAGGATCAACGTCGCACGTGATGCAGAGAAGCTTGCGCGACAGATCATCGACAGCTTGTCAGCCCCATTCCTGTTAGATGGCAGCGAGCTGAAAATCGGATGTACGATCGGTGTAGCCCTGTCTCCGAGTGATGGCCGGGACGTTGAGAAGCTCCTCCGATACGCCGATCTGGCAATGTATCAGGCTAAGGCTGAGGGAAGGAACACTCTGCGCTTCTACTCCTCGGAAATGGAAAGCAGCTCTGCAAATACCGTTAGCTTAGAGGCTGACCTTGTTAAGGCCATTACTCACGATCAGTTTATCCTTCATTATCAGCCGAAAGTCGACCTGAAGACAGGATCGATCGTGGGTGCCGAGGCGTTGCTACGGTGGATGCGACCCGATTTTGGCATCACATCCCCACACATCTTCATCGATCTCGCTGAAGAGACAGGCCTCATCAATGAGATCGGCGCTTGGGTTCTAAACGAGGCCTGCACTCAAGCTGCCGCTTGGCAGAACCTGGGTAATGATCACCTTCAGGTTGCGGTGAACTTATCTCCAGTGCAGTTTTTTCGCCAAGATATTGTGCAACTTGTTGCCGATACACTCAAGAGAACAGGTCTCAGGCCGGAATACCTTGAGCTGGAACTCACCGAAGGCAGTCTTCTGAAGGATGTCGAGAGAACCAAACTGACGCTCCAGAAGCTGAAGCAGTTAGGAGTTCGGATTGCGATCGACGATTTTGGGGTCGGATACTCCTCGCTCAGCTATCTCAAAAACTTCGCTGTCGACACGCTTAAAATTGACCGGTCATTTGTTTGCAACCTCGCGGATGGAACTCGTGACGAGGCGATCGTCAGAGCGATCATTTCGCTGGCTGAGAGCCTCGGGCTGAAGGTGGTCGCCGAGGGTGTTGAAACTGACCTCCAGCTCGGATGCTTGCTCAGTCATCCTTGCGACGAGGCTCAAGGGTATCTGTTCAGCCGGCCTATACCCGCTGAAACGTTCAGTACATTGATGCAAGAACGGCCGCGGTACTTCGTTTCTAAGCAGGTAACCCAACTTGGAAAAGCGCGGACCAAGTGATCACCAAAGTTCTATCCCGCTTCAGAAATAGCCCTGATCGCGAGCATGAGATGAGCCTCAACAGGCTTATCCTTCTAGTTCTGATTGTGTCTTACACGTTTTGGGCCAACTCCGAGGTACCGAGGGAGGCGCTAATCAGCGGTACCTTGTTCGCTCTTATCTCTGCCGGGATCGCAGTTCATGTCTTGCTCTGGCCGCAGCGGTCAACAATTCGACGCGTAGTCGCAATTGTAAGTGACCTCGCCACTGTGTCTTTTCAGATGCGTTATGTGGGTGATCCCTCATCTATTCTTTTTCTGCTGTATCTTTGGATCACCTTCGGCAACGGGTTCCGCTTCGGAGTTCGCTTTCTTTACATTGCAATGACGGTCTCAATCGTCTGCTTCACGGCGGTAGTCTATACGACACCGCGATGGCACGATGATATGTATCTGTCGGGAACTATGCTGCTGAGTTTGATTGCTCTTCCGCTTTATACAAGTACTTTAATCCGTAAGCTGTCCAATGCCAAAGCACAAGCTGAAGCAGCGAATCGAGCTAAGACGCTGTTTCTGGCAAGCGTCAGTCACGAGTTACGAACTCCGCTGAACGCGATTATCGGTCTGTCCAGTCTTATGGCTAGGACGAGCCTTGACCTTGAGCAACGTGGCTTCATTCGTACTATTGGCACTGCTGGAGACGCTCTGCTTCGGCAAATAAATAGCATCTTGAACCTATCTCGCATTGAGGCAGGCCATACGTCATTTGAGAACGTCGACTTTGATCTGTTGGAGGTTTTGTCCTCCGCGCGGGCGATGTTACTCAGTCAAGCTCAGCAGAAGGGGCTTCGGCTCACCATTCACGTTGCGTCGTGGACACCATCACAACTCCGGGGGCCAAAGCATCACCTTGAGGAGATTTTGCTTAATCTTCTTGGCAATGCGATCAAGTTTACACAACAGGGATATATCACGCTCTCTGCCCATCCAGTGACTACGGATGCTGGGTTCTTCATTCACTTCGCTGTATCCGACACCGGCATCGGTATTGCCGCTCATGCTACTGACAGAATTTTCGAGAGCTTCGCCCAGGCGGATGAAACCATCATCAACCGCTTCGGTGGGACCGGCTTAGGCCTATCGATCTGCAGACAGTTGATCACAGCCATGGGTGGTGAGATTGGTGTCAATAGTCAGGAAGGTCACGGCAGTTCCTTCTGGTTTACCCTTCCAATGACCAGATCAGAACGAAGCGGTCCAAGCCAGCATCTGTCGCAGCTATCTTCGCCTCTTTTGGTTTGCTCAAACACCGATCTAGCGGGCGGCTTTGTATCCCGTCTCGGTTTCAGGAGCGACACTCCAGTTGTCGGAACGCTCGCAAGAGCAAGAGAAAATGTGCAAAGAGGCAGCACGGCAGAGCAGTTGGTTTTCTACTACAGCGATTTTCCAGAAGAAATGCTGGTTGCCGAGATTGCAAGCGCAGACCTCTCGGTAAATCCAATAATAATACGTCCGGAAGCCTCTCGGATTCTGTCGACAGAGCGACTGAGGCGGTGGTCAAGCAGCGTACTTCCGCTTGATTTCACTTCAGAGGAAGTGCGGGTGGGAGCTTTTGCAGCTGCTGCGCAAACGTCCTTGGCGCAGTCACTTTGGCACGGGCCTACCGAGATCGAGCTTCCCAGGGCATCAAGACCTCTCTCGATTCTTGTTGCAGACGACAACTCAACGAACCGAATGGTAATATCGAAAATTCTGGAGCGTGGAGGGCATTCAACACATTGCGTCGTGAACGGAGAGGATGCCCTCGACGCGCTCGAGACGGGGAAATTTGACCTCGCCATCATGGATCTCAACATGCCTGTCATGACAGGCATTGAGGCCGCTAAGCTCTTCAGGTTCACGGAGGCACAGGGTACCCGTATCCCCATCATTGCTCTGACCGCTGACGCGACATCAGACGTTGTGACGCGGACTCACGGGGCAGGTATGGACATATGTCTGACAAAGCCGGTGCAGCCGTTGGCACTTCTCAGGATAATTGAGGAGAAAGTTGGCTCTCTACCGAAGTGCTTGGAGACTACAAACAGCCCAAATCTGATTGAATCCCCGACTGATCACACGACTTTAATCGACGGATCGCTTCTGAAGGAATTGGAGCAACTTGGGGGCTGGGACTTTGTCTCGGCCCTAGTGGAGGAGTTCTTTTCAGATGCCGATTGTCTCATCGCTGAACTGCAGAATGCCGCTGCGTGCGGAGATTCCCACAGGTTCCGCCTCGAGGCCCACGGTTTGCAAAGCGCTTCAGCAAATGTTGGAGCAAGGATCGTGCATGAGATCTGCGTTGGCTGGCGAAAGATCACAAACGTAGACCTACTGCGCGATGGTTCAGAACAAGTCGAGCATTTAGTAGTAGAACTCGAACGAACTCACCGTGCATTTGAGAAGTATCTTGCTACCAAGAGCCCAGATAAACAAGTCGCGGCTTTTTCTCAGTAACAATGATTCCAAGGACAGCGATTGTTGAGGGTCCATGCTCTGGCATGTCAGCTCAGGCAAAGCTTATGTAACAAAATTTCTTGCCTCATAGGCTTGCGAAGCCAACAAGGGATCTCTCGGGAGGATCAGAAAAGGAAATCGGTCGTGCACGCGAAGCAGCAGCGCTCGTAGCTGTGCATTGCATTCGATCGCAACACTTGTCAGGTCCAAGAGTACGATTCGACTTGGAAGCTACTGCCGCTTGCGTCAATGTCGACGCCCGCTTATCCTGTGCACCCGATCCGGTTCTTCGGATCCTCGCTTTACATCAGGCGCCGCGTCCGACCTAGCGGCTATTGGTAGGTGTCGTACCCTCACCGGCCGCGCTTGCACAGTTCGTCCGAGATCTTTCCGAACATGACGTCTGACTTGCATTTAGGGAACGAGCAAAAGCAAAGCACGCAACTTGAGAGTGGGACGAGGGCAACCGACCAAGCGTGCTGAAACCGGACGACCGCCTCAGAGAAATTCACCAACTGTATCTCATCTTAGGGCTATCCTGAAGGTGATAGGGAGCCCGCCAGATCGTGGACCTGCTCGTATTGAAGCATGGATCACTCGGGTATGTTTCGGGACAGCGGAGCTTCTATAGGAGAATGTCGGGCTGATCACACCCGCTAGCACGGGTTCGGATCTTCTGATTCAGTGCATCCGCATGCACACAAAGCGAAGGAACCGGCTCTAGCGCCTGGGACTTGGCGAGACGATACTGCCCTTTGCCACTTCGTTTCGCCTCGTAGCTCGCCTCATCCGCAGCACGCATCAGTTCATCTCCGTCACCGCAGGCTGGAGCGAAAGCAATACCCACGGAGACATTGATAACAATGCTTTTCGCTTCAAGGTGGTACGGCTCACTTATCTCACGAATAAGACGCTTCGCGAGGCTTACAGTTGCCTCACAATCCGATCCGGCATAGATGCCGAGACTGAAGAATGACTTCCTCTCGGCATCACTTCAGACCTGAACAAAACATACTCTTGACTCAAACTTCATGCGACGCATCTCGATGGCCTGTGATCCTATGACATCCTCCGTCTCCTCATGGCCAGGAGTTCGACGGCGAGGTCGATCTTGCCGGATTTCACCATGCGGGTCAGCGCGCGGAAGTAGCCGCCCGGGTTCTTGATCCGGCTCTCGCCCCCATTCTTGGCAAGGTCATCCTCGTAGAGCTGCAGGACGTAGATTACCGCAATGGCCGCCCTGACGGTGCCGATGTCCTCCACCGCCTCGGCCCAGGCGCTCTCATGGGCCCCGAGCGAAGCTCGCAGGTAGCGGCCGGCTGAGACGATGTCCGCCAGATCCCGCACCGGTTGGCCGTAGTCGCTGAGGGCGGGGCAAGCCTCAAGGATCAATTCCGGTGATAGGTGCTCCGGTGTTTGTTCGGTTGAACGAACCGGCTCAGCTTTCTTCGGAAAGCCTTTGTTACAAGGCTCACTAGGAGATCCGTTGTTGTTCTTAGTGTGACGGCGGATTCCGCCGCCATTGCCCGACATAAAGAAAGCGTCCTCGCATGCTCTCCTCAAGGCTGTCCACTCATCGAGGATAGCGTGAGGCATGGCCTTCGTGCTTCGCACAGGTGTCCGGGCCTTCAGGCCTTTGACCTGCTCTTCAAGGTCAGAGCGATCCAGATCCGGGTAGTGCTCGGTAAGGGCACTTAAGGCCTCCTCGGCGGCCCGTCGGGCGATGGTGATTTCGTCGAAGGCGCGCTTGCGGGCTTCTCGGGCTTGCTTCTGCTCGATCAGACGCTCGGCCCACTCCCCTCGCCTCGCGTAGACGGGTGTCAGGTCGAAGCCGAAAGCATCGACGATGTCGCCTGCCAAGTCCTTGACCGCATAGCGTTTGCCGTTGGGAGATTCCCTCGGAATGACGAGCTGCAGGTCGATGAGGACGCGGAAAGCCGACCGGATTGAGCGTTCCGACATGCCGGTGCGGTTAACCAGGTAGTCATTGGATGGCCACACCAGCAGCCGCTCCCACTCCTGCTCGCCCCAGCAGGCCACGAGCTCGGACAGAACTGACCGGGGGCCGTTCTTCAGTTCCAATGCCTTAGCAGCCTCGCGGGCCGCGGCCGAGAGTTCTTTGCGTGTGACTGTGCGCCCGTCTTCGAGCGCAAGCTTCCTTGCGGCCAGAGCGGCATGTCT
>NZ_JAERQE010000088.1 GCF_016734765.1 Microvirga soli | reverse complement strand
TCCACCTCTATCGCATCAACGCCATGGCAGAATGGAGAGCCGCGGCGGGTCTCATTGATTGAGCTGGTTAAGCGGCCAATTTGCTTTCGGTGCGCCCGGTGTCAGTTAATGTGACATCGCCATAAGGCAGTAAAGAGCCACTGTCTGCAGCCGCTCTGCCTAGCCCGCTGTGAGTATGGCCATTGAAGAACACCTGGGTAGCCGTTCTGAGGGACAAGCCATCAGGCATCGTTCGGATCACGTCGACCCAGCATGCCGCCGAGACCGTGCTTTGGCCAAAGCTGTCGAAAGTGATGCGCGAATATCCCGACATCACGATCGAACTCGTGACTGACGAGGACCTAACCGACATCGTGAGCGAACGTTTCGATGCCGGCGTCCGCGTGGGCGAGTTCTTCGAGAAGGACATGATCGCGGTGCGCATCGGCCCGGAAATGCGGCAGGCGATCGTCGGAACGCCGGAATACTTCAAGACGCATCCTCCGCCAAAGCGTCCGGAAGACCTCACCGGGCATCGCTGCATCAACATGCGGCGGGCGACGCGAGGCGGGTATTTCCCCTGGGAGTTCGAGCCGCGCGGCCGCGAGATCAACGTGCGCGTCGAAGGCCAACTTGCGGTCAACAGCCTGGAATCTGCACGGAGAGCGGCATTGGACAAAGTGGGACTGGCTTACCTGCCCGACGACCTAGTCGAAGAACATATCAGGGAAGGGAAGCTGGTACGGGTGCTGGGCGACTGGTGCTAACCCTACCCTGGATACCAACTCTACTACCCAAGCAGCCGGCAGCACGCACCCGCTTTCGCCGTCGTTCTGGAAGCACTTGGCTTTCGCGGCTGATAACGACAAACCCTCATTTCAACGGCTGTAGCGGCAGCGGGGCATTCTCCCATGAAATGCCCGCTTTGGGTCAGGCAGCGACGATCTCACGCCCTTCTGGAAGATCTGCTGTTCCTATTGTAAGCCGACCTTCGGTCTACTTCCGCGTCGTGCCGATAGCTGCCTTCATGGGGTGGCCGCTCGTCCGGCTCGCTGGATTGCCTATGTGGGCCTTGCCATCATCCTCTACGTGTCGATCGCGATGATTTACCGAGGCGCCCTGGAGGTCTGGCCTCTTATCAACACTGTATAGCCCGACGTACGAACTAGAGAGATGGCTCGTCTCGCTTGAGAAGCGAGCTGTCACCTAGCTCTATGATCGCTGGTCTTACTGGTTTTTTAGAGCCCATTCATGGCCGCTGAAAACCAGCCGAAGCGTTGGTTCCCGTTCGGGAATTCGGCCAAATATATTAGACCCTATTGCAGATTTACGAGCTGATTTTGTCATTATCAGCGATGGTATGCCCAGCCTTTGAACTGGCGGACGGGCTCCCCAGCAGCTGCATTATTCGGCTCGGGTACATACCCGGCGGCGAAAAGTTCCGCCTCCTGCAGGCGTGCCGCAATCAAGGTCGACCAAAATCCGTAGCTTCTTTCGCTGGAGCGAAGAGTCTTTTGCTGTTGGATTTGCGCAGAATTACGGTGAAGATTAGCCAGCGAATGGCGAAGTAGAGTGATGATGGTCAAGGAACAAACTCCTTACTGGAATTCTAAAAGTCCTTGAGCGTTTCCTTCGATTGATATGGCTGTTCACTTGGTCGTTCAAAATAGACAAAGCTGCATGCTCGTCATGCAATCCGTACATAGGCACATAGCCCTTTGGCAGTCCCCTTCGCTCTGGTACGTCCGCCAGCTTCGACAGTCGGGTATCGCTACCTTCCGAGGCGCCAAAACGAGTGGGGACCGTAGACCTGAGGCTACGACCCCCATACGCATCCTAACTGACTCTCGACTGCGCCTTATGAAGCCTTGGCCGTGTAGAGGTCAGCGAACTGCTGCCGCAGGACGTTCTTTTGGACCTTGCCCATGGTGTTGCGCGGGAGATCATCGACAAAGACGACTCGCTTGGGCAGCTTGAACTTCGCCAGGCGTCCGTCGAGTGCCGCCAAGACCGTCTGCTCGTCGACCTCTGCCTCCTTCGAGCGCACGACCACTGCGGTCACCCCCTCGCCGAAGTCCTTGTGCGGCACGCCAATTACGGCACTCTCGAATACGCCTGGAATGGCATCGATCTCGTCCTCAATCTCCTTAGGGTAGACGTTGAAGCCGCCGGTGATCACCAGATCCTTGCCGCGGCCGAGGATATGCACATAGCCACGCTCGTCGATCTTGCCGAGGTCGCCTGTGATGAAGAAGCCGTCCGAGCGGAACTCGGACGCTGTCTTCTCCGCCATGCGCCAGTAGCCCTTGAACACGTTCGGCCCCCTCACCTCGATCATGCCGATCTCGTTCGTCGCCAGCTCTTCACCGGTGTCCGGGTTGGTAATACGGGCCGACACGCCGGGCAGCGGCAGGCCGACGGCGCCGGGCACCCGGTCCCCGTCATAGGGATTGGAGGTGTTCATGTTCGTCTCGGTCATTCCATAGCGTTCCAGAATTGCGTGACCGGTGCGCGCGCTCCACTCGCGGTGGGTCTCGGCCAGCAGAGGGGCCGAGCCCGACACAAACAGGCGCATTCCGTCGGTCGCCTCTTTGGTAAGGCCAGGATGCTGCAGCAGCCGCACATAGAAGGTCGGCACGCCCATCAGGGCCGTGGCGCGGGACATCAGCCCTAGGATCTCGTCGGCATCGAACTTCGGCAGGAAGATCATCGACGCGCCGGAGAACAGGGTGACGTTGCTGGCCACGAACAGCCCATGGGTGTGGTAGATTGGCAGGGCATGGAGCAGCACATCGTCCGCCGTGAAGCGCCAGACCTCTTTCAGGGTTAGGGCATTCGATACGAGATTGTTGTGGGTGAGCATGGCCCCCTTGGAACGCCCAGTCGTACCCGAGGTGTAAAGAATCGCCGCAAGGTCATCGCCAGCGCGCTGCACCGTCCCGAACGTATCAGGGGTCTTGGCTGCGGCGTCCGTCAGCGTGCCCTGCCCTTTGGCGTCGAGCGTCTCGACCGCAGCTCCAACCTTCGCGGCCAGTTGCTCGATCCCTTCGCGTTTGGAAGGATCGCAGACGACAACCGACGGCTCGGCGTCACCGATGAAGTACTCAAGTTCCGCCAGCGTGTAGGCGGTGTTGAGCGGCAGATAGACCGCTCCGGCCCGGACGGTGGCAAGATACAAGACGAGAGCCGGTACCGACTTCTCGACCTGGACCGCAACCCGATCGCCGGGCTTGACCCCGCGGACCGTCAACGCGTTGGCCAATCGGCCTGACAGTGCGATCAGGTCGGCGTAGCTAACCGTCTCACCGGCGGGTGAGGTGATGGCTGGCTGGGTGAGATCTGCAATCGAACTTTCGAGCCGGTCGAACAGGTTCGCATTCATGGCATGGGCTCCGAAGCGAGGGTCAATGATGGACCCAGTCAATGGGTTTGGTGCGGTCATGGGGCGGGCACCAGATCGCGGGAGGGCAGATCGGTCCGCAAGGCTTTGCGGACCATGGGCGAGGCAGCGACCACGCCTTTCTCGGCGAAGGCCTCATGGTTCTTCTCGATCTCATCGAGAGCGTAGAGGTAGTTCACCATCAGACCGTGTGCCTGCTTCAGGCCCTTGGAGGACACGTCGCCGATAAAGTTCAGGCGCTCGAGCCGTGCTCCATTGCCGAGATGGAAACGGGCCACGGGATCGACAGGACGACCTTTAGGATCCTTGGCCTTCAGGAAGTAGTAGGCCGCGACTGAGAGAAGGACATCACGAACGTTCTCGACTTTCTCCGGGTCCGTGCTCCAGGCTGGTTCATCAAGGATCGAGAGAACCTCTTTCGCTGCACTGTCGAGACAGCTTGACTCCTTCGTTATGCGCTCGCGATCCAGCCAGCGGGCAAAGCCCGGGACTGGCGAGAGGGTCACGAAGGTCTTCAGGTTCGGCAGTTCGCGCTTGAGGTTCTCCACTACCTGCTTGATCAGGAAGTTGCCGAAGGACACCCCGCCCAACCCCTTTTGCGTGTTCGAGATCGAGTAGAACACGGCGGTCGTTGCCTCGGCCGCGGCAATCGGGGTGCGACTCAAGTCAAGCAGCGGACCGATCGCACCGGGGATCTCCTTGGTGAGCGCCACCTCGACGAAGATCAACGGTTCGTCGACGAGTTGTGGGTGAAAGAAGCCATAGCACCGACGATCATCCGGCTGGAGGCGGTTGCGCAGGTCGTCCCAGTTCTGGATCGCATGCACAGCTTCGTAGCGGATGATCTTCTCCAGAATGTTGGCAGGCGTGGTCCAGTCGATCGGCCGCAGCACCAGAAACCCCCGATTGAACCAGGATGAGAACAGATGTGAGAAGTCCGCGTCGACCGGCTTCAGCTCCGGGTGCTTGGGCAGGTACGCGAGCAGTTCCTCGCGCATCTGCACCAAGGCCGAGGTTCCGCCAGGAGCCAAGTTCAGACGCCGGATCAGTTCTTGCCTTCTTGGTTCCGCCGCAGCATGCAGGCCCTCCAGTGCATCCGTACCCTGATCCTGGCGCACTGCTTCGATGGCAAGTTCAATCCTGCGGCGATCAGGTCCGAAGCGATCCGCCAGCGCCTGGAGAAACACGAGCCGGTCCTCGCCCGGCGCGGCGTTGTAACTCGCTAGGAGGGTTTGCGCGAGCGCTACGCCCGAGGCCTCGCCCCGGCGCGAGAGCAGCAACTCGCCGATCGTCGGGAGAGCGTCTTTTGCGACAATCTCCCGCCCAGTCTTCGGCCCGAGCAGGGAACGCCCTCGCTCAGTCAATGTATCTATCAAGTCGCTCAGGAAGGCTGGCGCCGCCTCCAGTCCAGCCATTGATCGAGAGAGCTTCACATTCATCTCCTACATTTTCACCAGACGATGAGCTTCACAGCACGACAAACAGAGCCCAGACGACGATCGGCGCGACTACTGTCACAAGGGCACCATAAGCCATGAGCTTGCGGAAGAACGCCTCCCGGTCGACACCTTGGGCATTAGCCAGGACGAGAGCGCCATTGGTCGAGAAGGGGCTCACATCGACGATGGTCGACGAGACGGCCATGGCGGCAATGAAGCCAATCGGGCTGACGCCCGTTCCGGCCTGCAGGAACGGAACGGCGAGCGGAATAAGGGATCCAAGCACAGCTGTGGAGGATGCGAAGGCTGACACTAAAGCGCCGATGAAGCACAGAAGCAGGGCGGCAAGCATCGGAGACGCAAGACCCGCCACGCTGTCGCCGACAAAGGAGATGGTGCCCATCTTCTCGAGCACAACCACATAGGTGCTCACACCCGTGATCAACATGATCTCGGGCCATGCAACCTGGCCCATGGCACGTTTCTGCAGAGTCGGCGCGATCAAGGACAGACCCAAGCCAATCGTAATCGCCACGAACCCGATGTCGAGGTTGAAGGCGAGGACAAGAACCGCTAGTAGGATGAGCCCAAGCAGTGTGACGATCTGGTACAGACCACCCTCGGGCGTTTCCGATACCTCAATTGAACTCTCCATGATCGAGCGGTTCGGCTTCTGTCCGGTCTCGAGCCTGATCTCCTCGCTGAGGGCCTCGGCCTCGGAGTCGCCAAAGATTTGCGGGCCTGACTGCGGCATCGCTATCTGAACGGGGGGACATTGACGGCAGCCGGCGCAACTGCCCTCGCCTGGAGGAGCTTGCGGCCGCCGAGCGCGAAGAAGAGCAGGACGGCGACGGCAAGGTTGACGCCAAAACTCGCCAGGAAGGTCGTGATCTCGCTGAGCGGAAGCCCTGCCTTTGCGACAATCCGATTGGTGATGCCACCATAGATACTAATCGGCGAGAAGCCGCCGGCTTGAGCACCATGGATGACCATGAGGCCCATCAGCAACGGCGAGATGCTGTATTTTAGTGCGAAGCCGAGCGCGACCGGGGCAATAATGGCAACCGCACCCGGGCTGACCGCACCGACGGATGTCAGAACGGCGGAGATCCCAAACATTATCCACGGGATTGCGGCAATCCGACCCCGTACAGCCCTGACCGCAAGCCGGACGAGCCAGTCGATGGTGCCGTTGTTCTGCGCAATGGCGAACAGAAAGGTGATCCCAACCAGGGTCAGGAATAGGCCGCCGGGAAAGCCGGCGATGATGGCACTGGTGGTTTGACCGGCCACGAGGGTTCCGACCAGGAACGCACCGACAAATGCCAGCACCCCCATGTTGATCGGCAGGATTGTGGCGACCACGAACATCGCCACGAGCGCGTAGATTGAGATCAGCTGTGGTGACATGGCACCCGCTCCTCTGTTTCCTCCTCTGCGTCCGGTGGACGAGCGGCTGTGGGCCAGCTCGCGGGGATTGCGCAGGCGGATCCCTCATTGCCCTTTGGTCAGAGATTGCGCGTGTTTGCATTATGTGTCAATTGTCTTGTATACAATAAATGACTTGTGAGATTATATGCTGCTGTTTTAGGATGCGTAGCGTAGGAGCAGGATATGTAAGATGAGACGCGCTCAAGCCTTACGGGACGCCCTCGAACAGGACATTGTGACAGGCAGGTTTCGACCTGGAGATCGGCTGGACGAGCAAAGCCTAGCAGCTCGTTTTGAGGTTTCCCGGACCCCAATTAGAGAAGCTCTGATGCAGCTTGCCTCCACCGGATTGGTAGAGTTGCAAGCAAGACGAGGCGCGTTCGTCGCGTCACTCAGCTTCAAGGACGTCGTTGAGCGGTTCGAAGTGATGGCCGCCCTTGAAGGCATGTGCGGGGCCCTGGCGGCGCGCCGGATCACTGAACCAATGCAAAAGGAACTTGAGAAGGCGCACGACGAGTGTGTTCAGGAGGCATCGCAGGAGAATGCGGATGCCTATTACTATGCAAACGAACGCTTCCACCACGTCATCTACGAGGCCTGCCAAAACGCCTTTCTGGCGGAGCAGGCGCACCAACTGCATGCCCGCCTAAAGCCATATCGACGGCTCCAGCTTCGGGCTCGCAGCAGAGTGGCGAACTCACTGGCGGAGCACCAGGGCATTGTTGATGCGATCCGTGCCGGAGACAGCGACCGGGCCGAGCGCCTCCTCCGGGAGCACATCCTGATCCAGGGCGAACGCTTGGCGGACTTCATCGCAAGTTTTGATCGCGCGGCCTAGCCGCGCGATCGACTTTGGGGAATTGCCGCGGAGTTGGAGCGCTGCGGAGTGTCGCGCACAAATATTGCGGAGAATAAGAAAGATGTCTCCTGACCTGCTCTCTCGCCGCACGATCACCTTCGTCAACATCGCGCACGCACTCGATCACTTCGTCCTGCTGATCTACCCGACGGCTGTGATCGCCATCGCGGCAGAGCGGCAGCTGTCTTATGACAGTCTCATTAGCCTCTCGACGGGTGCCTTCGTGGCCTTTGGCCTGTTCTCACTCCCTATGGGTTGGATCGCAGATCGCGTGGGGCGCCGCAACCTGCTGGGGATCTTCTTCGGTGGGTGCGGGATTGCGTGTTTAGGGCTTTCGACCGCGAACTCTTCGGTCATGTTCGGCATCTGGCTCTTTGTACTTGGCCTGTTCTCAGCGATTTATCATCCGATCGGCTCGACGGCTCTGGTCACCCATACAAGTCATCTTGGACGGGATCTCGGCATCAATGGCGTGTGGGGCAATCTCGGCGCAGCCTTCGCCTCCGGGATCACCGCTCTTTTGGCCGCAAGCCTTGGCTGGCGCGCTGCGTTCATTTTTCCCGGACTTACTTGCCTCTTAGCTGGGATCGCCTTCATCATCCTTGTGCCCGGTGACGGAGACCCTCATGGCAAGTCCGGCAGCGCACGTGCCGAAATCCCGGTTACGCGCCCGATGACGCTCTTCCTGTTGTTTGCGGCGGCGATTGTGGCAGGCGGCATGACCTTCAACATCACGACGATCGCGCTTCCCAAGATTATAGATGAGCGTGCCGGTACCACCCTTCCCCTGGTCGTGATCGGTTCCCTGGCCACGCTCGTGTTTGTCTTCGGGGCATTGACGCAGCTCCTGATGGGCCGTCTTGTCGACCGATATACACTACCAAGGATCTTTGTCGGCCTTACGATCCTGCAGCCGCTCGGGCTTGGGCTTGCCGCTCTGACGAGCGGGATCCCCATGCTGGCTGGCTTGGTGCTGGCCATGGCGGCGATTTATGGCCAAGTAGTCGTAAACGATGCAATGGTCGCCCGTTACGTCCCAGCTCAGTATAGAGCCCGTGCATTCAGTGTCCGCTACTTCCTTGGGTTCACGACGAGCGGTCTGGCCGTACCACTCATCGCGCTTCTTCACGGGATGAGCGGGTTCACCCTCGTCCTGAGCATGGCAGCCACTTTTGGAACAGTGATTTTTCTCTGCTCTCTCGGCTTTTTTCTTGCCGTACAATCTCCATCAGAACCATCCAGCCTGCCAGCTCGGTAAGGCTGATCTTGTAATACGGTGGAGATAGTCGCGCGGACCCAGGAGCCTGCGCCATGAGCGACCTTCTGGTCGGTGATGCCTTCTTCGTCCATAAACCTTATGCAATTTGCGGTACAGCGCTGGCGCCCCGACAACAAGGAAAATCGATCGGAAGACATGGCAGCAGATGACGAAAGCGACTTCGATGCCCATAGCGAAGGCCACAATCGTCATTTCCGCAATGCCGCCGGATGCAAAAGCGAGAAGGAGTGCCGGCACAGACGCGTCGACGAACATCGAGCACAGGACCGCTGCAGCAAGTGCCGCCATGAGCATAATCGCCGTCCACGCAAGCCCCTGGACAACCGAGGTGCGGACCTCATGCCATCGGACACCGGCGAAGCGGGAACCTGCGATGCAGCCTATGACCAACTGCATGATCGCGATGAGCCAGGATGGTGGAGGAAGCTGCGTCGGACCAGTGCCATGGACGGTCGCGCTCAGGATCAATGGTACGACCATGACACCACCGACCATCTTGAGAGGACGTCCGATAACGTAGCCAAGGGCGGCGCACCCCAACAGAACCAGCCAGTCGAATGCGGAAAGCACCTCCGATTCAGGCTTCACAGGTTCTGCTCCCAAGATGAACCATCGGTTGCATGCCATTCTGAGCAGAGCTTGAAGTCCCTTCCGCTGATAGCCGTATGAACGATTTACTCGTTCCGGCAGACGTGCCTCACTCTCAAGACATGTCCGGTTGAGGTTCGGGCGAGCACTGGATGTGCTATGAAGTGAACACGAACCGCCGCGATGGCGCGTTAACGGCAAGGGTGTAGGATCATGACGATTGACACGGGTTTGACCAAACTCACAGCCTGTGCGGTTGTCGACCTTCTGCAAAAGGGCGAGGTCTCCCCGCTCGATTGTCTTGACGCTCTAGAAGCCCGCACATCCGCCGTAGACGGTAGGGTCAACGCGCTTCCTATCCTGTGCTTCGAGCGCGCCCGCGAGCAGGCTGGCCGGCTGATGCAACGCCCCCTCGGCGAACGTGGCCGTTTGGCTGGACTGCCGGTGCCAATCAAGGACCTGACCGACGTGGCGGGGGTGCGCACCACCCACGGCTCGCCCATCTTCGCAGACTTCGTGCCCGAGGCCTCGGACATCCTGGTCCAGACGCTCGAAGCTGAAGGTGGGTTGATTTATGCCAAGTCCAATACGCCGGAGTTCGGCGCCGGCGGCAACACATTCAACGAGGTCTTCGGCACCACATTGAATCCGTGGAACACAGCCCTCTCCGCCGCGGGATCATCGGGTGGGGCCGCAGTTGCACTCGCCACGGGAACAGCGTGGGTGGCGCAGGGATCCGACTTAGGCGGCAGCCTGCGCAATCCGGCCAGCTTCTGCGGTGTGGTCGGCCTGCGGCCGAGCCCCGGCCGCGTCGCCAGCACACCTAGCGCGAAAATTGATCGGTTCCTCAGCGTGAACGGCCCAATGGGCCGCACCGTGGAGGACACCGCTCTGCTTCTCGACGCCATGACCGGGGAGAACCCTGGCGATCCCATTTCATTGCCCAGGACAGAAAGCTTTTTGGCTGCGGCACGCTCGGGGTGGCGACCAGCGCGAGTGGCTTACTCTGCCGATCTGGGTATCACGCCCGTCGATCCGGAGGTCGCCGCCATTTGCCAGGCCGCGGCGCAACGGTTCACGGAGTTGGGTTCCATCGTCGAAGAGGCGCATCCCGACTTGTCGGAAGTCCATGACACCTTTCAGGTTCTGCGCGGGATGACGTTTGCCGTCAGCCATGCCAGCCTCTTGCAGAACCATCGGGACAAGATGAAGCCGGAGGTGATCTGGAACATCGAGCAGGGCCTGAACTATTCGATGGCCGACGTTGTCCGGGCGGAGAACCAGCGCGCTACCCTGTTTCGTAGGATGAACGCCTTCTTCGACACTTATGATCTGCTTCTCTGCCCCGCCACGATTGTAGCCGCCTATCCAGCGGGGGAACGCTATGTCGGCGAATGTGCTGGCCACAGCTTCTCGAACTATGTCGAATGGTTGGCTATCGCTTACGCCATCACCCTGACGGCCGCACCAGCCCTCAGCCTTCCTTGTGGCTTCACCCGCGATGGACGCCCTGTTGGGTTGCAGATCGTTGGCCGCGCCCGTGCGGAGGGAAGGGTCCTGGCCGGCGCGCGTGCCCTGGAGGACATCCTTGGGATGCGAGGCACCACGCCAATCGATCCGCGGTCGCCGCGTGCGATGGACCTACCGAGCTAGCCTACCGGCCTCAGATGGCATGTAAGCTTACTCGCGGTCCTATAGTGGACGAGCATGACGTGCAGCATCTCCGGTGCACGAAGACCTGCGAAGCTGCGCCTTATCATGAGCAAGCTGCTGTTCCGATCCCTGGAAAGGCAATTAGGACCACAGGAAGGTCCGCTCCGGTCAAAGTGTAACATAGAGTGGATCAAATGAAGGTCCGCTCGCTACGCCTTTACAGAAGTTCGACTTACTTCTGGAACGTGCCCTGTGTGGACCGCTCCCCGTTGGCAAGGGATTTGTTGAACGCTTCTGCAAGGCTGGTCGGTGCGGCCATGTGTTCGACCTGTTGGAGCGGTACGCATGACCGCTGGCCATCATGCCCTCCGCGAAGGGGTCCCGACCAAAAGCTCGCATTCCAAGATGCTCTGGCACATGTGGGGTGTCCCGCCTCCCGGTTCGACAGGATCCTGCATTCGTGTCCGTAAGCCCTTTCCAACCTCGTGATCGCCGGAGCCTTCCGACGATGATTATGCCGCTTGTACAACAGGCTCCCGATAGTGCTCGCCCTTGGCCATGATCGCCCACACCATCCGGGCCATCTTGTTGGCCAGGGCCACCGCCGCCACCTTGGTGGCCCGCCGCGCCAACAGTTGCCCTGCTTAGGTGCGTCTGCAGGGACGGACCGGTCAGCATCTGCCGGGAGACGAAGTCTGGCTTGTGGGCGAGCATCGCACCTCAGGCGAGCGCAAGTACTACCTGTCCAACCCGCCTTCCGACACATCGCTGAAGCAGCTGGCGTCTCTCATCAAGGCGCGGTGGGTCTGCGAGCAGGCGCACCAGCAGCTCAAGGAAGAACTTGGGCTCGATCACTTCGAGGGCCGCTCGTGGCGCGGCTTGCATCGGCATGCGCTGCTGACCCTGATCCTGCAGCATCTGCGTTTGCGAGCTGCCAAAGGGGAAAAAAGAAGCGCCAGCGGGCCACCACCACAACCCAGCTTACCGGCCATCCGGCGCATGCTGCTTGATCATTTGGCGCACGCCATACACCTGCGATGTCCAATGTGTCAGGCTCGCTTTACCCTTGGCTCACTGATGAAGGTGCCAAAGTAGTGCTTCTGTAATGGGCCGTTGGGTGTCAATCCCCTGAGTGACTGTCCTGTCGCCGAAGTCTTGCTTCTGTTCGGG
>NZ_JAERQE010000087.1 GCF_016734765.1 Microvirga soli | reverse complement strand
CACCATCACGGCAAAAGATGCCAAAGGCTGGATCAGGCATGCCGGCTATGCCCTACACTGAGACCAAAAGCGCTTTAACGCTGAGGTCCCATACCACAAAGAGCACCTTATGGTGCCATCCTTCCGGCCGACAGCAGACTTCTTGTCAAAAGAATGCTTATGCGAATTTCATATTGTAAGAGGGTGGATTCTATTCTGAAGTGCGAATTCCGTTACAAACAAAGGATTTGCACTCGGAGGCTGAATGACCCTGCCCTACATCCATCTGAGCCTGGCTGAGCGGCGTGAGATCGCCCGCATGCACGCGGCCAAGATCCCGATCAGTGTGATCGCCGACCGCCTGCAGCGGCATCGGTCGACCATTTACCGGGAGATCAAACGGAACTGGGTTCGCGATGAAGAGCCGTTGTATCGCGGCTATTTCCATGTGGCCGCCGATATGCAGGCTCGCGCCCGGCGTCAGCGTCTAGGCAAACTCTCCCGCAAACCGGTGCTCGCGGTCTATGTCATGGATCGCCTCAAAGCTGGATGGTCGCCAGAGCAGATTGCTGGCCGCCTGCGGGCATCCGGTGCTCCTAAACAGTTGTCGCACGAGACGATTTACCGGTTCGTCTACAGCTCCCAAGGACAAAAGCTCGGGCTGTACCAGGATCTGCCCATGGCACGGCGCCCGCGGCGTGTGCGCTGCCAGCGCAAGCCTCGCGGCCTTTTCATTCCGGCGAGTAACACCATCGAGCAGCGTCCACCGGAGATCGCAGCCCGCACCAGCTTTGGTCACTGGGAAGGCGATCTGATGATGTTCCGCAAGGAGTTGGGCAAGCACAACCTTACGTCACTTACGGAGCGCCAGAGCCGTTACACGATCCTGACCTGTAACCGAGATCGCAACTCGACCGGGGTCATGACTGGCATGATTGAGAAGCTGAAAGTCCTGCCGGAGACAGCGCGTCTGTCGATCACGTTCGACCGCGGGACGGAGTTTGCCTATTACCCGTTGCTCAAGCAGAGGCTCGGCATGGACAGCTACTTCTGCAAGCCACAGGCCCCCTGGCAGAAAGGCACGGTCGAGAACACCAATGGCCGGGTTCGGCGCTCACTGTCACGGGACGCGGACATTGCCACTTTGCCCGAGGAGGCTCTGCTTGAGATCTGTGATCGGCTCAACGGGACGCCGCGCAAGTGCCTGGGCTATCGCACACCCAAAGAGGTCCTGATGAGTTCTCTGGACCCGGGACTGCCGGGGCTGTGCAACCCTGATCAGAGGCGCCCCGGCAGTCCCTGACAGACTGGCGGCCGATGCCCGCCAACCGTCGCACTTCGACTTGATTCCACAGCTAAGTCTATCGAGACTTGGTACAGGGTTGGTGTGGTGAAAGCGTTACCCTTCCACCAACATTAACTCCTTGTTGAGCATACTTCCCTCACATTGGCTGAGGTCTTTGGGAGGTGGTGAGATGCGGGTGTTGCTGATCGAGGATGACATCTCTGTCACTCAGAGCATTCAGCTCATGCTGCAGCGCCTCAACGTCCGGATCTCCGTGGCCGATCTGGGCGAGCACGGCATCGATCTCGGCCAGCTCCCCGACTACGACATCATCCTGCTCGACCTCAATCTCCCGGACATGTCAGGCTATGATGTCCTGCGACAGCTGCGGCTTGCCAAGGTGAGCACGCCGGTCCTGATCCTCTCAGGCCTGGATGGTATCCAGAACAAGGTCAGAGGCCTCGGCTATGGCGCCGATGATTACCTCACCAAGCCGTTTCACAAGGACGAACTCATCGCTCGCATGCAGGCGATCATCCGCCGCTCGTCCGATCAGACTGAAGCTGCCCTTCAATGCGGCGATCTGACGATCAGCCCTCGGGCGCAACAGGCTGAGGTCGCAGGACGCCCGGTGAACCTGACCGGCACGGAGTACAAGATCCTGGCGTTTCTGGCTCAGCGCCAGGGGAGCACGCTCACCAAAGAGATGCTCCTCAATCATCTGTACAGCGGCATGGATGAACCTGCGATCAAGATCATCGACGTGTTCATCTGCAAGCTGCGCAGGAAGCTTGCGCAGGCCTCAGGCGGCAGGAACTACATCGAGACGGTCTGGGGCCGCGGCTACATGCTGCGGGAGCCGCAGCTCGTCAAGCTGGCAAGCTAAGTCTCAAGGCCACGATCACAGCTCACATCCGCTGCCAGCGTTCTGTCAACGGAGTGCAGGTTTTCTAGTTTCTACTGCCCTTGGGGAGCCAGTCCCCTCACCCCAGCCTGTGGCACCGTCGCCACCTGTCGCAATGAGAACGCCCCAACTGAAGCCTCTTCTAAACTTCAGCTAGGGCGTGTGCGATGCCGGTTGCAACACCGCGCCACCATCCTAATGTGTCGCTGATGAGCGTCAACGGTCGTCGCAACAGAAGCGCTCCGGCCCGAAGGCCAAGCACCGGACCTCCCACCAGGGCGCACGCGACGGGTTCCGGTATCGCCCGAGGACTGTGACCGCGATGGAATGGCGCCAGACCTTTGTCGCGTCGCTCTCCTTAGCCGTATGAAAGCATCGGTTAACCATGAAGGCGCATGCTTCACGTGGGGCTCAAGGGCTGGGCGGGCTTCCTCTTACCTGGAGACGGTTGCTCATGGCAGAGACAAGTTTCACCGACACGATTAAGGAGAAGTTGGCATTCATCTCGCCAACGGTGAAGGCCATCGAGTTCGGAGGAGATCGGCCTTATCTTTGTGAGTTGCAGACACTCCTCAGGCAGCACCTTACAAGCGTGGTTGTTCTGTTCGAGCGAGATCCTGGTCTGGATGCCGCGACAGCCGATCTGTACGCGGCAGCGGCTGCCATTGTTGAGGACACCACACTCGCTTCTCAGCCCCTCGCTCGAAAGCGCCGTCTGCTCAAGGAAGCTCAAGAGCGCTTTCAGGAGCGTATCGCAGCGGCACGCCCGAACGGAAGAAGAGCCTGCGCTGCTTGGCGGCAGAACGAGCTCTTCCTTGCAGCTTGATCCAAGAACCGGGTTCCGCGCCAGCCCAATCTGTGTGCCGGAACCCACTCCCCTACCCTCCTCAACAATAGAGTTGCTGCTTGGTTTTGCAGCTGAGAGTACGGCCACCTCGTCAGAGCCATAGTGGGGTGAACGTGTCGCAGCGTGCCCAGTCTCAGGAGAGATGCTGGACGAAGTATTTGTTCACTTCGAACATGCTCACCTTGCTCTTGCCGCCGAAGACATCCAGGAGCTTGTCATCCGCAGAATCTCGCGCTTGTTCTCGGGTTCTGGAGACTGTTGGCCTTGATGTAGTCCCGCACCTTGCTCACAACTTCAGTGCGGGGCAGCGGGGAGTTGAATTGACCTTCATCCCCGGATTCTGGCGCATCTGTGTCGTACTCCGGCGGGAAGTCTGGTGCTCAGCCTCTCGCCAGGGCGCTTCATGCTTATGCACAGAGGTTGTTTGCACATACGGCGTTCATAGCGCATGATGATGGCGTGGTGTTGCAACCGGCATCACAAAAAGCGCCCTGACAGCAAGCTCCGCACGGCTAACTCTGTCAGGGCGTTGTCGTTTGTGCGCGCCTCGCTCTAATTGGTAGGGAATCTGTACTCGGATACAGTCTCGCCTTGGCACGACCAGCGCATCTTTGCATCTTCACTCAGGCTTGTCCGGTCGAGCGCATCTCCCACCGTGAGCGGGCATTCCTTGCGGAATTCCGGCAAGCCGTCGAAGTCTTGGGCTCAAAGTCAGCGTTCGAGCGGAAACCATGTTGAGGAGTTCAGGGTTGCCTCCCCCTTCCCCCGCCATGTACCAAAGGCAGACGTCCTCGATCCCTTACGTTCCCTGGGGTTTCATGACTGTTCGCCGCCGCTTTCTCCTCGCCCCATCCTTCGCCCGCCTGATCCAGCGCGAAAGGGGCGGACTGCACCGCGTCGAGGGCTTCTTCACCGAGCAGCGGGATCGCTCCTCGTGGGTTCGGCTTGAGGAGAACAAAGGCCTGCTGATCCTCAAGACGGTTAGTCCTGATGGTGAGGCCGAGGACCAGACCGACATCCCGGTGGGCCATGCTCATGCGCTGCTCGATGTCTGCGCCGGCGAGGTCGACTACACCCGGACAACCGTGCCGACCAGCGAGGGTCAGGCCTTGGTCGATGAGATCCTCCGGCCCCGTGTCCTGCATCTCGTCACCGTGGAATTCGCTCCTGATGAAGAGGCGGGAGCATTCCGTCCACCAGAGTGGTTCGGCCCTGAGGTCACGGCGGATCCCCGCTACACCAATCAGTCCATCGCTCTGAGAGGACTTGCTGAGGTGCCGGAGATCCCGCTGTCGGATGCAGCACTCAACAGCCTGATCGACACCCTGGAAGGCCGATTCCCCGTCCAGGCGCGGATGGCCATCAGCCGGCCGAGAGCCAAGCAGGTGCCGATTACCCGGGCTAAGGCTCAGACCAATGGTGAAACCGTCAAGGTCAACCTTGATGAGATCGAGCAAGCGGTGATGCGCGAGATGGAAAAGACGCTCCAGAAGGACAGACCCGAGTAAGGGACGATCCCGCCTGATGCCCGATGCCCGTTCACCCATACGACACTACCTGGTGCTCTATCGGCGTGATCTGGAGCAGGGCAAGGTACGCTTCTTCAGCCTGATGATTGAACGCCACCTGTTCGGCACGATCCGGCTGGAGCGGAATTGGGGAGCAGTCGGCTCCAAGGGCCGGGAGAAAGTCGATATCTACCCGAATGAGGCCGCAGCTGCTCGGGCGCTTGAAGGCTGGGCTGAAACCCAGCGGGAGAAGGGCTACACGGACCTGTGAAGCCCTTCTCAACGCCGATCAGGCCGATTGAGGCTCGTTGCTTGTCATAGCCTTCATCGCCTCGAAGCTCCTTGTGAGCGCCCGCCAAAGGCTGCCGATCTCCTCCGATCCAGGCGACCCGGAGCTGAACTCGCTCACACCGGCTCCATGAGCCAGGGAAAGCGACAGTTCAGGGGAATGCGTGATCTGACCTGACCATGTCGGAACGTCGAGCGCCTGCATGGCCCCGCGTGCATCCGCAACACTCAGATCCTCCGAGCCATCTTTGGCCGGGGCAGCGTTGATCACCACCGCATAAGGCTTCTTGAGGTCACGGCACATTTGGATCGTGGCCTGAACGGCATCGACATCGAACAGACCCGGACGCATCGGGATCACGACAAGATCCGCGTGCCAGATCGCCTCGGTCACGGGAGCTTCGGCGTTGGGTGGCGTGTCGATCAGAACCCATTCAGCCCCGGCCCGCTGCGCCTTCGCCAAGGTGGCGGCGAGATGCTTGGTGCCAACATGGAGCGGAAGATCCCGTGAGCCCCGAACCCGGTGCCAAAGGGTCAGGGATCCCTGCGGATCCGCGTCAATCAGGAGCGTCGGGCGAGAATGCTCCGCCATATAGCTCCCGAGATGCGCGGCAAGGGTGCTCTTTCCGGAACCTCCCTTGCGAGACGCGAAAACCACGACATTCATGCCATTTCCCCCAAGTACTGATCAGGCAAAGAATCGTGGCTGAGTATGGTTAACAGAGCCTTATCGCTAGGCGAACAGCAAAACGCCCTCACCGAGGGGTCGTGACAGACCTCCGGCTGAGGGCGATTGGAGCCCCAGCCAAGTAAATCGGGTGGATCCTCAGCCAGGGCTGATGCGGTTCAAGGAGGCTGAAACCACACAAGCCAACCTTGGCCGTTGAACCGTGGCAATTTATGGGCCTCGTTCGCACAATATCTTCGTCGTAACTTTGGACGCGCGCTGGACCGATATCATGCCAGATGGGTTTGTGCCGCCATCCTGCAGAGCGACAGCAGACTTCTTGTCGAAATCCTTATTATGCAAAATGTTATACCAGCTATAGTGTGGTATGCTCCAGCGGTATCCGATCGGGTCTTGATCTACTCAAAGCTGCATTGAAGCCACTCTCCTCCTGCCGTCGTAGAGCCGGAGTAGCAGCCATCAGTTGGGAACTAAGAGCAAGTGTGACTGTTGTTCATGACAATTTCGTTTATTTCGTTTGGTTCGGATATTGCAGTTACTACGCCGGGTGTTATATCACGTTCTGAGCTGAGGGAGCCTGCTATGACAACATTGCTCGAACGACCTGTTCTGCCGAGTCCGCAGGATGCGGAACTGGCGCTCCAAGCCAGTCGCATGCTCGCAGCGTTCAGGCATGCTGACGCGAACCTCAAGGTGCAGCTCGATGATGGAAAGGTTCTGACTCTGCCTCGGGCAGCAACGCACCTGTTGCATCATCTGCTCACAGAGATGGCACAGGGTAATGCTGTCACCATCATCCCCGTTCATGCAGAGCTAACCACCCAAGAGGCCGCAGACCACCTCAATGTCTCACGACCCTATCTGGTCAAACTCCTCAATGACGGGAAAATCCCATTCCGGATGGTGGGCACCCATCGGCGGGTGAAGTTCAGCGACTTGGAGACCTTCAGAAAGCAGGCCGAGGAGGTACGTGGTGCAGCCATGGACGAGCTTGCGGCTCAGTCCCAGGAACTGGGGATGGGCTATTAAGACGTCCAGTTATACAGTCCTGCTCGATGCGTGTGTCCTTTACCCCGCGCCGCTGCGGGATTTTCTCATTGAGCTTGCGGCTGTGCGTCTGTTTCGCGCCAAATGGACATTGCGGATCCATGATGAGTGGATTCGCAATGTCCTCAAGCACCGGCCGGACCTGACCGGCTCCCAGCTGGAGCGGACCCGAGACCTCATGAACCAAGCCGTGCTTGATTGCCTTGTTGAGGATTACGAAGACCTCATCGAGGGCCTTCAGCTCCCAGACCCTGATGACCGACATGTGCTGGCGGCAGCCATCGCCTCAGCGTCCGATGCCATCGTCACCTTCAACCTGAAGGACTTTCCGGTTGGGACTCTTCACAGGTACAACATCGAGCTCCAGCATCCTGACGACTTCCTGCATTATCAGTTCGGGTTGAACCACGCTGGGCGTTGTGATTGCAGCGAAGAACTGCCGTGCCCGCCTGAGAAATCCTCCAAAGACTGCAGCAGATTACCTCGCCATTCTTGAGGCACAAGGCTTACCGAAGACTGTTGCAGAACTCAGCGAATATGCGGACGTCATCTGATCATTATACGCAGACTGCACCTCTTACCTGACGGTCCAGCAAAGACCTCCATCACCATTCTCTCTGCAACCGTCAGATCCTTCCTCGTTTGAGACCTCAATGCGAACGGCTCGCTAGCGGCAAGGTTTCTCAGGAAGCTCAGCAAGGTTCGCTGGGTGCATCAGTGAGATCGCGTATCTTCAAGGATGGCATTGGTGACAGGTTCTATGAATTCGCCTCGCCGGCTTCGCAACTCCTACAAAATGTTCGGCAATGGCGAAGATGTAATCTACGTCGTGGTATCGAGATCAGTTCGCGCGCAGCCCCGTTAGGAAGCTTGGTCGCAGCACCTTGGAAATCCGCAGTGGAGGCGCTAAATGCCTCCCAATTCCCTGTCATAATTTTCTTGAAGGCTGCCGGGAGTCGTTAACCTTCGCGCCTTCAGAAAACTTTCGAACATCATTATAGGACCAGCAAGATGCCGGGCATCGCACGTCAGTTCGAGCCGCAGATCACCCGTACCGGGGGTGCCCCGTCCAAGTACCGTTTCACCGCCCGATGCTCCACGTGCTCCAAGACAGACACCTACGAAGCCAGCAGGCCTGCCGGTGATGAGCTCGTGAAAGGCTATTTCAAGGAGCGCGGCTGGCTTCTCGGACGCGACCGAGCCTATGATCTATGTCCAGCTTGCCTGGCAAAACCCCGGGCGGCTCAGCAGCCTCGACCGTCCAACGACGCAGGCCCCCAGAGGTCGCCAGCGGCTGCCAATCCTCCCAGCCGCCCGAGTGCCCCGGCGGACAAGCGGTCCCGGGATACGGCTGACATCCTGGCCCGCCACTTGGGCAAGCCTGAAGTGCTTGCCGCGGAAGTCTTCCGTGCCAAGCCTGTGCAGTCCCCTCGCCCCTCCGCACCGGAGGCGCCCCCACAGACTGGATCAGCCCCTGCCCTGTCACGGGAGATGGAACAGGCCCTGACGGGCATGGCCGCAGAACTGAAGGACCTGCGCTCGACCATGGAAGGCATGGCGGAGCAGATAGGCAAGCTGGTGGCGCTCGGTGGTCAGCAGCTGGAGGCCCTCGCGCGGCTCGCACCCCTGATGGTTCAATCGGCTGACGGGATTGCCGGCGGCCTGCGGGAGGTTGTCAGCGCGATTCAGTCCATCCCGAGCGCCTCCCCTCCTGAGCCAGAACCGTCCAAGGCAGAGGAGCCGCTCACGCGAGAGGCTGAACCTGTCCAACAGCAGGACGAGGAGATCAGCTCAGATCCAGAACCTCTGAAGGCGTCTAGGGCCAAGGAGCGCTTGAGGGCCGGCCCACGTCCGACGACGGTAAAGAGCCAAGTCCGTCGGACCAGCTCCGCGGCCATTGTGGTGAAGTCGATTCCCGACGCCAAGCGTTCGGACCGCTTCTACACGTCCATCCGCCTGCCGCGGGATCTCTGGGACCAAGCCGGCTTCGGCCCGGACGATCGTCTCCTGCTGGACTGGAGCGGGAAGACCCTGACCATCGAGCGTGTGGCTGAGGGCGGCGTGAAGCCCAAGGCAGTCGGGAGCACCTCTGTGGTCCTCCAGTCCTGGAAGCTCGGGAACCTCAACCTTGACCAACTGAGGGTCACCAGGGCTGACGGATCGCTGCGCCTGACGGGAGGACGTCGACCGACGTGAGATTACAGGATTTAGCCCAGCCTCACGTGTTGTTACTAACGAAGATCACACGCGAGGCTTGGGCAGGCGTAGGGGCTCCCGGAATGCCATGCACACCGTTTGCGGTATTGAGCCTGAGCGCTGGAGATCGTTAGTAACGCAGAAACACAACCTTGAGCTTGCTGCCACTATCAGCAGCCAAAGTATCGGAGCCTTCGTTACCCTTGGACCGCGCCTCTCGTGCGCCACATCCATGGCTTTGCGCCTCAGCGTCAGCGAGCGCAGCCTCTAAGAGCGAGATCAGAACTCGCCTGCAGGCCAGCGAAAGGATACACACAGTTTGAGGTATTGAGCCTCAAACCTATCGATTGTTAGTAACGCATAAAAACTGTGGTATTGAGCCTTCGTCGAATCCCAGAGCCAACAAGGCGCTGGCCAACAAATCACAAGGCTGTTTCGATCTGTTGGCACATTGGAAGGATTGCGCCCTTGGTCAGCTCCGTTAGTAACGAAATGTCTGCGCTCGGAAACAGAGCGTCAGACCCATGAGCGCGCCCAGCGCCGGATCGTACCGAAGCTGCACCACTGGCGATCACCACCTTGGGAGTTCGATTGTGAGTAACGACGCATAATGAGAGCGCGTTACTAACGACACTCAATTTGCACGCTCTGCGTCGAAACTACAGTATTGAGCCCGGGTCGGCTCAGGCCTAGGCACGACCAAAAGGATCTGCACTGACGCAGCCGCCGATCCCAAGAGCAGCGAAAAGTTCGACGCACAATATTTGCGGAATTGAGCCCGAGAGAGCACTCTCGTTAGCAACCCACACAAACTACGGTATTGAGCCTTGGTAATGGCCGTTACTAACAGCCACCGTATGGCTGGCAAGGTGTGTGGCAGGCACAATCCAAAGAAGGCATGCGGAAGGTTTGAGGTATTGAGCCCCGACCCTGCCGTCCGTGAGTAACCCACACAGTTTACGGTATTGAGCCTCGCTCCCAACCCTGCGTCAGTAACGCCCCGCATAATGGGAAGATGGCCTCCCTCGTCTATCCGTAGTAACAACGATCTCTGCACTCGGGGCAGAGTGATGGCTGTATGAGCCCCCTTGGTGCCGGATGATACTGAAGCCGCCAAACACTACGAACCGCCGAGACCCGCGCCCGTTGGGGGCTGTCTTTTGAACAGCATCGCACACTGAGCAGGCGTTACTAACATCGGAAGAGCCACACCCCCTGCGTCGAAACTGCGGTATTGAGCCCGCGCCGAGTTCCGTTAGTCACGAGGCCGGCGGGCATGCAAAAAGAGCAGCGAAATGCTGAACCCATAACATCTGAGGAATTGAGCCCAGCAAGTTTGAAGCCTTAGCGGTAAGCGGAGCCTGCATACAAACGGTGGGGTTGAGCCTCGTCCGGACCCCACGCGAGTTGCACCCGACCACCGCAACGGCCAAAGGCTTTGCTTTGCCTCGACTCCGTGCTGCTAGCTTTTTCTTGAACCGTTGTTAGTAACGCAGTCTTTTCCGTAGCCCGTGAGTAACAGGGAGAGACTCGTGGCTCAGTCCAATGCCGAGCGGCAGCGAAACCACAAGGAACGGCTCAAGCAGAAAGCCGCCGAGGGCGTAGCTCTCGCGGAACTGATGCTGGAAAACCAGCGTGCCTCTGAGGAGCTCATGAACCGATTTGAGCGGGCCGTGCTCCAGATCGAACGCAATGCGACGGAGCACACTCGTCCCGCTGGCATGCGAAGCCTGTCACCAGAGGAGGCCGAGCGGCTCGTAAGAATTAAGCAGATCCGGTGCTTCCGAGAGGATGGGCATATCGAACCCGAGTCCCAGACCTATCGCTTTCTCGGCATGTCAGCGCAGCGGTGGCTGGATATGCCAGATGAACTGCTGTCTGTCTTTGGAATGGTGGAAGTGGTCACTGAGTGGCATCGGCAGGTGAATGCAAGTATGGCAATCGACAGAGCCCGCCAACCGGAGGACAGGGATATCGAGCGTTTCCTCGCTCGAGAAGCGAACGGTCACGGAGAAATCGATAACGGGCAATCCCAGGCACAAGAGGAGCTCTCAATGCCTGCGACCAGTGTCGGCGTCACTGAAAAGCCGACGGTGAATTGGTTTACCCTCGACAGGGTGCACCGCGACTGGTGTCTCGGGCAATATCCGAACGCTCCTTTATCTTCGGCAGAGCGCTACAAGCCGGATGGAGTTGACTCGTTCGAATACGATGGTGCCTTTTGGGTAAAGAAAGTAAGTACCCGGACCTTGGCTGATGGTTCCTCCATCATACAGGCCCGCTTCGTTGCCGATGACGGTCGCAAAGTTTTTGAGCCGTAATGTCTCAACTCCCTTCGACTGACAACTCATACCTCAGGTTGAGTGAGCTTCCTCAGGCTCAGCGCTCACGGTTAAGAGCACCAGCAAGATCTTGATTAATTGTCTTTGGCAGGAATGCATTGAGATGCTCCTGATTGGTTTCTAACGTTGACGCCACAACAAGCGCGTCGCAGGGCTGGCATGACATCCGAGCCGTTCTGGTGAGGCGAGAATACCTGTTGCAGCGGCGCCCTCGCTCAAAGTGGGTCAGATTCCAACCGGCGTTGATACAGCACTTTGGGCGACCTCCTTAGCCGGCTGCAAAGGCAGCACAAAACTCGCGAGCGGCAGGTCAGACATTAGCAGGCCTGCCGCTGACGGAACGTTGACGGAAAGCTTAGCCCAGCCCTGCCCGCCTGGCGCTTGGCATCTTCCAGGGCACATAGGAGACATAGGCCAGCCGGATGAACAGCAGCGTCAGGGTCCTCTGCATCGCAATCTGCATCGCCTGCGGCTCTCCGGTTGCCGGATCATACAGGAGCAGACAGCTCTGGCCCGACTGCTCCTCGCGCGTCTCAGCCCACATCAGCTCGATCGCGATCTGGCCGGGCGTGTGGGTCGCCCCATAGCCCCCGATCCGGTGAACGGACGGAGCGTTCCAGGACACCTGCTTTTCCCGCCCCTCCCCGTCCACCTCGACATCGCCGATCCCGGCGGCCCGCCCGCGCAGGCCAGGCCCGCGGCCCTGGAACAGGCCGGTGAACGAGAGGCGCCGGCGCGGCGCTACCGGGATCAGAGCGATTAAGCGCCGGGCATCCTCACGCGCGAAGGTCTCGCCGTCCTGAACAAGCCGGTCGAGGAGGGCATGCGCCTCAAGCCGCGCCTCAACGGTGAGCTCTTGATCGCTCATCCTCTTACTCATCCGTGGCATCCCCGTCGGCGGAGAGATCCGGAGCGCCGTCGGAACCGTCGTCCAACACCCATCGTGGTCTCCCCTCTCCG
>NZ_JAERQE010000086.1 GCF_016734765.1 Microvirga soli | reverse complement strand
GCAATCACCCCACAGGCGAGCTGACCAATGGCCACCTCAAACCGCACCCGAATTTACACTCATTGACGGACGTGACCACACTGCAGGCCGAAAGCATTGGCTCTGGAGAGCAGTGGATCAACACGGGGCCGTGCTCGACATCCTAGTCCAGAGCCGCCGGGATGCGAAAGCGGCCGAACGCGTGCTCCGCAAGCTGCTCAAGAAGCAAGGCGTCACACCACGTGTGATGATCACCGATAAGCTGGCGAGCTATGCCGCCGCGAAGAGGGTCGTGATGCCCGGTGTTGAACACCGACAGCATAAAGGTTTGAACAATCGAGCCGAGAACAACCATCAGCCAACCCGACGGCGCGAGCGCCTCATGAAGTGCTTCAAGTCAGCCGGCCAGGCCCAACGCTTTCTCTCGGTTCATGACCAAGTCGCCAACCTCTTCCGTCGTCCCACCCGCACCAATGCAGAAGGTCATCGCCGCGTCCGCGCTCAGGCCTTTCAGGTCTGGGCTGAGGTGACTGGCATCGCGAGTGCCGCCTGATTTGTCGTCTCAGGGACGCGCTTTGCCTTCGGCTCGTTAAATTGGCAGTGCCCCTTGGAATCACCTGCCAGCGACGCAAGTTGCACCCGAACCGGGCCTCAACCTAATCCCCAGCCTTTACGCGCTTCAGAAGAGTCTCGACGTCGTCGGTCAGATCTAAGATGGCTCGCGGGTGTCGCTGCCTCCCCATGCGCCATTGCGCCCGCTGCGCCCCGGTTGTTTTCAACTGAAGTGGCGTCGCATTGGATCTCGGAAGCTCGACCGGAGCGTGGCCGGCTGCCTGCTTGATTTCGCGTCGGATCAGGTACATCGCGGCTACCATTAGCACCGGCACCAAGGCCATCAGCCCAAGTGCGATCCAGTCCTGCGGTGCCATCTGTGACGAGAGAGCATTCACGAAGATCCTCCCTGCATGACTTTGGCCTATGTCCCATGATCAGGCTCACCGTGTCCGATCGGGAGGGCCTCCAACAATCAATCCTACGGCCGATTGTCGGCGAGTGGCACTGTTAACGTGGGGGCTGCCGCACCCTCGGTGGGGGTACTCAGGAAACGTCTCGGTATATCCCGCATGCCGGTTACAGATCGAGAAGCAGCCGAAAAGGTCATCCAGAGCCATGTCGCCGTCCAGCCCACCCGTATGATCGCCGGTTATAACCTGGAATCAGTACAAAGCACTTTGACCTTAGCCCATAGGAACCATCCCCGCTCAATGGCGCGTTGTTCCATGGTCGCCCAGTCGCATCAACGTGACGGACGACACCCTTTGGTGTGCCCAGCTCATCCCGCTACAATGTTGGATCGCGAAGCAGGAACAGGCACCCACAAGATGCCGTTCGAACAAAGGTTGTCTGAGAGAAGCGACCGCGTATTTTGGAGGAAGCTCATGGCCGGCGAGGACAATGACAAGACGCAATCGCAAGTAGGCAGAAACATGCCCGGGCCGGATGTGATGCTAGGTCTTTGGGCCTCCTGGATGGACCAGATGTCCACCCCGGCAAAGGCGTTGGCTGACCCAGGGACCGCGTGGTGGCAGATGACAACGGATAACCCTGTTTCGAGTCTGATCGACGGGGGTGTCGATCAGCTCCAGAGGAGCCTGTCACAGGATCCCACCCTTCGTTCCATCGACCAGATGTGGAACGCCAATCCCCTGCGCGAGGTCGTACCCGTCGACTGGGCCGAGATCGCCCGGGCTCTGCGTATCGTCTGGTTGCGCTCACTGAGAAAACCAGGCACAGCCTTGGACGTCGTGGACCTCAACCAAGACCTATGGCGCTCCGCGCTCGACGTGTGGCACGAAGCAGGGCAGCGCTGGCTTGGTCTTGCCGGCTCATCGTCAGCCGAAAGACCAGCTTCTGCCACAGACAAGCGGTTCGCTGCTCATGAATGGCACGCCAACCCTGTTTATCGCACTCTCCAGCAGATCTATCTGCTCGCGTCCGATTGGCTGCTGCAGCAGGGCGATGTGGAGAGCATGGACCAGGTCGAGCAGCAGCGCATCAACTTCCATCTGCGGCAGTTTGTGGATGCCATGAGCCCTGCCCTGATCCTGTTGTCGAACCCTGTCGCTCTTCAACGAGCCGTCGAGACCGGAGGAACCAGTATTGCAGCCGGGGCCGCCAACCTGGCCGCCGATCTCCAGGCCGGGCGCCTGAGCATGGTCGACACCGAGGCTTTTGCGCCAGGCAAGAACCTTGCCCTCACGCCGGGAAAGGTGGTCCATCGCAATCGCCTGATGGAGCTGATCCAGTATGCGCCCACAACGGCGAAGGTTCACAAGACGCCGCTGCTGATCCTGCCACCCTGGATCAACAAGTATTACATCCTCGACATGCAGCCCAAGAACAGCCTGGTGCGCTATCTGGTCGAGCAAGGGTTCACGGTCTTTCTGGTCTCCTGGAAGAACCCGGATGCTTCCATGGATGAGATCGGCATCGAGGACTACATGGACCTCGGACCGCTGGAATCCAGCGATGTGGTGCGCGAGATTACCGGCAGCCCCACGGTCAACGCCATGGGCTACTGCATCGGTGGGACGCTGCTGACGATGACGCTGGCGGTCCTCGCGGCCAAGGGCGACAAGCGCTTCAACTCGGCCAGCTTCATGGTCTCCCTGCAGGACTTCTCGCGCGTGGGCGATACAGCAGTCTTCATGGGCGAGCCAGGGGTGGATCTGATCGAGCAGCAGATGATGGAGCGCGGCTATCTCGACAGCCGCGAGATGTCGAACATGTTCAACCTGCTGCGCTCGAACGATCTGATCTGGGCCAATGTGGTCAACAACTACCTGATGGGCAGCAAGCCGCCGGCTTTTGATCTGCTGTACTGGAACAGCGACGGCACTCGGATGGCCCGCGCCGCCCACAGCTGGTACCTGCGCAACACCTATGTTGAGAACAACCTGATCGAGCCAGGCAAGATCACGCTCAAGGGCGAGCCGATGGATCTCGGCCGCATTCGCCAGGGCACCTATGCGGTGGGGGCGGAGAAGGACCACATCGTGCCCTGGGACGCAGCCTGGCGCATCACGCAGCTGTTTGGCGGAGACGTGCGGTTCGTCCGTGCCTCCAGCGGCCATATTGCCGGGATCATCAACCCACCAGGTGGCAAGGGAACCTACTGGACCCGGGAGGCTGGCGATGGGGCAGCGAGCAGCCCCGAGCAGTGGCTGCAGAGCGCCAGCCGCCATGAGGGGAGCTGGTGGCCGGATTGGACCGCCTGGCTTTCGGACCGCTCAGGCCGAAAGAGCGCGCTGCCCCCGATGGGCAGCGCGAAGCACCCACCCCTGCTGGATGCACCCGGCATGTATGTGATGGAAAAGTAGGATGGCCGAGGTCAATCCAAGTAGCAGTCGTACTGCGTAGCCCCGTTTGGTTGAGCTCAGCCGCTATATAAAAGACCACCGTTCGGCAGCCCATCTGTTGATGCTGGAGCAGGATGTCAGATGAAGATCACCATGGACGTTGAGTGTACGCCTGAAGAGGCACGGGCCTTTTTAGGCCTGCCGGATGTGAAACCCATGCAGGAGCAGCTCATGCGAGAGGTGCAGGAACGCATGACGGCGAACATCCGGGCGATGGAGCCTGAAGCCATGCTGAGGACCTGGCTACCCGCTACCCTCAAAGGGTTTGAGCAGATGCAGGAGATCTTTATGTCCCAGATGACCGGGACGAAACGAGAGTAGGCGAAGCGACGTGCTGAACTGCCAACGACGGAGCGGTGCCCGCCCAGGTTAACGTTCAGATCCCAAGCGGCAAGATAGTAGGCCCAAACGAAGGCCTTATGCCTCGCTCTGATGAGCACTACTTCCTTAATTGGATATTGTGCGTTGCACAAATTTGCCGCAGACTGCCTGGCTCGAAAGCGCCTCAATATGGAGAGCATGGGGAAGTGTGGGGCAGATTGGTAACAGGTCGGCGGCACAAGGTTTCCGGCCAGACGAAACATGCCGGCGGGACACCTTCATTTGCCAAAGCGCTTCCCGTTCGAACCTGGGCTGCCTGATCCTTCCCGAACTCCGGAGATCCTGCAGTTCAAGGTCTGGCTGCTCGGCATCAGCCCCTTGGTTTGGCGGCGGGTTCAGGTCCGAGCCAGCATGACCTTGCGGGAGTTGCATGGTGTCATTCAAGTGGCGATGGGTTGGGAGGGCATTCACCTGTTCCAGTTCACGCTTCGGGCACGACGGTTTGGCTCTCGTGAACTGGCGGCTCGGACTCCAGATGTTCCACTTTCAGAGCTGCGCCTCCGCTCAGGTACCCGCTTCCGCTACGAGTACGACCTCAATGTTTCCTGGGAGCACGAGGTGCGCCTTGGGAGCCGGCATCAGGCTGCCCCTCATAAAAGCTATCCCATTTGCCTGGACGGGGATTGATCCTGTCCGCCGGAGGACTGCGGCGCAGTGCTCGGCTTTCTGGCCCAGCGTGAGGCCTGGACCGCTCCGGAGACCAGTCGTGACTTCGCCGTCCTCGCGGATTTCGTCGATCAGCTCGCTTTGAAGCGGAGTACAGGCGCCCCCATCGACACCAGGGGAATCCATGACGTTTGGGAGGCTCTTGAGCGCCTTGAGGTGCGCCAAGGGTGGCAGGCAAGCCGTTCTCCCGCAAGGACGTCAATGAGCGGCTAAGCAAGACCGAGTATCTCGACCTTATGCATCAACAGTGGTGAAGCTCTGCGCTCTAATGGTCAGCAATGGCGTCCGGCTTTCCCAAGAGCGCATGGAAGGTCCCATGCAGGTCAGGATCATGCTTCAAATCATAGGAGACGACGGAGCCGTAAGCGACGCGGAGGAGGTCGCAGCTCTGACCAAGATCACGGGGCGGGCTGAGGATCCGGGCCTGTCCTTGGCCGAGAGGAAGACCTTGCTGGCGGCCGCCCAGCAGCGAATAGTCGAGGCTCAGGTCAATGGCTGGCTCGAGAACCACCGGCACTGCCCGATCAGCGGTCGCAAACTCCGCTGCAAGGGCAGCTACCCGCTCACTTTCCGGACCTTACTCGGCGATGTCCGGCTGAAGAGTCCGCGCTACTACCTTCCTCAGGGCGGCAGACCAACGGGCCGGCAACAATCTCGCCACTGACGCAATTGCGCCCCGACCATGTAGCGCCGGAGCGTCCGTACCTTGAGATCCGCTGGGCCTCGCTCGTCCCCTATGCGGCAGCCGCTGATCTCCTGGCCGATGTGCTACCTGTCGGGAGCGGCGTCAACGCGCACATAAGTTAAGGTAGCCAGGAACGGGATTCACAGCCTTGGCGTTACAAATGGTGCAGGTCGCTAACTACCTGCTCTGATTGTCTTGGAGGGCTCGTATGGTGAACCCGTTCGGTATCAACGGCCAATCCACCCCTGATAAGAATGGGGGTAAGTCTATCGAGAGTTCGTTGGATAACAGCCTACCTGAGAACTCGCAGGAGAACCTCGATGCAAGGCTCGATCATGCCATCGAGGAGACCTTCCCCACGAGCGATCCAGTCTCTGTCGTGATCACCAAAGGCCCTGAGCCTGATAGTCCTGATCAGGAAGCCCTTTTCCCATCGGCGGATGACCAGCAGAGCCAACCGGAGCAGGCATCAACGGAGCATCTTCTGGATCAGGTGCGTGAAGCCCTGCACGACGTTGCCGACCAAGCGTCCGGTGCAGCCCGTGACGTGTACAGCCGAGGTGAGCACTACGCGCGACAAGCACGAGAACAGTATCCGGAGGCAGAGCGGTACATTCGCGATGGCCAGCGAGCCGTCACCCGCCGAGTGACGGGAAACCCGTTGCTCGCGCTGTTTGTGGCAGGAGCCACTGGATACGCGCTGGCATGGATGATCCATGGGCACCGGCGAGCCCACGAGGCTCACGTGCCGGATTATGGCCGAACAGATCGTGGATACGCTCCGCATCGGGAAACTTGAAGCAAATAGCACCTGAGATGGCGCGAAAGAGGGAGAACACGCATAGCTCACACGGATTCCTCAACGAACACCAATGCTCCCGGTGTGATGACCGGCAAGCCCTTGATCGAGAGTGATCGGGTTGAGGGAACGGCAGTGTATGATCCGCAAGGCAATCATCTCGGCTCGATCAAGCGGCTAATGATTGAGAAAATCAGCGGCAAGGTTGCCTATGCAGTAATGAGCTTTGGCGGCTTCCTCGGCATGGGCGAGGATGAGCATACCATCCCGTGGAGCAAGCTCGATTATGACACCAGCTAAGGCGGGTACCGTACCGACGTTAGGGAAGAGCAAATTCGTGGTGCCCCAACCTTCTACCGGGATCGTGACGACTACGACTGGTCGGACCGAGAGCGCGAACGCGAACTGCATGATTATTGGAAGACGCCCTATTACTGGGGCATCTGAGCTTGAAGGGACGCCCATTCTCAAGCCGCAGGTAACAGCCATAGGGGTGATCCGGTTCCCATGACTGTGATGACGGAGGAAAGGAACTGACGCAACTCGCAAACGCCGATCAAGTTGCGCTGATGGCAAGCAAGCGACAACGGCGGGAAAACGTAATGTTCTGCCCGTTATCCACAGCCCTCTGCAAAGATGGTTAACGTCGTCTCAACACCTCGGTACATCTACTTAGGCGGTGATTTGGAGACGGTGATGGGAAGCAGCGGCGCGGGTGGCAAAAGGATTTCACCGGTCTCCGACGAAGACCTTCTGCGCACCATCGGCGAGGACCTCCGCAGCCTCTACGCCGACATCATCCGACAGCCCCTGCCCCCGAAGATCGAAGCTGCTCTTGCCCGAATAGATCGAGTGAACAGCCAAGGTAACAACCTGCGCCGACCGGCAGCCCATTGGGCCGGGACATCGCTCGGGCTCTAAGCACTTACCAAGACAGCAAAAGCCGCAGCGAGGGAGGCAGCAATGATGCTGTACTCGGCCCATGCGAACCATTGTGGCCTGCTGTGAAAGTTCACCTCACCAAGCATTTCATACCTCCCGTCAGGTGCGCATCGCCCCAAGTCTTGTTCTCGCAATGTTCTCTTTCTACGACTTCGTCAGAAGAGATCAAGCCGCTTGGGGCCTTGTCCACGGGAACCTTGCGCCTCATCCCGGCGCGAGAGCGAAGCGCTCAATAAAAAGGGACCAGTCGCCGTTCAACCAGCGGCGCACTCATCTGGAAGCGTAGACCCTCCTGGGTATATTGGACCTCCACCTCAGCATTGCACTGCATGGGCAGAACCCGCTGGAGCAGGGTTGAACCAAACCCACGGTGCTGAGGCTCCTTCACCGGAGGGCCGCCGACCTCTCTCCACTCCAGGTGAAGCTTCCTTGTCCCCTCGACCTCGTCCACATTCCACTGAACTCGGACATGCCCCGTTGGATTCGAAAGAGCCCCATAGCGGACGGCATTCGTGGTTAGTTCGTGAAGTGCCATGCCGACAGGCACTGCGAGATCAGCCGATAGCTCGACGGGTTGTCCAATGAGCATGAAGCGGGGCTGTAGGCTCTCATCGAACGGCTTGAATTCGTTGAGGGCAATCTCGCGCAGCGGGGCCGTCTGCCAATAGTCCTCGGTCAGCAGGTTGTGGGTCTTCGCCAACGAGGCGATCCGGTTGGAGAACGAGTGATTGAACTCGTCAAAGCTGCCGGTGGACCGGCCTGTGGCTCCAACGAGCGCCTGGACAGTAGCCAGGGTGTTCTTCACCCTGTGGTGAAGCTCGCGAACAAGCAAAGTCTGCCGCTGCTCGATCTGGCGGCTGGTCTCCACTTTCGCATCACAGTCTGCAATAGTGCGACGCAGTTCCAGCAGCGCCATAACCTGCCGCGCCAGCATTGTGAGAGTGACAGACTGATCCTGAGACAGGTCGCGCACTACACTGTCGAAGACGCACAATGCTCCTAACGGCACACCATCAGGTGTTCTCAGCGCAGCCCCTGCGTAGAAAAGCAGGTTGGGCTCGCCCGTTACCAGAGGGTTATGAGCAAAGCGAGGGTCTTCCGTCAGGTCAGGCACGATGGTCAGCCCAGCTTGAACCATGGCAGTGAGACAAATGGAACGATCCAGGGGTGTCTCTCGAACTCCAAGCCCCACCTCGGCCTTGAACCACTGCCTGCGGTCATCAATGAGGCTGATGAGAGCGACGGGAGTCTGACAGATACGGGCGGCAAGCTGTACCAGATCGTCGAACGCAGGCTCCGGTGGCGTGTCGAGAATCCGATAGCTGCGCAGGATAGCGAGCCGTTCAGTCTCTGATTCAGGAGGGAGCAAGTTGCCGTTCAACACGAGGGATTACCACTGACACCACTCCTGAGAACGTGCTTAACCTATGTTAGTTCGAGCGAAGCGGCTGATTTCCCAAGCAATTTAGAGAGAGCCGACCAGAACTTGCTGACAGGCTTGGACCAGAGTCCCAGACGGGACGGGTTTCTCGATCCAAGCAATGTGCTGGAAGTCGGACAGATGCTGCTGATCCTCCTGATATCCTGAGTAGATCAGGAACGGGACCTCACGGCGGCTTAGCTCCAAAGCGATCTCCCGGCAGTGACCATCTTTCAGGGTTGTGTCCAGGATAGCCATGTCAGGCGTGGTTGTCCGGAGCCACTCAAGGGCGGCAGAGCAGGCTGAAAAGGGTCCGGCGACCTCATAGCCTGCATCCTGCAATTCATCTTGAACGTTGAGCGCAATAAGGGCCTCGTCCTCCAAAATCAGGACAAGTGGTCTGCTGTTGGCTGGTTGGTTCATCTGTTCATTCTTCGGCCATCAGGCTTGAATCTAACCTGAACAAGCAAACTTGGCCATTGCTTATGGAATTGAGCAATTCATCTCAGCGCCAGTGCCGCTTTGGTCAGATCATCAGGCCCCAAGTCAGCCTCACCTGAAAGCTTTAAGAGCGATGCCAGTTTGAATCGGGCGCGATTCACGCGGCTTTTGACCGTGCCAACCGCCACGTCGCAGACCTCGGCGGCTTCTTCATAGGACATCCCGTGCGCCCCACCAAAAGCAGCGCCTCCCGCTGATCCAGGGGGAGCGTGGCTAAGGCCGCTCGGAAGTCCTCAAAGTCGAGACGGCCATGCTGATCCGGGTGTGTTCTGAGGCGAGCGGCATAGGACCCATCAGCATCCTCCACCTCGCGCTTGCGTTTGCGGTACTCGGAATGAAAGAGATTGCGTAGGATCGTGAAGAGCCATGCGTTGAGGTTCGTCCCTTGCTCAAATCGGTCGATATTACCCCACGCCCGCACGATGGTGTCCTGCACCAGATCGTCAGCGCGATCAGCGTTGCCCGTCAGGGATATCGCAAACGCGCGCAACTTCGGAATGGCTGCAATGATCTCGTCGCGCAGACGGTCTTCAACCATGAGCTTCAGGAGCGCTACGGCCCGCTTCGATCTGACGGACCAGAAGTGTCAGACTTGGCGATAAGGGGAGCCGTTCGAGGTTGACATACATCTCGCGCAAGCTGGTCCTGATCCGCTCCTGAGTTTCAGCTTGAATATCCCGCCAGAGACCATCGTCTCTCCAGGAATGAGGAACAACGATGATGTACTCTTCCGGCTCGTCGTCGGATGCTCCATAGCCCATCGGCGTTCCTACCCATTCGCTCTCTTTCTGGCGTTAGGCCATCAACGAGGAAGGCTGAGTGGCGTTCCTGGCAAATGGTCACGTTTTGCTAACTTATGTTTATTTCTTAGCTACACCGAAGGATTAGGAACCCGAGAAGCTTGGCCACGTTGCTTCCCTTATCAAGGAGGCGGGGATGCCAAAGTTCGGGACGATGCTCGCAGCACTGGCGCAGCCCTATCGCCTCCTGACGGTAGCTCTCATCCTTCCACTGGCAATCAGCGCTGTACCTGCCCAGGCTCAAGGCATCTTCGGGCTCTTCAGGGCCTTCTCCCAACCCACGCCACCAGCGCCACCGCCACAATCCTTCGGCTATCAGCCTGATCCTGGGTTTGAGCAACCCCGTCGCAAAGCCCGACCGCGTCCGAAGCCCGTTGTTATGGAGCAACTGGAGGTCAAGAAGCCCATCGAGCCGAAACCGATGGGAGAGATTGCCAATCCTGTTCCGGCACTTCTGGCCGACAGCACCTTGCGTCCCGGCGATATGGTGATGTTTCCAGATGGGCTGCGCGTATTCACGGGCAAACCCGGAGGGTCTCACAAGCTCACGGACTTCAAGCCCTTGGCCCAGGCAGGCAAGCACCTGTCCCGTGCAACGCGCAAGCTTGTCCAGCATCTGCTCCCCAGTGAGAACATTGCATGGAACACGGATGCAGTCAGGTCTGGCGGCAAGCTCGCAGCCAATACGGATGATGTCACAACCACAGGAAGCGTGAGCAGTCCCAAGAACCGGAAGGGCTCACGGTCGCGATGACGCTACCACTTATCCCATCTGTTGTGGTAATAGTCAGGGTGACCGGCGGGATGCTCTAAGATAATCTCGATCAGCCACGCCGGTCAGATCACCAGCTTCCATCCGTTTAAACTCTCCGATGACAATTACCCTCCGTCCGGCTTGTTCGGACGACTATGCCTTTGCTCTTGAACTCTACATCGAAGCGATCAGACCTCTTGCAAGTGCCTGGATAGATCGGGCTGGTACAGACCAAGAGGCTCAGTTTGCCACCCTGTGGCGTCACGATACCCGGATCATAACTCTCGATGATCAGGAAGTCGGGTGGGTGGAGTTTCGGCGGACTGGCGACGAACTCTTCCTGAAGCAATTCTATATCTCACCAGGGCATCAGCGGCGTGGCATCGGCTCACAGGTCCTCAGACTACTTCGGGAGGAGCAGCGCGGGTCGGCAAAGTCGATGGCGCCGTTCGTGCTGAAAAATAATCCTGCTTTCCGATTCTATGAGCGACATGGCTTTGAGGTCGTCCGCAAGACCCACACCACGTTCGTCATGCGCCGCGCGATGGGTGAGGCGGCTTGATCCGTCTGATTGAATAGCGGTTAGAAGCCGATGCGATCCAGTCTGTCATAGGCCGAGTCGCAGCAAGCTAGATGACTGAATTCGGGGATCATAGCGTATTTTAAGGCAGGCTCTGGGACGAAGATCAAACGCCAGTTCACGAGGCCGGCATCCGACGACCGCTTTCAGATAATCCTGTTTATTCAGGGTGCGAATTGACGCGGGACCTCCTCTGCATCGTTTTTCTTCGCTAACCTGATGAGCAGATCAGGGGAGAGCGCGAGGGCATGCGTCAGTTTGGGGTGTTTGCCGCCCTTACTTTGACTTGGATCACCGCATCCTGCGCTGAAAGGATAGTGCATCCGGCTGTTATATCCCAGCCAACTCCACCGAAAGCTGCTGCGTCCAGGCCAATCCCCAACAATGTGGAGGTGAGGCGTCAGGCTGAGACGATTGCAGAGAATGCCGGGAAGAGTTCGGCTATCCGCTCTCGTCAAACCACTCCAAGGGCCAGCCTGAAGCCAGAGCCGCCGCCCGTACCTCAAGCCCCGCTCCCGCAAGTTTCGCTACATCCAAAGAAGACCTCAACCTCGCATGAACCGCCTGTGGCTGTTGCGCTCCCGCCGCCCCCGGAGCCTGACGAATCCAACTTCCCGTTCGCCGTGCTGATGCCTCCACCACCGGTACCTGCTGAGCCAACATTCCCTTCCGTCTCGTCAACCGTTGAACTACCGCCGTCAGTGGAGCCTGCTGTACCTATCCTGCCAGAGGTGACTTTAGAAGCGGCGCTGCCACCGCCGCCCGAGACTGCTGAGCCGAGTTTTCCAGTCGCCGCACTAATACCTCCCCCTTCTGAACGGTCTCTGCCTTCACAGGAAGAGGCCATCATAGAAAGCCCAATCCCAATTCCGTTCCCAGACCTTGCATCAAATCTTTCGCTTCGACCGCAATTTGATTGGGTGGATACCGTAGGCTCTATCGAAGTGCCGCACAGCCCTTTATCGGATGCTCGTGAAGCAAGTCCGGAGGAAGGAATTCCAAGTCTAATCCGAAATCCTTGGCCACTCTCGATGGAAGGCAGCTAAGCGGGTAAGTGTATTAGTCGGGAACCTGTCAGTTCTGGCCTCACCTTGTTAGTCGGGTTCCCCACTGAGAGGGTCGGACAGGTCAGGAATTCGGCCAACGGTTTGGGTGAGCACTTTCCAGACCTAACCAAGGTGGGCGTCCTCGATGAGGGTGGAGGACGGCATCGGCACAGCCGCTCCATCAGGTTGCGTCGCAAATTTCGATCAGGGACACGAAGACGTCCGACGCCCCGTCACAGGTTCAGGCCGCAAGCAGATCGA
>NZ_JAERQE010000085.1 GCF_016734765.1 Microvirga soli | reverse complement strand
GCTGGACGTACCTGTACCGTGCCATCGACAGCCATGGCGACACGGTCGAGTTCTGGTTCAGCGAGCGGCGCAATCTGGCTTCGGCCAAGCAGTTCCTGCGCAAGGCACTCAAGGGGCATGGCCGGCCCGAGAGGATCATGATCGATGATAGCCAGACTAACTGGGAAGCCATCGCGTCCTGTGACACGGCGGATCGGCTCCAAGATCGGTCAAGGCGCAAACTGAAGCTGATCCGGATCCGGAAAAGTGCCTACCTCAATAACCGCATTGAGCAGGATCATCGCGCCGTCAAGCGCCGGGTTCGACCGATGCTCGGCTTCAAATCGATGGCATCCGCCCGAGTGATCCTGGGCGGCATCGAGATGATCCACATGATGCGCAAAGGACAGGCGAAGTACGCCCGGAATCCTCAGCCGTCACTCGCTGAGCAGTTCGATCTGCTCGCCGCATAGGTGAATACGAACCGCTCTGGGATCTTTTTGTCCACGGTCAGAGATTGCGACAAAGCCTGCAGCACAGCACAGAGCCTTCCTCCAGATTGAGGAGGATGCCCTGGCCCGCCATCCCGATCCAACACCAAACGACATCGCCGCTGCGGAAGCCGCGGAGGCTGCCTTCCCGTCCAGGAAGATGACGGAACTTCAACTCCGACGAAGCTTTGAGCCCCTGGCTGTGCATATGCCCAAGGACGCCAAGCGCAAGCGCAAGAGCTTCGTCCAGCGCGGTCAGCGAGCGTGGAACAGAGCCAATCCGATACCGCTGACGTCGGAGCTTGAACGAACCCTCACGGCAGCTTTCATGAAGGCCTATGCACTCGGAGCATTGGGACCTGAGTTCATTCCGCCGACATGATCGACCGAGGATACAAAGTCAGCAAAGGCGAGGTTCCGGCCGTTGTCTCTCGTCTAAGACGACCAGAACCAATAATGGCGCAGCCGTCTGGGTAGGTGGCAATAGCCCTCGAAGAAGCTTTACCTTCTTGAGGAGCCACCGTCTCCTGTCGGTCAGCTGCGAGACCTCTCGTTCTCCATGACCAGTCACTACAGCAGCTGCGGCTTCCCTCTCATGAAAATTCGTCTCAACCTGGTCTCGACGGAGCCTCTGATGCGTTGTCAAACCGCTTCATGTCGAACAGCGAAAGATCGAGCTTGCTGGTTCCCGTCGTTGCGAGGTCGGCCAACGCCTCTCCAATGACACTCGCGAACTTAAACCCGTGTCCTGAGCAGGGAGATGCCACCACGACCTCCGGTGCCTCTGGTAGGGTGTCGATCACGAAGTGCTCGTCCGGTGTGTTGGTGAACAGGCAGGTAGCGAGCCGCAGCGTTGGCCCATCGGCATCAGGGAACATGTGCCGGATGCCCTTGCGAAGAGCTTCTTCATCGGCAGGCATCGGCTCTCGGGAGAGCTTGTCGGCATGGCCGGTCTCGTGGAAGTGGTGGTAGAGCCCGATCTTGAACCCCGGGATGCCCCAGGTCGGGAACTGATAAAAATGGCCGACCTCGGATTCGATGTTCGAGACGGGGAAGACCTCTGGCCGGAACAGGTCTGGCTTCCGGGGCAGGAACCAGCCCAGAACCTGACGTTCCGGCACAGCCGTGCTCTTGAGAGCGGGGATGAGATCGGAAATCCACCCACCCGTTGAAACCACCACGCGTCCGGCCTCATAGCGGCCCTGGTCCGTCACGACTACTACCCGCCCGTTGGCGGGCTCGATGGCGATGACCCGCTCCCGTCCATGGAGTTCGGCTCCGGCGGCCACTGCCAGGGATGCATGCGCCAGGATGGCGCGTTCCGATGCCACGAACCCAGCCTCTGGTTGGAAGACGACGGCATACTGGTCCGGGAGCTTGTAGCCGGGGAACCGTTGTGTGGTTTCCCGCGCGGTGAGGACTTCATGCGCAAGATCATGCTCCCGGCACGCCATGAGTGCGCCCTGAACGATCCGGCTGCCCTCCGTTCCGGCATCGATGCCACCCGTGATGAACAGCAACTGCTCGCGGGTCAGTTGCTCGGCCTCCCGCCAAAGCTCGTAGGCGCGGCGGAGGAGCGGGACATAGTTGGGATGCTCGAAGTAGGCGAGGCGGATGATCCTGTTCAGCCCGTGGGAGGAGCCCATGCTGTGCCCCAGGTCGAACCGTTCGATGCCCAACACCTTCTGGCCACGGCGAGCCAAGTGCCAGAGGGTGGCAGACCCCATGCCGCCAATGCCGATTACGATGGTGTCAAACGATTTCATCGCGGAATGCCCGATGGAAGAAGGACAGGTGGCAAGGTCAGCTTACCGATTGGGGAACACAGAGCAACTGTCATGTGCGATGGCGCGCTTTCTCCATAGTATCCGGGTGAGAGGATCAATCCGATGGTCACAATGAAAGACGTTCCGGCAAACGGGCGGAAGGGCTTCGTATGGTGACGATCCCTCGATAGGTTCGCTCCCAAGGCCATGCAGGCAACCCGGAGGTCATTGGAGTCTTGATGGATCTCCGCAACAGGCGTTCATCGTGAGAGATAGTGTGGCGAGACAGGTTAGCTAAGACCTCTAACCCAAGGAGAGCAACCGGTCAGTCTGCTGCCACTCAGTTCTCATCGTTTTCGGGTACTGACTCACTATCACCAATGCTCCAGGCGCGGTAACCAGCACGCCTTTCCAGGGCCTCGACCTGGCGCAGAAGCTGTGTGGCGAGTGTCGCTTCGCGCCGGAAGCCTTCATCCCCAGGGTCCGTCCCCAGGCGCAGGTGCATGTCACGCGCCCTCGCTTCGAGAGCACGTCTTAGGACACGCAGCTGCTCTTGATCCAATTCAAGCAGCATTATGACCCTTGTTCCTGTTCCGCCAGTGGTTCGGTCCGCCAGCGTAACCCGGCTTTAATGCATCCTGTATTCCATTCGGACCAACCACGCGCAATTGATCATCGCTTAGGTATAGGCTGCAGCGCACCTCGGCAGAAGGCAGAATGTGCCCCCTGCGTCAGCGAATGTTCCCTCGTGAGATACGAAATCGCATCACCGATGTCTGAGAAAGACTGCTTTACTCGAATGAGCCTGGGCCTGCCAGTTGGACTGGCTCTGCCGGGTTGATCGCCGAAATGGCATGCTTGTAGATGATTTGAGAGCGACCATCTCTCACAAGCTCGACCGTGAAGTTGTCAAAGCGCCTGATCCGGCCCAGCAGCCTGATCCCATTCACAAGGAACATCATAACCTCCATCCGGCCGTCACGAAGATGTTCGAGGAACATATCCTGGATCGACGGGGTCCTTTGCGCAGTCACGGTTGAGCCCTTTTGAGCGTCATCATTATGGAGTCAGTTCTGCCGATTACGCGCAACCGCTGCACGCTCTAGCTTCATCCAAGGTCCCAGCATTGCTTCTTCTCCAGCCGCACGGAATTGGCAGCCATCGTCTCACGGATGTCCGGACATTGAGCCTGCCGTGAGGCTGATCGAGTGCCTGCACCGCATCACATCAGTTGGGTTGCACACCGTCCTAAATGCACGAGAACACCCAGCCTGTTGGTGGGCGTTCTAAACTGGCTGGTTCGGCCGTGTCTTTACTTTGCGCGAGCGGCCGACTTGGTTGGGGCAACAGCTGCCTCTGCGGCAGAGCGCAGGAAGCCAAAGGGCGCGAAGCTGTCCTGGGCGAGCTTGGTATAGAGCTCACGGGCCTTGGTTGAATGCGCGACGAAGCCCTGGTAGGCACTCTTGAAATGGTCGCTCTGGATCTGGATGGCCTGGTCAAGCGACTTGACGCCGGCCAGCTTTTCGAACGTAGCGGTATTCTGTTCAAACGACTTCTTGGCGTAATCAGCTGTCTCGACAACGATCGCCTTGGTGCCGGAGGAGGCCGCATCAAAGACCTTCACGGGCGCCTCAAAACTGTCTTTGCCGAACTTCTGAACGGTCTCGAACTGCTGGTTCATCAGGGATCTCCAAACGGTAAGCGCGCCCGGCGACCCTCAGATATTGAGCCGTATCATACTCCGGCATTTTCCTATTGTGCATTGCACAACGAATGTCGAGACGGTTTGTGCAATGCACAATATGATGAGTTCCGGGTATTTCTTCCTTTCGTAATACCTTCTCCATACTAAGATGCCGCAGCCTGCTATGGGATCAAAGCCTGCTGTTGCCAAGTTATGCTGCGGTGCAGTATGGATCCTTATGCCCGAAGGCCAAGGCTGATCTTTGCGGCCCCACGCTGCCTCGGGCACCTGTTCCGTGCCTCAGTGTACCCAGTTCAGCGTACCGATCCGACGTTCTGTCCCCAACGGAGAGGTCTTGGCCTTTCGATCAGCGCACCCAGCGTCGGCGCTGCTGATGGTCCAGACCGCTCCCTCCAGCTTTGCGAGGAATGATGACCCCCAACCGAACCATCGGCCAAACCCCGCCCGATCAGGCTAACGAACTCTTTGCCCAGCTCCTCGACACCTCCCATGAGGCTGTCGAGCTCCGCGAACAGCTGCTTGCTGCGTTGAGCCAGGAGCTGGAGCTTCTGGCCAGCCTGCAGGAACAGCATCTCTTCCCTGTGCTCGACCAGAACCCTGAGACGGCAGATCTTGCCCGTGGGGCGCGGGACGATCAGCAGCAGACCAAAGCCCTCCTGAATGAACTCGCAGCCACCCCGAAGGACAGCGATGCGTTCCTGGCCAAGGTGGCAGAGCTGCGGAAGGTGTTTCAGCATCACATCCGAAACGACAAGAATGAGCTGCTGCCGGTCGTACTGAAGGTTCTGAGCGAGGAAGAGGTCGAGGCCGTCGTTGAGAAGGTAGAGGAGGAGGTCGCGGAGATCAGGCAGGCCGCCAGGGAACCGCAGCGAACCCGGCGGGGACGCAAGTCGGCCGGAGCTGTGTCAGACACAGGCGGAGCCTTGTTGGCTGCCGTCGAGGCTGGTTCGGAGAGCGTCAGAGGCATCGAGCAGACGGCACAGGAGGTTGTTGAGGCCAGTGCCCGGACTGCTCCCGAGCGGGGCGCCCGCTCCCTGCAAAGCTTAGGCAGTCAGGTCCGGGAGGCCCAGACTCTGTTCGATCAGACGCCGGAGTACCTTCAGGCGATTGCCCGCTCCAATAGGGTCCTGGCAGGTGGGACCGGAACCATCACGCTGGAGTGGTTTGGGCTCCGGCAGGAGCGCTTGCTGAAGAACCTGGAGGGCATGGCCGATCTTCTGAGCTGCCGGACGATCCCGGACTTCGTGAACCTCCAGAGTGCTCTGGTTCGCGGCAATGTTCAGCGCATGCTTGAGAACAGCCAACGTCTGGCGCAGCTCAGCACCCAGGTGGCCCAGGAGGCCACTCGGACCCTCACGGCGCAACCCGAGCACGGTCGGCGCACTCGGTAAATGTCAAGTTTGACGACGCTCCCGGCTTGCGAGCCGGGAGACCCATAGCGAGGATTGGGCAACACGGCAGGACTGCCCTCTGCATCCGATGCTCCATTGATTGCGTGTGTCTCCCGGCGTGAGACGCTCAAGTCTCGAAACCTTCCTATTGGGTGCGCATGCGACTGAAGCTTCCCATTGCACGCCTTTTGGAAGCTCAGCGCCGCTGGGAGAAGACCCTCGTCAGGGCCACGAAGACCTCACGCAAGCTCATTACCAGACCGCGTAAGACTCGACCGAAGAAGGACAAGCTGATCGAGATCAGCTCCTTCGGGTCCAATCCCGGCAATCTCCGGATGCTCACCTACGTGCCGCCGCAGCTTCCCGCCAGCGCGCCTCTCGTCGTGGTGCTGCACGGCTGCCTGCAGACCGCGCGCGCGTACGACGAGGGCAGCGGCTGGTCCATACTGGCGAGACGGCACGGCTTTGCGCTTGTGTATGCCGAGCAGTCCCAGGCCAACAACCCGAACCGCTGTTTCAACTGGTTTCAGCCCCACGATACCCGACGGGGCTCAGGCGAGGCACTGTCGATCCGCCAGATGGTCGCTCGCATGCGGCGGACCCACAGCATCGACCCTGCTCGAATCTTTGTCACAGGCCTCTCGGCTGGTGGCGCCATGACGTCAGCGATGTTGGCTACCTACCCGGAAGTCTTTGCCGGCGGCGGAATCATCGCCGGTCTGCCCTATGGCGCCGCCACCCGGATGCGCCAAGTCGTGTCCGCCATGAAGCGGCCGCAACCGCGCACTGCCCAGCAATGGGGCGACCTCGTCCGCTCCGCTTCGTCCCATACGGGCCCGCGGCCGACGGTGTCGATCTGGCATGGCACAGGGGACCAGACGGTTGCAGCTTCCAATGCAGCTGCATTGCTTAGCCAGTGGACCAATGTGCACGGTGTCAGCGAGGAGGTGTTTGGTCAGACGTCAGTTGCGGGCCACCGTAGACAGGCATGGTCCACCAGAAACGGTGACACGGTCCTTGAGCTGTACCTGATCGACGGCATGGGACACGGCACGCCCGTGCGCCGGACGAAAGCTCAGTCGAAGCCGGGAGGAGCCGAGCCGTTCATGCTTGATGCAGGCATCTCATCCTCGCTGCATCTGGCAAAATGGTGGGGCCTTGTTCGCCGGAAGGCAGCCTCCCGCCGGACCTGAGCGGCAATCCAGTTGCTTAGACCCACCATACCCCTGGCTACCAAGGCATACTTGGCCGACCGCCTTCCTCATGGAAAGGCATGCCACTGCGGCGGCGATCGAGGCCAGCTAGGCGGCGCTGTCCGCCAAAGCAACGTTTGCCACCCCGATTGGCAGCAAACGTTGACAAACTGAGAAGCGATTTCGGACTTTCCTTTGGGCGTCTCGCCGGTTTAGCTTGGGGTATGAGACCTCATAACTACGCTGTTGCTCCGGCTCCCAAGATAAACCACCGCGCCAATCGCCTCTTGGCGGCTTTGGAGCCGGACGACTTCGCGGCTCTGGAGCCGCACCTGCACGGGGTTTGGTTGCAGCAGGATCAGGTACTGTATGAGGCCGGCGATCCCCTGCGCCATGCCTACTTTCCTCATAACACGGTAGTCTCGCTGGTAGCCGTGTTGAAGGACGGCCGCTCGGCCGAGATGGCGGTCTACGGCCGGGAAGGGGGCCTGGGTCTCGTCAGTGCTGTGACCGCGAGCCCGTCCTTCGGCCGTTACGTCGTGCAGGCGTCCGGCACCGCCTCGCGGATTGAGCTGGAGCGTCTGCATGAGGTGATCGGCACCCGTCCGAAGGTACGCCAGCTGGTGCTGCGCTTCTCTGAGGCCATGATGGCTCGGGTTCTGCAGAACGTGGCCTGCAATGCGGTTCACAGCGTCGAGGCCCGCACCTGCCGCTGGATCCTGAGCCTGCACGACCGACTCGACCGGGACACCGTGCCGCTTACGCATGAGTTTCTGGCAGACATGCTGGGCGTGCAGCGCACCACCGTCAGCAGCATCACTCGATCGCTTCAGGAAACAGGATTCATCAAACAGGGTAGGGGTGTGATCACGGTGACGGACCGTGCCGGGCTGGAAGGAGCCTCGTGCGAGTGCTACGGCACAGTGCGCCGAACTTTCGAACGGCTGCTCCCTCATACCTATGGGAGCACCTCGACCGCTGATCCACATCAGCAGCTGCGATGTTCCTGATCCTTGTTTCACACGACTGTTGAGCGCGATGGGCACGCAGGTGAGTTCGTCTGCCCTAGCTCTGGTTTCGGATAGAAGCCGGGAGGGTAGAATGTCCGATTACGTCTACAAAGTCGTTGAACTGGTAGGCTCGTCGACGAACAGCATCGAGGACGCAAGCCAAACGGCAATCAAGCGTGCCGATCAAGCCCTGCGAAACCTGCGCTGGTTCGAGGTGGTGCAAACCCGCGGACAGGTGGAGAACGGCGAAGTCCAGCACTATCAAGTTGTGCTCAAGGCCGGCTTCACCTTGGAAGGTGAGTATCCGTAGGCCGAAGCGATAGCTCCCAAGCGCCTCAGACAACCAATGGCCGAATGATACTGGCCTCTGGCTTGAACACTGCGCGCAGGCTGCACCCCACAAGGCACCGGATTGTAAAGACAGTGACATCCTCTGTGTCACGATCTGACAGGGGTCTCCGTCGCTCTACCCCTTCAGGGTCGCTTCGCCTTTAGGCGAATATATCCACGATAAAGATCAACGAATTAGGGTGTGCAGAAGCCTCACGATGACGGTCCTTCAAATATATCAACGGGTTGGTCACACGCCAAGGATCCTCAGAAATTGTCAATAATTTACAGTTTGACCCGACCCGCCTTGTAAAACTTGACACCTGGACCTTAACTCGCCTTCCCCGCCCCGAACGCGCCCGGTACTTCATCGTTCAACCTTCACAAGAACGAGGAACACGACTGTGGCTTACCAAGATCAGATCACACAGGCTCAGATTCTCATCGAAGGCCAGAGCACCTGGAACGGCATCACGCCTGAGTCGGTCGCCCGAATGCGACTGCAGAACCAGTTCAGGACCGGCCTGGACATTGCGCGCTACACCGCCAAGATCATGCGCCAGGACATGGCGGCCTACGACGCCGACCCATCCCTCTACACCCAGTCCCTGGGCTGCTGGCACGGCTTCATCGGCCAGCAGAAGATGATCTCGATCAAGAAGCATTTCGGCTCCACCGAGCGCCGCTATCTCTATCTGTCGGGCTGGATGGTCGCTGCCCTGCGCTCGGAGTTCGGCCCGCTGCCGGATCAGTCGATGCATGAGAAAACCAGCGTGCCCGCACTGATCGACGAGCTCTACACCTTCCTGCGCCAGGCCGATGCGCGCGAACTCGGCATGTTGTTCCGTGATCTCGATGCCGTGCGCAAGAGCGGCAACATGGTCAAGGAACAGGAGCTGGTGAATGCCATCGACAGTTACCAGACGCATATCGTCCCGATCATCGCCGACATCGACGCCGGCTTCGGCAACGCCGAGGCGACGTACCTTCTCGCCAAGAAGATGATCGAGGCCGGCGCCTGCTGCCTGCAGATCGAGAACCAGGTCTCGGACGAGAAGCAGTGCGGCCACCAGGACGGCAAGGTCACCGTGCCGCACGAGGACTTCCTCGCCAAGATCCGGGCCATCCGCTACGCCTTCCTCGAACTCGGCGTGGACGACGGCCTGATCGTCGCGCGCACCGACTCCCTCGGCGCCGGCCTCACCAAGCAGATCGCCTTCAGCCGCGAGCTGGGTGATATCGGCGACCTCTACAACGGCTTCCTCGACTGCGAGGAGATCACGCCCGACAACTGCACCAACGGCGATGTGGTGATCAACCGCGGAGGCAAGCTCCTGCGCCCGAAGCGGCTGCCTAGCAACCTGTTCCAGTTCCGCCCCAGCACGGGCGAGGATCGGTGCGTGCTCGACTGCATCACGGCGCTGCAGAACGGCGCGGACCTTCTGTGGATCGAAACCGAGAAGCCGCATGTGGATCAGATCGCCGGCATGATCGATCGCATCCGCGAGGTCATTCCGAACGCCAAGCTCGTCTACAACAACTCACCGTCCTTCAACTGGACCCTCAACTTCCGTCAGCAGGTTTTCGATGCCTGGGAGAAGGCCGGCAAGGACGTGTCTCAATACGACCGCGCGAAGCTCATGAGCGTGGATTACGACAACACGGATCTTGCGAATGAAGCCGACGAGCACATCCGAACCTTCCAGGCTGACGGAGCCAAGCGCGCCGGCATCTTCCACCACCTTATCACCCTGCCCACCTATCACACGGCGGCGCTGTCCACCGACAACCTGGCCAAGGAATATTTCGGCGAGCAGGGCATGCTCGGCTACGTGCGCAACGTTCAGCGGCAGGAAATCCGCCAGGGCATCGCCTGCGTCAAGCACCAGAACATGGCGGGCTCCGACATCGGCGACGACCACAAGGAATATTTCGCCGGCGAGGCTGCGCTGAAGGCCGGCGGCGCGCACAACACCATGAACCAGTTCGCGGCTTAAACGATCAGCGGGCGGGTCGTGGTCCAAGCGGGCACCCGTCCATTGTATCCAGCACCCACGGTTTACTGAGGCTTAACGACACAAAGGCCGAAAACGTTTCGGTGGAGCAGACGCTGCGGTCAGCCTTTGACTTTAACAGGAGTGAAGCACATGACGATCTCTGAAAAGCCCCAACTGAAGAGCCGTTTCGAAGACGCTGCCAGCTCGATGTCTCCTGATCAAGAGGGTGCCATCCGCATCCTTGCCAATGAGCTCCATCGGGTGAATGAGGCGGTGATGAACTGCGTAAACCAGGGCCTTTCCATCGAGCTGCAACGGGTCAAACGCTGCCATTCTGAACGAGGATACTGGGGCGATATGATCGTTCCGGTCATCGTCAAGCAGGGTGACGAGCGGAGCTGAGCGCCCGCATTCATCAACGGAGCGGGCAGGGATCTACGTCAACCTGATCCGCATTATGGCGGCGCCGCGCTATCGGTTCGATCGGATTGTCGCGTCGCCGACTGACCTTGGCCCCTCAGCCATGTTGACGGGGTGGTAGAAGGCAGCAGCTCCTTGGTACAGGAGGAGACCATGTATTTGGTCATCCGCAAGTTCAACCACATCAGCTCGATGGCTGAGGTAGTGAGGCGAGTCGAGAGTGGTCTCGGCCAACTGCTGAAGCAATCTCCTGGCTTCCAAGGCTACTACGTGTTCGATGCCGGCCATGGGGTCGGTGATCCGTGAGCCTGTTCGAGAGCAGAGAGGCTGCCCTTGCCGACAACGAGAGGGCTCTCGCCTGGATCAGAGGCAGCCTGATCGATGTCATCAACGGCGAGCCTGAAATCACTATGGGCGAGGTGCTGGCGGTGGTCTCAGCCCACAATGCTGCTATCGGGTGAGACCTCGATCCCCATGCACTGTGTCAGGAGCCTTTGAGCTTGGGGTTCATCCCGGCAGTCTGGATAACTGTGCGACAGGAGTGATCGCAAAGGTGGCTCCTGACATATCAGGCTTCTGTCTTCGTTCCAGCAGCGTACTAGGCGCCGATCAATGTTTGCGGGCTTGAACCAAGTAGGCAGCGACTGTGGTCTCTCCGAGAGCCTTGCAGGCTTCGATCCGGTGCAGTCCCTCCACCAGAACAAAGCGGCTGCCGTCCGGCCGCACCAGAATGGGCGTTTCCTGACCTTTCGCCAGCATGCTCTCGGCCAGGGTTTCAACCTTCTGCGGATCCAGCGTCTGACGCCGTTTCACCGGCACATAAACATCCTGAATTGAGAGCATCTGCCGCTTCAACACCATCCCGACGGCTCCTGTGTCTGTCCTCGCAGGTGAAGCTTACGTGCAGGGATCCGGCTTGCATAGGAACATGCCCTCACGAGGGGCGTTCCCTCATAGCCCAGCTTAGCCGTTCACCAAGCCGTATGCGCTGGGCACTCAACCGAAGATATATCCATGAGCAAACTCACGGCACTAACCGGCTTTATCTTCCTGGCTGTTTCGTCCGCCTGGGCGCAGACCCCAGCACCCACCACCCCGGCACCTGGTGCCAGTCCCGGTTCTCCCCCTGCCGGGGATGCTGCCGCAGCAGGCGGTGGTCTCGCGGACTACTGGTGGATCATCCTGCTGGTCATCATCGTCGCCGTCGCCATCTGGTACTTCTCCCGCAGTCGCGGCCGCAGCCGCAATCAGCTGTAGGAGGCCGATTCCCAGCGCGGCAGTACTACGTAGGGGACCCAAACAAACAACTGACATCATTGAGTGATTCTAACTCGCCTGGGTCGTACGAGGTGGGAGGAAGTCATGCGTGATCTGTTCTGGCTCTCTGACGAGGCCTGGGCGGCGCTGGACCACATCTGCCGCACAACCAGCCGGGCAAGCCCCGCGTTGATGATCGACGGGTGATCAGCGGCATTCTCCATATCCTCAAAACAGGGGGGCGCTGGCGCGATGTTCCTCCCGAATACGGACCAGCCAAAACCATTTACAATCGCTACACCCGTTGGGCGCGACGCGGCGTCTGGCAGCGCATCTTCGCCAAAGTCGCAGCTGCTGGCCCGATCCCAGAGGAGCTTGCGCTCGACAGCTCAAACGTCAAAGCCCACCGCTCGGCATCAGGTGGAAAAGGGGGGAGTTCAGTCAAGCGGTTGGCGTCTCGCGCGGCTGCAGACCAACGAAAATCCATTGTCGGGCCGATGATCGTCGCCGTTGCGGTAACGCCGGACAACGTGGCCGACATCACGATGGCTGTGCCGATACTGGAGGCTCTGGCGCCGACCAGGCGGCTCATTGCTGACAAAGCCTATGACGCGGATCGGCTCCGCACGTGGCTCGAGGGCAAGGGCATCGAAGCTGTCATTCCGGGCCGTGCTGCTCGTGCCGTTGAGGGTTCTCGGAGCCGGTAGAGATCAGGATGCCGAAGGCTGATGCACATCAATGATTTTAGTGCTGACGCCGTGTGGGGCAGGGGTACTTAGTCGACCCTGAACAACCCACAACTGATTGAGGTAGAAGGATTCTTCACCTTTGCGAAGCATTGTAGAATGCCGGCATCTGGGAAGTGCCCCGATCAAAACCGGTGTTTTGC
>NZ_JAERQE010000084.1 GCF_016734765.1 Microvirga soli | reverse complement strand
GCGAATGTCGCTGCTTGAAACTGTTATGAGGCCGAATTTACCTCAATGCGCCCGACGCGGGTTAACGTGACAACACCCTGAGAAGGTACTCTTCCCCTCCACGATTGGCCGACTGAAGGCTCATTGCGAAGGTCCCAAGCATAAGCTCGCTTCACTAGGGCCTGTTAGCGTCTGAGTGCGTTGTCGTCCTTTGAGTGAAGGGACGATGATGCTGACGGATGTGCAATGGACGATGCTGGAGCCCCTAGTCGAAGCCTGTCGGCCACATGCCAAAGTGCCTCCGTCCCATCTCCGGCGCACCATGAGCGCCATTCTGTGGCGGCATGAGAATGGAGCCAAGTGGAGGGCTCTACCCGCTGAGCTTGGGCCCTGGTGGATGGCCGCTCAGACCTTTATTCGCTGGGCTCGTCTTGGTGTCTGGGAGCGCCTGCTGAGTCTGGTGCAAGAACGGGGCATTCAACTCGGCATGACATTCCTCGATGGCACGAATGTGCGGGCTCACCAGAAAGCGGCGGGTGCTGCCCGAAAGGGGGCTCTCAAGCTCAACGAGACCATCGTCAGGCGCTTGGCCGCCTCATCCTGAGCCTGTCGAAGGACACGTGGCGGCTACGGCACCAAGGCTTGCGTGATTGCCGACAGCCTGGGACGGGCAATTGCCTTCCGGATTGCACCCGGTCAGGCCCATGAGCTGCCGGAGGCCATCCCGCTCCTGGAAAAGCTACCGGGCGTGCCCGCCTGGGTGGTGGCCGATCGCGGCTACACCAGCCACAGCTTCCGCGAGTACATCTGGAGCATGGGAGCCTGACCGGCGATCCCGCCGCAGCGCCATGAGGCACCGGTCGCCTGCCCCCACTGGATCTACAACAACCCCAATGTCGTCGAGCGCCTCTGGGCCAGGCTCAAAGAGTGGCGGGCTGTTGCAACCCGCTATGAGAAGACCGCACGCTCCTTCATGGGTGTGCTTTGTCTCGCAGCTACTATCGATTGGATCAGGCGCTAACACGCCCTAGTGGTCCACTTTGAGTAGTCTCAGAGTTGCTAGATGACACGTATTTTGGGAGCCATTCACCAAGTACCCTGAGGAAGTTGCTATGGGCGGTTACGATCTTAGGCACTTCGGGATTGATGAGAGCCCCGAAATGACCACAGGCAGAAGGAAGCACCTTTATTAGCTCCTCGATAACGACCTTCACGGCGCGAGGGCTAGGATGCGGTCCAATGATAGTCAGGTCGTTGGGGGAGATGACGACAAACCCCTCTGGAGTCACATGGGCAGCATAGGCACACAGAAGCTTGTAAGCCTTCTCTCGTTTCTTTTCCGTCCACCCATCTCGCTCATCGAGTGCGACACGCACCTTGACTGGGCTAAACTGACGTTCGCGTTCTTTCGCTGAGAGACTAAGCCACTTCGTCAGAAGGGCGCGATCCTGCGAAAACAGGTCAATTAGAAACTCGACCTCCATCAAGTCCCGTACCATCGTTAAGGCCGGATGATAAAAGCCAGCTCTTGCGAGCTTCAAAGCCGCAGAACCCGAGTTCAGAAGGCGAACACCGAGACGAAGAGCCGTGACTTCTTCGGGGGTCTCGTGGGGCTGTTTGTAAAGCACGACTTGAAGGAAGCCTAACCCAGCGACGATAACCTTCATGTGTTCGAGTAAATCTTTATTACCATTAATAAAGACATCATTCTGCTGTTCAATCAGGCTCTCATCGCTCCACGGAAATAGACCCAACTTTTCGACCATCTGAACCTCTATCATTCTTGATTATGTTATAGATTAGAGTTCCAGCACCAGTCTTGTAAGAGATCCGCGCTTAGAAGAACGAGAGCAGCTAAGACGGCTGCTACTCGGAAAGCTGCTGATGAGTTCCGTGACGTCACGGAAAAACCCTGAGCCACAACCCACAGGACCGACAACTGGCACCGAGGGTGACCACCTCAACCCCAAGCCAAACCCAGATAGACGGACAAAAGCACCCTGAGGATGGTTAGACCAAGGACAGTCACCAGCGGGGCCACGAGGGATTTAAGATCGTGGGTGTCCATAGATCGACCCCACAGCGATGCCTTAAGTCAACGCTGAGGAGCCTGTTGAGTGCCTCAGCTTGCCTTCCGCTTATGCCTGTCAGGCGGCATGTCGGATCGCGCAGTCACGTTCCCAAATTCTCCGATCATCCGACTCTTGAGCAAGGTTCGGATTTGCTGAAGCTCCTTATCAACAGCCGCAAGGCGCTTGAACAGTTCAGCGTTTGACATTGCGGTTGAGGAAGAGCTTTCCTCCCTGGAAACTCGCTCATCAACCACACCTCGAATGTCCTCAAGGGCAGCCTCACCAACGCCAGGCGTCGCCAGCCAGTGCTTATCCGAAATCCGCGTCATCTCTCGGATGCTGGGGCGACGGCCCTGAAACTCACGAAGGATAGCTGTCCTCACCCGCGAAGAAACCAGTTCAAGAGGAAAAGGATCATCTAAGTTCATGCGACCTCCCGCAACTCGTATTGACCATTATCGCTACGTGTAATCTGGGCCAACGCGGGGCAAGAACCAGGCCATTCCTTGAACTGCTATTCGGATATACCTTTGATACCTAACCAAGCTGCACATAACGTGAGGCAAAACCAGGCTACTCACGCAGGATACGAAACCGTCTCCAGCAACCGGCTCACCACCTGTGTCCCCTTAGGGGTCAGCCAAGCGACCATCCTCCTGGGCTCCCTCGGGTCCCAGTCCTTGGCCACCAATCCCAGCCGTGGCTTTTCCTTCCAGGGCATCTCCCCTAGCGCGTCGAGGTTCCTTGAGAGCTTTGATAGGGCCACGTCTTTGGCATCAGCTAGTTCGCTCATAATTGAGAGTGAGCAATTCACCACATCTGATACCTTTCGAAAAAACCTGAGCCACAACCAACGGCGTCGACATCTGGCACCGAGGGTGATCTGCCTCAATCCCAAGCGAAGCCCAGATAAACAGCCACCAGCACCCCCGCTATGGTCAAGCCAACGGCTGCCACAAGCGGGATCACAAGAGATTTGAGATCGTGGGTGTCCATAGAGCGCCCCCCATAGCGATGCCTCAAGTGAACGCTTAGAAGCCTTTTGAGCGCCTCATACCAAGTCCCCTTGATCAGAACCCGTGTGCCCAATCACGCAAGCCAATGGACATGATCGTCCAAGGCTGGTCGACGAGCTTGGTCCAGGCCGCGCAGCAGTGATCAAGAATATCCGTGTAGGACGTGAAGACCCGATTGGAGATCCAGTTCTCCCTCAGATACTGCCAGATATTCTCCACCGGGTTCAACTCAGGCGCTTTCGCCGGGAGCGGCACCAGGGTGATGTTGGCCGGCACCTGCAGCTTGCGCGAGACATGCCAGCCCGCCTGGTCCAACAGCAACACGGCGTGAGCCCCCGGTGCCACCGCCTGCGCGATCTCCTTCAGATGTTCGTTCATGGCCTGGGTCGTGCAGCGCGGCAGCACCAGCCCGGCTCCCTTGCCGTGTGCCGGGCAGATCGCCCCGAAGATGTCGGTGGAGGCGGTTCTCAGATCCCGCGGGGCCGAGGGACGCGTGCCGCGTTTGGCCCACCGGCGGGTGATCTTGTTCTTCTGGCCGATGCGCGCCTCGTCGGCAAACCAGATCTCTAGCGGCTTGCCGTTAGCCTCGTGGGCCGCGATTTCCGCCACACGCGCGGGGAAACTTCCTAAGAAACTGCCATTGGTGGAACAGAGCCGGTCTCCTGCAGCACGTATCCGAGGGCCTTAGCCCGTCGCTGCAGGTTGGTGAGCACCCGATGCCGGTACCGCTCCTCGTAATACGCGGCACCGGGATCAGTGTAATCGAGGCCATGGCGCAGGGTGTTGTAGAACAGAACCGCGATCTTGCGGGCCGTCGCTGTGACCGCCTTGGCCTTCCCGATCCGGGCCGACAGGCGTCGGTAAAAGGGCCCCAGTGCCGTCTAGGTACGCCCAACCGTTGTTGCCGCAAGCCGCAGCAGTGCCGCCGCGCGATTGCCCGAGCGCCGGGTTCGCGCCGACAGGATCTTGCCCCCCGAGATCTTGTTCCCGGGCGCCAGGCAAAGCCAGGAGGTGAAGTGCTGGGCATTCGGCCAAGCCGACAGATCCGTCCCGCACTCCCCCACCAGCTTGAGCGCCAGGGTGGGCCCCAACCCGTGGATCTGGGTCAGGTCGACGCCCAGCACCGCATACAGGGCGGCCCGCACGTCAAAGGCAGGGGCGTTGGGCTGCTTCGTGGTGTGTCGGGCCGGAGGCAACTGGCCGGGGGGCTGTGCCGCGCTGGCCCGCAGCCGCTTCAGAACCGCTTCGATGCGCCCATCGCACGCCGCCACCTTGTCCTGATAACCATCGTAGAGCTCGAGCGCCTGAGTTAAAGCGAAGACATGTTCCTCGCGGGTGTTGCCAACCAGGGCGTGCCGGATCATCTCGGCTGAGGCGTGACAGCGAGGGTCGCGATGAGCAACCAGCACCTCAGGGTCGCGCTCGCCCGCCACGATCGCCCGGATAATCTTCATCCCGGTGGCGCCGGTGATATCCGTCACGACATGATGAAGTTGCAGGTTCATCTGCGTCAGCGCCTTCTGCATGTGCTGAATATGCGCGGCGGCATAGTCCAGCAGGCGCTCGCGTTGGCGCAGGTAAGCCCGGAGGGCGGCGAGATCGCCTTGAGGGCGGAAGCTCCCGCGCAGCAGGCCATATGCGTGCAGGCGCCGGAGCCACTGGGCGTCGCTCACGTCGGTTTTGCGCCCAGGCACATGTTTGGCATCCCGGGCGTTGACGAGCACCACCTCGAACCCGCGTTGCTCGAGCACTTCGTAGGCGGGGATCCAGTAAACTCCAGTGGATTCCATGGCCACCGTCTTCACGCCGCACTGTGCAAACCACTCGGCGAGCCGATGCAGGTCGCCCGTAAATGTGCCGAAGGAGCGCACCGGCTCTAGATCGCAGTCCGGATCGACCGCTGCCATGTGCATGGTGGCGCCAATATCGACAGCGGCTGCATGCGGGTGAATGAGGGAGATGTCCCGCTGCCTGCGGAACCGCTTCTGTCGCACCATGACACGTCCTCCTGCTCGGGCCGAGGAGGGGCTGGGCTGTGCGACAGTATCAACTTCCTAACCGGGATCGCCCTGGGGCGTCACCACTCTCAAGTCCGCATCAGCCCATGGACCATGTTTTTTAACGGGGTCTCACGCCACCAGAAAGCTTACGGCCGCTCCCCTCCGCTCCTATCCTAGAGCCAAACCCGTTTCTACGGCCACAGGCGGACGGCAAATCCGCGACGGTTTTTTAAAATCCGCCACGGCGGCATCGCTCTTGGCGTGATGACGCGGGCGGGCCGACAGCTTGCGATAGCCCAGCGCCCGCACTTCCCGGCTCAGGGTCTGCTTTGCGATCGGCACGTGGTATTCGTCCCAGAGCCACTGGATCAGATCCACCAGCCGCCAGCGCACCACCCCGTGCACCGCCGGGATTGGTCCGGCCTCGATCATCTGCACCAGATGCTGGCGATGCTGGTCCGTGAGCCTTGAGGGCTGGCCCGTCGGCTTGCGGTCGATGAGCCCCTCGGGTCCGTGAGCGTTGAACTTGAGCACCCAGTCGCGCACGATCTGCAGCGTCACCCCGCCGATCCGCGCCGCCTCGGTGCGCGTGCCTCCCTCATAAATCGCTGCCAGCGCCAGAAGTCGCCGCGCCTGGGCAGCATTCTTGGTTTTTCTGGCCAACGCACGAAGCTGAGATGCATCAAAGTCAGATCGCAGTGGGATCGGCATGGCGAACCTCCCGGGTTCACCAAACTGAATCACACCCACACCAGTCCGAGAAATCACAAACGAGTCAGTCCTTCAGGGAGCTGGTATCAGCTTGGTTTTCCCTTTGAGCCCTCGGGGAACGCAAGGTGGGCGCTCAGGACCTCAACAATACTCGCCACGTCCCCCCTTGGGATTGCGTAGGCGATAGGCCCGTAAGATGGATGGTCAAACGCCAAGAGCGAACCATCAATCTGGGCGACCTGAATATACCAGGGCGGGTTGAACACGGTCTCAACTGTCTGTCCATCAAGGGGCTGCTTGCGCGTTCCCACGACCATGCGCGATCTTGCCTGACCAAGTAGCTTTATGAGCTTGGTGAGTTGCTCAAGGTTTAAAGCAACAGGCGCTGATGGGCCTTCAGTAGGACCAATCTCGATGGTGACCGCCTGCTGGTCATCAGCAACCTTTATCCCGACCCGTGCTTCAGCCATCGTTGCGCCCTCCGTGGAGGATTGGGGCCTCTATCTGGGTAACTGTCACACGCACCAAAAACAAAGCCCCCTTAAGATAGGGCACTTTGAGGTCTGACCTGTAGGGGCAATTACAGGCCTAGGTTCGCGCACATGGTCACAAGATCAGGCGTGACCCCTTCCCTTCAGAAGGTCGACGGCTCTTCAAGGCACCACAGTCTCCAGCAGCCGACTTACCACTTGCTTCCCCCTAGGGGTCACCCAAGCGACCATTCTTCCGGGCTCCCTCGGGTCCCAATCTTTGGCGATCAGTCCAAGCCCTGGCTTTCTGCTTCTATGCACCTCCCCAAGTGCATCCAAGTTCCTTGAGATGCTTGAGAGAGCCACATCAGTGGCGATACTAACCAAAGACATAAGGGGCCGGCATGTTTGAACTCTCTCTTCCTCCTAAGCTCGTTGTCGGTAGGCACTTCGCCACGTTTACCTCCCTCGGCTTCTGAGCCGGGATCAAAGACAAGTGGGAGTGCTCATGGCATCCCAATGAGGGTTGGATCTCGGGCAAGGTTCCTAAAAATAGGGGTGCCATGGGGTTGCTGGAAATACCCAAGGATGAGATTGGAGAGAATCCGAGCGCGAAAAGTCGGGCCTAGGGTTGGATCCAGCCGTAAAGTTTAAGCCTAGTGACTGCCTTAGTCGCCCTGCTGGCACAGTCAGTGATGCTGCTGCTCGCCGAACCCCCGATCAGCTACTCCAAAGCCCTACCCCGCATTAGCTTCGCTCTCGGTGTCTACGGTGGGTTAGGACTCATTGGTTGTACTTACCTTGCCTACCATTTCGCACGGATTAGCTAACTGCTAGAGTACCTTAAGTGGAGTGTCTCTTGGCAGTTCTGGTTGATGCAACGACTGAGCATCACTTCCCGATTACAGTCATTGTTCCTGTTCAAACGGCAGCAAAGTTCCTCGGAGATGTAAGCGACAGCCTTAATCGATTGGGGCTCGTGTCAGGCGAACAATGGTCCCTGAATGCCGAGGTTGAGGGCGAGAATGTCCAACTTCGGTTTGCCCTGCTTTCACAAGAGGCAGCAGATCAACTCCAGGGCATTATCAGCGATCTTACCCCTGACGATCCCAATGTGCTTCAATCGGAGGGAGAGAACGTAGGCTTTGAGATCGGTGGCCCTGCCTCCGCTAGGTTTCTCGACGTGTTCAGGATCCCTAGAGACACCGAGATGCAGCCATTGAGATTCAAGGAGCCCACCGACCCCTGATCTCCGCTCTGATCGTGATGAGCCTACCGATGTCACAGGAGCGGTATTCCTGTCGCTCCCCTTCATCACCAGCGGCAATCTTGAGACTGGCGGGTACTCGCCCCCGCTCAACCATCGTCGCCCGCCTGTGGTGCCCCCTCCCCAAAAGCCCTGTCCATTGAGGCGATCAGCTCCTGCCCTAGCTGCCGTGGGTGAGTGACCTCAGGAGGGCTGACCAATGCGCACCCTAGCCGTTGCAACTATCCTCGGGGTTCTTCTGATCCCCCACCCCGCAGCCGCACAGGACCAGAGGCCTCAACCGCGCAAGCCACAAGCCTCCCCCTCTCAGACCTCCTCAGCAGCGGTTCAAGAAAGTGACGCACAGGCTGAACAGCGTAAGAAGGCTGAAGCACTCGAAAAGGCCCGCCAGCGCCGGATAGACCAACTGAGCCGAAGCATCTGTAGGGGCTGCTGAGAGATACGAAGAGAGCCCCAGGAGGTTCGCGGACCTGAGGCTCTCAACGTTCCAGAAAGACATCATGAAGGGCTCTCGCCGTGGAGATAACTCCGCTCTAGCCTTTCAGATCCATAGGGGCTGCCATGTGCGGCCCCTTCTCATATCTGGCTAGGGGAGTTGGACGCAGATGGTCAGGGCGACGGTCGCGGCTGCAATTGCGGTGGTCAGAAGCCCTAGGTCGATGGCTGAAGTCATCTGCTTGAACACGGGCTACCCCTGACACAACAATACCCAACAACGCGATTGCTGCGGTTCGGTTCCCACCTAGCTCCACGATGCCCTTTCCCGTATCGCCGTCTCGTCACCAGCGGCAACTTCTTAGCCGGAGGGACTCGCCACCTCGCGCGGCAGCAAACGCCTGTCTGTGGCAGTACCGCCCGGCCTTTAAGCTTGTCTCAAGAATACCTGCTTCATCCTAGCCTTGCTTTGAACGAAACTAGCCAAGGTCAACGCATAGCAAGGGACAGGAATGATGGATCACAGCGATCTCGTTGAGTTAGTATCTGATGACTTGACCCAGAGCGTCTCAAAGATGCTCGTCGAGATGGGCTCAGAGGATGGCCAGAGGTTCGCCAAAGAAGCTCTTGTCAGATTCGCTCAACAGGCACTCAGCGGCGCTCCTCGGGTTGGCAGCATGAACATCTCAACGTTTACAGACGGCGAGAGACACGCCCTGGCTCAAGCCTCTGCAATTGTTCTGGCAACCATCCAGGCAGATGCGTCAAGACCGCAGTAAGGCCGGCCCTAGCGCGAATAGCCAGCTCCATGAGCTTTCTCGTATAGCTCCCTCACGTTGATCATCACCTTGATACTCTTTCCGCCGCACTTTGAGCAGCGGAGGCGGAGAGACATGTCAGGCACGGGCAAGTCGTCTGGCCACCCATCGAGTGAGACCACAGCATCGTGGTGGCAGCCTCGTGCTTCACAGAAGACAGCCACCGTATGCAGACCTGATGCACGGTTGGTGGCAACTGTTACTGGTTAGATCTCTTTGCCGTTCTCATCGTAGGCTCTTCTTGGATTCCGGCGCGGTCTAGCCATAGGGGAACGGACGGTCGTGCAGAGCCCTCTTGGGTGGCATCGGAAGCTCTTTGAAGGTCTCTCCCATCACGGCACTTTTGATCACCCCTCGGCTGACGCCATAGTCTCGCGAGAGTTTGCCCCACTCGCGTTCACCCGAGGCGAACCTGAGGCGAGCTTCCAGAACCTGCTCTGTGGTCAGCTTCCGCTTCCGTACCGGCACAGCGAATCTCCATGAGAACGAAGAGGGAACATCTCACAGGGACTGCCGGTTCGTCGACAGGCCGGGGGGGAGGCTGTGGAGAATGTGGATTGAGGGCACTATGCGGGTTGGCTGGCGCTGTCCCCTCAGGACCTTCCTGGTCAGCCATTTGCGCTGTCGCCGTCACGTCACTGGCGGCGTTTCTAGGCTGACAGTTACTCGCCCCCATCCAGCCACCTTTGACTGTCTGTGACGCCCCCTCGTAAACCTCTAGACTACCCTCTTAGATCAACTGCTAAGGACAGGCCTGTCAGTTTCCCGTAGGTTTTCATTGGCCCACATAGCGGCCTGGGTGCGGTTGGCAGCCCCGATCTTGCGCAGGATGGACTTCACATGAACCTTGATCGTCGCCTCGGTGATGTCGAGTTTCCTCGCGATCACCTTGTTAGCTTCGCCACCCATGAGTGACTGCAAGATCACCGTCTCTCGAGGAGACAGCTTGTTCATCCGTGGATCAGCCGAGGTATGCTCATTGGAGGAAACAACCTGACCTTCACCGGCAAGCGAATGAGTGTGATAGAGGATAGACTGCAACACAGTTCCAGGCAAGACCTTTTCACCAAGGATCGTGAGTTCAAGGACCTTGAGGAGGACCTCGTGCCCCCGTGTTGTGAGACAGAAGCTATCGACACCAGCAGAGACGGCAGCCGTAATCAGTGCAATGTCAAACCTTTCGGCAACTAACACAACACGAGCGCTCGGATGGTGTCCTTTGGCATTGTGAACGAAATCTAAGGTCTGTTGGAGCGAACCACCCGCATCAACGATAAGCATTTCCGGAGCAGTTGGACCAAGTCCAACCTCTAAGTCAGCCACAGCAAAGCGTGTTTGGGACAAGAGTTGAGAAAAACCTGCCTTAAGCAGCACATTGCCGCACAACACAGCTGTTGTGATGGGCGGCTTCGAACAACTCGGATCGACAATGGCCTCACGACCAAACTCATCTCTCAACATCCCTACCCCCTAAAGCGCCGTCAGATCGTCAGCCGCAGGTTCTTCAATGAAGATAAATGTCCTGACGGAGCAAGGGGCAGACGGGCATGGTAACCACAAAGGGGTACGCACTACTACGTAAGAATGCCGTTACGGAAAGAGCCTCTTAACTTGTGCTCGAACTCTAAGATTTAGGGGTCACCAGTTCTTAATCCCTCCACTGCTCTAAACCGCTCCCCGAGAGCAGTTCCATTCCCGCCACCCACTCATTGAGGACACTATGTCGAACGAAGCCATCATCTTCACGGACGGTGCTTGCCTGGGGAACCCTGGCCCCGGCGGTTACGCAGCCGTGGTCATCATCGCTGGAGAAGAGCAGATCATCGTGGGACGGGACCGCTCCACCACGAACAACAAGATGGAGATGACAGCTGCCATCAAGGCACTTGAGGCAGTGCCTCAGGGTCTCCCCATCGTGATCCACAGTGACAGCCAGTACGTGATCAAGGGAGCGACTGAGTGGCTGCGTGGGTGGAAGGCCAGGGGCTGGCGAAAGGCTGATGGAAAGCCTGTCCTAAACCAGGACCTATGGCAGCAGATGGACTCGGTGATAGCCGGGCGGAAGATTACCTGGAAGTGGGTTAAGGGACATGCCGGTCACCCTGAGAATGAGCGGGTGGATGGGCTGGCCAACGGTGAGGCTCAGCAAGCAGCCAAGTAGCTCGTGCCATCGCCCACAGGTTCGTTTGCCTAACCGATGACGGCAACTGAGCCGTTCAGATGCCGTTCAAGGGTTTCAGCCGACCCTCCCTGCCGGTGCTGGACGATGCCTGTCGGTGTCGCCAGCGTACACAGGGAGGCTCTCATGTTGAGCTGGTCCAAACGAGCAGGTCCCACTGCCGCTTCGATCGCTGTTGCAACACTGTTAGGTGGGTGCGTTACAGGCACTGAGGTTTCCTACAGCGAGTATCAGTATGACCGCTATGGCGGAACTGAGCGCACCTATGAGCGCAACCTCTATGCAGACCCCTCCCGTGGCATTGAGGTTGAGAGATGTAGAACCGTCGCCAGACAGCACATCAACAGGTTTGGCGAGGAGGTTGTCAGACGAGATCGAGTTTGTGGGCCTAGTGGTGATATAGAAACGGCGGAACCCTGGGAGCGCCGAGCACCTCGCCGGAACCTCTATCCGCGCCCGATTGAGCCGCCAGAGGATGCCCCCTACGTCGAGTGACACACGCATGATCGACTTTACAGTCCCCTCGGACGCGACAACAGCAACCGAGGGGGACCACCGTTCTCAAACGATCCTTTCAACCGACAGTAGATCTAGGTCGCGAGTCAGTAGGTTGAATGTGATTTGATAGTCACTTACGCCACTGACTGGGAAGCCTGTATTTAGAGGAGCATCATCCGCTTCACCGAAGTCAACCGCGTCGTTCAAGGCGTTCAATGCTAAGTACTCAACAAATTCCTGTCTAACTGAGGTAGTCTCAACCTCGAAGTCGAACGTAAACACCCCCGTTTCGGGAGTCGGCTCGAACAGGGCACCGAGTGCTACAATCAGTTCCTGCTGGGGCAGGTTCTCAAGCCCATATTGGATGTCGCCCACAGCATCCTCAACGGCTGTTATGAGCAGGTTGGGTGAGAGGAAATGTAGTTTATCATTGATAGCAATCCGCCCGATCATCGCGAGGGTTGCACCACCAGCATAAAAACTGGCTTCAGGATCATAACTGGCATCTAACTTGATGAGCGATTTGACCAAGGATGCGTCAGCTTTCGCCTGTGCTCGATCATAGCGTTCACCAACATCGTTGGAGGCCACATCATGCCTGTAGAACAGATAGTCTAAAACGTCTAAGGGGTCCTCAGATTCTGATCCTAGTTTCGTCAGACGAGTTAGACTGAGTGGTCTGCCCGAAGACGCAGTAAGAAGTTTCCCTCCAAACTCGCCAGCAGAATAACCGCCGCCTCCATAGTTCCCATAGGTTGGCAGGTCTAATGCGCCCTCCGTGCCGACCGGAAGGACCTCGCCTGTTGAAGGGTCTACGGGAAATGTCCTCCCCCAATTGATCAAAGCCATCGTACCCTCGCATAAAAAGTGTCACGTGCACTACGGGGACAGCACAGCGGAGCAATATGGCTCGACCGTGTCAGCTTAGGTGGAGGAGCGACGGGGCATAGGTAGCAACCCTGCCGAGGTGCACCCGTGCCTGTGAACAGGCTTTTAACCTTGGCTGTTTGAAATGGGACTTACCGGGCGCGTTGCGTATCAGCTCGGTGTGGTGTGCTCAGACACCGCAGCGCCCTAGCCGAGGGTTGGTCTTGCTTCGGAACAATGGAGAGCACTTCTTATGATCCAGGAGGTGCTCCATGCCCCAGACACGCTTTACGAA
>NZ_JAERQE010000083.1 GCF_016734765.1 Microvirga soli | reverse complement strand
AAATTCCGAAGGCTGAGATTGTAGGCGAGATACCACCGCACGCAGAGCAGGATCACCGAGCAATCGAAATGGCGGCCTTTGAACATCACTCACTCACCTCCGAAGCTTACCGGAGGCATACCCAGAACTAAGTTACCAATGAGTCTGCGACAGTACCCGCAGGACCGCCAGGGCTTGATGTGGCTGGCTCGGAGTAACCGCGGGTCAGTCACGCCCGTGACGCAGCAGGCCTGCTCGACAGCTTCGACGTTGAGGCGGAACCGGCCTTGACCACGCCGAGCCTCAATCGCGGCCTTCCGAATGGTCCCGTCCAAACCAGTGGCGCTCTGGATTTCAGTCTCAAGAGCATCATCGACCGGACGGACCGCACCGTCGTCATCCCCGTTACCCCGGGCAACCCGAAGAACTTCAGCACCCCAGGCTCCCAGCCGAGCCAGCAACCCCTCCGCCATCCAAAGGAGTGCACTCAGCTAAGGAGCGTCAAGAAGCTCCTGAGAAGCTCCTGTACAGTCCAATTTCTTAACCAAGCTCACAGTGCAATGATGACGGCCAAACACTCTTAGCCCGCATCGCAGACAAGAGCCGACAGGACCTCTCCCCGCGCGATCATTCGAGGACCAGCATCTGTCGTGATGTCATAGCGAAGATCGTCGTAGCCCAGTGTTCAGACGTTGGAGTGGCGTGTCCTCTACAGTCGCTCAATCACCGTCTCTATGTAATCGAATGTGCGAACATTACGGCCTCCTAGCGCCTCAACGAGCATCGGCCGCTGCATCCTCGTGTACATGGCCGCCGAGAAAAAGTTGACCGACGCGTGGATCGACTAGCAACTTCTTCGCATCGTCATGCATGCGGGTCTGGCCAAGCTCAAGCACCAAGCCATAATCTGATAGCGCGAGCGCGGCCTTGGCGTTCTGCTCAACCATCAGGATCGTCACGCCGCTGTCGCGCAGGCGGATCAAGGTTTGGAAGACCTCCCGCACCATGTTCGGCGACAGGCCGATAGAGGGCTCATCGATGAGCACCAACTTAGGATCAAGCAGAAGCGAGCGGGCCACCTCGAGCTGTTTCTGCTGACCGCCTGAAAGCTCGATTGCCTTACGATTCCTGAACTCCCGCAACATCGGGAACTGGTCCATCACCGCTTCGATGCGCTGGCGCACCTTGGCTTGGTCAGATGCGGTGATCCCACCAAGCTCGAGGTTGTGATAGACCGAAAGTTGCGGCACCACATTGCGGCCCTGCGGTACATAGGTCACGCCATGGGCGATCATCTGGCGCGGCGTCTGTCCCGTAACCTCTTGCTCGTCAAGCAGAATCTCGCCCGAGTGGATCTGCAGAAGGCCGAAGATCGCCTTGAACACGGTGGACTTGCCCGCACCGTTTGGACCGATCATTGTGGTGATCGACGCCTTCGGGATCCTGAACGAGACGCCGTTCAGAATCGTAATCTTACCGTAGCCGCCATGGATGTTGCGCAGTTCAAGCATCAGTCAGCCACCGAGATAGGCATCGATAACAGTTTGGTTTGACCGAATCTCGTCTGGTGTCCCCTCGGCAATGACTGCACCTTCGGCGAGCACGATCACCCGGGTGCAGAGGCTCATCACGAACTCCATATTATGCTCAATCACCACGAATGTCGTACCATGCTCCGCGTTGTACGCGGCGAGCCGCTCCCTCAGGTGTGCGAGCATCGTCAGGTTCACCCCGCCCGCCGGCTCGTCGAGCAGCACGAGGGCTGGACCCGCCATGAACGCCATAGCAGCGTCCAGCAGCTTTTGCTGACCGTAAGACAGCGAGCCCGCCAGCGTGCCGCGTAAATGGTCAAGTCGGAAGAACGAAATCATCCTCTCAGCATCTGCCGTCAGGCCAGCATCAGAGGGGCCAAAGAGCCGGGACAGCATTGTGCCGCGATGCTCCTGCCCCGCTAGGACGATGTTGTCGAACACGCTCATCTTCGGGAAAACAGAGAGCTGCTGGAAGGTGCGGCCGACGCCGAGCCTGTTCAGCTTCGATGGCCGTAGGCCGGAAACATCGCGGCCGTAGACGTGGACCTGGCCCGCATCAGGTTCGAGCTGACCGAGGATGCAGTTGAAGAGCGTCGACTTGCCGGAGCCGTTCGGCCCGATCAGGCCAAGAATCTCGCCCTTGTGCACGTCGAAGGACACGCCCCTGACGGCCTTGATGCCCCCGAAGGTCTTCACGATGCTGCGAACAGAAAGGACTGGCTGGCTCATTTGAGCTGCGCCCCTTGCTGGAGATCGGCACGGGCGACAGGCCGCGCGATGAATCGGTCGCGGATGCGCCCCCACATGCCGATCATGCCTGTCGGGACGAAGATGAGCATGACGATCACGAGTACCGCGTAGATGATGAGATAGTAGCCTTCGGTGAAACGGAGGATTTCGGGCAGCAGAATCACGACGCCCGCGCCTAGAAATGGGCCGAAGAAGTAGCCCGCACCACCGACGGCGACCATCAGTAGAATGCGCAGGGAATGGGCGAGCCCGAAGGAGCCCGGCTCGATAAACTGCACGAGCGATGCAATCAGTGCCCCGGCAAGCCCGCCGTACATGGAGCCGATAGCGAAAGCGAGAAGTGTGATGCGGCGGGTGTCAACCCCTAAGCTCTCGGCCCGGATCGGGTTCTCGCGCAGCGCTCTGAAAGCGCGACCCCAGGGCGAGCGAACGATGCCCCACATCGCAAGCGCGGCGATGATCGTCACCGTCAGCGTGAAGTAGTAGAAGGGCAGCGAGCGCATCGTCGAAAAAAGACCGAGGTTCGGCCGTGGAATGCCGACGAGCCCGTAGGTCCCACCTGTCAACCACTCCTCGTTGCGCAGCACGAGGAAGACCAGCGTGTTGAACGCGAGCGTCACGAAGGCAAGGAAATGACCCTTCACGCGCAGAGCCGGATAGCCCAGCCCGAATCCGACGACGAAACAGGCCAGCACGCCGAGCGGCATGGCCGCAAGCCAGTGCCAGCCTGCAAGCGTGAGGAGCGCCGTCGTATAGGCCCCAATAGCCATGAAGGAAGCTTGCGCCAGCGAGATCTGGCCGGCATAGCCCAGCGTCAGGTTGAGACCCATCGCGGCGACCGAGAAGACTAGCCAAGAGGTCATCACGTAGATGATGTAGTTGCCCTGTCCGAGGGGCGCGGCGATCGCGAGCGTGATCAGTGCCACGATCAGGATGCGGCGAAGCCAAGCGGCCATCAGACAGCCCTCCCCTCAGGCGTGCCCAGAATGCCCTGCGGTCGGACCAGAATGATGAGGATCAGAAGGATCAGCGGCAGCGCAGCGCGATATTCGGCAGTGACGTAGGTAGCCACCAAGTTGTCCAGGACGCCGATCAGCAAGCCACCCACCAGCGCACCGCGGATCTGGTTAAACCCGCCGATAATGGCCGCGATGAAGGCAATGAGGCCAAGGGTTTCGCCGTTGGAGAATTTGGCGAGATAGACCGGCGTGATGAGGAAGGAGGCGAGCGCCGCGAGCGCTGCGTTGATCAGGAACGTGTAGAGGACCATTCTCTTCACGTCGACGCCTAGGATCTCGGCCACAGCCGGATTCTGTGCAGTCGCCTGCATACAGCGGCCGGTTCGGGTGCGGTTGAGGAAGAGCGTCAGCAGGACAACGATGCCCAGCGAGAGAACGAGGTTCAGGATGTCCTGCAGGGAGACGACCGCGCCGAAGATGTTGATCGGGTCACTTGGGAATATGGACGGGAAAGGCTGCCCCTCTGCACTGTAGAACTCCTTCACGCTCTCCCTAATCAGAATGCCGAGCGCGATTGTGGCAATGACAAGTGTAATGCCTCCGTGGGGCAGAATTGGCTCGACGACCAGCTTCTTGAATGCTGCTCCCAGAATGAGGATCGACATAGCGAGACCGAACAGCAGCGCGCCCCAGAGCGGCAGATCGAAATAGTTCAGGCCGACCAAAACCAGGAACGCCGGAAGCATGACGAACTCGCCCTGGGCGAAGTTGATCGTCTGGGCCGCCTGCCAGACCAGCGCAAAGCCGATCGCCACAAGCGCGTAGATGGATCCAGTCGCGAGACCAGACAGCAGAACCTGCAGGAACTGAGACATCATATGTTTTTGCCTGAAGGCTGTGGCGACCGGCGCGGTCGGCACTAGAGCATCGAACCTGAAAGTAGAGCCCACATTCTAAGCCCGATGCTCCCCTAGGGAGCGGCGCATCGTTCGGGGAAGAAATGCCTCTACTTTCCCGATGATGCGCTAGCGATCAGTTGGCCGGAACGGTGCCGATCACGACCGGTGAGCCATTTCGGACCTGCACCATGAAGCTTGGACGGGACATCTCACCGCGGTTGTCCCAGCAGGTATCGAGCAGGATCCTCGGATACTTAGTGGCTGGCAGGCACAAGCCGTGCATCTTCTCGGAGAAGGCCTCGCCATCAAACTTGCCGACGAGTTCGGTCACGTACTTGGTCGTCCAGGCTCCGATATAGCCTTTGATCGCATCGTGGGTCGGAACGCGCTTAAAGGTCTTCACGAACTTCTCTCTGAAGGCTGCAATCCCTTCGACCTGATCCGCAGTGGCTGTGATTCCGACGTGAGCGATCGCACCCTCAGCCGCGGGGCCGGCAAGCTCAATCACCTTGGCCTCCGTCAGCGTTACCTCGCCGACGAGCGGCATGGAGAGGCCCTGCTTCTTCGCCTCAATCAGGAAACGGGCGGACTCCTCTTGGTTCATATAGACGAACACAGCGTCGGCACCCGACTGCTTCAGCTTGGAGACGTCCGACGCATAGTCGGTCTGCGCCTGCTCGGATGGCACGTCGGCGAGAACCTCGATCCCAGCCTTCTTCATTTCAGCGATAAATACGTTGCGCCCGCCGCGACCGAACTCGTTGTTCACCCAGGCGACGCCAACCTTCTTGGCCTTCAACGTGTCCTTGAAGTAGGGCACCAGGGCTGGGACGCCCTTCTGAGCGCCAGAGGAGGTGCGGAAGACGAACGGGTTGCCCTTCTCGACGATTGTCGGTGCCTCAGAACCGACGAATTGCGGCACGCTGTTCTGTTGCGCTACCAGCATGTTGACCAGCGTTGAGCCGGAATAGATCGTGCCCCAGATTGCATAGGCGCTCCCATCGATCGCCTTCTGCACCAGCGCACGCGATATTTGCGGATCGGTCTGCGTGTCGTATTCCGTGACCTTGACCGGCTTGCCGAGAATGCCGCCTTCGGCATTGATCTCGTCCACGGCGATCCTGATGCCGTCACGCCAGTTAGTGCCTGCCGGTGCGCCGGCGCCGGAGAGCTCGACGACGACGCCGATCTCAACGGCCTCCTGGGCCTGCGCCGCCCCTAGGAGGGTCAGCAGCGCCGTGCCAAGCGCAAGAGCGAATTTGGAATACATTGGTGATCCTCCCTACCCTTTGTTAGGCCAGCGTTGTCTCATTCGCGCCGTCCGAACCGTTTCAGTGACCAGACAACGAAGATTAGCCGCACTGAAATTTTGTCGATCCTTTGACGACCTAAGCCGTAACGTCAATCTCGAATTTTGCCCGATATTGATATATAATGATAAGACTGCCTAAATTTAGTAACGTTATCGCATTGTGAAGGGATTGCTGGGGCAACGTTCGCGATGAAAGCTGGATATCCGGCTACGGCAGTGGAATTCTCGATATGAGCGGAAAAGACTAAAAGGTTCTGGGTGCATCAAAAGCGAGACTCCCACAATACAGGGAACGACATATCTCGCTCATACCCGGCCCGCTAAAGAAGGTCGTTCTGACAGCTCCTGGAGAACGAGCCCTCTCAACCAAACATCAACACGCTCCTGAGATGCTCCTATACAGTCGAACTATTCGCCACTGCCTGTAGCTCTTATGCGTAACACTCACTGATTACAGGCCGAGATAAGCCTTACGGATCATTGGGTGTCCCTGTAACTCTTCTGATGGGCCATCGAGCACCTGTTTGCCATTCTCGAGCACGTAAACGCGATGACTGACAGCGAGCACCTGCTTCACATTCTGCTCTACCAGCAGGATTGGAAGACCAGTCTCGGCGACCCGCCTGATCGCTGCCATCACTTCTTTAACGAAAAGCGGCGACAGACCGAGACTTGGCTCGTCCATGATGAGCATCTTGGGTCCGAGCATAAGCGCCCGGGCGATAGCCACCATCTGCTGCTGGCCACCGGATAATTGACCAGCCATCGCGTTGGCGTAGCGAACAAGGTCCGGGAAAAGTGTTTCAACCTTCGCCATATTTTCGTCCCGGGCAGCCTTTGCTTCCGGCAGATAGGCGCCCAGCATGAGATTTTCCCGCACGGTCATGTTCGGGAACAACTGACGACCCATAGGCACGTGGGCCAATCTTTTACGAGCCATCTGGTGAGGTCTTGCTCCCTTGAGCTCCTCGCCATCGAACAGGATTCGTCCACTCCACGGAGCAATCATGCCTGAGATCGCCCTTAGGATCGTCGACTTGCCGCTACCGTTTCCTCCGACGAGGCCGACCAACTCGCCGCGATCCACATGGAGGGACGCACCAAACACGACCTTCAGCGCGCCGTAGCCAAGGTCGACATTGTCAACCTGCAGAATTGCCTGCCCCATCAGTCGGTCCCCAAATACGCTTCGATCACGCGCTCGTTGCTCGTTACCTGATGTGAGGTTCCCTCCGCGATCTTCTCGCCGCTAGCGAGTACGATGACATGGTCGGACAACTCGATGATTGCCTCCATGATGTGCTCGACCATCAGGACCGCGAGACCTTGCCCGCTTAATGATCTCACGAAAGCGATCATCTCCCGCAGCGCTGGAGGATTCAGACCCGCCATGATCTCGTCCAGAAAGATCACCTTAGGCTTGACCGCAAGCGCCTTCGCCAACTCCAGCCTCCGTCGGCGTGCAAGGTTGAGATCTAGTGCGGGCTGGTGAGCGCGATCCGCCAGCCCTACCTGCTCGAGGACATTCATGGCGAGGCGCTCCGCCTCGCTCCGCCGTCCGACCGTCAGGAATGCGGCAATGAGCACATTCTCCAAGACTGTCAGCTCCTCGAAAGGCCGTTCGGTCTGGAAAGTCCGGCCGAAGCCCAGACGCGTCCGCTTAAATGCCGGCAACGCCGTGATGTCCTTGTCGAGCAAGGTAATCCTGCCGGAATGCATGGGGGCAAAGCCGGTCACCGCATTGAACAGGGTGGTCTTGCCGGCGCCGTTCGGGCCGATCAGCCCAAGGATCTCACCGGAGCCGAGTGACAGAGAAACGTTGTTGACGGCCGTTACTCCACCAAACTTGACGGTAATGCCATCAGCCCTAAGCACGTTTGGCATAGAGCCTCCGAATATGTCTGCGGGCTAACTCTCCGACGATGCCGCGGGGAACAAAAAGCACGACCACCAAGATTAGGATTCCGTAGATCAGCATGTTCGCCTCGGCGAACGTAGTGCGGAATATCTCACCCGCCCCAATCAGCACAAGTGCGCCGACGGCGGGTCCCCAGATCGTCCCACGCCCACCGATGATGGCTGTGAGGGCGATCTGCACGGACAGGAGAAGGGCGAAAATGACGTGCGGCTCGATGAAGGCGAGTACGATCCCATAGATTCCGCCGCCAATTGAGGTGAGCGCGGCGGACAGCATAAACGCCTTCAGCTTCGTCGCCGTCGGATCGATGCCCGCCGCCATCGCCGAGTCCTCGTCTTCGCGGACCGCCCGTAGCTGATAGCCAAACCGGGCCCGAGAGACCACGATGACGGTCGCAATCACGACGCCCGCGAAAGCGAGCGCCATATAGAACTGGGCGGTTCTGGAGAAGAGGTCGACCCCAAATGGCTCGGGGAGGGTTGCAATGAACACGCCCGTAGCGCCGCCAGTTAACCACTCCTCGTTGATGGCAACCAACCGGAGGATCTCCGCAACCGCGATGGTGGAGAGCGAAAAGTACGGCCCTCGCAGGCTGAAGGTCAGCCATCCCCAAAAATAGGCGAGGACTGCCGCAACAGCGGCTGCCATGGCCATCGTCCACCATGGCGCAAGTCCGAACTGGCTCTGGCCGATGGCCACAAAATAGGCTCCGAGGCCCACGAACGAGGCATGGCCAAGGCTCACCTGGCCATTCCATCCGCCGAGCAAGTCCCAGGATGTGGCCCAGCCGGCGAACAGCAGGACAGAGATCGCAATCGTCAGATTGTTAGGGAAGATGGCCGGGTAGGTCATGCCGATAGCGAGCAGCACGCCCAGTCCAATGAGATGCTTTATCATACGCGCTTCACCGTCCGTCCAAATAGACCCTCAGGCCGGAAGAGCAGGATCAGCAGGAACGCAATTAATCCATAAGCCTCACGGTACTCGGACATGAAGTAAGAAGCGCCCAGAACCTCGACCACACCCAGCAGAATACCTCCGGCGATCGCCGCACCGACGTTCCCCAACCCGCCGAGAACCGTGACGACGAAAGCCTTCAGCGTGAACACGGCTCCCGTGTTGGTCGGAGTTGCGAACAGGAGCGGGATGAGCGTGACACCTGCCATGACGGCCAACATCACGCCAAGGCCAAAGACGATGCTGTGGATCCGCCGAGTATCGATGCCAACGAGCTCGGCGCCAAGCCGGTTCTCCGCAGTGCCGCGGATGGCACGGCCAACTTCGGTCCGGTTGAGCAGCGCATAGAGTGCTGCGATCATAATTACGGTAGCGATCCCAGCAAGGAGCAGGACCATAGAAACGTTGACCCCAGCAATCGAGAAGGTTGATGAGGCATACGACACCTGAACGGAGCGCGGCTCGCCACCAAAGGTGAGCAGGATTGCATTCCCGATGATTAATGAGATCCCGAGCGTCGCCAAAAGCGCAGATTCCGGCGGCGCATCGATGACGCGGGAGAGGATGAAGCGCTCAACAATGACGCCAGCGAAAAAACCGATCGGCATTGCAAGAACCAGTGATAGGTATGGATCCCATCCGAGGAGCGCGTTGAAGAGGACGGCACTGTACATGCCGAGCACGACGAAATCGCCGTGCGCGAAGTTGATCGTGCGCATGACCCCGAACACAAGGGTTAGGCCGATTCCGATGAGGGCATAAACGCCTCCCATCAGAACTCCGTTGGCGATGTTCTGGAGGAAAATATCTAACCCGGCCATTCTTGTTCCCGATTGCTGTCACGCGTTCATCCACCGCAAGAACATGCGCGGCGGTGAGCAAGCCTGTTATGTGATTGCAGCTCTGGTTGGAGCCGGCGGATGTGCCGCCGGCTCCTTTATATTAGCGGGTCGACCATTCCGGTGTGGGGTGCTGCGCCTCCTTCGCGGCGAGATCGTCCGGGAATACCGTGACGTGTTTGCCATCCTGGATCTGCAGTATGAGGCTTCGGATCGGGTTCTGACCCTGGAACCCTTCAGCGCTCTTGAAGTTCACTGTCGTCACAGGCGTCGTGATGTCGGTCGCAGCCAGCGCCTCGCGCACCGAGTCACGCGATTTCGGGTCGGCACGGCGCAGAGCATCGGCCGCGACCATCAGCGCGAGATAACCTTCTGCCTCATAGAACGAGGGCTCTCCGCCTGCCTTGTCCTTCAAGCGCCCATAGAGCTCCTGCGCACCGGGATACTTCACGTCCTGGCTCCAGCTCACAGCCGTTGCAACATAGTCAGCCGATTTTCCGACCTGCTGAACGAAGCTCGGAAGAGCCGCGGACGTATCGATCGCGATGACCTTGGCGTTGAGGCCAACCTCACGCATCTGCCGGGTGATCGCGACACCATCCTCTGCATAGGATACGATATAGAGGATATCCGGATTGGCGCCGCGGAAGCGGTTGAGGATCGGACGGAAATCAGTCACACCCTGATCATAGGATTGGTCACCGACAACCTTGTACCCACGCTCCGAGGCGAGACGCTTGCCTTCCTTCGCTAGTGAAGTCGGCCAAGCACCGTTACCGTACAACATAGCGACCGACTCAAGAGGTACGTCTTTTTTTGTATTCTTGAGATGATCGAAGTAATCAAAATAAGCCTTGCCGACGATCGTTGAATTGTGCTTGGCGCGGAACACCCACAGCGAACCCGGCTTCGTGATGCTGTCGTCGGCGCTACCCAGAACGATCATCGGAACCTTTTGGCGGGTCAAGAACTGGGCAAGTGGTCCTGTGATTGAGGAAGCGTAGGAGCCGATGACAAGCGGAACGCCTTTGCTTGCAAAACTCTCGGCTGCGGCAAGCGCACTCTTCGCTTCGGACCGGTCATCCTGGATCGTAAGGGTGAGCTGCTGACCCTTGATACCTCCGTTCGCGTTGATCTCGTCGAGCGCAACCTGAAGACCTGTGCGATAACGCTCTCCGAATGCCGCGAAGTTACCAGAAAGGCTGTTGATAACGCCTACCTCGACCTGCGCCTGAGCCGAGGCGCCAACCACGCACAGAGTGGCCGCCAATGCAGCGGCGATAGCAATCCTCATTTGTTTCCTCACCTGTTTATCTGCTTCACCAGGAAGTCTCTTGCTGCAAGAAAGAGAACCTTCTGCAGTGGGCTAAACCTAGTGCGGGTGTTCCTGCCCCGCCAGACACTTTTTTCTCGACAGAGCTTAGCTGGATATTATCCTCACCTGCGAAATGACATCTGTCATGGTTCGCATACCTGCGCTGCGGGACGCGGCCATGTTTTAATATTACAAGGGGCGCTGAATGGTCGTGTTGGAAGATGATCCACTTGGTCAGGGAGGGCTCTCTGATTTCGCCCGACGGTTTCGAGCCGGCGAGATAACATCTGAACGGGCGACGCGGGCTTATCTCTCCCGCATCGAAGTGCTTGACCCACGACTCGGGGCATTCCAGCATTTTGCCGCCGAGCAGGCGCTTGAGACCGCCCGCGCAATCGACGCGCTCTATTCAGCCGGCACGGATCTTGGTCCGCTGATGGGCGTACCGGTTGCCGTGAAGGATCTGTTCGTTGTCGAGGGTATGCCCACGACAGCGGGCACCAAAATGAATATTGACGACATCGCTGGACCAGAAGGCCCCCTGGTCAAAAGTTTGCGTCAAGCGGGATGCGTTATCCTTGGAAAGACCAAGACCGTCGAGTTCGCCCTCGGCATCACCGGGGTATCCAGTGCCCAAGGAACACCGATCAATCCGTGGGACGCCCAAACGCCGCGCCTGCCTGGAGGCTCGAGCTCCGGTTCAGGCGTTGCAGTCGCCGCCGGTCTGTGTGCTTTCGCCATTGGATCGGATACGGGCGGCTCGGTCCGCGTCCCCGCCGCTTTCAACGGGATCTTTGGGCTCAAGACGACACCCGGCTTCTTCTCGACCGACGGGGCCTTCCCCCTGGCACCTCATTTGGATACGCCTGGCCTGCTAACGCGCAGTGCCCGAGATGCTGCGATTGCTGTGGCTGCGCTCACGGGCGAACCAGAAGCACGCCCTCTTCCTGTCGAAGCGCTTCGGCTTGGCGTTCCGCAGGAGTACTTTTTTGATAACCTCGATCCAGTTGTCGAAGCGCAAATCAGGGGTGCGATGGAAGCTCTGTCGGCTGCAGGGTGCCGGCTAAGGCCTGTGTCTGTTCCCGAGGCCAGCGAACGCGAGCGCTATTTTCCCGCTGTTCTCCCAGCCTGCCTCATTGCGACCCTTGGCCGAGATCGTTTCCTTGCCGGTCGCGACCAGATGGATCCAATTGTTGCGAAACGCGCGACGTCTGGCCTTGATGTGACAGCAGCAGATTATCTCGCACTTGAGGCAAAGCGAACCAAGTCCCGCCAGAGCGTGTCCGAGAAGTTCTCAGGGTTCGACGGTTGGGTCACTCCGACGACTGCAACGCCTCCACCTTCCGTGGCTGACCTGGAGGACAAACAGAGGGCCCTTGATCTTGCTTTGGGCATGACCCGCAACACTCAGCCCGCAAATTATTTCGCATGTCCTGCCGTGAGCATTCCCCTGCCGCAGAAGCCTGGGAATCTCCCAATAGGACTGCAAATCATTTGTCCTGAAGGGGCTGATATGCAGGCACTGTCAGTTGCACTAGCCATTGAGGAAGTGCTCGGCACGCCTGAGGCTCCAAACTTGGCCAAATTCCTGAGCTAACCAAGTCCACGATTACTAAACAACGCTTCCTTGGATTATCAGTCCCCATCTGGGGACTGATACCCAAACCCAAGCTCCCTTACTGAAGCCGAGAGCTCACGGGTCCAAGTTCAGCTGGCGTTTGGCTTTCCGTTGCGGTTTAGAATTCGTCCCCTCTCAGCCACAGCAGTAGCGATGGCAGAATCCAGCTCTCCAGCACGAACGGCCTCAATGAGGCTGTCGATCAGCGGAGGGAGCTTGGGAAGGGGGCCGACTTCAATAGCCGTCTTGCCTTTCGCCATTTCCAGTGGCCGACCGCCGTAGTGTACGGTGAAACGGGTCGTCCGGCTTCCGTCTTCGAACCAGCCTTATCGGACGCGCCGGGGCACCTCCACCCGCACGCGAGACCCCTCCGCGTTCGTGCGCATCACAAAGTGCTTGGGCGGGTCGAACACCGTTCCAGCGATTGTGGCTTCAGCGAGGTCCTATTGAAGGGCAAGGTTCTCGATGGGATCCGTCGCAAATCTTTTGTTTCAGAGTTTCATGTACTCTGTCTGAATCCTCAATGGCGGAGAGTGGCGTGTTCAAGTGCAGGCATTTCGATCGATCTGTGATCCTGCTCTGCGTCCGGGGGTACTCGGCTTACAATCTGAGCTTGCGAAATATCGAGGAGATGATCGCTGAACGCGGCATCTCCTCGATCATGCTACCATTCACAGATGGATTGTGCGCTATTCGCCCAAACTGCTCGAGCAG
>NZ_JAERQE010000082.1 GCF_016734765.1 Microvirga soli | reverse complement strand
TGCTCACGTCGCGCCACACGGCGTATCACCTGCCGGGGCTCTAACGGCGGCTGGATGAAACTTCAGTGGCAGGTCACAAACAATCAAAACCTGTGTCCGCCCAACCTATGTGTTTCGTTGTAGGTCCGATTGGGAAAGACGGCACAGAAGAAAGAAAACACTCAGACCTTCTGCTACACGCAGTCATCAAAGAGGTTCTCGAGGCGGAAGAATTTGGGTATGTTGTCAAACGTGCAGACGAAGATGCAGATCCTGGCATGATTGGCGACAGAGTTGTTACTGATATCATCCACGCTGATTTGGTTGTTGCCGATCTAACTGGCCTTAACCCGAACGCTTTCTATGAGTTAGGTATTAGGCATTCTACTGAAAAGCCAACTATCCACATGGCGAAATCTGGCACCCTACTGCCCTTTGATAATGTCAGCCATCGCACAATCTTTGTGGATTTGACCGCGTGGGACAGCATCAAACATGCAAGAGAAAGGCTTGCTGCATCAGCTAGAGCGATCAAGGAGCCAAATTATAGGGTGAGTAATCCAATCACTCAGGCGAACGCCAGTTTTAAGATGAGAGAGAGCGAAGATCCACGCGATCAGGTGATTACAGCACTCCAAGATAGGGTACTCGCACTTGAAGGCACAGCCATTCAGCCGACTTATTCCTCAAATCCGGCGTCCCAGCCTAGAAATTCAAGAATCCAAGGTCTGATAGACTATGCACAGAAGCTGTCCGACCAAAGAGTCGGCCAGAGGGTGATTGAAGTGTCGTTGCGAGCCTTCGCCAAAAAGAATGACCTTCCTCTAGAGACAATAACTTTTAAGTCTGATGCGATCGAACTGGAATTCCCAGATAGAGTCTATGAGGTGGCTATTCGATCCTCGCGAGCATGATCTAGCCTTGAAGGGGCAGAACTTCCCTGCAAGTGCGACATTTATGAGCTTGGGCTGGCCTCCGTTACCAGCTGCTATTTATTCTCCCAAAGCTTACCAGTAACGAAATATAGTAAAACCATTTATTACTGAGTATCGCTTAAGACACGAATGAGAACCGAGATCATGACGAGTGTGAAGTGCAACTCGATAAAGGGACGAGAACCACCCTCCCCCTCCCAAGAGATCGACGCGCATATCCAGCACCTGAACGACTGGCGCGGCGAGACGCTGGCGCGGGTCCGGGCGCTCATCCGGCAGGCGGTGCCCGATGTGGTCGAGGCGGTGAAGTGGCGGGGGGTTCCGGTGTGGGAGAAGGCCGGGATCATCTGCACGGGCGAGACCTACAAGGCCGTCGTCAAGCTGACCTTTCCCAAGGGCGCTTCCCTTGACGACCCGTCCCGCCTCTTCAACGCCAGCCTTGAGGGAAACACCCGCCGCGCCATCGATCTGCGCCAGGGCGAGACGCTCGACGAGCAGGCTTTCAAAACCCTCATCCAGGCCGCCGCTGCCCTGAACACTTCCAAGCCCGCCAAGCGCTCGAAGAACGCCCCGGCGGGCGCGTGAGCCCAGGTATCGCGACGCCATGAAGCTCCTCGGCCTCTCCGGCAGCCTGCGCGCGGGCTCGTTCAACACCATGGCATTGCGCGTGCTGCAAAAGCTCACGTCGGAAGGTGCCGCGCTCTCGCTTTATGATGGCATCGGCGCCCTACCCCATTTCAACCCCGATGTGGAAATGAGCGCACTCCCGGACGTGGTGGCCGATTTCCGTCGACAGGTGGCCGAGGCCGCAGCGCTCGTTATCGCCTGCCCGGAATATGCGCACGGCATTCCCGGCACGTTCAAGAACGCCCTCGACTGGCTGGTGGGCATGCCGGATTTTCCGGGCAAGCCCGTGATGCTGATCAACACCGCGCCCCGCGCCTCTCACGCCCAGGCAGCCCTCCGTGAAGTTCTCGCCACCATGTCGGCGCGGCTCGTACCGGAGGCTTGCGTGACCGTCGATCTGCGCGAGCCGGATTCGCACGCGCGGTTGCAGGCCGGGCTCCACGCCTTCATTCAAGTCTGCGGGGACGGTGCTTAAGCGCCACCCGCGGAACGGACGACGCGACTACACGGCGACCGGGCCGTCGTAGTACTGCCTCACATCCTGGTGGCGGCGCAGGTTTTCCGGGCGATACGGCTTCATCTCGTCGTAGTGCAGCACGGCGGGTTGCGCGAACCGCTCCTTGACGGAAGGATGCAGCACCGCGTCCTCGGGCACGTCCCGACGCCCTTTCTCCCAGAAACGGCCGAAGCGGCCGCTCTTGCACTCGTCGTGCTGGGGCCCGGCGGCGGACGGGTAGAGCTGGAGCACGTCGCCGTCGATCCTGATGCCGTGGGGCACGGCCTGGGCGGCCTCGACCATCCATTGCAGGGCGATGTCGGAGAGGCGGGATTCGTTTTCCGGATAGCTGCCGCCCACATCCGAGTGGTTGCCCGCAAACCAGACCTGCTCGAAGCGTCCGCCCTCATTGTCCATGCCCTCGTTGGTCCAGGGCACGCGGGCGAAATCGGCCCTGTTCTCGTCGATGGACAGGGCGTGCTTGGCATAGAGCACATCCGGATTGAGCTGGTTGTCGTAGAACTTCATCTTGAGATGGGTGACGTGCAGGGTCTCCCAGAACGTGTAGCCCTCGATGCCGACGGCATATTTCACGTAAGTCTTCAGAAAGCCGATCAAGCCGAGAACCGCAGCCGCGATCACGAGGAGCCCGAACCAGAAGGAGAATGTGTAGGCCAGGAGCGACAGGAGCCCGGCGGTTGCCGCCATGACCGCGACGGCGCCAAGGGCCAATGCCGCCATCAGGCCATAGCTGCCCAAAGCCGCCACCGTGTCGAACACGCCGATGAAATAGGGGATGGCGTTGGCCTTGCCCCCGGCATCGGAGCCGTGCTGCGCCCGGAAGCGCGCGGCGAGCGCCCTCCTCTGCTCCAGATAGGCCTCATCCTTCGGGGAGCTGACGTGCTGGTAGATCTTCTTGACCGCCTCGTCCGCAATGGCCCGCGTGCTCTTCGGATCGCGCCGCAGGGGCGTGCCGTCCTTCATGGTGGTGGGCACGCCGCAGAGACCCAGCACGGCGCCGAGGCACCGCACGGTGTAGGCGCCGCGGCTGAAGCCGAACAGATAGATCCGGTCGCCCGGCTCCCACAGGGTCAGGATGGCCGCATAGCAGTCGATGATGTTGGCGGTGAGCCCAAGCCCCATGGCCTGGCTGACCGTGTTGTAGGCCCAGCGCCAGATGCGGACCGGCGTCGAGGCCCCGAGCGCCTGCGTGCCAAGACCGGGATCGTAGAAGGCGAGCTGTTCGGCCGGATCGATGGACGAATCTGGCCCGATCCGCGTGGCCCGGAACAGCTTGTAGATGTTGCTGCGGCGCTCATCCGGCAGCAGCCCGCCGGCCTGGCCGGTGCCATCGGAGAAAATGAGAATGTTCTTGCCCGCCATCGGCCCACCCTCTCCTGCTGGTTGCGCCATTTAAGACAAGCAGGATGCGGCCCGGCAAGAGACGCCTTCCGTTTATCCCCTGCGCTGAGGCTCCGGACGGGAAGGACCCTCCTATTTCTGAAACTCCCCAGTCCTGCCACCCTCACCGTCATCCCCGGACTTGTTCCGGGGATCCACGTCTTCAACCCGGCTCAAGACGTGGATGGCCGGGACAAGCCCGGCCATGACGGAGAACGTTTGTTCCTGTTTTGTTCTTGACATATGCCCCAACCTTGGCTATAAGGTTTCTTAGATCTGTTCCTGAGAGGGGCGCGCTCGCGAGGCGTCGCAGTGTGGGAGCAGGCACGGTCCCGCCGCAGGGCTCGCACCCCTGTGATCGCGGGTGGCCGATCCTGGCATGCCTCCAGGTCCGCTGAAACAAACCGTGCGCGAAGAGCAGTTCGGCTCTTACCTTTCCACAACCATCGAGCCGGGCTGCCCAACGCGCCACCCTCGATCAACCTTCAGGCTCGCAGCTCACGCTGCGGGCCCACAGGTGCTGGCTGCAAGCACAGCAACCCAGCGCCACGCGTCAAAACGGGCTCATGCCGTAAAGGAGCCTAGTATTTACCGAATTTTCATTCAGACCCGGCGACACTTTGTTGGAAGTCTATTTTAGATCAACTTTTCCAGCGCTCCGAATTTCAGCCGAGGTTTCATGTTTTCTCTCTTCTCACAGACCAATGCCGATATCGGAGCCAAACTCGCCGCACTCGACCGTTCGCAGGCCATCATCGAGTTCGATCTCGACGGAAACATCCTGACGGCGAACCGCAATTTCTTCGATACGGTGGGCTATGGGCTCGACGAGGTCCGGGGAAAGCATCACAGCCTGTTCGTGGATCCCGACTTGCGCAGCAGCGCCGAATACGCAGCATTCTGGACGAGCCTGAAGCAGGGCGAATATCAGGCGGGCCGCTCCGGCGCTTCGGCAAAGGCGGGCGCGAGATCTGGATCGAGGCGAGCTACAACCCGCTTCTCGGCCGGGACGGCAAGCCGTTCAAGATCGTCAAGTTCGCCACCGACATCACCCGGCAGATGCAGGAACAGGCGGAGCTGAAGGGCCAGGTGGAAGCGATCCGCAAGTCGCAGGCCGTGATCGCCTTTGACCTCGACGGCAACATCCTCGAGGCCAATGCCAACTTCCTCGCCGCCGTGGGCTACTCGCTCGACGAGATCAAGGGCCGGCATCACAGCATGTTCGTCGATCCGGCCCTGCGCGGCGGTTCCGACTATCAGGCGTTCTGGCGCAAGCTCAAGGCGGGCGAATATCAGGCGGGCCAGTTCCGGCGGTTCGGCAAGGGAGGACGCGAGATCTGGATCGAGGCCAGCTACAACCCGATCCTCGATGCGTGCGGGCGTCCCTACAAGGTGGTCAAGTTCGCCACCGACGTGACCCAGCAGATGAACCTGCTGGGCCACCTGCGCCAGATCATCGACAGGAATTTCGGCGAGATCGGCACCGCTCTCGATCACTCGGATCAGGAAGCGCGGGAAGCCAATGCGGCGGTCACCAGCACGTCCAGCAACGTGCAGATGATGGCCTCGGCGGCCGAAGAGCTGGCGGCTTCCGTGGCCGAGATTTCCCAGAGCATGACGAATTCCAGGGCGGCGACCGAGACGGCCTTCAGCGAGGCCAAGGGCGCCAGCGAGTTCACCGAAAAGCTGTCGGCCGCAACGGCCGCCATGGGCGGAATCGTGGGCCTGATCCAGAACATCGCCGGCCAGATCAACCTGCTGGCGCTCAACGCCACCATCGAGGCCGCTCGCGCAGGCGAAGCTGGCCGGGGCTTTGCGGTCGTTGCCACCGAGGTCAAGAACCTAGCCGCTCAGGCGGCCCGCGCAACCGAGCAGATCACCACGGAGATCGATGCGGTCCAGAGCGTCTCCCACGGGGTCGTCGGTGCGCTGGCGAAGATCCAGGGATCGGTCGAGACCATGCGCGACCACGTGATCAGTGTGGCAACGGCGGTCGAGCAGCAGAGCGCGGTCACCCAGGAGATGTCGTCCAACATGCAGGGCGCGGCTCACTCCGTGGCGCGCATCTCCGGCAATATCGGGGCGATCTCCTCGGCGGTCGGCCGCGTGTCCCAGGCCGTCACCACCACGAAGGAAGCAGCACTCGTCCTCGCCCGCTGAACACAGGGAACAAGCGTCTTGGCTAAAGCCCGGTCTCCCCGGCTCCGCTGTCGGATGCGAGCGCGGATCTCCGCGTCGCCCGCTCGGCTGCTTCATCGGCGCATTTCTCCAGATGCGCCGCCTTGTTGATCACCTGGAGATTCGGCGCGCCCCAAAAGGCGAGCAGTTCGGGCCAGGGCTTCGAGCGGTGCTCGGACCAGACGGCGAAGAGCGGCACCCGGTGATCGACTTCCGCCGTCTTGAGCAGGCGGCGGCCGGTGGTGGCGCATTTCCGGTTCTGGCGCAGCTTCAGGGCCCGCAGGTGATCGGGCGGGGCCGTCCAGAGCTGCCAGGCCACGACGCAGGCGGAATGCCAGGTGGCGTTCCGGTTCGGCTTGCCGTCATCCCAGATGTCGCGATGCCATCCCAGCCTGTACACCGGCTGCCCGCACACGCAGCAATGCCCCGGCCCGCGGGCGAAGGCCGCCTCCCGGAAAGGCGCCGGCGGCATGCGGAAGGTGAGCGGCAGGCCGGCCTCCTTGTCGGACCCGAGCCTCCATTGCCAGCCGGCAGGCTGCCCGCTTTTCGCCGCGAGCGCCCGGGCCAGCCGGTCGGCCAGAAGCGGCCGGTGCCGCCAGTAGGATTCCACCGCCCGGCGCTGGGTCGGCGGGATCAGCGGCTGGCGCAGCGCGTGGGCGAGGACGCAAGGCGGAAAGAGCGCGGAGAGGCGTTTCTCAAGCCGGGCGCGGGCCTTCTGGTTCTTCTCGTCTCGCCAGGTGGACATTCCGGATCGGCTGCCTTGTGTGAATCGCTCCCACGTCTGTAGCCGCTCGTCTCGTCGAGGTGAACCGTGCCTCTTTCGAAGGGCAGGTCGGCAAGCTCCTCCAGGCTCATCCGCCGCAGGGCCGGATGGGACAGAGAATCGTCCTCCCACGTTCCGCTCAAACTCCCCTCGTTTTCCGATGCCGGGCGAAAGAATATCCGTCTGAGGATGGAGATCATGTTCAGCATGGCTGCATGCTGCGCCCCTCACCGACCGAAAGAAATGGCGTTTTTCTGCGCTCAAATATAGAAAAGCTATATGCGCAACCTGAACCGCTTTCATCTCAACGGCCTGCGCGCCCTGGAGGCGGCCGGGCGCCTAGGGAATTTGCGCTCCGCCGCCGAGGAGCTCGGCGTCACTGTCGGAGCCGTGAGCCAGCAGATCCTCAAGGCCGAGGAGCAGTTCGGTCGCCCCCTGTTCGAACGGCACCCGAAGGGCCTGAAGCCGACATCGTTCGGGGAGGACGTGCTGCGTTATCTCACCTCTGGCTTTGCTGAGATCTCGACCGGGCTGGCGCTCGCCGAGCGGCGGCGCGAGGGCGTGCTGACGGTCTCGGTCGCACCGGTGTTTGCCAGCAAGTGGCTGGTCTGGCGCCTGCAGGGCTTTCGCGAGCAGCACCCGGACATTCGCATCCGCATCGACGCGGATGTGTCGCTGGTCGACCCCGGCTCCTCGGATGTGGACGTGTGCATCCGGGTCGGCCGCGGCGGCTGGCCGAATGTGAAGGCCGACAAGCTGCTCGACCAGCTTGTCTTCCCGGTGTGCAGTTCCACCATCGCGGAGCGCCTGCGCCACCCTGACGACTTGGCCACCGTGCCGATCATCCGCGAACCGACCCCAATGTTCGGCTGGAATGCGTGGCTCGGCCTCAACGGTCTCGACGAGTCCATCCTCGGCGACGGACCGGTGTTTTCAGACGCGTCCCTGTGCCTCGATGCGGCAGTGGCAGGCCAGGGCGTGTTCCTCGGGTGGGAGACGCTCGCCTGCGACGCCATCGCCATGGGGCGCCTCGTGGCGCCCTTTCCGGACCGGTACGCAACGGGCATTTCATACTGGTTCGTAACCGCAAAGTCCGCCCCGCCGGCACGGGCCGTGGGTGCGTTCCGCGACTGGCTGAAATCGGAGCTGGCGATAGGGTCGTGAGAGGGCGCGCATTTTCTTGACAACCGCTCTTAAGAGGCAGAGCTTTTCCGCAGCGGCAGATGTCCATTCCTGACCGCCCTGTATGCGTTCGCCACATCACCCTGAACGGGAGGTCGCGATGCAACTCTTCACACTCAAAGCAGCCACTTGTGCCTCGGCTTTTCTCTTCATGCTCGTGCCCGCCACTGCGCAGCACCAACATGTCATGGCTAACCCCGGCGACGTCACTTGGAAGGATGGGCCGCCCTCCCTGCCCAAGGGCGCACAGATGTCGCTCCTCTACGGGGATCCCACGAAGGACGGCGTGTTCGTGATGCGGCTGAAGTTCCCGGCAAACTACAAGATCCCGGCTCACACTCATGCCGTCGATGAAGTGGTCACTGTCGTCAGTGGCCAGTTCAACATCGGCATGGGAGCCAATGTCGACCCTGCGCAGATGAAGGCCATCAACGCCGGCGGCGTGATCGCCATGGCGCCGGGAACGCAGCATTATGTGCAGGTCAACCAGGAAACCGTGGTGCAGCTGAGCACGCGCGGCCCATGGAGCATCGCCTACGTCAATCCGGCGGACGATCCGCGCAAGTCACAATAAGACTCGACCAACGGCTGGCATGAAAAAGCCCAGGCTCCGGGGCGAACGGGCGGGATGCCTGCGCATCTCTCGCCTCGCCTGCTACGGGCCTGGGCTAATCGGGTCCAGACGGGCGCTCGCATCGTCAGGCGAGCGCAGGAACAGGCCATGCCGGATTACATCCGTCCTGACACGGCCTCATCGATAGCAGGCGGTGACGCCCGCCGCTTCGAAGTCCACAACAATGTCCGCTGGGTCAGCCTGATATGGGGATTGGAATGCCATCCGCAAGGGGTGGAAACGCGATATCGTCCATCAGGCCTCAATCGCCCCACGGCGCATCCGGCAGGGCGTCGAGCGGGATCTTGAGGTAGCGTCTGCCGTTGCTCTCAGGCTTCGGCAAGCGACCGCCGCGGATATTCACCTGCAGGGCATTCAGGATGAGCTTCGGCATGGGCAATTCGCGGTCTCGGCCTTCGCGCAGGGCCACGAACTCTTCCTCGGTTGCCGCGCTCACGAGATGTTTGTTCTCCCGTCGCTGCTGAGCCACCGTGCTCTCCCACTGCGGAGCGCGGCCGCCCGGCATGTAGTCGTGGCCGGTGAAGAGGCGCGTGCTATCGGGAAGAGCCATAATGCGCTGAATGCTGTGCCATAGGGCCTTGGCCGAACCGCCGGGAAAGTCGGCCCGGGCTGTTCCACCGTCCGGCATGAACAGCGTGTCGTGAATGAAGGCGGCATCGCCGACGAGATACGTGATCGAGCAGAGCGTGTGGCCGGGGCAGAACATCACTTCCACGTCCAGGTTGCCGATCTTGAACGTCTCTCCATCGGCGAACAGGCGGTCCCATTGCGAACCGTCAGTCGGGAAGCTGTCGGGCCAGTTGTAGAAGGCCTTCCAGAGCTTCTGGACGCCCACCACCTTCTCGCCGATGGCAGTGGGCGCGCCGGTCCTGTCCTTCAGGTAGCCGGCGGCCGAGAAATGATCGGCATGCGGATGCGTGTCGAGGATCCATTCGAGGCTGTAGCCCTGCTGCTCGATATAGGCGAGGAGCTCGTCCGCCGAGGCCGTTGCCGTCGCACCGGACTTCACCTCGAAATCGAGCACCGGATCAATGATGGCGCAGCGTTTCGTCTCCGGATCCGCAACGACATACTGAATGCTGCAGGTGCGTTTCTCCAAGAACCCCTTGACGATGGGATGTCGGTGCTGAAAAGGCTCGGTCTCGGCTGGCATGGCGAAAACTCCTGTTCGGCCCATTGCAGGTGATGCGATCGAGGCCTCAGCCGTCGAGGTCGGAAGCGGCTTTGCCGAAGGTGACCTGTGGCCATTGCGCCGGCAAGACGCGAAAGAGTGCCATTCCGGCAATCATCGCGGCAAAGAAGACGAAGATCTCGACAGGAGCGAACGTCAACGCAACCAGAGCCGGCCCCGGACACAGTCCCACAAGGCCCCAGCCGATGCCGAACAGGGCGGCACCGCCAATCAGGCGAGCATCGAGGTCACGGCGGGTCGGAATCTCCAGGCGTGGCGCAAGAGCGGGAGTGCCGCGGCGGCGTGCAATCCAGTAGCCCAAAGCCGAGACGGCAACCGCACCGCCCATGACGAATGCGAGGCTTGGATCCCAGTTGCCGAAGATATCGAGGAAGGCCAGCACCTTGGCCGGATTCACCATCTGCGAGACGATGAGGCCGAGGCCGAAGAGAAGACCGGACGCAGAGGCGGAGAGGATCAGCGGCATGTCTCACGCTCCCACGACATGACGGGCGATGAGGACGGTTGCAACGGCCGTCGTCATGAAGACAAGGGTTGCCACGAGGGAGCGCGGTGAAAGCCTGCCGATGCCGCAGACGCCATGGCCGCTGGTGCATCCTCCCCCGAGGCGGGTGCCAAAGCCGACCATCAGACCTGCCACGACCAGGACAGGCACGGATGCCTCGATCGCAACATTCGGTAGAGCGCCCCCTGCAGCGCGATAGAGGAAGGGCGCAGCGAGCATTCCGGCAAGGAAAGCCAAACGCCAGCGGGCCTCGCCGGATGTCGGCAGGAGCAGCCCGCCAAGAATGCCGCTGATGCCGGCTATGCGCCCGTTCAACACGAGAAGCAGGGCAGCCGCCGCGCCGATCAAGACGCCTCCGATGAGGGCAGACGCGGGAGTGAAGTTTTCCATGACAGTCTCCGATCAACCTGCAGATTATCCTGATCTTAACCAAAGTATCGTTCAATCAGCACCAGTGAGAGTATTGCTTCCTAACGGCGCACCCGAGCTTGATCGCACGCTCTAACGCATCGTGCGAAGCGCGAGTTGTTGCGTAGAGTTTGCCATGGCCCACAAGCCTTATTCGTCCCTTCGTCGCGCGCCCCTCCGCCGGAACCGCAGCCTGCTGCCGACCGCTCTTCTCGTGGCGATATCGCTCAGTCCCGTCGCCCTCTTTGTCGATTTCGACCGATCCGGCAACACGGCGCCCGAAGCGCCGGCCGCCGGCATTGCGGCAAGCCCAGCGCCCGTGCCCGTGACGATGGCCTTCCTTGATCCGGCTCTGATCAATCCGAATCCTACCCTGAAGGCGGGCGCCCTCGCCTTCAAGCAGGATGCTCCTAACCAGCCCGGTTTTCGCTCGTCCGGACAGCCCGAGGCTCGCATCGCTCCTCAGGTGCCGGTGCCTGATCCGGCGCCTGCGGAGATCGCTCAAGTCGTCGCACCGGTGCCCACACTCGTGCCCCTGCCGGTCCCACGGCCGGCAGACCTGAAGACTACGAAGCCTTCCGGCTCTCCCCAGATGGCGAGCGCACCCGTGATGCCTCGCGCTCAGGCGGCGCCTGCCGCTACACCGGCCGACAACCGCAACTTCTTCGAAAAGCTCTTCGGAGTCCGCCCGGCCACCCCGCCGGATGCAGCCCTCAGCTATGCGGCTTTGGACCGGGGCACGGGCAGCATCGCGCCGACGGCGCGCTTCGGCTTCGGCAACAATCCCGCGAGCTCAGGCACGGCGGTCTACGACATCGTCGCCCAGACGGTCTACATGCCGAACGGCGAGAAGCTCGAGGCCCATTCCGGCCTCGGCGACATGATGGACAATCCGCGCCACGTGAATGTTCGCATGAAAGGCTCAACGCCGCCGGGCACCTACACCCTCACAGAACGCGAGGCGCTCTTCCACGGCGTGCGTGCCATCCGCCTCAACCCGGTGGGCGGCAGTGGCGCCATATACGGCCGAGACGGCATCCTGGCCCACACCTACCTGCTCGGACCGCGCGGCGACTCGAACGGCTGCGTCTCCTTCAAGGATTACGACAAATTCCTCCAGGCCTATCTCAGAGGTGAGGTGAAGCGTCTGGTCGTGACCGCAGGCCGGGGCCAGGACCTGCTGCCTCCGGTAGCCAGCAACCGAAACACCCAGCCGCGGCGCTTCGCCAGCGCGATCTGAGGCTCCGCCTCTGGCTTTGTAGCGCTGCGCGCCTACTTCCTGAGCGGAAGCAGCGCAGGAGTGGCGGAATGGTGCGGAACGCTGAATGGAAGATGAGGCGGGTTGCTGTGCGATATGCGCTGCTGCCCCCCATCATGGCAGCGTACCTGCTTGCCGCTTTCATGGGCGTCGCCCATGCTGAAGGCCCTGGCTATTTCGTGCCTGCACCTGCCAAGGATGATGTGCAGTCCAAGCCCAAATACGAGTGCGAGACGCCCGACGCGCCCGTTATCACCCTCGACACGCAGAGCAAGTACAAGCAGGACGACACCCAGCGCGCGACGATCGATGAGGACGCTGAGGAGACCTACTCGGAGGCTGTCGAGCCGCTGCGGGTCTATGGACGCAATCTGGTCAAGATTGCGAACGCCTATGTGAAGTCGAATCCGAAGAACACCGCCGCTGCGACCTGCGCCCTCACTTGGCTTGATGCCTGGGCCTCGGCGAATGCCATGACCGACATGCGGTCGAAGCAGGCGCAGTTCAATCTGAGCCGCGCTCTCAGCGGCTTCGCGTTGGCTTATATGCAGATCCGCAACGCGCCAGGCCTTGAGAACGATCGGAAGAGAAGGGTCGAAACCTGGCTGAAGACTCTGGGCCAGCAACTCGTCGGGCCCATGGACAAAAACAAGGGAACATCCGGCCGAAACAATCATCGCTACTGGGCCGGACTGGGCGCCGCTGCTGCCGGCCTAGCGTCCAACGACAAGCAACTGGCCCGCTGGGGCATCGACAGCGCCCGCATCGGCCTTGCGCAGATCACGCCGGACGGCACGCTGCCGCTCGAAATGAAGCGTGGCAAACGCGCCCGTGACTATCACATCTTCGCTGCCGATCCGCTGGTGACCATTGCCGAACTGGCGCGCAGCCAGGGGATCGATCTCTACGCCGAGCATGATGGAGCCCTCCAGCGGCTGGTGAACAGGGTAATAGCCTCCCTCGACGATCCAGCCTTCTTCGAGAAAGCCACCGGCACCAAGCAGGAAGACTATCCGGGCGACGGCACCGTGCCGTCATCCCGGATCGCCTGGCTCGAGATTCACCAAAGCCGCCGGCCCTCGACTGAGGCCGAGGCAGTGTTGAGCAAGAAGCGTCCGACAAGCTCGAGCGAGATTGGCGGCAATACGACGCTGCTGTTCAATGGTGCAGAGTGAGGGCGTAGCGCTCTCACTCGCTAAAGCGCTTTTGATCTGGGCTTGAATCCATTCGGGTGGGCTGCGCGTTGACTAGGATATGGCCCGGGAGGCAA
>NZ_JAERQE010000081.1 GCF_016734765.1 Microvirga soli | reverse complement strand
CACCGTCTCCTGCGCCAAGGCCGCCCCGCTCAAGGCCAGCGTCATGGCCACAGCACCCGCAGCCCCCAGGAATGTTCTTCGATTCATTTGCTTCCTCCTAATGATTGTTGTGATCTGGGCTCTTGGACGACCCGATTCCCTGGTTCAGCTCCTACTGTGTCATGGGATCGATCCGATGGGCTTGGAAGCGCGATGCCAGAGCCGTGATCTCGATTGATTCGATGAGACCCGCACGAGCGAATGGATCGGTCTCAGCGAATGCCTGAGCGGCCTCCCGCGTAGGAGCCTCAAGGATCCCGAAATTGCCCAGCGGCGTCTCAGCATCGTCCTCCGTCAGAGCGCTGCCGATCAGCACCCGGGCGAGGCCGCCCCCGCCTGTGGCAATGTGCTGGCGATGCGCGTCCCTGTGCTGCGCGCGCAGTTCTAGCATGCCGGGCTTGTGGCGGCAGATCATGAGCCAGTACATGCCCCTTACGCCGCTACGGCCGGAGAAGCCGTTGCGGCGTTCTCCATGACGATCATGCCAGCGCCCGTCATGGAAGCGGGAACGAAGTAGTGCTTGTGCTGGACAACCACGTCACGGTCCATAGCCCCGCGCATGACGAGCCACATCATCAACTCGGCCCCCTCGCTGCCGAACATCTCCACATATTGCTCCCGTGACATGTTCGCGAGCTTGTCGGGATCGGTGGCGATGTCATTCAGGAAAGCTCGGTCAGCCTCCGGGTTCACGAAACCCGCACGAGCCCCCTGAAGCTGGTGGGACAGTCCGCCCGTGCCGAGAACAACAAAACGTTCATCGCCCGGGTAGCTTTCGATGGCCTGACGCAGAACGCGCCCCATCTCGTAGCAGCGACTCGGAAGCGGGATAGGATATTGGATCACGTTGACGAAGATCGGCACCACCCGCACCGGCCACTCGACGGGGCGGCCCCAGAACAGCTCCATCGGCACCTGGATGCCATGATCCACCTCGATCTCCTGGCAGATCATCGGGTCGAAACGGTTCTCGATCAGGGTATCGATAAAGTGCCAGGAGAAATCGACTGCTCCCCTGAAGGGCGGAATAGCGCGTGGTCCCCACCCCTCATCGACCGGGCGGTATTCCTCGGCGCAACCCACCGCGAAGGTCGGCACCTTGTCGAGGAAGAAGGAATTGCCGTGGTCGTTGAAAATCACAATCGCCACGTCGGGCTTGTGCTCCTTCACCCAACCCTGCCCGGGAATGTATCCGTCGAAGAATGGCTTCCAATCCGGCGTGTCGCGCAAGCCTTTGTCGATCGCTGCGCCGATCGAGGGAACATGGGATGTCCCCAATCCTCCAATGAGCTTCGCCATTATACTTTCTTCCCTAAACGGTTGCGCAGAAAATCATCGTGCTCCATGCCCGCCTGATGGGCGCCGATCTCTGTGATGCGGACCGGGTCGACGGCGGAGATCTTGAGGATGAAGAACAGATTACCGCCGAGCCTCACCATCTCGCGCCAGTTGCGCGTCATGACGGCCTCCTTCTCCTCCGGCGTCAGGCCGAAGCGGTCGAGATAGGCGCCCTCATCCTGCTTGAAGGCCTCACGGTTCTCAGGCCTGCTCAGGCCCATCGCCATTTTGTTGATACGGTAGCCGCCAAGCGAACGTTTGCGGTCGAAGAGCGGCGTGTCGGGAATGCGGTCCTGCTCCGGCTTTTCTTCCATGATGTTAGCTCCCCATCGCTGCGGCGCCCTGCACGCTCGCAGGCTTGTTCTCAAGGCCCAGCCAGCGTAACAGGGCGTTGGACACTTGCTCGGGCTGCTCGAGCAGGGTCATGTGGCCGCTGTCTTCAATCACCACGAGTTCCGCATTCGGAATCCGAGCGGCCATCTCCTCGTGCTGCGCAAGTGGGCTCCACCGATCCTGTCGTCCAACCATGACCAGAGTCGGGCAGGTGATGGCCGCAAGACGGGGCACTAGGTTCGGGCGGTTCAGGAGCGCTTGAATCTGCCGCTGGTGCTGCTCGGGCGTTGCCCGCGTCACCATGGCTTTCATGGGAGCCAACAGAGTCTGATCGTCGACCCTGTCCGCATGGACCATGGGTGGGAGCCATCGGTCTGCAAGGGCTTCCATGCCATCGGCATAGGCCAGATCCACCAGAACCTGCCGCTTGGCTTCCTCACCGTCCCGACGGGAGTCGATCCCCGTGTCGATCAATGCCAGCTTCTTGATCCGCTCGGGCGCAAGATGCACCATTTCCATGGCAACCCGGGCACCCATGGAATGGCCGACGGCTATGATCGGCCCCTCCACCATCGCCAGCGCCGAACAAGCCATGGCTTCCAGTGAATTGTGCTGGGAGAAATCAGCGGCGAGTACATGGGCATGGGGTCGCAGAGCTTCCATCTGCGACGCCCAGACGGTGGCGTCGCACAGGAGCCCCGGCAGAAGAAGGATCGTCGGTCGTTCGTTCTTTGCCGTCATGGCTACGCTCCACAGACCGTAACTGGCTGAACCGTGATCAATGCCTTGTCCTCACTGTTTCGGAATGCCAGCCTTCTCGATAACAGCCCGCCATTTCTCGATGTCGGACCGGAGCCGCTCCGTCAGCTCAGCGGGTGTTTCGCCGCGTGCCTCGATTCCAAGCTCCAGCAGACGCGACTTGATCTCCTGGGTCGCCAGGATCTCTTTCAGGGTGGCGTTCAGCTTCTGGACGATCGGCTCCGGCGTTCCCTTAGGCGCGAAGAGAGCATTCCAGGATGTGACATCGAAGCCTGAAATGCCCGCCTCCTGAACGGTCGGCACATCAGGCATCGCGGCTGAGCGACGTGGTCCGGAAGTGGCAAGCGCCCGCACCTGCTGGCCTTCCAGCGCCGACTTCAGCGCCGCCTGCGAGTCGATCAGGAGATGCGCATCATTCCGGATCAGCGACACGATGGCATCCGGCGTGTTGCGGTACGGGACGTGGCGAAAGTCGACTCCTGCCTCGCCTTTGAACAGGACCGAGGTGAGATGCTGAGTGCTGCCGACCGCAATGGTCGCAACGTTCAGCTCACCGGGCTTGTTTTTGGCAGTCTGGATGAGATCCTTGAAACTTTTGTACTCGGAGTTCGCATTTACCACGAACAGAAAGTCGAAGGTGCCAAGCGTCGAGATCGGGACGAAATCGTTCAGCGGGTCGAAGGGAAGGTTGGCAAAGAGCGGCACGCTCACGGCCGTTCCGTTCGTGAGCATCGTTAGGGTTTGCCCGTCAGGCGCGCTTGACAGGGCCGCGCGAGCAGCCGTGATGCCGCCGGCGCCCGGCATGTTCTCGACGATGAAGCGCTGCCCCATCTTCTCGCTGAGCTTCTCCGCGACGATCCGGATGGTCACATCGGCCACGCCACCGGCGCCGAACGGCACGATGATCTTGACCGGACGTGTCGGGTAATCTGCCTGCGCTGACGCAGGCCCGACGAGGGTTAGCCCTGCGGCCATTGCCAACCCCAGCAGCATGGATCGTCTGGTGGCCGTTGCGAACATACGCGCGTATCTCCCTAATCTCGATCTTGTTTCATTGTCCGAAGCGGAACAGGCGCGTCGGGTTTTCGACGAGAAGCTTCTGCCGCATGCCGGGATCCGGCGCGTAGAGCGGCACAAGGTCCACCAGATCGCCGTCATCAGGCATCACGGGCACGTTCGGATGGGGCCAATCTGTGCCCCACAGAACGCGGTCTGGGGCGGCCTCGACCAACGCGCGCCCGAAACGAGCTACATCGTGGAACGGCGGCCCTTCGCGTGAGATGCGCTCCGGACAGGAGACCTTCACCCAGCACTTTTCATCATCCCGCAGGAGATCGAGCAGTGCCGTGAAACCCGGCTGCTCAAGTCCCTGGCTCGCATCGACCACACCCATATGGTCGATCACGTAAGGCACTGGCAGGCGCATCATCCGAGGCCGGAATTCGGGGATGAGGGCCGCTGGGAGATAGAGATCGACATGCCAGCCCAAACCTGCAATGCGCTCGACGACCTTATCGAAGGCGCTCATGTCAGGCATCTTGCCCAGCCGCGGCAGGAAGGTGAACCGGCATCCCTCGATCCCGGCTTCAGCGAGATCCCTCAATTGTTGGTCGGCGAATGTCTCATCGACATTGGCGATGCCTTTGTACCGACCCCCGCTCTGCGCAATGGCATCCGTGACGACCCGGTTGTCGCGTCCATGGGGCGTGGCATTGACGATGACCGCCCGCTCGACCCCGAGACGGTCGTGGAGGGCGCGAAACATCTCCAGCGGCGCATCAGGCGGCGTGTAGGGCCGCTCGGGTACATAAGGGTAGAGGTGGTTGGGTCCGAAGATGTGGCAATGCGTGTCGCAGCTTCCGGGCGGAAGCCTGAACGAGGGCGCCCGCGGGTCGGGATGCGGCGGCGGGATCGTAGGCACTGACGTCATTCGTCGGATCAGCCCTCATCATGAGATTGATGCATTCCAAGAAAGGCGACAGGGGCGCAATGAAGCAAATGGTTTGTTTTTACTGATTGATGAATATACTTCATATATAGCTGTAGCCCTTGTTCTGGAGCCTCCATGCGTATCGACTTCTTGGGCCTCCACGCCTTCGTGGCCATCGCGGAACGTGGCAGCTTCCAGTTGGCGGCGGCGCATCTCAACCTGTCGCAGACGGCGCTCAGCCACAGGATCCGCAAGCTGGAGGAGGACCTGGGAGTGAAGCTCCTGTCTCGGACCACGCGGGAAGTGTCGCTCACCCAGGCTGGCCTCAACCTGCTGCCGAAGGTAAAAAGCACGATTGAAAGCCTGTCGGTCTCCCTGGATGCCCTCCGTGACGAGGGACGCAGCCGTCAGGAGACGTTGTCCATCGGGTGCCTGCCCACCATCGCGTCCGGCCGCCTGCCTTCGGCGCTGCGCCTCTTCCAGGAACAGCACCCCGACGTGGTGCTGCGGATCTACGACAATTCCGCCACCGAGATCAGCAACCTGGTTCAGGAGGGCACCATCGCCTTCGGGATCACCCTGGTGGCAGCCCATCGATGGGATTTCGACATCGAGATGCTGATCAAGGATCCCTTCACCCTGGTCTGCCCCGACGATCACCCCTTGGCCTCCCAATCCGCCGTGAGCTGGGCGGATCTGACGGAGGAGCCCCTCATCAGGATCAGTCCACAGACAGGGAACCGCATGATCATCGACGACGCCCTGGGAAGCCGCCGGGAAGGCCTGACCTGGCGTTTCGAGGTTCAGCATATTCAAACTGCCGTCGCCTTGGTCAAGGCTGGTGTCGCGCTGACCGTGATCCCCAGCCGAGCTTTCGATTCCGTCGACGAGCGCGGCCTTAGGCTTGTACCTCTGCGCAATCCCAGCATCACCCGCCAGCTCGGCATTGTTTCGCGGCGAGGCACTCCCCTCTCGCCGCTGGCTGACGAGCTCCGCAAGATCATCGTCGAAGTCTTCACCGGCGAAGAGAGCACTCCGCAGAAGCGCGCAGTCAAGAAACCTACGTCCGGCGTGAAAAAAATTCATTAAAAGCCATAAACAAACCATTTGCTGCATAAAGCACCCTGATGCACCCTCCCCGCATCTCATTCATCGCATCAGGGGAGAAGGACCATTCAACCTCGCATTCCTTGCATGATCCTTCGGGGCGGCACATCAAAAGGCGCCTATTTCCTGGCTGACGATCTTCCATCTGATCCAGCACGCCGCGATGCGCTGCTTCTGTCGGTCATGGGCTCGCCGGATCCGCGCCAGATCGACGGTATCGGCGGCGCACATCCGCTGACGAGCAAGATCGCCATCGTGTCAAAGTCCAAGCGCTCTGATTGTGACATCGATTTTCTGTTCGGCCAGGTTGGCATCGACAAGGCAAAGGTGGATGTCACTCCCAATTGCGGCAATATCCTCGCGGGCGTTGCACCCTTCGCTATTGAGCGTGGTCTCGTGAAGGCCATTGATCCCATGACCCGGGTTCGGGTGCATACGGTCAATACAGGAACGATCGCTGAGCTGACGGTGCAGACCCGCGATGGTCACGTGATCTATGGCGGCGACGCCCGTATCGACGGCGTGCCGGGCACCGCCGCGCCCATCGCCGTCGAATTCCTCGATGCTGCCGGCTCCGTCTGTGGCTCACTGCTACCCACAGGGAACGTGGTGGATCGCGTCGCCGGCGTGGACGTGACCCTGATCGACAACGGCATGCCGGTTGTCGTGCTCGAAGCCTCCGCCGTCGGGAGGACCGGATACGAACCGCGTGATGTGCTCGACAAGGATACGGAGCTGAAGGCGCGCCTGGAGGAAATTCGTCTCGAGGCCGGCAAGCTCATGGGTCTTGGCGACGTCTCTTCGAAGGTCGTGCCGAAGATGGCGTTGGTGGCGCCTCCTGTCACAGGCGGACATGTCTGCACGCGAAGCTTCATTCCGCACGAATGCCACGCTTCCATCGGGGTCTTTGCCGCTGTGACGGTGGCAACGGCCTGCGTACTACCGGGTTCCCCCGCATCGCGGGTGGCTCAGATCCCGCCGGGACGCGAAAAGACCCTCTCGGTCGAGCATCCGACGGGTGAGTTCAGCGTCGTGATCGAGGTGGGCGGGACTGAGGAGAGCCCTGTCGTCGAGAAAGCAGGCCTGCTTCGCACCGCGCGCTTGCTCTTCGAGGGTCATGTTTTCGCGCATGAGTCACTTGCATTGCCCTCCGAAGCCGGACGCGACGCCGCTTAGATTGTTGCAACACACCCTTTCGAGGACTCTATGACTGCTGGAAAAACCGGACTTGTCGTCACCGCCCATCCTGGCGATTTCGTATGGCGCGCAGGCGGCGCCATCGCGCTACACGCGAAGAAGGGCTATCGCATGAAGATCGTCTGCCTCTCGTTCGGCGAGCGCGGCGAGAGCCAATGGGCTTGGAAGAAGGGCGACATCTCGCTGGCCGAGGTCAAGGCGCAGCGGCGCGAGGAGGCGGAGCGCGCCGCCGAGACGCTTGGCGCCGAGATCGAATTCTTCGATGCGGGCGACTACCCGCTCCACACCAGCCCGGAGATGCTGGAGCGCTTGGTCGACATCTATCGCGAGCTCAAGCCATCCTTTGTGCTCACCCACTCTCTGGAGGATCCCTACAACGTGGATCATCCAGAGGCGACGCGTTTTGCGCAGGAAGCGCGCATCATCGCCCAGGCGGCCGGGCACAAGCCGAACCCTAATCTCGCCTACAATGCGCCGCCGGTGTTCCTGTTCGAGCCACATCAGCCCGAGCAGTGCAACTACAAGCCCAGTGTGATCCTCAACATCGATGACGTCTGGGAGACCAAGCGCAGGGCCTTCGAGATACTGGCCGCGCAGAAGCACCTGTGGGAATACTACACCCGCGTGGCTCTGAACCGGGGCATGCAGGGTGGGCGCAACTCCGGACGCGCCATGACCTATGGCGAAGCGTATCAGCGCATCTTCCCCCAAATCGTCGAGGAGCTCGCATGAAGCCCGTGGTTGTCACAAACACCCCGCGCATCGACCAGAAGATTGTCGACCGGGTCGCGGAACTCGGCGTCGCGACTGCCCACGAGGCTATGGGCCGCTCAGGGCTCATGAAGCCCTATATGCGACCGATCTGGCCGGGAGCCCAGGTCGCCGGCAGCGCCGTGACCGTGCTGGCGCAGCCGGGCGACAACTGGATGATCCATGTGGCCGTCGAGCAGTGCAAGCCGGGCGACATCCTGGTTGTCGGGGTCACCACCGACAATACGGACGGCATGTTTGGCGATCTGCTGGCAACATCCCTCAAGGCTCGTGGTGTGGTAGGCCTCATCATCGATGCCGGCGTGCGTGACGTGAAAACCCTGACGGAAATGAGCTTCCCCGTATGGTCGCGCGCCGTCTCGGCCAAGGGAACGGTGAAGGCGACCCTTGGCTCCGTCAACGTTCCCGTGGTTTGCGCAGGCGCCCTGGTGAAGCCCGGCGACGTGGTTGTCGCCGATGACGACGGGGTTCTTGTGGTGCCGCGGCGGGAAGCGGAAGCGGTGGCAGCCGCCGGTGAGGCGCGCGTCGCCAACGAAGGCTCCAAGCGTGAGCAGCTCGCCTCCGGCGTTCCCGGTCTCGACCTCTACAAGATGCGCGAACCGTTGGAGAAGGCGGGCCTGGTGTATGTCGAATACAAAGATGAAGAGTAAGGGCGAAGCCCTTCTCATACCGGAGGATGGTGGGAACACATGAGCCTTGAGATCGCCTTCATCGGTTATGGAGAAGTTGGGCAACTCTTCTCACGTCAGCTTGCGGCCAAGCCAGGCGTGCGCGTGACCGTTTACGACATTCTTTTCGACGGCCCAAACCGCGGCTCCGAGCTGAAGCAGCGAGCGTCAGATGACGGGGTTCATGCCGCGGGCGGCACGTCCGAAGCCTGTGCAATGGCCGAAATCGTCATCTCGGCTGTCACGGCGGATGCTGCTGTTCCTGCAGCCCGACAGGCTGCGCCCTACCTGAAGCCACACCAGACTTATATCGATCTGAATTCAGTTTCTCCTGCCACGAAGCGGAACGTGGCCGATCAGGTTCGGCAGGGAGGCACGAATTTCATTGAGTTTGCCGTCATGGCGCCGGTGAGTGGCGTCGGAATCGAAGTTCCCATCCTGAGCGGTGGCGAGATGGCCGAGGCGATTTCAGCCCGGCTCAACGAACTCGGGATGAAGATCACGCCTGTCAGCTCTGAGATCGGAACGGCCTCGGCCACGAAGCTGTGCCGCAGCATCGTCATCAAGGGCATGGAGGCGCTCATGGTAGACTTCACATTGGCCTCCGAAAAGGCTGGCGTCATGCCGGCCGTAATGGCAAGCCTGAAGGCATCCTATCCGGGAATGGATTGGGAAAATGTCGCGAAGGTGATGATGTCTCGGGTTGAGCAGCACGGCATTCGGCGTGCTGCGGAGATGCGTGAGGCGAGCCGCATGATTGCAGAGTTGGGGCTTGATGGATCATTGGCCGCAGCCATCGCTGAAAGGCACGAGAGTTTCGCCAAGTCCACGATACCGCCAAAAGTTGAATGAACCGGAGGCGGGGATCTGAAGAGCCCCCTCCTGTATCAAAACCTCTCAGCTGACTATATGCGCTTAGGCCTCTGCATCCGTCGAGACATGACGTGTCGCCCAAAGCGCAGCCTGGGTCCGATTACAGGCGCCGATCTTCTTCAGGATCGCCTTGACATGAACTTTCACCGTCGACTCCGACAGGTTCAGCCTACGGGCAATAACCTTATTTGGAGCTCCCTCCCTCAGGTACTCCAAGATCTGCGCCTCTCGCACCGATAGCTTTCGACCTGACAATCGGTAAGCTTCACCTTTTTCGGAGTTCTCAGCGGGCGAAAGTGCGGCAAGATCCGCGTTAGGTCCAGTCATTGACAGGACGAAGGCTGAAGGAAGAACGATCTCGCCGAGCATGACAAGCTCAAGAGACCTGATGAGAATCTCGCGTTGGCTGTTGGAGAGGCAAAAACCGTGTGCTCCGGCCTTCCAGGCTGCGGATACCAGATCGGCTTCGAACATTTCCGCCAAGATCACAATCCTCGCATCAGGAAAGCGTGTCTTTATCCGGTTGATGACATTGACAGTCTCATCTCTGTAGCTCTGACCATCGATGATGAAGAGAACAGCCTCCCCATCCGGAGCTTCCGGAAGGACTGACACATCGTCAACGGCTTCGTGCCAGACTTGAAATCTTCCGCCGGAGAGAACCGTTTCCAAGCCTATGCGCAACAATGGATTGCCGCAGACCGGAAACACCGTCGTTGAGGGCTCCTCCTGCTGAAGGACTCGCCGACCTTCTATCAAACTGTGCAATGACATGAATGAACTCGTCGCTATTTGTGAACAGGGCTGCCTTCACCCATCAAAACTCGGCACTAACGAACGACGTAGACGATCCTGCGCGAGGTTGCGTCCACGATGACCCGGTGCTCATTCATGACTGCGTAGCGATAGGTCTCGTGGCGCGGGATCGGATGAAGATCGACTTCCTCAGGCAGGGTCTCCCCAATCAGGGCACCTCGGCTGAAGTGTGAGGCCAAGGTTGTATTCGCCTGTGAATCTTCCCTGACAGGCGTGGTTACTGCAATGTTGCGCGCAGCCTCAACCGAGGCGTTTTGCTGGCTCACAGGCACGGGAGGTCCAGCTTGATGAATTGCATTCGGCGCCGTGGTGGGTGTTGCAACAGCTCCCACGGAGAACACGGCAATGGCCAGATGATACGCGGCTCGCATGGTTACCCTCTATCACTAGCGTACTAGGACAGAGAACGGATCGAGCGAGAGGTTTATTCCGGCCTTTTACGAAAAAGGGCATACCTCGTACGAGGTAGGTTGAGGATTAGCGAGATGCCTCAATCAGGGCCTTGGCTTCCGCCTCACCTTCAAGCGGGTTCCCGGCGCCAAGATTGCCGAGATACGCATCCATCAAGTTACCGCCTGAGCTTGGCACATACTCGGCGCTCTTCGTAGGCTCTGTCAAAGCGAAGGTTACGTTCCACTCATCACTTCGGCAGGCAACCGCGTTGGTTGCGGCGGAAGGAGACTGAAGCTTGAACTCCCGACATACAGAGCCGTTCTGAAGTCGATAAGTCGAGATCACCCTCAGTCGCCCGACCGGAAGCTCTGCCTCACGGCCAGACTCAAGACGGCTGAGTTCCCTCAAAACAAGAGGATCTTCCAGAGTTGCCAGGCGACCTGCTTCCGGCTGCAATTGCCACCCTGCGAAAAAGCCTGTGGCAACGGCAACAGCCGCAAAGGAAGCGGCCAAGGCCATCTTCATAGGATACGCCATCCTTGGCCATAGCCGCTTGGGCTCTGTCAGTTGTGGTCTCTCATCAGCTTTGCTCGCGGCCTCATAAGCCTCGATCTGCGCTGAGATCGCTGCGCGGAGTTTGATTGGAACATCAGGGGCAAGATTGCTGGCGAAGACTGAGCGTGTCAGGCGGCGGCTCTGCTGAAAGTCGACAACCTTCCTTGCGACTGCTGGATCCTGTGCCATAACTCTCGCGACAGCTGCTGCGACGGGCTCCTCGAGCTCTCCGTCCGCAAAAGCCATCAGGATTTCATCGGTAAGATGTAGCTCCGACATCTTTCTACCCCACTCTCATCTCTTGTGCTCTCAGGCAGCCGCCGTCAGTTCAACCAATCGCTTCCTGGCCCGAGCCAGACGGCTCATGACGGTTCCAACGGGAACGTTCAACACCTCTGCGGCCTCCCGGTAGGTGAGATCCTCTCCGCACACCAGAGCAAGCACTTCGCGCTGTTCCTGCGGCAGACCTTCGATTGCCCGCTGAACCTCCGCCAAGGCGATCTTGCTCATGATCGGCCCCTCGCCTGGATCGCCAATCAGCTGTGTCTGCGTTTCCACGTCTTCCATCATGCCTTCGGTTCTCATTCGTCTCAGGTGATCGATCCAATAGTTGCGGAGAATTCGGAACATCCATGCATCGAAGCGCGTGCCTGGGGTCCAGCTGTCCGCCTTGGCCAGGGCGCGTTCGCAGGCCCCTTGAACAAGATCATCCGCAAGAGGTTGCGAGCGGCACAGCACCAGCGCAAAGCGTCGGAGCCTTGGCAGAAGCGCCACGAGTTCCTGTCCTATGGCTGTTGCCATTCCTGCTCCGCGTGACCTGATAGAACCATAACGGGAAAGCTAGTCGTTTTATTCCAACCTCAAGAGGGGCAACTTTGCCGAGGTGGGAAGCAAGACGCTCGTTTGGCAAACAAAAATGGAAAAGGGCGGCCCGAAGGCCGCCCCAAACTCAATACAAAGGCTGCTGATCGTTAGCGGATGACCTGAACGATCTTGCGGGTGCCCGGCTCGACGAGCACAGGAGTGTTGTTCACCACGGTATAGCGGTAGCCCTTCACCTTGTACTGGGCCGGAACCTCATAGAAGGTCACACCGGACTCAGGCAGGGTCGCGCCGACACGCACCTCTTCCTTATAGGTATAGGACGGCACGCTCTGCGTGGTCACATACTGGCGGAATTCCGGCTGCTGCTGGTCGGCAATGCCGCCGACGATCGCACCCGTGACGCCGCCCACGGCAGCACCGACAGGCCCGCCGACAATGGCGCCGCCGACAGCGCCCGTGGCTGCACCCGCGGCTGCACCACCGGACTGCGCAAAGGCCGCAGCCGGGGCAAGAGAAGCGAGAACGACGCTGGCAAGAAGGATCTTCTTCGACATGATCTGACTCCTGAATAATGCTTCGGGATTTGCACCCGGCAACCGATAACGCATTTTCCTCAAAGTAGTTTCCAAGCAGTCATTGCAAATATTCAACTTTCTGAGCCGACGGTCTTGATGAACGCGGGATGAACATGACTGCTCGCTAATATTCATCATAGACGTTGGCAAAGTGGGGCCGGCAAATGAAATGTACATATTCTTATATTCACGCAATTCTTCTCTCTAAGCTTATTAATTCATTCGATAACTCATGAATGCATGCAACTTACAATTCATGCAACTTACTGGATTAATCGACAGCCCAGGGGCCTTGAGCGAATATGAAACAAGCTGCTGCCTTGACCGTTATCTGATGTTCATTGGGCTCTCAGAGCCCTCTGCGGGAACATGGGCCCTCTCGCGTCACAGTTGGCGAGCCGGAATGATGACATCGAAACCACGCTCTCTGCTGGTACTGGCTTCCTGTCTTGCCATTGCCTGTCCGACCACGATCCAATTTGAGATTGGACAGGGTCTCAGCTTAGCTCTCACCGACGTTCCTGTTATGGCCAAGCCTGGCGATGGTGGAGGCAACGGCAATGGCGGGAACGGCAACGGTAACGGTGGTAATGGCGGCGGGAATGGAGGAGGCAGGGGGGATGGCGGGGCTCCTGGAAACTCTGGCAGTGCCGGCGACCGAGGTAACGGCGGGAATTCGGGCGATCACGGGAACAGTGGCAACGCAGGTGGTCAAGGAGGCTCAGGCAACAACGGCAACGGCAGTTCAAATGGCAATGTCGGAAGCTCCGGAAGCTCTTCTGGAAACAGCAACTCCTCCGGCAACGGCAACGGCAACGGCAACGGCAACGGCAACGGCAACGGCAACGGCAACGGCAACGGCAACGGCAACGGCAACGGCA
>NZ_JAERQE010000080.1 GCF_016734765.1 Microvirga soli | reverse complement strand
CGGCGTCATTCGACACTGGACTATGTCAGCCCGGTTCAGTTTGAAAGGCTAGCCGGATCGCTACAAAACCGCTCTCCACTAATCTGAAGCAAGTCCAGACATAGGCCAGATCCCGATTGTTCAGCACCATGACGACCAGACGAGGGTCGGTCCACCGACGCCAGTATTTCGCGATCGTGATGAGTTCGGCCAAGCCGTTCATCTGCATCGCACCGTCACCAACCAGCGCGATCACAGGGCGGTTGGGGTAGGCGAACTTCGCTGCAATGGCGTACGGCACTGCGCATCCCATTGTTGCAAGGGTTCCCGAGACCGAGCCCATCATTCCCCGCCGGAAGCTGAGATTTCGTGCATACCATACCGATGTGGTGCCACTGTCGGCAGTAACGATGCATTGGTCCGGCAATCGCTCTGAAAGCTCGAACGCGACCCGTTGAGGGTTGATGGGATAAGCCGCGGCCAAGGCCATGCCGCGGATCTGCTCGTGTGAGGAGACAACACTGGCTTCGATTGTCTCACGCCAGGACCGATCCTGTTTTTCGCTGAGCAACGGCAGGAGCGCTGCTAGGGTTGCGGCCGAGTCGCCAACAAGGTTGACCTCCATTGGATAGCGGAGCCCCAACATGCCGGGATCCCGATCAATCTGAACCCCTCGGGCCTGCCCCTCTTTTGGCAGGAACTCCGTGTAAGGAAAGCTTGAGCCCACCATAAGCAGAGTATCGCAACCCTGCATCAAATCCGAACTGGCCTTTGTTCCCAAAAGGCCGATTGACCCTGTGCAGAATGACAAGTCGTCAGGCACGGCAGCCTTGCCGAGAAGCGCCTTAGCAACTCCCGCACCAAGCCGCTCCGCAACAGCCACGACCTCGTCTGTAGCCCCAAGAGCACCAGCCCCAACCAGGATAGCGACCTTCTCGCCTGCGTTTAGGACCTCTGCCGCTCGGGTCAAAGCTGCTGTGTCAGGAACTACGGGCGACATCTCGATCCCAACCCCGGAATGCGTCATGGCGTGCTCACGGGCCGGCTGCTCCATAGGAGCAACCTGGAGGTCATTGGGGAGAATAATGCAGGTAACCCGACGCTCTGCCTTTGCGATGCGATAGGCGCGATCGACAAGATGCCGGACCTGGGCTGGCGCGGATGCGGTTTCGACGTAGGCGCCGGCGACGTCCTTGAAGAGGGACTGAAGGTCGAGATCCTGCTGGTAATGCGATCCGATGGCCGTGCGAGCCTGCTGACCGACGATCGCTAGAACCGGCTGATGGTCAAGCTTTGCGTCATACAAGCCGTTCAGAAGATGGATCGCACCCGGGCCGGAGGTGGCGATGCAAACACCCACCTCCCCTGTAAACTTTGCTTCGGCACACGCCATTAGGCCTGCCATTTCCTCATGTCGCACCTGAATGAAGTCGATAGCGCCCTCTGTTCTTGCAAGGGCACCAATCAAACCGCCGATCCCGTCTCCGGGATAGCCGAAAGCCCGCCGCACACCCCATTCCTGCAAGCGCTGCCAGATGAAATCTGCAACTGTATTGGCCATGACCGGCTCCTGTCAGGGATCAAACGTTAAACACCTGCTGCTCAAGCTTGGTTGCACGCACTCTCATCGAAGCTCCATCTCGGCCTCAGAATGTCGGCCGTGGGTCAGAGCAGGAGATTGGCGAAATGAAAGGGATGGCCGGCTCACTCTGATAAGCGGACGAAGATCCTTGAGGGACGCCAGGGTCTGGTTTCCTGTCGATAGGAGCGGCCAAGATTCCTTGCGGTGGGCTTCGCTTCAGGAGCACTGCAATGCAAGACGGTATCGCTCACCCTACCTGCCGAACCGCCACACCTTGGAACCGAGGTAAGCTGATCGGACCTAAGCCGCCTCTCAAGGCAAAGGAGATCTGGTCCATTCGGATCAGGCTCCAAGTTGCACACCGCATTCGCGATCTGGCTCTGTTCAACCTCGTGCTCGACAGTAAGCTACGCGCCTGTGACCTGGTCGCACTCCGGGTCGACGATGTGGCCCTCAATAGGCGGGTGCGATCCCGCGCCACTGTCATGCCAGAGGAAGACCGGCCGGCCCGTTCAGTTCGGGATCACAGAGCAGACCCGCGAGACTGTGGGACGTTGGCTCGAGAAGAAGGACCTGCATAAGGGCGAACCGCTGTTTCCAAGCCGTATTCATCGGCGAAGATCTATGACAACGCGTCATTACGCCCGCCTGCTCGGATCCTGGCTTCGTTCAATCGGGCTCGATCCCTTGGCCTACGGCACACACTCACTCCGGCGTACTAAAGCCTCCATGATCTATCGCAGAACCGGCAATCTCCGTGCCGTCCAGCTTCTGCTGGGTCACACCAAGATCGAAAGTACTGTTTGGTATCTTGGGATTGATGTCGACGATGCCCTTCTGATTGCGGAGCAGGTTGAGATCTAAACGCCTGAGGCGGCCCGCCGACGAGCCGCCTCAGAGCATATTGCCTGTTAGGGAGCAAGGTCCGGATTTGAGGCTTAAGCAGCCACAAGGCAAACGACCGGCGCGTGCCAGAAGGCGACATTTCGCGTTCGGCGGAGCCGAGCCATGAAAACACTGTACTGAGGCCAGATCGCTCTTCGATTGTAGTGGTCAGGATATCGAAGGCACTGGCGGCGCTTTAGCATCCGTTTCACTGATAAGTTCGCGGGCGGCTGCCCATTGCAGCAAGGCATCAAGCGCCGGGCATAAAGCCTGCCCCCAGTCCGTGAGGCAATACTCGACCTTCGGCGGCACCTGATGATGAACGATTCGGCGAACGATGCCGTCCTCCTCCATCTGACGGAGTTGCTGAATCAGCATCTTCTGCGAGATGGCCGGGATGGCTTTCTCCAGTTCCGAGAAATGCAGCACCCTGCCGCCAAACAGCCGGAACAGAATGACCAGCTTCCAACGCCCTTCGAGGAACTTGAGCGCTTCTTCAACACGGTCAGCGGCGGAACTGGGGGTCAGCTCTTCTTCCTTACTCATAAGTAAGTACCTTACTTTTTCGTGCGTTCTTGTCTTTCTGTCAGCATACCTCCAAGTTCGACACGCCGCTGCCGAGCTAGACAATTTTCTCGCGTCTTGGCTCCTCTCGGAGAACCTGTATGAGCAAACGACTGCCTCCCCCGCTGGCCGCCTATTACGAGGCTAAGAACCAGCACGACATCGACGCCATGCTGGCGCCCTTTGCCAAAAATGCCGTGGTCAAGGACGAAGGTCAGGAGCATCATGGCAGCTCAGCCATCCGATCCTGGATCGAGTACACAACCCGTAAGTACCGCGTCACTGTCGACGTCAAACAAATCAAACCTGCCGATGGTCGTCTGATTGTTTCAGGTCTGGTGTCCGGCGACTTTCCAGGCAGCCCTGCAATGCTGCGCTATGCCTTCACCCTTTCAGGATCGAAGATTGCACGGCTGGAGATTGCATGATGATCGCAGCATCTTCGTTCGCCATTGATCCTCACGAGTTTGCCGGCAAGCTAGCTCTGGTGACAGGAGGCACGAAAGGCATGGGCGAGGCCATCGTCCGCCGGCTTGTCGCGGGTGGTGCAACGGTCGCCACAACCGCTCGCTCGCCTCTGCCCGATGGATAGCACCCCAGCCTGTTCGTCCAGGCTGACATCGCAACGGCCGACGGCGTCGATATAGTCGTCGCCGAGGTCAACAAGCAAATGCGTGGCGTCGATCTTCTCTTGAATGTCGTCGGCGGCTCGAATGCGCCAGGCAGTGACTTTGCTGCGCTGACCGATCATGCGTGGCAGGCGGAACTTGAAAGGAACCTGTACCCTGCGGTGCGGTTCGACCGTGCGCTGCTGCCAGGCATGATCCGGCAGGGGTATGGCGTCATCATTCATGTATCGGCAATCCAGCGACGCCTTCCCTTGTTTGAGGCGACGCTGGCCTATGCTGCTGCGAAAGCCGCCCTGACAACCTACAGTAAGGGCTTATCGAAAGAGGTCGGTCCGAAAGGCGTACGGGTGAACACGATCTCGCCTGGCTTCATCGAGACGAGTGCCGCGACAGCGCTCATTCAGCGATTGGCCAAGCAACAAGAGATGGACGAGGACGGCGCCTGAGAAGGACTAATGCAATCCCTTCGATGCATTCCCATCGGCAGACCTGGCCGACCGGAAGAGGTTGCAGAGCTTACGGCCTTTCTTCTCTCGGATCGGGCGGCGTCAATCCATGGTGCCGAGTATGCAATCGATGGCGGAACAGTCCCTGTCGTCTGACCCTGGCGTTCCAAACAAGTGGAAGATGGCTGGGAGATGGGCGCTAGCGAGTGATGGTGCCCGCCACAGGGTGGCGCCAATCCCCACAATGCACGAATACACCAAACGTGAGATCAACGTCTAATAATGGGATGGACCGGCCGTGCTTACCGGCGCACCCTTCATCAGGGGCGCCAGCACAAGGATCTGAGCCATGCCTAAAGCTCCGCTTCAGCACGTTGCCACGCTTGGGATCGACATCGGCAAGACCACCTTCCACCTCATCGGCCTGGATGCCCGCGGTGCCATCGTCCTGCGCCAGAAGCTCTCGCGCGGACAGGTGGAGCAGCACCTCGCCAACATGCCCTCCTGCCTGATCGGCATGGATGATCTTCCCTCGCGTTGGTGGACACCTTTGCTAAGCTCCTGCGGGAGTTGGAAGGTGTTTGATGGCGAAGACAAGACGGGACTTTACCCCAGAGTTCAAACGAGAGGCTGTTGCACTATTGGAGAGCAGCGGTCGACCTCTCATGCAGATCGCAACGGAACTAGGGATTTCTCCCTCCATGCTGCGCAACTGGCGGGCGGTTGTGAATGGTGGTCCACCTCGATCCAGAGCTGGGAGCAGAACGCCATCGCCCAGCGCCTCTCCCATGGCCTCTCCGGCCGATCAGGCGGCGGAGATCGCGCGGCTGCGGCGTGAGCTCGATCGCACGCGCATGGAGCGCGATGTGTTAAAAAACCGTCGCGGACTGGGTCCGCCTGTGGGGTCAGAAACAGCTTGCTGGTAGTCTGATCCCGGAGGGGAGCGGCCGTTAGCTTATTGGTGGCTCATGACCCCGTTAAAAAACATGGTCCATGGACTGTTGCGCGCTTGAGAGCGGTGACGCCCCAGAGCGATCCCGATTAGGAAGTTGATCTTTGGCGCAGTCCAGCCCCTCCCATCCCAAGGAGGAGCCGATGAGACGCAAGCAAGCAGCCGGCAAAGACCGGCAGAACCTGCCGGTGGTTCATGCCCATGCGGCAGCCATTGATGTCGGGGCCACGATGCACCTGGCGGCCCTGGGATCTGACCGGACGGACGAACCCGTGCGCAGCTTTGGGACCTTTACCGCCGACCTGCACCGACTGGCGGACTGGTTCGAGGTCTATGGCGTCACCAGCGTCGTCATGGAATCGACCGGCGTTTACTGGATTCCGATCTTTGAGATCCTGCAGGATCGCGGCTTCGAAGTGCTTCTGGTCAATGCGCGGGACGCCAAGCCGGTGCCCGGACGCAAGACGGATGTGAACGATGCCCAATGGCTCCAGCGGCTCCATGCCTATGGCCTGCTGCGCGCGAGCTTCCAACCCAAGGCCGAGATTGCGGAACTGCGCGCGTATCTGCGCCAGCGTGAGCGCCTGCTCGAGTATGCCACCTCGCATATCCAGCACATGCAGAAGGCGCTGACTGAGATGAACCTGCAGCTTCATCACGTGGTGAGCGACATCACCGGCGCCACGGGCATGCGTATCATCCGCGCCATTCTGGCCGGGGAATGTGATCCGGCGGTCCTGGCGGGTCTACGGGACGTCCGGTGTCACTCCAGCCCCGAGACGATCGAGAAGGCGCTGACGGGTCACTATCGCGCCGAGCATCTATTCGCGCTCGAACAGGCACTGGCTCTCTACGACACGTATCAGCACAAGGTGGCGGCGTGCGATCAGAGGATTGAGGCCGTCCTCAAGGCACTGAGCCCCCGCCAGCCTGATCCCGGTGCCGTGCCGGCTCCTCGCCGACGCATGAGCCGCCAGCCCAATGAACCGAGCTTCGACCTTCGTGGCGCCCTCTATGCGGTTCTGGGCCAGGATCTGACCCGGATCCATGGGCTGGGACCGTCATTGGCGCTCAAGCTGATTGCGGAGTGCGGGACGGATCTGACGGCTTGGCCCAGCAGCAAACACTTCACCTCTTGGCTCTGCCTGGCGCCCGGCAATAAGATCTCCGGGGGCAAGGTGCTGTCCTCCCGAACGCGCCGGTCAGGCAGTCGCGCGGCGGCGCTCCTGCGGCTGGCGGCCGTGACGGTGGGGAAGACGGAGACGGCGCTGGGCGCCTTTTACCGGCGCCTGTCGACGCGGATCGGCAAGGCCAAAGCCGTCACGGCAACTGCCCGTAAGATTGCGGTGCTGTTCTACAACACCCTGCGCCACGGCGTGGATTACGCGGATCCGGGAGCGTCCTACTACGAGGAGCGGTATCGGAAGCGGGTGATCGATAACCTACACCGTCGCGCCAGGGCTCTCGGGTTTGTGCTGCAGGAGGTCGCTGTCGACGCTTCCACGGGCGCTGTTTCTTAGGAAGCCATCGGCCTCTTCGCGGGATTGAAAGGTCCACCAGTGCAAGGTGAGAGGAAGGCTGACTGGACCGGGGCGAATTGCAGGGCCCAACGTCATGACAGTCGCACTCGAAGCCGCGGTGCTGCCCAGTCGATGAAAGCCCGAGCCTTGGGTGCGAGCCGACCTCCGTCAGGATAGACAAGGGTGACCGGCATGGGCTCGGGAGCGAACTCCTCGAGGATCGCGAGCAGGACGCCAGAGCGCAGTTCCGGCTCGATTTGATATGACAGGAGACGGACAATCCCCACACCCGCCACCGCCGCGACCACCGCAGCTTCCGTCGAGTTCACGGCCAGGCGCGTCCGCGGCTCGGCCGTCCAAGCCGGGCTGTCGCCGCGATAGCGCCATTCGGGCGTGCGCTCGAAGCCCTGGAACGTGATGCCGTCATGCCCCGCGAGGTCACTAGGTGTACCAGGATATCCGCGTCGGGCGAGGTAGGCGGGGCTGGCGCAGGCAATACGGCGGATCGCACCGACCTTCGTCGCCCGTAAGCCGCTGTCAACCAAATGGCCAATGCGAACGGCAACATCGATGTGGTCCTCGACAAGGTTTACTTGACGGTCATTGAGCAGGAGCCGCAGGTCGATGTCAGGGTGCTCCTTCAGGAAGTCGAGGGCGATCGGTAGGACGTGCGTTCGACCGAACATCATAGGCGCGGTCACATGGAGTTCGCCCTTGAGTGTGGTGTACTCGCCCGCCGCCTCTCGCTCTGCTTCCCCGACTTGCTCCAAGATGCGTTTGGCCGCCTCAAGATAGGCGCGCCCCGCATTGGTCAGCTCGACACGTCGGCTTGTGCGCACCAGAAGCTGGGCACCCAGGTGCCGCTCCAGGTCCGCTACCTTGCGGCTTACCGTTGCGAGCGGCGCGCGCAGGCGCCGCGACGCGGCCGACAGGCTACCCTCCTCAACGACGGCGATCAGAACAGCCATGGCTTCGAAGCGGTCCATCAAGCTTTCCGAAAAATGAGAGGGAACGTATCGAAATCGCAAGATACCGCTTGAGAAAAGGAGGGTCTAGTGTCTGCTCAGTTTCGGGCATCGACACTGATTAAGATCGATCTCCCGGTTTACCCGTAGCTGGAGCTTGTCCCATGCCAGTCTCGCTCTCCCGACGCGCTTTCGCCTTTGCCCTTCCGACGGCCGGTCTCCTAGCCAGTGGACAATCCCTTCCTGTGCGAGCCGCAAGCGGTCAACCTGCCTCGTCTGTCATGCCGCTCGCGCAAATTAAGGTGGGCCGCTTTACCGTGACCGCCCTGACGGATGGGTACGCGGATATGTCCTATGGCTACTTCCCTGGCCGGACGCCCGAGCAGGTCGAAGCCGCTGCCAAGACCCAGTTCACGGCACGGTCGAGCGGTGTGCGCTTTCTGTTCAATCAATATCTCGTCGAAGACGGATCGAGCCGCATCCTGATCGATGCCGGACCCGCGGGCACGCTGGGCCAGACCGGGCGCCTCCCTCAAGCGCTCGCCGCCCGCGGGTTAAGTCCCGATCAAATCGAAGTTGTGATCGTAACTCATATGCACCAGGACCACCTTGGGGGCCTTGTCGCAGGGGGCCGGCGTGTCTTCCCGAACGCGGAGGTGTATGTAGACCGGCGCGATATCGCGCATTGGACCGATCCGGGCAAGCAGGCCGCCGCGCCCGACTATCTGCAACCCAGCTTCCGCCTCTCGGCTGACCTAGTTCGCCTCTATCCGGGGCTCCAGGCCACCCAGGGCGACTATCAGATTGCCCGCGGCGTGTCCCTTGTCGACCTTGCGGGACACACTCCAGGCCACATCGGCGTGCGGATCGAGGACGGAGAACAAAGCCTGATCATGGTCTCTGACATGCTCTTTCCGGTGGTGCACCCGGCTATGGGAACCGACGTGAACTTCCTGATGGAGGCGGATCGGCCGGCGGCACAAGCCATGCGGGCCCGTTTCTTCCCCCGGGCGGCTGAGGAGGGTGTGCTCATTGCAGCAACGCACATGCCTTTCCCTGGTCTCGGCCGGATCATGTCCGATCAGGGCCGTCTGTCTTGGCATGCCGCGGACTGGGCCTACCAGGACTGATGCCGCGATCCCCCTTTCCACGAGGTTGACCATGCTACACAAATGGCTCGAGATCGCGTCGACCCCTTCAGTGAAGGCCGCGCGCGAGCATTACGGCAGCGCGGTCCAGTATGCGCGCCTGGATGGCACGCTGGACAGGACTGGGCCGGTCCGCAACGACCGGCTCGGTCAAGCAGAGTCTGATTTCATCTCGGGGCGCGACGGGTTCTATCTCGCCTCCGTATCGGAAACCGGCTGGCCTTACGTGCAGTACCGAGGCGGTCCGGCGGGATTTCTGCGCGTCGTGGACGATCGCACCCTTGGCTTCGCGGATTTCCGCGGCAACCGACAATACGTGACGACTGGTAATGTCGCGGAGAATGACCGGGTCTCCCTCTTCCTGATGGACTATGCCCATCAGCGACGGCTCAAGATTTTCGGGCATTTGCGGATGATCGATGCGAGCGCGGATCCCGAACTGGCCGCAAGTCTCGCCGTGCCGGACTATGCAGCTCGTTCCGAGCGCGCAGCGCTGATTAGGGTTGAGGCCTTCGACTGGAACTGCCCTCAGCACATCACGCCGCGCTTTACGCACGAGGAACTGGAGCAAGCTCTTGCCACGGTGCGTGAGGAGATCGAGAGCCTGCGCGCCGAGAACCAGCGCCTGCGTCATTGGTTGAACCGAGGGGCAGGAGCGGCCGGCTAGAACCGATGCCACCGGGGGCACCACGTGTATCATCATCTGGGAGCGATAGCATCGGCGCCCACGACCGGCCCCTCCAAGAGGTCATTTTGGAGCATGACCTTGCGAATATGAGCTGGCCGCTTCGGGTCAACTTTTAAGCTTCCGGTCGCCTAACAAGTGTCGGCTCATGACCACCGAAGCGGACCAAGCGATTACGCGTCTCAGGAGTGCCAGGAACGGTCCTTCTCTCGTGGTCACCCGTTGGCGTCAACGCGGTGTCGTTTACTGGGAGGCGAGGAAGGAGCGGACCATGGCGCTCGTCGCTGTCGGGTTCTCTTCCATGATCCAATGGCCTGAATCAGGAATGATCCCTTCGGTCACGTCACTGGCGGCAAACCGCATCACGGTCGCCATCATCGGGCCAAACGATTTCTCGCCTCCGATCGCCAGCACCGGCATCCCGAGCTTGCCGTTGGCAGCAAGAAAGGCCTTGTTGTCGACGGCATCCTGGTCAAACGCAGCAAACTGGGCGAAACCTGAGTGCATGGCGCCTGGTAGGGCGTACAGCTTGGCATAGTGCTCCCGTGCGGCCTCGGAGAAGCGGCTGGGCGTGGCCGAGAACTCGTTCCAGAAGCGATCAAGGTAGATGCGCTCGCGGCCAGCGACGAGGCGCTCCATATCGGGTCCTCCAAACCGGAAATGCCACAACAGCGGGTTCTTCAGAACCTCGTCCCACGGACCAATCCCCGGCAATGGAGCATCAATCAGAACAAACCGCTTCACCCGTTCCGGGTGCTGGACGGCAAAGGCGTAGCCGACCATGTTCCCGATGTCGTGCGTGACCAGATCGGCGCGATCGATCTTGAGGGCCTCGAGAACGCCCGCCACGTCGCCGGCTTGGGTCTTCTTATCAAATCCTGTGCCCGGCTTGGAGGACAGCCCCAAGCCACGCAGATCCGGAACCACGACGGTATGATCACGGACAAGATCCTGGGCCAGGGGCGCCCACATGTCGCCGGTTTCGCCATAGCCGTGCAGCAGAACCACGGCCGGACCTGCACCGCCGACGCGGACGTGGATCGTAGCGCCGTTGGTTGCGATCTCATGCGTCCGAACGTCGGTTGGGAACTGGACCTGCGCAGCAGCGGGCAGCGCGATGACCGCGGCCCCGAGAGCAATGATTACGAACCTGAGCATTTGTCGTCTCCTGTCAACGGGAGAGCTTAGGCGCGATTGCTGTCGGCGCTTCCCCGTTCGAGGCGGAGATAGCGTTGGGGCACTTTCCGGATTAGCCTCCAAAAAGAGAAACTGGCCTCCGGAAAGTCCGAACGATGATGAAACTCGATGGGATCGCCACCTTCGTCGCCGTTGCAGAGGCCGGCTCGATCAGCGAGGCTGCGCGCCGCTTAAGCCTGTCAAAGTCCGTGGTGAGCGATCGCTTGGGCGAACTTGAGCGCAGCCTTGGCGTGAGGCTTCTCCATCGGAGCACGCGGCGCCTGAGCCTGACGGAAGATGGGATTACCTTCCGCGAAAGGGCCTCCCGCATCACCCATGAGGTCGAGGAGGCGATTGCAGAAATGGCTGAGCGCAGCGGCGCTCTCATCGGCCCCTTGCGCATCTCGGCCCCAGTCACATTCGGCCGAATGCATCTCGGGCCGGCGGTTTATCCGTTCCTCACTAAGCATCCCGGCATAGAGCTGACGCTCGATCTTGACGATCGGCGGGTTGATGTATCCGCAGAGGGCTATGATGCCGTGGTCCGACACGGTCCACTCATGGACTCACGGCTGGTAGCCTGGCGGCTGGCGCCAAGTCGGCGGGTTCTCGTCGCTTCGCCGGATTACCTGGCGCGGCATGGCAGACCCGACGCGGTAGGTGACCTCGAGAGCCATCGTGGAGTCTTCTATACCAACCGGGGCATCGACGACTGGCGGTTCCCAAGCCCAGCCGGAGCGACAATCGTACGCGCCCGGGCGGCCCTGCGCGTGAACAACGGCGACATGATGCGGGACGCCGTGCTTTCTGGGAGCGGGATCGCCTTACTGCCGACCTTTATCGTCGGTTCCGACATCGCGAGCGGCCGTCTTCAAGCGATTGATGTAGGTCTCCAATCCGCGCCGGAATTCATCTATGTCGCCCATCTGGAGGGACGACGTCCTTCGGCCAAGTTGAGGGCTTTTGCCGAGTGTTTGCGCGAAGCGTTCGGAGAGCCACCCTACTGGGAGCCTTGAAGGGTGCGTCCGTCGAAAAGCCCAATGATGTTATTCACGCACCTGAATGAGCTTTTGGTAGAACTATGACTTGGAAGGTCTGCTTGGGGTCTTGGTCGTGTCAAAACGCTTTGGCAGAAGACGGATTGCGGCTTTCCGGTCTCCACGGCCCTTCAGCATCATTGGCGAGCGCGAACTGGCTGATTGTTGATCGGATGAACCTCCGATCGCCTGGGGAGCGGTGTGTCTGGCGCTTATTAGCCCAATGAGCGGGCAAAGCCCCGCCTCTATGCTCTGAGAGCGGCCATCAGCGGCTGGATGCCCAGGATGTTCAGCACCCGGGTGAGATTGTAGGCCAGCACGTGTAAGGCCATCTCGCTAGTCACCTTCGGCAAGGTCTTCATCAGGAAGTGGGTGGCGCCCATGCGCAGCTTGATCGTGCCGAACGGATGCTCGACCACCTCCCGCCGCTGGCGCATGGCCCCTGGGTTGAGGTCAAGCCGGCGCTGGACCACCTCCAGCACATCCTCATGCTCCCAGCGCGTGATCCGCCGCTGCGGAGCTGTGGTGCAACGGCTCTTGAGCGGGCAGCCGTGGCAAGCCATGGTCCAGTAGCGCCGTAGCGTCAGCCCTCGCTCGACGTTGCTGTAGTAGTACCTGAGCTTCTCGCCCGCTGGGCAGCGGTAGACGTCCTCCTCGGGCAGGTAGACGAAGTCTTGCTTGCCAAAGCGGCCGCTGGATTTGGCACTTGAGGTCATCGGCTTGGGCAGGGTGACGGTCACTCCCGCCTGGTCGCAGACCAGGATCTCCTCGCTATCCCAGTAACCGCGATCTGCCACCGCTTCGAGCTTGTCCACCTCCAGGACCGCTTTGGCCTCCTTGCCCATGGCGGAAAGCTGGGCTCGGTCACAGCCGTCGTTGGTCACCTCGTGTGCCACGATGAGATGGTGCTCGGTCTCCACCGCCACCTGCACGTTGTAGCCCACCACCCCAGAACCGCGCCCGCTGGTCGCCATCGAGCGGGCATCCGGATCTGTCAGTGAGATCTGCTGGTCGGGCGAGGCCAGCATCTGCGCCTCCAACTCGGCCAGACGCCGCATCTCATGCTCGAGCCGGGCAATCTTCTCTTTGAGCCGGGTGGTCCTGGCGGCAAGCGCCTCTGTTCGTTCATGCCGGTCGGTTGTGTCGAGCTGCTGGAGATAGCGCCCAACGCTCTCCTCGATTTGGGCCCGGCGGCGCTCGACCTTGGCTCGTGTGAAGTTCTTATCGCGATTGTTGACGGCCTTGAGCTTGGAGCCATCGATGGCCACGCTGGTGGTGTTCAACAGCCCCAGCCTGCGGCACAGGGTGACGAACTGGGCGCAGACCTGACGGATGGCCCGGCCGCTGTCCTTGCGGAAGTTGGCGATGGTCTTGTGATCGGGAGCCAGGCGGCCGGTGAGCCACATCAGCTCGACATTGCGGCCGGCCTCGCGTTCCAAGCGCCGGCTCGACTGCACCCGGTTGAGATAGCCGTAGATGTACAGCTTGAGCAGGATGGTGGGATGGTACGACGGGCGTCCGGTGGCTTCGGGCACGACGCCGTCAAAGCCAAGTGCCCTCAGATCGAGCGCGTCGACAAACGCATCGATGACACGCACTGGGTTGTTCTCATCAACCCAGTCGTCCAGGCTTTCAGGAAACAGGGTGGTCTGGCTGCGATCCACGCCTTCAACAAAGCGTCTCATCGGATCCCCCAAACAAGGCTGAGAGATCATATCATCGTCCGCGTTTTTACACATGGGGTAATTCCGGGGCCGCGCCATAACCTGGCTCTGGGAATCAGCTCTCTAAGATCGACGAGGCCCACGCC
>NZ_JAERQE010000007.1 GCF_016734765.1 Microvirga soli | reverse complement strand
GGCTTGCCTCCCGGGCCATATCCTAGTCAACGCGCAGCCCACCCGAATGGATTCAAGCCCAGATCAAAAGCGCTTTAGCGCAAAGTCCCCCTTTGCCTCTACGATTGTCCTGTAATGGGGTCACAACAACTTGTGGCTGCTCATGGCGCTATCGCCCTTCAACATATGACCGGTACGTCGCTGGGAATGGTCAGAACGAAAGGGGGCAAGATCCTGCCTGGGTGCCAACTGCCGACACGCCTCAGTGTCCTATTGGATGCCGTTGTGTGACACGTACAACACCCTCAAGGGCTCGAGGAAAAGTTGTTCCCTGGCGTGTCACTAGGAACTGCTTTGTTTGGGGCACTCAAGGAGCCAATAACCTAATGGAATTCGTAGGAATTCCTTCGACATTGAATGCTCTTCCAAGTTATGGCGACATCACAAAGAGTCTATCTCTAATTCTATTGGCTGCTTGACGTAGCGAAACGGATATAACTGTCCTCATAAAGAGTTGGACTAAATCCAATCGGCTAATTGATTTGCTGAGGTGCGACATCTTTGATGCTTAGAGATCCTAAAGAATCCAGGTTTTCCTAGGTTTTTTCTGCTAAAGGGTCCTATCGGCAACATAGGTTTCCTGCCTTGCTAATGGACAGGATTCGGGCACAGCACTCGTTAAGAAACAACGAGTGTAACTGGGGACGAGATGGCTAACTTCATTGCATACAATGCGGCAGGTGTAGGTTTTAACATGTCTACGACCGGTGATTCCGGTTGGGACTACATTGAGGCAGATCCCAACATTCAGACGTATCTACGCGACTTCGGTGACATAGACGCGTTTGGTAACAAGTACGTCGAATACGATGTGACCGGGAATCCTTATGCGAACTGGATGGGGATCGTATTTTGGACCAATGACTATGATGTCCAGGTCGATTACATGCTTTCCGGCTTTGTAGATCCGTCGGGAGACATCATAAAGACCATGGAGATGTCCGATTTAAACCTTTGGACGACAGTATCAGATTTGCAATCCAATGCTTGGATGGTTCGCTTAAACCAAGGCAACGATACGTTTGAAGGCAACGATTACAACGACATCATTCGTGCTGGATATGGCAATGACCTCGTCATCGGGTACGCTGGTAACGATACGCTCTTAGGCGATCAGGGCAATGACACTCTTGGTGGTGGCTACGGAAACGACGTCCTTATTGGGGGTGAAGGCTACGATATCGCAAGTTTCGGCGGAGTCAGCACCAACTATATCTTCACTGTAAACTATGACGGTTCGGTCACGGTCAGAGATCTGGTAGGCGGATGGGGCGCCGACATCGTGTTGGGTGTTGAGGCTCTATACTTTGACAATGGAACATTCAGCCTCTCCAGCTTGCTCCCAGCAAACCCTCCGCCACCCCCTCCGTATAACCCTCCTCCGCCGACACCCGAGCAAGTCTATGCCGGAGCTGATACCCTGAATGGAACTTCGGGCAGTAATACCCTCAAAGGTTTTGGCGGTAACGACAAGCTCTATGGGCAGGGTGGCAATGACTTCCTATTCGGTGGTGCAGGGAATGACACCCTTTATGGCGGTGCCGGCAAGGACGGATTCGTCTTTGACACGAAGGCGAACACCCGCACGAACAAGGATGCCATAAAGGATTTCAAGGTCGTTGATGACACAGTCCGTTTGGACAACGCTGTGTTCACGAAGGTTGGCGCGAACGGCACCCTTAAGTCATCCGCGTTTTGGACCAACAACACGGGCAAGGCGCACGATAAGGATGACCGAATTATCTACGATAAGGATAGTGGCGTTCTCTACTACGATTCTGATGGCTCTGGAAAAGGTGCAGCCGTAGCATTTGCCACCATCGCCAAGAAGCTTGGGATGACGAACAAGGACTTCTACATCATCTGAGATGATCCCTTGGAAGGCTCCGGAGCGATCTGCCGTCTTCCCATTTGATTGCACCACTTCAATTAGCGGCCATTGGCAAGTCGATCACCGAAGCCCGCGGCGTTCCCATGCAGGCGGTCCTCGATTGTCTCGTGCCTGAGAGCGCCGTATGCGTCGGTGCGGATCTGTTCGAGGAGATCTGGCGCGAGCTGACCACCTGGGGCGATGTCAGCTTCGTCGTGCACACCCTGGATGGCTTCTTCGAAAGCGAGGGTGCCATCGTGCCGGGCGAGTTCGGCCACGGCTATTTCAACGTCCACGGCGACAGCCCCGTCGGCGGGCACTTCAGGATGGATCGCTGCCAGTCCATCTATTTCGTCGACCGTCCCTCTTTCGGCACACGCACCTGCTCGGTGCAGTTCGTCAATCGGGACGGGGGCGTGATGTTCAAGATTTACGTCGGTTACAATAAGGATCACACTCTCAAAGCCGACCAGGTTGAGCGGTTCGAAGCGCTTTGCGGAAAGTATCGTGCAGCGGCTTGATCGACGGGGAGCCGGTGAGACGTCATGGCTAAAGATCCATTCCTGCCCGTCGATGACGAGGCGCGGGCGCTGGCGAAGAAGCTCCTGCGCACGACGCGCTCCGGCGCGCTCGCCACCAACGATGCCGAGAGCGGCACGCCGTTCGCGAGCCTCGTGCAGGTGGGAACGGATATCGACGGCTCGCCTCTCATCCTCACCTCGCAGCTCTCCGCCCACACGCGCCTGCTGGAGGCCGATCCGCGCTGTTCGCTGCTCCTGTCCTCCCTAGGCCGGGGCGACCCGCTGGCGCACCCGCGCCTCACCCTGCTGGCGAAGGCTCACAGGCTCGAGCGGGAGAGCGAGGAGGCGCGGCACATCCGCCGCCGCTACCTGCTGCAGCATCCCAAGGCCGAGCTCTACGTTGACTTTCCAGATTTCGCGTTCTGGCGCCTTGAGGTCGTGTCCGCCAGCCTCAATGGCGGCTTCGGCCGGGCCTATCGTATGGGTCGTAAGGATCTGCTGGCGGATCTCTCCGAGTTCTTCGACTTCTACGATTTCGAGACCCAGGCCGTGGAGCACATGAACGAGGATCACGCCGACGCGGTGGCGCTGTATGCCACGCAGCTCTGCGGCGCCCGCGAGGGTGCCTGGCGCCTGATCGGCGTCGATCCGGAAGGGGTCCAGATGGCGCTCGGAGACGAGATCCTGCGCCTGGCTTTCCCACGGGCGCTCACCGGCCCGCATGAGGTGCGGCCGATGCTGATCCGGCTGGCGAACGAGGCGCGGGGCCGGGTTTCATAGGGGAGCGCTCAACCGCCTGTGGCAGAATGGATCTTGCCTTGGGTGCCGGAGACAGGCACCAAGAGGCTGGATCGCGCAACAGCATTCGCCCGGTCTGCCAGTCCAGGATTTCTCCATCGACGATGCGCTTCCCCTCTGTTCCTCCCCGTGCCCGCTCGATCCTCGCGACCATCGCCGACGCGGGCACACAGTTTTCGCGTAACGACGGCCTTGCCGTGGCAAGCCACGTGGCGCTCTCGCTAGTGATTGCGCTGTTTCCCTTCCTGATTTGCGTCGCCGCCCTGGCGGCCCTTCTCGGGGCCGGGCGCATCTCGACGCATATCATTCACCTGCTCTTCGATTTCTGGCCCGAAGGGGTCGCTGGCCCGCTGGCCCGGGAGGCCGACAAGGTTCTCATCCCGCGCCGAAACGTGCTGACCATCAGCATCGTGCTCACCCTGCTGGTGGCTACGAACGGCGTGGAGAGCCTGAGGATCGCCCTGTGCCGGGCATATGGGGTTGAACGCTTCCAGCCCTGGTGGCAGGCGAGGCTGATCGGCGTGGGCTTCGTGCTGATCGGGGCGGGGGCTTTGGTCGCCTCCGCGGTTCTGGTGGTGCTGTGGCCGTCCTTCTGGCGCGCCGCGGTGCTGTCGATGCCGGACCTGAAGGCCCTGGGCCTCACCTACAACGTGGTTCGCTATGGGCTGGCGTCCATCGTCCTGGTGGCAGGCCTCGTGGCGACCCATCTCTGGCTACCGGATGCCCGGCCCCGCGCATGGAACGTGCTACCCGGCATCGCCGCCACCCTGATTCTCTGGCTTCTGGGCGCCAGCCTCTATGGCGAGTTCCTGGCTAACATGAGCCATCTGAAGGCCACCTATGCGGGCCTTGCGGGCATCCTGACGGCGCTGATCTTCCTGCAGATTTCAGCCGCGATCTTCATCTTCGGTGCCGAACTCAACGCCGCCCTGCGGCGGCGGTCTGCTCCGACCGACGATGGAATTCCCGGAATCATGGAAGCGGCGTCGGATCCCGTTTTGCAGGCTTAGCTGACGCCCTCGTCCTGCTTCCTCTCGCAATCCCGTTTCGGGGATTGCTGCGGCCGCTGCTCCTGGGCGACGATTGTGCCGTCCGTGGGTGTTTCCGTTGCGGAAGCTGGGAGGGCAAGAATCGTCAACAAGGCGAGGGAGAGGATGCGAAGCATGTCGGTCGTTCCCTGTTTGAAGTAGCCCGATGCTAGGACTTGGCGGGCATGATGGCCAGCCCGCTTCAAAAACCTTTCGGCAGGGCTTCGGCACCCTCTTGAAAAGAGAAAAAACCGCTCCTAAGATCATGATTGCCAAGGCCTTTCAAAGGCTTGGCCATACGGGCGCCGGCGGGTGTCCGGCGCTCTTAGACCCATGTTGCTCAACGGAGGATATGGCTATGAGATCCGCTTTCGATTTCTCTCCCCTGTACCGCTCCACGGTCGGCTTCGACCGCCTGTTCGACATGCTCGACCAGTCGACACAGGTCGAGACCATGACCAACTGGCCGCCCTACAACATCGAAAAGCTGGGCGAGGACCAGTACCTCATCACCATGGCCGTTGCAGGCTTCTCGCCTGACGAGATCGAGCTCATGCAGAAGGAGGGCCAGTTGCTCGTCATGGGCCAGAAGAGAGGCTCCGACGAGGGCAAGCAGTACCTGCATCGCGGCATCGCAACCCGTGCTTTCAAGCAGATCTTCAACCTCGCCGACCATGTGAAGGTGACGGATGCGAACTTGGAGAACGGCCTGCTGGCGGTCGCGCTCAAGCGCGAGGTGCCCGAGGCTCTGAAGCCGCGCCGCATCGAGATCAAATCCGACACCGGCGTGAAGAGCCTGGGGCAGGACAACAAGTCCGCGCAGATCGAGCACGGCAGGGCCGCATAACCTCAGCGCGCTGCATCAAGGGCGCCGGCGCCAGTGGTTGTGCGCCGGGTCCGGACCTGCTCTCGATCTCCGGCATCGTCGCAGACGACACAAGCCCCGCGGAAGCGGGGCTTTTCTCATCCGTTGAAGCCGGCGGCCAGACGCGTTACAGCCTGTTACATCAGATTTTTGGATGCTCCATGACCGTACGCTTTCATCGCGGCGATCTGCCCGCCACCTACACGCCCGGCGCCGCCATTGCCATCGACACAGAGACGCTGGGCCTCAACCCGCACCGGGACAGGCTCTGCGTGGTGCAGATCTCCACCGGGGACGGCACGGCGGACGTGGTGCAGATCCTCAAGGACGGTCCTCTGCCGGAGAACCTGATCCGCGTCCTGTCCGACGAGAGCGTACTCAAGATCTTCCACTATGCGCGCTTCGATCTCGCCGTGCTCTTCCATACCTTCGGAGTGATGCCGCGCCCGGTCTACTGCACCAAGGTCGCCTCGCGGCTCGTGCGCACCTATACCGACCGCCATGGCCTGAAGGATCTGGCGCGCGAGCAGCTCGGCGTGGAGCTGTCGAAGCAGCAGCAATCCTCCGATTGGGGCGCCGACACCCTCACCCCCGCCCAGCTCGACTATGCAGCCTCCGACGTGCTGCACCTGCATGCCCTTAGGGAAAAGCTCGACCGCATGCTGGAGCGGGAAAACCGCCTCGGCATTGCCCATCAATGCTTCAGCTTCCTGCCGACCCGGGCGCAGCTCGACCTTCTCGGCTGGTCCGAGACCGATATTTTCGCCCATTCTTGACGGGCGCTTAAACTTTCCCGCATAAAACTCCATATCCGTCATAACATCGCCATGTCCGTCCGGCATGGCGCGGGGCCGATTGTGAGGCGGAAGGGGTTTCAGAAGTGGCGGTAATCCAGGGCACCACGATGCGTGACGGCCCGGCCTTGAGGCCGGCCGGCCGGTCGACGCGCGCCTATACCAAGGCCCGTCGCCATTCCCGCTGGGTGCGCTTCGCCAAGATCGCCATTCCCCTCGGCTCCCTGATCGGCATGGGCGCCGTGGGCTTCGTGGCCTATTACGACCCGTTCCGGAACATCCAGAACCTGAGCTTCGGTTCCATCGGGGTGAGCGGCAGCAACGTCACCATGGCGAGCCCGAAGCTGACCGGCTTCAAGAACGACAACCGCCCCTACGAGGTGACCGCCAGCGAGGCTACGCAGGACGTGCGCAAGCCCGATCTGGTGCAGCTCAAAAATCTCAAGGCGCGCATCGTCACGGATGATCGCGGCAGCGTCGCATGGCTTCAGGCTGCCGGTGGAACCCTGGATACCAAGAAAGAGCAGATGCGGCTGCGCAACAACATCGTGGTCACCACGGATGCCGGCCATGAAGTCAGGCTCCAGTCGGCCTTTGTGCAGTTCAAGTCCGGCAACGTGACGTCCAACGAACCCGTCTCCGTCCTGTTCGGCAACGGCTCCATCGAGGCCGAGAAGCTGAAGGTCACGGATAACGGCAAGGTCATGAGCTTCGAAGGCCGCGTGCGCACCGTTCTCGAGCCGTCCCGCTCCACCCCATCGTCCAAGGACGCCGCCGGCACGGGTTCCACGATGCCTGCGTCCGCCACCGCGCCCCAACAGACAAGTACCCGTCCATGATGAGTTTCCCACGCGCTGCCCTCACTGTTGCGCTTCTCGCCTCCGTTCCGATGCAGGCCGCCTGGGCCCAGGCCGGCAAGGAGCGCGCGGTCGGCTTCGGCAATTTCGGCTCCAGCAAGGAGCCGATCAAGATCGATGCCAACAAGCTCGATGTCTTCGACAAGGAGGGGCGCGCCGTCTTCACCGGAGACGTGGTGGCGGTTCAGGGCGAGAGCACCATGAAGTGCACGATCATGACCGTGTTCTACGAGCAGCGGGACCAGAACGGCGGACAGGCGGCCCCTGCTCCTGCCGCGCAGGGCACCGACGACAGCGCGATCAAGAAGATCGACTGCAAGGGCCCGGTCACCATCGTGTCCCGGACCCAGGTGGCCACGGGCGAGAACGCCACCTTCGACCGCGGCTCCAACAAGATTCTGCTCACCGGCAACGCCACCCTCAGCGACGGGCCGAACGTTACCAAGGGCGAGCGGGTGCTCTATGACATCAACACCGGCGTGGCCAATATCGAAACCACCCCCGGCGGCCGCGTGAGGGCGCTGTTCGTGCCCGGCAACGGCGGTCCGGCACCGACGGGAGCCGGTGGCGCGAACGCTCCGGGCAACAATGCCAAGCCGAAGCCTGCGCAAAGGCCGGCGACGAACTGAGGCGGGATGTTCTCTTCCCGCTTATTCCCTAGTCCATCATCAGCGAAGATCCTGTGAAACCGCTTTTCAACCGTTCTCAACCCGGTCCCTCGGACGTGAGCCTCCTGGAGCCCCATGCAGCCGGGCCAGTCTCGCATGGTTCTTCCCGGACCCAGGGCGAGGGCGCCTTCGGCGGCGCGGGCATCCTGGCCGTGAAGGGCCTGCAGAAGAGCTATCGCGGCCGCACCGTGGTGCAGGATGCGGGCCTGCAGGTGCGCGCCGGCGAGGCCGTCGGTCTTCTCGGCCCCAACGGCGCGGGTAAGACCACGATCTTCTACATGATCACCGGTCTCGTGGGAGCGGATCGCGGCGTCATCAGCCTCGACGGCCACGACGTGACGGGTCTGCCCATGTATCGCCGCGCCCGCCTCGGCATCGGCTATCTTCCGCAGGAAGCCTCGATCTTCCGCGGCCTCAACGTGGAAGACAACATCCGCGCCGTGCTCGAGATTGTGGAGCCCAGCCGCAAGGAGCGCGAGCGCAAGCTCGACGCGCTCCTCGAGGAGTTCAACATCACACGCCTGCGCAAGTCGCCCTCCATCGCGCTCTCGGGCGGCGAGCGGCGGCGCTGCGAGATCGCTCGCGCGCTGGCCGGCGAGCCGACCTTCATGCTCCTCGACGAGCCTTTCGCCGGCATCGATCCCATCGCGGTCGGCGACATCCAGAACCTCGTGCGGCACCTGACCCGCCGCGGCATCGGCGTGCTTATCACCGACCACAATGTCCGCGAGACCCTGGGGCTCATCGACCGCGCCTACATCATCCATTCCGGCCGCGTTCTGACGGAGGGCACGCCGGACGCCATCGTGGCGAACGAGGAAGTGCGCCGCCTGTATCTCGGCGAGGATTTCCGCCTCTACTGAGATGTATCCCTTTTGACGGATCGCTCCCGATCCCGCTAAAAATCGACAGGTATGCAGGAAGCATGCCTTTTCGGGTGCGGTCATGAATGCGATGCAACGGCTGGAGCTGCGGCAGGGTCAGTCCCTGACCATGACGCCCCAGCTCGTTCAATCCATCAAGCTGCTGCAGCTCTCCCATGCGGAACTCGCTTCCTATGTGGCGGCGGAACTCGAACGCAATCCCCTTCTGCAGGAAGGCGAGATCCCGGCCGACGCGCCGGGCCTGAGCCTCGCCGACTTCCTGCGTGCCAAGCAAAAGGCGCAGGCTCTGGGACCCCGCATCGTTCCCGGCCCTTCACCTTTGCGGAGCTCGCCCTCCTCGGGAGCGTCCGGCCCGACCCACGGCGAGATCGGGTCCGAACTGGGCGAAACGCTGGCCCGCGCGGCCAGCCTGACCGAACACCTGGAGGCGCAGCTCGATCTCGCCACGTCCGACCCCCACCTTCGCATGATCGGCGAGCACCTGATCCACAGCCTCGACGAGGCCGGCTATCTCAGGGAGGACTTGGCGGAAATCGCCGTTCGCCTGGGAACGGCGCCCGCCGATGTGGAATCGGCCCTGCAGCTGATTCAGACCTTCGAGCCCGCCGGCGTCGGCGCGCGAGACCTTGCCGAATGCCTCGCGATCCAGCTGAAGGAGCTAGGCCGGCTGGACCCGGCCATGCAGGCGCTGCTCGGCAATCTCAACCTCGTCGCCCGGCAGGATTTTGCTGCCCTGAAGAAAGTGTGCGGCGTTGGCCGAGAGGATCTCGCCGCCATGCTGGCCGAGATCCGCCGCCTGGAGCCCAAGCCAGGGCTTGCCTTCACGCCTGCCGCCATCGACGTGCTCGTGCCGGACGTGCTGGTCCGGCCTGCGCCTGACGGCAGCCTCGCGGTCGAGCTCAATCCCGAGACCATGCCCCACATCCTGCTCAACCGCACCTATTACGCCGAGGTAGCGAAGGTTCTGAACAAGGAGGAGGACAAGAGCTTCCTGTCGGAATGCGTCCAGGCGGCGAGCTGGCTCACCCGCAGCCTGGAGCAGCGCGCCAGGACGATCCTGAAGGTGGCGGCCGAGATCGCCCGCCATCAGGAGGAGTTTTTCCGCCAGGGCGTTTCCGGATTGCGCCCGCTCACGTTGAAAAGCGTCGCGGACGCCATCGGCATGCACGAATCCACCATCTCGCGCGTTGCGGCGAACAAGGCCATCGGCACCGAGCGCGGCACCTACCCGATGAAGTTCTTCTTCGGCGCCGCGACGGGCGAGGGCGAGCATGCGGCCAAGGCCGTGCGCCACCGCATCGGCCAGATGATCGGTGCCGAAAAGCCGGAGGATGTGCTCTCGGATGAGGCAATTGCCCAGAAATTGAAGCTGGAGGGGATTCAGGTCGCCCGCCGCACGGTGGCGAAGTACCGGGACGCTCTGCGCATTCCGTCCTCATCCGAGCGCCGCCGGCTCGGGCGCGAAGCTTGACCGCTCAAGCCCGCAATTTCAAGACTTGCATTGGCCCTTATTCGGATCATCATCTCCAAACGTCACCCTGAAGGATCGCAGCACAGCGAAGGCGCCACAGGGACAGTGTGAGGCGAGGGAGAATGCGATGACATTGAGAGTGTCGGGGAAGAATCTCGATATCGGCGAAGCTCTCAGGTCCCAGGTCCAGGCCCGGATGGCCGGCGCCCTGGCCAAGTATTTCGACGGCGGCTATTCCGGCCATGTGACCGTCACCCGCGACGGCGGCGGATTTCGCACCGAATGCGTGCTTCACCTCACCTCGGGCATGACCCTGGAGGCCTCCGGTGCCGCCGGCGACGCCTATGCCAGCTTCGACCAGACGGCGGGCCGGATCGAGAATCGCCTGCGGCGCTACAAGCAGCGACTCAAGGGCAAATCCGGCGCAGGCGCGCGCGCCGGTGGCATCGAGGTGCCTTACGCGGTGTTCGAGGCGCCGAGTGACGAAACCGTCGAGGAGGAGGGCTATCATCCCATCGTCGTAGCCGAGACCACGAAGCCGCTGCACACGCTCTCCGTCAGCGACGCTGTGATGCAGCTCGACCTGACGGGGGCGGCCGCTCTCGTGTTCATCCACGCTAGCACCGGACGCGTGAACGTCGTATATCGCCGCGGTGACGGAGCGATCGGTTGGGTCGATCCGCCGCTTGCACAGGCTTGAGGGGATCTACCTCTTTTGGCCCAGTTCTTGCGTGGAACGGTGAGAGGCCTTCCAGGCTTCACATCAAGAATGCAGCGTGATCGATGCCCTTGCTGGATTTTCTAGACCCTCAGGCCGTCCTGCCCGCCTTGCGCGTCAGCGGCAAGAAGCAGGCTCTTCAGGAACTGGCCTCCCATGCGGCCCGTCTCACGGATCTTCCCGAGACTGCCATCTACGAGGCTCTCCTGCAGCGCGAACGCCTCGGCTCGACCGGGATCGGCGAAGGCATCGCCATTCCCCATGGCAAGCTGCCGAACTTGGCCCGGATCTTCGGTCTCGTGGCCCGTCTCGACAAACCGGTGAACTTCGAGGCTCTCGACAGCCAGCCGGTGGACGTTCTCTTCCTGCTCCTGGCTCCCGAAGGCGCCGGCGCGGATCACCTGAAGGCCCTGGCCCGGGTCGCCCGGGTCCTGCGCGAGCCCGGCCTGATCGAGCGGGTGCGGGCCACACGGGATGCCGCTGCCCTCTACGCCATCATGACAGAGATGCCGAAGGCCGCCTGAGACGGCTAAGTCGGCTTCTGACCTAACGTAAAGATATCTTTAAGACGTCCCCCGCAATCTTGCCGCAACGGTATAAGAGGGATTCGGGGGCAATGGGGTTTCTGGCTCGGTTGAAACAGCCGTCGGTGCGGATGCGCGTCGCCACATTGAGCGGCGTGATGGTGCTCGGCTTTGCGGTCATCGGCGCGGTGTTCCAGACGGGCCGCTCCGAGGTGGAGCAGGCACTCTCGGCGCAGCAGACCTATTCGGCGCTGGCCGAGAAGGCCAACGGGTTTCGCGGCCGGGCCGACGGCCTGAAGGTCGTAGCCGGCGAATGGACCACGAGCCGCCTCAGCCATCACGGCCAGGCCTTCCTCGACCAGCACAAGGCCCTGGTCGTCCAGCTCGATGAGATGAGCGCGGCACCGGGCGCGAGCCTGATCGAGCCCGAAGTCGCTGCCTTGAAGCAGCATGCCGCCGCCCTCTTGGGCCAGGGCAAGTCCCTCGAGAAGCTCTACACCGGCATCGGCAACAAGCCGGACGAGGGAGCACAGGGGCGCCTTCTCAAAGCCGAGGCCAATCTCGAGAAGCTCGTGCGCCCCCTGACCGGCAGCGGCGAGACCATCGCATGGCGCCTGTGGGCCGCCATGCTGGGCATGTTCAATCAGGAGGCTCGCGCCAGGATCCTGCTCGAGGAGAGCATTCTGGGCGCTTTCGAGGTGGAGCAGGGGCGTTTCACCCGCGCCTTGGCCCAGCTCTCCGGCGATCTTGCCAAGGAGAAGGCCGCTGTCGAGAGCGCCGGCGCGTCGTTCCAGGAGGCCTTTCATGCCTGGGGCGAGCTGGAGCGTGAGGTGGCGGGCCAGAGCGAGAAGCTGATGGGGCAGTTCGACCTGCTCGTGCCGGTTCTCGATCAACTGCTCGCCAAGGTCCGCACGGAAGCCCACAAGACCGAGGCTCAGCTCACCGCCTCGCAGCAGCGCACCTTCACCCTGATCCTCTGGGCCATGGGCGCGACGCTTCTGTTCGGCCTCGTCCTCAACTTCATCGTGGGACGCTCGATTTCCCTCCCGCTCACCCGCCTGCAGCAGGCCATGCGGCGGCTCGCCGACGGCGATGCCTCCGTTGAGATTCCCTCCACCAAGGGGACGGATGAGATCGGCGCCATGGCCCGCACCGTGCTGGTCTTCCGCGACAACGCCCGCGAGCGCGAGCGGCTCACCCGGGAGCGCGAGGGCATGGCGGCTGTCGATGCCGAGCGCGCCCACGCGATCTCCAATGCCATCATGGCGTTCGACTCCACGGTCGAGCAGATCCTGGCGGAGGTCCGCGAGGTGACGGGCGATCTCGCCAAGGCTTCCGGCCAGCTGGAGGGCTCGGCGAACCACGTGACCCAGCAGGCGCAGATCGCAGGAAGCGCCTCCCTGCGGACCGCGCACAACATGTCGGCGGTGGCGAGCGCTGCCGAAGAGCTCGATGCATCCCTGTCCGAGGTCGCAGCCCAGACGAATGCCTCGGCAAAAGCCTCCGAGCGCGCCGTCGCCGAGGCGCGCGGCGCTTCGAGCAGCATGACGACCCTATCGGCCGCGACGTCCCAGATCGGCGAAGTGGCGGGCCTCATCCGCACCATTGCGGCGCAGACCAACCTCCTGGCGCTCAACGCCACCATCGAGGCGGCCCGGGCCGGCGAGGCCGGCAAGGGCTTTGCCGTCGTGGCCAACGAGGTGAAGGACCTGGCCGGCCAGACCGCCAAGGCCACCGAGGAGATCGCCCGGCAGATCGAGGCGGTGCAGGCCGCCTCACGGGAGACCCTGGTGGCGCTCGGCACCGTGCAGGCCTCCGTCGAGGATCTGGCAGGAGTGGTGTCCACGGTGGCCGGAACCGTGAGCCAGCAGACGGCGGCGGTGTCGGAGATCGCCCAGTCGGTGGCTCAGGTCTCGTCGGAGGCGCAGGCCGGCACGTCGGCGATCGAGACCACGCAGGGCGTTGCCGTGCAGTCTCTCGATGCGGCCCGGGCCGTGGCGGATCTCTCGGTGGCTCTGGAGCACCAAGCGCAGCGGCTCGGCGCCGAAATCCACCAGTTCCTCAACAGCGTGAAGGCGGCTTAGCGAGACCTGTCGGCCGGGGCTTTAGGGCTGCCCGGCCATTTCCCAGACGAGCTGGACATTGGCAGTATAGCGGATCGTCGCCGGGGGCACGATCGGCACCGACTCGGCTCCCTTCGACATTGCCATCGACATGCGCATGTCGGGCTGCGGCTCGAAGGGCTGGGCCGAGCCGTCCCGGATCTCCAGGAGGCGACCGAGGGACACCCCGGCGGCCGTCGCATAGACCTCGGCCTGCCGCTTGGCATCCCGCACGGCGGCTTCGCGCGCCTTGTCCGCGCCCTGCTCCTGCCGGTCGAGGCCGAAGGAGACCGACTGGAAGGTCATGTCGCCGCTTGCCAGGATCTCGCCTGCCAGGCGCCCGACGCCGTCGAGATCGCGGGTGGTGATCTGGAGCCTATGATGAGCCGAAAACTTCGGCGTCTTCACCTCCTTGCCGTCGGGGCCGACCTGCTGCGGAGTCTGGAAGACCTGGAAGTTCGCGGTCCTGATGTCGTCCCGCTTGATGCCGAGGCCCTGGATGCGGGCGAGCACCCGCTCCGTGGCTGTATTGTTGGCGGTGCTTGCCTGCGCCACCGTCTCGGCCTGCGTTGCCACCGTCACATGGATGCGCGCGAAATCGGGCTTCAGCTCCGCCTCGCCGGTTCCCATCACGCTGATCGTGGGTTGGCGCGGCACGGGAGCTTGTGCCAGGGCCGGGGAGGCGAGGCTCAAGGTGACCAGAGCGACAACAGCGGCTAGGCGCATGACAAAACGTCCTTCTTCAAACAAAAAAGCCCCGCCCATAAGGCGGAGCTTTGCGGGCACCGGGACGATGCACAAACGAAGCTGAGCGCCGGATTAACGGCCGGTCTTCACGCGGGTCCAGAGGCGGGTGACGGTGCGCTGGGAGCGCTCGTCATAGGCCGTGTTGGTGAAGAGGCGCTTCATGGTGGCGTCGTCCGGATAGATGCCGGGATTGTCGAGGATCGCCTTGTCGATGTTCTGCTTCGCGGCAAGGTTGCCGGAGGCATAGGACACGAAATTCGTGTTCATGGCGGCGATCTCGGGGCGGAGCATGAAGTTGATGAACTCATGCGCTTCCGTGACGTTCTTGGCATCCGCCGGGATCACGAAGCTGTCGAACCACATCAGCGCGCCCTCGCGCGGGATGACATAGCCGACCTCGACGTTGTTCTTGGCTTCCTCGGCGCGGCTCTTGGCCTGGATCATGTCGCCCGAATAGCCCACCGCCACGCAGATATCGCCGTTGGCAAGCGCGTTGATGTATTCGGAGGAGTGGAACTTCTGGATGTTTCCGCGCACGCGGAACAGGGCGTCGCCCGCCTTGTTCAGATCCTCGACGCGCTTGGAATCGGGATTGAGCCCGAGATAGGCCAGCACGCCGGGGAAGAGATCCTCAGGTGAATCCAGCATGTAGATGCCGCAGCTCTTGAGCTTCGCGGAGATCTCCGGCTTCAGCACGAGGTCCCAGGTGTTGAGCGGCATGTCGCCCAGAATTTCCTTCACCTTCTTGACGTTCACGCCGATGCCGGTGGTGCCCCACATGTAGTTCACGGCGAACTGGTTGCCGGGATCGAACACGGCCAGACGCTGCGTCACCTCCGGCCATTGGTTGGCGAGGTTCGGCAGCTTTGCCTTGTCGAGTTTCTGGAACACCTTGGCGCCGATCAGGCGCTGCACGAAGGGGCCTGACGGCACGACGATGTCATAGCCGGACTTGCCGGCAAGCAGCTTGGTCTCGACGATCTCGTTGTTGTCGTAGGTGTCGTAGACCACCTTGATGCCGGTCTGCTTCGTGAACTCGTCCAGCGCCTTCGGGTCCACATAGTCGGACCAGTTATAGACGTTGACCACACGTTCCTGAGCGGTGGCGGCGGTTACAAGGCTTAAGGTCAGAGCAACCGAAGCGAGAAGACGGATCATTTAGGGCGGCACTCCTGCGAAACGAGAAAAGCCTTGATCGGCTAGGCGCTCAATTGAGATCCTATTGCTCCGCGCGTCAAGGCTGTTTGGGCTGGGCTGTGCGCCACTGCAGGAGGCGCTCGTAAACCGCAACGGCTTCCTCGTATCCTGCGGAGCTGCGGATCTTTCTCAGGTTGCCGAGAGGGCGCCGCAATTTCGCGTCAAAGCTCACACCGTCGAGGCCAGCGCTTGCGCCGCAATACAGCCTTCGGCAGGCTCCCTCGGCATCGTCGAAAACGATCCTGCTGGCCTGAAGCTGTATGGAGAACGTACAGGCCGGCCAGGGATCGTCCTCGCCCGGAACGCTGCGGTAGACCAGCCGGGATTCTTCGACTTCCGCGATGCCGGAGAGGGTGCAGGCGTGATGGCCGTTGATCTCGGTGTTGATGTAGAAGTTCCCCTGCCCATAGGGAACGATCTCAAGGATGTGCTGGGTTTTGAAAGGACGCTCGGGGTGGAGGAAATCGACCGTGACGGGAACGCGATAGATGCCCGCCAGGTCACGGATCGTCAGAGGCTCCGCCTGTGCTGTTGCTGAGCCGAGCCATAGGAAAGCGGACAGGAGCGTGATGAGGCGCATCGCGCATCCCTGTCCGGTCATGGTTCAGCGTGCTTGTTTGATCGCGTCCGCCAGCCGCTCGAGCCCGGCATCAAGCGTCGAGTCCTTCTTGGCGAAGCAGAAGCGCACCACGTTCTTCACCGCGCCTTCCGCATAGAAGGCCGAGACCGGAATCGCCGCGACGCCATGCTCCATGACGAGGCGGCGGCAGAAGGCGACGTCGTCGGTCTCGCCCAGGGCTGAGATGTCGATGTTGACGAAATAGGTGCCCTGGCTCGGGATCACGTCGAAGCCCAGCGTCCGCAGGCCATCCGTGAAACGGTCGCGGCTGCGGGCGAAGTTTTTGCGCATGCTCTCGAAGTAGACGTCGTCCTTGGCAAGCCCGTAGGCCACCGCGTGCTGCAGGTTCGGTGCCGTGGTGAAGGTGAGGAACTGGTGGGATTTCGCCAGCACCTTCATGATGGACGGGGCGGCGCACACGAAGCCAACCTTCCAGCCGGTGAGGCTGAAGATTTTTCCCGCCGAGCCGATCTTCACCGAGCGCTCGCGCAAGCCGTCGAGCGCCAGGATCGGCCGGTGCTGCCTGCCGTCGAACACCACGTGCTCCCAGACCTCGTCGGAGATCGCGATCGCGTCAAACCGGCGGCAGAAATCGGCCAGCAGGTTCAGGTCCTCATCGGAGAATGTCGTGGCGGTCGGATTAAGCGGGTTGTTGAACACGACCGCCTTGGTCTTCGGCGAGAAGGCCTTGGCCAGCGCTTCTTCCGTCAAGCGGAAATGCGGCGGCTGCAGGGTGACGAATTTCGGCACGCCGCCGGCGAGGCGCACGAGCGGAAGATAGGCGTCGTACATGGGCTCGAACAGCACCACCTCATCGCCGGGCTCCACGATGCCGAGGATCGCGCCCGCGAGCGCCTCCGTGGCGCCGGAGGTGACCATCACTTCCGTGTTCGCATCGAGATCGACGCCCTGCCAGTGCTTGTAGTGTGTGGCGATGGCCGAACGCAGCTCCGGAATGCCCATCATGGACGGATACTGGTTGTAGCCGTTGAGCACCGCATCCGCCGCTGCCCGCCGCACATCCTCCGGGCCCGGATCGTCCGGAAAGCCCTGGCCGAGATTGATCGCGCCGGTCTCCCGGGCAAGGCTCGACATCACTTCGAAGACGGTGGTGGGCAGGTTGGCGAACAAACGGTTCATGCCGCTCTCTCAATCGGTGTTTGGTGAGGTGCTGACCTGTTTCGTAGCATGGAGATGCGGGAGATCGAACCCGCATTCATTCCAAAAAGACCAGCACCTTCGGGCCTGAGGCTGGGTGGCCTCAAGCCGTCAGGTCAATCGAGGGTGGCGCGTTGGGCAGCCCGGCTCGATGGTGATGGGATAAGTGAGAGCCAGACTGCTCGTCACGCGCGGTTTGTTTCAGCGGACCTGGAGGCATGCCAGGATCGGCCACCCGCGATCACAGGTGTGCGAGACCTGCGGCGGGACCGCTCCTTACCCCACATCTGCGACGCCTCGCGAGCGCGCCCCTCGTCGGGAAAGGATGCACAACGATATAGCCGAACTTAGGATGATTGTCAAGAACAAAGTAAGAACATTGCTATCGAACCATCCCTGCACCCCTACGTCATCACCAGAGGGCGTCATCCCGGACGGCGCAGCCGATCCGGGGTCGCAAGACGAGAATGGCTCCCCTTCACCTCCCCCGATGGGAGAGGTCGCTCCTTCAGGCGCTGGTGAGGGGTTGGTGTCCTCTCCGGATAAACCTGTAACCCCTCACCCCAGCCCTCTCTCTCAGGGAGAGGGAGTCAGCGTTTCATCCTGCACACGATCCCGGATCGGCTGCGCCGTCCGGGATGACCACGGTGGGATGAGGGTGGCTTTGTCCTCACTGCGTTTCATGCTCTACCGATGAAGCAACGAAACAATCCTTGATGCCTCGTCCTCCCTCGCCCCTCATCCCCGGCCTGATTGCCCTCCTCGGCGCGTTGAGCCTCGCCTCCCTGGTGATAGGCCCGGCGCCGATCTCGACCCTTGCGGCGCTGAAGGCCTTCGTGTCGGACGAGGGAGCGGCCAGCATCGTGGTGCGGGAGATCCGCCTGCCGCGCACCGTGCTCGCTCTCATGATCGGCTGGGTTTTCGGCCTGTCCGGCGCGGCGCTTCAGGGGATGCTGCGCAATCCGCTCGCCGACACGGCGGTGTTCGGCGCGCTGCAGGCGGCGGCCTTCGGGGCCGTACTGGTGATCTATTCCGGGCTCGTCGGCACCCTGTCCTGGGCGCTGCCCTTCGCGGCCATCGCCGGGGCGATGCTGTCCATCGCCCTCGTGGTGGCGGTGGCGGGGCGGAGCGCCACCATCGTGGTGCTGGTTCTCGCAGGCCTCGCGGTCGGGAGCCTGGCGGGTGCCGGCACGTCGCTGGCGATCAGCCTCTCGCCCAATCCGTTTGCGGTCACGGAGATCGTGTTCTGGCTGCTCGGCTCCTTCGAGGACCGGTCCGTGGTCCATGTGGGGCTCTCCGCTCCGTTCGTTCTCATGGCTTCGCTTCTGATCCTGAAGGCGTCATCGGGCCTGCGCGCCCTGGCGCTCGGGGAGGAGACCGCGCGCAGCCTCGGGACCGACGTGGCGCGGCTGCGCGGCCTGATCGTCGCTGGCGCCGCCATCGGCACCGGCGCCTCGGTGGCGGTTGCCGGGTCCATCGGCTTCGTCGGCCTCGTGGCACCCCATCTCGTCCGTCCCTTCGTGGGCTACGACCCGGCCCGCACGCTCGTGCCGGCAGGCCTTGCGGGAGCAGCCCTGCTGCTGGCGGCGGATTGCGCGGTGCGCCTCATCCCGTCCGGCGCCGAGGTCAAGGTCGGCGTGCTCACAGCCCTCATCGGCGTGCCGTTCTTTCTCTGGGTGATCGCCCGCCGCAGGGCCGAGCTGGTGGAGGCGCCCGCATGATGCGCCTCGAGATCCGCGCCCTTTCGGTCGATCTCGGGGCCCGCCGGGCGCTCCAGGGCATCGACCTCTCCCTTGAGCCCGGATGCCTGACGGTGCTGATCGGCCCCAATGGCGCGGGAAAGACCACGCTCATGCGGGCGATGGCCGGCCTGGTGCAGCCTTCGGCCGGAGAGGTTGCCCTGAACGGAGCCCCCGTTGCCCGGATGCGGGCGTCCGCGCGGGCGCGGGCCATCGCCTACCTGCCGCAGGGCGGCACGGTCGCCTGGCCTCTGCCGGTCGAAAGCGTCGTCGCGCTCGGCCGCCTGCCCCACGGGGAGGAGCCGGACCGTCTGCCGGCGCCTGGCCGGGACGCGGTGGCGGCGGCACTCCTGTCCGTTGGGCTTGCGGGCTTCGAGAACCGGCCCGCCACCTCCCTGTCCGGCGGCGAGCGCGCCCGCATGCTGCTCGCCCGCGCTCTCGCGACGCAGGCGCCGGTGCTCCTGGCCGACGAGCCCGTCGCGGCGCTCGATCCGCGTCATCAGCTCATAGTGCTCGACGGGATCAAGGCCTGTGCCCATGCGGGCGCTACCGTCGTGGCGATCCTGCATGACCTCAACCTGGCGGCCCGGTTCGCCGACCGTATCGCCCTGCTGGATCAAGGAAAACTCGAAGCCTCAGGGGCTCCTGAGGTGGTCCTGACCGAAGCCCGGCTCGCCTCCAGCTTCGGCATCAGGGCCAGGGTCGCAACCGAGGATGGCCGCCTTCTGATCGTGCCGCAGAGCCCTCTGCCGGGCGCGTGAGGGGCCTGCGCTGTTGGCATCGATAGCGGGACAAGGTTACATTGACAAAGAGGTGAGCCCATCCGATACCCCGAGGCAGCAGACGGCAGGGCCATGAATCGGCAGGACTTCAAGAAAACTCTCATCATCGTGCATGATCTCGTGATGACCGGCGTGGCCGTCCTCGCGACGTTCTTCGTGCGCTTCGAGGGAACGCTGCTCAGCGAGCGGCTGGTTCACCTGCCGCTGTTCCTGCCGCCCTTCATCGCCTTTGCGGGCGTGGTCTACTGGTTCTCGCAGCTCTACAAGTCCAAGTGGCGCTTTGCCTCCCTGCCGGATCTCTTCAACATCTTCCGGGCCGCCACCATCCTGGCGATTGCCCTGCTGGTGGTGGACTACATCCTCGTCTCGCCGCAGGTCCGAGGCACCTTCTTCTTCGGCAAGATCACGATCGCCCTCTACTGGCTGATCCAGATGTTCCTGCTGGGCGGCCCGCGCCTTGCCTTCCGCTACGTGAAGTACGCCCGGTCCCGGAACAGCCTGCAGCGCGATGCCAGCACGCCCACCCTGCTGCTCGGGCGCGTCGCCGACGTCGAGGTGATCCTGCGGGCCATCGAGGCGGGCACGGTCAAAAAGATCCAGCCCAGGGGCATCCTCTCTTATCGCAGCGACGATCTCGGCCAGTCCATGCGCGGCGTTCCGGTGCTGGGCACCTTCGCCGACCTCGACCAGGTGGTGCAGGACTTCCAGGAGCGGGGCGTACCGATCCGCCGGCTGGTGGCGACCCCGAGCGCGCTCACGCCGGAAGCGAACCCGGACATGCTGCTCGCGCGCGCGCGCCGTCTCGGCCTGCCCCTTGTGCGGGTCACGAGCCTCGGCGAGGGCATGCGCAACGCCGAGCTCGCGCCGCTCGAAATCGAAGACCTGCTCCTGCGTCCCACCGTGCAGATCGACCGGCAGCGGTTGGAAACCTTCATCCGCGGCAAGCGCGTGCTGGTCACGGGCGGCGGCGGCTCCATCGGGTCCGAGATCTGCACCCGCGCGGTGGCTTTCGGGGCGAGCGATCTTCTGATTCTGGAAAGCTCCGAGCCGTCCCTGCACCACATTCTCGAGAACCCGACGCTCCTGTCCAGCGACACCAATGTGGACGGCGTCATTGCCGACGTGCGCGACCGGGAGCGGGTGCGCGAGGTCATGAGCGAGTTCAAGCCGGAGGTGGTCTTCCACGCGGCGGCCCTCAAGCATGTGCCCTATCTCGAGAAGAACTGGACGGAAGGCATCAAGACCAACGTGTTCGGTTCGGTGAACGTGGCCGATGCGGCAGTCGAGGCCGGCGCCGACACCATCGTGATGATCTCCACCGACAAGGCCATCGATCCGGTCTCGATGCTCGGCGCCACCAAGCGCCTTGCCGAGATGTACGGGCAGGCGCTGGATGCCGAGTTCATGGGCCGCAACGGCGCCACCCGCACCATCGCGGTGCGCTTCGGCAACGTGCTGGGCTCGGTCGGCTCCGTGGTGCCGAAGTTCAAGGCGCAGATCGCCCGCGGCGGACCCGTTACCGTCACCCATCCGGACATGGTGCGCTACTTCATGACCACCCGCGAGGCGGCCGACCTGGTGCTCACCTCCGCGTCTCATGCGGAGGAAAGCCGGTCCCTGACGGAGCGCTCCAACGGCGACGAGCGCGCCTCGGTCTATGTGCTCAAGATGGGCCAGCCCGTGCGCATCTATGAGCTCGCCGAGCGCATGATCCGGCTTGCCGGCTATGAGCCGGGCGAGGACATCGAGATTGCCGTCACGGGCGCGCGGGCCGGCGAGCGCCTGCACGAGATCCTGTTCGCCCGCGAGGAGCCGCGCACGGAGATCGGCATCGACGGCGTCATGGCGGCAAAGCCCATCTTCGCCGACCGCGAGCGGGTCGAGCAATGGCTCAAGATCCTGGACCGCGCCCTCGTGGAAGGCGACCGGGCCCTGGCCGAGCGGGTGTTCGAAGAGGCGATCCCGGAATTCAAGCGCCGGAAGCCTGCCCCCCCGCTTGTCGCGCCAGTTCCGCAAGCGCGTCTCGCGTCGAACTGACCGGCTGCCAGCCTAGACGCCGCAAGGCCTCCGGGCTCGCCACGAGCGAGCCTGCCAGCCGCTCATAGGCCTCAGCCTTCCCCGCCAGAGCCGCCGCCCCTTTGAGAACGAACCCCGGAACCGGAATCAGTCCCGGCCCACGTCCAAAACCCTCGCGCAGGGCGGCCACCATTTCGGGGATCGTCACCGGCTTCGGATCGGCCACGATGAAGGGGCGCTTCAAGGGTCCGTCCGCCTTCAGAACCGTGTCCACAGCCGCCGCCAGGTTGTCGAGACAGAGGAGCGAGCGCTTGGCCCTCAGGCCGCCGAGTGGCAGGGGCCAGGATGACTGCGCGAGACCGAGCAGGGCAGCCATGTTGCCCTTCACGCCAGGGCCGTAGACGAGAACCGGGCGAAGGGCCACCCAGTCCAGCCCGAGTTCGGCCAATCCCCGTTCGGCTTCGAGCTTCGAGCGGCCATAGGCATCCGTCGGCTCAGGCGTCATATCCTCCGTCAGCACGCGATCAGTGGAAGGACCGCTCTGCGCGCGGATCGAGGAGAGAAAAACGAAGCGCTTCACGCCGGCCCGCTCGGCAGACTGGGCGAGCTTTACCGTCGCGTCCGTGTTGATGCTGCGATAGTCGTCCTCCGGCCGTCCCGACATGGCATGCGCCAGGCCCGCCGAGTGGATCACCATGTCCACGTCGCGCAAAGCCGCCGCCATGTTGTGCGGGGAGGCGATATCACCGATCACGGCGCTCGCGGCACCCGCCGGCACCTCGGAGGGGCGGCGCAGCAGCACCCGGACCCGGTAGCCGCGTTTGGGAAGCTCAGTGAGGAGGTGCCGTCCGATGAAACCCGTTGCGCCGGTGAGGGCAATCAGGGGTGCGTTCATCGGGAAACCTCCAAAGGAATTGTCTGGCGTGGTGTGGAAAAGCGCCTGAGCATCAGGCCGACGAGGACGATCCCTGAGACAAGCGCCGCGATCTGCACGGCGCCCGAGGACCAGATCAATGTCATAGCGGCGAGACCGGCCAGGACAAGGTTGAGGCCGAAAACATGGGCGCTGACCTGTAGCGCCGAGAAGCCGTTGTCGGTGGCCTGCTGGTAGAAATGGCTGCGATGCGCCTCCCACACCTTCTCACGCCGCGCGAGGCGGCGCAGCAGGGTGATGGTGGCGTCCATGAGATAATAGAGCGGCAGCAGGAGAGCGGCCGCGAGCGCGCCTGTTCCAGCGAGTTCCAGCAGCATCCAGCCGACGAGGAGGCCGATGGGCAGCGAGCCGACATCGCCGAGGAAGAGGCGGGCAACGGGCTTGTTGAAGGGCGCGAAGCCGAGGAGGGCGCCGCAGAGGGCGAGGGCTATCACCATAGCAAGAAGCGGTGGGGGCTCCTGGCTCGCCATTGGACCGAGGATAACAATTGCTCCTGTCACCGGCACCATTTCGGCAACGGTGATCCAGTCGAGGCCATCCATGAAGTTGGTGAGATTCACGAACCACACGCCGCCAAAAATGAGCAGAGCCTGTTCCACGCCCAGAGGCATCCATTCAGGGAAGATGCGAATTCCGCTTGTCAAAACCACAGCCATGACGGCTGCCATCTGCAGCAATAGGCGTAGGCTTGCGGGGAGTGGTCGAATGTCGTCGACAGCGCCAATCAATGCCAAGCCGATAGAAGCACAGGCCACAATGAGAAACTGGGATAGGACATAACCCGGAAGATTCAGAAACCACGCTGGTAGCAGCACCATCAACAAAGCAGCTCCGACAACCGCAATCCCGCCACCCTGAGGAGTCGGGATCTTGTGGCTGGAGCGGGCATTAGGGCGTGCTAACGCATAGCGGATAAGAACTGGTTTCAGGACGAGGATGAGAACGGCTGAGAGAACACCCGACAGAAGCAGGATGCCCATGGCGATGGCGACGGCAAAAAAACCGAAAGGGTTGAACACAACGCAGAGAAGAAAGCCCAGTAAAAGCAGGCCAGCCCATAGGGCCAGAAGCGTGAGATAATCCCTGATCATCCCCTTATGCCCCGTGATACTCGCGATACCATTGGACGAAGCGCCTGATGCCCTCCTCCAGGGACGTTGAGGGCGCAAAGCCCACGTCGCGGCGCAGGTCCGTAACATCCGCGCGGGTCTCGAGCACGTCGCCGGGCGGCAGGGGCACGTCGACGCGATGGGCCGTCTTGCCCAGGGCAGCCTCGATCAGGGCGATCAGCCGGTTCACCTCTTCAGGGCTATCGTTGCCGATGTTGTAGACCCGGTGCGGGGCAGCACTCGTGGCCGGATCGGGCGCTTCCGCGTTCCACGCCGGATCGCCTGAGGGCGCACGCTCGACCAGCCGCACGATGCCCTCCACGATATCGTCCACATAGGTGAAGTCGCGCCAGACTTTGCCGGCCCTGGCCACCTGGATCTCGCGACCCTCACTGATGGCATGAGTGAACTTGTACACCGCCATGTCGGGCCGGCCCCAGGGCCCGTAGACCGTGAAGAAGCGCAGGCCCGTGGAGGGCAGGCCGAACAGGGACGCGTAGGAATGCGCCATCATCTCGTTCGCCTTCTTGGTGGCGGCATAGAGGCTGATGGGGTGATCCGTGGTGTCGTGCTCGGAGAAGGGCAGCTTGCGGTTGGCGCCGTAGACCGAGCTCGACGAGGCATAGACGAGATGCTGCACGTTTCCATGGCGGCAGGCCTCCAGCATGCTCATGAAGCCCATGAGGTTGGAAGCAGTGTAGGGCTGCGGATCGACGAAGCGCACGCCGGGCTGGGCGGCCAGATGGATGACGCGCTCGAAGCGATGGTGCTGGAACAGGTCGCGGGTGGCCTGCTGGTCGGCGAGGTCCAGGCGCTCGCCCAGAAAGGTGTTGTGCGGGGCGAGCTTGGCGAAGCGGGCCTCTTTCAGGCCGATGTCGTAATAGGGCGTGAAGCTGTCGACCCCCACCACCTGATGGCCATCGGCCAGGAGCCGCTTGACCACATGATAGCCGATGAACCCGGCCGCACCGGTGACGAGAATGGGGGAGGTCATGATGGGCCCGCTTCGATAGGTGCGAGCACCATAATGGATTTTTCCGCAAAGGGGAGATTGTTCGCACACGGAACGACCCTCGCTTCGGCGAGGGCCGTCGAACATGGGGCCGATCTCTTCCGGTTCTTGCTCAGATGACGAAGAAGTCGTGCCAGTAGAGCTTTGTCTTGTTGGTCAGCGTGGCGATCTTCACCTGGGCCTTGGAGCCGGTGCCGTCCTGGTCGTAGTACAGGCTGCCCGTCTTCTTGTCGTAAACGATCCGGTCCTCCCGGTCCTTGGCCCGCGTGCCCTCCACGAACATGTCCGAGTTGAACTTCTTCGGCTGCGCCTCCGAGCCCACCCTACCCAGCTTGGTGAAGATCGCATTGTCCAGGTGAAAGCTGTCGTCCCGCGACTTGAAGTCGTAGATCTTGTCCACGTTCGTGCGCTTGTTCGGCCGCGTGTCGAACACGAAGGTGTCGCGCCCGCTGCCGCCGTAAAGCCGGTCATTGCCTGCGCCGCCATAGATCTTGTCGTTGCCGCTGTCGCCATAAAGTCGATCATTGCCCAGGCCGCCGTAAAGCGCATCGTTGCCGCCGCTGCCTCTGAACGTGTCGCTGAAGCCGCCGCCCTTGAGCACGTCGGCGCCAGCGCTGCCGGTCAGGTTCTCGTTTGCCACATCCGCCACCTGGATCTGCACCCACTGTTCGTAGGCAGCGCCGAGCCCATCCTTGACCTGCACCCTGATCTGGTGCGACTGCGCCTGCTCATAATCCAGCTTGATGCCGTCCTTGACGATGACGGTGCCGTTCGCCGTCAGGGCGAAGAGACCGCCGGCATCGTCGAGCAGGGTGTAGCTGTGGCCCTGGCTCACATCGAAGGCCTTGACCGTGAGCTGGCCCGAGGCTCCTGTTTGTCCCTCCTGGAAGGAAAGAGTGGAGCTCAGGCCCGTTGGCGTGGTCGGGCCGACCTTCTGGCCGTCCTTGGTGAAGCGCTGCTGATAGATGCCGTAGTCATCGCCATCCTGCATTTCTGACGTCCAGGTTACCACCCACCCACCATCCGCCAGCGCTGTCACAGAAGGGTTATTCTGACTCTTGGAAGTGTTAGTATTGACGTGAATTTCGCCGCCGACTTTCAAGCCATTGGCTGAATAGCGCTGCTGATAGATTTGCTCCTTATCACCAGTAGACATATTGGGATCTTCCGATGTCCATGTGACCACCCAGCCACCATCTGTTAACGTTGTGACCGATGGTCCATATTGGCTACCCGCGGTTGTGGTGTTGACCTGCGTTTCCCCAAGAACTCTGCTGCCATTCGCATTGTAGCGCTGCTGATAAATGCCATTACTATCGCCGTCTTGGCCGTACGATTCCCAAGTCACCACCCATCCGCCATCCGCCAAAGCGGTGACGGATGTACTCCACTGGGCATTAGCAGTCGTACTGTTGATCAGAACTTCACTGCCGATCGTGCCGTTGGCCGTATAATGGCGCTGATAGATGTTGTTGTCGGCCCCGTCATAAGTAGTCCAGGTCACCACCCAACCGCCTCCTGCCAAAGCCGTGATGGAGGGCTCTTTCTGATCACCGGCAGGGGTGGGGTTCACGCGGGTTTCGGGTCCGGGGTCGCCTTGAGCCGGAAAATGCCGCTGGTGAATGTTGTTGCCGGGGGCTGTCCCATCCGGCGTCATCCAGGTGACGATCCAACCGCCTCCTGCCAGAGCCGTTACGGACGGCTTTGTCTGATCGCCCGCCGTAATGAGGTTGACCTGGGTTTCGTCCCCGGCGTTCCCGAACCTGTCGTAACGCCGCTGGTAGATGCCCGTACCGGCCTCGTCCGGTGAGGTCCAGGTGACGAGCCAGCCGCCATCGGCCAACGCCGTGATGGAAGCCCCAAATTGGGCGCCGGCGGTCGTTGCATTGACCCGGATCTCCCATAACCGGCTTACCTTGTGCATCGTAGCGCTGCTGGTAGATGCCAGAGCTAGCTCCATCGGGGGATTCCCAGGTGACCACCCAGCCGCCATCGGCAAGACGTGTTATGGAGGAATCCATCTGAGATCCACCGGTCGTGGTGTTGACGCGGGTTTCACCGGTGGGGGCAACGACAACGGTCATAGCAACAGGCTCCTGAAATCAATTCAGGTAGATATAACGTAACGTTATAATGAACTCAAGCAGACCGGCTTCATTGGGCTTTTCGCTCCATCGCGAGGAAGGCTCAGACGACGGAGAAGCCCTTGTAGGTCATCTGGAGGTCCTTGGAGAGGGTGGCGATCTCCACCGCCTTGATCTTCGTGCTCGATCCGTCGGCGTCGCCATGGCCGTAGAGCTTGCCAGAGAAAATCTCAGGTCTTCGCAGCCTCAGCGAAAACAAACTCCGGCCGCTCAGCTACCGTTTCCTGATCGACCGGCTCGAATACGAACGATTGCCGCTCGCGGGCCATGAAGGCGGTGGGCATGACGGCCTGCATTTCGGCCTCGGCTGCCTTCAGGTAATTGTCGTCGTGACCGGGGTAGAGATGAAAAACCGCCAGGGCCTTCACGCCGGCGGCCTTCGAGAGCTCCACGCCCTTCTGCCAGGTGGAATGGCCCCAGCCGCGGCAATAGGAGTATTCGGCATCCGAGAACATGCCGTCGAAGATCATCAGATCCGTGTCGCGCACGAAGGCGGCGAGATCCGGATCGGGCCAGGGATCGCTGTGCTCCACGTCGCTGATGTAGCAGACGCTGCGGCCGCCGTGGCTGAGGCGGTAGCCGGTGGCGCCGCCGGGGTGGTTGAGAAGGTGTGTTTCGATCCGGGTGCCGTCGTCGAAGGTGATCGGCTCCCCGGCTTTAAAGCCGTGATACTCGAACCGGGCCGGGAGCTGGCCCAGGCGCACCGGAAACAGGGGCGGGGCAAAGAGGCGGCCGAGGGGCTCCATGGCGCTCTCGCCCTCCAGATGCCCGCAATAGGTGCGGATCACCCGGTCATTGGCCAGCAGCGCCGGCTTGAAGAAGGGCAGGCCGCTGATGTGGTCGAGGTGGAGGTGGCTGAGGAGGATGTCGATCTTCTCGGGAGCGGTCTGGCCGAGGTCCATGCCGAGCGCCGAGAGGCCGGTGCCCGCATCGAGGATGAAGAGGCGCTCGCCGCATCGAACTTCGACACAGGGCGTGTGCGATCCGAACTCGACGAATTGAGGCCCAGATGCGCAGGTGGAGCCGCGTGTGCCCCAGAACCGGACTTGCAATGCGTCAGAGGATGCAACACGCCTTACCATGGCAGGATCATGATGTAACGAAAACTCCTCTTATGTGCGCTAGCGCACATGGACTGCGGTAAGCTGCCCCTGACACGGACAACGGGTCAAGAGCATCGGACCCAAAAGTGGAAGCCACTTTTGGGATCCATTCGATGCTCCTGGTCTTAACCGCTGCATTCTGCGCAGGGCGAAAGATGTCACGCACTTAACGCCTCCAGACGCCGGGTGCGGCGCTCCATGACGGGTTCGCCCCGCTCAAAATGGATAACAGCATCGAAGGGCGGTTGATCCATGGCGGGCGAAATCGCGGGCGTCACGAGGATCAGGCCGCGGCCCACGAGCGCCCGGCGCAGGTTCATCACCAGCTTGTCGGCGGCCGGTCCTGGCAGGCCTTCGAGGGCCCGCTGCACCACCAGGACGCTCGGCCGGCGCACGAGGCCGCGCACGAGATCGACGGCGGCGAGCTCGGTGAGGGTCAGGTCGTCGCCTTGCGGATCGATCGGCGTGTCGAGGCCGATGCGCGAGACCTCGCCGTCGAGGCCGCGCTGGGTCAGCACCCGGCGGGCGACCTCCTGCACCGCCTCGAGGGCGCCGGCCTGGTCGGCCGCGATGCGGCCGAAGAGCAGGTTGTCCTGGATGCTTGCCGCCGCGCAGAACCGCGCCTCGTCGTAGAACTCGATGGCCGATTTCAGGCTCACCGGCAGCATGCGGGCAAAATCGGCCCGGGCCACGAGGATGCGCTCCTCCAGGCCCGGCTCCAGCAGCCCCAGGCGATGCCGGCTCTCGTTGTAGCGCAGCGCCAGACCGATGAGGCGCTCCTGGTCGCGGGAGGTCTTGTCGCTGCGCCGCTGTTCGTTCTTGCGGTCGACGAGGTCCTGGAAATAGGGCCGGTCGGCTGCCGAAAAGAACGAGAAGCGGTCGAAGAGCGGCGACCCGTCCGGGATCTCCGCGAAGATCTCGATCATGCTGGTGGCGATGGAGAGCCCCATGCGGGCGAGCGGCTTGGTGAGTTCGTTGGCTTCAAGAATGGCGCGCACGAACGGGTGGCTCGACAGCCGGTCTTCATGGAAGGCGTCGCCGATGGGCTTTCCGAAGAGCAGGTTCTCGCCGATCGTGGCGTAACGGTTGTAGCGGGTGGCGCTGAAAGGGTCGACGAAGCGGTCGAGGTTCTCGGCGGCGAGCGCGGCCTCGACGAAACGGCGCGCTTCCACCACGGCGTCGGCAAATTTCGGCTCCCTGGACGGATCGATGGTGCCGGACAGGCCGCGGGCATGGGTGAGGCGATCGAGCCCGGCGATGGCGATGGCCTCGGACAGGCGATGCCTCAGTTCATCCGCCGGCGCGGTGCAGCCATAGAGCAGATTGTCCTTGAGGCTGCCCTCGATCAGCACCGTCTGTCCGGTAAAGGCGATGCGCTGGCTGCGCTCCACCGGGTTGGCGGCGGCGAGATCCACCCCGCCAAAGGTCAGGCGGCCCATGGAGGGCGGCAGCTGACCGCTCATGAGCGCCGCAAGCAGCCTCGGCCCCGCATCGCCGTCGCCCACCAGGGCCACGTGGGACGGGAAGGCGAGGCTGAGGTTGACCGATGCGACGCGCGCCCCGCTCGCAGGATCGTAAGCCGACACGCCTTGGGCCACCAGGGCGCCGTTCTCCGGCAGGCTCGCCTTGCCCTTGAGGGCGGCGCGCAGCTTCAGCGGAGCCAAGCCCTTGCCGAGATCGATGAGCAATGCCCTGGCCCGCATGATCAGCCGGTGCCACTGCACCACCTCGCGGGTGCCATAGGCAGCAAGCGCCGCCGCGAGCACGCTGGCCGCGACCGTGCCAGAGGTCAGGGGGCGCGATTGCGAGAACCAGGCTCCGAGCGCCAGAACCGCCAGGGGGGCGATCAGGAGCAGGGCCGCGGAGGCAGCTTCCATGATGGCCAGGCGGTATTCCTCCCGCATCACCGGGCGATGGCCGCTCATGAGGGCTTGGCGCACCCGGTCGCGCTCGAAAGGCGCGGTGCCGTGCGCGCGCAGGGCCGGCAGGCGCTGCTCCAGATCGGCGAACACGCCCTCGGCTTCGTCGCCCTCCCGGTGGCGGGCCGCAGCGGCGTCGAAGCGCAGGAGCGCCCGGCGCGCGCTTACGATCATGGCAAGGCCGAGCACCACCGCCAGAACGGCGCCTAGGTACCAATCCGTGACGAACACGTAAGCGCAGGCGAGCCCGATCATGCCGCCGAGCTTCACCGGGATCAGGAGGCTCGATCCCAGCACGCCGTTTTCGCGGGCCAGTCCGCGTGAGGCGAGGGTCGAGATCATGGCGATCTCGTCATGCGACGCGGAGGGTACTTTCAGGATGATGTCGAGGGCGGCCGACTGGGTTCGCGTCAGCATCTGCACGCCGATGCCGACCGCCACCCACTCGAGCGCCACCAGGATCAGCCCGAGGGCCAGGGGGATGAGCAGCACGCCGATGACCGCCGCAAGCGCGAATGTCTCAGGATTAAGGGCAAAGCCGGGGAACAGAACCAGGGATTCCGGCCACAGGCTGGCCGGGGGAGTAAGGGCAATCCGCAGGAAGGCAGCCGGCGCATTCCAGGCTTCGACGCCGCCGGTTGCCCGGTCGACGATCTGCCGAACCAGATCGAACCCGATCAGGATCAGGACACCCGCCAGCGCCAAGAGCCCGAAGCCGGCCAGATGGCGGACGGGCGAGGTTTTCCAGGCCAGGCGCAACGGGTCGCGCTCGATGACGGCTCCCAAGGGCAACTCCAATGATCGTTCGGGTTCAGTGACGTTAGCGGAGCCTAGAGCATCAGGCCCAAAAGTGGAAACCACTTTTGGGGTTCGCCCGATGCTCAATTCGTTAAATAGCGCATCGTGTTGGACCGAAAACCGGAACCACTTTTGCGCCCGATGCGCGAGCGTTTTCGACACGGTGAAGAGGGTTTGCGTTCACAAAGTGCGCCCGGGCACACATCGGTCGTTCCACAGGTTTCGGCATGGGCGCCGATTTGCCCTCTCGCCGCGCCGCACTTCGACTCTATGTCCCCTGCCTTGGCTGCCTGCCATGGAGGATCGGTGAACTCGCCCATGACGTCCCTTTTGCCGTCCCCTCTGCCGATCGATCCGGTGTTCCAGCTCGTCCTCGAGGTTCCGGCCCATTCGCCACGACCGGACCTGCCGCGTCGCCTGACCGCCCTCTTCCAGGAACTGGCCATGGATGAGCCGCCCCGGCCCGTGGAGGAGATCGAGGATCAGATCTGGGCTCTGTGGAGCTCGCATGAGGACCGCATCGCAGAGGAGACCATGGCGGCGGCGGTCGAGGCCCTCGGTTCGGGATCCCTCAAGAAGGCCCGGCCGCTGCTCGACCATCTGGTCGCCATGTACCCGGACTGGCCGGAAGCCTGGAACAAGCGCGCGACGCTGGCCTCCATCGAGAAGCGCGATGCGGACAGCCTGCTCGACATCGCCCAGACCCTGCGCCTCGAGCCGCGCCATTTCGGGGCGGTGGCCGGGTTCGGCAACATCTGCCTGCGCCACGGCCACCTCAACGAGGCGCGCGCCGCCTTCCAGATCGCGCTCGGCATCAATCCGCACATGGAAGACCTGCGCGACATGCTGGAGAACCTGTCGCCGCATCACCTGATGCTGCATTAGCGCATCGTGCAGAAAAGTGGATTCGGTTTTCTGCCTGGAACGATGCGCCACTTCAGAAATGGAGCATCGGACCCAAAAGTGCTTTCCACTTTTGGGTCCGATGCTCTAGGGAATCTTCATAATCCTCTGCGAACATGCCGCAGGATCCTTGGTCGTGGCGGAACCCTCCCCACGATCATGCCAGACCCCCGTTCCCGGCATTTGCAACATTCCCCACAGCCGAGCTATCCAGCAATATGGCCCTGCGCGATCTCTTTCTGATGTTTGTCGTCTGCTTCCTGTGGGCGGCCCATACCATCGTCAGCAAGATCGTCGTTTCGGGCATGGAAATTCCACCCCTGTTCTATGCGGCCATCCGCTTCGGCATCGTGGCGGTGCTCGCCCTTCCCTGGCTGCTGCCGGCCCCGCGGCCGCGATGGCGCATCGTCCTGGTCGGGTTCCTCATGGGCGGCGGCGGGTTCGCCCTGTTCTTCCTCGGCATCAAGACAGCGAGTCCTTCCAGCGCCGCGGTGGTGAGCCAGCTCGGAATCCCGATCACGGCGCTTCTCTCCCTTATGATCCTGGGCGAGCGGATCGACGGCAGGCGGGCGCTCGGCATCGTGCTGACCTTCGCCGGTGGCGTGCTCGTGATGTGGGACCCGGATGGCGGCTTTCCGCTCTCCGCGGGCCTCCTGCTGGTTCTGGCCTCCACGGCCGTCGGGTCGCTCGCCGCCGTGATGATGAAGCAGATCGAGGGTGTGAAGCCGCTTCAGTTCCAGTCATGGATCGGGCTCGCTTCGGTGATGCCCATGATTCTCCTGACCACGACATTCGAGACGGGCCAAGTGGACAAGGCGATGGCGGCCGGCTGGAATTTCGTCGCGGCCCTGCTGTTCTCCGCCCTTGTCGTGTCGCTGATCGCCCACACGATCTACTATGGCCTGATCAGGAAATATCCTGCCAACATGATCGCCCCTCTGCTGATCATGAACCCTCTGCTGACGGTGGCCTTGGGCATTCTGGTCACGGGCGACCGGTTCGATGCTCGCACCGCCGTTGGGACGGGGCTCGCCCTGTGCGGTGTCCTGATCATCGCGCTCCGGCGCAGCAGCGCCATGCGGCTGACCTGGGCGCGATGGAAGCGCTTCCGCTGACGGGCGATTTCTTTTATCCGGAGCAAGCGCGACAACGGAGCCGTTGCGGGACGGCGGCGGCGGGATGATACCTTAGGCCCATGTCCGATTCGCCTGCCGCCCTCTCCCGCCCCATCATCCTGCCCGTCGACGGCCGCCAGTCGCCGGTGGCGGCCGGCGTTCAGCGCGGCGTGCGCCGCCTGTTCTCGCAGCTCGGCCATGTCACCCTGCCGGAATTCACCCTCGCCAACGGACGGCGCGCCGATCTGATCGCGCTCGCGCCCGACGGGGCGCTCACCATCGTCGAGATCAAGTCGAGCGTGGCGGATTTCCGGGCCGACCGGAAATGGCCCGACTACGAGGATTTCTGCGACCGGTTCTATTTCGCGGTGCCGGAGACCGTGCCGTTCGACATTCTGCCGGAGGATCGGGGTCTCATCATCGCCGACAGTTTCGGGGCGGCGATCCTGCGCGAGGCGTCGCATCACCCGCTGGCGGGCGCCCGCCGCAAGGCCGTGACCCTGCGCTTCGCGCACGCGGCCGCATCCCTGCTGCACGCCCTGGCCGATCCCGACCGGATCGCGGACGGGCGGCTTTGAGGAGTTAGCGCGGCGCGCGCTTGGCGAGGATGCGCTGCAGGGTCCGGCGGTGCATGTTGAGGCGGCGGGCCGTTTCCGAGACGTTGCGGCCACAGAGCTCATAGACCCGCTGGATATGCTCCCAGCGCACCCGGTCGGCCGACATGGGGTTTTCCGGCGGCAGCGCCCGTTCGCCCGGCTGGGCCATGAGGGTGGCGTGGATCTCGTCCGCATCGGCGGGCTTTGCCAAGTAGTCGAACGCCCCCATCTTCACCGCCGTCACGGCCGTGGCGATGTTGCCGTAGCCGGTGAGGATGACCCCGCGGGCGTCCGGACGGCGGTTTTTCAGGCGCTCGATCACGTCCAAGCCGTTGCCGTCGCCGAGCCGCATGTCGATCACCGCGAAGGCCGGCGGTTCGTTTTCGATGGCCGCAATGCCGTCCGCTACGCTCTCGGCCACGCGAACCTGATAGCCGCGGCCTTCCATGGCGCGGGCCAGACGGGTCGAGAACGGCCGGTCGTCGTCGACGATCAAGAGACTCTTGTCGGCGCGATCTTCGAATGCGGCAGGCGCATCGGCCATCAGACTATCTCCTTGCATCTTAAGGATATTCCTTCATGAGGCGAGCTGCATCAGCTCCTTTCTCATATGGGAATTCATCCCCTAATCTTTGAGAGGCTCCACCGAACCTCCCTGCGGCGAAATTGCCGCACCTCGTTCAAACGCCTGACGCGGCCAAACGATCCGCGCGATGGCGCCCGAGGCCGGCGGGGCGGCGTTCGTGAGGGTCAGTTCGGCCCCCGATCGCTCGACCAAAGTCTTGGCGATGAACAGGCCTAAGCCCAGTCCACCGCCCTCCTCGCTGTCCTCCGAGCGCTCGGCGGCGCTGCGGGTGGTCACGTAGGGCTCGCCGATCCTGAGCAGGATATCGGGCGCGTAACCGGGGCCGTCATCCCGGACCTCGATGAAAACCTCGTGAGGAGACCAGCAGGCTTCGATCGTCACCTGGCTCTCGGCAAAGTCCGTGGCGTTGTCGAGGATGTTGGACAACCCGTAGACCACCCCCGGATTGCGCCGGCATAGGGGTTCGGGGCCATCGCCTTTGGTGATTACCTTCACGTCGAAGCCGACCGCCCGCTGCGGCTCGACGATATCCTCCACCAGATGGCTGAGGGAGACGGTCTCCAGGAACTCTCCCCCGTCGTCCTCGTCCATGGAGGTGAGCTTGGTCAGGATGGTGCGGCAGCGCTCCACCTGCTCCCGCAGGAGCTTCAGGTCCTCGCCCACCGGGCCTTCCTTGGGCATGGTATGGCTGAGCTCCTTGGTGACCAGCGCGATGGTGGCGAGGGGCGTTCCGAGCTCATGGGCGGCGGCTGCCGCCAGGCCGTCGAGCTGGGACAGGTGCTGCTCGCGGGCGAGCACCAACTCGGTGGCGGCGAGCGCCTGGGCAAGCTGGCGGGCCTCCTCGGCCACACGCCAGGCATAGATGCCGGTGAACGCTGTGCCGAGGAGGATCGCGGTCCAGATTCCCGTCACATAGAGAAAGGGCAGGGAGAAGGCCTGCCCCGGAAACCAGGGCAGCGGCCGATGGGCGAGCACGAGAAAGGTCGCGCAGCCGACCGCCAGCAGCCCGAGCCCCAGGGTTCGCTCCGGCGTGAGCGCCGTGGCCGAGATCAGCACGGGCGCCAGAAACAGCATGGCGAAGGGGTTTTCCAGCCCGCCGGTGAGATAGAGGAGGCCGGCCAGCTGCAGGATGTCGAAGGCGAGCAGCGCGGTGGCGACGTTGTCGCTAAGCCGGTGGCTTGCCGGATACTGGATGCGCAGCAGCAGGTTGACCCAGACCGACGCGACGATCACCAGAACGCACAGGGCGAAGGGCAGGGGGAATCCGAGCCCGAAGCGGACCCCGATCACCGCCGCGGACTGCCCGGCTACCGCAAGCCAGCGCAGGCGGACCAGGGTGTCCAGGCGCAGGTGCCGGGCGTGGTGCGTCAGGTTCTTGGGTTCGATCCGGGACATCCTCGAACAGAATAGGGCCGCCCCTCGGTTCGCCAAGCAGAAGCCGCCAGCCTATTTTCCTATCGATGACTTTCCAGACGCCATGCAACCCTCAGGCAATGCTCTGAAACAAAAGTATGGCGCCCGTTTTTGCGGTGGACGGACAAGTTTGTTGCAATAGGCTCAAGGAACTTTAATCTTAAAATTACGGTTGAGGATAAAGCCTACCGCATTGGGCGAGAACCAGGCTCCCGGCCTTTGGGGACACAGATGAACTTTTCTTATGTTTGGTACGATACTGCGCATTGGCTCTTGAGCCCCGCCCGTGCGGCCTCCGATTTGACGAAGCATTTCTTTGATAATCCTGACAATCCGCTCACCAACACACCCTACGGCCGAACCGTATCCGCCGCCTGCGAGCTGTTCGAACGCACCACCCGCCGCTACGGCAAGCCTGTCTTCGGCCTGCCCACCACCGTGATCGACGGTGCGGAGGTGGCGGTCACGGAGCGGATCGTGTGGGAGCGCCCGTTCTGCCGAATCATCTCCTTCGAGCGGGATCATGCCGCTGCCAAGACCCAGCCGAAGCTCCTGATCGTGGCGCCCATGTCGGGCCACTACGCCACGCTCCTGCGCGGCACGGTGGAAACCTTCCTGCCCACGCACCAGGTCATGATTACCGATTGGACCGATGCCCGCATGGTGCCCCTGGATGAGGGGCGTTTCGATCTCGACGATTATATCGACTACATCAAGGACCTGTGCCGCGCGTTCGGCCCGGACCTGCACCTGATGGCCGTGTGCCAGCCGGCCGTTCCTGTGATCGCGGCCGTCGCCCGCCTCGAGGCCGAGAACGATCCCTTCATTCCGCGCTCCATGACCCTCATGGGCGGCCCCATCGACACCCGCCGCTCCCCCACGGCCGTGAACCGGCTGGCCGAGGAGCGCGGCATCGACTGGTTCGAGCGTCACTGCATCACCAAGGTGCCGCCATCCCATCCGGGCTTCTGGCGCGATGTCTATCCGGGCTTCCAGCAGCTCTCCGGCTTCATGGCCATGAACATCGACCGGCACCTGACCGCCCATTACGACATGTTCAACCACCTGGTGGAGGGCGACGGTGATTCGGCCGAAAAGCACCGGGAGTTCTATGACGAGTATCTCGCCGTCATGGACCTGACCGCCGAGTTCTACCTCCAGACGGTCGAGAAGGTGTTCGTGAACCATGAGCTGCCCAAGGGCGAGATGATGCACCGGGACCAGCCGGTGGATCTCATGTCCATCCGGCGCTGCGCCATCATGGCCGTCGAAGGCGAGCGGGACGACATCTCGGGCGTGGGCCAGACCCTGGCCGCCCTCGAACTGACCCCCAACCTGTCCTCCGACAAGAAGCTTTATCATCTGCAGGCCAAGGTCGGTCATTATGGTGTCTTCAACGGTTCTCGGTTCCGGTCTCAGATCGCTCCTCGAATCGCTGAATTCATTGAGAATCACGATCGAGAGCCAGCCCGGAAGAAGGCGTCAAGAGCCTGAACCCGTTCTTGATACGTTCCTAGGAGCGGCAAACGGCTGCGCTGACAGAATCAGCGTGACAGGGCAGATTGCGGACATGAAATCCGCCCTGTTCCGCCGCGTCCCTGCGGACCCGCCTCATCTCAAAGTTCTGCATGAGGGCCAAGCCTTTAAGGTGGCCCTCAAGCGCCGTCCCACGGCCAAACGGATCACGCTGCGCGTCTCCAACGCGACCGGCGAGGTCGTGCTGTCGATCCCTGAGCGCACCGATGTGGGGCTGGCCCAGAAATTCGCCGACAGCCACAGCCAGTGGATCGCCACCCGTCTCGCCAAGGTGCCCGAGCGGGTGATCTTCGAGCCGGGTGCGCTGGTGCCCGTTCGCGGTGTCCTCCACCGGATCGTCCACTGGTCCTCGATCCGCGGCGTGACCCAGGCCGGCCGCGGCAGCGCGGGCGAGCCGATCATCGCGGTGGCCGGCGAGGCTTCCCACGTGGCCCGCCGGGTGCGGGATTTCCTCGAGGCAGAGGCCAAGAAGGACTTTGCCGCCGCTGTGAAGAAGCACACGGCCCAGCTCGGCGTCTCGGCCAAGCGCATCACCGTGCGCGACACCAAGAGCCGCTGGGGCTCCTGCTCGGCCAATGGAGCGCTCAATTTCTCCTGGCGCCTGATCATGGCCCCGCCCTTCGTGCTCGACTACCTCGCCGCTCACGAGGTGGCGCACCTGCGCGAGCTCAACCATTCCCACCGCTTCTGGAAAATCACCCACCAGCTCTGCCCCCGCACCGACGAGGCGGAAGCCTGGCTCAAGACCTACGGCAGCGCGCTGCATCGCATTGGGTGAAGGGCACTTCGCGTTCTATTCTATCCCACTGTCATTCCGGGGCCGCGCAGCGGAGCCCGGAATGACAATTCGTAGCCGCCTCATCCCATCGGGATCACCGATGCGACGCCTCTTAGTGAGTGACACGCCTATCGTTTCGGCTTAGTCGAATCCTCCCGTCACCGCTGCGTCCCAACAAAATGCTCAAGCCCGACACCTTGGCTCTCACCGTCGTCCTGGCGCTGCTCACTGCACTCGGGCCGCTCTCGACGGACATGTATCTGCCGTCGCTGCCGGCGATTGCCACGGGCCTTAGGGCGACCACCGGCCAGACGCAGCTCACGCTCTCCGCGTTTCTCCTCGGCTTTGCGGCCGGGCAATTCTTCTATGGGCCGATTTCCGACCGGATTGGGCGAAAGCCCGTGCTGCTCTTCGGGCTCGCGCTCTTTACGGTGGCAAGCCTCATCTGCGCGTTCGCGCCCAACATCGAGACCCTGATCGGCGCGCGCTTTCTCCAGGCGCTCGGCGCGTCGGGGCCCATCGTGCTCGGGCGCGCCATCGTGCGCGATTTCTACGAGGGGCCACGCGCGGGCAAGGAATTGTCGCGCATGGGCACCATCATGGGTGTGGTGCCGGCCGCAGCGCCCATCCTCGGCGGCGTGATCGAGCGCATCTCCGGTTGGCGCGTGACGTTTGCGGTCATGATCCTGTTCGGCATCGCCATGGCGGCCGTGATCAGCCTGCGCATGCCCGAGAGCATTCGCAAGAAATCCGAGGTGCCGATCTCGTTCGGGGCGATCCTGCGCGGCTTCAGGCTGCTGCTCGGCCATCCGGGTTATCGCACCTATGTGGGCCTCTCGATGCTCACCTATGGCGGGCTCTTCGCCTTCATCTCCGGCTCGTCCTTCGTGCTGCAGAAGATCTATGGCCTGGACGAACTGTCTTACGCCTTTTCCTTCACCTTCGTGGTGGTGGGCTTCATCAGCGGAACGTACCTCGCGCAGCATCTGGTGGGCCGGCGCGGTCTCGACGGCACGATCCAGCTCGGCGTCACATGCCTTGCCGTCGGCGGCGCCACCATGCTGACCCTCGTGCTCCTCGGAGTGCCGTCCTCGCTCGGCATCAGCGCCCCGATGGCGATCTACGGGATCGGGGTCGGCCTCACTATGCCGCAATCCATGGCCTCGGCCCTGATGCCTTTTCCGGAGCGGGCCGGCGCGGCGTCGTCGCTGCTGGGCATTTGCCAGATGACCTTCGCGGCCATCGTGGGCATTCTCCTTGGCGGCAACCTCGACGCTTCGGCGATTCCGCTCCCCGCCACCATCGCCACCACGGGTGTGCTGGCGCTTGCGCTTTTCCTCATGACGAGCCGTGCAAGAGGGCATCAGCCCAAGGGCTGATCCACCGGGATTCCGGCGAGCACATCCGTGGCCTTGTGGTCGGCATCGACACCCTCCATGAAGAAGACGTCGCCGCGCGAGTTGCCAGTACGCAGGGGCAGAATGTCCCGATAGGCCGGGGAGTCATACCATGCCCGGGCACTCTCCCTGTTTGGGAACGCGATCACGATCAGGTCCCCCTGCCAGGAGCCTTCCAGAATTGTCGCCGGTCCGCCGTGGATGATGAACCGGCCACCGAAGGGTTCAAGCGTATCGTCGATGCGCTTGAGATACTCGACGATGTCGGAACCGACATTCACGTCGTGCAGATGACCGATGGCGTAGGTGGACATAACAGGCTCCTTCTTGTGATGAAGCGAGCATGCCGGCTCAGGTGAGGCGTGGCGATTACGTGCGGGGTAATGGTTCGAGAGTTCTTCGAGCACACCCACTGTCATTCCAGGGCTCCGCTTACGCGGCCCCGGAATGACAGTGTGTTAAAGCCCGAACAGCTTCTCGAAGAAGTTCTTCTCGCGGCTGGCGCGCCGTTGCGGCGCGGGCGCGACCCAGCTGCCTTCGCCGTCCGCGTTGGCATAGCGCGGGCCGCCTCCGGCACCGGCGACGGGAATGTCGGACGGGGCGCGCATGCGCTCCAGGCCGGGCAGCGGCACGGGCTGCTTGTCCTTGAGGGCGGCCGTCATGAAGTTGTGCCAGACTTCTGTCGGCAGGTTGCCGCCGGTGACGCGCTTGGTGAGCGCGCCGTCGTCGTTGCCGAGCCACACGCCAGCCACGAGATTGCCCGAGTAGCCCACGAACCAGGCATCCTTGTAATCGTCGGTGGTGCCGGTCTTGCCGGCGAGCGTCCAGCCCGGGATCTGCGCCTTCTGGGCGGTGCCGATGACGAAGACGTTGTGCATCATCTCGTTCATCTGGGCCACGACACCGGGGTCGATGACGCGCCCGAGGCCGCCCGAGCCCGGGCGCTTGTAGATGAGCTTGCCGTCGGTGGTCTTCACCTGGGTGATCACGTAGGGGGTCACGCCGATGCCGCCATTGGCGAAGGCCGCGTATGCGGAGACCAGTTCGAGCGGCGTCACCTCGGAGGTGCCGAGCGCCAGCGAGCCGTTGGCCTGTAGCGGAGACGAGATGCCGAGACGCTGCGCGGCCTGCGCCACGGCTTTAGGCCCCACCTCCATGTTGAGCTTCACCGCGATGGTGTTGAGCGAGAGTGCCAGCGCATCGCGGATCGTGATCGGCCCGCGGTATTTGCGGTCGTAGTTCTTGGGCGCCCAGCCCTTGTAGGCAACAGGCGCATCGTCCACGACCATGTCGGGCGTGTAGCCCCGCTCCATGGCGGCGAGATAGACGAAGGGCTTGAAGGACGAGCCCGGCTGGCGCCGGGCCGCGATGGCCCGGTTGAACTGGCTCGTCTCGTAGTTGCGGCCGCCGACCAGGGCCTTCACGGCTCCGTCCGGCTGCATGGCCACGACCGCGCCCTGGCTCACGTTGAACTTCTGGCCCTTGGCGTTGAGCTCTTCCACCAGCACGCGCTCGGCCGCCGACTGCATGCCAGGCTCGACGGTGGTCGAGACCACGATGTCAGCCTCGACGGTGCCGACGAAATCATCAAGCACGTCCATCACGTAATCGGCCGCGTAATTGGCGGACCCGGCGGTGTTCGGGCGGACAGACTCTGCGGGATCGCCGAGGGCCGTCTTGGTCATGCCGGGCGTGATGAAGCCGAGGTCGTTCATGGCCGCGATCACGAGCTCCGCGCGGGCCTGCGCCCGCTCCGGATAGCGGTTGGGAGCAAGCCGCGACGGCGATTGGACGAGGCCCGCCAGCACGGCGGCTTCCGACAGAGACACGCTGCGCGCCGACTTGCCGTAATAGCGCTGGGCGGCGGCCTCGACGCCATAGGCGCCGGCGCCGAAATAGACCCGGTTCAGGTAAAGCTCGAGGAGCTGGTCCTTCGAGTAGTTGCGCTCGAGCCAGAGCGCCAGGATCGCCTCCTGGATCTTACGCGAGGCGGTGCGCTCTTGGGTCAGGAAGAGGTTCTTGGCGAGCTGCTGCGTCAGGGTCGAGCCGCCCTGCAGACCGCCGCTGTTGCTGAGGTTGCGGTAGATCGCGCGGCCGATGCCGATCGGGTCGATGCCGAAATGGTCGTAGAAGCGCCGGTCCTCGATGGCCACGAAGGCTCTCGGCAGATAGGGCGGCAGTTCCTTCAGGGTGACCGTGCGGCCGCCCGTCTCGCCGCGATTGGCGAGGAACGAGCCGTCGCTCGCCAGGATGGCGATGTTCGGCGGGCGCTTGGGCACGGAGAGCTGATCGATGGGCGGCAACTGCGAGGCGTAATAGGCCACGATGCCGCCGACGCCGATCACGCCCCACAGGCAGAGCACGAGCCCGGCATAGACCAGTTTGCTGAAAAGGGAACGGCCGCCGCGGCGCTTCACCTTCTTGGGCCGTGAAGGCCTGCCGCCCCCCTGTCCGGAAGCTCGCCTGCGCGCCATCGTTCCCCCTGCCCGATCCTCGGGCGAGAGGTGAAAGTCCAGCTCCCCCGCCTGCCCAGCGGGCGCATCGAACACCGGCTCGCGCCTGTCACGTCCGTTCGCCACGTCTTTAATGACCCCGCAATCATACAGCCAGTGGATCCTGGCCTTTCATGCTCTGAGGCACCCTAATTGTGGCGGTTTAAGGGGCGGTTAACGGGGATTAACCCCTTGCCGGCCGGAACTGCCGAGTTCAGGCCGCGTTCGCTGCCTTATGAGCGCTTACATCGTCGTGCTGGCAGGCTTCGGGGTTGTCGTCCTTTTGACCGCCTGGCTTCCCATGGTCCTGAAGGAATTGCCCCTGTCTCTGCCGATCTTCTGCGTGGCCTTGGGTGCGCTCATCTTTGCCTTCCCCCAGGTCCCGGGCGTGATGCCTCACCCCAACGAGGAACTCGCCATCGTCGAGCGTCTCTCTGAGTTCGTGGTCATCGTCTCGCTCATGGGTGCAGGTCTCAAGATCGACCGGCCTTTCGGCTGGAAGCGGTGGCGGCTCACCTGGCGGCTTCTCGGCATCGCCATGCCGCTCACGATCTTCGCGCTCGCTTGGCTGGGGCAGAGCATGCTGGGTTTGAGCCTCGCGGCAGCCTTGCTGCTCGGAGCAGCGCTTGCTCCCACGGATCCGGTGCTCGCCAGCGACGTGCAGGTGGGGCCGCCGGGTGACAGCGAGGAGGACGAGGTGCGCTTCACGCTGACCTCGGAAGCCGGGCTCAACGACGGCCTCGCCTTTCCGTTCGTTCTCCTGGCCGTCTCCTTTGCCGAGGAGGACAGCCTCACGAGGGTGGCCGAGTGGTTCGCCTATGCGGTTCTCTGGAAGATCGCGGCCGGCATCGGCATGGGCTACATGATCGGCCGTGCGCTCGGCTGGCTGACCTTCCATCTGCCGAACCGGGCGAAGCTTTCCCGCACGGGCGCGGGCTTCGTGGCGCTCGGCATCACCTGCATCGCCTATGGCCTGACCGAGATGGTCAGAGGCTACGGCTTCCTGGCGGTATTCGTGGCGGCGCTGGCGCTTCGCGCCACGAAGCCCAAGCATGAATATCACAACAAGCTGCACGACTTCGCGGAGGAACTCGAGCGGCTTATGATGATGGTGCTGCTTGTCCTGCTCGGCGGCGCCATGACGGGCGGCGACCTGTTCGATGCCCTCACATGGCAGGCTGCCGTCTTCGGCCTGCTGACGCTGTTCGTGGTGCGGCCGCTCGCCGGATGGATCGGGCTGATCGGCACCGATCCGCCGCCGGGCGAGAAGGCGGCCATCAGCTTCTTCGGCATCCGCGGGCTCGGCTCGATCTATTATCTCGCCTATGCCATGCATCACGCGAAGTTCGACAATACCAGCCTTCTCTGGAGCACGGCTGGATTCATCATTCTGGTATCGATTGTGCTCCACGGCATCACGGTCACGCCGGCGATGCGCCACCTCGATCACCGCCGGAAGCTTGAGGCGAGAGCCTAGGCCTCGGACCCAAAAGTGGACTTGCACTTTTGGGATTTATCCGATGCCTTCTTCTTGAGTTCTCGCAGCCTCCTCGGGGCGATCGTCATGGATACATGGATGTACCGTCCATCTCGGCCGTCGTCGGGTCTATGACCCTTTGGACCTTGGCAATGCTGTTTGCCGGGAACCCGGCCTTCTGGGCATGTTGGCGAATCATGGACTCGTCCGGTGCCCGATAGATGCAGTAGATTTTGTTGTCCGTGACGTAGCTGTGAACCCATTGAATTTCGGGCCCGAGTTCACGCAGCACATTGCATGAGGTCTGTGAGGCCTGCTGCATGTCTGAATCAGATGAATTGCCGACACCCGGCATGTCTCGTTCGATCACGAATTCTGGCATGGCCTGTTCGCCGGCTGCCCGGCGCCTCCTTCGCCGGGCCGAGGTGGCACCAGCTTGGGCTAGCCTCTGCTCATCACCTTGAACTCGCAATGACTCCTAAGAGGCAGCAGGCTCGCTTCGTGCGGCGGCACACCTACTCCGCCGCGAGCGGCAGCTCGCCGGTGTTCAGATCGGCCTGTGCCAAGTCATGAATGCGGCGCAGGTCATTCAGAAATGCCTCGTAGGCTTCCTGCTTCGTCGCCTCGTCGGGCAGGCGCAGCAGGTAACTCGGATGCACGGTGATGTAGCCCTCGTAAGCACCGAACTTGGCGCGGCCGCGCGAGCGGGTGATCGGCGTCGCCTTGCCGGAGAGCGCCAGAACGGCCGTGGCCCCCAGAGCGACGATGAGCTTGGGCCGCACCAGCTCCAGCTCCTTCATCAGCCAGGGCCGGTAATGCTTCACCTCGCCGGCGGTCGGCTTGGCGTGGATGCGCCGGTGGCCGCGCTGGTCGAATTTGAAGTGCTTCACCGCATTGGTGAGATAGGCCTGCTCACGTTCGATCCCGGCTTCCCTCATGGCCTTGGTCAGGAGCTTGCCCGCGGGACCCACGAAGGGCCGTCCCTGCAGGTCCTCCTGGTCGCCCGGCTGTTCGCCGACGAACACGATCTCGGCATGATGCGGGCCTTCGCCGAAGACGGCCTGCGTGGCGCCGGGCACCAGCGGTCCTGCCTTGGCGATGATGGCATTGAGCTCTTCGAGGGTCTTGGGTTCCTGATCCCACATGGCTTGAATAGCGCGTTCGGGCGTGCGTTTGGTGGGCATCGTCGCCTCCTGTTCGATCATCCGTTCAACGCGCTGAGCGGCGGTTTGGATCAGGCCCGGGATCGCGGCGGTCTCGGGCATGTTGCGCCAGTACTTCTTCGGCATCTCGGCCCGCATGGCCGTGGGGTTCACCCTGGCCGGGTTGAACACGCTCTCGTAATAGCCGCGCCAGCCCTCCTCGAAGCTGTCCTCATCCGGGGCATCCTCGCGCCGCCCGGGAGGCCCGAAGGTCAGCTCATGCCGGTCCCAGCGCGTGGAACCGATGGGCGTGAGGATCGTCCAGTCCATGGAACGGAAGCGGTCGACGAAGAAGGGCGCCGCCGCTTCGAGAATGAAATGCTCCGGCTCGAACCAGGCGGCGAAGCGCTCAAGCTCTCCTTGCATCCGGCGGAAGCGCACGAAGGCGTGCATCTTGTGCAGGTCACGCCGCACGGAGCGGGCCATCAGGTCGATGCGGTGAACCAGCGGGTCGCTCGCGACTTCGAGAAGATCGCGCTCGCCGTTCAGAACACGCCAGACAAGGCCGTAAAGCAGGGCATAACGCTCGGGATCGCCGTGGCAAACCACCTGCTCGATGAGGCGCGACACACCCTTCGGGATCGAGACCGGCGGTGCATCCATAACCGTCTCGTCGCCGAAGAGGCCCGGCGCATCGTCGATGGCGAACACCACATGCTGCGGCGCCAGTTCCTCGGCGATCAGCCAGCGTACGGCCTTGCGGAAGCCGTGGAGATCCGCGCCGGTCTTGAGGATGATGCGGTGGAGGGTCATGGGAGCTTCAATGGTCATCCCGGACGGCGAAAGCCGATCCGGGATCGTGTGCAGGATATGGCGCTATTCTCGTCAAGCGATCCCGGGTTCTGCTGCGCAGCCCCGGGATGACAGCCACGCTCATACGAACAAGCTCAGCTGTTCCGGCTTCTCGATCAGCCGTTCGCGCAAGTCGAGCTTGTCGAGCCTGGCCTTCGGGTGATGATCGGCCGTGATCAGGAAGGGCTTGGCGCGTTTCAACCCCGAGGTGAGGCGGGCCACATCCTCCAGGCGCAGGGTCGTGTGCTTGCGCGCCACCACGATCTTGTCGACGGCACGCGCCCCGAGGCCCGGCACGCGCAGCAGCATCTCCCGGTCGGCCAGGTTCACGTCGACCGGGAAGCGGTGGCGGTTCTTGAGCGCCCAGGCGAGCTTGGGGTCGACATCGAGGTCGAGCATGCCCTTCTCGGCGCTTGATGCGATCTCGTCCACATCGAAGCCGTAATAGCGCAGCAGCCAATCGGCCTGGTACAGCCTGTTCTCGCGCATGAGCGGCGGCGATTTGAGCGGCAGGATCGCGCTCGAATCCGGGATGGGGCTGAAGGCCGAGTAATACACCCGCTTCATAGCGTAATGGCCGTAGAGCGTGGCGGATTTGCGCAACACATCCGCGTCCGTGGTCTCGTCGGCCCCGACGATCATCTGCGTGGTCTGGCCGGCCGGCGAGAAATGGCGCCGCTCCTCGCGCGCCTCCTCGATGCGCTCCGACATCTGCGCCATGGCGGTCTCGATGGAGGCACCGTCCTTCTCGGGCGCAAGCTGCTCCAGGCTCTTCTCCGTCGGCAGTTCCAAGTTGATCGACAGGCGGTCGGCCCACAGGCCCGCCTCCTCGATGAGCCAGGGGCTCGCCTCGGGGATCGTCTTCAGGTGGATATAGCCGCGAAAGCCATGGTCGCGGCGCAGCTTCTTCGCCACCAGGATCATCTGCTCCATGGTGTAGTCGGGCGAGCGGATGATGCCCGACGAGAGGAACAGGCCCTCGATGTAGTTGCGCTTGTAGAACTCCACCGTGAGCGTCACCACCTCGTCGACCGAGAACTTGGCTCGCTTCACGTTGGACGAGCGCCGGTTCACGCAATAGGCGCAGTCGAACAGGCAGTAGTTCGTCAGCAGGATCTTGAGCAGGGACACGCAGCGCCCGTCCGGCGTGTAGGCGTGGCAGATGCCGGTTCCCACCGTGGAGCCGAGGCCGTCGGGATCCGACTTGCGCTTGGGGGCCCCGGAGGAGGAGCAGGAGGCATCATACTTGGCCGCGTCCGCCAGGATGCGCAGCTTCTTCGAAAGCTTCTCGTCCATCGGTCTTCCGCAGGATTGTTCGTGTTTTGTTCTAGCATGAAGATAGGGTGCTGGCGAGGGTCCCGGGAGGGGGCGGGAGGTCGCATGTCTGCCGTAGGAACAGGTTTCAGTCAGATCATGAACCTTGGCTTCAACCGAGCCCGAAAGCCTGTGTGGCTCACCCTTCTTGAGAAGCAGCCCCTTCCCCATGCTGAGCCATTCACCGATCATCAGGGGAGAGCCTCAAAGGGCTCGTAGAATTGGTCGGTCCTTGGGTCGATTGCTTGAGAAGGCAGGGACAGTTTGGAAGGCTGAGGATCGGGCAAGCTGAACTGAATGGAGGGCAAAAGGTTGTTCATGCGCGAAGTCGGGTTCTCCGGCAGCCATTTCGGCCGGAATGGGACCCGTGAATCAAAGGAGACGTTCGATGCGCCCGTCCTATCTCGGAGTCCTTGCCTCGCTTGCCCTGCTGCTTGCCTCTCCGGCTCACGCTCAGACAACGGCACCAAGCGCCACGACGCGACCGCCTGCGACCAGCGCAGCGCCTGCGGCGAAACCCATGCCTGCCCCGGCATCGTCGCAGGAAGCGCTGATCGACATCAATACCGCCTCCAAGGACGTACTCGACCGGCTGCCGCAGATCGGATCGGCTCGCGCGGACGCCATCATCAAGGGACGCCCCTACAGGGCCAAGAACGAACTGGTGGACAAAGGGATCATCCCGCAGAACGCCTATGACGCGATCAAGGACAAGGTCATCGCCCACCAGAAATCATAAGGCATGAGCGAAGGGGCCGGAGGGCTCCTTCGCGTTCAGCCCCGTTCTTCACCTCAATGGTGAGCGTGCTTAACATGCGGGCACGTGCGCTGAACGATGCCGGTTTATTCTCCATACCTCGGGTAAGAACCGCTTGCTCCTGCCGCAGGGATACTTAGACTTGGCCACCCTTCCCTTGTCGTGGCTCAACCCAAGTGGCCTGTATGATCCGAACCCTGCTCGACGGTCTTTATCTCTTCGCCGGATATCTGGCAGGCGTTTTCCTGATCGTGATCTTTCTCCTGATGATGACCCTCTCGCTCGGGCGCGAGTTCGGCATCAACATCGCGGCCGGTGACGATTATGCAGCCTGGTCGATGGCCGCGATGGCGTTCCTGGGGCTGGCCCACACCTTCAGGTCCGGCGAGCTGATCCGCATCGGGCTGGTGCTCGACCGGCTGCCCGTCGGTGCGCGGCGTGTCATTGAGATCGCCTGTCTTCTTGTCGCCACCGCAGTGGTCGGCTTCTTCGCCTGGTATGCCGTGCACATGACCTATGACAGCTGGCGCTTCAACGACATGTCTCAAGGAGCCGTCGCGGTTCCGCTCTGGTTCCCCCAGCTCGGGTACTCGATTGGCCTGACGATCCTCGCCATCGCGTTCATCGACGAACTCGTTCACGTGCTGAAAGGGCGCGCGCCGCGCTACGAGAAGCCGCCGGCGGAAACGCCTGAGGAAATTGTCAACCGTGCAGCCGAGAGCGGACTTTAAGCGATGTTTCCAGATCTCGGCCTCGTCACCACCGCCGCCATCCTCTTAGGCTTGCTCATCGGTCTTCTGGCGCTTGGAGTCTGGATCGGCATCTCCTTGCTGATCGTAGGCTTTGCGGCGATCCTGATGGTCACATCGGTGCCCATCGGACCGGTGCTCGCCACCACGGTCTGGTCGAGCTCCGCCTCCTGGTCGCTTGCAGCGCTGCCGCTCTTCATCTGGATGGGCGAGATCCTCTTCCGCACACGCCTGTCCGAGCAGATGTTCCTCGGACTTGCGCCCTGGCTCAACTGGCTGCCCGGGCGCCTGCTGCACGTGAATGTGGTCGGCTGCGGCGTGTTCGCGGCGGTGTCGGGCTCGTCGGCCGCCACCTGCGCGACCATCGGCAAGATCGCGCTGCCGGAACTGAAGAAGCGCGGCTACGACGACATGATGAGTCTCGGGAGCCTCGCCGGCTCCGGCACCCTCGGGCTTCTCATTCCGCCGTCCATTCCCATGGTGGTCTATGCCATCGCGGCGAATGTCTCGGTGATCCAGGTCTTCCTCGCGGGCTTCCTGCCGGGCCTTCTCGTGATGGCGCTCTATTCCGGCTATATCGCCGTCTGGTCGCTCGCGAACCCGAAGAAGTCGCCACCGCCCGAGCCCCGCACGAGCCTCGGTTACAAGCTGCGGCGCTCGGCGAAGCTCCTGCCCGTTCTGCTGCTGATCGCCTTCATCTTCTCCGCCCTCATCTTCGGCCTGGCGACGGCCACCGAATGCGCCGCCTGGGGCGTGACGGGCGCTCTGATCCTCGCCTGGTGGTCGGGCACGCTCAACTGGACGACGTTCCGGGACAGCTTGTTGAGCGCCACGCGCCTGACGGTCACGATCATGCTGATCCTGGCGGGCGCGGCCTTCACCACGGCCGCCATGGCCTATACGGGCATTCCCGCAGCGCTGGCCGCCTGGGTCGAATCGATGCAGCTCTCGCCTTACGTGCTGATCGCGGCGCTCACCGTCATGTACATCCTGCTCGGCTGCCTCATCGACGGCATTTCTATGATCGTGCTCACCACCGTGGTGGTGCTGCCCATGATCAAGCAGGCGGGTTTCGACCTGATCTGGTTCGGCGTCTTCCTCATCATCCTGGTGGAGATGGCGCAGATCACGCCGCCGGTCGGGTTCAACCTCTTCGTGCTGCAGAACATGAGCGGGCGCGACAGCTTCACCATCGCAAGGGCGGCGCTGCCGTTCTTTTTCCTGCTCGTGGCGGCGGTCGCCATCATCACGGCTTTTCCGGACATCGCCCTGTGGCTGCCACGGCTCGCTTTCCCGGAATAGGATCCATCATAACCAGAGGGAGAAGGATTACATGAAGCATATGACACGATGGGGTCTCAGCCTTGCCGGTGCGCTGCTGCTGGCGGCTCCTGCCATGGCACAGACCAAATGGAACCTGCCGGCGGCCTATCCGACCGACAACTTCCACACCGAAAACCTGAATGCCTTCTCGAAGGATGTGGCGGACGCGACCGGCGGAAAACTGCAGATCACGGTTCATGCCAACGCCTCGCTGTTCAAGGCGCCGGAGATCAAGCGCGCGGTGCAGACCGGGCAGGCTCAGGCCGGCGAGGTGCTGATGTCGCTCCACGAAAACGAGGATCCGCTCTACGGCCTCGACGTGGTGCCCTTCCTCGCCACTTCGTTCGACCAGTCGAAGAAGCTGTGGGACGTGCAGCGCCCGGCCATCGAGAAGAAGCTCGCAAGCCAGGGCCTGATGCTGCTCTTCGCCGTGCCGTGGCCGCCGCAGGGCATCTTTGCCAAGCAGCATATCAACAAGGTCGAAGACCTGAAGGGCGTGAAGTGGCGGGCCTATAATGTGGGCACCTCGCGCATTGCCGAGATCGTCGGCGCGCAGCCTGTGACCGTTCAGGCCGCCGAGCTGCCGCAGGCGCTCGCCACCGGCGTCGTCACCACCTTCATGACCTCCGGTGCAACCGGCTATGACGCCAAGGTGTGGGAGTCGCTGTCCCACTTCTACGACACCCAGGCCTGGATCCCGAAGAACATGACCTTCGTCAACAAGGCCGCGTTCGACGCCCTCGACAAGCCGACCCAGGAGGCCATCCTGAAAGCTGCCAAGACGGCCGAGACTCGCGGCTGGCAGACCGCTCAGGAAAAGACCAAGTGGTATCTCGAGCAGCTAGCCAAGAACGGCATGAAGGTGCAGCCTCCCGGCCCCGAATTGAAGACGGGCCTCCTGAAGGTGGGCGAGCAGCTGACGGCCGATTGGCTGAAGAAGGCTGGTTCTGATGGCCAGGCCATCGTTGATGCCTACAAGAAGGCCGGGTCGTAGCAAGTTGAAGAGTGATACGTCATCCCGGACGGCATAAGCCGATCCGGGATCGTTTTCAGGATAAGGCGCCACTCTCGTCTCGCGATCCCGGGTTCTGCTCCGCAGCCCCGGGATGACGCGTTTGGCAGCGGGATTTACGCCAGCGTGAAATCCATGGTGATTTCAGCGTTGAGCACCTTCGACACCGGGCAGTTCTTCTCCGCAGCGCGGGCGAGTTCCTCGAACTTTGCCCGGTCGATGCCCGGCACATTCGCGTTGAGCGTCAGGGCCGATTTCTTGATCGCAAATCCGCTGCCCTCCTGTTCGAGGGACACCACCGCTTCCGTGGCGAGCTCGTTCGGCGTGAAGCCCGCGCCTTGAAGCTGGAAGGCGAGCGCCATGGTGAAGCAGCCCGCGTGAGCGGCGGCGATCAGCTCTTCCGGGTTCGTGCCCTTCTCGTTCTCGAAACGCGTCTTGAACGAATAGGGCGTCGAGGACAGAACGCCGGAATCGGACGTGAGATGGCCGGTGCCCTCCTTGCCCGTGCCCTGCCAGACGGCTCTTGCCTTGCGGTTCATCCTGATCTCCTCCTGTGAATGGGCTTGGGGATCTAGGACAGGAGACCACGTGCTCCAAGGGCAACTCGCGCTTTGGTTCATGAATCCGACATTGCCTCACGCCTCGGTTGCAACGTTATGTTGGAACAAACATGAGCCGCTGCGAATTCAAGGATGAGAACTTCCGCCGATAGATCCATGAGCGAGGAGCAAGCCGCGTATTGAATGACATGCTCCTGTTGTTGAGCCAGGCGGACTGGGTCCTCCTCGCGCTTGCCGTCTTCGTCCTCGATATTCCCCGCTACTCGATCTCTCTCATCTCACTCGTTCTCCTGCGCTGGCTTCGGCCTCCTGTTGCCATTGAAGCGACCGGAGGCGTCACGATCAGCGTCATCCTTCCTGCCTTCAACGGCGGCCCGGGTCTCCTCGATTCGCTCGCGTCTCTGCACGGGCAGACGCTGAAGCCCCTGGAGATCATCGTGGTGGACGATGGCTCGACGGACGGAACACGCGCCCTTGCGGGAGAAGCAAAGGCAGCCGGGCTTGTCGATGTGGTGATCTCTCACGGCACCCGTTGCGGGCGCAGCCCCGCCGTGAATGTCGGCGCGCGCTATGCGCGGGGCGACCTGATCCTCGCGATGGATCCCGACACCGTTTTCGCACCCACGACACTGGCCCGTCTCGCGGCCGCCTTCCGCGATCCATGGGTTGCAGCCGCCTGCTGCAATCTCGGCGTCAGCAACGAGAATGCCTCGCTCAGCACGGCCCTTCAGGCCATCGAGTACCTGATGTCGATCAGCGCCGGCAAATCCTTCCTCAACCTGATCAACGCGATCTCCTGCTGTTCCGGCGCCTGCTCCATGTATCGGCGCGACATCTTCCTCAAGCGCGGCGGGCTTGATCCCGGTCCGGGCGAAGACCTCGAGATGACCCTGCGCCTGCGACGCTACGGCTACCGCGTGCGCTTCGTGCCTGAGGCCTGGGGCGAGACGGCGGTGCCCGACAATCCGGTCAGCCTCGTTCGCCAGCGGCAGCGCTGGGACAGGGATTCCCTACGCATCCGGCTCATCGAATATCGTGAGATGGAGATCTTCAAGCCGGAGCGGCTGGCCGACACGCTCCAGCGCCTGGATTTCATTGTCTTCGATCTCGTGCCGACGCTCTCGTTTCCGTTCTATCTCGTCTATTGCACGCTTCTGTTCGGATCGCAGACCCTGCTGTTCCTCACAGCCGTCTACCTGTTCCTCATCGGCATCGCGCTGTTCAACATTGCGCTGGCGAGCCTCCTGTTCGGCCGGTCCCTCACACTCTTCGGCCTCTCGGCCGCCCTGGTCTTTCCGCTCTATCAAGGCATCATCATGAAGGTCGTTCGCTTCGTGGCGTTCTCATCCGAAATCCTGTTCTCCGTCTCGCGCGCCGACGACTACGTTCCGCCCCGCGTCCGCCGAGCCCTGACCGCTCAGCGCATCCAGGGTGTCTCGTGATGAACATCCAGCTCCGCCGCCTCGATCCCAACGTTCCCGATCCCGTCGAGAGCCGGCGCTCGGCGACGGGGCGTCTCGTGCGCCTGATCTATGCCGTGGGCGTGATCGGCGTGCTGAGCTTCTTCCTGCTTCGCTTCAGCATGCCTCTCGTTTTCCTTGGCGGCCCGGGAATCGTCTCGGCCCCGCGCGAGATCGTCTCGCTGCCTTACATCGTCCAGGTGCAGAGGATGGATGTGACCCCGGGCGCCAGAGTCGAGGCCGGCGCGCCGATCGCCCTCGTCCGTTCACCCCAGTTTGCCGAAACCCTGTCGAACCTCACGCGCGCTCTCGCGGAGGTGACGAGCCGCGAGGCGGAGCTGCGCGTTAAGGCGCGCCTTTCCCGCGACTCCCTCGGATCCGCCCGCTCGCGCCTGCGCGTGGCTGACGAGAGCCTGAGCCGCCTTGAGAAAATCGCGAACACCGAAAGCGCTAGTCTCGCCTACCGCACGACGGTCTATCGGGAGCGGGCCGAGGCCGTGCAGAACGTGGTGGAACTCGAGGCTGCGGCCGAGGAGGCCTCCACCCAGTTGTTGCGTCTCGCGCAGACCCGCGAGCAGATCCAAAGTCAGCTGGAACGCGCTGAGCGGGAATTCGACGGCGGCCGTGTTCTCTCGCCCGTGACCGGCATCGTCGCGACACACCCGGCCCGCGCGGGTGAAACCGTGCTGGCAGGCTCGTCCATCGCGGAAGTCTTCCACGACAGCGAGGTCTATATCGACTGGTACATCCCGGATTTTCGCCTCGTCGATCCGCAGCCCGGCTACAGGGTTGTCGTCGGGATAGGGCGCACGAGAGTTCTTGGGACCATCAGCGAGATTCTGCCGATCTCCGACACATTCGAGAGCCGCCGCAGCTCGATCCTGCGCGAGCCGCAAAGGGGCCAGGTTGCGCGCATCCGGCTGGATCCCGATGTCAGCCCGCCTGCCCTCAATTCGACCGTCAACGTCTACATGTACTACACGAACGTCGCGAGCCGCATCGCGGAAGCGCTGATCCACATGTTCGAGCTCAGCTGAGAACGCCGATGCAGCCCGCCGCCACTCTTGTCTCATGTCCGGCTTGTCAGGCTGAGGATGTCGAGACCCATGCCATCGTCCATCACCTGATCTGCGCCTATGTGGGTCCGGATTACGACTTCGAAGATGGGGAAGGCTATAGCTGCCCGAAATGCCTGAGAGCCCTGCGCGATCATGATCCCTGTGCGGAGATCACAGGTGCAGGCGCACGCTGCCGGCTATGCGGAACGGAATTCGTGGTGCCTGATGGCGGCAGCCGAGAGGCGTGATTCGACCTGCAAGACGAGACCGATGCTTTCCATCCAACCCTTCGCCGTTCCCATTATCGAAACCGAGCGCCTTACCTTACGCGGGCACGGGGCTGACGACTTTGTCGATAGCCTGGCACTCTGGACCGACCCAGAGGTCACACGGTTCATCGGCGGCAAGCCTTCCACCCGTGAGGAGGTCTGGTCGCGGCTGTTGCGCTATGCCGGCCATTGGGCGCTGCTCGGCTTCGGCTATTGGGCGGTAACGGAGAAAGAAACCGGCCGATTTCTGGGCGAAGTGGGGTTTGCCGATTTCAGGCGTGAGATGGAGCCATCCCTCGACGGCATGCCTGAGATCGGATGGGTGATCGCGCCTCATGGCCAGGGCAAGGGCTATGCGACGGAAGCCGTGCAGGCCGCCATCGCGTGGGGCGACGCGCATTTCAACTCCCGGCGCACCGCGTGCATCATCGCGCCGGAGAACCAGTCGTCGATCCGTGTAGCGGAGAAATGCGGCTACCGGGAGCTCTGCCGCACCACCTACAAGGACAAACCGACGATCATGTTCGTGCGGTAGGAACGACCCGCGTTTGTTTCAGGGTTTTTCTGCGTCGCTCGCGAAGGCGGAGCCGGCCAGCCGCTGGGCATGATCGCGCAGATCCCTGGGCCATAGCCGGATCAGAGCCTCGAACAGCTTTCGATCCCCGGCAAAGAGTGCGCGTGAGGCCTCCTCGAAGCCTGCCTCGTCTCCGGCGAGCGTCGACATGAACCGATAGAGCGCCTCCTGCGAGAGTCGCACACGGTCCTTGGCCTCATTGCTGCGCCGTGCTTCCTCGACCAGCTTGCGCAGGGCCACGGACGCGCCTCCGGGCTGGGTGTTGAGCCATTCCCAATGCCGCGGGAGCAGCGTGACTTCGCGCGCCACGACACCGAGCTTGGGCCGGCCCGGCCCCCGCGCCTCCGGCTTGCCGGAAATCGGCTCCAGCCGCTTGGCTACATCCTCGGCCGTTCCGCGGAAATCGACCTCGAACACACGGCAGGTCTCGTCGTCGAGGACCAGGATGGAAGCTCCTTCGTCCTGATCGAGGACGGCCTTGGCCCTTGCCGCGACACTGGCGAGATCCCCCGTCGCAATCCGGCGCGTTCCCGCGAAAGCCGTGAAAGTCTTGTCGTCCTCAGCCATGATCATTCCTCTGCCAGCACCAAGCGCTGCAGGGTTTTACCCGGGCTAAATTAAGACGTCAATAAGACCCGGGTAAAATAGGTGGGGCTAGACACTGTCCTGTTCGTCGTCTCGTTCGCCTTCGATGATCCTGCGCGCCACGTCGAAGCGAAAGCCCGCGCGGGCCATGGCCGCCAGATCCTTGTCCCTATAGGGCGCCCGCTCGCCGGGGCGGAAGGGTCCGAGCTTGCGGCGGCGGGCGAAGGCGCGGGCGGCCTGCTCCTCGTCGCCCTCTTCTCCTTCGAGAGCCGCCGCGATGGTGCCCCGGTCGACGCCTTTGGCGGAGAGCTTCGCCTGGATGGCGCGGGCCGAGCCGCCCCGGCGGCGTAAGGATGCGACGCGGGCCTCCGCGTAGCGGGTGTCGTCGATGAGGCCGATTTTCAGGCTTTTCGCCACCACCTCGTCGATCATGTCATGAAACTCGGCCGGGTCTTCGCCGCGCAGGCGGCAGCGCTTGTCCACCTTGCGCCGCAGCACCCGGCGCAGGTTCTCGGCCGAGGAGGCATAGCGCTCGAGGTAGGACATGGCGGCCCGCTGCAGGTAGGCCTCCGTCACCTTGCGCGGCGGCTTGCGGACGGGTTTGCCGGTCTCGTCTGTCATTCTGGCTTGTCGTCGGACGAGCGCGAGGTTTCGCCGGGCTTTTCAACTTGGCCACGTCGCTGCAGCTGCAGCGCCACGAACCAGCACAGGGCCGCCCAGGCCGCGCCGACCGACCAGCCGGCGACCACGTCGCTCGGCCAGTGGACGCCGAGATAGACGCGGCTCACGCCGACCAGCAGGGTCATGATGATGGCAAGCCCCATGAAGAAGGCGCTTACGCGCCGGCTCTTCTCCACCCGGGCGAGCAGGGCGCCGAGCGTCAGATAGGTGATCGCCGACATCATGGCATGGCCGCTTGGGAAGCTCGCGGTGTAAACCCTGGTGGCATGGGGCACGAGATCCGGTCGCGGCCGTTCGAAGCCGAGTTTCAGGCCGGTGGACAGGAGGGTGCCACCCACAATGGCGACCAGCACAAGAAGGGCGGCTCCTCGCTTGCCCACCATGAGCAGATAGGCGACCGTCGCCAGCGTGAGAAGCGTCAAGATCGCGTAGCCGCCCAGCCCTGTGAAGTCCCTGGCCGATTCCTCCAGCCAGGAGGGTCCGAGGGGATTGGCCGGGTTCTGTGGATCGCGAAGGGCCAACAGGAGCTGTTTGTCGAGCGCATGGGTCTCGCCCTCCTGCACCTCGTCGGCAAGCGTGATGAAGGCCCAGGCGAAGAACCCGCAGGCGGAAACGGAGAGCAGCGGGCCGATTTCGTTGAGCCGCAGGCGGAACCACAGGCGGGTGACGGGGGTGAGAAGCGTGTTCATGGCCTCATGACATAGGAGGGTCGGGACGTCTGGCGAGGGCGAGAGCGAGGGGAACACGTGTCATCCCCGGCGCACGAAGTGCGGGAAGGGGATCCACCCACACGCTCGGCGCTATGGATTCCCTTCCCCTCCGCTGCGCTCCGGCCGGGAATGACACCAGAGGCATCTCGCCTTACACCTCAAGCCGCTTCCGCCACGCCTTCGGCGCGGTGATCGAGCCGAGATTGAGCCACTCGGCCATGAGGCGCAGTTCGTCCCCCAGGGCAGGGGCGATCTCTTCCGGCGGGACCGAGGCCTCCGGGTGGATGGAGTGGACGATGAGATTGCCCGCCGCCCGGTCGGCCTTCAGGTCGACGCGGGCGACGATCCGCTCGCCTAGCACGAAGGGCAGGCAGTAATAGCCGAATTCCCGCTTCTCGACCGGGGTGTAGATCTCGATCCGGTAGCGGAAGTCGAACAGGCGCTCCGTGCGCGTGCGCTCCCAGACGATAGGGTCGAAAGGCGACACGAGCGCCCGTGCCTCGACCCGGCGTGGGATCTTGGCCTGCGGGTCGAGATAGACCGGGCCCCAGCCATCCACGGCAACCGGGATGAGGTCGCCCGCCTCCACTAATTCGGGAATGCGCGCCTTAGCGTCCTGCGGCTCCAGGCGGAAATAGTCGCGCAGGCATCGCTCCGACGCGATGCCCAGCGCCCGGATGGACAACCGCATGAGCTCGCGCTGCGCCTCCTCGGCGGATGGTGTCGGCACGTTCAGGATGTCCGAGGGCAGCACCCGTTCCGGCAGGTCGTAGAGGCGCTCGAAGCCGCGGCGCGTCGCGGTGGTGACCTGGCCCGCCCAGAACAGCCATTCGAGCGCCCGCTTGCCGTCGCTCCAGCCCCACCAGGAGCCCTGACCCTTGCCGCCGATGGACAACTCGCCGGCACCGATCGGCCCGCGCGTCTCGATCTCGCGGCGCACCTCCTCGATGAAGGCGCGCTTCTCGCGCCCGAACTTCGCAAGACCGCCATAGGTGCCTTCGCCCCGCGCCGCGCGCTCCATGCGCCAGCGGAAGAGCGGCTGCAGGTCGAGCCGGATCAGCGAGGCCTCGTGTCCCCAATACTCGAAGGCTTCCCGCTTCTTCGGGTGATAGGCCACCTTTTCGAGCAGCCCGCGATCATAGGAGCCGAGCCGCGAGAACAGCGGCATGTAATGGGCGCGCACCAGCACGTTCACCGAATCGATCTGGAGCAGGTGCGAGCGCTGCAGCGCGCGGCTCACATGGCGCTTCGTTGCCGCAGCAGGGCGGCCCTCATGAAGGCCTTGGGCAGCCAGCGCGATCCGCCGGGCCTGGGCGAGGGTGATGTGGGTGCGGGACGGCATGGCGCGAACAATAGAGGAACATGTTCGACTGTTGCCAGAGGCGGGGCTCCGAAACGGCCGGACGAAAAGCTGGAACCTGTGGACGGAGCCGGCACTTAGCCCAGTCTTGAGCCCGAACGCATACCTGCCCTGCAGACGAAGGTTCGACAGAGCCTCGGCTCATCCCCTAGATGAGCCTGCCGGAACACGATGGATACGATGGACCAATCAACCCCTGCACAGCTTCAGAGCGGCCAGAGCAAGGCTCTGAGCCAAACTGAGATCCGCACCATCATCTTCGGCGTTCTGCTCGCCATGTTCCTGGCGGCCTTGGACCAGACCATCATCGCCACGGCGCTGCCCACCATCGGCCGCGAGCTCGGCGATCTGGAGCACCTGTCCTGGATCGTGACGGTCTATCTCCTGACCTCCACGGCCGTGACGCCGCTCTACGGCAAGCTCAGCGATTCGTATGGCCGGCGCACCATCATGCTGGTCGGCATCGTGATCTTCATCCTGGGCTCCATCGCCTGCGCGCTGGCGCCCAGCATGTTCTTCCTCATCCTGGCGCGGGGGCTGCAGGGCATCGGCGGCGGTGGACTGATCGCCATGGGCCAGACCATCATCGCCGACATCGTGTCGCCCAGGGAGCGCGGGCGCTATCAGGCCTATTTCGCCAGCGTCTTCATGTCGTCGAGCCTGCTTGGCCCGGTGCTCGGCGGCTTCTTCGCCGAGAAGATGCACTGGTCGGTGATCTTCTGGATCAACCTGCCGCTCGGCTTCGTGGCCTTCCTGCTCGCCCATCGCACCCTCAAGAAGCTGCCCCGCCACGAGCGCCCGCACCGGCTCGACCTGTTGGGCGCGGCGCTGCTGGTCTCCGCCACCGTCGTGCTGCTGCTCGCCCTCAGCTGGGGCGGCATCCGCTACCCTTGGGGCTCCTTGCCGATCCTTGGGCTGGTGGCCGGCTCTCTGATTCTGTGGGGCTTGTTCGCCCTGCGCATGCGGCTGGCCCCGGAACCGCTGATTCCCTCCGGGGTGCTGCATAACCCGGTGGTGCGGATGGGTGTGCTCGCGGCCTGCTTCGGCATGGGCACCTATATCGGGCTCACCATCTACCTGCCGGTCTATTTCGAGACCGTGCGCGGCCTCTCGGCGAGCCTGTCGGGGCTGGCCCTCATCCCCCTCATGGCCGGCACCGTGGTCGGCGCGACGCTCTCCGGCCAGACCATGGCCAGGGTGAAGCATTACAAGCGGCTTCCCACAGCCGGCCTTATGGTGGCGATCAGCGCCATGGGTGTGCTCTTTCTCTACGGCGAGATCCTCTCCATCACGGCCATCGAGGTCATGCTCGGCATCATCAGCATCGGCCTGGGCACGCTGCTCCCCGTCACCATGGTGACGACCCAGAACGCGGTGGCCCCGCACCAGATGGGAACCGCCACGGGCACGGCCAATTTCTTCCGCTCGCTCGGCGGCGCCTTCATCGTGGCGATCTTCGGCGCCATCGTGCTCAGCGGCTCGGGGCTCACCGGCGCGGCAAGCTTCGAGGCCATGGGGGAAGCTGCCCTCCGCAGCGGCATCAACCTGGCGGACGTGTTCAGCTATGTGTTCCTGGCCGCCATGGTGGGCTTCGGCCTGGCACTCGCCTTCCTGCTCGCCCTGAAGGAACTGCCCCTGCGCGGCAGCGCAGTGAAGGCCGCGGAAGCGGCGGTCGCCGATTGATCAGCGTCGGTTCCGCGTGCGCATGTAAAGCAGCACGATGGCGAAGATGATGATCAACCCTGAGATGATCATCCCGAAGACGCCGAACGCTCCCTCCGTCTCGGCTGCGCCGGGCGGCGTGGTCTGCGGTCCTGGCGTCTCCGTGCCGGGCGCTGTGCTCTGGGCCCGGACAACCAGGGCGTCATCGGTGATTCGGTAGGCGGGGATCGGCATCGTCCATCCTGAGCGGGAATATGGCCGGGATCAATGATCCTTGGGCTCAGAGGTTTCCTTGATCCTGCGGCGTCGTGGCTGGGGACAGTCGATCTCGCCTGTGGAGAGCGTTAGATCGCCCGGCACTTCCTTAAGCCTTGCCGTGTTAGGACCACACCGACGTTTCGTAACTGCACGAGGGAGGCTGATGAAGGCTGGCATCGACATGGGAGTGGCATCCTCCGCTCTCGGAGGACAATCGGCCTTGCTCGATCTGGAAGAGCTCCTGGCGACGCGTCTGCTCGTCCAGGGCAATTCCGGCTCCGGCAAGTCGCATCTCCTGCGCCGCCTTCTCGAGCAGAGCGCCAACCTCGTCCAGCAGGCCATCATCGACCCCGAGGGCGATTTCGTCACGCTGGCCGACAAGTTCGGCCATGTGGTGGTGGATGCCTCCCGGTCCGAGGGCGACCTGCAGCGCATCGCCGCCCGCGTGCGCCAGCACCGGGTCTCGGTGGTGCTCAGCCTGGAAGGTCTCGATACCGAGGCGCAGATGCGCTGCGCGGCGGCTTTCCTCGGCGGGCTCTTCGATGCGGAGCGCGATTACTGGTATCCGATGCTCGTGGTGGTGGACGAGGCGCAGCTTTTCGCCCCTGCAGCCGCCGGTGAGGTGTCGGACGAGGCGCGAAAAGTCTCCCTCGGCGCCATGACCAACCTCATGTGCCGCGGCCGCAAGCGGGGACTAGCCGGCATCATCGCCACCCAGCGCCTCGCCAAGCTCGCCAAGAACGTGGCGGCGGAAGCCTCCAACTTCCTCATGGGCCGCACCTTCCTCGACATCGACATGGCCCGCGCCGCCGACCTGTTGGGCATGGAGCGCCGCCAAGCCGAGATGTTCCGCGATCTCGAGCGCGGTCATTTCGTGGCCCTCGGCCCGGCCCTGTCGCGCCGTCCGCTGCCGATCCGCATCGGCAAGGTCGAAACCTCCACCCGCACGGGCACCTTCCAGCTCATGCCGCTGCCCGAGCAGCCCAAGGAAGACGCCCGCGACCTCATCTTCAAGGCCGGCGAGGACGAAGTGGCGGCCCGCCCGGTCATGCCGCGTCGTGCGCCCCCACCACCGCCTGCTCCCTCGACCAACGATCTCCTCGCCCAGCTCGCCCGCACAAGGCCTGCCGCAGCACCCGAGCCTCAGGCGGAGGAGACCGAGCAATCCAAGGCCGAGCGCGACGCCACCCTCGACGCGATCCTGCGCGAGATCCTCGACGACCCGGAGGCCGCCTTCCGGTCCGTGGCCGTTCTGTATCAGGATTTTCTCGTCCGCTGCCGCATCCGCCGCGTGGCCGGCGAGCCGTTGAACCTCAACGCGTTCCGCCGCCGTCTGGCGGTCGCCCGCGCCGGCGTCGACATGGCCACCGCCGATGGCACCGAATGGGACCGCGCCGTGACCTTCGCGGCCGATCTCACGGAGGACATCCAGGGCATCTACCTGCTCATCGCCCGCGCGGCCATGGAGGCATCGCCCTGCCCGCCGGACGGCGAGATTGCGCGTGCCTGCGGCAGCCGCTCGCCCGGCCGGGCCCGCCGCCTCATCGCCTATATGGAAAGCCGCAACATCGTCGTGACCCGCAACGACCCGCGGGGCCTGCGCATCATCGCGCTCCCCGATCTCGGCTGGGAAACCGCCCCCGGCGACCCGAACGCCTTCGAGGAGCCGCAAGGGCCTGAGACGCGAGATCTGTTTGCGGTGGGGTAGGTTCCCGCTCCCTCCGCCAATTCTCATAAACCTCATATATAATAAATATGTCAGTAGCTTATCATTTCGATGCTTAATATGCGTACCCAGCATCCACAATCCTTCCGTCAGGGCTTCTCACGGTGGAAGCCGGAAAGCTATTGTCACGGTTGCTTTCCGTCTTTCTTGTTCTTACGAGCTCAAATGCTCTGGAGGAGCGTGATGTTGGGTCTGTTTGGGAAACGTTCGCAGGACGTTGGCTATAGGACGATTAACGACATAGAAGCCTCAATCAGTGTGAAGCGAGCTCAGAAAGGCAAGCTCCACCTACGAAAAGTGGTGCCAATTGTCGTTATTGATGATCAGCCCTTCGAGCCTGGCAATAATCTCCAGAATCATGGTTATCAGATTACTCATGTTCGGGATGTGAAGACACTCGCAGAAATAGAGCGTTATCCCGTGATACTCTGCGATCTTCAAGGCGTGGGAACCCAATTAAGTGAAGAGAATCAGGGCGCTCATCTTATTAGGGAGATAAAGACCCATTACCCTGACAAGGTGGTTATTGCCTATACTGGGATCGCCAAAAACAAGACAATGACCCGTGTTGCGCAGCAAAGCGCAGACTACTTCCTTAAAAAGGACGCTGACATTGATCAGTGGTTGACCGCGTTAGATCAGGCTGTTGATAAAGTCACCGATCCAGTGCGTGTATGGAAAGAATTCCGCAAGAGAATGCTCGATGCTGGTCTCACGCCTTTGCAGCTGGCAAAGCTCGAAAGTGCATATGTTGCTGGCCTTGAAGTTGATGGAGATAAGGCTCGCGAAAATCTAGTTAGCGCCGCAAGTGGACTTAGCCTTACCCAAGATCTTCGGGGTGTCATTCAAGGATTTGTAGCTTCTCTAATCTTCAAGGCGCTTGTTGGCTAAGATGATGCCTATTCTAAGAGCTATAGCGTTTCCTTGGTTCATCTATGATCTGTCGGGCAATCTCATCGATTTCGGGAAAGGATCACTTTTCGACCTACCTGGACCGGCAAAGGACAGTCGCGAACTTGACTTCTACTCCTCTTTGCGGAGAGAGGGGTGGCACAAATGCCCCTTGGGGTACGCTGTGTTCGTCAGAGAACTGTCAGCTGGCAGTTCAAGCATTGGCGCTGCCGGAAGACTTATCCTTCCTGGCCTTAAGGTTGCTGGGATAAGCACCGCATCAGGCAAGTCAGATGGACTTACAATCCGCAGTGAACAGAAGCACGTTGAGAGGCATGTCAATGATGTCCTGATGGCCCAACGGGACACAGTAGACCGTTTCGACGAGATCAGCCGCCAGAACATTCATGAGATCAGGGGGATCAATAGTGGCCTGTACCACGCCGCCATTGAGTTGCAGGGCGCTATCGATAAACGAGAGGACAGCCACTGGAGAGAAGTGGAGCTAGCAGGCAATATCGTCGCAATGTCCCAGATTCTCTCCGCCAGAATGGATTTCATCAACTACTATTTTGATGAATCACTATCTGAGCAAGATGTTGGTGAGGTTCACGCATTCCGCAAGTTCGACAAAATGTGCAGGTCATTTAGGTCTAAAGCATCAAGAAACAAAAATTTGATTACTCTTAATGGAAATAGCTACAATAGCACTTTAGGACCGCGCAACCTATTGGATCTTGCAGCTTATCTCCTTCTCGACAATGCTGTGAAGTACTCTCCGCAGGGTGAGTCAATTCTTGTTAATGTTAACGATGTTGGTCCCAACATCAAAGCAACCATAACAAATACCGGTCCAGCAATAGAGAAGGAAGAGCTTGATAAGGTGTTTCAGCAGGATTTTCGAGGACACATGGCTCGGCGCAGTGGCATAGGTGGCTCGGGTATCGGACTCTTCCTCCTGAAACGGCTCGTCGAGGACGGCTTCGGAGGCAAGATCGAACTTAGCGTTGGCGCTTCGAAGGGTGAGATTAACGGCATCCACCAAAGTGAGGTGACGTTTACAGTCCTTCTTCCTGGGGCATAGCTGGGCCAATAGGCCCTGCCTCATGTCATAAGTCCTCAACCTACAGCTATTGCCCTTACCGCGACAAAGAATGTTGCATTATTCCGGCCGCTGGCCCGTTTGATTCGGGCTGAAACGTACGCAGGCCGTGATGTTCCGCTTTTTCGAAACCCGCATCGATTTCAGGAAGAAGCCGCCCGAGGAATCGCCGCCGGATACGCTCTGGGGTTTCTACTGGCACTTCATCAAGCAGGCGAAGGGCTTGTTTGCCGCCCTGTTCGCGCTGGGCTTCGTGCTCGCGATCTTCGAGGCGCTGATCCCCTGGCTCATCGGGCGTCTGGTGAACGCGCTGTCGCACACCTCCCCGGAAGGCATCTTCGATGAGGCCGGGCCGCTGCTGATCGCCATGGCGGCGATCATCCTTCTGGTGCGGCCCGTGGGGACGATCCTGTTCCGGCTGCTGGTCAACCATTCGCTCGCCGTCTCCTTCACCGCCATGGTGCACTGGCAGAACTACTGGCACGTGGTGCGCCAGCCCCTGGGCTTCTTCCAGGAGGATTTCGCCGGGCGCATCGCCAACCGGGTGCTGCAGACGGGCCGTCCCTTGCGCGAGACGGTTCTGTCGGTCGCCCGCGCGGTCTGGCAGATCCTGATCTTCGGCGCGGCCTCCATCGGGCTCCTCGGCACGCAGGACTGGCGCCTCGCCATCCCCATGGCCGGCTGGTTCGTGTTCTATGCCTCGCTGCTCGGCTTTTCCGTGCCACGCATCCAGAAACGCTCGCGCGTGTCGAGCGAGGCGCGCTCCGCCGTCACCGGCAAGGTGGTGGACAGTTTTACCAACATCATGACGGTAAAACTGTTCGGGCGCCGCAAGGACGAGGACGAGTACATCAGCGAGGGATACAGCCGGCTCAACGACGCCTTCATGAGCCAGCAGCGCATCAACACGCTTTACGTGGCGGGGCTCACCTTTCTGAACGCGGTCTTTCTGGTCGCCACCGGCGCTGTGGCCGTGTGGCTCTTCAGCGAAAACCGGGTCGATGCGGGCACCATGACCACGGCGCTGCTGCTCTCCACGCAGATCGTCTCCATGTCCGGCTGGGTGGCCTTCGAGGTCATGGGCATCTTCGAGAACCTGGGCACGGTGCAGGAGGGCATGAAGACGATCTCGCGCCCGCTCACCATGCAGGACAAGCCGAATGCGCGGCCGCTGGCGGTGCCGCGCGGCGAAATCCGCTTCGAGAATGTCACCTTCTCCTATGGCGAGGGCAACACGGTGATCGACCGGCTCGATCTCACCTTGAGGCCCGGCGAGAAGATCGGCCTCGTTGGGCGCTCCGGCGTCGGCAAGACCACGCTGGTCAACCTGCTCCTGCGTTTCTTCGAGCCGCAGGAAGGTCGCATCCTCATCGACGGAAACGACATCGCCGATGCGATGGAGGAGAGCCTGCGCGGAAAAATCTCCGTGGTCACGCAGGACACGTCGCTTCTGCATCGTTCCATCCGCGAGAACATCCTCTACGGGCGACCGGATGCCAACGAGGAGGCGATGCGTGAGGCCGCACGCCAGGCCCATGCCACCGACTTTATCGAGCGCCTCGTCGACGGGCGCGGGCGGCGCGGTTTCGACGCCCATGTGGGCGAGCGCGGCGTGAAGCTCTCCGGGGGACAGAGGCAGCGCATTGCGATTGCCCGCGTGATCCTGAAGGATGCGCCGATCCTGATCCTGGACGAGGCGACCTCGGCGCTCGACTCCGAGGTCGAGGCGGCGATCCAGGAATCGCTCGCCACATTGATGGAAGGCAAGACGGTGATCGCCATCGCGCATCGTCTCTCGACCCTGCAGCTCATGGACCGCCTCATCGTCATGGACGAAGCCCGGATCGTCGAGGAGGGCACCCACGCAGAGCTTCTGGAGAACGGCGGCCTCTATGCCGGCCTCTGGTCGCGCCAGTCCGGCGGGTTCCTCGCGCCGCGGCGGGAGAACAAGGGCGAGACGGTTTAAATAGTAGAGCGCCACGCTACTCTCCTCCCCCTTGTGGGGAGGAGTAGGAGGTGGGGGTGCCGGCGCCACACCTTCATAGGCTATCGCCCACACCCCCACCCCGGCCGCTGCCGCGGCCACCCCTCCCCACAAGGGGGAGGGAAAGGAGACTGACTTTCACATCAGCGCGCTCATGGATTATGGTCGCGCCATTCCCACCATCCCGAGTTGTCATTCCATCATGCATAACGACCGCCTGAGCCTTGAAGTCATAGCCCGCCACGTCGATGCCAAAGCCGAGGATTACTGCGGCTTGAGCGACCGCATCTGGGCCACGCCGGAACTTGCCTTCGAAGAGCACCAGTCGGTCGCTGAGCAGATCGCTATCCTGGAGCGCGAGGGCTTTCGCATCACGCCGAATGTCGGCGGCATGGCCACCGCCTTCGTAGCCGAATGGGGCTCCGGCGGCCCTGTCGTGGGGATCCTCGGTGAGTTCGATGCTTTGCCCGATCTGGCGCAGGTCTCTGGCCTCGCCGAGCACAAGCCGACGGTGAGAGGCGCGCCGGGCCATGGCTGCGGCCACAACCTTCTGGGAGCAGGATCCGCGCTCGCCGCCGTCGCCCTCAAGGATGCGCTTGAGGCCGAGGGCATCGCCGGCACCGTCCGCTATTACGGCTGCCCGGCCGAGGAGAGCGGCTCGGGCAAAACCTTCATGGCCCGCGCCGGCCTGTTCGATGACCTCGACGCCGCCTTCTGCTGGCACCCGAACGTGATCAACGAGGTCTCGACCACCTCGTCGCTCGCCTGCATCCAGGCCTATTTCCGCTTCCGGGGCCGGGCCGCGCATGCCGCCGCCGCGCCCCATGTGGGCCGCTCGGCGCTCGATGCGGTGGAGCTCATGAATGTGGGCGTGAACTACATGCGCGAGCACATGCCCTCGGATGCGCGCGTGCACTACGCCATCACCAACACCGGCGGTGATGCGCCCAACGTGGTGCAGGCTTATGCGGAATCGCTCTATCTCGTGCGCTCGCCGCACCTGCCCGACGCGGAACGCCTGTTCGAGCGCGTGAAGAAGATCGCCGAGGGCGCCGCGCTGATGACGGAGACATCGGTGTCCGTGCAGATCACGGACGCCACCTCGAATGTCGTGCCCAACAGGGCGCTGCAGGAGGCCATGTACGAAAACATGCGCCGCCTGGGCCCGCCTGCTTTCGACGAGTCCGATTTCGCCTTTGCGGAACGGCTTCAGAAATCGGCCCTGACCGAGGAGGAGATTCTCGCAAGCGTGAAGCCGCATGACATGTCCCTCAAGACCAAGGTGCTGCACGACGGCGTGCTTACCATGCCGACCCGCGAGGAGGTGATGATGGGCACCACCGATGTGGGCGATGTCAGCTGGATCGTGCCCACCGTGCAGTGCCACACGGCGTGCTTTGCCATCGGCACCCCGTTCCACACCTGGCAGCTCGTCACGCAGGGCAATCTGCCGGCTGCTCACAAAGGCATGGTGCTCGCCGCCAAGGCCATGGCGGCCACCGCCGCCGATGTCTTACGCAACCCCGACCTCGTCGCCCGCGCCAAGGCGGAGCTGCGGGAGCGCACCGGCGGGCGGGCCTATCGCTGCCCGATTCCGGATGACGTCACGCCGGACGATCTGCGCGCCAAGGCAGCCTGAGGCTCAGAAGCATTCAATCCTGCAAACGCTCCAGCCCGTAGCTGGAGCGTTTTTGCATTTCAGCAAAGTCGGCTTGGCGGGCGGTGGGCTCGCCCCAGTGGGAATGCCGGCTTATCTATCCGTCACAGGATTGGAGAGCGCCATGAAGCTGACCGGAATTCACCATCTCACCGCCGTCACGGCGGACGCGCGGGGCAATCACGCCTTCTACACCCAGAATCTCGGCCTGCGGCTCGTGAAGAAGACGGTCAACCAGGACGATGTGAGCGCTTACCATCTGTTCTACGCCGATGCGAAAGCCTCTCCCGGCACGGATATCACCTTCTTCGACTGGCCGGTGGAGCGCGAGCGGCGCGGCACGCACAGCATCGCCCAGACGGCCCTGCGCGTGAACGGCGAGAAGGCTCTCGCCTGGTGGAAGGAGCGCTTCGACAGCCTCAACATGCGCAGCGACGAGATCGTCGAGCGTGACGGCCGCCTGTCCCTCGACTTCGAGGATTTCGAAGGCCAGCGCCTGAGCCTTGTCGACGACGGCGGGCAGGGCGAGGCCCATCCGTGGGAGCGCAGCCCCGTGCCGGCCGAGCACCAGATCCGGGGCTTAGGCCCGATCCGGATCAGCGTGCCGAAGCTGGAGCGCACGGCCCGCGTCCTGACCGAGGCCATGGATATGCGGGCGGTTCGGGAGTATCGCGTCGGCGATACGCTGGTCCACGTGTTCGAGATGGGCGCGGGCGGCCCTGCTGCGGAGCTGCATGTGGCCGTGGAGCCCGGTGTTGCCCCAGCCCGTCAGGGTGCGGGCGGCGTGCACCACGTGGCCTTCCGCACGCCGGACGAGCGCACGTATCAGGAATGCTGGGAGCGTCTGCAATCTTTAAGGGCGCCGTCGAGCGGCCCGGTCGATCGCTACTACTTCCAAAGCCTCTACTTCCGTGAGCCCAACGGCATCCTGTTCGAGATCGCCACCGACGGTCCGGGCTTTGCCACCGACGAGCCCATGGACAAGCTCGGCGAGCGTCTCGCCCTGCCGCCCTTCCTGGAGCCGCGCCGGGCTGAGATCGAGGCAGGTCTCAAGCCGCTCTAACGCCTGGATTTCACCGCTTCCATCGAATGCTGCAAGCCGCCCTGATTTCTTCAGGGCGGCTCTCTTTTTGGAGGATGGCGATCGCCTTTTGCGGCGTTGCGCCCCAAGCGATCAGCCGTGGGTCCGTGTAGAAGGTCAGGCCTCCCGGAAGTAAGGCTTCATCAATCGTAATATTGTTGTCGTTGTTTTTTTGCTTCCATTGCAGAGTTGTGTAAGACTTTGCTTAAGTTAATCGGTTTCATGTGTTTGGATTATTTCTTGTGTAGGGGTTTCCCATGTTTCGCGCCAAGGTGAAGACCGGCTTGGTGGCAGCGCTGCTCGCTCTGACCGCTTTCGTGGGCGCCGCATATGCGGCTTCGCTGGCCATGCCGACCGAGAGGCCGATCCTGACGATCTCGGGCAAGATCTCCGTGACCAACAAGGACAACACGGCGCAGTTCGACCGGAAGATGCTGGAAACCATGGGCTTGGTGACGATCGAGACCACGACGCCCTGGCATGAGGGCAAGGTCAAGTTCGAGGGTGTTCCGCTCGACAAGCTGATGAAGCAGGTCGGCGCCTCCGGGCAGCGGGTCATCGTGGTCGCGCTGAACGACTACACCACGGAAATTCCGATGGACGATTTTGCGAAGTTCAACGTGATCCTCGCTATCAAGCGCAACGGCGAATACATGTCCGTTCGCGACAAGGGGCCCCTGTTCGTCATTTATCCCTATGACAGCAGCCCGGACCTGAAGAGCCAGACCTATTATGCACGTTCGGCTTGGCAGGTTGCCAAGATCGACGTCCGATAGCCAAGTCCAGGCAGAGGCGGAGGCCTCCTATTGTCGCTGCGCACATTCAAAACGGTGATCGCCCTCGTGATCGGGGGCTTCCTGATTGCCGCCGTTTACATCTCGGTGCTGGTCGTCCAGCGCCAGGGTGCGCTGCGCCAGATCGCCGTCTACAATCCGGCCTGGGAGGCCAGTCAGGCCTCGTCCGAATTCATCCGTCTGGAGCACCGGCTGTCCGAATTCGAGAGACCCGGAAGCGACGTGGACAAGGACGAGGTGGCGCTTCGCTATGATATCCTCACCGGCCGGGTGAAGCAGCTGAACGAGGGTGACTTCCACGCTCTGCTCGAGCGGGATCCGGATCATCAGACCGTACTGGCGCGACTGGAGCAGACGCTCGGGAGCATGGATCCGCTCATCCAGAACCTGGAGCAGCCGGGCAACGTCCAGAAGGTGATCGACGGCCTGAAGCCATTCGATGGCGTTCTGGCTCAGATCGCATCGACCGTGCTCATCTATGGGTCGGAGACCGTTCAGAAGGATCAGCAGGAGTTGATCCGCCTGCATTGGCTCTTCTCCGCCATTGCCGCCAGCCTCGTTCTGATCGGGATTGCGCTGATCATCCTTCTCGACAGGCACAACCGGCTGCTGGGGCGGGCTCACCAGGATCTGCATGTCCTGGCGCATCAGGATGCCCTCACGGGCCTGCCCAACCGCGTCGTTCTCCGTAACCAGCTGGAGCACGCGCTTGCCGGCCTCAAACCGAACGGCCGCACGATCGCGGTCTCCTATCTGGATCTCGACCACTTCAAGGACGTGAACGATTCCTTCGGCCACGAGACAGGCGACGAATTGCTCAAAGCCGTGGCCGAACGCCTTCGGAAGTGCATTCCCGCGAGCGAAGGACAGGTCCGTAACCTGATCTCCCGGTTCGGTGGCGACGAATTCGCAATCCTTCAGACCGGAATTCGCAGGCCCGGTGAAAGCGCTGCCCTGGCGTCGAAGATCGTCGAGGCCCTGCGGGCGCCTTTCACCGTCAACGGACAGGAAATCTTCATCGGCACCAGCATCGGCATCGCGCTGCCTCAGGGGCATGTCACCCCGAGCCAGATCCTGAAGCATGCCGACATGGCCCTCTATCACGCCAAGGCCGACGGGCGGGGTACATTCCGCTTCTTCGAACCCACCATGGACGTTCAGCTTCAGGCGCGCCGCGCGCTTGAGGTCGATCTTCGCAAGGCCATGTCCAACGGTGAGTTCGAGCTGTTCTACCAGCCTCAGATCAACATCGATGACAACGAGATCAGCGGGTACGAGGCTCTCCTGCGCTGGCATCACCCGGAGCGCGGGCTCGTGCCGCCCGCGGAGTTCATCCCGGTGATCGAGGGCACGGGCCTCATCGTGCCCCTGGGCGATTGGATCCTCGAACAGGCCTGCAAGGAAGCGGCAAGATGGCCTCGCAGCATCCATGTGGCGGTCAATCTCTCGCCCATACAGTTCCGCAACAGGGGATTGGTGCAGAGCGTCAGCCGTGCCCTGGCGGAGTCGGGGCTCGCTCCGGGCCGGCTGGAGCTGGAGATCACCGAATCGGTGCTTCTGCAGGATAATGAGACGACCGTCTCCATGCTGCACCAGCTGCGCCACCTCGGGGTTCGCATCGCCATGGACGATTTCGGCACCGGCTATTCATCGCTCAGCTACCTGCGCAGCTTCCCGTTCGACAAGATCAAGATCGATCAATCGTTCGTGCGGGAAATGTCCCAGCGATCGGATTGTCTCGCCATCGTGCAGTCCGTGGCCAATCTGGGCAGCAGCCTCGGCATGCCGACCGTGGCCGAAGGCGTGGAGACGGAGGAGCAGCTGCGCCAGATCCAGGCAGCCGGGTGCACCGATGCGCAAGGCTACTATTTCGGCCGTCCGAGACCGGCGCGCGACCTGGTGCATAGCCTGGCAGACCTCAGGCGGGAGGCCCGCGTGGCCTGAGACTCGCCGCGGGTCGGACCATGTACCATCCTCCCGTAAAGCATCGGACCCAAAAGTGGACTTGCACTTTTGGGATTGATCCGATGCTTTCTCCTAAGAAGAGAGCATCGTTCGGGCGGACCCGGAGGGCCGCGTCAGCGAAAACCGGATCCACCTTTTCGCTGCGCGGCCCGCTGGGTCCGTACGATGCTCTGAGAGGGGCCTTATGAAAACCATCTTCGAGAGCGCCCTGCAGGGCATTCCCCTGTCGGAGCAGGTCACCAATCCGCACATCGTTGTCGGGCGCTACAGCTACTACTCCGGGTACTATCACGGGCATTCCTTCGACGATTGCGCGCGCTACCTGCTGCACGACGAGCCAGAGGCCGACAAGCTCATCATCGGCAGCTTCTGCTCCATCGCGACGGGCGCGACGTTCATGATGCATGGTAACCAGGGCCATCGCCGGGATTGGGTCTCGACCTTCCCGTTCTTCTACATGAACAAGGACGGCGCCTTCGGCGAGCCGCAGGATCCGTTCCTGCCCGCAGGCGATACGGTGGTGGGCAACGATGTCTGGATCGGCACCGAGGCCATGATCATGCCGGGAATCCGGATCGGCCACGGGGCCGTGGTCGGGAGCCGGGCCGTCGTGACCCGGGACGTGGAGCCCTACACCATGGTCGCCGGCAATCCCGCTCGACCGATCCGCAAGCGGTTCTCCGACGAGGAGATCGCCATGCTGCTGGAGATGGCCTGGTGGGACTGGCCGCTCGAGCGTATCAGGGAAGCGATCCCGTTCATGTGCAGCTCCGACATTGCGGGGCTCTACCGCTTCTGGCGCGAAGGATGAAACTCCGGCAGTGGCGCAGAGCCAAATGCCGCATGGCCGTGCGGTTCTAAGAGAAAATACCTCTCCGCTCTTTGCCGACCCTGACCACCTATGGTACGCAGGATCACCTGCCGGAACGTCAGGTCGGCAGGACGATTTTAAGGTTTCTTTTCGGGAGCTGGGGGAATGAAGACGTATTGCGAGTTCACATTCGATGCCGCTCACTCGGTGGTTCCCTATTCCGGGCTGCATGGGCACACCTTTATCGTCAAGCTGACCTTCAGTGGGCCCGTCGACGAGGTTTATGGCTGGCCGGTCAACCTTTATGAGGTCGAGAACTACATCAAGGAGATCAAGGGCGAGCACGGGTCCGGCCTCGATCACGGCAATCTCGATCTCAACCCCGCCATTGGCGTCGCCTCGCTCGAGAACGTCACCAAGTATGTGTGGAAGCTGGTGAAGGAACGCTTCCCCGGCCTTGAGGAAGTGGAACTCAAGCGCGGCATGTCCGGCTCGCAGGAAGGCTGCATCTATCGGGGCGAGGCCGCCGCCGCTCAGGGAAGCCTTGCGGCCTGAGAGCTGAAGACCGAGAACAAGAAAAAAGCCGCCCAAGGGGCGGCTTTGTCATTTCAGGCTCGTTCTGGACCGTTACGGCGTGTAGCCGAAGGAATAGGACACGGTGAGTCCCACGCCGACCTGATGCTCCGAGCCGAAGCGCTCCACGATGGGGCTGTCGGCGGCATCGCTCACGAGATGCTTGTAGGTGACGAAGGCAGTGGTCGACCATTGCTGCGACCAGTCGTAGCTGACGGCGCCGGTCGCGCCCACCGAGGTGATGCCGCCGGAGGGGCGGTAGGCCGTGACCTGGCCATTGAGCGCCGCTTCCTCGGGCGTCACGCCGAAATAGGTGCGGGTGAATTCGCTATCGCCCAGCGACAGCCTCGGGCCCAGCGACAGGGTGACGGCGCCGAAACGCTGCACCGCATCGAGGCCGAAATCGGCCACGAAACCCTCATGCCCGCCGAAGCCGCGACGGATCTCGGCGCGGGCGCGCAGGAACTCGAGGGGCCAATATTCCACGAACACGCCGGGCTCCACCGCCCAGTCAATCTTGTCGAGGCCGACGAGCTCCCGGTTGTCCTCGTAGTAGCGTCCGCCCACGAAGCGGCCGACCACGCCGACGCGGAAGACCGATTCGTCCAGGAACGAGAAGCTCAGGCCGTCGTCGGGAGCGCTGAAGCGCTCGACCGTTCCCGCCCGGCGGAAGCTCAGGGAGGGATAGCCGATGAAGCTGAAATCATCCGAGCCGGGGTAGGACGGCCCTGCCCGCAGGTTACCCTTCACGGTGACGATCCAGCCTGAGGAGTTCTGGATGGGTTCAGGCGAGAACACGGGGTCCGCTGCCTGGGCCAGGGTCGAGCCGGAGACGAGGAAGGCGAGAAGGGCGAGGGATCGGGCTGTGCGCATGATTCTTCCGGCTCGTTGGTCCACCCCGCCGTCGTGGCCCTAAACGGACGTAAGGTCAAGCCAATGGCTCGCCATATGGTTTCGCGAGTCTGACCGGCGATACAGCACTCGGGCCGAGCTGCAGGAGAACCTTTCCCCGAACTGAGCGGTTGTCAGAGACAACGATCCAGGGAGAGCGACTTGTCCGCACACCGTGCCAGCAGCCGTCCGCAGCCGGACGAGTTTTATCCCAAGCCGCCTCCGACGGAGCCCCTGCCCGTCATGCCGATCCCGCCGGAGACGCCGGCACCATCCACTTTCCCCAGCGTTCCGTCCTCCCTGCCGGAGCAGACACCGGAGCCGGACAAGCCGGCCATTCATCCGATGCCTCAACCCGAGGTGCCGTGAGGAGGTGGCTGGGGTCGCTCCGACGGGCAATGCTGTTCTCCTGCGCTTGAAATAGGTCATGATCAAAGCAGCTATCTTCGACATTGACGGCACGCTCATCGACACCGTCGATCTTCACGCCGACGCCTGGGTGAAGGTCCTCAAGCATTTCGGCTTCAAGATCGCCTTCCCGGATCTGCGCTCGCAGATCGGCAAGGGCGGCGACCAGATCCTGCACGGGCTTCTGCCGCCCGAGGTGATCGAGAAGCAGGGCGACGAAATCAAGGATTTCCGCTCCGATCTCTTCAAGCGCGAGTACCTGCACCGGGCACGCGCCTTTCCCGCTGTCCGCGAGCTGTTTGAGCGAATCCGTGCGGCAGGACAGAAGGCAGTGCTGGCGTCCTCCGGCAACGCGGATGAGGTCGAGCAGTACAAGGAGATCACAGGCATCGCGGATCTCATCGACTCGGCCACGTCGTCAGACGATGCGGAGCGCTCGAAACCCTTTCCCGATATTTTCGAGGCCGCACTGGCGAAGCTTGCACCGCTGACGCCCGATGAGGCGGTGGTGATCGGCGATACACCCTATGATGCGGAAGCAGCGCGTAAGGCGCAGCTGAAATCCATCGGAGTCTTGTCCGGCGGCTTCACGGAGCAGGCCCTGAAGGATGCCGGCTGCATTGCGGTCTACCGCGACGTCGAGGATCTGCTGCGCCGCTACGACAGCTCACCTCTTGCGTCGTGACAGGTGAAAGGCAGCCCTGTCAGAGACAGGGCCGCTCCGGCGTTCAGACGCCCTGCACGCGCAGATTGTTCTGGACGTGCGAGACGCCCGAGGCGAGCTCCGCCAGGTCCTCGGCGCGGCGCTTGAGGCCGCGGCTCGTGACGGTGCCGTTGAGGGTGATCTCGCCGTCCTTCACGAGAACTTCGATGTTTGAGGCGTCGATCAAAGGATCCTCCGTCAGGCGCTCGCATACATCCTCATGAATGCGCTCGTCGGAGCGCCGGTAGCCCTTGGGGCCGCGCCCGCGGTGCTGGCCCGGCGAGGAGCGTCCATCGTCCCGGCCGGTGCGAGCATCGGCATCGTTCGGATCACGGTCGCCGAAGGCGCCGTAGCCGGAGCGGGGCCGGCTGTAGCCCGGATCGAAGCCTTCGTCGTCCGGTGGGCCGCCCCGTCCGTCGTCGATCATGCCGCCGGAGAACTCGTTCGCATCACTGCCGTAACCGCCGGGATATTCCCGACCTTCGCCGCGGAAGCCCACGGCGCCCTGGGGCACGTCACCGTAGCCGTTGTCGTCGTTGAAGGGGTTCCGGTTCCTGCGGCGGGTGTCTACCATGGCTCATGCTCCTGTGATTGCAGGAGCAACCACCCGGCTTGCCCGTGGTTCCACACCACAATCTCAACGCAACGAAGAGCACATTGAACCCCATGAAAGCCGCGCAGCGCATCAAGCTCTTCGAGGATGTTTACGCTCGTGACGGAGGGCGCTGCGTCTATTGCGGGATACCGGCGCGCCGTCCCGGTCCGGGGGTGAAACGCGCCCCGGATCTCGCAACCCTCGACCATGTGCATCCGCGATCCTTCGGCGGTCCGCTCACACGCGACAATCTCGTCCTCGCCTGCTCGGCCTGCAACAACGAGCGCGGCACCATGGAAGCCGAGGCGTTCAAGGTGCTTAAGGAGAACAAGGCCGCAGACTGAACGCCCGCAGCCGATGTGGAACAGGGCTGTCCACGCCGACGTTCGACAGCCGGATGTTATCTTCGAACGGAGACAGCAATGAACATCGAGGATCACGTGCGCGAGGCCATCATCGCGGAGCTGAGGCGCCAGTCCGAGGCCGGCGAGCAGGGCCTGCGCGTCAGGACGGGCGAGGCGGAGACGATCACCATTGAAGGCCGGGTCAATCTCGACGAGCTCACCATGGCGGTGGTGGGGTCGCTCGCCGGCGGGCCGTGATCGTTCAGGCGCGAGCCGCTGCAGCGCCGGCTTCCGCCGAAGCCGCCTCCTTGTCGGGGCTCAGAGCCAGGTAGCGGAAGCGGCGGCGCTCAGCGGGAGCGCCATCCAGAAGCGCGAGGCTCTTTTCCATGTCGCGCCGTCCGGCGGCCCAGCGATCGCGGATCGAAGACGGCGAGTAGTCGAAGGTTTTTCCCGCCCGCTCGTCGCTTCCTGCGAAATAAGCCATGTGCAGCAGCGTGGCCTGAGGGCCATCCGGCTCCAGCTTTTCACGAAGAGCATATTCACGCTTGAGCCCCTTCAGGGTCCGGTGCGTGGGGCTTGCGAAGATCATGTCGTTGACCCGCTCCGCGGCCGAATCGAGCGAGGCCGGACGCGCCGCGTGAAGGCTGAACAACTCGACGGCGATGCAGGTGAAGTCCTCCCGAGGCGGCTCCGCGAAAGGCACCTCGAGCGGCAGGTTGTTGGTGTAGCCCGGATCGCAGAGCAGACGCCCGTTGATCTCGACCGGCGGGAAGATCGGCGTGATGGCGGCGCTCGCCAGAAAGTGCTCAGGCGTGAGTGTGTCGCGGGTGTTGTCGAAGAGAACATCCTCGCCGCTTTCGAGATCGACGCAGCCGACAGTCAGGCGAATTTCGGCCCGGTTGAGCCGGTCGAAATCCACGAGCCGCTCCAGGGTCTGCTGAAGAGGTTTGTGATCGTAGAGCGCCACGTCATGGGGCATCCAGGGCAACATGGACAGCATGCCGGGGAAACGGTGTCCATACAGACCGGGCCGGCCGAACAGAAGGGCCGTGATCGTGTGCAGCTCGTTATAGGTGTGCCGGATCTTCGTGCCGCGCCCGAGGAGGCCCGGCGTGCTGATCATCGCCTCGTCCCAGAATGCCTTGAGCCGCGGCAGCCGATCCTCGGGCGCGTTGCCGGCGATGATGGCGCCTGTCACCGCCCCGATGGACCCGCCGACGATCCATTGCGGTTCGATCTCCCGTTGCTGCAGCTGTTCGTAGGCACCGACGAGGTAGGAGCCGAGCGCGTTGCCGCCGCCGAGCACGAGAACGAGCGGCTGTTGCCGACCGGGCTTTGACGAAGAGGCCATTCTGAATGCCTTGAAAACAGAGATTGCCGGCGCTGCCGGATTTGAAAGTGCGCTCCCATGCGGTCATAGGAGAGGGCAGGGAACGCAGGCAGGCGGCAGCGGTTCCGAGATAGGCACGATAGGGAGAGGGACATGACCAAGCAGGACATTGTAATCAGGACCCAGGACGGAGCCGCCAAGGCCAGCCTGTTCCAGCCGAGCCGTCAGCCTGCAGGGGAGGCGCCCGGCGTGATCCTCTACATGGATGCCTTTGGGCCTCGACCCGCGCTCGATGTCATGGCCGAGCGCTTGGCGAGCGAGGGCTATGTGGTTCTGCTGCCCGATCTCTTCTACCGCTACGGCGATTACGGCCCCTTAGACGCCAAGACGGCCTTCAGCGAAGAACCCACCCGCACCAAGCTGCGGAGCATGATCAGCGATACGAGCCAGGACATGACCCGGCGCGACAGCGCGGCTTTCCTGGAGGCGCTCACGCAGGCGGGTGCCACGGGCCGGATCGGCACCGTCGGCTATTGCATGGGCGGCGGCCGGGCCATCAACGCGGCGGCGGCGTATCCTGACCGCATCGCCGCGGCGGCAAGCTTCCATGGCGGGCGCCTTGCGAGCGATGCGCCCGACAGCCCGCACCTGAACGTGGGCACCATCAAGGGACGCGTCTATGTGGGCAGTGCCGGTGTCGACGAGAGCTTCCCGCCCGAGCAGTCGGCGCGCTTGGCCGAGGCCTTGCGCCGCGCCGAGATCGACCACGTGATCGAAAACTATATCGGCATGGCCCATGGCTGGGCCGTTCCCGACAGCAGGGTTTATGACGAGCGCGGGGCCGAGCGGCACTGGAAGCGCCTGCTTACGCTGTTCGCCGAGACGCTGCGCTAAGCCGGTTTCGCGGCCTTCGGCGGCAGGGGGAACAGGCCGGTGAAACGCCGTGCGAGCACGCGGTTGCCCTCGATCTGCAAGGCGCCGGTCTGCTCAAGCGTTTCCAGCGGCTGGCCGCCATAAATCGCAGCCGCCAGGACCGGAGGCGTGCCGGCGAAGATCACATCGGCCCCGTCGAGAGCGCTGCGGGCGATCTCGATCCTTCCATCCGCCAGATGCGACAGGAATGTTTCCTCGCCGATGCGGAATCCGACCCGCGCCTCCAGGTCTCTCGCTCGCTCCGGGCTGAACATCGTTCTCAAGGAAAGCACCAGGGAATTCGTGCTGAACGGCAGGGTCGGATCATGCAGGGGTGAGCGCGCCGCCCAGCGGCCGAGCGCCTGAAAGATCGGCTCGCTCTCGTAACCCCATTCCGTCAGCTCATAGACCTGAGCGGCCGCAGGCGGCGGCAGCTTGCGCCGGACGAGCACTCCTGCCGCCTCTAGGCTTTCGAGCCGCTGAGTGAGCACATTGGCGCTGATGCCCGGGAGGCTCTCGCGCAAATCGCTGAAACGCTTCGGGCCCAGCATGAGCTCTCGCATCACCAGCAGAGCCCAGCGCTCACCGACGAGATCCATGGCATGAGCCGTGGCGCAGGCGTCCTCGTAATGGCGCTTGGACCGGCCTTCCAACTTCTCAGTTACTTTTTCTAACTTCATAGTTGCTATTTATAACTGAACGTGGAATCAATGTCAAAACCAAGCCAGAGGGAGAGACCCAATGTCCAAACTGATCTTCGTGAACCTGCCCGTCAGCGACCTGCCCCGATCCATGGCGTTCTATGAGGCGCTGGGCGCCGTCAACAATGAGCAGTTCACCGACCACACCGCCGCCTGCATGGTGTTTTCCGAGACCATCCACGTGATGCTTCTTACCCATGACAAATTCCGCCAGTTCACGCCGAAGGCAATCGCGAATGCACGCGAGACCACCGAGGTGTTGATCTGCATGTCCGCCGATAGTCGCGACGATGTTGATGGGACCATTGCCAAGGCCGAAGCGGCCGGCGGCACGATCGATGTCGGGCCGAAGCAGGATTACGGCTTCATGTACGGGCGCAGCTTCGAGGATCTCGATGGTCACATCTGGGAAGTGATGTGGATGGACATGGAAGCCGCCAAGGAAACCATGGGCGAGATGGCATCGGCCTGATGGTCGACCGGCCAAGGCAAAACCCTGCAGGCCGAAGGGATCTGCGTGGAACAGAGGGGAGAAGACGATGCGCGTGATGGTTCTGGTGAAGGCGACGAAGGACAGCGAGGCGGGGATCATGCCCTCGACCGAGCTCATGGAGGCCATGGGCAAGTTCAACGAGGAGCTGGTCAATGCCGGCATCATGCGGGCCGGCGACGGGCTGAAGCCTTCATCCCAAGGCAAGCGCGTGGCCTTCGACGGCTCCAGCCGAACCGTCATCGATGGGCCGTTTGCCCAGACCAATGAGCTGGTCGCCGGCTACTGGCTCTGGGAGGTCAAGGACATGGCCGAGGCGGTCGAGTGGGTGAAGCGCTGCCCTAATCCCATGCTCGGCCCGAGCGAGATTGAAATTCGTCCGTTCTATGAAATGGCGGATTTCGCAGAGGCCATGACGCCCGAGGTTTCTGAACTGCACGATCGGACAAGCGAAAAGCTGGCGAGCCGCTGAAATCTCATTGGCTGTTGCTGGATAAAGGGGAAGGGGAACGAATGACCACTATGCCACACACAGCAACCGCAGAGGCCGCTCCCACGAGCAGCGGATTTGTCTGGACCGGACGGGCCTTGAGCGGCCTCGTTGTTCTTTTCCTCCTGTTCGACGGCGCCATCAAGCTGGTGCCGCTTCAGGTGGTGATCGATACGGTGGTCCCGCTCGGTTGGCCGACGGATCCTGTCACTTGGCGCGCTCTCGGCGTCGTGCTCATTGCTTCCGCCCTTCTCTACGCCTACCCTCGAACCGCCTTCCTGGGAGCGATCCTGATCACCGCTTATCTCGGTGGCGCGGTTGCCACCCATGTGCGGGTCGGCTCTCCGCTCTTCAGCCACACCCTGTTCGGCGTCTATGTGGGCATCGCCCTTTGGGCCGGGCTCTGGCTGCGCGATCCGCGCATCCGGGCGCTGCTGCGCTGACATTCAAGCAGCTTCCCATGATCACACGGGAGAGGGTCTGCAGCGGCATCTCAACGAGGTTCGCCGCGCAGGCCTTGCTTCGCAAGCTCCCGTCAGGCGACAGCACTGGCGAGCTGAATCTGCATCCCGTCGATGACCACGCGATTGCGGCCTGCCGTCTTGGCGCGATAGAGGGCTGAATCCGCTCTCTCGATCACCTCCTGAACGTCCTCGTCGCTGCGGCGGGCCATGGCGCCTCCGACGCTGACCGTCACCGAAATCCGGTGCTCCTGATGCTCGATGGTGAGCGCCTCGACGGCCCGGCGCAGGTTCTGGGCAACGGTGATGATCCCGGTTGCATCGACCTCATGCACGAGAACGACGAACTCCTCACCGCCGAACCGGGCCACCTTGTCGGAGGTGCGAAGGGCCTTGGTCAACGCCGCAGCCAGCGACCGGATCACCGTATCTCCCGCGGCATGGCCATAGGTATCGTTGACGTTCTTGAAGAAGTCGATGTCGAGGATCAGCACCGCAAGAGGGCGTTCGTAGCGCCGGTAAAGGCCGAACGCGTCATCGGCGAGAAGGCTGAAGCCCCGGCGGTTGAGCAGCCCGGACAAGGCATCCGTTTCGGCCAGATGGCGGAGGGTGGAGACGTCCTTCGCATGCTGGGACGAGGTTTCGATCACCTGCTGCTCCGCGGCGCCGGCTCGGCGCAGGAGGGAGCGAAGCGCCGAGGAGAGCTGGACGATCTCTAACGATCCGGTCACGCGCGGCAGCTGGGTGATGGCCGGGTCGCGGCCGATCCGGTTGGCGGCCTCGATGATGGTCTGCAGCGGGCGGACCACGCCCCTGGCGATGAACAGCGCGCAGACCAGACCGATGGCGGCAATCGCACAACCCAGCCCCATGATCATCCACACGATGCCGCGTGTCGCGGCAAACGCGATGCTGTCCGGTTGGCGTGAAACGACGATCCAGCCGAGACCCGGATAATCCCTGTAGCCCTCGGCCACGGCAAAGCCCGTGAGCATGGCCTCCTGACCCGATGCATCCTCGAAGGCACCGGCCTTCACCTGGCGCATCGACAGCACTTGCTGGTCTGAGAATGGCTTGCTGCCGATTTGCGGCCCGAGGAGCATCGTTCCATCGGCGGATAGGATCCAGAGCGATCTCGCGCCGGCGCCGAACGGGCTGCCGAGGATGGATTGGCGGGTCTCATCGGCCCATGTCCAGCTCAGATGGACGCCGATCACGCCGATCACACGACCCGCATCGTCGCGAACCGGAGCCGCTACATCGACGAAACGGAAAGGCTCGTTTTTCGGTGCGGGGCCGAGGAGGTTGGCCAGGAGCTTCGCCTCGTGCACGTCACCGACGGCAGGCCCCTTCAGCCCGTCCTGGAACCAGGGGCGGGCTTGCACGGACTGGCCTTCCAGCATGCCCTGCGTTGCGGCCTGTACCGTTCCGTCGGGCGTGACATATCCGATCCAGGCGTAATCCGGGTACGAGGCCTGGATTCGCTCGAGCGTCTGGCGAATGCCCACCGGATCTCCGGTCCAGATAGACTTCAAAGCGGGCATGGCGGCAAGATTGCGGGCTTCCCGGTACCGCTCGAACATGCCGCGATCCAGAATGTTCGCGATGACGCCAGCCTGCTGCGCCTCATGGGCCATGACGATGCCGCGAACGCGGCTCTGGGCGATATAGGCCGCGCCAACGGCAACGATGCACACGAGTGCGAAGCACAGGATGCCGACCACCAGGGTCACCTGCTGCCGGAGCGATCGATGGCGCATGGCCAACATCGCGGCTGTCCGCCGAAGATCAATCATAGGCGTCGAGCCTTACCCTGTCCTGCCTTGCCTTAACGATACTGTCCAACAGATCGGTTAAGGGAATCCTTCCGTAGCGGCATTCGCGTTGAAATCAAAAGCGAAATCTTTGCTGAGACACTTTGGCACAAACGAAAAAGGCGGAGCAGCTTTCGACTGCTCCGCCTTTCACAAAGTTCATGGTGGGCAGTCACGCAATAAGTGCGAATCGACATTAAGCGGAATCAATCGCTTACGATTTCCTTTCCACGCAGGGATGCGAATTTCGACCACCAATTCCTGCGAATCCGCCAGCACTTTCCCGCAATTCCTGCGAAGCGTTTCGCGCTTCCCGACCGGCGAGGGCCGCCGCGACCTCCGCTCGGCGCCAGAACGACCGGGTGTTCTCTCCGGCTCGCGGGAGCACAGGCTTGAGCCCCAGCCGCGTCATGAGCTGGTCGAACCCGTTCGCCGCCACACCATGTTCGCGCGCCAGCACGGAGGATGGCGCCACCTCGCGGCGAAGGCTCTCAACGCTCTCGCGCGTCACCCGCCTGCGCACGCCCTGGCCACCACAGGTCCCGCCACCGGACCGAAGGTCCGCAAGGAGCCCCGCCGCGATGAGGCGTGGCACATCCTTCGTCCCGCACCCGCCGAGGGCCTTCTGCGCCGCAACGACGTCGAGGGTCGTGTCGCCGCTCAGGGTCCGGGCCAGAGCCTTCATCTCGTCCGCATCGAACGAGTAGCGGCGCAGGCCGGATTTCGCCTGATCCACCTGCGCCGGTGCGGCCAGGCCGGACGCGACGGCCTCAACCAGCTTTACGATATCGATGGATAGCCGTCCCTGGCGAAGCCCACGCTCGCTGACTACGCGCCGGCGACTCGCGGATTGCCCGGGATCGGGCATGGCCGAGGCCGCCGCACACTCGAACATCGCGACCAGCCGGTCGGCCGAAGCCCCAGTGTAATACACGTCCGGATAGCGATCCCGCTGCTCAAGATGACCTGACTCGGCCAGGCGGACGACCTGGGGCAGGTCGACGCCGAGCCGCCGCGCAACTTGCTGCTTGGTCAAAAGGCCGTTCGTGGCCTTGAACGCCGCGCGGCCGACATGCCGATTCTCCTCGACCACGAACCGCTCCAGGTCGGCCCGGTCGATGCACAGGCGGGTGCTGGCCCCGGCGACCCGGCTCTCGCCCTTGAGACGCCCTTTGCTGACCAGGTCGACGATGGCCGGCGAATTCACCCGGAGGCGGCGGGCAGCCTGGCCGCGGCTGATCCATTTCGAGGTGGACAACGATCCGACCCGGCGCGACAGACGCTGCGACTTCGCCGGGTCGCCGGTCCAATGCTCGTCAAGGAACGCCATCGCCTCATGCAGCAGGATTTTCCGTGCATCGTCCGGGAGGAACGATGAGAGCGACACCCGCCGAAAGAATTCGGGAAACTCCTTCTGGAGGCTCACATGCCGCCCCGCCGCGTCCGGGTCGCGGATGCGGTGCAGGTGGGCGTGGAACCGCCTCGGCCAGTCCCACAGCAGCTCGGCTGCCGCATGGGCCGCGTCCTCGCCCGTCCGCCGCGATGTCCAAATCTTCTTGTCCGGCGTGTCCGGCAGAGGGGCATCCAAGGCCGAGATCGTCATCAGGAGGTGCTTGAGCGGCAGGCTCCCGAACACCGGCTCCAGCGATGAAGGCGGCACGTCCGGCACGCCCGCCGCCTTGGCGATCAGGCGCACGAGATCGACGACCGGGAGGGGCGCAGGATCGGGCGCGTCGCGAGACAGGGTCCTTCCACAACCTGGAGCGCCGCAGCGGCCGGCCGCGGGCCTGCTCCACGACAGCGGAGTGGAGCAGGCCGTGCACGTCCGGACCATCCGGCATCCGTGACGCGGGCAAGCCACCCAGGCGATCAGGCTCCACGCGGCGGGCACGACGCCACCATTCTCCTCAAGGCAGGCTAGACAGACCGCAGGCCGATGAAAGCGCAGCATGCGTCGACGCAGGTCCGGATGGCCGGGGATGATGAAGAGGCCCTCCCGGGGACCGCCCCGGCGTCCGGCGAGCCGGACCGACACCGCTTCCGGCGGCGCGCCGGTCAGGGCGGCGACCCTCGCAACGACCTTGTCCCGGTCGTGGTCCCGAAGGCCGCCGCCGAGCCCGGCGGCCTTGAGGATGGCGTGTGGCCCGGGAAGGACGTTGCGGGCGGAGAGGCGAAGCAGCCACTCCAGAAAGCCTTCCTGCGGCAGGGGAGGCGAGCGCACAACGAGCCTGCCTGCCGACGGGTTCGCCGGGACGTCAGGCAGGACCGCCCCGGAGGCGGACGGCGCCCTGGAATGCCCCGGGCCCGTGATCCCCCTCGCCAGCGCCGTCATGAGGCGTCCCCGCCCATGCGCCGGAGCACCCGCCCGAGGTCGACCGCGTCGACATCGTCGCGGCGCCAGACCGCGGAGATCCCCTTGCGCGGATCCGATGCCACGACCGGCGCGACGCCCGCGGCGGCCAACCCCTTCACGACCATGCGGGTGCTGGTCCGGTGGCGGGCCGCCAAGGTGCGGGCCATCACGAAGCCACGCCGGAACCCGGCGACGGACGTCGCGCTGACGCTGCGCCTGGCCAGCGTGTCCGCGCCGCGGCTGCCAGCGCCGAGGCAGCCGGCCCGGACCAGCACCGGGATCATGCGCACCGACACGCCGAGCCCCTTCGCGGCCCGCCGGACGTCGAGGCTGATTCCGCCGGCCGGGTCGGCCCGCTGCCCGAGCAGGCGGGAGCGCGAGACCATGAGCCGGCCCAGGCGCCCGCGCGATCCGGAGAGGCCGTCAGGCGCCGCGAACACGGGCAGGATCCCGGAGATGATCCGCCTGACGACCTCCACGAGGCTGAACGCGCGCATGCCCGCCACCTCCGACAGGCTGACCGCGTGGGTGCGGGGCGGCGCCGCGCGGTCAGCCTGGATGGCCCGGTGGAGCCGGTCCACAAAGGCGGTGAGGTCGGCAGGGGCGAACCGATGCTCGTGGGCCGGCATCCCCAGGCCACGCGTGCCGTGCAGGAGACCGGCCGACCGAAGGCGCTCGACCTGATACGGCGTCAGACCCAGCTCGGATGCGGCCTGGGCCGCCGACAGGGATCGGGACCGCTGCGCCGCCATGGCCGCCAACGCCGCGGCGTCGACGAGATGGGCCTGGCGCCGGCCCATGCGGCGGCTTTCCCCCTTGAGTTCTCCCGCTGCGATCATCCGTGCGACCGACGCGACGCTGACGCCGAGCGCCCGGGCCGCGGCCACGCCGCTCACGGTCGGGGCTTCGGCCGGCCCGCCATGATCCGGCCTGGCGCTGAAGAACGACCACGGCTTCACCGTCGGGCCGGGAATGGTCCGGGCGACGTGCCGCCGGGCGAGGTCCAGGACGGCCTCGAAGCGCGGCTCGTCCAGGGCGGAGCGCAGGCGAACCAGCAGGGAGCCGAACTCCGCCGCAAGGCCGACCTGCGTATCCGGGGCGCGCCGGTGTCGTTCGAGGTAGTCGATGAACCCGTCCGGCCAGTCGAGGAGAACCGCCGCGGCACGCTCGATCACGGCGAGCATCTCATCCACGCGCGGCTTGGCGATGTAGCCGGACCGCCACCTGCGCCCGCCGGCTTCCATGTCCTTCGCTCCGAAGAAGCGGACCAGGTGCACCGCTGCGTCCAGACCGCGCAGGGGGACCGCATGGCCAGGCGGGTTCCCGCCCCGAGCCAGGGCATCGAGCCAGCCGGCGAGGGCTGCGGCCGGCGCCGGCGCCGGGGCAGGCTCCGCAAGCGCCGGTCCGCCGCACCGGAGGCACCGTGTGCGCCAGCCCGGGAGGCCGGGGCCCAGCAGCGGGAACGCGGCGCCGCAGGAGGCGCAGGCATCCCGCAGCAGGCAACCATGGCGCAGGCAGACAGCGATCCCGAAGAGGTCCCAAGTCCGATGGGCCGGCCGCCCGTCCCCGCGGCAGGCCGGGCACACCTTGCCCCGCGCCAGCGCCAGGGCCCGCGGGCTCACGCCGGATGGCACGCCGCCGAAGCGGAGACGATCCGGGGCGCCGGGCAGGGGCCAGTAGGCCGACGCGGCCAGCGCGTCGGCGTCCACCGCCCCGTCGAGCATGGCCGCCACGCGCGCCAGATCGCATGGCGTCGTGAGAAACGTCCGCGGCAAGCCGGCGCCGCGGAGGAGCCAGCGTGGGTCGCGGTAGCCGTTCAGCGCCGCCAGGCGGGACAAGTACTGATGCAGTCCCTCGTCCGGATCCGGGGCGGTCCGGACCACCAGGCATCCGCCCGCATGGGTGTGGGGAGACATCATCCGGGCTCAGCTCCTCTTCGTCAGGGCGGCCACGACGGCCAGATTGCGCTCGGCCTTGCGGCCCCGCCCTCCCCGGTTCGGCGCCTGTCCGCCCCGCGGCTGGGGACGGGCCCTTGGCACGGGCACATCGTCCTGGGGCAGGGGCGGCGGGAGCTCGCCCTTCCATGCCCTGCCGAAGGGGTTGACGAGCCGCTCAATCGCCTTGTCCTTGCGGAAGGCACGGTCGAAAGCCTTTTCCAGCACCGCGAGCGTGATCTGCGTGTCCTTCTTCTCGCGCATAATGACGCGCATCGCCATGGCCAGCAGCTTCTTGAGCCGGCCGATCACGCCGCGGCTGGCGTAGTAGAAGCGCTTCGCGGTGGTGTAGTCCCCGACGTCGATCTCCGCCGCGAAGGGGACAGGGCTCTCGCGCTGGAAGGCCGCAAGCAGGCCATAGAAGAAGAGCCGGCTCTCCGGTTCCTTGTTCTCCTCGTCCTCCTCGTCCAGGGTGTCCTGTGGCGGGATGTCCGGGCCCCAGTCATAGGGCGGCATCGGGATGTCGTTGTCCCAGCGTCGGTCGAACTGCCCATCCTGCTCCACCAAGTACCGCATCCGGGGAAGGCCGAGGAAGATGAAGCTGATGCCGGTGTTGCCGTGACGCGACTTGATCCAGTCGATCAGGTCCGCCGCGGTCAGCGCGCCGTTGCGGTCGACGGCGCGCTGCGCCTCGTCGATCAGCACTCCCTTGGTGCCGCAGGCCCTCAGGAACAGGTCGACGCGGTCCTCCAGGTCCTCCCGCTTGCCCTTGTTCCAGAGCGGGTCGCCAAGGGCCTTGAGCATCGCCTTCGCCACCGGCATCACCCGCGGCCGCGACGGCATCTCCAGGGCCAGGAGCGGCACATCGTCGACGGTCAACTCCTCGCTGGAGGCCAGCACCGTCCGGCGGCCGTCCTTGGTCACGGGGTGTCTTTCGACCAGCTTCTTGAACAGGGTCGACTTGCCAATGCCGGTGACCCCGCTGATCATCACGCACGGAACCTCGGCGGCGGAGCCGTGGAGGCTTAGAACGTCCTCGACCTCGGCCATGATGTCGTCGAACAGGGGGTGCTCGACGAAGACGCTTTGCATGACAGCCCACGGATTGGACGGGGTCGGGAAAGGGACAGCTGCATTCATGGGGGAACCTTTCATGGGTGCGGTCGGTGCCGGGCTCAGCCCCGGCCAATGGAGCGGTTGGTCTTGAAGGTGGGGATGGGGCGCCGCGGCCGGGCGGGGGCAGCCTCCGGGGCCTCCGAGGCCGGTGCCGTGGCTGCCGGCGCGGGGCCGCTGATCTGCTTGACGGGCGGCGCGACGGCCGGTCGCGGCGGAGGCAGAAGCGGGTTGAGCGGCTGGCCGGCGAACGGACCCGTCAGCCGCGGCAGGTTCCCGCTCGCGTCGAGGTTCGCGATGACGTGCTGCGAGCCGACGCCCATCGCGCGGGCGATCAGGGTGTTCGCCCGGATGCTCAACGCGTCGGGCAGGGCATGCGCGATCAGCTCCTGCAGATGAAGGCGCGACTCGACCAGCTCCTCCAGCGAGTTCCGTCCAGACAGGCGCTCGGCGTGCCGCAGATAGAGCTTGTGGCAGTGGAGTTCGAGGCCCTCCGCGTAATCGCCATAGCCCATTTCCCTGGCCGTCGCGGGGATCCACATGTTCATCTTCCGATCCCAGACATGGATTTTGCCGAGGTTGAGCGGGTTCACCTTGATCCTGACCTTGTGGGAGTGGCCGTTCCGGGTCCGCGCGAGGTCGAGGTCCTCGGAGTAGTAGCGGATGTTCTCGTAGATGACGCCGCGATGATCGAGGAGCTTTCCCTCGCGCACGATGCCGAACATGAGGTCGAGATCCGTCCCGTGCTCGGGAAACTCCGGGTCGACCTGGGCGGTGCCGGCGGTCCAGCGCTGGTCGGGCGAGAGGCGCGTCCCCGGTGTCGGCTTCTGGTGGTAAACCTCCAGGAGCCAGCAATGCAGGATGTAGAACAGGTGCCGGAAGCCCATGACGGCGTTCCGGGTGGGGTCGTAGTCCTTGCGGTCGATCTGGTTCCTCGGATCGAGCACGAAGCCGCTCATCTCCTGCAGCCACTGCGTGTTGGCGACCTGGAAGGCGCCCTCGACCTCCGACTTGGTCCACGGCATGCGCGCCGGGGTGAAGTCGTACGGGATGTCCAGGTTGCCGGTGATGGTCTTGATGGTCTCGCCGTGGGCCTGGAGGCTGTTGTCGAAGATGAGGTGCCGCGGGAGCCCGGAATAGCGCCACAGGGGAAGGCCCGGGTACTCCTTCGCCACATAGCTCTTCATCGAGGCGGCGTGCCGGAGCGTGCTGCCGATCACCAGGTCGCTTGGCGGCTCGAAGCCCAGGTACACCCCGATGACCGCGCCGGTGTACACATCGACCAGCCAGGCCAGCCAGGGACGTCCGAGCGGGATGCCCAGGATCTCGTCGATCACGAAGATCGGCAGCCTCGTCTCGTCGAACTGCACAACATCAAGGGCGTGCTCCGGCTCCACGCTCGGCCGCGGGAAACGGTGCATCTGACGCGCCCGCACGGCGCCGTACTTGGCGATGTCGCGCAGGCGGGCGTCGAACTTGTCCCAGTGAATGTAGAACGTGCTCTTCCCGGGCAGGCGCAGGGTCTCGCCCGGGTGCCGGAGACGCTCGGCCTTGATCCGCTTCAGGACGTTGCCCATGATGTTGGCCATCACAGGGCGCGCCTTCATGCCCGGCTGGTTCCGGTGCCGCGCCGCCTCGATCTCGGCCGCCATCTCCTCCTTCATGATCTTCGTCACCAAGGGGTGCAGCTGATTGCGGTTGCCGCGCTTGTCATAGTCGCCAGCGAGGTCGCGGTGATCCTCGTAGGCGTCATACTTCTTGCACCACCGGTAGTACGTGGACTGGTCGATGGTTTGCTCCTTCCCGAGGTGCTGCAGCCCAAGTGTGCGGCCGAGCTCGTCCAGAAGCGTCTGGAGCACCGTGGCTTCGGTGGCCACGCCGTTGACGATCACGTTCGCCGTCTTCGAGCCCGGGGCGGTGCGTTCGTCGACCGCGCGGATCACGGCCTTGCGGTAGGCGACGCGCGTCTGCTTCCTGGCAGGCATGTCGCTGAGCGGCACCCCATGCTTGCGGCGGCGCTCCCGGCGCTTGTCCTCGGTGTCCTCGTCCCGGTCGCCGTCGAAGCGCAGCTCCCCTTCGTCATAGAGGCGGTCGAGCTCGGCGCGCGGGCGGTCCTCCCGGACACTGTTCTTCGTGTTCTTGAGCTCCCAGTGCTCCACGCCCTCCTTGGGGAAGGACGTCACCATCCGGTACCGCGTCCGGCCGATGTAAATGTGGACGCCGACGGCAAAGCTGTGGCGGGCCATGTCATTCCTCCCCGTCGACCGGACCGAGCCAGGTCATCAGCCCGCGCCCCAGGCGCACCGGGGTGGCGGGCCCGAGCGGCGGGCCGTCGAGGTCGACGGCCAGGAGGCCGCGGCGGCAGAGCGTGAAGACGTGCTTGACGTCCAGCGCCGGGAAGCGCGCGAGGATCTCCGCGAGCGTCATGGAGCTGGTGCCGCGCAGGGCCGACGCGAGCGCCTCGCGCACGTCGGCCGGGGGCGCCGGCGCAAGACGATGACGCCAGATCAGGCCGAGGTTGGGCCAGCGCGGCTTCCGGTGCAGGTGCCGCTCGGTCACCACCCTGAAGGAGTAGCCGAGGCTGTTCAGCGCCGCGCCGATCAAGGGCCAGCGGGCCTCGTTCTCCTCGCGGGCGGCGTCCTTCTCCGGCTTGACCTCCTCGAACACCCAGTCGGGCCGCACGACGAGGCAGTCCGGCCGGTGGACGCGCACCGTGCCGCTCCCGTCGACATACCGGAGACGGATCGGCTGCTCGACGAACATCAGGACCGCGGGGTCGAGTTCATGATGCAGGAAATTGTCATGCTCCAAGCTCGATGCCGCCCGCAGGGTGCGCTTCGTCTTGAGGCTGTGGAACCGGCTCCGGCGGCCGCGCTGGGAGCTGCGGGGCGAGCGCCCGATGGCCATCTCCGGGATGGCCTCAAGCCCGAAAGTGAGGGCAGGATGGCGGTGGGTGATCCGCACACCCGGGAGCGGCTCGGCCGGTCCTCCGGAGGCAGGCCAGTCCCGCGCGACCGGTTCGGGGTCATCGGGCGTCAGCGGCTCGGGGACCGGACTGGCGAGCCTGGCGCGGAAGTATGCCGCCAGGTCTCCGGCGTAGTCCAAGTCTGGCGTCGCGGCCGCAGGCTTCGGGAACGCGGGCAGCGTCAACGGGGTCTGCTCGCGGTTGGCGGCGCGGGCCGCAAGAATGGATTGGGCGGGCGTCATGCGCATCGCGGGGGTCCTTGATGCCGCGCGCGACCGGGTCGACGCGGCCATTGGAGAGGGTGAGGTTGAGTGGAGGAGCGCCTCCGGCGTCGGTGCCGGGCGGTTGGTCAGCCCGGGCGGGAGCGCCTCGCCTTTCGGATTTCGACGATGACGGACTTCTGTGCTCCGCACAGGCCCCATTCGCGCTCGAATGCGGACATCTTGCCATCGTCGGCATCTTCGGCGGGAGGCGCCTCCCCGTAGTCGGTCGGTCCTATGGCGTCGACCGCCGCCGCGGCATGCCCGGCATCGAGACCGGCATCCACGAGAACGGCGATGTGCTGGCGGCGGCGGGCTGTCACGGTGGCATCGTCGACGAAGGCATCGCCGGGTGACGGCGGAGCGGAGCCGACGCATGCGTGGAGCTCACGGTAGTCACGATAGCCGAGCATCTCGGCGACGAGGTCCAGGCAGGCGAAAAGCGGCAGGTCATAGCCGAGGGCGGCGACGAACCTCTTCAGCTTCTTGGCGTGCAGCTTCGGGCGCGTGGTGGTGATCAGGTTGAAGCGCATGGGATGATCCATCGGATGAGCAGGGCGGGACGACCTGGCGGCCTACAGGGGCCGGGAGACCCCCAGGCCGGTCAGAGCGGGTGACCAGCGTCTGGTTTGACGGGCAGCCCCGGACTTGGATCCGGCCGTGGCGCCGCCCGCCCGCCACCCTGCCCGAGCTCTTGCGCGAGGGCCTTGAACTTCGCGCCCCGCATCAGCGCGGTCTGCACGGCGACGGTGGTCATGGCGGCATAGATCTGATCGGTGCAGCGCAGCCGTCCGACATAGCCGGTGGGGCGGTGCCGCACGACGATGACGCGGAGGTCGTCCGGGTCGTAGGTGACCTCCACCTCGGTGAGCTCGTCGCCGATCTCGTGGCGCAGGCGGTCGAGCCCAGCCCCGCCGTAGCTCAGGCCAAGGAATTCGACGTGCCCGTCGTTCACGGGTGTTGTTGCCATGGGATGTCTGGCCATGGTCAGGCTCCTTTGCGGTGCGCATGGTCGCGCGGGATGGCACGGGCGTTCGGAGCGCCCGCTCTTGCACTTTGCCGCTGGAGCTGTCAGAAAGACGCTGCGCCTCCGAAGGCGCAGGCCGACCTTCTCCCGGCAGCCGTCATCGGGCTGGGAAGTCGAACTCCTTGCGGTGGACCTTGGCAGGGACGGTACGGGGCGCCTGGAAAACACACCGGCCCGACCCTTGGAGGTCCTGCAGTTTCAGAAGCGCGTGGCCACGGATGGCCGCGCGCTTTCTGTTTTGGGTCAGGCTCAGGCGGCTGCCATTGCCGGTCCCGCACCGGAAACCCGGCCGCGGACGACCTTGCCCGAACAGGCGGCTCGGCCGCGGGAAGCCGTGCGGATCGTCCGGGGGCGGATCCCGGATTGGACGCCCCGGCCGGGAACGGAGGCCCGGGGCATCTGGTGGACGGGGCCGGAACAGGCCCGGTTGCAGTGGAGGAAGGGCTGGGCTGTTGCGAAGGTGCGGCCTGGCTCAGGAGGCACAGGCACGAAGGAAAGGCGCCCTGGCGGGGAGGCGCCGCCGTGGCCGGCTCGACGAGCCGACGCCACGGTCATGACGACCGATGGGCCGGCCCTCAGGCCCGGCGAATGCGCCCCGGCGGGAGCGGTATCGGTTTCGGTTTTCGCAACATCCGCAGAGCTAAGCCTAAGCGCGGCCGCTGAGCAACATCTTTCCTCCGACGTGGTTGATGAGTGGTTGACCGGGCGGACAGGGCCCACTGACAGAGCCGGTGACCGGTCGTCGCGGCCGCTTGGCCGGCCCGAGGGCCGCAGGCTTGCAAACATGGGCAGACCTCCTTGCGGTGTTCGGCAGTTTCGCGTCGGCAGAGGCCTGGGCAAGCCACACGCGGTGGCCACCGCCCGCCGTTACCGGGCATGGTCTGCCTGAACCGGGTCAGGTGAGTCAACAGGTTTGTTGGGGCATTACTTCATGGGGTCGCCCGTCGACTGGCGTTCTGCCTGGCCCCAGGAAGCATTCTTAAGAAGTGGCACCGTTATCCTTGCGTTATCCTTCGGGACAAAGAATTGAATACTTGATTCTTGATCTGATCCAGACAGCCGGGGCTTGACTTTCCGCGTCCTTCAGCAGCCTAGGGAGCGGGTCGCGAACGGCATGCTGCGGGCGACTTCTGCAAGGATTCAATCCACGTTCCTTTCTCCGTCGGGGCCGGTGCGGCGTTCGGCAGCGACGCCGCACCGGCCCGGGCCGCGGTAAGGCGCCGGGTGATTATACCATTGATATACACAACGCGCGAGGCAAATCGAGGCTGCCGCATCAATCCTGGCCAGCTTGGTTAACGCCTACCGGACCGAATCAAGGCTGCGCCGCCGTTCGTGCAAACGCCTCAAGGCACCCGATTCCGTTCATCCGTGCACGCGAAACGCCGGGCCTGCAGGCCCAGGCTCACGCCGCCGGCGGCGAAGAAGCCTTGCGCGACCTCCCCCGCGGGGGCGGAATGTTCTGCCGGTCCCCGGCTTCAGTCACGGCTCCGGCCGCATCCGCTCCTGTGCTCCGCTCCCGCCTTTCCGGTGAGCGGGACTGCCGCTCGAACTCCGGCCGGTCCATCTCCATGATGACGCCAGTGCAGCCGCCGGCCTTGACGAAGCGGGCACCGCCCGCCTCCAGCGCCGCGCGCAGCTTCGCGACCGACTTCGCGGCGATCCTGCGGAAGCCGTTCTCGAAATCGTTGATGTAGAGTTTCGAGACACCCGCCGCCTTTGCGAGCTGTCGTTGCGAGAGCCCAAGCATCGACCTGGCCGCTTGGCACAGCTCCCCCGGGATCGGCTCGTCGGACGGGAAGCCGTTAACCATCAGCGCTTCGAGCGCCGGCGGCCGGCCAGGATCGGCTTGAAAAATTCTTATACCAATGGTATACTTCCATTCCTTCGTCGATCCTGCCGCCATGCGTTCCCCGGGTGCTGCCCCGGCGCCCGGCGCTTGGTGCCGGCCCCTGTTCCTGGAGGGTGTTTCCGCCATGATCACTGCCTTTGTCGCTCTCGACGGACGCTCCGTCTGCACCCACGCCGCCGTGGCCGCGGCCCTCGGCCTGGGAGCCGCCGCCAAGCGGCCCGCCACACTGATCCGGATCACAGGGCCCGGCGACGCGCGCCTAGGGTATCACACGACGATGCCAGACACGGTCGAACTCGTCGAGCACGCGATCAGCTCCCGTGCCGCAGGCACCCTGGTCGACGACGCCATCGCCGCCGCGCGGCAGCAGGGCCGCGCCGTCGTCCTCGACCTGCCCGCCCGCTGCCTGGCCGACGGCTTTTGCCGCCCGCCCTCATCGACACTGGCGGTCGTTCCGGTCGGGCCAACCGCCCTGGATGAGCGCCTCGCCGCGGCGGCGCTGCAGGGGCTCGCGTGCCTGACCGCGCGCGGCGGCCACGGCGAGGAGGAGGGATCCTCGAACGCCGGCGGGTTCGAAGGCGAGCAGCGCCCAATGCCCGCTTGGCTCCTCGGTTGCGGACGCTCCGGTGGCGGCCCCGCCGTGGCCAGCTTCCAGGCCGGGATGCGTGCCACCCTCATGAGCGCCGGAGGGGGACACACTCCGGCCCAAGGCGCGCCGCCGGAGGCGCGGGTTCTGCCGATCACCCTCCCTTGCCTGGGCCGCGCGGAGGCCCTCTCGTTGATCGCCGGCCGGCCGGTGCCGTCCGTCCTCCGATCCACACTGCTGCTTGCTGCCGCCCTGCATGCGGCCGCCGCGGCCCCGTCGGCGACCGGGATCGATCCTGCGCATTTCGCCGCCCACGTCGGCGCGGGCGACCGGACCGTGGTCACCTGCGACGGGCGGAGTGCCCCGGAGCGGCTCCGTGACCTGGCGGATGCGCTTCAGGCGATCCATGATGGCCTCGGGCCGACCCCGGAGGAGCTTGCGGCCGCGCCGCTGCTCGATGACTGGACCGTGGAGCCCAGGATGGTCCGGGCGCTCGTCGGCCGGTCCTACGACCACCCCGATTTCCCGTCAGGGCGGGCCGTCACGACATCCGAGGTCTACGCCACCGACGGCCGGACCTACGCTCGGACGTACTCACGGCTGTATCGACTCGGCACGTCGGCGCAGGGTGCCGCGGCGTCCACCCACTAGCGGCCGGCCGCAAACCATCCCCTCACCACCGATTGGCGCGTGTTCCAGGGTAGTCCGGACACGTGAAGGAGCCGCCATGTCCCGAGCCACCACCCGAAAAGCCCCTATCAAGTTGCCTGCCTCCCGCCAGAACCAGGCGTTGTCGCGGAGCCGATCCGGATCCGGACGGCAGTCGCATCGGGCACATCACCCGCGGCGCGATGCCGTTGTTGGAGAGCGGCGGGCTCTCGCGTTCTGGCGGACCCTGGCACCAGGACAGATCGGCACGAGCCGCCGGCATGAACTCGAACGGGTGCTCGGGCTGAGCAGGCTCGCAGCCGCGGGCGGGCGGCGCCTGCACGCCCGGGCCCACTCGGCGCTCGTGATCGGAGCCGCGGTCGATGTGCTCGTGCGCCGCGCCGCCCTCGACACGACCTACGCCGACTTCATCATGAGCTGTCTTCTTGCGCACGCCTTGCGCCGGGACGCCGCCGCGCCGTTCATCTTGGCCCATGCGTTGGCGCGGCTGTCGCGCCAATCACCCCGGCATGCCCGATGCCAGGATCTTTCGAACCAGTGGCGCCAGTGGCGGCCCCGTCCGGTGCCTGCGGGGGCTCAGTCGGGCGAGCCCGGCTAGACCGGTGCTCCGGTGTGTCTTGTCCAGCATGCGACATGGAGGATGGTTTGAGGCTCTGGATAATTTCCGACCTGCATCGGGATGTCGGCCCGGCATGGACTCCCGCCGCCATTCCGCAGGCCGACGTCGCCCTGATCGCGGGCGACATCGGCGAGGGACTCGTGGATAGCGTCATGTGGGCAGCGGATGTGATACGGCCGCACATGCCTGTGGTTATGGTGGCGGGCAATCACGAGTTCTATCGAACGACGCTGCGCGAGGAACTGGCCCGTGGCCTCATCGCGGCGGTCGAGCATGACGTCCATCTTCTGGAAAACGATGCCGTGGTGATGGGACGGGTCGCCTTCGTCGGATGTACCCTTTGGACCGACTACGGGCTCGACGGCGATGTCCTGCGTCCGCTGGCGATGGGGGCCGCGCGCCACGGCCTGAACGATCATCGCAGGATCGCTTGGGAGACCAAGCCGCGATGGTTGCGCTTCCGGCCCGAAGAGGCGGCCGCCCTCCATGCCGCTTCACGGGCCTACCTCAGGGAGGCGCTGCTCGGTGACCTGCGCGCGTCCAACCACCTCGTGTCCCGTGTGGTGATCACGCACCATGCCCCGAGCTCACGGTCCGTCGCGCCGCGATTCACCGGGAACCCTTTGAACGCTGCCTATGCATCCAGCCTGGAGGCTCTCATCGACGCGACGGCGCCGACGCTCTGGGTCCATGGCCACATGCACACGAGCGTCGACTATCGGATCGGCGGGACAAGGATCGTGTCCAATCCCAAGGGATACGGCACCGAGAACCGCGAATTTGATCCGGCATTCGTCTTGGAGATCCCCTCATAGCGCAGCTGACATGGTTCCGGCCGGCTCTCGGCTGGCGCCGACGCCATCCCCTGGTGCGCTGCGACCGACCCCACATGGGGTGGGTGCGTGATGACGCTGCGTTCCGTCCCTTCCGCCAACGCCTCCGAGACTATCCATGACCAGTATCCCGCCTGCGACGGCACGAGCTATCCTGCTGCGGTCGTTCCCCCGCGTCCTCCGCACCGCCCTCGACGGGGGCGCTGTCCATGGCGATGCCGCGCAGCAATTGATCACCGATGCGCATGCCCTCGGCCCAGGCTTGGGCGCGGCTGTGCAGCGTTGCCTTGACGCAGCTCGTGGCTCTTCGCGCCTGCCTGCAACGATTCCATTGGCGGCAACATGTGCCATGCTTGACGAAGTCGCTGCCCTCACCGACAGGCCTGCGGCGCGGGAGGTCGCGGATGCACTGCTCATGCTCCTGGCGCCGGCCGGTGACCGGGACACAGCAGCGCGCCTCGCCCTTGCCGTCTGGCGCGAAACGGGACGGCTCGACGAGGTCGGAACAGCCTTGAGGAGGATCAGCCTTCTCCTGGCATCGGGAGACGATGAGGAACTCCCCAATCCCTACGACGACCTGCTTGGGACGGTCGGGGATCCAGAGGTGGGCGCGGCCTTCCCCGCGAGCGGCGCCGTCCGAGCGGATGCGGCTCAGGCGTGGCGCCAGGCGCTCGGTGCCGCCTTCGATGGGCTCAAGAAGGATGCCGCCGTCATGGCCACAGGGCTGTCCGCGATGGCGGTGGGGCAGGTGCCAGAGACCTATGTCTACGAAACCCTTGCGGCCGTCGCCCTCAAGGCCGGCCGCCAGGCGGTGGGACCCGTCGAACGCCTCGCGGTCGCGGAGGAGCGCCGACGCGTCGCAGAGCGCAAGGCGGCCGCCCAGCGCAGGGAGCGCGAAAGGAGTCTGCAAGCTCCTGCTCCGGAGCCTGAGGCCGCTCAGGCGGCGGGCACCGAGCCTCCAGAGGGCCATGTGATTGTCTGCCAGTCCGCAGGCGAAACAGGCCACGGCCGGGGCAAGGAGGTTTGGCGGGGCTACGAGCACGTCATCGGGACGCCGCTGCCCCTGGTCGTCACACCGAACTTGGCGGAGGTCCGCAACAGGCTTCTCGGCGAGTTCCCGCAGGCCGAGGCCGTCATCGACCAGGTGCTGCGCTGGCTCGTCGGACGCGCCTATGTGCATCTCGGCAACCTCTTGATCGAGGGGCCTCCCGGATCGGGCAAAAGCCGCTTCGCCAGGCGCCTCGGCGAGACCCTCGGCATGGGGGTGCTCCGGGTGGACGGGTCGAACGACGGCGGCGCGAGCTTCGGCGGAACTGAGCGGCGCTGGCACTCGACCGAGCCGTGCCGGCCGTTCATGGCCGTGGCCCGCTGGCGGCAGGCCAATCCCCTCGTGTTCGTCGACGAGGTCGACAAGGCGCCCACCCGTTCGGATTATGGGCGGCTCTGGGACGCCATGCTCCAGGCGATGGATCCGGAGACGGCGGCCCGCTTCCCCGATCCCTGTCTCCAGGCAGACCTCGATCTGTCGTGGGTATCGATCATCTGCACGGCAAACGAGAGCTGGCGGCTCCCCGGTCCCCTGCTCGACCGCTTCCGCGCTGTCCTGTCCTTTCCCGAGCCTGGCCCCGAGCACCTGGACGCCCTTCTGCCGGCCCTAGTCGAGGACATCGCCCGCGAGCGGGGGCTCGACAGGCGCTTCTTCCCGCCCTTGGACGGCGTCGAGAGGGAGTTCCTTCGCAGGCGTTGGCAGGGTGGCTCCGTTCGCAGGCTCCGCCGAATGGTCGATGCGGTCCTGCGGGTCCGCGACAGGGTCGGCTCCAGCACACCGCAATGACGCTCTCACCTCCCTGATGCCAGCTAGCCGGACTTGTGTGGCCCAACCTCCAATGATGGAGACCCGTGAGAATGAACGACGCACGTCGAACCACGCCGAAGGCAAGGATCACTCCTCCAAGCTTGAAAAACGCGCACGGGAGGCCGACGGCGCCCCTCCGCAGGTCTTGCGACGGGACCTCCCGCGTACGACAGGCTGCCAGGCCGGTGCCAGCCCCGCCGAGGGCTGCTCCAAGCCACGGCATGCGGTTCTGGATCATGTCCGACCTGCACGTCGACGACGGGCGCCTCCCGCCGTTCACGCTGCCGGACCAGCTGCCGGACTGCGACGCGGTTCTGATCGCGGGCGGCATCGCATCGGATCTGGAGGCATCGCTGCGGTGGATCGACCGTAACTTGCGCAGCCGTTGCCGAGATCGCCCCATCATCATGGTCTCGGGCAACGACGAGTACTGGAACGGGCGCCCGATGGCCGAGACCCTGGCCCGCGGTCGAGAGCTCGCGCGCAGCATCGGCATCACGTTGCTCTCCGACGAGACCGCCAGCCTTGTCGACAGACACGGACGCAGCGTTCACGTCGTCGGCGCAACGCTGTGGACGGATTGGGGCCTCAATGGCGCCGACCGGGCCACCGTCGCACGGGCCTTCGCGCGGGGTGCGTGGCCGGACTGCCAGCGCATTGTCCTTGCGCACCAACGGCCATGGGCGCCCCACGTGGCCGCCGGCGCGCATGCGCGGTCACGTGCCTACGTCGAGGATGTCCTCGCGAGCATCGTCTGCCAGGAACACGGATTTCGTTCGTCCCCGACATCGCTGATCACCGGCGTCAGGCCAGGCGACAGGGCCGTCGTACTGACGCATCACGCACCATCCCGGCGCTCCCTGCCTGACGACTGGCTCGGATGGTGCTCGACGGAGCGCTGGCTGCCCACGGCCCATGCGTCCAACCTGGAGCCGGTCATGCTCAGCTGGGGCGCACCCGCCCTGTGGGTCCACGGACATGTGGCGGCAGCCGCCGACTATAGGGTCGGAAAAACACGTGTCCTGAGCAACCCCCGCAGCACCGGGCACACCGACGCCTTCAACCCCGGGCTCGTCGCCGAGGTCTGAGCTGCTCGCCACTTGCACCTTTCCGCGCTTCGCCACCGGCAGCCACTTCCGATCCCTGACAATTGCCGTCTTTCCCATGGAGCCCATGATGCAGCACGACCGCCTGATCTGCCTCGACATCGAAACCGTTTCGGACCGCGATCTCATTCCCGCGGACTGGCCCGCCGACAAGTTCCCGAAACCGATCTGGCACCGCGTCGTCGCGATCTCGTTCGTGGAGGCGAGGATCGAGCGCGACGAGGGCACGGAGCGGGAGCGCTACATCGTCGAGTGCTGCCGCTCGGGCGGACGCGCCGACTGGGACGAGCGGCGCATCCTCGTGGCGTTCTGGCGCCACTTCGCGCAGCGGAACATGCGGATGGTGACCTGGAACGGACGGGCGTTCGACATCGCCGTCCTGCAGCTGCGTTCGCTGATCCACGGCATCACCGCCGAGGCCTGGACCCAGCGGGGCGACAGGTGGAACAACTACGCCCAGCGTTTTGCGCCCGACTGGCACTGCGACCTGATGGAGGTGCTCTCCGACTATGGCGCGAGCGTGAGGATGGGCTTGGACGAGGCGGCCCTCGCGATGGGTCTGCCGGGCAAGATCGGCGGTCACGGCTCCGAGGTCGAAGCCATGGTGGAGCAAGGCGACATCGAACAGGTCAGGGCCTATTGCGAGGGCGATGTCCTGAACCTGTATGCCTTGTACGTTCGCTGGGCGTTTCTCACCGGACGGATCGATGCGGCCGCGCACAACGCCAGCATGGACAGTCTTGTCAGCTGCCTGGAGGCGGGCAGGGCGGAACGCCCCCATCTGGGTGAGTTTCTCGACCGCTGGCGGTCATCGGATCGTCCTTCCCCGATGCTTGTTGCCGTCCCGACGGCTTCGGCAACCGCGATGGTGCCGACCCCGCCGGCGAGGGGCTTCGCGGTGCTTCGGCGCAGCCGACCCCGTAGCGCTCGAACCCGGCGGCAACCTCTTGGTAACCAAGCGGCGATGTTGTTCGCATAAACCTGTAGTCGCTACAGGTATACCAATGATATAATCCTGAACGCTCGAAAAAGGAGCGTACCTGTACCAGACGCGCTCGGACACCGACCCAGCCGACAAGGGCGGGCCAGCGCACCAGGGGGCTGGAGAGGTACCATGATCGTTGCGTTTTTCGCGGATGACGCCTCCGCATCCCACGCGGCGCTGCTGACCGCCCGCGGCCTTGCGACTGTCGAGAGGCCGACGACGCTCGTCCAGTTCGTCCACCGCGGTTCACTCGTGCTCCACGCACCCCCGTGTGCTCCCACCATCACCGTCGAGCGCGTCGACCCGTGCAGCGATCCACTGCCGGGTCTGCAGCCGCTGCTCGACGAAGCGGATCGGAACGATCATGATGTGATCCTGAGCGCCCCGCTGCACCTCATGGGATCCCTTCTGCTTTCGGGATCCAACTGTCTGCCCGTGCTGCCCTTCGGGGCGACCTTCATGGGAACGGTTGCGGCAAGGAGGGCCACTGCTGCGCCCACGACGGCTATGTCGGGGCCGACAGCCGGAGCGGCAACACTCTTCGGCCGCGGAATGCCCCAATGGCTCCTTGCCTGCGGCTGCCACAACATTGCCGATGCCACAAGTGACGCGGCAAGCCGCCAATCGAACGATAGGCAGCCGGGTCGCATCCGTCTTCTCCCCGTCGCGATGCCGATCCTGCGCCGGCCCGATGCCACGGCGCTGCTGCACGGCTCTCCTGCGCCTGCGGTTCTGCGCAGCGCGGTCCTGCTCGCCGCCGTCTTGGAGGCGGCTGCGGCCGATCCATTCGCCGATGGCATCGACAGGACGACGCTCGCGGGCATGTTGGATCCCGGTTCAGGTTCCGACGATCATCGCATCAGCGAGAAACTGTTGGCGCTCGCCGATACGTTCGATCAGCTGTCGGATCCCCACGGCAGGATCCCTGCCTCTGCCTCCCGCCGTCCCGACACGCTTGATCGGCACCGCGCCACATCGGCCCGATCCGCCCCGACGCAGACGGCCCACGCCAGCCGCCCCGCCCGCCACGCCGCCATCAGGCGCGATTCAAGCCGGACCAGCCCAACCCCGCCGAGTGCCAGCCATAGGCTGTCATTGCGCCGCTCATGATCCTCAGGACCATGTTCATTCCAACATAAGGACAAATCCATGCCTTACGCTGCAACCACCATCGGCGCCCTGGTCACGACACCCAAGGACGCCTCGACGGGCCGCAAGAGAGTTAGCGTTCGCGAAGGCCACCGAGGCACATCCCTGACGCGGTTCCCCGCTGCGCGGAGCGGCGGCACCGCGCAACGCCGGTCGCCGCCAACCGCGTCCATCGCCAAGGCGCGCACTCCTGTCCGGCAGCCGGCTCCGCCTTATGGCGACGCCAGAAGCGAGATCCACCAGCTCAAAAACGACATGCACATCACCCCTCCCACGGAGGGGTTGCTCGACGATGAGTTCGACGACTTCGGGTGCGACCTGGACATGCTTCTCCGGCTCGCGAACGGTCCATGAGAGGCACCATGCAATGTGGATGAACAAGCTGCTTGCCCCTGTCATCCCCAAATCGTGAAGCGGCTCGGCCGCCGTGCATCACATCCGCACGGCGAAGATCCCGCCCAAAGCCGCAGCGAAGAGCAAGGTTCCGACAAGGAGCCAGAGCAGCCCCTTCCCCGTTTGCAGGAAAGTGGTAAGCGGATCGCTTGAAATGCCAGCGCGGCTGAGCCGCCCCGCCGCCGCCCGCCGCTTGTGCCGGTTGAGCCATCGGGCTCCTTCAGTCTCAAAGGGAGCGCCTGAGAGCTTTAGGGTAGGTGGTGCCGACTTCTTAACCATTGTTGAGCTCTTCCCACATGAGCATGTTGGGCATGGGTACCATGGCGCGGCTCGTCTCGGACAGACTCATCATGCGCAATGACGACGCGGTGGTTGCCCTCAGCTCTGGGAAGATCTCCTGGTTCGCCCATTCCTTGACCAACGAACTCAATCGTTGCGTCAGGCCTGGCTGCAGTTTGTCGCAGGCTGGACGAAGACCTACCCATCGAAACCGGTTGACCTTGCCACGGTGGGAAGCATTAGACCCATAGTAAGCGTGGCCAAGCCGAGGTTTCCTATGCAACTGAGCGCCGTTCCGTCTGGCTTGGCTTTGATCCACACCTCGTCAGGCACACGCTTGTCGAATCCGGACTTTCGTGACACATATCCGGTTCCGACGAACAGGAGCTTCCCTCCCTTGCGGCTGATGGGCACCATCATTGTTGCGCTGCTTGCGATCACCATGGCGATCTTTCCGATCTCCGGGCCGCAGGCGGCTGCGCAGGCTGCACATCGGCATGCCGCGGTGGCGGACACCGTACATGGGCATGCCGCTTCCGAGGGAGACCACGAGCACGCCGATGTGACGGCATCTTGCGATGCCTCGGCGTGGAACGTTTCAGCCGATAGCCATCCTGACACGCAAGCCTGCGTCGGCCTGATCTGCTGCAGCATGGGCGCATGCCATGCCTTCCAGGTCAGTGCGGCGCCAAGCCTGTACTCCCCGGCCGTATCCGAGGCTTCCACCGCCCTTGCCTGCGACGAGCAGGTCGAGGAGATCACCATCGGCGGCCTCGACAGGCCCCCACGAACCGTCTGAGCCAGGCGCGGGCGAATGACGCCCGCACGAATGGTCGCGGCCGCTCATGAGAGTGGGCTGCGGCTGCCCTGAAGCTCGAAACGGGTCCCTCCCAGTCGCGATCAGAACGTCAGACCTGCTGTGGGCGACGGCCTCGATGCCGTCACCGACCAAGTCCCATTCCGACTGCACTGTCGAGGTCCGTCCGGAGACGGCCCCAATGATCAAGCTAGTACCACTCGCCGCCCTTGGACTCGGTCTGGGCGCCTGCGTGCCCACGACCCCTCCCACCTACCTGGTAGCACCTTCCAGCCTCACTGCTGATATCCGAGACCCCGGTTATTCGCCCGTGACGGCGGGTATCCAGAACTACGACGTTGTCGAGCCTCTGGACTGGCGTGAGCTCAATCGGCGTGTCGCGCCAGGGGCCAACCCGGAGCGGGGTGACTCGGACGACGCTGCCCGGCGCGGGCGGTGACCAATGGGCAGCCAGGATAATACACCGACCGCCTGGGGGCGGCGTGGCAACGCACGCGCAGGAAAGACAACGCAATGAATGAACAAGAATGCACGACAAGTTCGATGCCGCGGCTGGGGCTGCTCGGGGGCGTTGCCCTCACCCTGTTCCTTGGGGGCTGTGTCGGGTTCTCGCAGGACGGAGGCATTTCCGTCGCACGAACTGTCGCGTACACGGAACTCAACAAGGACGTCGCCAAGATCACGAATGAGGCGGAGGCTCTTGCGGCCCAGCAGCGGGTGGAGGGGCTCCTCCGGCGCCCCCTCACCCCGGACTCGGCCGTCCAGGTCGCATTGCTGAAGAACCGGGGCCTTCAGGCGGCCTTCAATGACCTGGGCGTGTCCGAGGCGACCTACGTGCAGGCCAGTCTGCCGCCCAATCCGACCGTGTCGCTTGGTCGAAGCGGCCTTCTGGGCGGCGGAGCCTTCGAGGTCGAGCGGCAGCTGATGATCGGCCTGTTCGAGCTTGCAACCCTGCCGCAACGCGCTGCCGTGGCTCAGCAGGAGTTCCGGGCGGAGCAGTTCCGCACGGCCGAGGCCGTGCTGACCTTGGGCGCCGAAGCACGCCGGCAGTACTACCGGGCCATCGCGGCCAACCAGCAAGTCGCCTTCCTTCAGCAGGCCCTCGCCACGGCCGAGACGGCGTCTCAGCTGGCCAAGCAGCTCGGCGAGACCGGCGCCCTCAACAAACTGGAACAGGCGCGCGAGCATGCCTTCTACCAGGAGCTCGGCGCCCAGCTCGCGCAGGCACGGATCGACCAGAAGGTCGAGCGCGAGCGGCTCATCCGTCAGCTCGGCCTGTGGGGACGCGACATCAACTTCACCTTGCCCAGCAACTTGCCGCCGCTGCCGTCGCGGCTCGCGACCCAGAAGGACGTCGAGAGCGAGGCCCTGGCCCGACGCGTGGACCTGCAGGCGCTGCGCAACGACCTCAACGCGGTTGCGGGGCAGTACAGCCTCGACGTGATCCAGAGCGTCGTCAGCGACATCGAGCTGGTCGAAGGGTCAAGCTTCGGCAAATCGACGACGATCAACGAGGAAGGCGAGGTCGAGATCGAGAAGGAGAAGAGCCGGACCCGCGGGATCGAGGCGTCCTTCACGATCCCGATCTTCGACTTCGGCGAGACCACCCGTCGCGGTGCCCAGGAAGCCTACATGGCGGCCGCGAACCGCCTGGCGGAGCGGGCTGTCAACGTGCGCTCGGAGGCCCGCGAGGCCTACGTGGTCTACCGCGGCAAATACGATCTCGCCCGCCACTACCAGAACCGCGTCCTGCCGCTGCAGAAGCGGATCCAGGACGAGGCGCTGCTCCAGTACAGCGGCATGCTCGTCGACGTGACCCAGCTCATCATCGACGCCCGGACCCGCATCCTGAGCAATGTCGATGCGATCAACGCCCGCCGCGACTTCTGGATCGCCGCGACCGACCTCAAGGCCGCCCTCGTCGGTGGTCTGAGCGGCGGTGGCGAGGCCGGCGGAGAAACCACTGCGGCTGCCGGCGGCGGGGAAGCCGCCGCCGCAGGACACTGAAATCTTTGAGGAGACAACCAATGACCGTATCGCGAAGAGGTTTTCTCGGCGCAGGGGGATTGGCCCTCGCCGGAGCCAGCATGATCAGCGGGCGCACCCAGGCCGCAAGCCTGCCTGAGGCGCCCACCATGACCGAGGCCACGATGCAGCCGCCGCTCTATCCGAAGAGCGGGCCGGACTACCAGCCCGTCGTGACGCTCAACGGCTGGACCCTGCCGTGGCGCCAGAACGGCGACTGGAAGGAATTCCATCTCGTCGCCGAGCCCGTCGTGCGCGAGATGGCGCCCGGCATGAAGGCCCACCTGTGGGGCTACAACGGCCAGTCGCCGGGACCGACCATCGAGGCGGTCCAAGGCGACAAGGTGCGCATCTTCGTGACCAACAAGCTGCCGGAGAACACGGCGGTGCATTGGCACGGCCAGCTCCTGCCCAGCGGCATGGACGGGGTCGGCGGTCTCACCCAGCCCCACATTCCTCCGGGCAAGACGTTCGTCTACGAGTTCATCCTGCAGAAGTCCGGCACCTTCATGTACCACCCGCATTCGGACGAGATGGTCCAGATGGCGATGGGCATGATGGGCTTCTTCGTCGTGCACCCGCGCGATCCGGCAGAGCGCCGCGTCGACCGCGACTTCGTGTTCCTGCTCAACGCCTTCGACATCGAGGCCGGATCGTACGTACCTCGCGTCAACGAAATGACGGACTTCAATCTCTGGTGCTGGAACACCCGCGTGTTCCCGGGCATCGACCCGCTCGTGGTGCGCCAGGGAGACAAGGTCCGCATCCGGTTCGGCAACCTGACCATGACCAACCACCCGATCCACATGCACGGCTACGACTTCAAGGTCACGGGCACGGACGGTGGCTGGGTGCCGGAGACGGCCCAGTGGCCGGAGGTGTCCATCGACGTGGCGGTCGGACAGATGCGCGCCTTCGAGTTCGTGGCCGATGCACCCGGAGATTGGGCCATCCACTGCCACAAGAGCCACCACACCATGAACGCCATGGGCCATGACAACCGGACCTACATCGGTGTGAACATGAACCAGACGGCGCCGGCCCTGAAGAAGATCGCGCCGGGCTACATGCCGATGGGCGGCACCGGCATGGGCGAGATGGGCTCGATGGAGATGCCGCTGCCCGACAACACGCTGCCGATGATGACGGGCTATGCCCAGTTCGGCCCCGTCGAGATGGGCGGCATGTTCTCGGTCGTGAAGGTGCGGCCGGGCCTGGCCCACGACGATTACAAGGATCCGGGCTGGTACAAGCACCCGGAGGGCACCGTCGCGTACGAGTGGAAAGGCGAGCAGCTCGCCGAGCCCGCCCGCGCGACCTCGCCCGACAGTGGCGTCAAGGCCACCGAATTCAAAGCCATCGATCCCCGCAAACGTCCGGTCCGTTCGGCCGGCGGTCACGGCAATCACTGATCCCAACGAGAACCGATGCCAAAGGAGCAGACAATGAAGGTTCGTCTACACACTCTCATGGGCGCCGTCGCGGCGCTGGCGCTGTCAGCCGGGCTGGCGCTTGCCGGCCCCGGCGAGGCCGGCCACAGCCACAGGTCGTTCGCGGCCGGCGAGCCGGGCGACCCGAAGAAGCCCGTCGCCCGTACCATCGAGGTCTCCATGCTGGAGACCGAGGACGCGAAGATGCTGTTCGAGCCCAACAAGGTCGAGATCAAGCGCGGCGAGCAGGTGAAGTTCGTGCTCAAGAACACCGGAAAGGTCGACCATGAGTTCATGCTCGACAGCGTCCAGAACAACGCCAAGCACAAGGTCGCGATGGAGCAGAACCCGGATATGGAGCACGACGACCCGAACGGGAAGCGTCTCGCGCCCAGCGCCTTCAACGAGATCGTCTGGCGCTTCACCAAGGCCGGCACCTTCGAGTTCGCCTGCCTGATCCCGGGCCACTACGAGTCCGGCATGAAGGGCACCGTCGTCGTCAAGTGACGGCGCGATCTCTCCATCACCACACGTAACAGGAATATTCCATGAAGCGCATCAACTTCGCCGCCGCTGCCCTGACCGCCGCGCTCGCCCTTTCGGGAGCGGCGTTGGCCCAGGGAACGCCGACCGTGTCCGGCACGGTCGAGAAGGTCGACACCGCCCAGGGCAAGATCACCATCGACCACGGTCCGATCCCGAACCTCAACATGGATGCCATGTCCATGGTGTTCCGCGCCCAGGATCCGGCCCTGCTCAAGGACGTGAAGGCCGGCGACAAGGTCCAGTTCACCGCCGACCGCGTGAACGGCCAGATCTCCGTCACCTCGATCAAGAAGGGCAAATAACGCCCCAGTCGCCCCGCAACCGGTGCCCGAGACCCACCGTTGCGGGGCGGCCCCTCCCTCTGTCCAGCGAGAGACTGCCATGAAACTCCTGACCACCACCCTCACCGCCGTCGGGGCCCTGCTGGCCATCGTCGCCATTGGCCCGGACCGTCCTGCACAGGCGCAGCCCGCCAAGGGTGCGCCTGCCGCCTACGAGCGCGTCCGCGAGGTCATGGACGACCGCTTCAAGGACATGAAGCTCGCCGGCGATCCCGACAAGGATTTCGCCGCGCTGCTCATCGCCCACCACGAGGACCTGATCTTCCTCGCCCGGACGCAACTGGAGCACGGCGCCGACGAGCAGCTCCGCCGGGTCGCGCAGAAGATCCTCGACGAGCAGCAGAAGCAGATCTCCGAGCTCAAGGAGTGGCAGGTCCGCAACCGTCAGGCGGACTATCGCGCCCGATTGGACCAGCCGCCGCACGGGTCCGGGCCGCTCGACCAGAAGGGTGCGTCAGCACCGGCCCCGCAGGTTCAGGCCGCCGCTCCGGCGCAACCCGCCGCGCAGCCCGCCGCAAGCAATCTCCCGATGGTCTCCGGCACGGTTGAGAAGGTGGATGCCGGTGGCGGCAAGGTCACCATCGACCACGGCGCAATCCCGAACCTCAACATGGACGCCATGACGATGGTCTTCCGTGCGCAGGACCCTGCCATCCTCCAGGGTGTGAAGGAAGGCGACAAGATCCAGTTCCAGGCGGACCGCGTGAACGGCCAGATCTCCGTCGTCAGGATCGACACCGGCAGGGCCCAGGCGGCCCCGACCCGGCCTGCGGCTCAGCCGGCCGCCGCGACGAACCTCCCCACGGTGTCCGGCACGGTCGAGAAGGTCGACACGGCCCAGGGCAAGGTCACCATCGACCACGGGCCGATCCCGAACCTGAACATGGACGCCATGACCATGGTGTTCCGGGCGCAGGATCCGGCGGTGCTCAAGGGCGTGAAGGCGGGTGACAAGGTTCAGTTCCAGGCTGACCGGGTGAACGGACAGATCTCCGTCGTCACCATCCGCAAGGGCCGATAGCCACGAGACTCCGTCCGGTCCCAACCCTGGCGGATCGTCGTCGGCCGCCGCGCTTTCGGAGTCGCCGCGGCGACCGGCGACATCCAATAACAACAACAAGGAAACCTCTATGCATTCGATGAAGCGGTTCGTTGCCGTCGGGGCGGCTGTTGCGACGATGGCAGCCTATTCCATCCTGCAGCCTTGCTCCGCCAAGGCTGACGACGAGGGAGCCGTCTTCGGCGATGTCACGGTCACGCAGGTCGCCGCCACCCCGGCCCGGGCCGGTGAAACGGCCATCGTCACCTTCTCGGTCGAGAACTCCGGAGAGGACCGCGTTCTGATCACGGGGCTGCGCCTATCGGATGGGGAGCCGTCGCGGATCATGGGATCCTTCGGCCAGGGACACACCGGCGAGATCGGGACGCTGCCGGTCAGGTCGGGCGCCACGGAGAGCCTGGATGGCCGCAAGGTCTGGATCGAGGTCGGGCCCCTTGCCCGGGACCTTGAGCCGGACACGACGGTTCCGGCGCGCCTGGTTCTCGGCTCCTATGAGAGCCCGTTGACGCTCCATGTCGGTCCCGTCGCCACCGGCTCGACCCGGAGTGCCGGTCCGGACACCGCAAGGATCGCCGACAGGTCCCCGGCGCAGCCACGCACCGGATGCTGAACCTCATCCGCCGCCGGGATCTGCGCCCAACGGAGAGCGAAGGCCCGGACAGGCCCGTCCCCGGTCGGCACCCGGCCGGCGGGCTGCCCGAGCACCTGGAGAACGACTTCGACCGCCGGGCCCTAGTGCCGCGGCTTCTGATCCTGGCCATCCTCGGGGCGGGCGCCTTCCTCGAATACGGCCATGGCCACCGGGAAGGCCACTGGATCGTGCTGGTGATCTACTGCCTGACGACGGTCGTGCTGGCCTTCGCGTCACGCTTTGCCGTCGGCGGCCGCTGGCTGCCGTGGACCGCCACGATGACCGACGCGGCGCTGGCGGTCTATGTCATCGCCGACCACCTGCCGCGCGATGCCCACGATCTCTTCCTCGCGACGGACGCGGTCAGCCTGCTGCCGGCCATTCTCCTCCTCATCCAGACGGGAATGCGCTTGCGCCGTGATCTTGTCGCCGCCTTTGCCGGGATCGTGGCCGGAGGTTGGCTCGCCTCGCTTGCCCTGCTCCTGTTCACCGGAACCTTTGAAGCGGCCGGGACCACGCCTGCCTTCGCGTTCCGGCAGACGCTCGGGTTCCTGTCGTTCGCCGTTGCGGCGGGCTTCGTCCTCTACGCGGTGCATCGAACCCGGCTGGCCTGGGCGGCCGTGCTGAAGGCGCGATGGGACCGGATGCTCCTGTCGCGCTTCCTGCCCGAGGGGATCGCCGCCGAGGTGGTGGCCAGCGCGGAGACGGCGGAGGTCGCCGAGCGCCATGCCTGTCTGCTGGCGGTCGACATCCGCGGCTTCTCCGCGCTGACCCGGGAACGGCCGGGTCGCGAGGTCATCAATGATTTGATGGCGTTCCGGCGCTTCGTCCACGACGCGGTCTCACGCCACGGCGGCATCGTCGACAAGTACCTGGGGGACGGCGTGCTCGCCGTGTTCCTCGACGGCTCGCCCGAGGAACAGGCGGCTCGGGCTTTCGACACAGCCAACGAGATCCTGCGCCCCCTGAACACCTGGAGAAGTCATGACGAGATGCCGTCGGGCACCCACGTCATCGCCACGCTCCACTGCGGCTTTGTCCTCGCCGGCGTCTTCGATGACGGACGCCGCGCCGAGTTCACGGTGCTCGGACCCGCGATGAACGCCCTGCCGCGGATGGAGCGGCGGTCCAAGCAGGCCAACCTGGGCGTCGTCGCCTCAAAGCGGTTCCTGCGGCTTCTGACGCCCTCCCGACGCGCCCGGCTCGATGCCCGCTCGGTCGAGCGGCGCCCTGGCGATGAGGACGTGCCAGACATCCTGTCCGTCCGTTTCGTTGGAAGCGAGGCAGCCTGCCAGGAAGGAAACGCCCGTTGAACCACCTCCTGGAATATGGCGGACTATTCGCGGCGGCGTTCCTGTCCGCGACAGTCCTGCCGTTCCAGTCCGAGGTCGTGCTGTTCGGGCTCCTGGTCTCGGAGCACTACACGTGGTGGCTGCTCGTGATCGTGGCGAGCGTCGGCAACACGTTGGGGTCGGCGGCGAACTGGCTGCTGGGGCGCCTGCTCGCCACCTTCGAGGACCGGCCCTGGTTCCCGCTCAAGCGCGAGTCCATTAAGCGGGCCGAAGCTTGGTATCACCGCTACGGTCGCTGGTCGCTGCTTCTCAGCTGGGTGCCCTTCATCGGCGATCCGCTCACGATTGTTGCCGGCGTGCTGCGGGAGCCGTTTCCAGTCTTCATCGCCATCGTGGCCGTGGCCAAGGCAGCCCGGTATTTCGCCGTGGTGGCCCTGACGTTCGGATGGTTCTGAAGATGACACTGATTGCGCCACGTCAAGGCGATGGCGCTCCACCTGGGCTATTGCATCACCGATGAAAGGGTGAGGACCATGGCACTGAGCAACCGGACAGCGACTGAAACTCGGCCACGGAGGAAGCCGCAGGCGAGGCTCCGCGTCGTTGACGGATCTCCCCTCGGAATGCACACCCCGGTCCCGCCTGAGCAACCGGAAACCATCAGATCCCTGGCCGGACCGGATCCCGCTCTGGTTGATCCGGCAACCGCATTGCGGGACTTCGCGGCCTACACCAGGGACCTTGCCGAACGCTCGGTTCTGTTCTGGGACACGCTCCGGCAGCGGGCCGACAACATGCTGGCGCATGAGCGGGCCGGAAAGCCGCCCCTGCTGGATTTCGACTACGAGGTCCTTCTCGACGCCCACCGCTTCGAGCGTCCGACCAACTATTCCCTGCTGCGGATCACCCGGGTTGGCGAGGATTGCCTGGCCGACTGCCTCGATACGGAGAAGCCACCGGTTGTCGTCTTCGATCCCCGCGCTGGGCATGGGCCCGGGATCGGCGGCTTCAAGCGCGACTCCGAGGTCGGCCTGGCGCTCCGGGCCGGGCACCCGGTGTACTTCGTGGCGTTCGGGCCAGAACCTGTTCCGGGCCAGACCCTGCTCGATGTCCTGCACACGCTCCGGCGCTTCGTGGAGGAGGTCGCCAGCCGTCATCCGGGCCGAGCGCCCATCCTGTACGGCAACTGCCAGGCTGGATGGGCGATCACGATCCTGGCCGCGGACTGCGCCGGCCTGGTCGGTCCAGCGGTCCTGAACGGCTCGCCCCTGTCCTACTGGGCCGGGGAGGCGGGCATCAACCCGATGCGGATCGCCGGCGCCTTCGTCGGCGGCGCCTGGCTCGCCCATCTGCTGGGCGATCTCGGCCAGGGGCGGTTCGACGGCGCCTGGCTCGTCCAGAACTTCGAGAACCTCAAGCCGGAGGCGGTCTGGGAGAAGTACGCAAACCTGTTCGCCCGCATCGAGACCGAGCGCGAGCGGTTCCTGGAATTCGAGCGCTGGTGGAATGGCTTCTACTTCCTGAGCCGGGAGGAGATCGTCGCCATCGTCGAGAACCTCTTCGTCGGCAACCGGCTGGAGGAAGGCCTCGTGCAGGTCTGCGGCGGCTGCCATGTCGACCTGCGGCGGATCAGGAACCCGCTGGTGATCTTCGCCTCCTACGGGGACAACATCACCCCGCCGCACCAGGCGCTGGGCTGGATCCCTGCGGTCTACGCCACCACCGAGGACCTGAAGCGGGCCGGGCAGAGGATCGTCTATCTCACCAACCCGCACATCGGGCATCTCGGGATCTTCGTCTCCGCCAAGGTGGCCAACCTGGAGCACCGAACGATCCTGGAGAACCTCCCCCGGATCGGGGAGCTGGAGCCAGGTCTTTACGAGATGCGGATCGGATCTTCCACGGCAGGCATCGAACAACAGATCACCCGCGAGGTTACCTTTGAGGAGCGGCGCGTCGAGGATCTCGACTTCGAATATCCGCGCCGCTCGTTCGAGCGCGTGCGGGAGATCTCGGAGGTGAACGAGGCGGCCTACCGGACCTTCGTGAGTCCCTGGATCAGGGCCGCTGTGACGCCCTGGTCCGCGGCCATGGCCGAGGCGCTGCATCCCATGCGCGTGAGCCGCACGATGTTTGCCGAGACCTTCAGCCCCTGGATGCGGGGCGTCCGCATGCTCGCGGCGATGGAACAGGAACATACGGCGCTCCCGCCGGAGAACCCGTTCAAGGCGGCCGAGGCGGCCTGGATCGGGGACGTGACCCGCATGATCGAGGCCAGCCGGAGGATCCGGGATGCCTGGGCCGAGCGCCTGTTCGAAACCGCGTTCGGCGGAGGGCTCTCCTCCCCGGCACCGACCCGCAGGCACTCTGACCAGGACGCTTGACCTTCCCATCGTGGGAAGCCTTAGGCTTCCCGTTCCCATAAAGGCATCAGCGGAGAACCGCCATGACCCACAGCCCGACCACCAAAGAGCACGGCCATCAGGGCCACTCCCATCACGATCATGGCGACCATACGGGACACCACCTTCACCACCATGAGCCCACGGCGGATGCCGGGAAGGTGAAGGATCCGGTCTGCGGAATGATGGTCGACCCGCACCAAACCACACACCGGGCGCAGTACGAGGGCAAGCCGTATTATTTCTGCTCATCCGGCTGCCAGTCGAAGTTCATGGCTGAACCCGCCAAGTACGTTGAGCCGGCAACAGCCCGGAAGGCGGAGGCCGTGTCCGAGGGCACGATCTACACCTGCCCGATGCATCCCCAGATCCGCCAGGCCGGGCCCGGCTCCTGCCCGATCTGCGGCATGGCGCTCGAACCCGTCCTGGCCACCGCGGAGACGGGACCCAGCCACGAGCTCGTCGACATGACGCGCCGCTTCTGGATCGGCCTCGCCCTGTCGCTGCCCGTGGTGGCGTTGGAGATGGGTGGCCACCTGACCGGCCTCGGCCATTACATCAGCCAGCAGACCTCGAACTGGATCCAGATGCTGCTGGCGACCCCGGTCGTGCTGTGGGCCGGCTGGCCCTTCTTCGTGCGCGGTTGGCAGTCGGTCGTCACGCGCAACCTCAACATGTTCACCCTGATCGCCATGGGCACGGGGGTGGCGTGGGTCTACAGCATGGTTGCGACGCTGGCGCCCGACATCTTCCCGGCGGCCTTCCGCGGCCACGACGGTGCGGTGGCGGTCTATTTCGAGGCGGCATCCGTGATCACCGTCCTCGTGCTGCTGGGGCAGGTTCTGGAGCTCCGCGCACGTGAGACCACAAGTGGCGCCATCCGCGCCCTGCTCGACCTCGCGCCTAAGACGGCCCGCAGGATCCTCCCCGACGGCACGGAGCAGGAGGTCCAGCTCGACACCGTGCAGGCGGGTGATCGCCTGCGGGTGCGCCCTGGTGAGAAGGTCCCGGTGGACGGTGCGGTTCTGGAGGGGCGCAGTTCCGTCGACGAGTCGATGGTGACCGGCGAGTCGATGCCCGTGACCAAGGATGTCGGCGCCAAGGTGATCGGCGGCACCATGAACCAGTCCGGCGGTCTCGTCATCGAGGCGCAGAAGGTCGGACGCGACACCATGCTGTCGCAGATCGTCCAGCTCGTGGCCGAGGCCCAGCGCAGCCGTGCGCCGATCCAGCGCCTGGCCGACCAGGTCTCCGGCTACTTCGTGCCGGCCGTCATTGGGGTGGCCGTGCTCGCCTTCATCGCCTGGGCGATCTGGGGGCCGGAGCCGCAGCTCTCCTATGGCCTCGTGGCCGCCGTGGCGGTGCTGATCATCGCCTGTCCGTGCGCGCTGGGTCTGGCCACGCCGATGTCGATCATGGTCGGCGTTGGGCGCGGCGCCGGGGCGGGCGTGCTGATCAAGAACGCTGAGGCGCTGGAGCACATGGAGAAGGTCGACACGCTCGTGGTCGACAAGACCGGCACCCTCACCGAGGGCAGGCCCGCCGTGACGGCCATCGTGCCGGCACAGGGCTTCACCGAGGCCGAGGTCCTGCGCCTGTCGGCCAGCGCAGAGCGCCCGAGCGAACACCCGCTCGCCCTGGCCATCGTCGAGGCGGCCGATAAGCGGGGCATCGCGACCGCCCCGGTCTCGGACTTCGACTCTCCCACGGGCAAGGGTGCGCTGGGCACCGTGGAGGGCCGCCGCGTCGTGCTCGGCAGCGCCAAGTTCCTGGCGGAACACGGCATCGACGTCAGCCCTCTCGCCGGGCAGGCCGACAGGCTTCGCGAGGACGGCGCCACCGCGATCTTCGCGGGCATCGACGGGCAGGTGGCGGGCGCCATCGCCATCGCCGACCCGGTGAAGGCCTCGACGCCCGAGGCGCTGGCCGGCCTGAAGGAGGAAGGCATCCGCGTCGTGATGCTGACCGGCGACAACTGGACGACCGCGAGAGCGGTGGCGCGCCAGCTCGGGATCGACCAGGTCGAGGCCGAGGTCCTGCCCGACCAGAAGAGCGCCGTGGTGGACAAATTCAAGCGCGAGGGCCGCGTGGTCGCCATGGCGGGTGATGGCGTCAATGACGCTCCGGCACTCGCTGCGGCGGATGTCGGCATCGCCATGGGCACCGGCACCGACGTGGCGATGGAAAGCGCGGGCGTCACCCTGCTCAAGGGCGACCTGACCGGCATCGTGCGGGCGCGGCGGTTGTCGCGGGCCACCATGCGCAACATCCGCCAGAACCTGTTCTTCGCCTTTATCTACAACGCTCTCGGCGTGCCTGTGGCCGCGGGCGTGCTGTACCCGTTCTTCGGCATCCTGCTCTCGCCGATCATCGCGGCCGCCGCGATGGCCCTGTCGTCGGTCAGCGTGATCGGCAACGCGATCCGTCTCCGCGCAGTGCGACTGTGATGGCCAGACCGGGCGGGTCCGCTCAGGATCCGCCCGGTCCTTCCCGCAGTTTGACTTGGCGCAATGTTTCGTCCGCCCCGGCAGGTTAGGGTCTTCATCAACCCGATGCGCCATGCTGCGACCCGGCAACCGGCGCGAAGTCCATGGCCCCTGTGCCGGCTCGAAGAGATGAACTGGTTCCGGAACATATCCTGGCTTGTGCTGTCAGCCATGCTCCTGCTGGCGGCGACCACGATTGCTCTTGCCGGTCGGCAGGCTGCCGCCCCGGATCCATCGCTTCCGGCGCACACCGCATCTCTGTCTTCAAACCATTTTGATCATGATAACGCCGGCCCGGCCGTTGATCCCCACCGTGGGAACACACCGGCAGAGGGTGCCCACGTCGCCAGCACGGTGGGCGGACTGCCGTGCGATGCGGCCTGCCCTGTCGGCCCTTCGGGCTGCGGTCCGGCGCCGTTGGCCTCCCATGCTGGCAGCCTTCTTCAAAGAGACGCCGGAACGGTTTGCATCCGGCACAGGGATGACCTGATGCTGTCCGGGCTGGATCCGGATGCACAACTCAGACCGCCCAAGCCCATCGCGTGACACTCCTGAATCCTTGGCTTCCGGGCGCTCCCCGAGGATGCGTCCCCAGCAAAGACCAAGGGCCGCTTCAACCGAACTCCAGAAGGACAACGCGATGTCCACACGCACATTTCAGATTGCACTCGCCCTCACGGTTTCCCTCGCCGCCGCCGGCGCCCGGGCCGACACGATCTTCGTCGCCAACGAGAACGGGCAGAGCGTCTCGATCATCGACACCGAGACCTCCAAGACCGTTACGGTCCCGATCCCGATCTCGCCGCACAACGTCGACCTCACCCGGGATGGCCGGCTTCTGCTGGCGACGGGCATGGCGGCAGGCGGCTCCGGGGGCCATGCCGCCCACGGCGCGGCGGGCGGTGGCCAGCTCGTTCTCATGGACGTGTCGGGCAGCGCGCCGGCCTCGCCGACCGTCGTGACGGTGGGAGGACACCCGGCGCACGTGGTCCCTGACGCTCAGGGGCGTTTCGCCTACCTGACCGATGCCGAAACCAACTCGGTGGTGGTGGTCGATCTTGCCGCCCGCAAGGTTGCAGAGCGCATCCCCGTGCAGAACTATCCGCACGGCCTGCGCCTGTCGCCAGACGGCAGCCTGCTGGCTGTCGCGAACATGAAAAGTGGCACGGTCTCCTTGGTGGACCCACGCAACCCGGAGAAGGTCGAGCATGTCGCCGTCGGCGAACGCCCGGCCCAGGTCGCGTTCGACCCGAGCGGCCGCGTCCTCGTGGTCTCCCTCAACGGCGAGGACAAGGTCGCCATCGTCGACGTCGCCTCCCGCAAGGTGCTACGGAAGGCCTCCGTCGGGCGCGGGCCGGTGCAGGTCTTCGTCACGCCGGACGGCAAGGCCGCCCTCGTCGCGAACCAGGGCTCGGCGGCGAAGCCGGACAACCGGGTGTCGGTGATCGCCCTGGGGACCGGCAAGCCGGTCAAGAACCTGACGGTCGGCAAAGGCGCCCACGGCATCGTGATCGACCCCGACGGAGACACCGCCTACGTCACCAACACCTACGCGAACACCATTTCAGCGGTCGATCTCGACACTCTCTCGGTCGGAAAAGCCTATCCGGTCGGAAAGGGACCGAACGGCATCGCGGCCCGCTAGGCCTCATCGGAATGGATGGCGGGCCGGGCAGGCGGATTTCGAGACCTTGCCCGGCACCACCGGGCGCAAACCTGGCCTTGAGCGAAATCAAGGCAGCCTTCGCGCCCAAGGTTCAGAGTCAACATCGTCCTGATCGGGAGATCTCACATGACCACCACGCCAACGGTTCCGTCAACGCCGCCCAAGACCTGGAGGACACTCCTGGTCGGCACCCCCTTGGGATGGGCCCTCGCGCTCGTGGTCGCCGCGCTCGGCGTCTACCTCTTTGTGAGCCACACGGGTCACGTCGTGGCCGCCCTGCCCTACCTCATCTTGATGGCCTGCCCGCTGATGCACCTGTTCATGCATCGGGGCCACGGCCATCACCACGGCAAGCGCGAGTGACCGTCGCCAGGCCTGAGCGGCTGCGGCTGGCCGAGCTCACGTCGGGCGTAGGCGCGGTCGTCCTCGGCATTGGGCTTGGGGTCTTGGCTGCCGACCGCCTCGACCGCGTCGGCCTCCCGCTCCTGCTGGTTGGCGCGGCGGTCCACGCTTGGGGCATGTTCGACAAGCACCGGCTGGAGCGCCAAGCCGACGCCCCAGATGCTTGGTGGGGACCTGTAGCCTACTGGTCCTGCTGGGGGCTCCTCGGGATCCTTGCGGCCGGTTTCATGTTGCGCCTGGCAGGCGTGATCTGACCTGGCTCGCCAGTGCCTGATCAGCCGGGCGAGCCGGCCTCACACTTGAACTCGTCAGCCTCACGCCTGCGAAAGGGCTGGCAGCGGACGTTCATGGAGCTCGACCTCAGACCGTACTTTGACCCCAGACGACCTTCCTCGGGCGCTTTCCGATCTGTGCGTCGAGAGGGATATTGCCTTCAGGCTTGATTGGCTCAGATAAGAAGGAAGCGGAGGCTGGATCCGACCCAGCCCCCGTCCGACCCTAGAAACGCTTAGCGCTTCTTCGGTGTCTTGATGGTCTCGACGACATGGGTCTTAGGCTTTGCCTTGGCTTCCTTCACCGTAGTGAACTGGCCATTCCCAGCGTCTCGACCGATCTTGCGTGTATTCGACATTCGAATTCACCTCCTTTCCCGAGCATGAGCCCGCCTCTAAAGGCTTTGTGCTTGGGTCTGGATGTGAGCGGATCACGCGATGGGAAAGGTACCCTAGGCCTGTCTGGTTTGCATAGGTCCTTCGCGCCCAAGCCTTTGCAACGCAGCGACCTCAGCTCCGCTCACCGCCGCGCAGATCCGACACTTCAACGAGGTGCGGAGCTATGACAGCCCTCACGCCCAGGCAAGGCCGGTCAGGCCGCTGAGTACGTTCGCCGGGATCAAGCGGTTACAGGACGGCGGAAGGACCGGATCTGCGTCCCCGCATCGCGAGGCTTACGAACCTTTGCGCGATTGACCTGCGCATCCTGGTCCGTTTCCCCGGCACCCGGCGTGGCCAGGTCATCGAGGATCGGGCAGTCGGGACGCTCATCGCCATGGCAGTGACTTGCCAGATGGCGCAGCGTTCGCGTCATGGCCTGGAGCTCCGAGATCTTGGCCTCCAGATCGCTCACGTGCCGCATGGCGAAGGACTTCACGTCGGCGCTCGCGCGGCTCTTGTCGCGCCACAAGGCAAGAAGATCGCCGGTCGCTTCGACCGAGAAGCCCAAGTTCCGCGCTCGTTTGATGAAGCGCAGGTCGTGGACGTCGCGCTCATCGTAGTCCCGGTAGCCGTTCTCGCGTCGGGCCGCCTTGGCGAGCAGCCCGATGGACTCGTAGTAGCGGATCATCTTGGCCGAGACGCCCGAGGCCTCGGCGGCTTTTCCGATGTTCATCTTCACCTCCCCTTATTCCGCCGGCGCCAGGCGGGCCGGCACCGTCCGTGATGTCGTGTCGCCTGCCGGAAGCGGCGGCACGAAGCGGCGCAGGCGCAGGGCGTTCGTGAGCACGCTGACGCTGGAGAACGCCATCGCCAGACCGGCGAAGATCGGCGACATCAGGATCCCGAACACCGGATAGAGCGCGCCGGCCGCGACCGGGATCAGCACCACGTTGTAGCCGAAGGCCCAGAACAGGTTCTGCTTGATGTTGCGGATGGTCGCCTGCGAGAGGGCAATCGCGTTCGGCACGTTGCGCAGGTCCCCCGACATCAGCACCACGTCGGCGCTCTCAATGGCGATGTCCGTGCCGGTGCCGATGGCGAGGCCGACATCCGCTTGCGCCAGGGCCGGCGCGTCGTTGATGCCGTCGCCGACAAAGGCAACGCGCGCCGCTCCGTCGGCCTGGAGCCGCTTCACCACGTCAGCCTTGTCGGTGGGCAACACTTCGGCCACGACCTCGTCGATGCCGAGCTGCCGGGCGATGGCATCCGCGGTGCGGCGGTTGTCGCCGGTGACCATGACGACCCGCGCGCCGACGCGATGCAGGGCCTCGATGGCCGCCGGGGTTGTCGCCTTGATCGGGTCGGCGACCGCGATCACCGCGGCGAGCCGACCATCGACGGCGGCGTAGAGCGGCGTCTTTCCGTCGTCGGCAAGGCGGGAGGAAACGTCGCCGAACGCGGTGATGTCCACGCCGATCCGGCGCATCAGGCGGTCGGCCCCGACAATCACCCGATGTCCCTCAACCTCGGCCCGCACACCGAAGCCGGGCTCGGCCTCGAACCCGCCGGGCGGCGGCAGGTCGACGCCCCGCTGCCGCGCCGCCGCCACGATGGCTTCGGCCACCGGGTGCTCCGAGCGCGTCTCCACGGCCGCCACCAGACGCAGGACGTCGGCCTCGGCAAAGCCGGGCGCGACGGCGATGTCGGTGAGCTCGGGGCGGCCCTTGGTCAGGGTGCCGGTCTTGTCGAGGGCGACGATGTTCGCGTCCTTGAGCGCCTGGAGCGCCTCGCCACGGCGGAACAGCACGCCCATTTCGGCGGCCTTGCCGGTTCCGACCATGATCGAGGTCGGGGTGGCCAGCCCCATGGCGCAGGGGCAGGCGATGATGAGCACCGCCACGGCATTGATGAGGGCGTAGGTCAGTGCCGGCGAGGGCCCGAAGGCGAGCCAGGCCAGGAAGGTCAACGCGGCCACGCCGATCACCGCCGGCACGAACCAGGTCGTGACCCGGTCCACGATGGCTTGGATCGGCAGCTTCGAGCCTTGGGCCTCCTCGACGGTGCGGACGATCTGCGCCAGGAGGGTGTCGGCGCCCACCTTGGTGGCGCGGAAACGGAACGCACCGGTCTTGTTGATCGTGCCCCCGACGACCCAGGCCCCAACCGCCTTCTGCGCCGGCACCGGCTCACCGGTGATCATCGACTCGTCCACATAGGACGCGCCCTCGATCACCTCACCGTCGACCGGGACCTTGTCGCCCGGCCGCACGACGACGACGTCGCCCGGCCGCACCGCCTCGACGCCGACGTCGATCTCCTGGCCATCGCGCAGGATCCGGGCGGTCTTGGCCTGCAGGGTCATGAGCCGCCGGATGGCCTCGCTGGTGCGTCCCTTGGCGCGGGCCTCGAACCAGCGCCCAAGCAGGATTAACGTGACGATGACCGCCCCAGCCTCATAGTAGGTGTAGTCGGTGCCTTCCGGCAGAAGCCTAGGCGCGAACGTCGAGACCACCGAGTAGCCATAGGCGGCGGTCGTTCCAAGCATCACCAGCGAGTTCATGTCCGGGGCGCCGCGCACGAGTGCCGGCCAGCCCTTGACGTAGAACCGCAGGCCCGGCCCGAACTGCACCAGGGTCGCCAGGAGGAAGGACAGCATCCGGATCGTGCCGTCGCCGAAGTTTCCGGCCAGGAAATGGTGAACGTCCTCGAACAGGTGCGATCCCATCTCGAAGACCAGCAGCGGCAGGGTCGCGACGGCGGCCAGGATCACCGACCGCCGCAGGGAGGAAAGCTCCGCCTCGCGGGCCGCACGCTCCCGGTCTGTCTGCTCCGCACCGCTGCGGGCCGGCTCCGCCTCGTAGCCGGTTCTCTCGACCGCGGCGATGAGCGCGCCGCCCATGGTGGAGCCGCCCAGGGCACGAACCGAGGCCCGCTCGGTCGCGAGGTTCACCGTGGCGTCGAGCACGCCCGGAACCGCCTTCAGCGCCTTTTCCACCCGTCCGACGCACGAGGCGCAGGTCATGCCGGAGATCTTCAGGTCGATGGTGTCCGCAACAGGCTCGTACCCGGCGTTGCGGATCGCCTCCGCCAAAGGCCCGACATTGGTCACGCCTGGCCTGAAGGAGACATGGGCGCGCTCGGTTGCCAGGTTGACGTTGGCCGCATCCACGCCGTCGACGGCACGAATCGCCTTCTCCACCCGCCCCACGCATGAGGCGCAGCTCATCCCCTGGATCGGGATGTCGATGGTCGCCCCGGGGGCGGAGGATTGCTTCGCGGATGTTTGAATGGCCACTTTCGTCTCCTTGGAGAACTGTCTGGCAATCCGTATAGACCTTTCCATGATGGGAAGGTCAAGCCATCCGTTGATGACTTTCCGCGGTGTCGGTGCCCGCATCGGGATCAACTCGCGCGGCACCGAAGAAACCCCTTGACCTTACCACTGTGGGAAGGTGCAGACTTTACAGATCGTCAACACACAAACGGAGCGATGACACCATGTGCGGATGCAGCACCCACCAGTCCCAGGCCGATCAGACCGCGTCCCATCATCCGGACGCGCTGACCCTGCGGGTCGAGGACATGACCTGCGGCCACTGCGCCGGTACCATCACGAAGGCCATCGAGACGAAGCTGCCGGGGACGCAGGTGCAGGCTGACCCGGCGACCAAGCTTGTCTCCGTCAGGGGAGCCAGCGACGTGGCGGCGATCAAGGAGATCGTGGCCGCAGCCGGGTACACCCCCAGCGACGCGCCGGCCCACGCCTGACCTGGGAAGGAGCCCCCCCGCATGCGGGGGCTCCTTTCCCTTACTGGCTGCCTTCCTTGGCTGCGTTCTTCTTCAGCCAGTCCTTCATTTCGGCGATCTCCTTCTCCTGATCATTGATGACCTTCTCGGCCATCTTCTTGGCCTCGGCATTGTCGCCGGTCTTCAGGACGACGCGGGCCATGTCGATGGCGCCCTGGTGGTGGGGGATCATCCCGCAGACGAAGGCGACGTCGGAGTCCTTGATCATGTGGGCGGCCATCATGGGACCGTGCATCTTCATCATGGTGTCCATGTAACCCTTCTGGGCCTCGTTCATGTTCGCCATCATGCCCTGCATGTTCTGCATCATGCCTTGCATGTCCATGCCCTGCATCATCTGGCCCTGGCCGCCAGCCTGCGCCGCCGTCCGGCACTCCTCCGGCAGGCTGTCGGCCGACATCGCCATCTGGCCTCCTGAGGGGTGCTGCATCTGGGGCTGCTGTGCGAATGCCGGCGTCGCCAAGGCAAGAACGCCGGCAATGGTGGTGGATAGCAGGTGCTTCATCTGAGATCTCCAACAGTGTGACTGACCAGGATGGGTCCCGTTGGGCCCACCATGGATGTTGCGCCGCGATCCTGCGGCAGCTCTCGGGGCAGACGGCCGGCGTGTTGGCGGCAGTTCCGCTGACCGATGGGCGTGCCGGGAGACTGGATCCGCTCCCGGCCTGTTCGAAAAGGCTCGGCTTATACTAGGAGGTAGCCTCCAAGGGACGCGGTCGCGACCGCGTCCTCTTCAAAGATCAGTGCGGAGCCTTCACTGGTGATCGCAGGGTCATCGATGAATTCTCCCTCCCTCGCGTCATCGGCGTTGAACATGAAATCGTCCTGGGCCATCTGTTCTTTCGAGAGGCCGACCAGGAGGATCGACCCTTCCGCTTCGGCGTCCTCATCAGTGTTCCAGCTGACGAGCACGCCCGCATTGCCGTCCTGCGTGGTGTCCGCAACGGTGACCTGACCAGGGGTGATGTCGCGCAACGCGAGATGATCGAATGCGCCCGGGCCGGCATCGAAGCCGCCGACCACGACATCATTACCGCTGTCAGGGGCGACGATGAAGGCATCGGCCCCGTCACCGCCGTCGAGGGTGTCATCCCCCATGCCGCCTTCCAGCATGTCGTGTCCCGCACCTGCAGCGACACGGTCGTTGCCCGCCTCACCCATGAGAGTGTCGGCCATCGCACCGCCGAAAAGCTGGTCGTCGCCATCCTCGCCCTTCAGATGATCCATGCCGTCACTGCCCATGAGGGTGTCGCTGCCTGCACCGCCGCGCAGGTCGTCGTCACCTCCCTTGCCGGAGAGCTGGTCGTCACCCTCCAATCCGACGAAGTAGTCGCGCTTGGACGTGCCGAGGAGCGTGTCGTTCTGGGCACCGCCGAACTCGATGTTGAAGTCATCGAAGCGGAACCACGCATCAGGACGCTCGTCCGCACCGAGAGGGGATGGCGTGAGCGCCTCGCCTTCGTCCTTGATGAACTCCACGGCTGTGACCCGGTCCGCGTCGGCGCTTGTCGGCTGGATGACTTTGCGGTCGTCAGCGAACATGAAGTCGTCCTGAGCCAGCTCGTCCTTCTCGACGCCTTCGAGCACCACAGAGCCTTCACCGTCGTTCCAGCTGATCAGGACACCGTGGTCCGTATCTTCGAAGCGAAGGTCCACCGGCTCGATGTCGCGGATGGCGAGGTGGTCGAGCATGCCGGGACCTGCGTCAAAGTCCTCGATGACGTCATGGCCGCTGTCCAGGGAAATCACAAAGGCATCGCCGCCGGGACCACCAACCAGGGTGTCGTTACCATCGCCACCTTCGAGGTCGCCGTGGCCGACGCCTTCGTTGAGGTAGTCGTTTCCACGGCTGCCCCGGAGACCATCGGCTTCAGAGCCGCTGATGAGAACATCGTGCCCATCCCCTCCATCGAGGTGATCCATGCCGGCATCGTCCCACAGGAAATCGTTTCCCTTGCCTCCCAGGAGGTCGTCGTCCATGCCTCGTCCGAACAGGAAATCGCTTCCACCCCGGCTAAAGGCGAGGTCCTGCCGTCCGGTGCCAGAGTGCAGATCTAGGTGGTTCCGGCCGATATAGAGGTTCACATCGCCGAACGTTTCACTCGTGGCTCCACGGTGCGGTGAGTTTTCCGAAGAATGATCATTGCGCTTGTGTGTCATAGGAGTGGTCCTGTGTTGCTTGAGGCAAGGGACGACCCAAGTTGAAGTGGGTCGTCCCGCACAGCGGGCCGACGTCGGCCCAATAGAGATTACGCCGCCATTTTACGGCAGCTCTCGGCGCACCGGCGGCAGGCTTCAACGCAGTCCTGCATGTCGCCGACCTGCTCACATGATCGGGCGCACTCCTCGCAGATCTCGGCACATTCCCGGCAGGTATGCTTGTGGTGCGGCGAGTTCATCAGCATGAAGTTAGCTGAGGTCTTGCAGATCTCGGCGCAGGCCATCATGAGCCGGAAGTGGCCAGGCTCCACATGCTGGCCACCCTGCTCCAGGCAATGGGTCATCGCCATACCGAAGCAGGATTGGTAACAGCGCAGGCATTCATCGATGCAAGACTGCATCTCGGGGGACATCTGGTGCATGTCTATCTCCAAGGCTGGAATAGGCGTCCGCGTGAGTTGCGGCATGGCTGGGGGACGCCGGATCGTGTGCCTAGCCGCTCGCTAAGAATGGTCCTGGCCGACAAGCCTACATGACGGAACGGCCGGTTGGGCGCAGGCGCGCGATCACACCGGGGGTGCAGGTGTTGATGCGCGGAAATCACGCGAGCTTGGGAGGACGGTCGAGACCAGACGGAGATTCGGGCAGGGGAATGCGATCTCCCACAACCGGAAGCGGAGCGGAGAGAGGCAGGGACCGTGCCGGGATGGCCAGCGAAGGGATGACAGCCATCGTACAGGCGGGATGGCAACAAATCTGTCCTGCCCCATGAGCCTTGGCCGGAGCGGAATGTCTGTGGTCCGCTCGGCCGTGCATCGCGTGCCCGTGCTCGCCCTGCACAGCTTGAGCATGCACTGTCGGATCTTGGATGGCGGCTTGGGCGTTCCCATGCCACGACGCGCTCACGGGCGCGATGGCAACCATCGCGATCAGGAGGCGGGTCAGCATGAAGCGAAGCACGTTGGCCACGGCACCGTCCGTTGCAGGAGTCGTGGCGGCAACGACAGCCCATCCAATTTGTTCCCCTGTCATGCTTGAACAGGCCACGTTCGTCCGGCCCAAATGTTGTGCAACTGCCGCGCAGCATTTCTCTCACCCTTTAGGTTTCAGCTTCGGTGAGCAGCATGCTTGTCGCCCAAAGCGAGTTTGCGGGCACTGTTGGCGAGAGCCAGATGGCTGAACGCCTGCGGGACGTTTCCGACCTGCCGCCCACCAACCGGACCGTACTCCTCTGCCAGCAGTCCGATGTCGTTGCGCAGGGCCAGCAGGGGCTCAAACATTTGAAGAGCCTCCTCGTGGCGGCCCTGCAGGACGAGGTTGTCGACCAGCGCCTGCCAGAACGCCTCCGTGTCACGCATGGCAGCCAGCGGGTCTATCACCTCAGGGGGCGGAAGATGGGACGGGCCGTAGGAGAGGACGAAGTGGACCATCTCGCCCTCAGAGTCCGTGAACTCGCCAACATTCTCCTGCCTAGCCGTTCTCCTGGAAACTCGGATAGAGCGTCATCCCACCATCGACGAAGAGGGTGGTGCCGACGACGTAATCGGAGACGTCTGAGGCCAGCCACACGGCCGCTTTGGCGATATCCTCCGGCTCCCCAACCCGGCCATAGGGGATCAGTTCGAGCAGCTTGCGCTCCGCCTCAGGTGTTTCCCAGGCCTCTTGGTTGATCGGGGTCTTGATGGCGCCCGGCGCAATGCCGTTCACCCGGATGCCGGCCTGGGCAACCTCCTGGGCCAGGCTTTTCATCATCAGCATCACCCCGCCTTTGGAAGCGGCGTAGTTGACGTGCCCCGCCCATGGGATGACCTCATGAACTGAGGACCTGCAGATGATCTTCCCCGCCGCCCGCGAGACCGACGGGTCCGAACCTGGGCCAGGAACCGGCGCACCGCCTCGCGGGCGCACAGGAACTGACCGATGAGGTTGACGTCGATGACCCGCCGCCATTGGTCCAGCGTCATCTCGGCAAAGGGGGCGTCCTACTGGATACCGGAGTTCGCGACCAGGATGTCGATGCGGCCGAATGCGTCGCCGAACGCATCGAACATCGTGCGAACCTCATCCTCGCTCGCCACGTCGGCCTTGAGCGCCATGGCCTCGCTACCGGCGTCATAGATCGCCTCGACGATCCGCTCGGCTTCCTCGGGGTTCGAACGGTAGTTGACGCCGGTGGCGGCTCCGGCAGTGCCGAACGCAGTGGCGATAGCGGTGCCAATGCCGGAGCTGGCACCCGTGACAAGGGCCTTCTGGCCACGAAAAGGAAAGTGGGCATCAAAGGTCATGGGCACTCCTCAAATGATGTAGCGGTCCCAGCTGGCGTAGTGCTCGGCCGTCCGGCGTCCACGCGGTAGGCTGAGCCCAACCAGCGCGAACCCCAGGACCACGCTGACGACAGCGGCCATTCCTGACCCTCCATCGAGGATCCAGGGCGCGATCACCAGCCAAGCACCGAGCGGCACATTGATAAAACGAAGCGCACGGGCGACCTCCGCCGTCGCGATGATCGCAACCGTGATGGCTAGGGCACCAATGACATGGTCGCTGTTGGCCATCGCTCCTGTCGTGCCGAGGAACAACCGCGTCAGCATCAGAAAGGCCCCGATCAGGATGGTGAGCCCGAGCGTCCAGGGCAGGGTGATGCCACGCGAGGTGTCCGCCCAGAACTCGGCAGGGCTGGCCAGGTTGTCGGACCGGTCCTCCTGGCCACCGTCTACGGCATCGCCCTTGAAGAAGGTGCGGATTAGCGGCTTGCCCTGGCGGTGGGCCCAGTACAGGAATTGCCCCATCGCGATCACCTCGTCGAGGGCGAACGGGATCATGACCAGCATCGCCAGCGCAGCAATGAGCGCAGGCGTGCTCCAGGTGCCGATCATGATGGGCTGGATGATGATGAAGTAGACGCTCACCACCCCGAGCGGGATCACGAGGATGCCGAAGAAGGTCACCATCCAGGGCATCGTGCGCCAGCGGTCACGGGTGCCCATGACAGCCATCAGGATCTCAAGCATGTAGCTTACGGCACCGAGACCGGCGTCCGGGATCGGCCAGGCTCTTGAGACGTCGGACGTGATGATCTCCTCGGTGCCGTTCCGGGGATCGGCCGGGTTGCCCAGGAAGAACGGCTCCCAGGCATAATCCACATGGCCAAGCTGGTAGGCGGTGAGCATGCGCGAGATCAGGAGCCCGATGAGCCCCATCGCGGCGATGGGCAACCGCTGCGCGCCGGTGGAGGGACAGTAGGTCCACCCTGGCGGCACGACCTTCGGGTCCATCATGCCTGCCATGCTCATGCCGGGCATCATCGGCACGAGCACCGCGAACGCGATCACCAGGAAGCCGACGAGAAGGTCGTTCTGGTACTGGGCGGCGCTCGGGCTCCAGAACAGCAGCGGCGCGAACAGAAGCCAGATGCCGATGAACGCGTTCGCCCACTGCGCGAACCAGGCCGCGCGGTTGGACAGCGACAGGGCGCCGAACAGCGCAATCAACAGGCCGCTGATGACATCGCTCGCCATCAGAGCGCCGGCCCGCCATTCGACCGACGGCAGCCCGCGCTCGGCCGTGATCGCCCGAACGGCGGCGCTCACCGTCTCGCTCGTCACTGCATCGTAGACGAGGGGGCTGGCCGCGAGCCACAAGCCCAGCCCGATATTGGCGAAATGCGCCCAGCGGGTGCGGCGGGCGTCCTCCTCCATCAACGCCATGTGGTCGTGGCCGCCGGGAGCCATCATCCCGTCATGACCGGCATGATCCCCATGGCCGGCATGACCGTTCTTTCCCATCGGCGGGTGCTTCGCTGGAGCCTTGCCATGCCCCATCGGGGCGTGATCATGCGCGGCATGAGCCTCTGCCGGGGCGGGCGACCTTTCTCCTTTGCCGCTGTCCGCCGCCACGCCTTGTGACGGCCGCTGCCCATACCAGGCGACGAGCGCCGGATTGAGCTTGTTCACCTTGTACCAGCCGATGGGGTCACGCTTGAGCGCCGCCACCATTTTAGGCAGGGTATCGCGCAGCGAATGCTTCGGCTCCCAGCCGAGCAACTGGCGCGCCCGTGTGATGTCGAGCACGTAGTGGTCGCTCGACTGCTCGACCATCCAGGGCTTGATGAACTCGTCGCTGCCAAGCACCTCGTTCTGCACCCATGTGCCCGCCATGGCGAGGGACTTCGGGATCCGGACCGTCCTCCAGTCCTCGCCGTGCATCGCCTCACCGATGGCCTCCTGCACCTCGGCGTAGCCCAATGCCTCGGGCTCGCCGACGAGGAGCGGCACTTCAGGCGGGAGCTCCCGTCGGCGCTCGATGACGCGGGCGAAGGCATCGGCGAGATCGTCGATGTGGACAAACGACTGGCCCGCGCAGAGCATGCCGGGATAGAAATGGGCGATGAGCCGGTGTTCGTAGATGCGCGCGACCTGCTCCGCGACAAACGGCGAGTGGCCGATGTCATCATAAACCCCAGCGATGCGGAGCATGACCACCGGAATGCGGCCGTGGCGCTCGCGTAGCAGGGCTTCCGTCCGCACCTTCGACTCCGGATAGGCCCATGACGGTTCAACAGGCGAGTTCTCGTCGATGGTCTCGTCCGGCCGGTCTGTCGGCTTATGGACTAGCATCGTGCTGGCGAACACGAACTGCTCCACCTCGAATCCCTGGAACCCGTCAATCAGCCGGCGTGTGCCCTGGACCGTAACCTTGTCGTAAAGCGGGTTCGGCTCGCCCGAAACGTCATAGTAAGCGGCCAAGTGAATGACCGAGGCGATGCGGTTTCCAAATCGCTGGCGAACCTCGTCGAGCGCGGCCGCGACCTTCTCGTCGGAGCTCAGGTCAAAGTCGACGGCGTGCGCGGGCGCGGGTGGATCCGGAGGACCGGACCGGTCGAGGACGACCATTGTGTAGCGGTCGGCCAGCCGCCTGATGAGGGCTCGGCCGATGAAGCCGGTTGCGCCCGTCAGAACAACGATGTCCTTGTTTTCTGGCATATGTCGCTCTCCGTTCTCTGCGTTCGGGGACGGCCGCCGATGCCGGCTGCTGCACCAGTCCCCGATCTACGCCGGCGGCCTGTCAACCGCGCGGGCCGGGTGCTCATAAACGCCCCTTCAGTGCGTTGCCGCAAGGGCAAGACCGTGGACGATCCAGCTCCGGACCTTCCGCATCCGCATTGCCCTTCAGCGGCGTTCGGGCTCTGTCGCGGGGCTGCCGGTCGGGCACAGGCGCCGCGCCGGGCGCGGGCTCAGGCGCGCTTGGGCGGACGGTCGAGACCGGATGGGGTCGCCGGCGCGGGCACCAGATCGGGGCTGGACCTCACAGGAGCCGAGGGCAGGAGGGCCTGGGCGGCGCCAACAGGCGAGGGGATGATGGCCACAGTGCAGGCGGGATGGCAGCAGCCCTGTCCGGCCGCATGGGCTTTGGTCGGACCGGAATGCTTGTGTTCGGCCTGGCCCTGCAGTGCGTGCTGGGGCCCGCTCGATGCACTGTGGGCGTGCAGGACGGGACCGGGGCTACCTGCCTTGACAAGGCCGTGCCAGTACGTGCCCACGAGCGCGATGGCCACCATCGCGACCATGAGGTGGCCCAGCATGAGGCGAAGCAGGTGGGGCACGGTGTCGTCCATTGCGGGATCATGGTCCCAACGGCACCCCGTTCAACTTGGTTCCGATAGTCCAGTTCACGGTCTCGCTCTCTGATCCACCCTACGGGACGGCTGCCAGGGGCGGTGTCGGCCAAAATGCCGGTTGAAGCCCTTGTGGCACCAGCCGGCGACTGCAGCGCGGGGATCACCTGCCCAGACAGGTTGGCGTTTGATCCAGCGCAAATACAGTCCACAGGACGTCAGGTACATTCGCTGTACGGAGGAGAGATTCGTTGAGCGCTGTGTGGACCCACTTACGCCGGTTTGTCGCGAGCCTCGTGCTCGTGGCCGTGACCGTGTTCGTGCTCCACAACGGGGCCATGGCCGGCATGCGGGCCCATGACTTGGATGGTGCCCGGAGCGGATCTCATGCCGCCCTCATAGAGAAATTCCAGCAGCACCAGGATTGCGCCGGCGAAACTGCCGGCGTTGAGGCGGAGGATGGCTGCGCTTCCATGGGTGGCGGTCACGATCACGAAGGTGCGCAGGGCCTCCACAATTCACATTGCGGCAGTTTCTGCGGTTTTGCCTTGCCGTCCGTTGACCTTGGCCCCGGCACGGCCCGGATCGTCGCCATGATCACCCTGACACCTGTAAGCCAGCAAGGCTCCGGCATCGACCCGAACGGCCTGAAGCGTCCACCGCGAACCCCCTGCATTGCCTGACCGAGCGACCGGCTTGAGCCGTGTCGCTCCCGACGACGTGCTCATGACTGGGGTTCTTCCAATGCTTATCCGTTCCAACGGCGCCCGGCTGCGCCTCCAGGCTGTCCTGTGTGGCCTGGGCTTCCTGACCACCCTCGTTCTCGCCCCGGCGGCGATGGCCCACAGCGGACACGACCATGGCGCTCCGCCTCCAGCGGCGGTGACCACCTCCAATGCGCGCGTGGCCGTCCAATCGGATGCCTACGAGCTCGTCGGCATCCTGCGCGGCGAGCGCCTCGGGCTCTACCTCGACCGGTTCGGCACCAACGAACCGGTGGCCGATGCCAGGATCACTGTCACCGTCGACGGTCAAGACGTCGAAGCCGAAAAGGCGTCGGACGGCACCTACGCCGTCACGTCGGCCGACTTTGCCGGCGAGGGGCCGCTTGAGCTTGTGTTCGCTGTGAGCGCGCCGGCCGGGGATGATCTCCTGATCGGAACCCTCCTCCTCCCCGTCAGGCCCGCAGCCGCCGCGGCCCTTCCCGCAGACACCACGGCAGCGCTGGCCCTCCGGGTGGCGCCGGGCCTGCGTGTCGGCGGCGTCGAAATCGCGCAGCCCTACACCGTGGCTGGTGTCGTCGGACTCGGGTTCCTGCTCGGCCTTGCCGCCCGGAGCCGCAGTCGTCTGGTTCCGGTGACCAGCCTTGCGCTCATCGCCGTCCTGGCGACCACCGCCTATGCCTTCAGCCACGAAGGTGAGGACCATGGTGCCGGAGACGCCAAGGCGACCTTGCCCGCGGGCGACACGCCGCGACGCCTGCCCGACGGCACGGTGTTCGTGCCAAAGCCGAGCCAGCGCCTGCTGGACGTGCGGACCAGCCTCGCGACGCCCGAGGAGGCGCAGAAGGCGATCATCCTGGTCGGCCGTGTGATTGCCGACCCGAACCGCTCAGGTCTCGTGCAGAGCATCAACGGCGGGCGGATGGTCGCCCCGGAGGGCGGGCTGCCGCGCCTTGGCCAGACAGTCAGGAAAGGCGATGTGCTCGCGCTCGTCGAGCAGGCCGTAGGCCAGGCGGATCGCACGACCCTCTCCGAGCGCGTCGGCGAGATCGAGCAGGAGATCGCGGTCGCCGAGACTAAGCTGAAGCGCGTGCGCCAGCTGGCCGAGCGCAACGTGGCACCGCCGAGCCAGGTGGTTGACGCCGAGATCGAGCTTGAGGGCCTCCGCCGCCGGCGCGAGATCGTGCGGCAGACCCGGATCGAGCCCGAGGTCCTGCGCGCACCCATCGACGGCACCGTCGCCGCGGTGCGGGTCGTCGCTGGGCAGGTGGTCGGCTCCGAGGACATCGTCTTCCAGATCGTTGACCCGAAGGGGCTGTGGGTCGAGGCGCTCGTCTATGGCGACGTCAACCCGGCAAAGGTGACCGGCGCCAGCGCGATGGCAAACGACGGCACGCCGCTCACCCTGACGTTCCAGGGTTTCAGCAAGGCCCTGCAGCAGCAGGCGACCGTCGTGCAGTTCGCCGTCGAGAGCCCGCCGGACAACCTCAGCGTGGGCCAGCCCGTGACAGTTGCCGCCAGGAGCGGGATCTCGGTCACCGGCATCGTCCTGCCACGCGACGCGGTGGTGCGCGGCGCCAACGGCGAGGCGGTCGTGTGGCGTCACACGGATCCGGAGCGCTTCGAGGCCCGGCCCGTGCGGACGGAACCCTTCGATGCCCACCGCCTCGTCATCCGGGGCGGCCTGGCCGAGGGCGAGCGGATCGTGATCCGCGGCTCCGAACTCATCAACCAGATCCGGTGAGGCAACGATGTTCAATTTCCTTGTCTCAAGCAGCCTTAAGAACAGGCTCTTCGTCCTGGCCGCCGCCTTGGTGTTGATTGCCTATGGCAGCTTTGTCCTCCCTCAGATCCCGGTCGACGTGTTCCCGGACCTCAACCGACCCACTGTCACCCTGATGACCGAAGTGGAGGGCCTTGCGCCTCAGGAGGTGGAGCAGCTCGTCACCTATCCGCTGGAGACCGCGATGAACGGCATGCCGGGCGTGACCCGGGTGCGCTCGGTGTCGGGCGTGGGCTTGTCCATCGTCTATGTCGAGTTCGACTGGAGCACCGACATCTACCGTTCGCGCCAGCTCGTCGCCGAGCGCCTGGCGCTCGTGGGCGAGCAGCTTCCGCGCGGCGTCACCCCGCAGATGGGACCCGTGACCTCGATCATGGGCGAGATCATGCTGGTCGCCGTCACCAGCGACACGGTCTCGCCGATGGAGGTGCGCGAGATCGCCGACTTCATCATCCGGCCGCAGCTCCTCACCATCGCGGGCGTGGCCCAGGTCATCCCCATCGGCGGCGAGGTCCGGCAGTACCGGATCGTGCCGAACCTCGCGGCCCTGCAGGCGCTGGAAGTCTCGCATGAGCAGATCGAGGCAGCCGTCACCCGCTTTGGCACCAACACCGGCGGCGGCTTCGTCGACCAGCACGGGCGCGAGTACCTCATCCGCAACGTCGGGCTGACCAAGCGCCTGGAGGACCTGCGCAACACGGTGGTCGTCCACCGGGACGGCCAGCCGGTCTTCCTGCATCAGGTGGCGCAGGTCGACTTCGCCCCGCGGGTGAAGCGCGGCGATGCCGGCTTCCAGGGCAAGCCCGCGGTGATCGTGTCGATCCAGAAGCAGCCCGGATCCGATACGGTCGATCTGACGGCCAAGATCGAAGCGGCTCTGGCCGAGATCCAGAAGACGCTGCCGCAGGGCGTCTCGGCCACGAACCTGCAGTTCCGGCAGGCCACCTTCATCGAGACGTCGGTCGATAACGTCAAGCGGGTGCTGTTGGAGGCGGCCGCCGTCGTGGCGGTGATCCTCGTCCTGTTCCTGATGAACGCCCGGGCGACCGCCATCTCGCTCTCCGCGATCCCGATCTCCATCCTGGTCACGGTCGTGGTGTTTCAGGCCTTCGGGCTCACCATCAACACCATGACCCTCGGCGGCCTCGCCATCGCCATCGGCGAGCTCGTCGACGACGCCGTGGTCGACGTCGAGAACATCCTGCGCCGGCTCAAGGAGAACCGGGAGCTTCCCGAGCCCCGGCCCGTGCTGGAGGTGATCGCAGCGGCCTCCCAGGAGGTCCGCTCCGGCATCGTCTACGCCACGATGATCATCATCCTGGTGTTCATCCCGCTCTTCGCGTTGTCCGGCATTGAGGGACGGCTTTTTGCGCCGCTCGGAGTGGCCTACATCGTCTCGATCCTGGCCTCACTCGTGACCTCGATCACCGTGACGCCGGTGCTGGCCTATTACCTGCTTTCCGGGCGGGTGAAGGGCCACGAGCACGACAGCTTCGTGGTGCGGCACCTCAAGCGCGGCAACGCGGCCCTGCTGCGCTGGGCCTTCGCGCATCGGGGGCTTCTGTTCGCGACAGTTGCCCTCGGCGTCGGCGCGGCCGCCTACGCCACCACCCTGCTGCCGCGAGCGTTCCTGCCGCCGTTCAACGAGGGCACGCTCACGATCAGCCTCGCCTACAACCCCGGCATCGCGCTCGCGGAGAGCCACCGCCTGGGGCTTGTGGCCGAAGGCCTGATCAAGGACGTGCCGGAGGTGATCTCGGTCGGACGCCGCACCGGCCGCGCCGAGCTCGACGAGCATGCGGAAGGGGTCCACTCGTCCGAGATCGATGTCGACCTGAAGCGGTCGGAGCGCTCGAAGGAGGAGGTCATGGGCGACATCCGCGCCCGCCTGGCCGTCCTGCCGGCGACGCTCAACGTGGGTCAACCGATCTCGCATCGCCTCGACCACATGCTCTCAGGCGTGAGGGCCGAGATCGCGCTCAAGATCTATGGCGAGGACATCGATACGTTGCGCACCCTGGCGGAGGGCCTGCGCGAGCGTCTCTCGGGGGTCGAAGGGCTCGTCGACCTCCAGGTCGAGAAGCAGGTGCGCATTCCGCAGCTGCGCATCGACGTCGACTACGAGAAGGCCGCCCTCTACGGCCTCACCCCGGCGACGGTGACGCAAGGTCTGGAGACGATGTCGAACGGGCGCACGGTCTCGCAGATCGTGGAAGGCAACCGCCGCTTCGACGTGGTGATGCGCCTGTCCGACCAGGACCGTTCCACCACGGGCCTCAGCGACCTGCTCATCGCCACGCCGACCGGCCACGTGCCGCTGCGCATGATCGCGACCGTCGAGGAGACCGACGGACCGAACCAGGTGCTGCGCGAGAACGGTCAGCGCCGGATCGCGGTCCTCGGCAACACGGATGGCAAGCGCGACATGGCGGCCATCATTGCCGACATCCGCCGCATCACCGCCGAGACGCAGTGGCCGCAGGGCTACGTCACTCGCCTGGAGGGCACCTTCCAGGCGCAGGAGGAGGCCACGCTCCGGATCGGGGCACTGTCGCTCCTGTCGCTCGCGATGGTGTTCGTGGTGCTCTACAGCCGCTACCAGTCGCCGGCGCTGGCGCTGATCATCATGGGCAACATCCCGCTGGCGCTCATCGGCAGTGTGATCGCCCTCAACATCGCCGGCCAGCCGCTCTCGGTCGCCTCGATGATCGGCTTCATCACGCTGGCCGGCATCTCGGCCCGCAACGGGATCCTGAAGGTCTCGCACTACATCAACCTCGCGCTCTACGAGGGGGAGCGCTTCGGCAAGGACCTCGTGATCCGCGGCAGCCTTGAGCGACTGACCCCGGTGCTGATGACGGCGCTTTCCGCCGGCCTCGCCCTGATCCCGCTCCTGATCGGGGCGGACGAGCCCGGACGCGAGATCCTGCATCCCGTGGCGGTGACGATCTTCGGCGGCCTCGTCAGCGCGACCCTGCTCGACACCTTCCTGACCCCGGTCCTGTTCCTGACCTTCGGCCGCAAACCCCTGGAGCGCATCCAGGCCGGCCGCGAGGGCCGGACGGGTGGCCTCACCCCGGCGGAAGCCTTCTGATCCCCAGACAAAGGAGAACTCCCATGAAACGTCTCATGCTTATCCTCGCCCTCGCGGCCGCACCCTTGGCGGCATCAGCCCATGAAGCCGCCAAGGGCCCGAACGGCGGTCCCGTCGTCGACAGCGCCGGCCACCACGTCGAGATGGTCGCCAAGGGCTCCGAGCTCGTCCTTTATCTCACGGAGGGGGCCGACAAGCCGCTGGCCTCCGCAGGCGCCCGGAACGCCCGCGCCGTGGTGCAGGACGGCGGCAAAACAGCGACTGTCCCGCTCCAGCCGGCCGAGCCCAACAAGCTTGTCGGCACCCTCGCCCAGCCGCTGGGCGCGGGCGCCCGTGTCGTAGTGTCTGCCACCATGGCTGACGGCCACACGGTCCAAGCCCGCTTCGCCAACAATTGATCCCACCCGCTTCACCAAGGAGAACCATCATGAAGACCTCCATTCTGGCCGTCGCCCTGATCGCCCTCGCAGGCCCGGCTCTGGCCCAGGCCCACTCCCAGACCCCTTCCGCTTCACCGCAATCTCAAGGTCAGATGCCCATGGGGCAGATGATGCGCGGCGGCGGCATGATGCAGGGTCATGGAACGCAGGCCGCCCCGGCACAGGCCGGCAGCCAGTCCGAGGCGACAAAGGCCTACGCGGCGGCCATGGACAAGATGCATGCCCCGATGGCCCAAGGCATCCAGGACGCCAACGCGGACGTCGCTTTCGTCAAGGGCATGATCCCGCATCATCAGGGCGCCATCGACATGGCCAAGGTCGCCTTGCAGTACGGCAAGGACGAGCAGACCAAGAAGTGGGCTACGGATGTGATCCGCGAGCAGGAGCGCGAAATTGGGGAGATGCGCGCTTGGCTCAAGGCTAAGGGAGCCGAGTGAAGCTGGGAGCGCTCAGGTCAACGCCAAGCCCGCTTTAGGAGGTGCGCCCGAGGCGCACCTCCAGACAGCCGGCACCCAGTGCCCGGAACTTCGGCCGCCGCCGGCACGTCCAGGCATCCCATGCAAGCCCTCCCACACGCCTGCCCACCACTCTTGAGAGAGCAGCCCGATGAGTTCTTCGCTTCTCACCCGCCGCACCGTTCTTGCCGGTCTGACAGCCTCGGCCGTTGTGGGCTATCCCCGCCGCTCCCATGCCCAGCCCTTGCCAAAGGTTGTCGTGACCAAGGATCCGTCATGTGGATGCTGTTCCGGTTGGGCCGACCACATCCGGGGTGCAGGCTTCCCCGTCGAGATCAAAGAGACGTCCGAGATCAATCGCCTGAAGGTCAGGCTCGGCGTGCCGCAGGAGCTCGCCTCCTGCCACACCGCAGAGGTTGGCGGCTATGTGATCGAGGGGCACGTGCCGGCGGACGCGATCAAGCGGCTGCTGGCCGAGAAGCCTCAAGCAAAAGGGCTGGCCGTCCCTGGCATGCCCGTCGGCTCGCCCGGCATGGAAGTCGAGGGCACCGCGCCGGACACCTACGAGGTCGTGCTGTTCGGGCCACGTGGGCCCACGACCTTTGCACGCTACCAGGGGCTGCGGGCGCTTTGACGCGACGTCCTAGGCGCCTCAAGCCTCGGAAACCGCTTCTTGGCTGAGCTGGGCTGTGAGGAGGGCGTTCCGCAGCGGCTCGGTCTTCGTCGGACGGCTGAAGCTGTCCCTCTCATTCGGAATAATAGGACTCCTTCCAGTGTTTGACTTTGCTGTGTGGCGCGTTTTTTGGATTGTGCTCGGCTTCATCGGTGTCGGAGCGGCGCTGACCTTCCCTCCAAGCCGCGATGTGTCGGACCACTACACCTTCGAACTTGTGGATCGCGAGGTGAAGCACGGTTCCGGCACAACCGTCCTGGTCCGGTTGGTTGATGAGCGGACTGGAAAGGTGGTGCCGGACGCGACCTTGTTCATCAGTCGCCTCGACATGTCGCCTCACGGCATGGGCGCAATGGAGGCCCCGCTTGAGCCGCTGCCCGACACGCTGCCCGGCTACTACCGTTTCGAGACCGACCTTTCGATGGTCGGCGGATGGGCGCTCACGCTCGCCGCCAAGCTTCCGGGGGAAGCGGACCCGATCCACCGCAGGCTCGTCCTGCAGGCGATCCAGTGATACGCCAGTGAATTCGACCTTTCGACGAGTTTGGCGCGTTTGAGAGGGAGCATCGTTCGTCTCCAGGGACGCCATTCAACACAGATCTCCGAAGCAAGTGACGCAATCCCCATGATGACCGCGCGCCGGCTCCAATTTGGATCTGCGCGCTTGGGAGCGCTTGTCACAGACCGGCCTTGCCGATCCCGTCGCATCACATTGTGCCCGTAACCTCCGTTAGACCTGCCCACATCTCTGCCGTTCCGATGACGCTGAGCCACCCGTGCCAAGGCACGGCAGGAATCTGTTTGGCTATTTCGAAAGCCACCATGACCGGCAACGCATCCACTCGGCGCCTGGGTGCTTCACTCCCGGACGCACTGGGTGGAAAGCGGTCTGACCTGGTGCACGCCAGCATAAGGAAGTTCGATTTACCTGTCTCTGGCAGGAAGTTCTGCTTGCGCCTTGATCCGGATCAAGGCGACCGCCACGTGGTCTGCTATGCTCATGAGCGCGGCAAACCAACCTGCCTGTTGCAAGTCATCGTCGCTTGTGCAGGGCAGCGCCACAGATCCTGTGGCCGAGTGGAGGTAACCATGATTTGGACGTCGAAACTCAAGTTTGCGCTTTCCCTCGGGGCTGGCCTTGTCATGGCTCCCGGTCTCGGTGTGGCGGCAATGACCAGCATCGAGTGGCTCAGCCGCATGGAGCAGATCGAACTCAGGCGAGGGTCCATGGCGGATCATGTCCATGCCCAAGGAACAGTCCGGGCGGTTGATCCCGGTTCGGGTACGGTCACCATCCTGCACCCGGAGATTGGCAGCGCAGACAAAAGCATCTGGATGCCGTCCATGACGATGGTGTTTCACGTCAGCCGGTCAGAGGTGCTGCGAGGGATCAAAGCGGGAGACAACGTGAGATTTGAAGCCGCGCGGCGCCGGGGAGCCGTGATGGTGACGCACATCACCAGGATTGGCAGATGACGCCCTGAACGGCTTTGCATCTGCCAGAGATGGACAACCGCGGGCACTCCGTCAGTGTCGGCGACGAGCGTGTTCACGCCTAGATCGACACCCGCCACCGACGATTGTCCTGCCGAACCTCGGCTTGTTCATGGATGCGGAGACGAGGCTGACTTGGCAGAACTCCAGTCGCGCCTCCATCAGCCCTCCGGGCGGATCACCCGACCCACTTCATCAAAGCGGGCCCGCGCATCCGACCAGGCCTGCGCGAACTCGAACAGCTCGCGCAGGGACGGGTTGATCTCCTTGTACGCGGCAAGCGCTGCAACCAGCGCTCCGACCGACAAGCGGTCGTGGATGACAAGATAGCCGCCGATTGTGAAGAAGAAGAACGGAGTAAGATTGGAGGTGAAGTTGAAAAGGCTCTTGAGCCTCGCCTTCAGCTCATTGATCTGGAGCCTGATTGCCTCAAGCGCCCTGATCTGCTGCAACCGCGCCCGGTTGGTCAAAGCCAATGACGGCGCAGAGAGTTCCGAGGCGCGGGACAGGGCGGCGCTCAAGCTCCTCGTCGCATGAACCCGTTTGCGCACAGACGCATTGATGCGTAGCTGGAGCCGGGGCAGGATCGCAAGTTGGACCGGCAGCATCACGACTGCCGCCAGTGCCATCACGGCATCCTGCATGAGAAGGAAGGTGAGGCTTGTCACAAGCGTTCCGCCTTGAAGAATGGGCACGCTCAGCATGCTGCCGCCGAAGTAGCCGATAGGCTCGCATTCACTGATTGCCACGGCGGTCAGGGCTGGCTCATCTGCGCGAGCCTGGGAGCGCGCTTGAGTTCGGACGACAGCAATCCGAAGACGTCTGACAATCCGCTCGGAAATCCGGCCTTGGGCGACGTTGGCATAGTACTTGATGGTGCCGTTCAAGGCGATGGCGCCTAGGTACCCGGCGCAGAGCAGGATGAGAAGACTGACCTGATCCAGCTTGAGCTCGAACAGATCCATCTTCGGGCCACCAGCCGCGAGGGCGTGGTTGATGATGTGCTTGGGAAGTTCAAGAACAAGATAAGTCGTCGGAAGCACAAGGGACGAGATCGCGACCAGCTTGAGCTGCAGCCGCAGCGTCCAGCGCAGAACCGCCTGCTCCAGAGGTGGCCGAAGGGGCTCCTCAGCGACCACATGCCGGGCCTGGCGGCATGCCGTTAACTTCCGTGGCCATGACAGGAGAGTGGATAGGCGATGGGTGCGCCACTTGTAAGCCATGCCACGTCGTCCACCTTGATCAAGACATTGCCGCACAACGCGACAACGGCCGCTCGCCATAGACGGCATTATGGGGCAGCCCCTCGAATAGCTGATGAATGGACCCGCGAAAAGGGTGGAGCAATGTTCACGGGACGGTCGGCTGCCGCCAATGCAGTGGAGTTCGCCAAGTCACCGCGTCGGCCTGCTCACACAGGCATCACGCCGAACTCTGAGCTCGCCGTCCGTTCCGTCCGGCGAGCCTCTTCGAGACGCATCTGGCAGGCCGCCAGGGTGCCAAGGCGGGCTGCAACGGAAGTCCCACGCCCGCGTTAGCGCACTGCGATGCAAGCTCCCTCCTGTGAGCGCCAGGAATCCAAAGGAGAGACCATGATGGCGGCGCCATGGTTCATGTTCGCGACCGGGATCGAGAACAGCTACCCGACCATCAACAACGGCCGCACGCGCATCGATGAGATGGAGAAGTGCGGCCACTACAAGCATTGGAGGACGGACTTCGAGCTGCTCCAGGACCTCGACATTCAGTTCCTGCGTTATGGGCCTCCCATCCACAAAACCTGGCTCGGGCCTGAGCGCTACGACTGGGAGTTCTCCGACCTCACCTTCGGCCATCTGAAGCAACGCGACACTGTCCCGATTGTCGATCTGTGCCACTTCGGCGTGCCGGACTGGATCGGCGACTTCCAGAACCCCGATTTTCCGGAGCTTTTCGCGGACTATGCCCGCGCCTTTGCCAGCCGGTTTCCGTGGGTCCAGCTCTACACCCCCGTCAACGAGATGTTCATCTGCGCCACCTTCTCGGCCTATTATGGCTGGTGGAACGAGCAACTCGCCAGTGACCGTGCCTTCGTCACGGCGCTCAAGCACATCGTCAAGGCGAATGTGCTCGCCATGGCGGCGATCCTCGACGTTCGGCCGGACGCCATCTTCGTCCAGAGCGAGTCCTCCGAGTACTTCCATGCCGAAGACCCCAAGGCTATCAAGCCTGCGGAGCTGGGCAATGCGCGCCGGTTCCTGTCGCTCGACTTGAACTACGGCCATCCTGTGAGTTCCGGGATGTACGAGTACCTGATGGATAATGGCATGACGCGTGAGGAATATCATTTCTTCCTGCGGCACTCCCCCCTGCGCCATCACTGCATCATGGGCAATGACTATTATGTCACCAACGAGCACCGGGTGGCCGCCGACGGGAGGAGTTGGGCTGCGGGCGATGTGTTCGGCTATGACGACATCACCCGCCAATACTTCGAGCGGTACAAGCTGCCGGTGATGCATACCGAGACCAACATGAACGAGGGGCCGAACGGGGACGAGGCCGTCAACTGGCTCTGGAAGCAGTGGGCCAATGTGCTGCGGGTGCGCAACACCGGCGTGCCTATCGTCGGCTTCACCTGGTACTCGCTGACGGATCAGGTGGACTGGGACACGGCGCTGCGCGAGGACAGAGGCACCGTCAACCCGCTCGGGCTTTACGACCTGGATCGCAACATGCGGGCCGTGGGGCGTGTCTACAAGGACCTGATCCGCTCGTGGAGCGACGTGCTGCCGGCCCAGAGCGTGTGCTTGAATGTCCCGGTCGTGCTGCCGAGCGAAACCGACGAACCTTTTGTCCAGCGTCGGCGCGACTGGATGCGGCGTTACCATGAGGCCCGGCACCAGCGCAGGTCCGGGGAGGTTTGAAAAAGTTAGCTTGCCATCAGGCCCGCTTCAGCTTCGAAACAGTACAAACCTGGGACCCCGGGCCGCTCAGCGGGCGGCACACCGAGAAGCCTTCCCCCATGAAGAGGTCCGCATCCGCCATCCACGCCTCGCGCATCGTGAACCATATCTTCAGTGTGGGGTTGACGCCCGTGTTTCTGCCCTCCGGGATTGTGCGTTCTTCCAACGCCTTCCCAAACCGATTGGCTCTCTAGCCGATTTGTTCAACCATCCGGCGCCGGCGCGCGAAAAAGCCGCCCTCGTGGAAGCCGCTCGCCAGCCCCTGTATGCCCTGCCGGCAACGGTTGCTCTGGGCTTAGCCGCCGGGACGTTCGGCCGTGATGCCGTTGGCCTGCTGGATCTCTCGAATGTAGCGAACAATGGCCTGAAGCTGTGGATCGCTGACTTGCGGTTGCGGGGGCATGTTGCCAAAGCGCCAGTGGTGCTGCCGAACCCCTGACTTCGCCGCCACATAGAAGGCCCCATCCGCGTGGTGGCCCGGATGATAGATGACATGAACGAGGGGCGGACCCCGATCCGTGCCGGCCCCGGTCGGCCCATGGCAGCCGGCGCAGTTGGCCTCGTACGCCACCTTGCCAGCGGTAGCGGCTGGTGAGAGGGTCGCCGGCTCCACGATATGGCTCGGCTCCTGAACCTCTCGCCTCATGAGACTCCATGCGACGGCAAGGCTGCCCAGCAGCGCGACCCCAACAGCCAGCCAGGACCAACGGTTCACGCTCCGTCTCCTCGACTCCAAAAGATCTTTTCTACTGAGCGGAAGGTTGGCGTACCTGACGCCAGACAAACGTGTTGCATGATAGATCTACTCTGCCTCGAAGCCGAGCCAAGTCGTTGGATCAGGCCCACCCGGGCCGTTCAGCGCAGCTGGCTCAATGGTGCTTGTACCAGCCTGCACCTTTGATGTCGTTCCACGCATTTGTCTTGTGGCAGGCGTAACATTGACTCACCTGGGCATGCTCCTGCCCGGCGACTCTCTGCGACACCATGCTGAAGTGTTCCATGTAATGGCTGGGCGGCGCCTGGTGGCACTGCGCACATTCGCGCGAGGTCGGCGACGGGTGCAGAAATGATGCAATCTGCCATGCCGATGTTCCGTGACAATCAGCGCATTCGGTCCCGAAGAGCTTCCGGTGGGGATCCTGGTTGCTGTGGCAGGCGGCACAGTTGAGCCCCTCCTTCTCGGCAGGTACCGACACCGGTATGCCAAGGTAGCTTGCGAGGTCATCGATCATTTGGCGCGACAGACCGGGATGGCCCTGCAAGGTTCCTGCCGCGTGCCAGCCAATCCGCAAGAGAGCACCATGGTCCATCCTGGTCGGGCGCGAGCCGCCTTGGTGTTCGACATGACAGCCGCTGCATTCCTGAACATTGGCGTGAAACGCTGTCGACTGCTTGGCCAGATCTGCTGCGGCGGATGAGTGGCAGGTGATGCACGTGGCCGCCTCGACACCTTTGGTGGGAGTGTGGCACGTCTCGCACTGGTCGCTCAGGAACGCGTGCTTGCCCGACAGAGGACCAGGCTGGAAGAAACTCCGCCAGCCCGGAACAGCAGCCGATCCCGCATAGTAGAGAGCCGCTGTGGCAGCGAGGCCAACCAGCACCGATGCCGTGATGAAAACTGTATAGAACAGGCCGAGCTTCTTCACGAGAGCCACCGCAATCCATAGTAAAGCTGGCCCGCGACATGGAGCGCCAGCAGCACGTACATTACAACCGCGCTAACGACATGGACCACGATCCACCGCATGAAGACCGCTTTCACCGCATCACGCGAGCCGATGGCGTATTCAAGATCAGCGATGCCATCGACGAGCTGGAGGATCGGCACACCGGGAAGCGCCGGTGCGCGGAGCGGCGGCGCCACTTCTGATGCCGCTGGCCGGCCTGCGAGGGCAACGGCGGTCTGATCGAAGGCGGAGCGGAGTGTGGCCAGCCGGGACTGCTGCTCCCGCAACTCGGCCGATACCTGAGGCAGGTAGTAGCGGCCGACAAAGCCCGTGACGACAACGGTCAGCATCATGACGACGAGCGCGATCCCAAGCAGGCTCTGGTACTTGTGCCCGGTGTGCAGGATCCCGAGCAGTGCGCCAAGTATTCCTGCATAGACGTGGAAGGCCAACAGCGAGCGCAGGGACACCAGGCGAGCCATGTGCGGCTTGAGCCGGGTACTGTATTTGGCCAGGGGGTACACCAGTAGCAGCACCATCAGGATGGCGGCTGCAATGCCAAGGATGCTTCCGGTGAGACTGCCCGGAAACCGCGGCGACGTATGGAGGACGAACGCCGGTGTCAGGAACAGGAGCAGTGTGAGGCCGGCCCCGACGGTGAGCCGTTCGGTCTCGTTCATGTCAGGCATCCACCACCAGGTTGCCGATGGACTTGGCCTGGCACGCCAGAATGATGTTCTGCGCCTTGTCCTCCGACGTGAGCGCCTCGTCGACCGCCATGGTCACCTGGCCCTCCAGGAGCCTGGTCTTGCAGATGCCGCAGGTGCCAACCCGGCAGGAGTAATCGATGGGCACGTCGGCGGCCTCCGCGACCTCAAGGACGCTCTGGTCGGGCGGCAGCGGCACAATTTTGTTCGACTTGGCGAAGCGGATCGAGGCGGTCGCCGGACCAATCGCCGCCGGCAACGCTGCGGCGGGTCCGGCACTCCCGTCGGGTTGCAGTTGGATGGGCTCGGTCACCGTCACCCCGGGCGGGGGCACGGCCCCTTTGGCAGGACCGAAAGCCTCGGTTCTGATCTGATCTCCGGGCACCCCAAGCTCCGCCAGAAGCCTCCTCATAGCCTCCATCATGCCCGGAGGGCCGCACAGATGAACCCGCCGCTTGGCGATCTCGGGCACCGCTTGCGCCAGGAGCTCCTTGGTGATCGGCCCCTCCGGACCCATCCATGAGGTCCCGGCGGCCCGCGCCATCGTGGCGATCACGTGCAGATTGGGGTGCCGCCGCTGAAGGTGCTCAAGCTCGTCCCGGAAGATGAACTCGGCCGTTGAACGCGCCCCATAGACGAGGAAGATTTCGCCCGGCCAGGCAATGTCGTTGAGATAGCGGATCGCTGCCATGAGCGGCGTGATGCCGACCCCTCCGCCGATCAGCACGACGCTCTCGGCTTCCGTCCCGCTGAAGGTGAACACGCCTGATGGTCCCATCACATCCACCAGATCACCGACGGCGACATTGTCGAACATGTATCGTGAGAGGAGTCCTTGCTCCTCGCGCTTGATGGTGGTCTCGACATAGGCCGTCTGGGCGGCCGAAGACGCGATGGTATAGGAGCGCCTCACGAGCTTGCCATCGATCTGAGCCGAGTAGGTGAGGAAATGGCCGGGGACGAAGGTGAAGGGAATGGGGCCGCCCTGCGGGTTCCTAAGCCGGAACGTCTTGACGTTCGGTGTTTCGTCGAAGATGGCAGCCACCCGAAGCTGTCCTTTCCACAGTCCGGAACGGGCTGGCGTGCCCGTGGACGCCGGTGCTGCCGCTGCGGTCAAGGAACCGGAGGGAGGGGCCGCCGGCGATGGGACCACTGCGGCTGGCGTTGCTCCGGGAGGAGAGGGCTGCGGTGCGGTGGTAGCCGCAGGCGGAGGCGCCGCAGGGATGATCGGAGCCAGGGTGGCGCTCGACAAGCGGTCGACGAGGGCGTTCGCCCGGCGCATGCGCGCGAAATAGATCGCCAGCATGGCGAGAGCAAAGGCCGATCCCAGCGCCATGGTCATCACGTGGAGCCAGGACAGGCCGAGGGGGCCCTCGGACGCGTGGACAGGCATTGCGGTGGAGAGGTTGAGCTGTCCTTTGAACCAATCCTGGGCAATCTGTGGCGGGGCCTTTCCCTCCATAAGCGCCCGGAGCGCCGCCGTGCCGCTGTCCACTTGATTAAGGCCGTCCCGCAGGCGCCGGGCGGCTTGTTCCGCTCCGGCGGCATCTCCTGAGGCATTCGCATGGCGGAGGGCGTTCCCGGCGATTGCGATCTCGTCGGTGCCTGCGCTGATCCGTGCCCGCGCCTGGGCTTCGATGGTGTGCCGCTGCTCGGGGGACAGGGTGGGCAGGTCCATGAGGGAGGGGTAGAACTCCTTCTGCGGTTGCCCGCCCATCATCTCGCCCATGCCGCTCATCATCCCGCCCATGGCGCCGCCCTGGGGCGGCATTCCGGGCATGGCGGAGGGGCTGCCCGGAACACCTGTGGGTGGATTGGCCGGCGAGGGGACCGGACTTGGCGGAGCGGCCATGCCAGGGACGGCGGCGCCTGGGTGGTGCCCGGCATGGCCGTCCCCCGCCTGGCCGAACGCCTGAAGGGCGGACAGGCCAACGAAGGCGGTTGCCGCGACAGTCAGGACGAGAGGTGCAGTGAGGGGGCGTTGGTGCATGTGGTGGGAGGAAGAACGCTGTGCCATGAAGTCACTGCCAGCCGATCTTGATTGTCCTTGGCTTTCGGAGAGCTGTCCCGGGTCGCCGGAGGGGTCATCGCGGCTTGCATGGCGGGCATTGGGGTCGGGAGCAAAACCGACAGCGCCGCGGCGCCGGGGGCGCCGCCGCTGCCGCGTCGCTCCGATCCAAGGCGGGGAGCCAGGGCCTGGACCCACACAGGCCGCTCAGAAGGTGGCCAGGAGCGGCACGACCAGTTCCTCCGCCACGTGCTTCTGGTGCTCGTCAAGTCCGGCATGGAGCTGGGCAAAGGAGCTCCGCGCTGCCTTGAGGGCCTCCAGCCGGGCGCCAAGATGGCGTTCGTACTGCTCCAGCCGCACGGTCGCGCTCGCATCGGCTGCCGGGGCCGCCAGCAGTTGCCGGGCCTCGATCAGATGCTGTCGGCTTGAGCGCAGGGCCTCGGCAAACTGGTTCCAGGCCGGTGCTTGCGCGTCAGTGATCTTCAGCTCCGCCTTCAGAAAGGCAATCCGACCCTCGATGCGGTCCGTCATGTCCGCGCCGCCTGCGGTCATCCCCGGCATCGCACCGCCCATCGGCGCCGGCGGCATGCGCATCGCGTCGTTGTTCATCATGCCCATCCCGCCCTGCTGGTTGGGCTGCATGCGGCGCATGTTGTCCATCATCATGCCGCCCTGACCCATGGGGGCCATGCCGGTCTGGCCTTGCTGCATGCGCATCATGTTGTCATCCATCATGCCGGAGCCACCCATCTGGCCAGCCTGCCCCGACGGCATCGCGCCGGACCCTGCCTGCCCGCCTGGCGCCATCGTGGCTTGCCCGGACCCGGACATGCTGCTGCCCATGCCGCAGCACATGCCCATGCCGCCGCCCGTGCCGCCGGAGCTTTGGCCAGCCGGCATGGCACCTCCGGCCGGGCCCTGCTGCATGCTGCCCATGTTGTCCATGGCAACGACGATACGAGCCGGGGAGGGGTCGCGCTGCTCGGCGGCGTGCGCGACCTGTTGGACGGTCACCAAAGCCAGCACCGACACGGCGGTCGCGAGAACGAAGGAAGTGCGCATGATCGTTTCTCCTATGAAATGGCCGCGCTGCGGCGTCAGAGGCTCTCTGTCACGGTCGCACCATCGCAGCTGAGCCGCATGGCGTCATTGATCGTGATCAATCGCCAAGTCCCCTCCGCGCTTGGCCACTGCGAAATGCGCCACGTCGGCCGGTCAAGGCAGTAGCCGCCGGCACGGCGGCCGGGCGCTTGATCCGGATCAATGCCAGCGCGGCCAATTCGGGGCATGCATGAGGACCTGGCCATCATTGGCCATTCCATTGTCCTGGGCCGCCGTCATGAGTCGCGAACTGAACAACACCGCCCTGGCCGAACCGGTCGGGTGCCTGTGCCCGGATCCCAGGGCATGGCGCCTGGAGGATCTCCCCTGCACCCTGGAGACCGAGGACGAGTCCCGGTCCTTCCTCATCCGTCAGGGAGGCCGGCGGACGGTCGGTCCGAATGAGGCCATCTTCGCGGGTGGTCCAACCGAGAGCCGCTGCTTCCGCGTCCTTGAGGGTGTGGTGCGGCTCGTCAGGTTCTTCCCCGACGGTGCCCGCCAGATCGTCCGGTTCGCATTCTCGGGGGCCTATTTCGGACTGATCCATGCCGAGCGGGCCCTGACGGCCGAGGCGGTTTCGCCCGCGGTCCTGCTCGAATTCGACGCCGGCAAGCTGCAGCGCCTGGGGGAATGCAATCCGCTCCTCGGGCGCCAGCTGGCGAATGTCCTGCGTGCCGGGGCGAGCGAGGCGCTCGACCATGTCGGCCTCCTTGGGCGAAAGGACGCCCGGAAGCGCCTGGCCTTGTTCCTGCGGTTCCTGCACCAGAACACTGGGCTGGGCGACATCGTGACTGTGCCCATGCCCAGGTCCGACATCGCCGACTTCGTGGGCCTCAAGATCGAGACCGTGAGCCGGGCGTTCGGGTACCTGCGTCGGCGCCACTTGGTCGAGGATGTCGGCCGCGGGGTGCAGCGCCTGGATCTGGCAGGTCTCGACCTGCTGATCGATGGCGAGGGCTGATCAGGCTGGCGATGCCCCTGCACCGCGGCGCCAGGCCAGCCCGCTTCCAAGCGGTCGCAAAGCACACGGATCGAGGGGATGTGGTGCTCGGGGTTCGATCCGTTCGCCAATCCCCGCGTGGTCCTGGTCAAGGCGCTTGCGATGGCCGCCAAGAGCCCTATGCTGTTGCTTGCCGGCCAGTTGAGGGTCGGTCATAGGAGCAAGTCACTGGACCCTGTGTGGACCCGCTTACGCCGTCTTGTCGCAAGCCTCATGCTTACGGCCGTGACCGCGTTCTTGCTGCACGGCGGGGGCATGGCAGGCCTGCACGCCCATAGCGCGGTCTCCATTGAGAGCTGGGAGGCGGCCGCCCGCATCAACGGGTCGCCCCAGCCGGATGGCGGAGATGGCCACGGCGCGGCCGGTGTCAGGGCATCGGACATCTGCGCCTGCGCGCTCCTTGAGGCCGATCATGACGGGGCCGGCCCCAACCATCCCCCTCATTGTGGCACTGTCTGCGGCATGGCCCTGCCGTCCTTTGGTCCTGGCTCCGCGATGGCTCCGGCCACGGCCACCAGGCTGGCCATGGTGAGCCGACAGGGCTCCGGCGCCGACCCGGACGGCCTGAAGCGTCCTCCCCGAACCTTCGACATCATCTGATCGTGCGACCGGTCCAGGCCGTGTCGCTCCCGACGACGTCCTCATGAGCCGGGTTTACGCCTAACCCTTGCACAACCCGTCAGCGCGTCAGCCCTCACCGGCACCTGGGCCCGTGAGGGCGGGAGCGTGGGGCCTGGGTGGGCCCGGTCACGAGCATTGTCCCTCGCACATGGATCCGTGCCTGTTCTCCGGAGCGCTGCATTGCCGGACAAGATCGATGACCGCCGCACAGACAAGCCGGCAGCCTCCCGCGTTCGCGCCAAGACAGCGGCCGGCCGTGATGGGCGTAACAAAATTGGATTGGGCAGGTCCCCCGGGCGACCCCGCATGCCCGACAAGCCAAGACGCACGACCGCGGCCCAGGCCTACATCTACTTCGAGTGCCGCTTTGCGCGCGGACTGTTCTGCGCGATTCCAAAGAGCGGCGCGATCCCGGACTTCCTCATCGGTGCTGGCTGGAAGTTCCGCGGCACGCTGGGCAAGCACGGGGACAGCCCAGGCGGCTTCAACGTGACAGCCGCGCGGTCCGCCGTCCAGCGCGAGGGCTGCTACTTCTTCGTGGCTGCCGCGGACGAAGCCTGAACGCCAATGCCGTCCGCACGGCAGGAGTGGTGTTGCGCACCGTCTTGCAAAATCGGACGGACCATCACAGATGCGTTGCACGGAAGGTTGCGTGCGGCGTGGTGTCGGTGCGCCGGACCGCGCTTGGACGGTGCGACACCTGCTCCCCGCGGAGAATGAGCGTGCCTAGGCGTTGCCGTCTTGGCCGGGCATGGCCTGCCGTGGTCAGCATGGCCGTCTCGTACACCCCCCGCCGGAGGATGCCGTGGGTCGTCTGCTACTCATTGCCGCCTGCCTTGCCGCCGTGGTGACGGCCGCCGCCGCGCAGCCCGCCCTCGCGTCCCTCCACCGGAGCGAGGACCGGTCCGAGGCCGACCGCATCGAGAAGATCATTCTCTCGCTGCCAAAGCCGCTTGTGGTGGAGACCCTGGTCGGCTTGCCGCCCGTCCAACCGAAAGGGCGTGGCTATTATCTGCCGCTGGTCGCCCGGGAGGCCGAGCGCCACGGGTTGCCGACCGCTGTTGCGGATGCCGTCGTCATGATCGAGAGTTCCTACAATCCATCCGTTATCGGAACGGTCGGGGAGCTTGGACTTATGCAGGTCCGTCCTGGCACGGCGGCGATGCTTGGCTTCACCGGCCCAAGGAAGGCCCTGGCCGATCCGCAGGTCAACATCCGCTACGGGGTCGAGTACCTTGCCAAGGCCTGGCGGCTCACAGGCGGCGATCTGTGCCGAGCGCTCATGAAGTATCGGGCTGGCCACGGGGTGGAGCGGATGACACCCCGCTCGGTCGAGTATTGCCGGAGGGCCCGGGTTCATCTCGCCGCCATAGGCTCGCCCTTGGCCAGCCAAGGGGCTGCGGATCCCGCAAGACTTCCAGCTCAGCCGGTGCAGGTTGCATCCGCCCAGCCGCTTCCCTTGGAGCGCGAGCCTCGCCTGACGGCACAGGAGCAGCGCAAGGCAGATCTCCAGCGTGAGCTTGTCAAACGGTTCATCCTTTCGGTTGCAAACGTCGGTTCACAAAGCAAGGCCGAGGCCGTCAAGCGGGCAGGGAGGTTGTCGAAGGCCGGGAAGGTGGACGTTGGGCGGAAACAGACAATTCCGTTGGGACGCAAGCCATAGTGCTGTGGCAGGCTTTCAGATGGTGTGGCAGCCATGGGCGCCAGCCTGACAAACATGGCCCAACGTTCTCAGGTTCGGCGCTCGTTGACCAAAGCGTCACACTCGAACATGTCAGGCGGCCGTCAGCACGACCAGGGTGGGCTCTCATGGAACGAGCAGCTTAGCCATCCTCCCATGATTGACCTTGAAACCCGAAGCGGTATCGATCATGTGATCCGTGGCGGCTTTTCTGAACTGCCCTGATGTGGAAGTGTTGGGTATGGCACTTTGGGTGGCCCTTTCCCGGTTGCTGACGATCCTGGCGGTCGTGAGCCTTGTTGTCGTCGGTGGTTCGTCCGCCGCGTCGGCGGGGGCTGGGTTCAACGCGCCCATTATGTCGACGGCGGATGACATGTCCTGCTGCGACCAGTCGCCGCCTGACTGCAGCGACATGAAAGCGTGCCCGTTCGCGGTGCTCTGTATCGCGAAGTGTTCCCAGAGCATGCCGATGGCTGGCTGGGTGGTGGTGCGCGTCGCGCTCGCGGCGGAGCTCACCCCCTATTTCGCGCAACGTGGCGACAGTCTGCCCGCACCGCCTCCGGATCATCCTCCCAAAGCCTAGTCCTCCACCGGCGTCCGCGCCGGGTGGTGTCGCCCCGTGATGATGCATCACGGGGTTTGATCGCGCATCGAAGGGCGTCCCCCGTGGCGCCTGCAATGCCCTCGCTATGCATGACTAGGTTGCAGACAGATGTTTTTCCTCACCAAAGGGCGCACCCTTGCGGCTGCGTTCCTGGGGCTGGCCGTGGTCGGAACGGCCATCCTCGGCCTCCTGATGATGGATCGGTCGGCCTTGCCGGCCTGGATCCCTCCGTCCGTGGTCCAGGCCTTGCCTGACCGTTCAACCCTCCCGGATTGGGTTCCGACCTTCTGGGCCGAGGCGAGGGCGCGGTCCGGGCTGACGCGTGCCCGCACGTTGCCCCCGGTCTCGACCGCGGAACTCAAGGAACATGCCTTCGAGCTTGTCCAAGGCGAGGTGAAGCAGGGTGCAGCCATGGTGGACGTGCGCCTTGTTGACGGGCGCTCCGGTCAGCTCGTCCCCGACGCGGTGATTTTCGCGCGGCGGATCGACATGGCTCCCGACGGCATGCCGACAATGACGGCGCCCATCGAGCCGATGCCCGCACCTGAGCCTGGGATCTACCGGTTCAGGACCGACCTGATGATGGAAGGCAACTGGCAGCTCTCGCTGGCCGCGAAGGTGCAGGGCGAGACCGGCACCGTACAGAACCGGCTCGTGCTGAAGGCGGTGCAGTGATGGACCAGATGACGCGCTTCCATGACTTCGAGCCGGACGAGCGCCGATCCTCGGGCGGCAAGCGAACGCCCAGGCGCCTTCTCGTCGCTGCGTTGCTGCTCCTGACGCTTGGCGTCGGCGCCTGGCTCGGCTTCCGCGCGGGCCGGAGCGACCTTTCCCTGCCTGGCGGCATTGTGTTGCCAAGCTGGCTTGCTTCCGTCCCCGGTGCCTCTGGCTCCTCTCCCGCAGCGACCGTCCCGGTTGCCTATTACCGTGAACCCGACGGCAAGCCCTTCTATTCCGCCGGGCCGAAGAAGACGGAGGATGGCCGGGATTACGTCGCCGTTCGGGTCGGAGAGGACATGAGCTTCGATGAGAAGCCGAAGGATGCGCCCGCCGGCTCGACCGCTGCCGGCCAGGGTGGCGGAAAGAAGATCCTCTACTATCGCAACCCGATGGGTCTGCCGGATACCTCGCTGGTTCCCAAGAAGGACTCGATGGGCATGGACTACACCCCCGTCTACGAAGGCGAGGCGGAGGACGGATCGACCGTCACGGTTTCGTCCGGCCGGCTGCAACGCACCGGCGTACGCTCCGAGCCGGCTGAGCGCCGGGTCGTCACGCGGCCGGTGCGCGTGCCCGGCACGATCAAGCTCGACGAGCGGCGCGTGGCCGTTGTCTCCCTGCGCTCCGAGGGCTTCATCGAAAAGGTCGAAAACGTCACGACGGGCGAGCGGGTGCGCGCCGGCCAGCCACTGCTGCGGCTCTACTCGCCGGAAATCTCCGCCGCCAGCGCGCAATACCTGAGCGTCCTCACCGATAGCGGTGGGGCCGGCGGTGGCCGGGCGGCAGTGCTGGAGGGGGCCCGGCGGCGCCTTGAGAACCTGAACGTGCCACCCGAGGTGCTTTCCGAGATCGAGCGCGTCCGCAAGGTGCCGACCACCGTCACGTGGTCCGCCCCACGGGATGGCATCGTGCTGGAGCGCGATGCGACGGACGGTATGCGGGCCATGCCCGGTGACGTCCTGTTCCGGATCGCCGACACCTCGACCCTCTGGGTCCTCGCGGACGTGCCGGAGCACGATCTCGGCGCCGTGCGTCCCGGCCAGGCCGTCACGATCCAGGTGCGCAGCCTGCCGGGCCTGGCCTTCACCGGCACAATCAGCCTGATCTACCCGCAGGTGAACCCGGAGACCCGGACGGCCCGGGTGCGGATCGAGATCCCGAACCGGGAGGGCGTCCTGCTGCCAGACATGTATACCGACGTCGAAATCGCGACGGGGGCCGACAAGCCCGTCGTGGCGGTGCCCGACAGCGCGCTCATCGACACCGGCACGCGTCAGGTCGTGATCGTCGACAAGGGTGAAGGCCGCTTCGAGCCGCGTGAGGTGAAGGTCGGCGCTCGCGGAAACGGCTTCGTCGAGATCCGCGAGGGCGTCGCCGCGGGGGATCAGGTGGTGACATCCGCCAACTTCCTGATTGATGCCGAAAGCAACCTGAAGGCAGCACTGCAGAGCATGGCGGCTCCGGCCGGGGAGAAGCCGCAATGATCGCCCGCCTCATCGCGTGGTCATCGCGCAACCTGATGCTCGTCCTGATCGGAACGGTGTTCGCAGTCGCGGCGGGTCTGTACTCCCTGCGCAGCCTGCCGCTCGACGCCATCCCCGATCTCTCCGACGTGCAGGTCATCGTCTACACCGACTATCCGGGTCAGGCGCCGCAGGTGGTGGAGGATCAGGTCACCTACCCGCTCACCACCGCCATGCTGACGGTGCCGAAGTCGAAGGTGGTGCGGGGCTTCTCGTTCTTCGGCGCCTCGTTCGTCTACATCATCTTCGAGGACGGCACCGACGCGTACTGGGCCCGCTCGCGGGTGCTGGAGTACCTGAACGCGGCCGCACGACGCCTGCCCACCGGCGTCACCCCCAGCCTGGGCCCGGACGCCACCGGCGTGGGCTGGGTCTACCAGTACGCGGTCATGGCCAAGAACATGACCTTGGCCGAGTTGCGGTCGCTGCAGGATTGGGTGATCCGGTTCGCGGCCTCGAAGGGCGAGGGCGTCGCGGAGGTCGCGAGTGTCGGCGGTTTCGTCAAGCAGTACAACGTCGTCGTGGACCCGCGGCGGCTGCGCGCCCAGGGCATCTCGCTCCAGGCGCTGCGCGAGGCGATCCGCACCAGCAACGCCGACGTGGGCGGGCGCACCGTCGAACTGTCCGAATTCGAGTTCATGGTCCGCGGCCGCGGCTATCTCAAGAGCATCCAGGACATCGAAAGCATCGTCCTGAAGACGCAAGCCGGCACGCCCCTGCGGCTCGGCGACGTCGCCCGCGTCGAGATCGGGCCAGATGAGCGACGCGGCATCGCCGAGCTCAACGGCGAGGGCGAGGTCGCAAGCGGCATCGTCCTGCAGCGGTTCGGGGCCAACGCACTGAACGTGATCGAGAGCGTGAAGGCGCGGCTCGCCGAGGTCGCTTCGAGCTTGCCAGAGGGCACCGAGATCGTTCCCGTCTATGACCGCTCGCAGTTGATCGAGGCCGCCATCGAGACGCTCAAGGGTACGCTCATCGAGGAGAGCATCATCGTCGCGCTGGTCTGCGTCGTGTTCCTGCTCCACCTGCGCAGCGCCCTGGTCGCGATCCTCATGTTGCCCGTCGGCATCCTGATGGCCTTCGGAGCAATGAAGCTCCTCGGGCTCGGGTCCAACATCATGAGCCTCGGCGGCATCGCCATCGCGGTCGGTGCGATGATCGACGCGGCCATCGTGATGATCGAGAACGCCCACAAGCACCTGGAGCGGGCGCCGCCGGACCAGCCGCGCGTGGAGATCCTGATCAAGGCGGCGACCGAGGTCGGGCCGGCGCTGTTCTTCAGCCTGCTGATCATCACGGTCTCGTTCCTGCCGATCTTCACGCTGGAGGCGCAGGAGGGGCGCCTGTTTAGCCCGCTTGCCTTCACCAAGACCTTCGCCATGGCGGCGGCGGCCATCCTGTCCGTGACGCTGGTGCCCGCGTTGATGGTGATCTTCGTGCGTGGGCGGATCATCCCGGAACACAAAAATCCGCTTAACCGATTCCTGATCTGGATCTACCGACCTGTGATCCGCGGCGTGCTCAGGGCGAAGGTCTTGACCATCCTGCTCGCTGTGGTGGCGCTCGGCGTGACGGTCTGGCCGGCCCGCCAGCTCGGCTCCGAGTTCATGCCGACCCTGAACGAGGGCACGCTGATGTACATGCCCACCACCTTGCCGGGCCTGTCGATCACCAAGGCGGCCGAACTCATGCAGACCCAGGACCGGATCATCAAGTCCTTCCCGGAGGTGGCCTCCGTCTACGGCAAGGCGGGACGGGCGCTGACCGCCACCGATCCGGCCCCGACGGAGATGTTCGAGACCATCATCACCTTGAAGCCGAAGGACGAGTGGCGGCCCGGCGTCACCATCGACAGCCTCAAGGCCGAGATGGACAAGGCGCTGCAGTTCCCCGGCGTGTCGAACGCCTGGACCATGCCGATCCAGGCGCGCATCGACATGCTCTCGACCGGCATCCGCACGCCCGTCGGCATCAAGGTGTTCGGCACCGACCTTGCCGAGATGGAGAAGATCGCACGTCAGGTCGAGGCCGTGGTCAAGGCGGTTCCCGGCACGTCGAGCGCCTATGCCGAGCGGGTGATCGGAGGCTATTTCCTCGACATCGTCCCGAACCGGACGGCGCTCGGGCGCTATGGCCTGACCGTCGGGGACGTGCAGGACGTGATCGCCACGGCGCTCGGCGGCGAGACGGTGACCACCACCGTCGAGGGCCGTGAGCGCTACAGCGTCAATGTGCGCTATCCGCGCGAGCTGCGCTCGAACCCGCAGGCCATCGCCACCGAGGTGCAGGTGCCGATGCCAAACGGGGGCGCCGTGCCACTGGGCGAGGTCGCGGAGGTGAGGCTCAATCGGGGCGCGACCGCGATCCGCACGGAGAACGGCCAGCTCGCGGTCTACATCTTCGTCGACATCGCCGGGCGCGATCTCGGCGGCTATGTCGCCGAGGCGCGCCAGGCGGTCGCGAACGAGGTCAAGTTCCCGCCGGGCTACCACGTCCAATGGAGCGGCCAGTTCGAGTACCTGGAACGCGCCGAGGCCCGCCTCAAGATCGTGGTGCCGGTCACGCTGCTGATCATCTTCCTGCTGCTCTACCTCAATTTCCAGGCTCTGACGGAAACGCTCATCGTCATGCTGTCGCTGCCGTTCGCGCTGGTGGGCGGCATCTGGCTGATGTGGTGGCTCGGCTTCAACATGTCGGTCGCGGTCGCCGTCGGCTTCATCGCATTGGCCGGGGTTGCGGCCGAGACCGGCGTCATCATGCTGATCTACCTCGACCACGCGCGGCAGGAGGTGCAGGCGGAGCGGGAGCGCCAGGGCCGTCCGTTCACCCGGGCCGACCTCTATGGGTCGATCATGATCGGCGCTGTGGAGCGTGTCCGGCCCAAGATGATGACGGTGATCGCCATCATGGCGGGTCTGGTTCCGATCCTGTGGAGCAGCGGGGCCGGGTCGGAGATCATGCAGCGCATCGCCGTGCCCATGATTGGCGGCATGATCTCGTCGACCGTGCTGACGCTGGTGGTCATCCCGGCCATCTATGCTCTGATCAAGGGTTACCGCCTGCCTCGCACCGTCGGCGATGCCGATGGGGGCCGAGATGCCAGGGCCCAGGAGCCCACGCCGGCATGGCTCCGTGCGGCGGAATGAGGGGCAGAAATGGTGCTGCCGATGTCCATCTTCCTTCCAGTTTTGCCCATGACCCCAGAAGCGGCTGGGCGAGGTGTCCACCCGGAGGGCGCACTAGGCGGTGCGACGTCCCGGCCGTCACAGGCCACACAGGAGAAAACCATGTCCAAGATCCCGATGATTGCCCGTTCGGTCTTCGCCGGAGCCGCGCTCCTGGCCGGCGCCGCGGCCGTCTCCGCCCAGGAGGCCATGCCTGCGCCGTCTTCGTCCCAAGCCGATCCGCACGGAATGGGGCAGGGCGGTTCCATGCCCATGATGGGCATAATGCAGCAGATGTCCCAGATGATGGAGAACTGCAACAGGATGATGCAGTCCGCGATGCAGCAGCAACAGGGCGGTGCAGGGCAGCAGCCGACGCCGCCGGCTCCTGGCACCCGAGGCTGAGATCAGGCCAGGGCGGCGTGACGGCCCATGTCCGGCACGGACCACCCGACGCAATCCGGCGACGCTGGGCTGCAACAGCCCAGCGTCGCTCAACGCAGCACCCCAGCAGGACTTTCCTCAATGAAACGGACAAGCAAGACATCACCCAAGAAGCTTCTCACCGCCGGAGCGGCAGCGCTGGCGATCACAGTCGCCGCCTTCACCATCCGCACCGACGCGGCCGAGACCGTTGCTGTTTCGGACCTGACGACACAAACCCACATCCACGGCTTGGCCGTCGACCGCCAGGACCCCTCGCGCCTCCTGATCGCGACCCACCATGGTCTCTTCAGGACCCTTGCGGACGGGAAGGCGGAGCGGATTTCTCCGGTTCAGGACTTCATGGGCTTCACCCCGCACCCATCCGACCCGAACAGGCTTTATGCGAGCGGACACCCGGTGCAGGGCGGCAATCTCGGCTTCGTTGCCTCGGAAGACCGCGGACGAACCTGGTCCCAGGTTTCCCCGGGCGCGAACGGTCCGGTGGACTTCCACCAGATGACCGTGAGCCCAGCCGACCCACGGACGATCTATGGCACCCACCGGGGGCTCCAGATCAGCCGGGATGCGGGCAAGACGTGGACGATCATCGGCCCTGGGCCTGAGGGGCTGATCGATCTCGCCGCCTCGGCCAAGAGCCCGGACACGCTCTATGCGGCGACCCAGTCGGGCCTGCTGGTCAGCACGGATGCGGGCAAGTCCTGGCAACCTCTCGTGCAGGGAGTGCCGGTGAGCTTGGTCGAGGTGACGCCCGAGGGCACGCTCTACGCCTTCGTGCTCGGGCGGGGTCTGGTGAAGGCGGGTGAGCCGCCGGTCGGGCTTGAAACCATCAGCAGCGGCTTCGGGGAAGGTTACCTCCTTCATCTCGCGGCGGATCCCACGAATCCGCAACGGGTGTTCGCCGTCACGAACGGCGGGAAGCTTCTGAGCAGCGCAGACCAGGGACGCACGTGGACGGCGCTCGGTCAGCCCCACTCGTGAGGCGAGGTTCCGATGACAGGCATGATGGACGGGATGGTCTGGATGATGGCGGGAATGGGAGTGGCGTGGCTCCTGACCGTCATCGTCCTCGTGCTCGCAGCGGCGGCGCTGCTCAAGTATCTCCGCGGCAGGTCGTGACATGGGCAAGATGCTGGCTTGGGGTGCCCTCCTGGTAATCTTCGGTGCTGCGGCCACCTTTGGGTGGCTTGGTCTCGAACGGTCCCTCGGCCACGGCACCGCGGCCCAACTTGCGCTCGGCGCCAAGCTCTATGCCGAGCGCTGTGCCTCGTGCCACGGAGCAAAGCTTGAAGGCCAGCCTGACTGGCAGGAGGCCTTGTCGAGCGGCCGCATGCCAGCACCACCGCATGATGCCAGCGGGCACACATGGCATCACAGCGACGAGGAGCTGTTCACGATCACGAAGAAAGGTTTGGCAGCGGTCGTGCCGGGATACGAAAGCGACATGCCCGCGTTTGAGGGCGCACTGTCGGACGACGAAATCCGGGCCATCCTCGCCTTCATCAAAAGCACCTGGCCAAAGACCGAGCGCGAATACCAGCAGGCCCGCAGCAGGCCTGGAGCGTGAGGCTTGCACTAGGCTCAGGGCATTCCGACCATTGGTTTGGGAAGGGTCTAGGTCAAAACAGGGACAACTTTGGTTGGATCTGTGCGTTTCCACGTCTCAGCCGAGTGTCGCGAAAGCCAGGAACGTCTCCAGAAGCCAGAATGACATGTCAGTGATCCAGCCGGCCAGGAAGGCGATGCCGGTCAGCACGAGGAGCCCTCCTATCGTCTTCTCCACCAGCACGAAGCGCGAGCGCATGCGCTTCAGCAGGGCGACAAACGGCTTCATGGCGAGTGCCGCAAGCAGGAATCGGACACCGAGGCCCGCTGAGTAAGCCGCAAGCAGCAGGGCTCCCTGCGCGACGCTCTGCTCCGAGCCGGCAACAGTCAGGATCGCCGCCAACACCGGCCCGATGCAGAGCGTCCAACCGAACGCGAAGGCAAGGCCCATCGCATAGGCACCCCAGAGGCCGACCGGCTTCTCGATATTGAACCGAGCTTCCCGATAAAAGAGCCCGATCCGGAAGATGCCCACGAAATGCAGGCCCATGACGATGATGGCGAAGCCTGCCACCGTGCTCAGCACATCGACATGTTGCCGGATGACTTGCCCCAAGGCGGAGGCCGTCGCGCCGAGCAGAACAAAAACCGTCGCGAACCCGGCCACGAACAGGAGCGCGGCCAACACCGCCCACCTGCGAACCGCACCGTCGCCGGCGTTCAACCGGTCGAAGGTCGTGCCTGCGAGGAACGACAAGTAGGGCGGCACCAGCGGCAGGACGCAAGGGCTCAAGAAGCTGATGAGGCCACCGAGTACGGCGGGCAGCGGGGCTTGCGCAAGCCCCACTGCGACGATGGTGATCGGATCCCCGATGACCGGCACCCACGACAGCAGCAGGGACCAGCGCCCGTAGCGGCGATATCAGCCTTCTGGCTTGGCGACCTGCTTCCTGGTGACCGGAAACCAACAGCAGCCCGTCAACCAGGCGATGAAGAGGCCCAGGAACCAGTTCACGCAGGAGCCCGGAATGTTGCGGAGGTTGGCGGCGAGCACCAGCACCCGAACAGCAATATTTCCGACTGTAGAGGGAAGATCGTGGACGATAGGAAGACAGTCCCGGTCAGGCCGAGATATTCGGGCAGATGTTCCATGAGAACCGACAGTGGACCCCAGCGCGGCCTTTAACCGTGCTGGGGCTCCGGTCACTTGCGTTGGAGGCTGCCGAAGTCACCGCTGGCAGTCAGCTTCACCGTGACCGGAGCAGAGCCGCGGTTGCGCCAGAACCAGCCATGGTTGCCGTCGAAGGCGGCTGTGAGCTCGCCTTCATCCCCAGGAACGCCGCGACCCTTCGAGTACGAGATCTCGTTGCCGCCCGGTCCGTCCGCATGGGTATCGTGGTTGACCGCGCCGCCCTCGACTTTCCAGGCATAGGTCAACTTGGCGCCCTTCTTCATGTCGGCCTTGACCTCGGCGCCCTCGCCCGGCTTCAGGGTCACCGAGAACTCCTGGGACTTGGCCGCGGCCGGGGTCTGCGCCTGCGCCGAGCCGACGACGAGGTGGGCGAAGATGGAGCCGAGCAGGCTGGACCGCTGCTCGGGAGCCGGCGTGGCCGGTGCAACCGGAGCGCCAGGCGCTTGGCCGGCCTGGTCCTTCGCCCGGTCGGCCTCGGCTTCCTCGGCAAGCTGCGTCTTGATCTCGCCCATCTCGGTGAGGCCCAGCATCCGCCCGGCGCCGGTTGGGTCAATGCCGTATTCGGACGGCAGGACCACGGTGACAAGCAGCGCCGCGGCGACCCCGGCGGCGATGAGGGTGGAGCGCACGAGCTGGGCCGAGGACGGGAGCTCGGCGCGGGTCGGCAGGTCGGTGTTGTACATCGGTGTGTTCCTTCGAGTGGAGGGATCAGGTGGCGGGGATCGCGACGAAGTAGCCCGTGAGCTGCATGCCGATCAGCACGAAACCGGCGGTCATCATCGCGACGTTGGCGGTGTAGGCATGGCGGAAGAAGCCGTCGGTGCGGCGCCAGTAGCCCATCAGGATCAGGATCCCGAACAGCGCCATAAGCTGGCCGACCTCGACCCCGACGTTGAAGGCCAAGAGGTTCGGCAGCAGCCCGTCGGGTGCCACGTCATATTCCTGGATCTTCGCCGCGAGGCCGAAGCCGTGGAACAGGCCGAAGATCAGGGTGGCTACCTTGGTGTTTGGCTGGAACCCGAACCAGCGCTGGAAGGCGCCAAGGTTGTCGAGCGCCTTGTAGACGACCGAGAACCCGATGATGGCATCGATCAGGTAGGCGCTGACGCTAACCCCGTAGAGCACGCCGAAGATCATCGTCACCGAGTGGCCGACGGCGAACAGGCTGACGTAGAGGCCAATGTCCTTGGCCCGGTAGAGGAAGAAGACCACGCCGAGCAGGAACAGCAGATGGTCGTAGCCGGTCACCATGTGCTTGGCGCCGAGATAGAGGAAGGGGATCAGATGAACCCCGGTGATCTCCTGAATGTAGCCCTTGTCGCCCTCGGCGACGGCATGGGCGAGCGCCTCGAAGCCGGAAAGCGACAGCATCAGGAGGGTTGCGGCGAGCGCAGGGAAGGCGGCTGGCGGGTGCATGAAAGGCAGCCACCACCGGCCTCCGGGAAGAGGTCTTGGCATAGGAATTTCCAATGTTCGTACGGATCAGATGGCCGCACTCAGGCGGCCTGCGGGATCAGGCGGCGAACGAAGGACAAGGAGGCCGGTCGAGACGGAACGAAAGATGGAACGGTGGACGGCCCTGCTCCCATTGGCGTTGGAACTGGCCATCCGGGGCCTTCAGGGATGCCGGCGCAGACGCCAGCCCCATGGTGACGTGGGAGTGGTCCTTGTGCTCCAGTCCATGGCCGGGCAGATGATCCGGATCGGGATCATCGCCATGGCTGTGTCCGTGCCCGCTCGCATCCAGGAGCCCCGCATGCGCGAAAGCGTCCACCGTGTGGGAGGCCGTCAGCTCATAGGACGAGGGAGCCGCGCGCAGGAACGGCACGGCGCCCAGCATCACCGCCAAGGCGATGATCAGGCGAAAACCGTTCAGGAGTGCCGCTCGCGTCATCAGGGAGACTTAAGGACCTCTGAGTTAATCGGAAGTTAACAGGCCGGTGGTAAGGCAGCGTCAGATAGGGCGGTGTTCGCCTGCTGCAAGCCGAGCCACCCAGGGACGGATCATGGCGTTTCCTGCTCCGCCTCAGATCCAGCTGTGCGCCAGGGCGGCCACGACCAGGTAACGCCCCACTTTCGCGATGGTCACCAGGATGAGAAACACCGGCAGGGGCTCGCGGAGCACACCGGCGACGATGGTCAGCGGGTCGCCGATGACCGGAGCCCAGGACAGCAGCAGCGTCCAATACCCATAGCGTTGATACCAGCGCTCAGCCTTCGCGATCTGGTCGCGCTTGACCGGAAACCAGCGGCGATCCTCGAAATGCGCGATGAAGCGCCCGAGGAACCAGTTCACCAGCGAGCCGAGGATGTTGCCGACGCTCGCTACCAGGATGAGCAGCCAGAGGTGATAGCGCTCGGACAGGATCATCCCGGCGAGCACCACTTCCGACTGCGCCGGCAAAATGGTCGCGGCCAGCAGCGAGGCTGCGAACAGGCCCAGATACGCCAACGCGTCGGGCATCCGGGGCTTACGAGCCCTGCTTTGTTGCGTGTCGGGCCGGCCAGCGTCGGTGCAGGTCGTCTATGGTGAAGCCATGGACATGGCGTTCCCCATACTCCTGCAGATGCGGGTGGTCCGGCGGCAGGTCGGAATGGGCATGCTCGATATCTTCAGGATCGGCTGCAGGCCAGAGCCGGGCCGCGAGAACGAAACCGAGCAGGGTCACCAGCCCAAGCACCCCCAAGGTCGTGGGAATGCCCGCCGCGGCCCCGAGCCAACCTGCCAGCGGATAGGTCAGGAGCCAGCAGGCGTGCGAGAGCGCGAACTGGGCGGCGAACAGGGCGGGACGGTCGTCGGCCTGAGCCGAGCGCCGCAGCAGGCGGCCCGTCGGGGTCTGCACCGCCGAGTAGCCGATCCCCAGAAAGACCCAGGTGACGAGAAGGGCCACCCAGTTGATGGCCCCGGACCAGGTCGCGGCGGCAAAGACCAGCAGGACCACGCCCAGGAGTGCCGCGGCCGGCAGCATCACCGCCCGGTCGGGCAGCGTGTCGAGCACGCGCGGCAGCAGGAGCGCCGCGACCATCGAGCCGCCGCCGAAGCAGGCCAGCGCCAGGGCCATATCATCCTCCGGCAGGCCCAGCACGCCACGGACGATCACAACGGTGTTGACGATGACCATGGCGCCGGCTGCGGCGACCGAGAGGTTGAGGGCCAGAAGCCCCCGCAGGCGCGGCGTCTTGAGATAGATGCGAAGACCACGGGTTGTCTTGTCGTAGATCCCGCCCTGGCGCTCGGACCGGGCCGGCTGCGGCAACCTGACGGAAAGGACGAGCGCGGCGGAGCAGAGGAAGCCGATGACCGTGCCCCCGAACAGCCAGTGGAAGCTGATGACGGTCAGGAGGGCCGCTGCGAGGGCCGGGCTGAGCAGGCTTTCGAGATCGTAGGCCAGACGGGAAAGCGACAGTGCCCGGGTGTAGTCCTTCTCGTCCGGCAGGACATCCGGAATGGTGGCCTGGAACGTCGGCGTGAACGCTGCAGAGGCCGACTGCAGCAGGAAGATCAGGACGTAGATCTGCCAGACTTCGGTGATGAACGGCAGCAGCAGCGCGACCGCCGCCCGCACCAGGTCCATCGACACCAGGAAGGCCCGGCGGGGAAGCTGGTTGGCAAAGGCGCCAACGATGGGCGCCACGCCCACATAGGCCACCATCTTGATCGCGAGGGCCGTGCCGAGGACCACGCCGGCGTCCACGCCGGCGAGTTCATAGGCGAGCAGTCCGAGCGCCACGGTGAGGAGCCCCGTGCCGGCAAGTGCGATCACCTGGGCGGCGAACAGGTGGCGGTAGGTGCGGTTGGCGAGAACGTCGAGCATCGGCGGGCGCCTTACAGGTATTTTGTGAGTGCCTTGAACTCCTGCAGGGCAGCCCGGCCATCGCTGTGCCCCTGGCCCGCCGCATCTGCCAGGCAGTGCTCGATGTGGTCGTTGATCAGCTCGCGCTTGGCCTTCGTGATCGCGGCCTCAACCGCGTGCAGCTGCTGGGCAAGGTCGACGCAGGGCCGCTCTGCCTCGATCATCTGGATGACGGAGGCGAGGTGGCCGTGCGCCCGTTTCAGGCGGGCGATGATGTCAGGGTGGCTGGCATGGATCATCCTGGTAACCTATCCCCCTGGAAGGGATCCGGCAATCTCCAATCGTGTGGCGCCGGCACGCTCGCCGCAGCGGCGGCTCGAACGTTCGATAGGAGCATGACCCTTCTCGCTTGTCTGAGTGCCGCGCTGGCCGAGATCGCCGGCTGCTTTGCCTTCTAGGCCCATGCCCGTCTCGGACAACCGGTGTGGTGGCTGCTCCCTGGCATCAGATCGCTCAACGCGCTCGCCCGGTGCCTGACCTTGGTTGACGCTGCCGCGGCAGGGCGGGCCTGTGCCGCCTAAGTGGGATCTACATCGCCGCGTTTCTGGGTTGGCTGTGACTTGGTGGAGAACCGTCAACATGACCGCCGGGACCTCACCGGCGCCGCGGTATGCCCGGCCGGTACGGCCATCATCCTCGATCCCCGAACTGACGGCTGGACCATAGCCCGTCCTGGAACGTGCCAGGCTTAGCGCCGCCGCTGAAAACGCGTGAAGACGAACCGCTGCTGCTCGCCTGATGGCGTCCGATGATCCTCCTCGAACGCGTCCAGGAGGGTGAAATCCGCTCCGAGAAGGGTCGCAATCGCATCCTGGTCGGCCCGCAGGACCGGCAGGCCGCTGCACCGTTCGGGCCCGCTCGGGGCAAAGCCCGAGATCAGGACGAAGCCACCTGGCTTCACCGCGCGTCTCATCGCATCCGCATAAGCCTCGCGGTCCCGCGGCTCCGTCAGGAAGTGTAGAGCCGCCCGGTCGTGCCAGAGATCGACGGGGAATTCGGGCTGCCATGCCGCGATGTCAGCCACGATGAAGCGGACCGCCCGTCCCCGGTTGCCGAGGCGCGTTCGGGTCCTCTCCAACGCGGCGGCGGACACGTCCAGCACGGCGATCTTGGTGAACCCTTCCCCAAGAAGGGCGTCCGGCAGGTGGGAGGCTCCCGCCCCGACATCGAGGATGAAGGCATCGGTGGCAAGATGGCAGGCATGGATAAGGCGCAACGAGGTTTCCGGTGTTGCCTGGAACCAGCTGACCGCCTCTTCGGCCTTGGTGGTGAAGACGTTGTCCCAGTGCTCCTGCCGCGTCTCTGACATTATGGTCACCCAAAGTGGTTGGGGAGCCGTCTAATCCTGTCCTTCGACCTCACTTACGCGTGTTTGCGATGACCTGACGCAGAGGCTCGGCTCCGACCGCTCCGGCAATGACCTCGCTCCCGATAACGAAACCGGGCGTGCCGTTGATCCCCAGCTTTTCCCCCAGCTCCATGGTTTCCTGGAGCGCCGCGTTGATCTCACCGCCTTGCAAATCCTTTTCCAGGCGGGCCATGTCGAGGCCCATCTCCTTGGCTACGGCCTTGGCGGATTCCCCGTTGGCTTGGCCGCGTCTCTCCATCAGCCTCGTGTGGAACTCATAGAGCTTGTCGCCGGTAAGCTGCGATTTGGCCGCCAGCGCGACGCGGCTGGCCTCGACGGACCCTGGCCCAAGCACCGGAAAGTCCTTGATCACCACCCGCAGCTTGGGGTCGGACTTGATGAGCGCCTTCACGTCGGCCACGGCGCGTTTGCAGTAGCCGCAGTTGTAATCGAGAAACTCGACCATGGTGACGTCGCCCTGCGGGTTGCCGAGCACGAAGTCGCGGGGCGAGTTCTCCAGCTTGCCGCGCTCGGCGGTCAGGACCTCCGCCCGACCCGCCCGCTCGGCCACCTGCTGCCGCCGCTGGAGCTCGGTGAACGCCTCCTGCAGCACCTCGGGGTTCTTGAGGAGATACTCCCGGACGATCCCGCCGATGGCTTCGCGCTGCTCGGGCGTGAACGAAGCGGGCTGAGCCAGCACCGTAGAAGGCAGAACGAGCGCGGCGAGGAGCGCGACACGGCGCACGGCGGGAGCATTGAAGGGCATCGAAGGCGATCCTTGCGTTCAGACCGTCCTGGTCGCGCCTCTGCGCCGGACCGGTCAGTCACTTGCAAGTGCAAGCTTGCCCATGACTACCGATTCGGCTTCCCGCTGTCGATCAGGCCAGCCGGTCGAAAGTCCCCGGCTGGCCGAGATCAAGGGAAAATGACTTCCAGGGCGCCCGGCCAGCGTGCTGACTTAGGAGCATGCGACACCCTCTGAGAACCTGGACTGCCCTCTTTTCCATCATCTCCGCCCTCCTCATGGGCCAGGCTGTCGCCTCGCCTGAGCCGCCGCGGGCGGTCCTCGAACTCTACGTGAGCCAGCTCACACGAATCCCTGGTTGGGAAGTTGGACACCATCACGAGCTTGTGAGAAATGGCGAGGCAAATCGAAGCCCCCGGACCCTGGCTTCGGCAGCCCGCCGGCTTCGAATGCGGTAGCATGGGAGATGAGGCAACAGACCTGGATCGCGCTGCCTGATATCATGAGCCCGCCATGGTGCTCGGGGTGGATTTCAGCAACCTTTGGAGAGACCATGCGACTGGCCCTTGGCTTATTCTTCTCTATGTTCGCTTTTGCCTGCCAGGCGGCAGCCGGGCCGTTCGAGGCCTCTCCGCAGCGGTATGAGCAAACCGTCAACGCGGCGCTGCAACAGGTCGGCACCGATCTCCGTCTCCGGCAGACCTCCTGTGTGGCCAGCACCCGATGCCGCTTCGCCGCGCGTCTGGTCGAGGTCGAAGTGGTCGGCCCGACCAACCGTCCCGGCACCGAGCGGATCGTGATCGGGGCCACCTTTCGCCAAGGCGACGATGCGGCGGCGACGAGGCTCATCGACGATACCCTGACCGTGCTCGGCGCGACGATGGTCGTCTACGATCCCGGGATGGCGGCTCGCCGGCGCGGCGAGCTCCTGCTCGAACTGGGGGATGCCGCCCTCAGCCTTGGCGAGGCGCACCGGGACAGCGCCGACGTCCACTACGCCCTCTCGTTCGACGACGTCAGCGGACGCCTGGAGATCACCGCTGCGACATTGCGCGCGGGACATGGTTAACGAAATTGTCGGAACGAAACGGGGTGCGACCTGTTAACTCTCGTTTAACTTTTGCCTTGAGCGCCTCCGGCCCACCGTGTCAGGTTTGATGAACAAAACCTTAACGGCACATCGGCGGGGGCAATGCGGCAAACTCTCTTCGGGTCTCTGAACACTCGACCTTCTCTCCGGAACACGCTTCGTCTCGCGGGCTTCGCTTTAGGCTTTGCGTTCATCGGCACCGGGGTGCAGGCGCAGACCCTAGCCGGCATGCCGTCCGTCTCCAAACCCGTCGCGATGGTCGGCACCGCGAAGCCGATTGTGGGTTGGGTGCGCCTCTGCGAGCAGAACCCGTCCGAATGCGCCGTTGACGTCTCCGAACCGACCACCATCACCCTTTCGACCAAGGACTGGCAGACCCTTAACCGGATCAACCGGCAGGTGAACGCCGAGATCAAGTCTAGGACCGACAAGGACCATCTGGGCGTCGAGGATCGCTGGGGCTACGCCGAGGACGGCTACGGTGATTGCGAGGACTACCAACTCGTCAAGCGCAAGCGCTTGGCCGAGGCTGGCTTCCCCCGCCGGGCGCTCCGGATGACCGTGGTCATCGACGAGGAGGGCGCGGGGCATGCGGTCATGATGGTCCGCACGGATCGGGGCGATCTCATCCTCGACAACAAGCGCGACGCCATCCTGCCCTGGCACAGGACGGGCTATATCTACATCAAGCGCGAGGGCGACAATGGCTCGGCCTGGGCCTCGCTCGGTGGTGCGTTCATATCCCCGACAGCCACCGCAGGGCAGTAGCGACATCGTTCGATTCGGGAAAGCAGTTCGGGTCATTCGCCGTGCTGGCCCTCGTCTCCGACGCCTAGAGTTGGCGGCTCGCGCTCTTGCGTCCGCCGGCAAGACCGGCGCCCCGTTCCGGAGTAAGGGACTTGAACCTCTAGTGGCATGAGGTGCTAGGTCCGGCATTCTCGACTTGCCGAAGGGACGCAAGGATGGACGATTGGCAGAAACGGAGACGTCGCAGGAGCCTTGCTCTGGCCCTGACGCTTCTGGGCCTGGTCGTCATCCTCTACACGGTTTCGTTCGTGAAAACCCGTGAGCTTGAGGACCAACGCCATCGGGAAAACCCGCAAGCTCATACCCCCGCCAAGACAACGCCCTAGGCCGGGTCGAACGACCGTCCTTCAGAATGACCGAACAATGCCCCAATCAATGGCGATCAGCCTTGCATGGCGGACCAACCCTGCGGGCCCCAGGCTCAGCCGCCGAACAGTCCCCGGAAGCGTTCGAGCACCGAGCGCCCCTCACTTCCCGCCGCTTGCACTGCCGGCTCAGGCGCCGCACTCGCGATAGGAGCAGGTCTTGACGGCCGCGCGGCGTCGCCAGCACGGATCTGGCTCTTGGGGGTCTGCAAGGCATAGGCAAGCGTCGATGACGGTCCTTGCCTCGGCTTCCCGTTCGCGGCAAGGATGACCTCCTGCGGCCCCGCGCTCAAGGCTTCAGGCCGACTGACATCGCCGAGCCGATTGCGGGCGCTGGCATCGACGGCGAGCGAGCCGTCATCCCCGGACAGCGCCTGCCGGAAGCTCTGGTGCTGCCCACCGTCACCGTACACAAGTTTGATCGGCTGCACGCCCTTGGCCGCCAAATCCGCGACCTGCTGATCATCGTTTTGGCGCTTCTGCGCGACGGCCGCCATGACAGAGGCATCGCCGCTGAACGCATACTGTTGGTTGGCCACTGAAACCTGCGGCTCCTGGTTCGCCAACTCGAAGTAATCCGAGCCTTCCTTCAGGTTCCTCCAGAAGGCGATGTTCGGGTCGTAGCGGTGCTTGGCCAGGTTCTCGGCCGTCATCCGGAACGGATACGATTGAAACTGGAAACCACGCTGGCCGCTGGCAAAGGACTCCCGCGCCAGCGCATAGACCTCGGAGATCGCCTCATCCGTCATGGCGAAGCACCCCTGCGACGAGCACGAGCCATGCACCATCAGATGCGACCCCGTCCGGCCGTGGGCACGGTCATAGGCATTTGGGTAGCCGAGATTGAATGACAGGTAGAGCTGCGAGTTCGGGTTCATCTGCGCCGGGGTGACCGTGTAGAACCCCTCCGGGGCTTGGCGGTCACCCTCGCGGATCTTCGGCCCGAGCTGGCCCGACCAGCGGCACATCGGGTACGTCTTGAGGAGCGCGTACCGGCCATCACGGCCCCGCTTCCAGACCTCGATCTCGGATTCCTTCTTGTAGGACCGCATCAGGATCGGGTCGTTCTTCGACATGCCCTTCGTTTCCATCAGCGCCATGGTGGCGGCCGGGATCGGCGCCAGGTGGCGCGTGGACATGCTCTCGCCCTGGCAAGCGGCGAGCGCGAGCACGAGGCTCGCAGCCAATGCGATACGCTTCATCGTGGGAATCCCCGCATTCTGTGTGCCCGTGATCGATCCCGGACGGTTCCCCATTTTTCTAAGGGATTGGCTTTAACGCTGTCTTGCCGCAGGCACAGGAACCTGCGGAAGCGGGCCAACCGGCACGAAAGGTTGCCTTCAAGTCCGGCAGGATTGAGGCGTCCGCCCCCCGCTCACCCACGATCCACAGGCTGGGCGGTGGATGCCCTGCCCAAGTTCCTGGAAAGGCCGATCCAGCGCGGCACGGCAACTCGATACGCCTCATAGGCAGGACCGTGCATGCGTCGCAGGTGTTCCTCCTCCATGCGGATCTGGACCGAGAAGGCCACCCAAGCGGCCGCGAGCACGATGCCTGTGACCGTGGTCGGGGCCATGAGGAAGGCGCCGAGCACCACGGCGACCATGCCGAGGAAGGTCGGGTTGCGCGACCAGGCGAACAGGCCCGACGTCACAAGCCCGGTCCGCTCCTGATCCAGGCCGATCCGCCAGGACGTCCCCATCTGCACCTGGGCGGCGAGGATGACCGCGCTGCCTGCAGCCATCACCGCGAGACCCAGCCATGCGATGGTGGGTCGGGCCAATCCCGGAACCAGGCCGGCGGCCATATCGGCGGTCGGCAGGACCGCCCGCACGATCAGGAAGACGAACAGGATGGCGCCGCCGACGCGATAGACCCGCCCGACGAAATCATGAGCAGTGTCGCCCGTGCCGAACCTGTCCGCCGAGCGGCCGAGACGCTGCGACACGCGGCGAGTGAGCAGCGCGAAGGCGGCGCTGAGGCCTACGAGCAGCAGGACGGGGAGAATGGCGGACGGCATCAGGATGCCTCCTTTCGCCGGACCCCGATCCCGAGGCTGTCGGTCACGAGCCAGGTCACCCCGAGTGTGATGGCGATGTCCGCCACGTTGAAGGTCGGCCAGTGGTAGCCGGCGGCGTGGAGGTCGATGAAATCGGTCACCATGCCGTCCCTCACGCGGTCGATCAGGTTGCCGAGCGCGCCCGCGAGGATCAGGGCCAAGGCCACACTCTCCTGCCGGGCCTGCGCCCTGACGCTCCAGACCGCCATGCCAACGCAGATCAGGGCCGTGATGCCGATCAGGGCAAGCACGCCCCAGGCCTCGTCGGCGGGCAGGAGGCCGAAGCTGATCCCCCGGTTGAAGCCGAGCCGCAGGTTCGCGAACGGCAGGACCTCCAGGACCTCCCCGGGCATCAGGGACGCCCGGGCCATCGCCTTGGTGGCCTGATCGAGCAGGATGATCGGTCCCGTGACCGCCAGAAAATAGCCAATCCTCGCCATGACCGTCATCACACGCTCCGTCCGGCCCCGAGCAGGCGCATGGCGTTGGCTGTGACCAGCACCGTGGCGCCGGTGTCGGCAAGGATCGCCGGCCACAAGCCTGTGATGCCGAGGATGGTGGTCACCAGGAAGACCGCCTTGAGCCCGAGCGCCACGCCAATGTTCTGGCGGATGTTGCCCATGGTGGCCTTCGAGAGCGCAATCATGCGGGCGATATCGAGCACGCGTCCGTGCAGCACGGCGCCGTCCGCCGTCTCCAGCGCCACGTCGGTGCCGCCGCCCATCGCGATCCCGACATCCGCCGCCGCCAGCGCCGGGGCGTCGTTGATGCCATCACCTACCTTGGCGACGATCTGCCCCTGCGCCTTGAGTTCGTTCACGATCCGGAGCTTGTCCTGCGGCAGCAGGTCGGCCCGGGGCTCTACGCCGAGGCTGCCGGCAATGGCCGCCGCCGTCCTGGCGTTGTCGCCGGTGAGCATGATCGGCGTGATCCCGCGCGCCTTGAGGGCCTTCAGTCCCTCCAGCGCGTCCTCGCGCGGCTCGTCCCGAACGGCGACCAAGCCCACGGGCACGTCGTTCACGAGCAGGACCGACACGGTCTTGCCCTCCTCCTGCAGGGCAGCGATCCGCGCCTCGGCCTCGGGCAGAAGCGGCGCGATGGCTGTGGCGGCCTTGGGCGAGCCGAGCCACAGGCCCCGGCGACGGAAGCGTCCCTTCACGCCCTTGCCTCCGAGCGCCATCACGCCGACGGCGGGCGTGACCTCAATGCCCTCCGCATGCGCCCGCGCCAAGATGGCCTTGGCGATGGGGTGCGACGAGGTGGCGTCAAGAGCGGCGGCATCCTCCAGGACGTCGCGTTCGCTCGCCTCGCCGAGGGCCACGACGTCCGTCACCTTGGGTCGCCCCTCGGTCAGGGTGCCGGTCTTGTCGAGGGCGACAGCGGTCACCTTGCCGAGGATCTCCAGCACGGCCCCGCCTTTGATCAGGAGCCCACGCCGGGCACCCGCCGCCAAGCCCGCCGCGATGGCAGCCGGGGTCGAAATCACGAGGGCGCAGGGGCAGCCGATCAGGAGCACGGCCAGCCCCTTGTAGACCCACTCGCCCCAGGGCTCGCCCGCCACCAGCGGCGGCAGGATGGCCACAAGGGCGCCGACGACAAGCACGGCGGGGGTGTAGTAGCGCGAGAAGCGGTCGATGAAGCGCTCGGTCGGGGCCTTGGCCTCCTGCGCCTCCTCGACCAAACGGACCACGCGGGCAATGGTGTTGTCCTGCGCCCCGGCGGTGACCCGGACCCGCAGCGTACCGTCGGTGTTGATGGTGCCGGCGAAGACGCTCTCGCCTTCCCCCTTGCGCTTGGGCGTGCTCTCGCCCGTGACCGGAGCCTCGTCGATGGCGCTCTCGCCCGAGACGATGGTGCCGTCGGCCGGTACGCGGTCGCCGGGGCGAACCGCGATCACGTCGCCCACCGCGAGGGTCTCGGCCTGGACCTCCTCCAGGGTTCCGTTCCGCTCGATGAAGGCGGTCTTCGGCACCAGGCTGGTCAGGGACCGGATGCTGGCGCGCGCCCTGCCGGCGGCAACGCCCTCCAGCAGCTCGCCGACGAGGAACAGCAGCACCACGATGGCGGCCTCCTCGGTCTCGCCGATGATCACCGCGCCGATTGCGGCGATGCTCATCAGGGTCTCGATGGTGAAGGGTGCGCCGGTCATGGCCGCAGAAACCGCACGGCGGGCAATCGGCACCAGCCCAATGGCCATGGCGGCGGTGTAGAGCCAAGCCTCATAACCAGGTAGGACCATGGCCAGCAGCCATGCGGCCGCGAGGCCAAGGCCTGAGAGGATCGTCAGCCGTCCCTTGGCGGAGCGCCACCAAGACCCGTCCTCGGCCTCATGGTCATGATGATGCCGCGCCTCCTCGCTAATGGGCGAGATGCCGTAGCCGAGGTCGCGGACCACCTTCTCGACCTGCTCGCCCGTGCCGGCTTCCGCCACCCGCAGGCGCAGGGTCTCGGTCGTGGTGGTGATGTTGATGTCGGAGACGCCGGGCACGCGGGCGAGCGCAGTTTCGATCTTGCGGGCGCAGCTGCCGCAATCCATGCCTTCGACGCGGTAACGCAAGCGGTCGGTCATTGCCAGATATCCAGTTTGATCCTATCTGGCGGGCACGCTACAACCTCTAGCGGTTAGAGGTTCAAGAGGTTTTTTGATGAATTTGGCGATTGGCGACCTTTCGCGGCGAACCGGGGTGAAGATCCCCACGATCCGGTACTACGAACAAATCGGCCTCCTTCCCTCGCCGGTCAGGACCGAGGGCCAGCAGCGGCGCTACGGCTCTGACGAGGTGCGCCGCCTCAACTTCATCCGTCACGCCCGCGAACTCGGGTTCGAGGTCGATGCCATCCGGCAACTCCTTGGCCTCGCTGACGATCCCAACCGGTGCTGTGGTGAGGCCCATGAGATCACCAAAGCCCACCTCGATGAGGTGAAGGACAAGATTGCCCGCCTCACGGCCCTACGAGACGAGCTTGAGACTATGGTAGCCTGCGACAACCGGCGGGTTTCCGAATGCCGGATCATCGAGGTCCTGGCCGATCACGGCCAATGCCTGCACGAGACGCACTGACTGACCGCTGCATGTTCCACCTGTCGCAGGTCAACCCGGCCGCCTAACCTCGGGAGAACCTCTGGCCCTCCCGGATGAGCCACCCCAGGGCTCCTGTGCGTGCGCCCAGAAGCACCCCTTGCTCCTCGGCCAGACTCGCGATCTCCGCCCAATCCTCCTCGCCGAGGGGCCGACGTCTCTCGATGCTGGCGCGCAATGTGTTCATCCTGTTGGCCAAGTCGCGGTGCTCGAAGAAGCCCTCCCGGGCCGCCACCCAGGGCGCGTTCGCCCGGGCATGGGCTGCAGCCTCGCCCAGGTCGATCTCCAGCTTCTCGTTTGGTCGGATCTCGCCAAGACATGCCTTCAAATCGTCAAGGTCAAGGTGGAACGGGATCAAATCAGGACGGCTGCGCTGCAGCTCCGATGCGACATCCCCGCAATCCGAGCAGACCTTGGCCACCGCGTATTCATGCACGATGGGCTCTGGCGGATGCCAGGGGTACAGAGCCTGCCGGAATTCCAGGTTTTGCGCATCGCTTTCCAAATGGAAGACCTGATGATCACGGATCTGGGCGAACCACTTGCCCTGACCCGACAACCGCAGAATGCCGCGCTTGCCGCGGCCGCAGCATGGGCAGGTCCAGTCAGGCGGGGTCCGCTTCCACCCGAGTTGCGCCCTCTGGTCGAAGGCGTCGAACTCCGCGTTGGTTGGCGCCCGCGCGCCTTTGGCCGGTCGTGCGCGGGTCGACCGGCCGGCGCCGTCCCGCATCGTCGAGCGATCCGCCAGATCGAAGGA
>NZ_JAERQE010000079.1 GCF_016734765.1 Microvirga soli | reverse complement strand
CTGCTTCATCGACAAGGTGGCCATGCCTCCAGATCCACTCGAGGCGGGTGCGGAGATTCGGGTGGGCTTGATCAATATCCTGAAGCACGAACACGCCGTCAGGGCTGTGCTTCAGAGCCTGCAGCAACGAGTCCCCCTCCGTTGCAGCGGGGGACGATGAGAAGATCTGGTCGGTATCCTCCCCTGGATTGCCGGCCAGCTTGTACAGGCCGCCCATGCTCTTCAGAGATTGGACCAGGCCACCGATCAGATCGAGATGGTCTTCTTCGACATTCGGACCAGCAATGAGGAAGACGCCAGGCCGGCGCTGCAGGGGGCCGAGCGCGATGTGGTTGCAGACCTCCAGGGCGAATACCTCGACGGCGGTATCCTGGCCGATAATCCGTTTCCTGGTGAGTGCGACAAGGCCGCGTATGACGTGTGCAGGATCTTCCTGAGGTGTGGACATGGAATAGGTCTCGATGAGGGTTGATGATGAGTGTGGGCTGGCCTGCGTTGTGCAGGCCGCCCGTCGAAGGATCGACGATGTCACTCTTGTCTCAGGTGCTGCACCGCTTCGGATCGTCTTTGAGCGAGGCGTGAGGTGTCCTTTTTGGGATTTATCTCGTTCTTTCCTTCAACCGTCCGGTGATCTTCCCGTCATTCTCTCCTGGGATTGCTTCATCTCTCCTCGTACCCGGCACAAACCGGCACGGCCTCAGGCAAGCCGCCGGTCTTATGCTGGTCAAGGACATGCAGCGGCACCCTGCTCTTTGAGATAACCGGGACTTGCTGGAGGAACGCCGCAGGCTCTCAGGGTTACAATGACTGCAGTCGCATCAGTGGCTCGGCTGCTTACCCCAGCTCTGAGCGCGCGAAGACACACTCACCACAAGTTTTTTCGCGTGGGCACGAAAGGCGTCAATACGGCTCTCGCGCCAGCCGACCCTGCGGATCACGCGAAAGCGATGAGCGTGATGATCCTCTGCAAATAGGGAAGTGCTAGAGGGCCAATCCCGATACTGCGCCGTCGCGCGCCACGAGGGCGATCCGGATGCCGGCCCGTCTGACCAGTGGTCGGCGCCGCCAAGTCTCCGCAAGCATGCGGAAGACAGGGGCATCGGGCACAGCGGCGACGACGATGTCATCGCCGCCGATGTCGAACAGCAGTGCCTCTCCGAGCGCTGTCGTCAGCAGCGAATGCTCGGCGCGTCCTGGCTTTCGGGCCAACGGTCCCTTGGTGCATTGTGCGACGATGCGCCGATTATCGATCGTGGCGACCACATTGCCTTCGCCCGGCCGCGAGTGCACCCGGATGGTCTTGTCACCGCGGCTGTAGGTACCGGTCCAGGCGTTGCGGCCAACCTGCGGCTTCTTGGTCTGCTCCCATCCCGTGCCGGCCATGAAGCGGCCGATGTCGAAGACGAGCAGGTCGCCGGCCTTGATGCGGGCTCCATTGATCGCGACGCTGGCCATGGCTCCCGAGCCGGTAAGCGACAGGATGAACGCGGCCAAGCGCAGGACCACTTCGGCCTCTGACATACGGTCGGCCTGGAGGCCGAACTCACGCGAATCCTTATCCCTCACAGTGTTGAGCCAAGTGTTGTTTGCGCATTCCTTACGTAAGCCGTCACCCATCTGTATCTACATCTGCGCAGTTGTTGACTGCTTACCCACGACTGTAGAGGATCCTCACAACGGCAGCTGCTTAGTGTAGTGGTTAAGCTTACTCAGCAGTGTTGTCGAAATACGACACGGCCGATGTTTCTACTATGTCGGCCTAGTGTTGACACTTGGTTTATGTCTAGTGCGCATTCTCGATGAGAGGTCTGCAAGAGCCTGGGAATGATTGAGGGGTGCACCATGAGCGAAAAGCAAGCTAGCGAACGTAGATCGGTGGCCAAGCTCCGTCCCGTCAACACACCGCCCGTCGACGAGAACACAGCTTCGATGATCGACCTCCTACAGGAGCATCTGCGGCTCGCCCGCGAGGGCAAGCTGCGCTCTCTTGCCGTCGTGTCCGTATCCTCCGATGGGACGGCTATCGGCACTCAGTGGTCATGCGATCCGAGCGATATGGCATCGCTGATCGGCAAGCTCACTGTCCTTACCCATGATCTCATGGCGGCTCGGAAGTAAGCCGCGGGTCTATGGAGCGGGCATTGTGGCGTGTGGCTCCCTCTTAGCCTCCTCAGCAGTCCTCGGGGGATCGTCCGCCATCGGCTCTCTGCGAGGAGGCTGAACTGCGTTCGTTGCAGCCTGCTTCTGAAGCCTGCGGTTCTTCCAGGCCTGCAGCATTTCTTGCCTCAGCCCTGGTCTGGGTTTCGGAAGGGTCCGCCAGATCGTCAGCGTGAACGCCTTTCCCACGGCGAGCACGAGGGCCATGCCATAAAGGAAAATGGTCGGCGAGAAACTCTCATCCATGTGCGGTCATCCTCTCAGCGCCCGCTCGACACCATCAGCCGTGTGCACCGTTGAAGCCCCGCTCATACCATAACAATGATCAAAGCGCGGCTTTCTCGCCCTGATGCCTTCGACCAAAGTCTGTCTTCCTCGATCCTGCCGGTTGCTAAGGATAGGAGGCAACGAACCGGCCTCACGAGCGCCTATCGATCATCTGTGTCATCCGCCACGAATGTTGACCATGAGACTGCTGCAGAAAGCTCAGACCTACTTCCGCAGGCTCTGTTGCATTAACCTGTCAAGCTACAGGATCTGGTAGGTGGCCAGCCCAGTAAACACGCTATGGCTTGTGCCTTGCGAAGTTAATGCAACAGAGCCCGCTGAGTAAGCGGATTCCGTTCAGCCTTCATAGAGTTTTCCATTCCGCCCCGCCTGCCCTGAGATCAATCCGGTGACCCGGCTCGGTCTGGCCCAACATGGGATTTCGGCCCGGGGCAGTCCGCCCGGGTGTTGTCACATTAAACGGCTCTGTCGCAAACCTGAAGAATAGCTATTTTTGAGCGGCATTTTCGGTCATGGCGGCAGCGTCAAATCGTTGATTCTACAGCAGCTCGCCAGCGCGAACTCGCCATTATAGACAAGTAGAAACCAAGTTTGCGACAGAACCCCCGAAGCTGGCCTAGTCATTGCCCTTCCGGTTTTTTGTTTGCTGCCGTGCTCGAATTTATGACGAGGAATTTGCTTTCACCCAATCTTTACACCGTTTAGGTCGAGAGTTAAATTCCAGGCGCATGACTTTAAATCATGTTGCTTGGATTAGCTGTTATGGATGAAGTTTCCTCCTTCCCATCACTCGCGGCCCTTCGAAGCTTTGAGGCTGCAGTACGCCATAGGAGCATGACGAAGGCGGCAGAGGAGTTGAACGTAACGCAGGGAGCTATAAGCCGGGCGATCCGTGGACTTCAGTCGGATTTGGGATTTCCGCTCCTCGCTCGAACAAAGCCCATTCTAGAGCTAACAACTGCTGGAGAGCGGGTCTTCGCTGAACTTAACTACTCTTTCGACCGGATCAGGAAGATACTTGGGCACCTTAAGAGTGAAGAGGAAAGCCGGGCACTACGAATTGATGTGCTGCCGACCTTTGGTTTGAGACTCCTCATTCCACGGCTTCCACGGTTCCGAGAACAATATCCGGATCTGCAGATCGACGTAGTCGTGGGAGAAGGTCAAATTGATTTCACCGAAGACCGGGTAGATGTAGGCATCCGCTATGGACGAGGTGATTGGCCACGCACCAAAAATTACCGGATCATGGACGAGGAACTCATCGTCGTATGTGCTCCTAGGCTGATGGGCAGGCAAGACGAGCTTGATCCTGCAAAACTCCGGCCGGATCAGATGATTCGACACACGACTCGGGTGGAAGCCTGGGGCGAGTGGTTCGAAAGTCTCCATCTGGCGCCTCGGGACGCAACCGGCCTCGGCTTCGAACATTTCTTCATGGTAATTGAGGCCGCCATCGTGGGTATAGGTTATGCGTTATTGCCGCGTTTCCTGATCCGTAAAGAACTTTCTGAAGGCTCTCTCGTGGTGGCATCCTCCCATTCTTTGCGTCGTGAGCATGGTTACTTTTTGGTCTGCAGCCCGGAACGGCAACTGGACCGGAGGGTGCTCGCGTTCCGGCGCTGGCTTCAGGAGGAGCTTCAAAATGATCCTGGCTAGATCAGCGGACTCAATCAATCACCTTTAGCGAATTGTATTTTACTTATATCAGCTCCTGATACAATTGGAGGCTGCCTGGAAGCATCGGAATGGAATTCGCATGCCCGGGAATTGGGCATAACCTCCCTTGCCTTATGAGAAAAGCTCATGTTAGCCTTTCCCGTAGGTGAGGTTCAGGAGCTTACCAGAGTCCTGCCCCGAGCCTGCCCCCTACTTGCAAAACAGGCTCATGTCGCTCATGACATCCGTAGGTCCTCAGGTTATCTTCATCTCTTCTCCTCTCGAATATGAACACGTCGAGCGCATTGGCGAAGTGGCGCCCCGCCAAGTCGAGGTCATCTACGAGCCGGAACTCCTTCCTCAGACTCGCTACATCGCCGATCACAAGGGTCGCGAAGGATTTCGGCGCACTGAAAGTCAGGAGCGGCGCTGGCGTGAAGCCTTGGCGCGGGCAACGATCTTGTGGGATTTCCCTTCAGGTTCGGAAGGAGCCCAAGGGCTTGCTTTATCACCCCACGTGAGATGGGTGCAGACGACAAGCTCCGGCGTGGGTCAGCACGTCGTCAGCATGGGTCTGGACAAAAGCGACGTGATCGTGACGACCGCGCGCGGCGTGCACGCCGATGCTCTCGCGGAATTCGCTCTGCTGGTCATGCTCGCGCATGTGAAGGACTTGCCCCGCCTTCAGAGGGAACAGCAGGCCCATCGGTGGGAGCGCTATTGCTGCAGCGAACTCGCTGGCAAAAGCCTCACCATCATCGGAGCCGGACAGGTGGGCGCGCGCGTCGCGAGCCTGGCGCGCGCCTTCAACATGGAGGTCAATGCGGTCGTCAACAGGCCCTCGCCTGAGCGGCGCGCGGAGCTGTTTGCCAACGATGTCTTCGGGCAAGCCGACATGAGGGCCGCCGTGACGCACGCGGACTACATCGTGCTGGCAACCCCGCATACGCCGCAGACGGAAAAGATGATCGACGCGGAGTTCTGGGCCGCTACGAAACCGGGCGTGGTGTTCATCAACATCGCCCGCGGTCAGGTTGTCGACGAACCAGCCATGATCGCGGCGCTCGGCAATGGCCAGATCGGGTTTGCAGGCCTGGACGTGGCCGCGAAAGAACCGCTCCCGCCCGGATCACCCCTGTGGTCCATGCCGAACGTGCTCATCAGTCCGCACTCGGCCAGCACAGCGCCGAGCGAGAACCGCAAGATCACCGATATCTTCATCAGAAACCTGCGCCACTACATCGATGGCGCTCCTGAGAAGATGATCAACGTGCTCGACAAGGCAAGAATGTACTGAAGGCACGCACCGCGTGCCGGCCCAGGCGAGAACAGCAAGAGCTGTCAGCATCCCCCCGAGTGGGATGAAAAAGAAAACAGACGGAAACCTTCTATTAAGGACCAGAGGAGAGCAACCATGAGATATTATGCGAGGATGGCGGCAGCAGCAGCCCTAATGGCCTCCGCGTTCATTCCGGCCTCGGTCGGGGCCCAGGACGCGAAGCCCCAATACGGCGGCGAACTCGTGCTGACGGGGCAGTTGGACAAGACCATGTTTCCAGGCCGCAACACGGATGCGGGCGGCATGGATGTTTACCTGAATGCCTGCGAGAACCTCGTCACCATGGCGGCGGACCGCACGATGCAGCCCGCCCTGGCCAAGAGCTGGTCTCTCTCGGACGACCAGAAGACCATCACCTTCCAGCTCAATGAAGGCATTCAGTTTCACGACGGCACGCCCTTCAATGCGGAAGCGGTCGCCTTCGTGTTCAATGAGGCTCTAGCCAAGAAGTTTCTCTATGTGAGCCTGCTCGAAGGCCTCGAGAAAGTGGTGGCCGACAGCGAGTATCAGGTTTCCTTCAAGCTCTCCAAGCCTTCGGCGGCGCTGATCCCGAACCTGGCCTACCGCACCATGTGCATTTTCAGCCCGACGGCCTACAAGGCGGTGGGTGAGGAAGGTCTGGGCAGCAAGATCATCGGCACCGGCCCCTTCGTGGTGGATTCCTATGTGAAGGGCGAGCATGTGCGCTTCAAGCGCAACGAGAACTACTGGCAGAAGGGCAAGCCCTATCTCGACAGCATCCGCATTCTGTTCGTTCCCGATGTCACCACTCGTCTCGCCATGCTGGAAAGCGGCGATGTGGACCGCGCCCAAGGCGTTCCGGATTTCGACATCCCGCGCCTGCAGTCCGAGGAGAACCTGAAGGTTTCCACAATTCCGAGCCTCCAGCAGAACTATGTCGTCATCAACAACCTGAAGAAGCCGTTCGATGACCCACGGGTGCGGCAGGCCCTGAACTATGCGGTGGACAAAGCCGGCATCGTGAAATCGGTCTTTGCCGGAACGGGCGCGACCCTTTCCCAGGCCCCCACCCTCACGCCTGGCGTGTTCGGCTTTGCCGACATGCGCGAGCCGGGCAAGAACACGATCTTCGCCTATGACGTGGAGAAGGCGAAGGACCTGCTCAAGCAGGCGGGTTATGAGGACCGCAACGGCGACAAGGTGCTGGAGAACGCACAGGGCGAGCCGCTGTCGCTGAAACTATGGACCCGCAAGACCGGCAAGGGCGAGTACCAGATCGCGCAGCTGATCCAGGCCTTCCTGGAGAAGATCGGCATGAAGGTCGAGCTGACGGTGCTCGAGAGCGCGACCTTCAGCGCATCCCTGTCGCTCGGGCCGCAGGAGGCCAAGTACGATCTCGCTCTGTTGGCATGGACGGTGCCCACGGCCGATCCCGATGAGCCGATGATGTACATGACGCACACGAAGGCCTGGAAGCCTGCGGGCGCGAACCGCATGTTCTTCTCCCACCCGGAGACCGACCGCCTCGCCGAGCTGGCCCATGCGGAGCCGGATCAGAAGAAGCGTGCCGAATACGTACGCCTTTGGATGGCCGAGCTGCTCAAGCAGGCTCCCGTGATCTATCTTCCCACCGTGAACCTGACGGAAGCCTACCGGACCTATGTGCATGGCGCGCAATACATGCCGGCAGGCACCTACGACGCCACCATGGCTTGGATCGACAAGGCGGCGAAGAAGGAGCAGGGCATCTCCCGCTAGAGCGTGAGAACACGGCCGCAGGGCTCCATCCTGCGGCCGTCTGTCTTTCCAGGGACCTCATTGAACGGCCCGACCAGAAAGCTCCATCGTGAATCGGCTCCACCCGTCATGCTGAAACTCATCCTCAACCGCTTGGCCTTCATGGTGGTCGCAGGACTTCTGCTCCTGACTTTTTTGTTCTTTCTCTTTCATGCCATTCCCGGCGACCCCGCGCGCCTGATTGCGGGAGACAGCGCCCCCGAGGCTCTCGTCGAAAGCATCCGCCAAGCCTATGGCCTCGATCAGCCGCTGGTCACCCAGTACACCACCTATATGAGACGGGTTCTGCAGGGCGATTTCGGCCTCTCCAACTTCTCGCGCCAGCCCGTTCTGCAGATCGTCGGCCCTCGCCTTCTCAACACCGCCAAACTGGCCGGCTGGTCCATGCTGCTCGCCATGAGCGTCAGCCTTCTTCTGGGCTCCCTGTCGGCCATGTACTGGGACCGCCCGCTCGATCGCGGCATCACGGCGTTTTCGCTGGCGGGCATCTGCACCCCCATCTTCGTCACTGGCATCCTGGGCATCTACTTCTTCGGCGTCCATCTGCGCTGGCTGCCCATCGGCGGCATGAGCACCTGGAAGCATTACATCATGCCTGTGATGACCCTTGGGCTGGCGCAAGCCGCCGGGTTCACCCGCATGGTGCGCGCCTGCATGATCGATGCCCTGGGCCGCGACTTCATCACGACAGCGCGCTCCAAAGGCGTGCCGGAGCGCACCATCGTGTTCAAGCACGGGCTGCGCAATGCGCTCTTGCCGATCATCACGTTCTTCGGGCTGGGTCTCGGCCATACCCTCGGCGGCGCGGCGGTGGCGGAATCCATTTTCAACTGGCCGGGTCTCGGCCGCCTCATGGTGGACTCGATCCTCACGCGCGACCTGCCGCTCACCCAAGGCTGCATCTTCTTCTTCGCCATGGTGTTCATCCTGGTCAATCTCATGGTCGATCTTCTCTACCGCTGGGCCGATCCGAGGCTCGCCAATGATTAACCTCCCCTCTTCCCGTTGGAGCTGCCGATGATGGACATTCTCAGGCGCTACGCCCGCGACCGTGTCGGGCTGTTCTTCGGCATCATGCTGCTGGCCTTCTACTTCGTCGCCATTACGGCCCAATGGATTACACCGCAGGACCCGTTCGAGACGAATTTGAGCGAAGGCCTTGAGCCGCCCTCCGCAGCCCATTGGCTCGGCACGGATCAGTTCGGGCGCGATACCCTGTCCCGCGTCATCCTCGCTACGCAGGTCACGGCCAGGATCACGACGATTTCCCTCCTGTTCTCGCTGCTGATCGGCGTGCCGATCGGCATGATCGTAGGCTATATCGGCGGACTGCTCGACGCGGTGGTGATGCGGATCACCGACATGCTGCTGATCTTCCCCACCATTATGATCGCCATCATCATCGTGGTCGTGGTCGGCCCGTCGGAACATGGCGTGGTGATCGCGCTGGGTTTGTCCCAGCTTCCCAACTTCATCCGCATTGCCCGCAGCGCGGCTCTGTCCGTGCGCCGCGAGCTCTATGTGGAGGCGGCTGTGGCGGCGGGCGCAAGTTGGCCGGATATTCTGCTGCGCCATGTGCTGCACAACATCTCCAGCCCGATCATCGTGAAATCCACCCTCGCCTTGCCCGGCTTCGTTCTCGGCGCTTCGTCCTTGAGCTACCTTGGCCTTGGTGTGCAGCCGCCGACGCCGGAATGGGGGCAGATGCTGCATGAGGCCAAGGATTTTCTGACGAGCGCCCCTCACCTCATCATCGGACCGGCCATTGCGCTGTCCCTCTTCGTGCTGTCGGCCAACATGACCGGAGACAGCCTCAACGAGAGCCTCGACCCGAAGCTGAAGGGCCGCCGCATCAAGCGCATCGTCCCCCGCCTTGCGCCATGGTTCTTCCCGCGCTTCTGGAGCAGGCCTATATCGCCATGAAGAACCTTCTCGAAATCAAGGATCTGCGGGTCAACTTCATGACCGAAGCAGGCGTGGCGCAAGCGGTGGATGGCGTGGATCTCTCCATCGCACCGGGCGAGACCCTGGCCGTTGTGGGCGAGAGCGGCTGCGGCAAATCCGTTACCTCTCGCGCCATCATGGGCCTTATTCAGCCGCCCGGCTGGATCGAGAGCGGAGAAATCTGGTTCCAAGGCCGCAACGGCGCCGTCGATCTGGCGCGCTTGCCCCCTAACGGACGCCAGATCAACGCCATTCGGGGCTCCGAGATCAGCATGATCTTCCAGGAGCCGATGACCGCACTCAACCCGGTGCTTACCATTGGTTCGCAGCTCATGGAGCCGCTCCTGCTTCATGAGAAAATCTCGAAAAAGGATGCAAAGGAACGCGCCATCGCGGGGCTTGCAGCCGTGGGTATTGCCTCGCCTCGTCAGCGCTTCGACGAGTATCCACACAGCCTTTCCGGCGGCATGCGCCAGCGCGCCATGATCGCCATGGCGCTGATCTGCAATCCCTCGCTCCTGATTGCCGACGAACCGACCACGGCTCTCGACGTGACAATCCAGGCTCAGGTGCTCGACCTCATGAAGGATCTGCGCAGGGATTTTGCCGGCGCGATCATGTTCATCACCCACGATCTCGGCGTCGTCGCCACCATGGCCGACCGGGTGGTGGTGATGTATCTCGGTAAGGTGGTGGAGCGCGCTGCCGTCCGCGACCTCTACCGCAATCCGCTTCATCCTTATACGCAAGGACTTCTGCGCTCCGTGCCATCAATCACCGGCGGCAGCACCAAGCGGCTGGCGACGATTGAGGGTGCGGTGCCACGGCCAACCGACCGTTTGGAAGGTTGTGCCTTCGCGGCCCGCTGCCCGCATGCGATGCCGGTCTGCCGCCAAGCAGTTCCGGCCCTGATCCCTGTTGAGGGAGATCATGCCGCCTCCTGTTATCTCCATCACACGACTGCCGAAGGGACAGCCCATGCCGCTTGATGATGTGCTGCTGCAGGTCAAAGGACTGCGCAAGCATTTTCCCATCCGCAAGGGCTTTCTGAAGCGAAGCGCCGGAGCCGTGAAAGCCGTAGATGGCGTCGACCTAACGATCCGCAAAGGTGAGACGATCGGCCTCGTGGGCGAGAGTGGCTGCGGCAAGAGCACGTTAGGCCGGTCCATTCTGCGCCTGATCGAGCCCACCGATGGTGAGATCCTGTTCCGAAGTCAGGTGCTGGCGGATGAGGCGGGTGAAGCCATGATCGATGTGGCGCAGCTGCATCCTGCGAAGATGAAGCGCCTGCGTCGAGAGATGCAGATCATCTTTCAGGATCCCTACTCCTCCCTAGATCCGCGCATGGACGTGGGCGACATTGTCGGCGAGCCCCTGCGGATCCAGGGTATTCTCAACCGCAGCGAGCGCCATGATCGGGTGATCCGCCTTTTGGAGGCCGTCGGCCTCGGGCCCGACCATGCCAAGCGCTTTCCCCATGAGTTCTCGGGAGGCCAGAGGCAGCGCATCGGTATTGCCCGCGCGCTTGCGCTCAATCCCCGCTTCATCGTGGCTGACGAACCCGTCTCGGCCCTCGACGTTTCGATTCAGGCGCAGGTGGTCAATCTGATGCAGGACCTCCAGGCGGAACTGGGATTGACGTACCTGTTCATCGCGCACGACCTCTCCGTAGTGCGGCACATCAGCAATCGAGTAGCCGTGATGTATCTGGGCCGCATCGTGGAAATCGGCGACTGTGAGGCGATCTTCTCCCGGCCGCAGCATCCGTATACAGAGGCGCTATTGTCTGCAGTTCCGATTCCCGACCCGGATTCCACGCGTCAACGGATCCGACTTAAGGGCGATGTTCCGAGCGCAAGCTCACCGCCTTCCGGTTGCCCGTTTCATCCCCGCTGCGCTTATGCGACGTCGCTGTGCCGCGAGCATGTACCTCATCTGCGAGACGCAGGTCGGGCTCAACAAGCAAGCTGCCATCGGTTTGAGGAACTCAATCTCTCAGGCGTATCCTGACGACGAGTGGTTGCTGAACTCGGAGACCGTATCAGGTTATGGAACAACTGAAAGGGCGTTCGCGCTGAGCGCGCCAGAAGTCGCTGCTGATTATCCATGCCGCACGCTGCGTAGGCAGCGTGTCTCAGCTGCACCCAACCAGGAGACGCTTCCATGAGATTGGCCCAATCAACCTATGTAGAAGTCGCCGAATACCTGACCCGCTCGCGGGGCATCATTTTGCCCACTGGCTCTACGGAGCAGCACAGCCCCATGGGAGTCATGGGGACCGATCACATCGATGCCGAGACAATCGCATGGCGAACGGGTGAAATGTCTGGCGCGTTGATTGGCCCCACAATCACGCTCGGCGTCTCCGAACATCACATGACGTTTCCCGGATCGATCACGCTGCGGCCCTCGACCTATATAGCAGTCATGAGTGACTACATCCTGTCGCTCGTCGATCACGGCTTTGAGCGCTTCTACATCCTCAATGGCCATGGCGGGAATACCGCAACGCTTAATGCCGCCTTTGCGGAAATTTACAATTATCTGCGACGCGCTCGCGGCACCGGCGCTCCCGACATTCGCTGCAAGGCGGCGAAATGGTTCGAGAACGAGATCTGTGAGAAAAAAGCGCTCGAACTCACTGGACACACGGCAAGGGGGCACGCTTCCTGCGCCGAAGTTTCAGTTGCCCAATTCGCGGACCCGGCCAATATCCGCTCCGTGAAGCTCGAACCGGAATATGGCCCTCTCGACCACACCTTCTACAACGCCGAGGATTTCCGTCGCCGCTTTCCTGACGGGCGCATTGAATCCAACGCCGAGAAAGCCAGTCCCGAAATCGGCCGCGCATTGGTCGAAACAGCGGCTGAGTACCACGCCGTGCAGTATCGCGCATTTCTCGCTGACTAAGCCAGCCCCATCAATGATAAGGAACGATGTGCCATGAGCCACATGCACGATGAAACCACGCGGCTTCTCTACACGAAACGCCATCCCGCCTGCTCGATACAGGTGCAGGGTCGCGTTCAGAAGGAATTATTGATCTTCACGGAAGTCCTTCAACGGAGAGGCTTGCGTCGCGAAAGAAGCTGATGATCTCGCGCACCTCCTTACAATGATCTACACCGTCCTATGTTACACCGCATTCATGAAGATCACTAAGTGCCCGTGAAGCCGACCTGCGCCTGATCGCGAAGGCGCCGGACGGGTTTCTCGGGTTTTGTCGCAAATCTGGAGTGAGGGCGTAATGATGACTTGGCATCGCAATGGATTCAGGCAGCGAGCAGATCGAACTGCTCCGCGAGTGACGCCTGCGCCTTGCAGGCATACTTCGCATGCTGTTTACGCATCATGTGGATCATCTCTATCCCACTGAGGATCACACGGGCAGTGACCATGGACTGGAAGCCAAGCATGGGCTGGATCCGCTTCTTGATGGAGCGGTGATCCTGTTGGATCCGATTGTTCAGGTAGGCACTTTGCCGGATCCTGATCGGCTTCAGGTCGCGTCTCGAATGGTCCTGCAGCTGGCTCTCGGCATCACACGACAGGATGGCTTCCCGATTGGTCTGGCTGCCGTCGATCACGATCCGCTCAGGCCTCCCATGCCGCTTGAGCGCCTCGCGCAGAAACTGCTTGGCAGCAGCGAGGTATGCTGATCACTGAACCAGAACTCAACGGTATCGCCATTGCTGTTTTGCAACATCAATGCCGAAGAACACTGTCATAGAGCTTCCTCTCGTCAGGAGGCCCCTTGCGTTGATCAACCTTGTCAATGCAGGCTTACCTGTCTCGGGATGACCTTTGATACCGTCCGATCTCAGCTGGAGCGCGTGGTGAGGCCGGGCGCACCATCTACATCGCAGACTTGTGTCTGAAGTTTTATTCGAGCTATCCCGGCCTGATGCTGTGGGAATGACCCACAACACCCATCAAATACAAGGTTTCGCCAACGTGCCACTTAGCAGTGATGGGTCGCTTGCGTCGATTGAACCGCTCAAGCAGTTCAGGCGAGTAGCGGATGATCCACCTGTGAATGGTCGCGTGATCGACCCTGATGCCGCACTCGGCCATCATCTCCTCAAGGTTCCGCAGGCTCAGGCCGTAAGCGAGATACCACCGGACGCAGAGCAGGATGATTGTACGATCGAAATGCCTGCCCTTGAACATCCGTGTCTCCGCTGCTGTGACCATAACCACCGTAGCTGAAACGCTGACACAAGATATTTGCAACGGAACCGATAACAGACGCTGTACCCGTTGCGTTCCTCGATGAGCTTGCAGCGGCTTGGAACCAACTTATTTAAGCTGATCAATCATAGGCTGCGTGATCAGGCAGACACCACTGTCGGTGCGCCGAAAGCGTCGCGCTTCACGGTCTGGATTCTCTCCCACCACAAGTCCCTCAGGGATGCGCACGCCACGGTCGACGATGACCTTGGACAGCCGGGCTGAGTGTCTGGATGCGAGACCTCCTTTGCATGAGCGACGACCTGGAGGGCTTGCGGCAAAGCGTTTGGATCGGGCGGCTTT
>NZ_JAERQE010000078.1 GCF_016734765.1 Microvirga soli | reverse complement strand
GCGCAATCGGATACTTCTCAGGTCGCCTGAAATCCAGCGCCCGCCTCGTGCCGCCGCATTATTCAGGGCCGACTACTGTAGCTTGGGGACTGACAGCCAATTTGCATGACCAAGCCCACACCGGTGTCGCCGATTTTTTTCGATTCGGAGAAGTCGAAGGAGCTCTCCACGGATCTTGCCCTGATCCCATGGACATCGGCTGTCTGCGATCAGACCGGTCCTCAGACGATGCCCCACGTCCGATAAGCTACGTCGGTACGGCTCCCCGAGCTGCGCCAGCATGAGATCCACCGCTTTCGGGATTAGGCCGATCAGCTTCAACGCGATCGCCACTGTGACAACTATATTATTTCAGACCCAAGGTTATCCGCAGAGAGTTGGCTTGCCTAGGAACACGCCGTCTCAGGAGAGGTTGCCTGATGGAATCAGCTTGGCCACGCCTCGTGAGGTGTGCTGGGCCTCCATAGCCGGAGACGCAATCATGAGCAAACTCACGGCACTAATGGGCCTTATCTTCCTGGCGGTTTCGTCCGCATGGGCGCAGACTACTCCGCCCGCCACGCCCGGTGATCCCCCAGCCGGAGACGCCACAGCCACTGGGGGCGAAATTGCGGATTACTGGTGGATCATCCTGCTGGTCATCATCGTCGCCGCTGCCATCTGGTACTTCTCCCGCAGTCGCGGCCGCAGCCGCAACCAGCTGTAAGAATCCAACCTCCAAGCGCGACAATTCTGGAACGGCTCCGTGTGCGTCAGCATTGATGAGCAGACGTGTTGATGCTCATGACCGTCCCTGAGACAGGAACCCTGCCCCGTGCCGCGTTCTTTTTTGTATCAGCCGCTCAGAACGCAGCTCATCAGGAGCTTGATGGAGGGCTGATGTCATCTTCAGGCGGCTTTTGATGCTTGAGCGGAGACAGGCCACGGAAGGTGAATATGGTGAAGAGGGCAATCACGATAGCAACATCATAGCTTCCGAGCCCTATCGCAGCTCCGACTGCGCCCGTCGCCCATAGACCGGCGGCTGTGGCGGTCCCTTGCACCGCACCGGATTACTTGATGATGGCACCGCCACCGATGAAGCCGATGCCTGTGATGAGACCCTCGATGATCCGTGCCCGTGCCTCCGGTGAGGTCCCCACGTTGGCCTCTGTCGCCTGAACGAAGCCGCAGCTCGCGACTGCCACAAGCGGGAAGGTTCGTATGCCCGCACTTCGTTCGTTTCGTTCGCGATCCCACCCGATAGGCAAGGCGAGCGCATAGGCAAAGGCCAGGGCCGCAAGATGAGGAACTACCCGAAACGAGGTCAGCAGATGTTCGATCTCTTCCATTCAACTGTTCCCATAACAAACTGTGGTATGAGAAAGACTGAGCTTCTACTGTTTAGGTTCCATAGCCGGCTTATCGGCCCGGTGTTACAGGTTCCGATATCCCCGCTGCCGTCTCAACCTAGGCGACGGGCTCCAGCGCCAGTCCTGCCCCCTCCTGCTAACGAAGACCTCCACCGGTTCCTGCCCGCTGGAGCCGGTCAGAACTTAGTTCCGCACCATGTGCACAGCTCTGTTGCAGCAACTTGGGTGGGGCACAACGAACCCAATCAAGTGGGATCGCTAAGGCAGCCAAGCCGAAGAGCTGATTGACGGGACGGATTTCGTCTTTCCCGCAAAGCGGTGTCAGGATGCAATGACCATGCTTGATCATACGCATGGCCTCGAAGCCCTTGATTGTCGCGTAAGCTGTTTTCACCTCTGGCAGCCGTGTGTCGGTCGGATCCCGCGCTTGAGCGCACCATGGTCGGCCTCGATGATGTTATTATCGGGCATGCTTTTCTTCGGCACCACTGGCGGAGTGGAGTCATCAGCTCGCCGGCTGTATCCTGGGCTGACCGGGACAGGGGTGTCGGGAGCACGTGATGTGGGCAGGCCGAAGTACTTGATGAGCTGAGAGCTCGTGTTGTTATCTGGCCGCCCCTGCGACCAGCCCGGTTGCGCCGTGAGCGCGGATCCGTAAGTGTCGTGTGGCCCGCAGGCTCCCTGACGTGATGACAAGCACACAGGAGGTCCCATGCGTGTGATCGGACTGGATGTGCACCGCACGTTTGCCGCCGTGGCGGTGCTGGACAACACCCAACTCTCTTATCCTGGTCGGGTTGAGCTGACCCGAGAGGCCGTGCTCGCCTTTGGCCGTAAACTGCGGCCGGACGACGAGGTCGTGATCGAGGCGACCGTCAACACGGCCATGATCGCCCGTCTCCTGCGCCCCTTCGTTGGCAAGGTGATCATTGTCAATCCTCTGCAGGTCCGGGCGATCGCTCACGCCAAGATCAAGACCGACAAGATCGACGCCACGGTGTTGACCAAGCTGCATGCCAGCGGCTTTCTGCCCGAGGTCTGAATGCGGGACGAGGCGACCGAGACCCTGCGGCGACTGGTGTCCCAGCGCACCCAGGTCGTGCAGCAGATGACCCGGGTGAAGAACCGGGTCCATAGCATCCTCCATGCTAACCTAGTTCCACCTCGGCCCACGCTCGGTTTCCAGACGATTAACACTGTTCGCGTCAACTTGGGTGGGGTCAAAATGATCCACATGATGCGAAAAGAGCAAGCGAAGAATACCAGCAGCCGGCAGTTCTCGCCTGCCGAGCCGTTCGATCTGCCCGAAGCGTGAGCGCCTCACGAGGTCCCGTCTTCGTTCTTGTACCTGCTCCCAATTTACGACCGAACCTTAGATGCCACTGGTGAATAAGTTGGAGCATTTCAGGATGGCCAGCGTTCAGTCTAGTACGTGAGTAACACAACCTTCCTGACTTTGGGAAAGCCACCATGTCGCACGATCCTGCACACCCTCTTCGTGGTCAGAAGGCTCTGGTCACTGGCGCCAGTTCCGGCATCGGAACTGCCATTGCCCTGGCATTTTCAGCAGCTGGGGCAGCCATTGGGGTCAACTACCACTCGCATCCCGAGGAGGCCGAACGGATAGTTGAGGAAATCCGCAGTGCGGGTGGCGAAGCGGTTGCTCTCAAGGCCGATGTGTCGAGGGAAGAGGAAGTCCGGGCAATGTTCGATGAATTTGGCAGTGCCTTTGGCCACATTGACATTTTGGTCGCAAACTCCGGTATCCAGCAGGATGCCGCCTTCCCTGACATGACACTGGACCAATGGCGTCAGGTCATTGACGTCAACCTGACTGGCCAGTTCCTGTGCGCCCGCGAGGCGGTGCGCCGGTTCTTGGCCCAAGGATCTGACCGGTCGATCTCGCGGGCGACTGGCAAGATCATCTGCATGTCGTCCGTGCACGAGGTGATCCCGTGGGCGGGGCACGTCAACTACGCCGCATCCAAAGGCGGCGTGATGCTGATGATGAAAAGCCTCGCCCAGGAGGTTGCCCAGGCCGGCATTCGCGTGAACGGCATCGCGCCGGGTGCGATCAAAACACCGATCAACCAGGATGCCTGGGAGACGCCCGAGGCCGAGCGCAAACTCCTCGAACTGATCCCCTATGGCCGGGTCGGGGAGCCGGAGGATATTGGAAAAGCAGCCGTATGGCTCGCCTCCGATGCAGCCGATTACGTGGTCGGCACGACCCTCTTCGTTGACGGTGGAATGACGCTCTATCCCGGCTTTAGGGAGAACGGCTAGTCAACAGCGCAAGCCAATGGGGGGCGCTGTGCTGATCCTCCATGCCTCCGCCGAGGCCCGTTGGATTTGGATTGCCGATCAGCCGCGATCGGATCCTGCTCTTCCATGCCCGTAGCTCTGGCAGGCGACTGGACGGCAAAATGCTGGGCCAACTCCAGCGGGGCAACTGCTTCGTGCTCTGTGCGTTTGACCCTTGAGCATAGTGACCGGTGCCGAGAGACCCAACGTGTTTGACCCTTCGACTTACCAATAGCATGTTCGGAACCAAGTTGCCGGGCCGGGCAGGATCTGGCTTCTCTAAAAGCAGGGACGCCAAGTCCATGACCAATTCGCAAGCAGACCTGGCAGGATCGATGGATACAAGGCCTATCGTCATTGTCACAGGAGCAACAGGAAACCTCGGCGGGTCACTTGTCAGGACCTTGCGGAGCGACTACCGCATTGTCGGTCTCGACCGGTCGGCACAAGGCGCTGACTTTCCTGTGTTTGAGGCGGATTTTACATCAGATGCATCGATTGAACTTGCTCTGCACAAGTTCCGCGACGAATTCGGCTCGCAGATCGCCAGCGTCATTCATCTCGTCGCCTATTTTGATTTTTCCGGCGAGGACAACCCGCTCTACCGCTCTGTCAACGTAGAGGGAACGCGCCGCCTGCTGCGGGCGCTCCAATCTTTCGAAGTGGAGCAGTTCGTCTACGCCAGCACGATGCTCGTGCACGCTCCCTGCCGCCCCGGGGAGCGGATTGATGAGCATCAGCTGATTGATCCGCGATGGGCCTATCCCAAATCGAAAGCCGCCGCTGAAGAGGTCATCCGCTCCGAGCACGAGCGAATCCCTTACGTGATCCTGCGACTGGCGGGGGTCTATGACGAGCACTCGATGGTGCCGACGTTGGCTCAGCAGATGACAAGGATCTACGAGCGCGAGTTCGAAAGCTACTTCTATTCGGGCAGTACACTTGTTGGCCAGGCGATGCTCCACCGCGAGGACATGCTCGACGCCTTCGCCCGCACCGTCAAACGGCGTGCAACGCTGCCGGGAGAGACTGCGATCCTGATCGGAGAGCCAGATGCGATCGGCTATGACGCTCTCCAGGACGAGCTCGGGTATCTTCTGCATGGGCAAGATGACTGGCCGACAATCCGTGTTCCAAAAGCGGTTGCCGCCGCGGGCGCTTGGGCCCAGGGCAGGCTTGAGCCCGTTATTCCGGATGTCATTGATGAGGGGGAGGAGCCCTTCATCCGGCCGTTTATGATTGCTATGGCCGACGATCACTATGCCCTGGACGTCCGCCGGGCACGTGACTTGCTCGGCTGGGAGCCGCAGCACCGGTTGAAGGATGACCTGCCCGGAATGGTCGCAGCGCTGAAGAAGGACCCAGCTGGGTGGTACAAAACGAACCACGTCACGCCACCGGCCTGGGTCGAGGGAGCCGCCAGTCTGGGCATTAACCCTGACAACCTGCTTGCCCGCCGTGAGACACAGGTCAGAGATCAGCACCGCGCCAACCGCTGGTCGCACTTTGTCAATATTGGGCTCGGAACCTGGCTCCTGACCCAGCCGCTCCTAATCGCTATTGAGGAGCCCCTCCTGCGCTGGAGTGAGATCATCCTTGGTGCTGCGCTGATCGTTGGTGCTGCGCTGGCCCTGTCCTGGCGGGCGCAATGGGCGCGCTGGCTGTGTGCCGGGATCGGCGCATTGGTCATGGCAGCGCCATTCCTGTTCTCAACCCCCAATGCCGCAGCCTACCTTTCCGATACCCTCGTCGGCGCGCTGATCTTTGGATTCGCGGTATGCACAAAACCGGAGCCGGGTCCCTCAGCCATCGCTGCGCTCACCGGCCCCGAGATACCCCCAGGCTGGAGCTACAATCCATCGACCTGGACGCAGCGCATCCCGATTATCGCGCTCGCTCTAATCGGCCTCTATGTGTCGCGCTATCTTGCTGCCTATCAGCTGGGCCACATCCCTGATGTGTGGGATCCGTTCTTCGCCGGATCGCCAGCTGACCCGCAGAACGGGACCGAGGAGATCATTACCTCCTCGGTCTCCAAGGCCTGGCCGGTGTCCGACGCCGCCGTTGGAGGATACACTTATCTGCTCGAGATCCTCACCGGCATTGTCGGCTCGCGCATGCGCTGGCGCACCATGCCGTGGCTGGTGGTTCTGTTCGGGCTAATGATCGCGCCGCTCGGCATCACCTCGATCTTCTTTATCATCATCCAGCCGGTCGTCATCGGCACTTGGAGTACTCTCGCGCTCATTGGCGCGGCCGCTGTGCTTGTCCAGATTCCATATTCGCTCGATGAACTGCTCGCCACCTTGCAGTTCTTGCGCCGTCGTGTCGGGGCGGGTCAGGACTGGCTGCGCGTGCTCCTCTTCGGCGACACCGATGAGATGCCGGAAACCGACAGGGTGGGCGCTGGCAACGACGAGTTCAACCGCTCACCTGCCGTTGTGGTGAAGGATATGGTTGCTGGCGGGGTGAGCCTGCCCTGGAACTTGGCGCTCTCAGCACTTATCGGCCTGTCCCTGCTGTTCACACGAGTGACGCTCAGCGCGACTGGGGGTATGGCGAATGCCGACCATGTGATCGGCTCGCTCGTGCTGACCGTCGTCTCGGTTGCCGCCGCGGAAGTCGCCCGGCCAGTGCGCTACCTGAACGTTCTGCTGGGAGCGGCTTTGTTCGTTACGCCGTTCATCTATGACGCCGATCTGGTGGCAACAGTTGCAAGCATCGCGTCCGGTGCTTCCTTGATCGGGCTCAGCATCCGCCGAGGTCCGATCCGCGAGAGCTACGCCGGCTGGAACCGGCTGATCATCTAACCTGTACCGCAATGGCCTCTACACCAGGCCAATGCTCAAGGCATCCCATGCCTTCTTTCGGAGCTCTTGTGGATCAGGCCCGAAATAGCAGTTTGAGCTGAACCTGAGGATGGCAGAGTTGTAGTGGGCTTATAGTTTGGGGAGGGGAAATGCCTGGTCTGATTGAGGATTATGCCCTGATTGGCGACTGCGAGACTGCAGCCCTGGTATCGTGCGATGGCTCGGTTGACTGGCTATGCTGGCCCCGGTTTGATTCCGGGGCGTGCTTTGCCGCCCTGCTTGGCGGCCCTGAGCACGGAAGATGGCAAATCGCGCCTGCAAGTGAATCGTCAGTTCGCACCACCCGCCGCTATCGCCAGGGTACATTGATCCTGGAGACGGAGATTGAGACGGCAGAAGGGGCCGTTCTGCTCATTGACTTTATGCCCCGGCGCGGCAGCGCATCCGATCTTATTCGCCTTGTCGTGGGCCGGCGTGGACGGGTCACCATGCACACGGAACTCGTGCTCCGGTTCGACTACGGCTCAATAGTGCCCTGGGTCACACGCCTGAAAGACGGAACGGGGCTTCGCGCCGTGGCCGGGCCCGACATGGTTGTTCTGCATACGCCAGTCCCGCTCCATGGAGAGGGTCTCAAGACAGCGGGTGAATTCACGGTCGAGGAAGGCCAAACAGTTCCGTTTGTGCTCACCTACAGCCTGTCGCATCTCCCAACGCCCGAACCCATCGCTCCTGACGCAGCTCTGCAGGAGACAGAAGCCTTCTGGCAGGATTGGACAGGAAGATGCCGCGAGACTGGCGAATGGTCCGACGTTGCCTTGCGCTCTCTTATCACGCTTAAAGCGCTGATTTACCGGCCCACCGGCGGCATTGTCGCCGCGCCGACCACCTCGCTGCCTGAGCAGATTGGGGGATCTCGCAATTGGGACTATCGGTTCTGCTGGCTGCGTGACGCGACCCTGATGCTGCTCGCGCTGATGAATGCTGGCTATTATGACGAGGCGCAGGCCTGGCGCGACTGGCTACTGCGCGCCATTGCAGGCAGTCCCCACCAGATGCAGATCATGTACGGCATTGCCGGAGAGCGGCGACTGACGGAGTGGGAGGTTCCTTGGCTTCCAGGCTATGAAAACTCGAAGCCTGTTCGCATCGGTAACGCCGCTTACAGCCAGCTCCAGCTCGATGTTTACGGCGAAGTCATGGACGCCCTCCACCAGGCACGTTTGGGTGGCCTTGGCGCGACCCAAGCAGGTTGGGCGCTGCAGAGGGCGCTCCTTGAGAACCTGGAAAGTGTCTGGCAAGAGCCTGACGAGGGGATCTGGGAAATTCGAGGGCCACCCCAGCACTTTACCTATTCCAAAGTGATGGCGTGGGTCGCATTTGACCGGGCGCTTGCCAGTGCTGAACTCTTTGATCTTGATGGTCCTTTGGATCACTGGCGTGCATTACGGCAGCAAATCTATGCTGACGTTTGCGCACATGGGTTTGATCCGGAGCTTGACAGCTTCACTCAAGCCTATGGCTCGAAGCAGCTCGACGCCAGCCTTCTGCTCCTACCGGTCGTAGGATTTCTCCCTCCAGGTGACCCTCGTGTCCGTGGAACCGTCGAAGCCATTGAACGTGATCTGGTCGTGGATGGATTTGTTCTACGCTATCACACGACCGCAGAGGCTGATGGACTGCCTCCTGGCGAGGGCGCCTTTTTAGCCTGCAGCTTCTGGCTTGTTGATGCCTATGTTCTGCAGGGACGCATGAGCGACGCTCGCCAACTGTTTGAGCGTCTGCTCGGGACCAGCAATGATGTCGGACTGCTTGCAGAAGAGTACGACCCGAGGGCAGCGCGTCAGGTTGGGAACTTTCCTCAGGCATTTTCTCATCTCGCCCTCATCAACTCCATTCACAACCTGTACAGATCAACCAAGCCTGCCAACCAGCGTACGCGCGCGGCATCAGACACGTCCTCATAAGTACGGCCTCAGAACCCAATTGGGGTTCGCACCGATGATGAAAGATTCTGTTGCAGCTTTGAAGCTTACTCGCCGTGGTCTACGAGAAGGGGGGAAAGAGGAGCTGACGGTGAAGCAAAATAACAAGGATCCGTTCAAGGGTCGGCGGTTTACGGAGGGGGGATCTTGTGGGCGGTCCGCTGAAATCTGCAGATCTTGGTCAGCTATCGTGAACTCGAACGCATGCTCTCTGTCCGTGATGATCAGGTGGACCACACCACCCTCTTTCCTTGGATCCAAGCTTTCTCCCGCGCTGGAAAAGCGCATCGGTCCCCATCTGCCCATGGCGAGCCGCTCATGGAGAGTGGAGGAGACATAGAGAAGGGTGACGGGGAATGGGTCTATCTGTTCCGCGCTGTCGATGCCCCCGGTCAGCCCGTTGATTTCCTGCTCTCGGCCAAGCGGAATTCGGCGGCAGCGCGAGGGTTCCCTCGGAGGGCTTTTAGGAAAGGCGCATCCGGTAGTCCGCGCACCATCACGGTGGACAAAAACACCGCTTACCCCATCGCAGTGAGGTCCGTGAAGCAGAGCGGAGGACTCTGGCGCTTCGCCAAACTCCGACAGCTGAGATATCTGAACAACATCGTCGAGCAGGATTACCGGCGTATCAAGCGGCTCGTCCGTCAAGAGCTGGCTTCAAGACCTTCACCACAGCAGCGCGGGCAACCTCTGGCTTTAAGGTCATTCCAATGATCCGCAAGAAGCGACTGGTCAGTGTTCCATCGGATGATTTGAGGACCCAGAGTGAGTTCATCGCCGCTCTGTTCCGTACTGCCTGAGCTGAGCTCCTGCCAATCCTCACTCAAGCTATGTCAGGATTCGCAACAGAACCCGGAGAACCGCTGCAATCGCCGGCGGGCGCGTGCTATGCCCGACCTGCGCAGCCCGACTGCGTAACGCGACCAGTATTTTCTGCTGCGCGGCGGGGCTGGTGCAGGCATCAACCATTTCACTGCGGGATCCTACTTACCCTGACGCCGGCCCGGAAGCCTTCGCGAGACCGGACCTTCAGCAGCGTCTTCCCCAAGCCCTAAACCGGTTCCCGCCGTTTTGTCACTAACCGAGCCACCCAGATCAAAGCCGGGTCTGTCCTTGGCGCCTGGTCCGGGATCCTGTCCGGCAGTAGGCGCGCCCGGCCGGGTATCCAAGTTGCGTTTGTTGTTATGGCGTTCTGGCTTGCACATCGTTTCTGTCCTTCTGTTTTGGCTGCGTGAAGCTCAGGTGGAGCGGGAAGCGTGCTTTATGACTGCATCGCCGAGAGTTCGTCGATGTACATGTTCCGAAGAGTGCCAGCGTCCATCCGGCCCCGTATTTGCTGTCCTGCCATTTCTCAGCCGGTTGGATTATTGGATCCGGTGCAGTGAACCAGATGGGGAAACAGGTACCTCCTGAGGCGCGTCGATCTGTGTAGGCGGCCTGGAAGGTTCATTCGGCGGGACACCAAATGGAGGATCCATCTGGGGCAGTTCTGGCGGCGTTGGGCCCGGGTTAACAGGGCCTGGAGCAGGGTCTGGAATGCCAGGGGTTGGATCTGCTGGTGTGGACGTATCTGACATACACACTCCTCCTTCTAAACGCCGTGTTCTTTAGTATCTTGGCCCAAGAGTTGCGGGTTATTTGGGCCCGCCGGTATAGCAGGAAGTTAACCGGGGAGACTCTAGAGAGTTCTTCTCGGTACAAGATGGATGTGAGCATCTTGGTACGACAACAGACCAACGGCAAGAACGAGGCTGATTGCCGCCACCCGCGAGTGTGCCAACTCATCTATGTGTTCAAACTCTTCCCGCTTCTCTAGTAAACGTATTTGACCCGACTCAATGAGGACGCCCGGCTCAAGACTGCTGACCATTGCGGCGCGGGTCGGGTATGGCGCGCGAGGCATTGTGTACCTCCTGATCGGCGCTCTCCAATCTTGGGCGCGCCCGCCGTTGGCATCCGCGGTGCCTTGCGGATGGTTCTGGCTCAGGCCTTCGGAACGTTACTGCTTGAAGCCGTTGCAGGCGGGCTTGTATGTCTTGCCCTGTGGCGCCTGATCCAAGCGTTCTTGGATCCTGTTAATTGCAGCCGAGACCTAAAAGGCTTCGGGATCCGAGCCGCACTTGGCACAAGCGCGCTGGCCTATCGAGGGCATGGCGCGTGGCCTCAATGGCGCCTTAACCGTCGAAGATGACCGCAGGACGCGAATTGCCGTGCACTTCCCAGCCAAGCTTGGATCGTAGGCCCATCCGATCGCCAAGAAGCATTCCAATTGCCCTCAGGTAACGATCAACTCCGTGAGGGCGGCTTCGGCCCGACCTGAAGAGAACGATTTGCAACCCCGGCATGTTGGCGAAGGAAACGCATCGCACCGGCGGAGCTGGAATGCCTCGGCAAGTGCGGTGCCCTCCACCACAGTCGCGCATCCATAATCGAGTTCCATTGGAATGGCAGGATCCGCACTGTCAGCGGTATCCAATTCCCATCAGATAATCCCGCATGATTGCTTCCTCGTTCTCCGACTCTCTCAGGAGAACCTGGAGCATGTCCCGCGCATTAAGCACCCCCTGAGGCGGCAGATCCCGGTCCACGACTGGAATATTCTTCAAGCCTCGCTCCTTCATTCGTGCCCAGACGTCTTGAAGCTTGTCACTCGTTTGGCAACACACGACGTCTCGTGTCATCACCAATGAAGCTGCCGTTGTGCAGCCCGCTCCCTGACATCGGCTGATCTGGCTCACGACGTCCGTCTTGGTGATGACACCAGCCAGAATGCCTGTTGAACCGTGCACGACCACGAGGTCGGTCCCCGGTCGCAGAAGGCTTGCCGCCTGGATCAGCGGGGCATCATCCGCGATGGTGACGAGCCGTTTACGCGCCTCAGGCAACAATCTCTCGACGAACATGGGCCTAGTCTCCTGACTTCTGTGGGATCCGACGGGACCGATGACGCAGCCGTTCCCTCTCAGCCGCCGAAGGCGATGTGCAGCACGGCGATGATCCCGGCGGTCGCCAGCCCAAAACAGGTCAGCCGCATGATGACCAGCGCCGCGAACTTGGACCCCGCGTGCCTGTAGTCCTCAATCACGACCTGGGGGCCAAGCGCGGTGTGATGGAACAAGGCCACCAGCAGCAATACCATCATGATGGTGGTAACCGGCATTCTCAGCCAGGTGATGAAGGTGGCATGGTCGCTGCCTGTCTGCGCGATGATCGATGCCACGAACCACAGGGTCAGCGGAATCAGGGCGACGGCCAACACGCGCTCCGCCCACCAGTGCTCAACCCCCTTTTTCGCGGAGCCAAGTCCCATCGCGCGGGCCAGGGGAGAGCGCATGTGCTGCCGGTCCATGGCCCTAATCTCCTAGAAGCAGGCTGGCGATCCAGGCCAGCACGGTGAGCGCCACGCTCCCTGCCACGACCGCCCATCCCGACGCGTAGATCAACGAAAGCTCGTATCCGTATCCCATATCCCAGACCAGATGCCGGATGCCGCCGCACAGATGCAGAAAGAAGGCGAAGGTGCATCCGAACAGAACAACCTGACCGAGCCAGGAGGCAAGGGCACCCTGCACGACCGCGTAAGCCTCCGGTCCGGCTGCCGCAGCAAGCAGCCAGATCACCAGCACAACGGCACCAAGGCTCAGGACCACGCCGCTGATCCGGTTGGCAATCGACAGGACCGACGTGAGCTGCGGCCGGTAGATCTGAATGTTGGGCGAAAGCGGCCTTGGGCGCTTTGCCGGGGAAGTGGGCATCATGGCGGTCCAGCCTTCTCGCGGTGGTCAGGTTCGGCGCTCGAGCACCATCTTCTTGATCTCGGCGATGGCTTTCCCCGGGTTCAGACCCTTCGGGCAGGTCCGGGTACAGTTGAGGATGGTGTGGCACCGGTAGAGCCGAAACGGGTCCTCCAGAATGTCGAGCCGTTCGCCGGTCGCTTCGTCGCGACTGTCGGCCAGCCAGCGATAGGCCTGGAGAAGCGCGGCTGGCCCCAGAAAGCGGTCGCCATTCCACCAATGGCTCGGGCAGCCTGACGTGCAGCAGAAGCAGAGGATGCATTCGTAATAGCCATCGAGCCGGCTACGCTCTTCCGGGGATTGGGGCCGTTCTCTCTCGGGCTCCGGCGTCCTGGTCTGGAGCCAGGGCTCGATCATCGCGTACTGCGCAAAGACATGCGTCAGGTCGGGGACCAGATCCTTGATGATCCTCATGTTCGCCAAAGGATAGACGGTGGCCGGAGCGGCCATGTCGGAGATGAACCTCGTGCAGGCCAGCCAGTTCGTGCCGTCCATGGTCATGGCGCAGGACCCGCAGATGCCCTCGCGGCACGAGCGGCGAAAGGTCAGGGTCGGGTCGACCTTGTTCTTGATCCAGATGAGCGCGTCTAGAACCATCGGGCCGCAATCGTCGAGATCCACCTCGAAGGTATCGAGGCGCGGGTTATCGTCGGAGTCGGGGTCATAGCGATAGATCTCGAATGCCTTGACGCGCACGGCCCCGGCCAGCGCTGGCCACGTCTTCCCGCGCCCGATACGGGATTCCGGGCCGACGCCGAGATTTCGCGGGACGGGAAACCGCTTGAGCAGGGTCGTGCGAGGCACCTGATCGGAGGATCTGATGATCATCATTCACCGTTTCGCCGCCTCTTTGATTATGGGCCGGGGCAAGGAGCGGACCACCCCCGCATCGCCCCTGAGCCCGAGGGCAGACTGGCTTGGTACGCCGCCAGCCAGAATTTTGGTGCTCCCCTGTCTGGTTCCAGCGTTGTCGAGATGGGGTCGCGTCATCGGCCGTAATGGCCGATGCAAAGCAACTTCGCGCCCTCACTGTTTTGGAAGGTCTCCTCATGACTGATGCCAAGCCAAAATTCCCAGACCCCTCAGAGCAGCGCCGGATGGCGCTTTCAAGGTGGGACAACGAGGGCGGCGCAGGGCCCCGCCGCCTGCAAGAGAACTTAACCTCCCCTGATGCGCGACCCGAGGTGCCTGATCTGACGAATGCCGAGCTGGTGCAGCTTCGCATTCGGGTGATTGCTCTGGAGAACCTGCTGATTGCGTTGCTCGCCAACGTATCCGACCGGCAACTTGACCTTGCCCGCGAAATGGCGGCCTACATCTCCCCAAGGTCAGGCTACACCCCGCATTCCCTGACCATTCAGGCAGCATCTCAGATGATTGATCTCATTGAACGGGCTGGTCAGTTCCGAGACGGGAAATCCTCATGAGCGCGTCAGCAGCAGAACCGTATAAGCGAACCCCTGTGTTCGATGAGAATACCCTGCCCGCCGGACTGCGCAGGGAACATCGCACCAAGCTTGGTGTATGGGCCATCATCCGGGTGCTGGAAGGGCGATTGCGTTATCAGGTGCTCGATCCGGCCTCCGAGATGATCCTTGAACCTGGCCATCTCGGCCTCGTGCGGCCTGATGAGCCGCATCTCGTTGAGCCCCTCGGTCCCATGCGGATGCAGGTTGAGTTCTACAATCAGGCACCCGAGCTTTAGCGCCGTACACGGACTTGGCGATGTCCAGACCAATGGTGGCGACCGTGCTCATGGGCTGCTCCTGTGTCGCTGGCTGCTCGAAGCAGCCATGCTACCTCACCGCTGGGTGAGAGCCGTCTACAGCACATCAGGAGCGGCCCTCTGGATCCGTTGGAGGTAGTGTCGGCCTACTCCCCGACAGGCTCTCAATCGGCTTGGTTGGGGCTGACCGAGGGCATAAGGAAAGCTCGCTGGTCTTAACAGCCCTTCGAGCCAAGTCCCCGGCCGGCATAACCCTCCTTAGCCATGGCCATCCTGCTCACTGCTGACTGAGAAGCTTGGTCCGTTACCCGGGCCGCCAAGCTCCGGCGCGTCGGTCATATGTCCTGCCGAGGCGTCGGCCAGGGGTGTTGCGGCCCGCTCCGGATGGGGGCGCAGCCGCCCTGAGCCGTCCTGCGGCAGAGCGCTCGCAAGGTCATTGCGTGGTGTCCCGACGAAAGGGTGCGCCGGCGCGGCGCGGGTTTGCGCTGTCGTCATGCCGAACGTCCCATGTGTAAGAGGCGTCCGCACGGGTTGGCAGGAAGGCCTTCGCACCCCGACACGGACTCGAGCGAGCAATGGGGGCACAAGGCCCCCATTGTCTTTGTCAAGCCGTCTGGCGGTTACCCGCGCAGACCGATCTCGACGGTCTCATTGTCGCCGACCTCGGTGTACTCCCGCTCGTTAAAGTCCCAGTCGCGCATGGCGTTGACTTCAGCCTCCGTCATGCCGGCAGCCACGAGACGGTCACCCGTCATGAACACGCGGTGATCGTGTCCCGCGGCGTGGTGTAAGAGCGCCAGTCCTCGGCTGAGCCGGGTTGCTCAGGCGGTCACGGCCGACAGCCTGCGAACGGGATCATCGCTCAACGAAGTCAGACTTTCCA
>NZ_JAERQE010000077.1 GCF_016734765.1 Microvirga soli | reverse complement strand
ATTAATGGAGCAACAGGCAACACTACGCGCTCTGTTGACCTTCCGTCACCGCTCACAGCAACGTCTGCGATCCGTTTGGTGTCAACCTCGCTTGAGGCTGCCACCGGCGGGTTCAACGGGAACACCGCCGACATCGTCGATATCGGTAGTGTCACAATCGACTTCACCGTGCCGGCTCCGGCGGACGGCCGCAATCACACGGCCGCCTACACGGAAAACGCGGTGGGTGTGTCGGTTGCCAATCGCCCGGGTATCACGGACGACGGGACGACGCTGGTGTCGGCCAAGATCGTCCTGACCAACGCTCAGCTCGGCGACGATCTCGATATTGGCGCTCTACCTGCCGGAATCAGTGGCGTGGTAGACACTTCCGTCGCCGGCGTGATCACGGTTAATCTGACTGGAACGGCTTCGCACGCTGCCTATCAGGCCGCGATCCAGGCCGTGACGTTCGACAGCAGCTCGGAGAACCCGAGCACGGTTGCGCGCATCATCCAGACCACGGTCAATGACGGCTTTGCCGTAAGTGACCCTGTTACCACCACGATCAACGTGACTGCAGTGAACGACGCGCCAGCCGCGAACAACGACAATGTTATTACCAATGTCGCTTCCGGCGTAAGCTTCTCCATCGCTCGCTCGGCATTTATGGCGAACGACACAGATGCAGAGGGCTCGGCGGTGAACATCACGGCGGTGGGCAACCAGAACGGCCTCAACTCTCCGTCTCTCGGTACTACCGTAGTGACGGTGTCCGATACCGGACTGCCTGGTGGTACGTTCACCTACACGGCCAGTGATGGGACGTTGACTGATCTTGCAACGGTGAACGTCAGCCGGGTCACTGGCAGCACCATCAACGGTGGTGTTGGGAGCGAGATCATCGTTGGAGACGGCGGCGCTACGACGATCAATGGCGGCGGCGGCAATGACCATATCGACGGCGGCGACGGTGGCGACTCGATCACGGCCGGCATCGGCGACGACATCGTCCAGGGTGGTACTGGAAACGATACCATCATCTGGAATGCTTCGGGCGGTACCGATGGCTTCGACATCGTCGATGGCGGCGCTGGCGCTATCGACACGTTCGTGTTGAACGGAGGCAGCGCGGCCGAGACCTTCCGTATCTATGCGAAGGAGGCAGCCATATCGGCCGGCATCGCGGTGTCTGGAGCCAACACCGAGATCGTTATTACCCGCACAGTGGGATTGACGATGACGGTCATCGCGGAGCTCGACAACATCGAGGAGATCCGCGTCAATACCCAGCAGGTGACATCGCCTACCGGGACGCCTCCCGGCGGCGGCACCACCAACAATGGTGATACGATCCAGGTGATCGGCAACTTCAATGCGCCTTTCACCAGCCTGAACTTCAACACCATCACCATCGACGGCAATGCCGGCGACGACACGGTCGACATCTCGTCGCTGCAATCGGCGCACCGGATCGTGTTCCGCTCCAACGGCGGCAACGACACCATTGTCGGGACACTGCGGGCCCAGGACGTGATCGAGCTGGCACCGGGCCTCGCCGTCAACGACTACACCAAGACGGTGAACGAGAACGGGTCGGTGACCCTGAAGAGCGCCACTCATTCTGTCAACTACATGAGCGACGAAGAGCCGGTCATCAAGGAATGTGAGGAGGATGATAACGAGGACGACAACAAGGACCCTGTTGTCACGGGCGAGCGGTTCACGGTCAAGAAGGGAGAGGTTCTGAGCCTGGCGGTGGCGCAGCTGCTGGCCAACGACATCGATCCCGACGGCGGCACGCTCTCCCTTGTCGAGATCGACGAGGACGAGCACGGGACGGCGGTTCTCAACAGCGACGGCACCATCACCTTCACGCCCAAAGCCGGCTTCACCGGCGAGGCTTCCTTCTCCTACACGGTGGCGGACGGCCAGGGTGGCTCGAGCGAAGGCACGGTGACCATTACGGTCGAGCCCCCGGCTCCAGTGGTCGAGGCGCCTGGTTCGTCGGATCCTGAGGTTCCTGTTGCTCCTGATCCGGTTGTTCCGGCGGCGCCTGAGAATCTCGTCCTCACGGGCAACTCGCGCAGCGAGACGCTCCGGGGCGGCGACGGCAACGACCGGATGGACGGCGGTCGCGGCAACGACCGGCTCTACGGCGGTGATGCCAACGACCGGCTCAAGGGTGGTGACGGCCACGACCGTCTCGACGGCGGGGCCGGCAACGACAAGCTCTACGGCGGGTCGGGCAACGACAAGCTTGAGGGCGGTCGCGGCAACGATCATCTTGATGGTGGCAGCGGCAGGGATCGCCTCTCTGGCGGTTCGGGCAACGACCACCTCAAGGGTGGAGCCGGCGACGATCGTCTGGAGGGCGGATCGGGCAACGACATGCTCCGAGGCGGGTCGGGCAATGACAAGCTCACGGGCGGCTCAGGGTCAGACGTGTTCGTCTTCGAGAAGGGCGGCAAGGACACGGTGACTGACCTCCGCACCGGGCACGACAAGGTGGACGTCAGTGGCCTCTCCGGCGTGGACAACCTGGCCGATCTCTACAGGTGGCAGTCCGGCCACGACACCGTGATCTGGCACGACGCGGATGTCCTCGTCCTCAAGGGCGTCAAGGAATCCGATCTCGACAGCAGCGACTTCATCTTCTGACGCTGCCGACCCGACATCGGTATGACCTCGCCGGGAGCTCTGCCCCCCAAAGCTCCCGGCGGGGTTACTCAACCAAGTTCGGTGCCGCCATCGGCGCCCCTGTGACGCAAATTCCCCAAGGTACAAGTCGATGACCCACTCTCTCAAGAAACGTCTCAGTCTCATGGCCTCCTGTCGCGGTGCCTTCCTGGGCGTCGCCGTGCTGAGTGGCCTGATCAATCTGCTTTACCTCTCGGGCTCCCTCTTCATGATGGAGGTCTACGACCGGGTTCTCCCCAGCCAGAGCATCCCAACCCTCGTCGGCCTGTCCGTCATCATCGTGGTGCTCTACCTCTTCCAGGGCCTCTTCGACGCGCTCCGCGGCCGGATCATGGCGCGCGTCGGTGCAGCCCTCGACGAAGACCTGAGCCAGCAGATCTTCCAGGGGCAGCTCAAGGCTCCTCTCAAGGGAAAGGTCGACGGCGACGGGCAGCAGCCCCTGCGCGACCTCGACCAGCTGCGCGCCTTCCTGGCCGGCGGCGGACCGTCCGCTCTCTTCGATCTGCCCTGGATGCCGCTTTATCTGTTCATCTGCTTCGCCTTCCACCCCTGGATCGGCCTTGCGGCCCTCGGCGGTGCTTCACTTCTCGTGGTGATCACGCTGCTGACGGAGGTGCTGACCAAAGGGGCCTCGAAAGCGGCCGTGGGTGCAGCTCTCGTCCGCAACGGGATTTCTGAGGGCGCGCGCCGGAACGCTGAGGTCGTCCAGGCCATGGGCATGGCCAAGCGGATCGGTGTCCGCTGGGGCGATGCGAATGCCAGCTATCTGTCCCATCAGCAGCGGGCCTCCGACGTGGCGGGTGGCTTCGGCGCCATGTCGAAGGTGCTCCGGATGCTGCTGCAATCCATGGTGCTAGCCATCGGCGCTTACCTGGTGATCGACGGGCAGGCGACAGGCGGCATCATGATCGCCAGCTCCATCCTCACCTCGCGCGCCATGGCGCCGGTCGAGCTCGCCATCGGCAACTGGAAGGGCTTCGTCAGCGCCCGCCAGGGCTGGAGCCGGCTCAAGACCCTGCTCGAGGCGAATGCCCGCGCCGAGGAACCCCTGAAGCTTCCCGCACCCCGGTCCGTTCTCTCGATCGAGAATGCCGGTACCGGGGCCCCTGGTGGGCAGAGGTTCTCGGTGCAGGACGTGTCCTTCGAACTGAGGGCCGGAAGCGGCCTGGGCATCATCGGCCCCAGCGCCTCCGGCAAATCCTCACTGGCCCGCATGATTGTCGGTGTGTGGCCGACCTGGCGCGGCAAGGTTCGCTTCGATGGGGCCGCCGTCGAACAATGGATGCCGGAGGATCTCGGCCACCATATCGGCTATCTGCCCCAGGACGTGGAGCTGTTCGCCGGAACCGTGGCGCAGAACATCGCCCGCTTCGACCCCGAGCCGAAGGCAGAGGCGATCATCGCCGCCGCCAGGGCCGCCAATGTCCACGAGATGATCCTGCAGCTGCCGGACGGCTACGAGACGCAGGTCGGAGAAGCCGGGGCGGCTCTGTCCGGCGGGCAGCGCCAGCGCCTCGCCCTGGCCCGCGCTTTGTACGGCGATCCCTTCCTGGTGGTGCTCGACGAGCCGAACTCGAACCTCGACAACGAGGGCGAGCAGGCCCTGACCGCTGCCATCATGAGCATCAGGGCGCGGGGCGGGGTCGTGGTGGTCATTGCCCATCGGCCGAGTGCTCTTGCCGGCGTCGATCTGGTGCTCGTCATGGGCGAGGGGCGGATGCAGAGCTTCGGCCCGAAGGACGACGTGCTGAGCAAGGTGCTGCGCCCGGTTCCAGCCTCGCAAGGTGCCGAACCGCGGGTGGCGGCCGCTCCTGCGCTGAAAGCCGTCTAGAGCCGATCATCTGGAATTTGGGGGTGTTGTCATGAAGTCCGAACGCAAACCAAGTGCCCGCGCGGCGATCCGCCGATACTCGCTGGTCGGCCTCTCCTCTGCCTTCTTTCTTGTCGGCGGCCTCGGAGGCTGGGCGGCCGTGACGGAGCTGTCCGGCGCCGTGGTGGCACCGGGAGCCATTGTGGTCGACAGCCACGTCAAGAAGGTTCAGCATCCTACCGGTGGCGTTGTTGGTGAGATTCTCGCTCGCGACGGTGACCGCGTCAGGGCTGGCGATGTGGTGGTCCGACTTGACGAGACGGTGGCACGGGCGAGCCTTGCCATGGTGTCCAAGAGCCTGGACGAGCTGGCGGCCCGCCAGAGCCGACTCGAAGCCGAGCGCGACGGAGCGCAGCAGGTCGCCTTTCCGGCGGCGTTCAAGAGCCGGGCTCAGGAGCCGGAACTTGCGAGCCTGATCCAAGGCGAGACCAACGTCTTCGAGGATCGTCGCGAGGCGCGGGCCGGTCAGAAGGCCCAGCTGCAGGAGCGCATCGCCCAGCTGCAGGAGCAGATCGACGGGCTCAAGCTGCAGGCCTCCGCGAAGGGTGACGAGATCCAGCTGATCCAGGACGAGCTGACCGGCGTCGAGCAGCTCTGGAAGAAGAACCTCGTGCCGATCACCCGTGTGACATCCCTGAAGCGTGAGGAGACGCGCCTGCGGGGCGAGCGCGGACAGCTGATCTCGAGCATCGCTCAGGCCAAGGGGCGCATCAGCGAAACGTCGCTCCAGGTCCTCCAGATCGATCAGGACCTCAGGAGCGAGGTGTCCAAGGAACTGCGTGAGGTCCAGGCCAAGATCTCGGAGTTCGTTGAGCGCAAGACCACGGCCGAGGATCAGCTCAAGCGCATCGACATCCGGGCTCCGCAGGACGGCGTGGTGCACCAATCCATCGTGCATACCGTTGGCGGAGTGCTCAATGCCGGCGAGCCTCTGATGCTTGTGGTTCCTGAGGCGGACGAGCTGTCCATCGAGGTGAAGGTGCTGCCGCAGGACATCGACCAGCTCCGTCCCGGCCTCGACACGGTGCTGCGCCTGTCGGCCTTCAACCAGCGCACCACGCCGGAGCTGAAAGGCAAGGTGAGCATGATCGCGGCCGATCTGGTGACGGATCAGCGCTCGGGCATGCAGTATTATCCCGTGCGGGTGGCTTTCGCGGACGGCGAGCGGGCGCGCCTGGGCAACCTCAAGCTGGTCCCCGGCATGCCCGTGGAAGGGCTGATCCAGACCGGGTACCGGACGGTGTTCTCGTACCTGACCAAGCCTGTTGCCGACAACATGGCCAAGGCTTTCCGGGAGGAGTAGCGGCCGACGGAGGCCGGGTCTTTGAAGGCCCGGTTCTCCTTCTCTCTCAGCTCAGCGTGGCGACACTCATGTCCCCTTGCTCGGACAGACGAGGGCCAAACTGAAACGGCATTATCAACCAAAGACAGCTACCTTCGAGACGAGGTCGATTCCGCCGGCCTTCGTTCGGTGCATCTTGCGTCCAACGGTGAAGCGGAAGACTGGCGTGAGCTGCAGAGCAGGCGGTATTCGCGCTCACAAGGTCTTGATCACCTGCTGTCCCTTACGCGTCTTTCGCAGTGCCTGGCCCGTGACGACGCGCTGCGACCAGCGAAAGCCGATCTCGTTAAAGTAGAGATCTGCATGATGCGGGTTGATGTGGTGGAACACGCCCGAGATGGTACGGTGCACACGGTCATTGAAGCCCTCCGCAGAATTGATGTGCACTGGATCGCGAGCATATTCACGAGACTTATGGTGGACGGTGTCATGAGCCGCAAACGCGGTGCCAATTGAGATGAAGGCCTTCCATTCATCACTCATCAGATGAGCCTTCGGATCGGTAGTCTCGGTGAGAACCCGGTCCGCTTCGGACTCGGAGATATCCTCAATCACGGCCGCCCGAACCTGCCCAGACGGCGCCCCGGCACTCACATCAGGCGGCCGTTGCACAGCCACAAGTGCTGGAATTTTGGAAGTTTCTTCGGCTGACCTTTGCGTCCTCGTCCTGGTGGAGAATAGTTCTTCTCCCGCCGCGGCATGCCACTGATATAGAGGCCGTCGATCTCTACAAAACCATCCAGAGCGTGCTCGCGACCGATCATCAGGCGCAGGGCGTGACCCATTCGCCAAGCCGTCGGCTGGCTGACCCCAAGCGCTTCCACTAAGCGGATCGACGAGATGCCTTTGTCCGACTGCAGCATCAGCCAGAGGCCGGAGAGCCAGACCCGAAGTGGAAGCTTCGTCGCATGCAGGGGTGTCCGTGTTGTGACGGCGAACTGAAACCGGCAGGTGCCGTCCGAGCATTGGTAGAGCCCAGCTCGGGCTCGCCTACCAATCTCCCGGCCCGTCAAAGCGATGGAGCGGCGATAGCCGCAGGCCGGGCAAACTCGCCCGTTCGGCCACACCATCGCCTCAAGTAATCGCCGGCAATAGCTCTCGTTTTGGAAGGCTCTGACCATGTCGGGAACGGTGGTGATCCTCGCCAGCACCTTGCGTACAGACAGATCCATGCTGCCCTCCCGATCCTATCAGCGATCACGAGATCAGAACCTCACGCAAGCCTTAGTTTCCAAGGAAAAGCTGCGCTTGGTTGATAATGCCGGCGCTCAATCAGGAACATGTCTTGCGCTGACCTCAAAATTGAAGGTTTATCTCTTCGACAGCCAACATCAGGTTTCATAGCACCACCTGTCGGCAGAAAGCGCGAGAAGCAGAGGAATGTGGGTGCCCGGCGATGTCCTTGTCCATCGCCGTCGCGACCTGTTATGTGCGCTCGATGGCGGTGCCCGGTCAGGTGTAGAAGAAGATATCGCCGGTAGGGTTCGCCTCATAGACGAGGATATCGTGCAAGCCCGCGTCGGTAAGCGAGTTGTAGGTTACGACCCAGCCGCCATCGGCCCGCCAGATGCTGTAATGCCCTTCCGCCGGAGAGCGAGTGCCGCTGCCGTTGAAGGCATAGCTGCCCTCAAGATAGATCCGGTCGGTCTCGCTAAAGTCATAGATGATGTCCTGTCGCCCTTGGGCGATGTTGCCGGTGTCGCCAGTCGCGAAGTAAAAGCGGTCTACGCTGCGATCGACGCCGCCCCAGAGATCGTCCGCACCCAGCCCGCCATATATGGTGTCCGCTCCCGTCTCGCCGTCGATTGCGTCATTGCCGCTCCGACCGTACAGCCGGTCGTTGCCGGTGAAGCCGAGGAGCGTATCATTGCCGCTTCCACCGTCGACGCGGTCGGCGCCGGAACCACCGTCGAGCCAGTCACTGCCGTTGGCCCCGAGCAGTGTGTCGTTGCCAGCTTCGCCTTCAAGCCAGTCGTTGCCGGAGCCGCCGTTGAAGGAGTCATTGCCATGCCAGCCGAGAATCCAGTCGTCGCCGGCTTCGCCATTACTCCGGTCATCGCTCAGCCCATACCAGTAGAAGTCGATGTCATCGTCAAAGGGGGTGCCGTTGATGACAGCCATGATCCGCCTCCCGTCCTGTGTGGTCGAGTCCGCCTCATGGCTGCGTGCGGCCCTAAGGAGGACGACTGATGGGACGATCTGCGGCCGTCCCGGCCTTTCGCCGGAGAGCGGCCTCCGGTGAAGCAGCACGCTGAGCCTCGACTTGGATAGAGGCAGGATTGTGGAGGTCGGGTGAGGCGAAAGGTTCCGGGCAGCGGCAATTTCGGGGGAGCCGATGCCTCGCTGAACAACACTCTCTTTGCGTGACTACATGAAAGTCAGGACTTGGCACATCCCAGAATTAAGCCAAACTTCTGTAAAGGTGCGACAAGCGAACCTTCGTTTGGACAGGCCAACGTTACACTTCGACCCAAAGCGGCCCATGTCTGCCATGACACCTCCGTCGTTACGGGCGTCTGCGAGTTTCTATCTGTTGGCGAGGAGCAGGCCCGCTAGCCATAATTCCAGATGCGAGTGGATCAAAGCTGGTCAGGTGGCCGTAGCTCCCCCAGACCTGATCCCGACAAGGTCGACGCCGGTCCCTTCGATCCGCGTGTTGCTGAGCCCCTCAGCCATCGCAAGATTGAAAAGAGCCTTGGCATTTGCCGGCGCCAGCCGCACGCAGCCATAAGAGGCCGGTGTGCCCAAACGGCGGATGGCTTGGCTCCCGTGGATAGCGTGCTCTGAATCGGTGAAGAAGATCGAGTGCGGCATGGTGTATTGTCCTACTCCTTCGAACAGTGGTCCTTCACCAGACGAGATGGTGTGAAGGCCCCGGGGGAGTGGCGTAATCCGCCAGACCTGTCGATACAGGCCAGGAATACCGCTCAGCGCCATCAACCATCACGCTCAGGCGCTGCGTCGTCTTGTTTACCGAGATGAGCACCTCGGCTCCCATGGCCGTGCCCGTCCCGGCGAGGGCCGCAATAAACACACCCATCCACGAGGTTATTCTCCACATGGTGCACTCCGCCTGCTGCCCACCCTCACCGCCGTAGCGCTCTGAAAGGATGACCACCGATAACGGCTAAGGTTCCAGGCTCGACTAAGATATGGGGCTCAGTCAAACAGGACAACCTGACAGCCATCCTGAGCGTTACTCCGGGTGAGCCAATCGCTTGCAGGCAGAATGACCAGCGAGTGGTTCGATTGAAAGCTGATCCTCATGAAGCCAATGAACGAGAGCCACTTAGCGATCCTGCGGCGGCATATGGTCGAGATGATTGCCATTCACGCCGATCTGGCAAGCGATGAGATTGGCAGAGCCGTCTTGGATGAGCGGGTGATGGCCGCCATGCGGAAAGTGCCACGGCATCGGTTTGTCCCAGCCCCTCTTGCGGCTTATGCCTACCAAGACACACCCCTGCCCATTGGCTTCGACAAGACAATATCGCAGCCGTTCATCGTGGCGCTCATGACCGATCTCGTGTCGCCACAACCCAGCGAGAAGGTGCTCGAGGTCGGGACCGGATTGGGATATCAGACGGCGATCTTGGCGGAACTCGCGGGTCAAGTCTCGAGCATCGAGATCGTTGAGGAGTTTGCCAGCCATGCACAGCATCTTCTGCGCCAACTCGGCTACACCAGCATTGAGATCCGTGTGGGAGATGGATCCCGTGGCTGGCATGAGCACGCCCCCTTCGACAAGATCCTGGTGACGGCTGCGGCCGACCACGTGCCTGCTGAGCTACTTGACCAGCTCAAGCCAGGCGGGCGCCTGGTGATGCCCTTGGGTCCAGAAGAGATGCAGCGGCTCACGGTCATCGACAAGGATGGAGACGGTCAGACAAGAGTTCGAAGCCTCCTTCCGGTTCGCTTCAGCCGACTAGAGACAGTCACCTGAAGCACTCCGAACCAGTGGCTTGCTCATCCGTCAAACGTGATGTCGGCTTTCTCTGGGTGTCGGACCTGTACGGCCGTAAGCCACCTGTCATTTCGTAACATGGAGTCGATCCTTCGTAATGATCTGAAAACCATGGGACAGCCGACGCTTGCAGGGCTGTCTGCCTCAGCCCTGTAACTGGAGCAGTGACAGCACGCCTTTCATCACGTTCGTGCGATGTGGGATGTGGCGAACTGGTCTGGAAGGGCCAGTCGGCTATGCTGTCATTCCGTGATCCACGCCTGGGGTTCGGCATGAGCCACCGTCCTATCATCTATCCTGATCGACGCTCTTTGCTGATCAAGGCAGCTGTCACTTCTGCCTCCGTTATCATCCCGCAGAGCTTGGTCGCGGCCGAGCTTGTCCCGACACCAGGACAGACGGAGGGGCCATTCTACCCAGTCGAGTTCCCGCCCGACATGGACAACGATCTTGTGCGCATCACGGGTCAGGCCGCTCAGGCTCTGGGACAGGTGGTCCACGTGTCAGGGCGGGTGCTGGACACTCGCGGGCAGCCAAAGCTAGGCAGTGTGGTCGAGATCTGGCAGTGCGATGCAAATGGCATCTATCGCCATCCGCGTGCGGGAGGGCAGGGGCGCATCGATCATGCCTTCCAGGGCTATGGCCGCACCCACGTGGACGAGCAGGGCCGATATCGGTTCCGCACCATAAGACCGGTGTCGTATCCCGGGCGGACGCCACACATCCACTTTGCCGTGCATGTGCCGGGGCAGGGACGTCTGGTCACGCAGATGTACATTGAGGGTGAGCCTCTCAATGCACGAGATGGAGTCCTCAACCGCATCCGTGACCCTCACGCCCGCCGCAGTGTGATCGTTTCCTTGACCCCTGGACAAGTGCCTGAACCCGGCGCTCTCCAAGGGCGCTTTGACATTATTGTGGCGGCATAGATCCGCGGGATCATCAGCAATCCATCAGTCAACTAGGATGGCGGTGGCTGCAGCATCACCGATCACCCCTCATGGCGGCTCAACAGAAGATCCCTAGCTTGGTTCACGCGCGCGGCGAGATAGGTCGAACCGCCTTGATCCGGGTGGAGCTTCTTCATCAGAAGCCGGTGAGCCTGCCGGATTTCATCGGCGGTGGCACCTGGTTGGAGGTCTAGGATCCGGTAAGCTTCCTCCGGAGTCATAGCAGTCGATGCAGATTGGGCATGTGCCCGCGCCTCATCCTGTGTGTCCTCACGCCAATGAGGGAACCGACGGTCGAGATAGGCCTCAAGAAGGCGGACGCCCTCCGGATCGCTGGCTTGGCACTCCGTCAGCAGATCCTGAAGGCGTGCCTCGTCGAGTGACCCGAGTTGCTGTCCAGCGAAAGTGCCGGCAAGCACGGAGCCCTCCATTGCGCCGGTTTCGTGATCGAGCGTCATTTCGATCAGCCGGGAACGGACCCGCGAGGTGCTGCCGGAAGCCCGCGGCGCGCGCCTGCCGAGACTGGGGAAGGTGAGGCGGCTCCACCCGAGGAGCCAGGCTCCGAGACTTCCGATCAGCAGGGCCATGTCGATCCGCCCCCGCACCACGAGCAGTCCTGCGATGCCAAGGGCCACAACGCCGCCGATGAGCTTGAGAAGCTTTGCAAGGGTGGCTGGGTTTGCGTGCGCAAAGTTGCTCAAGAAGAACCAAAGGACCGTGACGGCCGCGATGCCGTACAGCAGCATCACGGCTTGTGCCCGGTGATGGCGGTGAGCAGCCCACGGGCCTGTGCGTTGCTGGCGGACAAGCGGCTGAGACCCTCAACACCGTCGGCGGCATAGGCTGCTGCGGCGCGCAAGAGTTCGGATAGGGCCTGCGGGGCTGCTGCATCGAACCGGGCATAGGCTCCGCCGCTCAGGCGGGCGATCTCCTGAAAAGCACGGGCGGCATCAGGGTCACGCCCCTCATGGAACATGAAGGCCTTGATGCCCAGCAGACCAAGTTCGCCTGCAACCGCGCAGAGATCGTCGATCGGTTCCTCCATGGCATCGCCGACATAGACGAGCACCTTTAATGGCGCTTGGCTGGCCTCTGCCCGGACATGGCGGAGCACCCGTCCGATCTGGGTCTGACCTCCCCGGCAACTGATCCTCGTCATCAAGTCCGTCAGCGCTCGCGGGTCGGCGACCCAGCGGGAGGATCGGCACTCGCCGAACCCTCTAAAGTAGACCAGTTGTACCGAGATGCCGCCGGCCTTACTGGCCGCGGCAAACATCTCGCCCTGGACACGGCAGGCGAGATCCCAGGTGGCCTGCCGGCTCATGGTGGCGTCGAGAGCAAAGACGAGCCGCGCTCGGGGCGCAGTGCCCGCCAACGGTCCAAGCCGCTTGGCCTCCGCCAGGAACGAGTCAACCATAGAGGCTGGACTGCCAGCGGTTGTGGGTGGTCGTGTGAGATCCTTCTTGTCAGCCATTGCATCTCCCTCTCCAAAGATGTGGGGCCTGAGGGAGCGCCTGTAAATCCAGGCGCAGAGGTAAAGCTCAGCAGTTCCAGGTTGCGAGACCTTCGAAGAGCGGGAGAACAGGCAAGACGTATGCTCGATGGCTCCGTCGCGAACCGCTAAGTAACTCAGTTCGATCTAAACCTCTGGTGTCGATGGAGCCTATGATCAGGAGAGCATCTACGCTACCGTCGCCCAACGTCATCCTGATGCTGACGTGATCATTCCGCCCCGATCAACGGCAGTGCCGCGCGAGACGGTAGAGAACGCTCCGACCCAGCGCAACTGGCATCTCCGAAGTACCGTCGAGCATGGACGCATGGGCTGGCAGAAGCGGTCCGGGTGCACGCGTTAGGCTCTGGTGGAGACTGCGATCAGCCGGCTGAAACGAGTGATCGGAGACGCCTTGCGTTCGCGGACCAACCGACGCCGTGGCACTGAGATCGCTATTGCCGTCCATGCCTTAAATCGGATGCTTGATCTTGGACACCCGAAGTGTGTCCGCATCGCCTGAATACGGCTTATAGGCGCGATCAATGCGTGCACAATACGATCCGTGCAACAAAGCCCCGTCTAAATGGTCAACGCGGCTATGCCTTGGCCAACGCTGCAGTTCGGCTCAAACTCGCCTTGGCGCCGGCTCCTAATCGGGGCCGGCGCTTTCACTCTTTGTCCTTGCCGGAAGCTGCAGTGCCCGATCTTGGGCGCTGACGTGGAGCTTTGGCTCTTGTCTCTGTCAGCTTCCTCACGGACGCAGACACTCGCTTCGGTGCACCATCGCTGTTGCCCGCGCGGGCTGGGCGGCGGCCTCTTGGAGCGACGGGCCGGTTCTTTTCGTCAGGATGCTGTGCCTTCAGCGAGTGTTCATCGAGAAAAGTTCGGCAAGCTGCGAAGTCAGCGAGCACTGCTGGCGGACACTCAATCCCTTTCTGTTCGGCAAGTGACTGAGCATAGCGCATCATTGCCTCACTTGGAGGACGCGGACCCGTTTGTGGTGCTGCCTTAGCAAGTCCAGACGATCGTTGTGGTGCATGCTGGTCCAGGAAGGTCCGGCAGATTGCGCTGTTGGTCTTGAGCCCTCGGGGCAGTTTCAGGCCACGCTGCGCGGCAATCGATGTCGCGAAAGCTATCATCGCCTTTGTTGGTGGCTTCCCATCTGCTGCGGAGAGCGTTGGGATAGAAGCTGGATCGAGAGCAACAGCGCCCGACTCGCCAATCGTTGTGATCAGCTCTTTGACACGGCTGCGGGTTCGCTCCTGATAGGCTGCCGCTCGGCGGGCCGCCTCTGCGCGTGTGGCTGCACGCCCGATCTCAGCAAGATCAGCCTCGAACATTGCCCGACCAACGGGGTCGCCATAGGCAGGAAAGACATGACGAACAGCAGCGATGAATGCAAGACCAACCTCAGTCACCTGAATTGGCGGATCTTTGCCCTTCAGCAGTTCAACATACTGGCTCTTCTGGAGCTTGGGCAGGATCGTGTCGCGGGTCGCCGCGGTGCCGAGACCCTTGGGCTCATTCGGGTTTGCCGGATTCTCTAGGGCGGTCTTGAGGGCCGGATCTTCCACCTGATCGACGAGCCGTCCCATGACCACCGGCAGCTCGCCACGGGTAATGCGGCGAGGAGGCTCGGTCTTGGCGGTCTCAATCCGAGCGTCGGTCGCTTTCCCCAGTTCGTTGTCCCGAACTGGTGGCAGGCGCCCAGTGGTCGGCTCCTCGTCCGGCTTGGCCTTGCCGGGAATAGCCTCGTTCTCCTCGTCGGCTTCGGCTCCATAGACAGCGCGCCAGCCAGGCGACTTGATCACGCTGCCACTGACCGAAAACCGCTTTGGACCGAGTGACGTGGCAACTTGCACGGCGACGGTGGTCCGAGCGTCGATCCCGTCGGGTAGGTGGGCTGCCAGGAAGCTCTTGGCCACAAGCTCCCACAGACGCAGCTGATCCCCATTGATGCTCCCCAGCTGGGGCACCTTGCGCAGTGGCACGATGGCATGATGCTCCCCCGGGTCCTTGATGTAATGGCCCTTGTTGCCCTTGCGAAACGCGAGATCGCCCGCGGCTGGCACGAGGCTGGCAAGATTTGTCAGAACCCCGACAGCACTCGTGATCACAGCACTGGCGTCGCCAGTCTGGCTCTCGGGCAGGTGCTCGGACTCGGTGCGGGGATAGGTCAGGTATCCCTGGTCATAGAGCTCCTGGGCCAGTTTGGCCGTATGCTGCGGATCCCACCCGAAGCGCTTGGCGCAGCGGCGTGCGAGAGTGTCCTTGGAGAACAGGCGAGGGGGCGACCGGCGCACATCCTTCTGCTCGACGCCGAGTGAACCTGACCAGCTTGCAGCGGCGTGCTGGATGGTCTCGGCCACCTGCTTGTCGAGGATCTTGTCTTTCGGAGCATGCCACAGTGTGATCTCGGCCCCGCTGTCCGTCGTGACGGCCAAGGCGATCTTGAAATAGTCCTGCTGGATGAACTCGCGGATGCGCTGTTCGAGATCAGCCAGGATCGCAAGCGTTGGGGTCTGCACCCCGCCAAAGCGCCAGGGCTGCCGAAGGGCAGGTGGCCTAAGGCGCAGGGAAATCGCGCGGGTGCCATTGAGACCCAGATGATAGTCTTCATACTGGCGGCAAAGGGCCTCGAGGTAGGCTGCATAATCCCGCTCGCCGGAGTCTGGCTCCTTAGCCATCGCCGCGAAGGCTCGGCGGATCGAGACCTCATCGAGAGCACCCAGCTTGAGACGGTCCACCCGACCTCGGTAGCCGAGATGCTCAAGCACCTCCCAGGCAATCATCGAGCCTTCCCGGCCCGGGTCGGTGGCTATGATGACCCGCTCCACGCCCTGAAGCGCCTGCTTGATTGCCTCAACCTTGGGCTTATGCGACTGGCCAGAGCGGCTGGTACCATAGGTAACAGGGATACGCTCCAGCACGATCGGAAGAGTATCAAGGCGCCAAGACTTCCATTCCTCCCGCACATCGCCGGGTTCCTCGGCAGCTAAGAGATGACCCTCGGCGGAAACGCAGACCGTGCTCGGCGATTTGAAAAGCCGCTGCAGCTGGCGCATGGCTGAGGGTTTCTCGAAGAAGAACAGCGTGCGCGAGGCTGATTGGGTCGCCATAACCTTCAATCGTGCAATGCTATTGAGACCTGTAGCCCAGAGCTGGGTCACAAGCCTACAATAAAGAACGGATCAAGAACACTACCCGCGGTGACAACGCTGGTCAATGGAAGGACGGGAGTGGAGGTTGAGTAGCGTTAACGGCGCTCTTAGCGAACTGCAGGCACGGCTCCTTCTGATGGTCTCGGAATCTGCAAAGCAGAAGCGGTGCTACTCTGCGGGTCGCATTGCTGTGTAGGCACCAAATTACATAATAAGCGCCGCGATTGTGGCCGTCACGCATTAGAGTCGTGCTGGCGCAATTGGTAGAGTCCGCGGTGGTGGTGGAAATTTGCTGACGCGCCGGGTGTTGGGATGAGGTGGTCATTGGGAGGACCGGCT
>NZ_JAERQE010000076.1 GCF_016734765.1 Microvirga soli | reverse complement strand
ACCATCACGGCAAAAGATGCCAAAGGCTGGATCAGGCATGCCGGCTATGCCCTACACTGAGACCAAAAGCGCTTTAGAGTGAGCGACCAAGCCTCTGCGACCGCTATTCTCATCGAAGGGGGTCTACACCGTTTATGCTGTGGGCACGGTGCCGCCGCTGATGACATATTCGGCACCGGTGATGGTCGCGGCGCGGTCGGAGGCGAGGAAGGCGATGCCGTCGGCAACTCCCTCGGTTTCGATGGCCGGCCGATCGGGATCCCACTGAACGCATCCATGATCATCCGGCTGCTCCGACCTAATCGGTGTTGGCCTCTTGGGCGAGCCGCTCCGCCAGTTCCAATCAGTAACGATCCGGACCTGCAACCCGCGGAAAGGATGATGCGCCTTGGCCAGTCTTACGGACCTACCAAAGGACGATAGGAGCTGTCGTGGGATCGAGGTGGTACCAGGTCAGGAGCACGACACCCAGGATGAACGCGCCAAGAAAGTAGATCCAGCTCTGCCTGAAGATTCCAAGCATGCGAGGGAGTATGCGAGGCTCATGCATCCCGTGCTCCATCGATAGACACTTCGGGTTCAACTGAACTCCGGCGGAAAGGTCCCTCTACTGCAGACGTCTCGGGTGGAGACCGATGGCCGCACTGCGGCCCCTATCGGGCCCTATCCTGGCATGAATTCTACTGGACCAAGTTCTTGCGTCCGACCCATATGTCAACCATATTGGGCGATATTGCCCTAGTTTCGGAGTTTCGCGCGCGCTCCCCGCCTGGAAGGAGACAACCCAACCCATGTCCAGTGGCATGCCCCTCCTGGCCATCGTCGCCCTTCCTTTCATTGGGAGCCTCGTTGCCGCCTTCCTGCGGCAGGATGCCAGGAATGGCGCCGCCTTTCTGGCAGGAACCGTCGCCCTGTGCGCCACCATCCTGACGGCAGTGCAGTATCCGGCTGTTCATCGCGGTGCGGTGCTGCGCGCGGGTGTCGAATGGATCCCGACGCTTGGCCTCGACTTCACCCTGCGCATGGACGGCTTCACCTGGCTGTTCACCATGCTGGTCACCGGCATCGGCTTCCTGGTGGCGCTCTACGCGCGCTACTACATGTCGCCATCCGATCCGGTGCCGCGCTTCTTCGCGTTCCTGCTCGCCTTCATGGGCGCCATGCTGGGCATTGTTCTCTCGGGGAACCTGATCCAGCTCGTCTTCTTCTGGGAGCTGACCAGCCTGTTCTCGTTCCTGCTCATCGGCTACTGGCATCACAATGCCAGCGCCCGTGACGGGGCGCGCATGGCACTGACGGTGACGGCCACCGGCGGGCTGTGCCTGCTCGTCGGCGTCCTGCTGATCGGCCACATCGTCGGCAGCTGGGATCTCGATCAGGTGCTATCATCGGGTGGCAAGGTTCGCTCCAGCAGCCTCTACCTGCCGGCCCTGATCCTGGTCCTGCTCGGTGCCCTAACCAAGAGTGCCCAGTTCCCTTTCCACTTCTGGCTGCCGCACGCCATGGCCGCGCCGACGCCGGTCTCGGCCTATCTCCACTCAGCCACCATGGTGAAGGCCGGCGTGTTCCTGCTCACCCTGCTCTGGCCCGTGCTGTCAGGCACGGAAGCGTGGTTCTACATCGTGGTGACGGCAGGCCTCTGCACCCTGGTCCTAGGCGCCTATGCGGCGATCTTCCAGCAGGACCTGAAGGGTCTGCTGGCCTACTCCACCATCAGCCATCTCGGACTCATCACGCTCCTGCTTGGGCTCAGCAGCCCCCTGGCGGCGGTCGCCGCCATCTTCCACACCATCAATCACGCGACCTTCAAGGCATCGCTGTTCATGGCAGCCGGCATCATCGACCACGAGTCCGGCACCCGCGACATCAGGCGTTTGAGCGGCCTGTTCCGGTTCATGCCGATCACCGCCACCCTGGCGATGGTCGCAGCAGCCGCCATGGCCGGCGTGCCCCTGCTCAACGGCTTTTTGTCCAAGGAGATGTTCTTCGCCGAAGCGGCCGCCTTCCACATCGATTCCCTACTCGACCACTCCCTTCCCTACTTTGCCATGCTGGCGAGCGCCTTCAGCGTCGCCTACTCGCTGAGGTTCATCCACGGCGTATTCTTCGGCCCGCCGCCGACCGATCTGCCGCGTACGCCGCACGAGCCGCCGCATTGGATGCGTTTTCCCGTCGAGTTCCTCGTCTTGGCATGCCTCCTCGTCGGCATCCTCCCGGCGATGACCATCAAGCCGTTCCTCGCCAGTGCGGTATGGGCCGTCCTGGGCCCCGATACCCCGCCCTACAGCCTCGCCGTGTGGCACGGCTTCAACGAGCCCCTGCTCATGAGCATCATCGCGCTCGCCGGTGGCATCCTCCTGTACTGGCTGTTGCAGCGCTACTTCGCGAAAGGCATCGAAGGCCCTCCCCTGATGCGCCGCCTCAAGGGCCAGCGCATCTTCGAGCGGATTCTCGTCACCCTGTCATGGAAATGGGCGCGTTCCCTGGAGCGCTTGTTCGGCACCCAGCGGCTTCAGCCGCAATTGCGGCTCCTGGTGGGCTTCGCGGTGCTCGCGGCGCTATGGCCGCTTTACCGGCAAGGGCTTGAGGCGGGCTCCCGCCCCAGTGCAGCCTTCGACCCCGCGTTCCTCCTGCTTTGGATAGTCGGAGGCCTGTGCGCTATCGGGGCGGCCTACCAGGCCAAGTACCACCGACTCGCGGCCATGGTTCTGCTGGGCGGGGCCGGGCTGGTCACCTGCATCACCTTCGTCTGGTTCTCGGCGCCCGACCTTGCCATCACTCAGCTTCTGGTCGAGATCGTCACGACGGTGCTGATCCTGCTCGGCCTGCGCTGGCTGCCGAAGCGGATTGAGATCGTCGGCGAAGGCCTCGCGTTAGGCCTCCAGGCGAGGGTGCGGCGGGCGAGAGACCTGATGCTTGCCCTCGCGGCCGGCACGGGCATGACGCTGATCGTTTATGCAATGCTCACGCGGCCGCTTCACGACAGCATCTCGCGCTACTTCGTCGAGAACGCCTATGCGGAGGGTGGCGGACGAAATGTCGTCAACGTCCTTTTGGTCGACTTCCGCGGCTTCGACACCTTCGGCGAGATCGTAGTGCTCGCCGTGGTGGCGATCACGGTCTTTTCCCTCCTGCGCCGCTTCCGTCCGGCGCCCGAAAGCGTCGACGCTCCAGAGCAGCAACAGGTGCAGGACGCCTATGATCGCGCCCGCCTGGATCGTGCCGTGGGCGATACGCTTGCGGATTACCTGACGATCCCGGCGACGATCATGCAATGGCTCTTCCCTGTGATCATTGTGGTCGCGATCTATCTCTTCCTGCGCGGCCACGACCTGCCAGGCGGAGGCTTTGCGGCCGGCGTCACGATGTCGATTGCGCTCATCCTGCAATACATGGCGGGCGGAACGCGCTGGATCGAAGCGCGCCTGCGCGTCCGTCCGATCAGCTGGATCGGCCTCGGTCTGCTTTGTGCAGCCTTCACCGGCATGGGCGCCTGGCTCTTCAGCCACCCGTTCCTGACCTCTTATTTCCAGTACCTTGAGGTTCCTGCCATCGGTAAGGTGCCCGCCGCCACCGCGCTCCTGTTCGATCTTGGGGTCTTTGCGGTCGTCGTCGGCGCCACGGTGCTCATCCTGATCGCCCTGGCGCACCAGTCGGTGCGAAGCTCGCGGACAGCCCGCTCTTCGCTTTCCACCGTAGCTCCCGCACTCACAAAGGGGGACGCATGACCGAGCTTGTCTTCGCGCTGGCCGTCGGCATCCTGACTGCGTCGGGAGTTTGGTTGCTCCTGCGCCCGCGCACCTTCCAGGTCATCATCGGCCTGTCCCTGCTCTCTTATGCGGTGAACCTGTTCATCTTCGGCATGGGCCGGCTTCGGGTGGGCGCGCCGCCAGTCTTGGAGAACGCCGAGGCTGTTGATCCGTCTCTCTACGCCGATCCGCTGCCGCAGGCGCTGGTGCTCACAGCCATCGTCATCAGCTTCGCCATGACGGCGCTTTTTCTCGTGGTCCTTTTGGCCTCGCGTGGCCTCACGGGAACCGACCACGTGGACGGCCAGGAGGATCCGCAATGACGGGTTTGGCCGACCACCTGATCATTGTCCCGATCCTGCTGCCGCTCGTCTCCGCGGCCGTGATGCTCCTGCTCAATGAGCGCCGGCGCGGCATCAAGGGCGTGATCGGGATCGCCACGACTGCTGCCGTGCTCATCGTTTCCATCGTCCTGATGCGTCAGGTCGATCTGATGAGTACGGGATCAGGCGTCACGACATACCAGCTCGGCAATTGGCCGGCGCCCTTCGGCATCGTGCTGGTGCTGGATCGGCTCTCAGCTCTCATGCTGGTGCTGACGGGCGTGCTCGCCATCGCGGCACTGCTCTACTCGCTCGCGCGCTGGCACCGCGCCGGGCCGCGGTTCCACACGATCTTCCAGCTTCAGCTCATGGGCCTGAACGGCGCCTTCCTCACCGGGGACCTGTTCAACCTCTTCGTGTTCTTCGAGGTGCTGCTGGCCGCCTCCTACGGCCTTGTCCTGCACGGGGACGGAACCGCACGGGTCAGGGCGGGGCTTGCTTATATCGCCATCAACCTCACGGGCTCCTTTCTCTTCCTGATCGGCGTCAGCCTGGCCTACGGCGCCACCGGCACGCTCAACATGGCCGACCTCGCTCAACGCATCCCGAACCTTGCGCCGGAGAATGCGGCCCTCGTTGCGGCTGCGGCGGCGATCCTCGGCACGGCCTTCCTGATGAAGGCGGGCGCGTGGCCGCTCAACTTCTGGCTACCGACCACTTACGCGGCCGCGGCTGCGCCGGCCGCTGCCTTGTTTGCCATCATGAGCAAGCTCGGCGTGTACGTCATCCTGCGCCTGTGGACATTGATGTTCGGCCCCGGGGCAGGTTCGCTCGCCGGGTTCGGGGGCGAGTGGCTGCTCTTTACAGGCATGTTGACCATCGCGTTCGGCACTGTCGGCGTGCTGGCGTCCCAGTCCCTGCCGCGGCTCGCCGGTTGCAGCGTGCTCGTCTCGTCTGGAACGCTGATCGCGGCCATCGGCACCGAGCGCAGCACGGTGATCGGCTCGGCCCTGTTCTATCTGGTCAGTTCCACCTTGGGCATCGCCGCTCTCTTCCTGCTCGTCGAATTGGTCGAACGCATGCGCGATCCCGGCGCCGACGTGCTCGCCGTCACTATGGAAGCCTATAACGAGAGCAACGACGACGACCCCGAGGCAGAGGTCGGAGTGGCCATTCCGGCTTCGATCGCGATTCTCGGCGGCAGCTTCATCGCCTGCGCTCTACTCCTGGCTGGCCTGCCGCCTCTTGCTGGCTTCATCGGCAAGTTCGGCATGATGGCAGCGATGCTGCAAACCGACGGCGCTTCGGTCAAGGCCTCGGCCTGGATGCTGATCGGGCTCCTGACGGTCTCGGGCTTGGCAACCCTGATCGCCATGACCAGGACAGGCATCAGCTCATTCTGGGCCCGCATGGACGACAGCGTTCCCCGGGTGCGGGTTATCGAGATGGCACCGGTCGTGTGCCTCCTGCTGCTCTGTCTCGGCCTCACCGTCGGCGGCGGCCCCGCCATGCGCTACATGGAGGCAACGACGAAGGCTCTTCAGACTCCGCAGGACTACATCACAGGCGTGCTGGGTATGCCAAAGGTCGGGGCTGCCAATGGGGGGGCGCGCCCATGAGCGGCATCCTTCCCTACCCGCTGCTCTCGCTCGCCCTGCTCGCGCTGTGGCTGCTGCTCAACCAGTCGATCTCGGCCGGCCATGTAATCCTGGGAAGCGTGCTAGCCGTCCTCGCATCATGGGCGATGGCAGCCCTGCGGCCCGAAAAGCCGTGCATTCGTCGACCGGGTGCAGCGCTGCGCCTAACCGGCATGGTGGTGGTCGACATCCTGCGTTCGAACCTCGCCGTCGGGCGGATCATCGTGCGGTCCCGGGAGCCGGGCGTGAATGCCGGCTTCATGACCATCCCGCTCGACATGCGCAGCCGCCAGGGACTTGCGGTGCTGTCCATCATCATCACCTCGACCCCCGGCACGATCTGGGTGAACTACGATGCCGCCAAGAGCACACTGCTGCTGCACGTGCTCGACCTGGTCGATGAGACGGTGTGGATCAGGACGATCAAGGGCCGCTACGAGCGCCTGCTGATGGAGATCTTCGAATGAGCGCACTCGCCTTTCTCGGATGGGCCATTGTTGCCGCACAGGTCATGCTTGGCCTCGCAATGTGCTGTGCCACCTTCCGTCTCGCTACAGGCCCGAGGGCACAGGACCGGATCCTCGGGCTCGATACCCTCTACGTGACCGCGATGCTGATGCTGGTCACGTTCGGGATCCGCACCGGCAGCACGTTGTATTTCGAGGCAGCGCTCGTCATCGGCCTGCTCGGTTTCGTCTCCACCGTGGCGCTTGCCAAGTTCCTCATGCGCGGGGAGGTGATCGAATGACGGCCCTCGGAGATTTGCCCACCTGGGCGGCATTTATAGTGAGCTTCTGCGTGGTGCTCGGAGCAGCCGTCACCCTAATTGGAACGATAGGACTGCTTCGGCTCGGCAATTTCTACGCCCGCGTCCATGCGCCAACTCTCGGCGCAACTCTCGGCATGGGCAGCATCCTGCTCGGATCCACATTCTATTTCAGCGTACTTGAGTCGAGGCCTGTCGTTCACGAGATCCTGATTGCCGTGTTCGTGACGCTGACCACGCCGGTGACCCTGATGCTGCTTGCGAGGGCGGCGCTCTATCGCGACCTTACGGAAGGCAGCACGGAAGTTCCTGCATCGGAAGTGGTGGAAGACCTGATCCCTCCAGGGTAGGAGCGCGTGCCCTAGTTTACAGGCTTCTGGAGCCGTACCCCGGGACCGGCCTCATCAGGCGGGATCAGCAGCACCCCACCTCGTTCCAGGGCCGTAACGACCTGGGCCGCCGTCGCCATGTGCAGGCTGTGCCGCCCATTCTCAAAATCGCGAATGGTGCTGCGCGAAACGTCCGCCCGTTCGGCGAGTTCCTCCTGGGTCCAGTCCAGGAGGCCGCGGCCGGCACGGCACTGCTCAGGGGTGAGTGATGGCATTCGTGAGGTTCTGGCTCGGACATGAAGTTGCCCATTATGGTTGATTCTAGGCCGTTCCGCGCAGAGCACAAGCGATTCGCGGGTGATCGCAGCTCCATCCGGGAGAGTTGATGCAGCCCTGCCCCCGGTCCAGCGTGGATGGAACAGCAGCAACCCTGCGCTTTACCGAATCGGCGGAACGGCAAGGATGTCGACGTCGAGGGATCGCAGGACCTCCTCGGTCACACTTCCCAGAAACGCTTTGGCGATGCCTGAGCGCCCGCGGGTCCCGATGATCAGCACATCGGGCTTCACTTGCTTCACAGCTTTGGAGATCACCTCGAACGGGGTGCCCTCCTCCACTACACGCGCCGGTTGGCCATGATCGTTGAGCCCATTCGCCTTCAGGAACGCAGCCAACTCGTTGGTGGCCCGCACACGCTCCTCGGCAACATACCCGTCGATGACCTGCGAGCTGAGCCCGGCGTGGAACATCTGCCCCTTACCAAGTGCCGCGAAGGCATGGACGAGCGCGAGCCGGTCGCCGCTGGGAAGCCCCAGGGCCATTCCGATCCGGATGGCATTGACCGACAGCTCGGACAGGTCGACCGGCGCCAGGGCCGTCCGGTAGGGCTGCTCTACTTCCCCGTTCACCATCAAAACCGGGAACGGGCCTGTGCGGATCACGCGCTCGATGGTCGTTCCGACCAGGATGTCGCGCAGGAGCTGCTTGCGGTGGGCTCCCATGACCACGAGATCCGTATCCACTGACGCAGCGGCCCGCAGGATGCCGTCGAATGGGTCACCGGCGACGATAAGGGGCCGCACCTGGAGACCTTGCAACTCGGCCATCGAGGCGATCTGCTCGACGAGGATCCGTTCGGCCTCGCGCGTTTCAAGCGCGACCAGATCCGAAGGCTGGTCGTCGTCGACAACGTGCACGAGGGTGAGCTCGGCGCCACTGTCCCGTGCCAGCACGCCGGCCCGCCGTACGGCCCGCTGCGAGCGAGTTGAGAAGTCCGTCGCCGCCAATATGCGCATGAGTTCATCTCCTTCGTTTCGGGGGGAGGTTCTGGCACGATCATCGGAGGGTAGCGGCAACGGAGCTGCCGCTACCCGATCTGGTCGATCACGAGCTTCCGGATCTCCTCACGGGTCAGCAGGTTTGGTTGCGGAGCCCAGGCCCGCACCCTGACTGTCTTTGGCTCGCTTGGTCGGCGGTAGTCTGACTTTGCGATAGGCGGAATCTTGTTTTCGGCTTTCATGCTTATCTTCCTTGGCTGCTTGGGATCGCGTCCCTGCGGCATATTTCGTTTCCTGGTTCAGGCACCAAGACCGGCCATGCGCTCAGGCTGGAAACGCACCCGCTGCACCGTCACCTTGCGCCGTCCACCTGTCGGCCCTTGCCATTCCATCGATTGTCCCTCCGACAGGCCAATCAGCGCGGCACCGACCGGGGTCAAGACCGAGATCCGTCCGGCATCGGAATCCTCCTCGCCCGGATACACCAGGGTGGTACACCGCACGTCGCCCGTGGCCTCATCCCGGTACTCGACCTCCGAGTGCATCGTTACGATGTCTGGGCGGATGGAACCAGGCGCGGCGATCATCGCACGATCGAGCTCGTCCGCCAGCATCTCGGCGATGGTGTAGCGCTGGCCGTTGACGCCGGCGGTTGCGATCCAGGCAAGCCTGTCGTAGTCGACCGTGGAAATGGTGATGGGAGGGAAATTCACCTGTTTCATTGTCTTCTCCAATATGTCGCTGCTCCACTTCCGGAGAAAGCAGCAGGCATCGCGGTTGGCGGGACTAGGACCGCCCACAGATGACGACCGAAATCGGATCGCTGGCCGGGAAGGTTTCCATCAGCGCCTCGTCGAGCCGTCGGTCGAGATTGTCCCGCAAGTTGTCGTCCGCGTTGCGCGGTTGATCGGGTGACCCAAAGGCCGGCGGGGCATCATCCGGCAGGAGCCTGAATCGAACTTCCTCGACCACAACCTCATGCACAGGCCCGTCCCGGCTCGTCCGGAAGGGCATGCGATCGCCCACGCGCAGGCCGAGCAGGGCAATCCCCAATGGTGTCAGAACGGACAGTTCCGCACCCGGCCAGCGCAAGTCTTCCGGATACACTAGGATATGCGCCCGTGGCTTCCCATCGCCTTCGAGGCGGTACGTGACCTTCGCGTTGGTCGAGACCACGTCCTCCGGCAGCGCTTCGGGATGGCAGACCGAGGCCCGCCGCAGTTCCGACATCAGGAATTCGCGGTCCGGTCTGCGCCGGTGGCGATCCATGGCCGCGACGGACATAAGTCGATTGTAATCGTGCGTGGCGACAGTGACCTGCGGCAGGTCGATGGTTGTGTGCATGGGATCCTCCTATGCGTTGCCGACTCGGGAGCTGGCGACTGCGCCGCCCAGGGCAAGCGGCTGCTTTCCCGGAAATCAGGCTTGCTAGATTCAGGTTCTGCAAGATGTGTCATGCCCCGAACGGCGGCAGCGCAAGGCGCCTGCCCCGCCTCGGGGTTCAGCGGCCTGCGAGGAGGCGGCCTCCGCGGAGGATGAGGATATGGTGCGAAGTAATCATGACAATACAAACGTAAGCATCAAAACTGGATATTCAAGCGTCGCGGCTGATGACGGGAAGATAACCCGAGGCGCCCCTGGCAGGAACATCGAGCATCGCTTTCTCGGCTGGCGTGAGGTGCCGCACTGCGCCGCGCGGCAGATCGCCCAGCCGCACCCCGCCGACATCAATGCGCACGAGGCGGAGCACCTCCGCCCCCACTGCACCGAGCAGGCGTCGGATTTGGCGATTCCGACCTTCATTCAGAACGACCTCGAGCCAAGCGGTGCGCGCACCGGCACGGAGCGACTTCGCCGATCTAGCGATCAGGCGCTCTCCGTCAAGCACCATCCCGGCCTGAAGCCGCTCCAGCATGCCCTCGTCGAGCATACGGTTGATCTGCACATGGTAGATCTTTTCGACATTCGACGCCGGGTCGAGCACACGCTGCGCCCAGCGCGTGTCGTTGGTCAGGAGCAACAGGCCTTCGCTCGCCTTGTCGAGGCGCCCCACAGGAGCGACGAATGGAAGATTGAACCCTTTCAGGCAGTCGTACACGGTCGTCCGCTCCTGCGGGTCGTCACGGGTTGTGACCAAGCCACGCGGTTTGTTAAGCATCAGGTAGACCTTGCGCTCCGCCTCGATGGGCTTGCCATCGACTGCGATGCGCGCGCGTGCGGGATCAACGCGGGTCGCCACGCTGCGGATCACCCGCCCGTCGACGTGCACGCGCCCCTCCATGATCAGGGCCTCAGCTTGTGTGCGGGAGCAGAACCCGAGTTTCGATAGAGCGCGCGGCAGGCTGACCACGGCGCTGTTCTCACGCCGCGCCCCTCCCGCGCCCCGCAATCGGTGCGGAGGTTTCATGATGTTTTTGTCTCAGGATTCAGCTGGTGAAGAACTGCTGCGTACCATGCGCCTCGATGGCGCCTGCAAGCCGCGAGAGCGCATGCACATAGGCGGCGCTGCGCAGGGCGATGCTCTTGTCCTGAGCGAGTGCCCAGATCGCGTCTCCCTCCCGCTCCATCATCGCCTTTAACCGGGCATGCACGTCTTCGACGGGCCAATAGTAGCCTTGCCGGTTCTGCACCCACTCGAAATACGAGACGGTGACGCCGCCCGCGTTCGCCAGGATGTCGGGCAGGACGACGACGTTCTTGGCCGTCAGGATCTCGTCGGCTTCGGGTGTAATCGGACCGTTCGCGAGCTCGAGCACCACCTTCGCTTTCACACCGGCGGCATTGCCCTCATGGATCATGTCCTCCAGTGCTGCCGGCACGAGGAGATCGCAATCGACCGAGATGAGATCGTCGGCAGAGAGAGCCGAAATGCCTTCCGAGCCCGCGAGGCCCGTGACGCTTCCCTGCCCCTTGGCCTTCAGAAGCTTGGCGATATCGAGGCCTGACGGGTCATGAATCGCCCCCTTCGAGTCGGAGACAGCCACGATCTTGTATCCCTCGGACGCTAGCAGTCTCGCGATGTGCTGGCCGGCGTTACCGAGGCCCTGGATCGCAACCGTTGATCCCGACTTGAGCCCGAGCTTCTCGGCAAGGCGCAGAATGAGGTAATAGCCGCCGCGGGCCGTGGCGTCGTCACGCCCGAGCGAGCCGCCGAGCGCGATGGGCTTGCCGGTGATTACCGCCGGCGTCGCCTCGCCCACTATGGAGGCGTACTCGTCGGCCATCCAGCCCATGATCATCGAGTTGGTGTAGACGTCGGGCGCCGGGATGTCGCGATCGGGCCCAATGATCTTGGAGAAGGCCTGCACATAGGCCCGCGAGAGGCGCTCCAGTTCGGCCTTCGACAGGGTGTGAGGATCGACCTGCACGGCACCCTTGCCGCCACCATAGGGCAAGTTCATCACAGCGCATTTGAACGTCATCCAGAAGGCGAGCGTCTCCACCTCCTCCATGGTCGAGGCCGGATGAAAGCGGATGCCGCCTTTGGTCGGCCCACGGGTGTCGTCATAGCGACAGCGCCAAGCCATGAAGGATTTGCGCGAGCCGTCATCCATGCGGATCATCAGGCGCACCTTCGTGGTCTCACGCGGGTACTTCAACTTTTCGAGAACGTCCGCGTCTAGGTCGAGGTGCCGGGCTGCTTCGTCGAGGCGTGTCAGGGCCTGGTCCAGCATGGAGGCTGCATGCAATTGATCTCACTCCTGTGTGTTGTGACAGATCGGCTTGTGCCGCTTGGGAAAGTTAATGACGGCTTCCGCTTCGCAGCGCAACATCCCATGACCGGGGCTGCGTCCATATGCGGTCCTCTTCAGCCGCCTGCCTCTTCAGAAATGCTCTGTAACCTTGCATTCGTTCGCAATAAGGCTATCTTGTTAGCATCATGATGTCGTTCGTGAAAAATCTTCGCCTACTGGCGCACGCGGGCTGTCTCAAAGCAGGCATGTAGGCCCCAGGAGTCGGCTTGACCCGTTCGGTCGCCGGCGCTTCGGGGCATCAAATCTCTCATACGAACCAGTAAGCCGCCGCATGCTCGTCGAGATGCATGCCGGCCCGCTCTGCGCCGGCGCGCACCTGCGCGCTGGGCAGCAGACCGTTCCGAGGAGAATCCCATGAACATGCAGCACGAGCTCCCCGCGATCACTCTGGCCACGAACGACTACAACCGCCTCCTGTGCACCGCGATGATCCGGCAGACGAACAACCTCCCAGCGGCCGAATTCCTGCTCAGGGAGTTGCGCCGCGCCAAGGTCTGTCATCCTGGGGAGCTGCCGGAAGATGTCGTCTCCACCAACTGCCGCGTGATCTACCGGCTCAATGACGAGCCGGGGTCACGCGCACACCTACTCGTGCACCCCGAAGACCTCATCTGGTCCGGCGCGGAAGTCTCAGTGACAACGCCGCTGGGGACGGCGCTGCTGGGCCTGCGTGTCGGCGACAGCATGTCTTTTATCGAGGTTGACGGCACAAGGCATGTCGTTTCCGTCGAAGGAATAGGCTTGCGCTTCCTGGACGACGGGTCGACGGTCACGCGTACTCCTGGCAGCGTCATATGGATTTGAAGTGGTGAAGGATACAATGATCAAACAAGAAACCTTTCCGCCCGTGACGATCTCGACGGGTGACTACGACCGCCTCACCTTTATCGCATCCTTCGGCTTGAACTTTCGGCAGGATCGTCCGACAGCGGCGATGCTCGCGAATGAACTGCTCCGGGCGACGGTCGTGACACCACGCGCCATTCCGCTCTCCGTGGTGACGATGCACTCGCGGATCGAGTTCCGGAATGACATCACCTGGGACGTCCGGAGCGCCACGCTGGTCTATCCTGACGAGGCTGACAATCAAGTGGACAGAATTTCCATACTGTCGCCGGAAGGCGCTGCGCTGATCGGCCTCAGCGAGGGACAATCGATTACGTGGCGGGCGCCGGAAGGGTGGCACAGTCTGACGCTGCTTCGCGTCCTCTATCAGCCGCATGGACGCTTTGTCGAGCCATGGAGGGAACTGTCATGACCCCACTTTTTGAGCAGCGAAGATGACGGACCAAGTGCTTTGCTCCATTGTCTTCATCTTGATCTGCTTCCTTGCCTACCACGCAGCCATTCGCTCGGGCCTCTCAAGGCGCCCTGACAATCACAACGCTCGGGGCTGAGCCTACGAATATCCGCGTGAAATCCACGTCGACACTGCCCATGAGTGCGTCCATCACAGCGCCAGAACGGCATCGACAACACTGTCGATGCTGTGTGTCTTCACCGTGACCTCTCGGTCAAAGACCTCCAGCAGAAGTGCTGCTGCCTGCCGGCTGATCGTGTCAGGGCTCGCGCCTACGCGGGCTGAGGCTCTGCAACGGCTGGCGATCCCACCTTCAACACCGTCAGGCGCTTCGTCTCCCCATTGCGCGTGGTCCAATTAATCGACTTGCCGACGGGAAGGCCGATCAGGGCGGTTCCGATGGGCGTGAGCACCGAAATCCTGCCTTTCGAGATGTCAGCTTCCTGCGGACAGACGAGGGTCACCGTCTGCACCCGTCCCGTCATGTCATCGCGAAAATCGACCTCACAGCCCATGCAGACCGTGTCGACAGGTTGGCGACCCGTTGCAAGGATCTGGGCACGGTCGAGTTCCTCCGCAAGTTCGGCTGCGACCTCTGGCATGGTGTTCGCAGCCGCATTGGCGAGCACCGAGAGTTTCTCGTGGTCGGCGGCGGTCAGAATGATGCGGGGCTTGACGGCGCCGAGGGCTTTCTTGGTCATAGGAAGTCTCCTGTTCTGTCGGATCGTCGGCGGAGCTCATGCTGCCGATGGGCCGAGATCATTGTCGTCGTCATGTGTCGGCGGGTTTGGCGTCTGCTCCGTTGCCGGGCGCCGCCGCGGCGTCAGCCGCACGATCTTTCCATCCGATGGTTCCCCGTCCTGCGGTCCGGGTTTCGGTGGAGGCCCTTTCGGGGACTGCTGCATGGCACCGCCTCCTCTGCGTGCAGCATGGCTTTGAGCGAGCGCAGATCTGAGTATCTGCGCCAGGAATTCGCTGATTGGACTTCTGGATCCGGATATTGCGCCACCCATCTGAGGGCTATGCTGTTGCCCTGCGGAAGGAATGGCTTTCGGCCCCGTCATGCGGAGCATGCGTTTGAAGAAGTGCTGAGGCATACCGCGTCACCGGATGCGCAAGCACCCGGCCTTACAAGATGTACGAAGATTGAAGGATCTTGCGCTCCCCGAACCCGGGGTGCGGATGCACGTCGAGCTCGGGGCTACTTGCCCGCGATGAGGTTGCCTGCCCGATGCAGGCCGCGACGGAATTGTGCGACGTTCAACATGATGCCCTTAAGCTGGTTCACATTGGTCCATTTGTCAAACTGTAGAGGTTGCATAGGATGCAATGTTCGTTTTCTGCACGCAAACGTGAACGTGATGAAGCTGACCTCCGAAGCTCCACCCGTATTAAGTAGATGTGTTCGGAAGGCTGACGCGTTCCTGAACATATTTCTCCCGCAAACTGGCTTAGGTTCACCACTACTGCATGCCGGAGAGAGCCAGCGTGCTGGCCGCCGAAGGAGCAACCGCCCCGGAAACTCTCAGGCACCGAGGACCGCTTGCCAGTGCAACACTCTGAAAAGCGGAGCATCCTGCTCCCGCCCACGGTGTAAGTCGCCGCCGATCACGCCGGCTGCGACGAATCTCTCAGGCCAATGACAGAGGGGGCTCGCGCAATCCGCGTTCGGAGCCTGACCATGCCTTACCCATTCGATCACTGCACAGACCTGCACCAGTCCATCTTAGTCTGTGCACCCGCGCCGCTCGGGCGCCGACATACCTTGTAGCCCGGCGGAGCCAATCTCCGACTGACCACGCCGTCATCCGGCCTGCGCCCGCTCAGGCTGCGCACATCCATGCTCGAGAGCTGCCACGGCTTCGCGGGCGCATCGGGCGGGCGCGAGCACGCGTGGGCCATCGCACAACCTCCCGTTAGAAAGCACCCTCCTCCCATGTCTCCTTTCCGTCTCCTCTCCAGTCAGAATCCATCCATGCACCTTGGGGCGATCGCCATCACCCTGCTAGCTCTCACCCTAGCCGGCTGCGTCTCGACGCCAACGGCTCAAGATGTTGCCCTCAAAGGCCCGGACCGGATCTACGTTGCCATGTACGGACCGCAGCCGGAGGAGAAATTCCCGCTCCCAGCCACCGACATCCCGACCGTCGACCCGCAGTTTCTCCGGCGGGAGGTCGCCTACGACACCCCGGAGCGGCCCAGCACCATCGTCGTCGACACCGCCAACCGCTATCTGTACCTCGTGCGGGAGAACGGACGCGCGCTCCGCTACGGCATCGGCGTGGGCGCCGACGGCATGAAATGGGCCGGCCGGGCCCAGGTGGGCCGCAAGGTGGAATGGCCGCGCTGGATGCCCACCGCCGCGATGATCAAGCGCGATCCCGAGCGCAACCGCCCCTGGGCGAACGGCATGCCTCCAGGCCTGAACAACCCGCTGGGGCTGCGGGCGCTGTATCTCTTCCAGGACGGCCGGGACACCCTGTACCGGATCCACGGCACCACCGTGCCCGACACCATTGGCGATGCGGTGTCGAGCGGCTGCATCCGGATGCTCAACCAGGACATCCTCGACCTGTACAGCCGTGTCCCGGTCGGAACCCCGGTGGTCGTTCTTTCGGACACCCGTACGGTCGATGCCGGAATGAAGCCATCTACATAACGACCTGAGATCGAAGGCGGCTGATGGCCGTGGCGCTGCCCTCAATCCTACAGCAGGGGCGAGCGCAGCCGCGCCGCGGAGTCGCGCAGCCTTTTGAGGACTGGGCTCTTCCGGTACTTGGTTGGATCGAACAGATAGCAATCAGCGAGGTCTGATTCGAAGGTTGCTTCCAGCCCCTGCACGAGCCGCGAGTCGTAGATCACCGAGTCGAGACCGTCGTTGATGCTGAAGTTGCGGATTTCAAAGTTGTCGGGGCCGATGTCCGCTTAGGGTCGATGCTGTTGAAAAACTCCGCAACTGCCGTTTTTCGCGCGCTCAGTATACAAAATGCTGGGCCTGATCTGGC
>NZ_JAERQE010000075.1 GCF_016734765.1 Microvirga soli | reverse complement strand
GTTGAACACGCCGGTCCGGGTCAGGCCGACTTGCGCGGCAATGGCCTCGTAAGTCAGGCCGCTCTCGCGCAGTCCAATCACCTGCCGCCGACGCTCTTCTTGCGCTGCTGCGGGCAGCTTGCGCATGTCCACGTGCTTCATCCCGCCGACCTGGGTCGACTGGCTGCGAATTTCAAGATCACCCAAGCCGGATCAATAATTTGGAAAGGGGCGACGAAACCAGCCTGAGTGGATTGCTCAATCGGCGCGGCCGAAGAACTGGTTCACGAGACGGATTTCACCTATCACACCGGGCTGCGGCAGAATGCAGTGGCCGCGGCGGATCATGCGCATGACCTCAAACCCTCTTAGAGTCGCGGAGGCTGTTCTCGTCGTCTGGAATCCACGGGTTGGGCGGATGATGCGCTTGAGCGCACCGTGATCCGCCTCGATGACGTTGTTCATGTATTTCGAGGTCCGGTGCTCGACACCTTTCGCCAGTAGCCCTTCGTTTTGTAAGCGTCGGATAGCCTTCGGGTACGAAGCCAGTTTGTCGGTCGTGATCGAGGATGGCGGATAGCCGCTCATCATGTTGAGGGCTTTACGCAGGAAGCGATAAGCGGCTCGGGCATTGCGGCGCTCCGAGAGCATGAAGTCGATCAGCTTTCCATGTTTGTCGACCACTGTGAACAGATACGTCCAGCGCCTCCGACCCGCACGTAGGTCTCATCCACACGCCACGAACCAGACTGGAAGCCCTGATATCGGCGAACCCGCTTCTCGAGTTCGGGGGCATAGCGCTGCACCCAGCGAAAGAGGGTGGATGGGTCGAGCTCGACACCACGCTCCTGCATCATCCCAGCCAGATCACGATAGCTGATGCCGTACTTCCAGTACCAGCGAACGCATAACAGGATGATCTCGGCTGGAAAGCGACGGCGCTTGAACAGAGACAAAGGAGCGGCTCCTCAGGTGGCCGCCATCCCATAAACTGCCAAGGTTAATGCAACGGAGCCTTTTAGGAAGCCCGGGGTGGGGCGGCCCGATCACCTTCCCCTTCACGAGGCAACTGCCAGCTCCGCACCAGGCCAGAGAACAGCCAGAGCATTGCTCCAACTGCGACTGCGGCCATCCCCCACCAGAGCGCGGTCGAGAGCGCTGCGGCGTCGACTACCGGCCAGGGATGTTGCGCAAGTTCGGCGCCGCGCTCCGTCATCCAGTGCCAAGCCGTGTGCGCCACCAGTGCTGACAGAATAATCGTGCCGATCCTTTCGGGGACCACGTACTTGAACAAGAAACCAAGCGCCGGAACCGCGACAGCCAGCACGACCAGCTGGCCGACCTCCACACCTACATTGAACGCCAGGAGTGAGGTGATCAGGTGCGAGCCGGCAAATTGTAGGCGTTCGCTCAGAAGGAACGAGAAGGCGAAACCATGCACGAGGCCAAATGCGAAGGCGACAAACCAGCGCCGCTCGGTGCTGGGGCCGACTATGTTCTCCAGTGCCATATATAGGATCGAGATCGCAACCAGCGTCTCTATCAGCGGCGTGAACCACAGGGCGTTCGGCGCCAAGCCATAGGCCGAAGCGATCAGCGTGATCGAATGAGCGATCGTAAAGGCGGTCACCACGACGGCGAGCGGGCGGAAGCGCCTGAATGGGATGACTAAGGCGAGCAGGAAGAGGAGATGGTCGATGCCCTCCAGGATGTGGAGGAAGCCGTCCTCGGCAAAAAGCAGGAACGCCTGCGGCCAGCTCGGATCGAGGTGGACGATGCCGACACCGGCGTGAACGTCGAACACGCGTTCCGGGCTTTCAGGCGACAGGAAGCGCATTATGATGTTGACCTGGAGCCCGAGACGGGTCAGTCCCGGCCGGATGGCGAAATCCGATCGGTCCGACTCGATCGCGTATTCATAGGCGACGTCCAGCAGACCCTGCTTCCAATAGATCTCCGTGTCCGTCGGCAATGGACCGCTTCGGATGTGGGCCAGCGCCTGGTCGTAGCTCGCAAAGGAGCGGTCAGAGGCCAGCGACACCCGCGAGCCGACAAGCTGGGGCTTTCCCAGCAATGTGCCATTCTCGTAGACCTCAACGAAATCACGGATCCAGACCTGGGCGGCGTGCTGCAGCGGCGCGTCGATCCGCGAGAGGTCCAGGAATCCGTTGGGCTTGAGCGGCACATCGACGTCGCGCAGCGACTCCATCGGCGCCCGCACCAGGAAGGTCAGTGTCTTGCCCTCCGGCTTTAGGAAAGCCAGGACCGTGACCTCGTTAGGAACTTCATGGGCTGACGTGCGCATGGGCCAGCCAATCAGCAGGGCGGCTGCGATGACGAATGCAAAGACGATCCGAAGGGGCGCCATGATTCTCGATGGTTCTCGACAGCAGAGGCCAGCTTGGCTACATTTCGTTATATTGACAAGAGCGGCGCCAAGCTGCCCGGCATGGGGGCCGGGAGGAAACAGAATGAGACAGCTCTTCTGGAGTCGCAGGGCGTTAGTCGGTGTAAGTTTCCTGGCGGTGATGGCGGCGCTCGGCACGGGCCAGCTCCTGCTGCAGAAGGCGATTGCGCAGGGCAAGGAGGCGCCGCGCTTTGAGGTCGATCCGTTCTGGCCAAAACCGATGCCCAACAACTGGGTGCTCGGCCAGACGATCGGCGTGGCGGTCGATTCGCGCGACCATATCTGGATCGTCCACCGTGGCTCGGACCCGGCCGCTCTGGACAATACGGAACTAGCCGTTCCCATTACCGGCAACCGCGCCGGTCAGCGTGTTGGGGAATGCTGCAATCCCTCGCCACCGGTCATGGAGTTCGACCAGGCAGGCAATCTCGTAAATTCCTGGGGCGGCCCTTCTCCAACGAGGGAATATGAGTGGCCTTCGTCCAATCACGGCATCGCGGTCGATGCAGAAGGCTTCGTCTATATTGGCGGAAATGGCGCCGGCGATGCGCATGTCCTGAAGTTCACCCGCGACGGCAAGTTCGTCGCTCAGTGGGGCCGGGCGGGTGCCCGCCAGGTTAAGCCCGCGGCTGCGGCCTCGGATCCAATAGCCGGGTATGCTGGCGTGGCGCCAGGGGGCAGTGTTCCCGCCGCGGGCACGGCGACTCCTGCAGCGGGTACCGCCGCTCCTTCTGCGGGGGCAACTCCTGCCGCGAGCGCTGCGGCTCCTCCCGCTGCCGCACCTGCCGCGGCAGCCGCGCCGACCTACCAGGCCAACAGCCATGATCAGGAGAGTTTTGGCCGGGTCGCAAAGATCGACCTCGTTGAGAGCGCCAACGAGGCCTACCTCTCGGATGGCTATCTGAACCACCGTGTGGCCGTGGTCGATATGGATACAGGCAAAATCAAGCGCTACTGGGGCGCCTACGGCAAGCCGCCGACTGACGAGGTCCTGCCGCCCTACAATCCAGCAGCTCCTGTGGCCCAGCAGTTCGCCAATCCCGTGCACTGCTCCAATGTCTCAAACGACGGCTTGGTCTATGTCTGCGACCGCGCGAATGATCGTATCCAGATCTTCCGCACCGATGGGGCCTTTGTCAAAGAGGTGTTCGTCGCCACGCAAACCCTGGCCGACGGCTCGGTTTGGGACATTGATTTCTCCCATGATCCCGAGCAGCGGTTCCTCTATGTCGCTGATGGCGTGAACGAGCATGTGCGCGTCTTCAATCGTCAAACCATGGAAGAGCTCTACAACTTCGGCTACGGCGGTCGTCAGCCGGGCATGTTCCTCGGTGTGCACTCTATTGCTGTAGACTCCAAAGGGAATATCTACACAACTGAGACTTACACGGGTAAGCGCCTGCAGAAGTTCGTCAACAAAGGTGTCAGCCCTGTCTCAACAGTGAATGCTGCTATGCCGTGGCCGGCGGCGCAGTAGATAGGCTCGAATTAGCTTCGGCGTCGGCTCCAAATCGGGGCCGGCGCTTACTCTTCGTCCGGTTCCGTTGCAAACCCTGACATAGGTCACACGCGAACGGGAACGATCCTCAGGTTAGGCGGCCGTTCTGAAGAGAGCTGCAATGAAGTCGCGCTGCGTGCTCATGTCATTCGCTGGTGCACGGACAACCTGTCCTTTGCGGATCATCGCCATGGCCTCGTAGCCCGCGACTGTCCGTGAGGCTGTCATGAGGCTCTTGAACCCCAGCTCGGGTCTGACTAACCGCTTGATGCGACGGTGATCCTGCTCGACAATGTTACTCAGAAATCTCACCTGCCGTAGTTTGGCGAAACGCCAGAGTTCTCCATCCCGTTTCATAGCCTTCGTCGCGATTGGATAGGCTGCATTCTTGTCGACCGTGATGGTCCGCGGATTAACGGTGTGAGGCTGCCCTAAAGCCTTCCGTAAGAAGCGCCGCGCCGCCACCGTATCCCGTTTGGGCGAGAGCAGGAAATCAACGGTCTGCCCGGAAGCATCGACGGCGCGGTAGAGATAAACCCATTCTCCCTTCACAAGAATGTATGTTTCGTCCACGCGCCAGGAGCCGTTCGTCATGCGGACATGCCGACGGATGCGTTTGTCCAGTTCCGGTGCGTAGGCCTGAATCCAGCGAAACAGGGTAGTGTGGTCGACGTGGACGCCCCGGTCGCAGAGCATGCGCTCGAGGTCGCGATAGCTGATCGGGGGCTGCAGGTACCAGCGCACCGCCCACAGAATGATCTCCGCCGTGAATTGCCGACCCTTGAACGGGTTCTCGTTACCTTGCATCACCGCCAGCCCCTCTCAGCCTCATCCTGTCGTAGCTCAGGCCGGGAAAGCTTCAAAGCTGCAACAGAACCCGACGGCTGAGCGGCAGCTCATGGCGAAGGAGTTTCAGGATTAAACTCTCGGCGAAGACCTGCCCAATGGACGTGACAGCATACGGAGGGCATACGGGAATGTCAGACACAGGATCATGGGCTCACGCTAAGCCATGCCGGATCCCGAATACAATCAGTCCAGCGCCTTTCAGACCCCAGGCTCGGGGGCGCAGTCCAGCACACCGGAGCGGTAGCGTCGGATCGTGCATGTGGATCTCGATGCCTTTTATGCCTCCGTGGAGCAGCGGGACAACCCGGAGCTGCGGGGCAAGCCGGTCGCGGTCGGCGGCTCGCGTAAGCGCGGCGTGGTGGTGGCGGCCAGCTACGAGGCCCGCCGCTTCGGAGTGCATTCGGCCATGCCGTCAGTCACGGCCCGCCGGAAGTGCCCGGATCTGATCTTTGTCAACCCGCGGTTTGATATCTACCGGGAGGTTTCGCGCCAGATCCGGGAGATCTTTTACGAGTACACGCCACTGGTGGAGCCTCTGTCGCTGGACGAGGCCTATCTCGATGTGACCAAGAACCTGAAGGATATTCCGTATGCCACCCAAGTGGCCCGGGAGATCAGAGCCAAGATCTGGGAGGAGACCTATCTGACAGCTTCGGCCGGGATCAGCTTCAACAAGTTCTTGGCTAAAATGGCGTCGGATCAGAATAAGCCGAATGGCCAGTTCGTGATTACGCCCGAGATGGGGCCAGCCTTTGTCGAGAGCCTGCCGGTCGGCAAGTTTCATGGCATCGGCCCGGCCACAGCCAGGAAGATGAACGAGCTCGGCATCTTCACCGGCCTGGATCTGAAGGCCCAGTGGCTCGACTTCCTGCATCAGCGCTCCGGCAAGGCCGGGACCCACTATTTCTGGCTTGTCCATGCCGTTGACTATCGCCCGATCCAGCCCGACCGCATCCGCAAGTCTATTGGCCCCGAAAACACGTTCGAAAAGGATCTGGAGAGCTTCGAGGAGATGAAGGGTGCGCTCCAGCCGATCATGGATAAGGTCTGGCGGCATTGCGAGCACACCGGCGTACGCGGGCGGACGGTGACGCTCAAGGTGAAGTTCCCCGATTTCCAACAGATCACCCGCAGCTGCACCTTGCCCGGCTATGTTGAAAGCCGGTGGGGGCTTGACCAAGCCAGTGTCGACCTCCTTCGACAGTTGTTTCCATTGGACAAGAGTGTGCGCCTTTTCGGCGTGTCCCTTTTGGCCTTGAACACGAACGAAGAGGCTGAAACTCCGCAGCTACCCCTCCAACTGTAGAGAGCTCCCAGGAGTTGTGCTGGGAACTCAGTGGCCAAGTTAAGCCATGGTTGGGATGGATTGGCCAGACCGCCGGAAGCCACAGACTTCTAAATCCCGGACCGATAGACGATGTCTCCGCCCACCATAGTCATCAACGCTTTGGTTTCGCGGATCGCCTGTGGTGGCACAGAGAGGATGTCCTGAGAAAGGATCGCCAGATCGGCGAGCTTGCCGTTCTCAATGGAGCCTCTCTCCTTCTCCACGCCCATGACGATGGCATTGTTGATCGTATAGAGCTGAAGAGCTTCGCGCGGTGTGATCGCCTGTTCTGGCCCAAGCTGATAGCCATTGAGCGTCCCGCGTGTTGTCATCCACCACATCGACAGGAATGGGTCCACAGGAACGACTGGACCATCTGTTCCACCACCAACATGCACACCGGCATCGAGCATGGCGCGGATCGGGATGGCGTAGCCTGCGCGCTTGTCGCCCCACCACCGTCGCTGGTTGTGCCCCAGGAGTACAGCGTGATCCTGTGCCGTTGCCATGATGCCGAGCTCGCTCATCTTCTTGAGCGCACTTTCGGTTGGGAGGAACACATGCATGATCGTCCACCGCAGGTCTTTGATCGGTGTCTCAGCGTTGACCCGCTCGTAAGCGCGCACAATGACGTCGATCGTCTCGTCACCCACGGCATGAGTCTGAACCTGTACTTTGGCCGCAGCGGCTAGCTTCAGTCCCTCGACGTACTCATCCTCACCTCCCGGGGGCAGGAGGAGGACCCCACGATAGTTCGGATCCGGCTGCTCGCCCGGCACAATCTGGTAGGGCTCGTACAGACGGGCACCTTCAACACCGCCGTCGAGTGGGTATTTGATACCGGCAAACCGAAGCATGTCGTCGGAGCGAAGTGAGGCTTGTGACAAGCCTTTCTGCACCTGGTCTTTGGTGAGCGCACGATAGAGAAGATCCGTGCGGATCGTCATCGCACCAGCGTCGCGCAATTGCGCATAGACCTGGATGGTGGGTTCATCAATGCCGGGCTCAATGACAGAGACGAGACCATAGCTGTTGAGCTCTCGCATGGTCTCTCTGAGCAGGCGGGCGCGCTCGGCGGGCGCGGGAGGTGGCGGGAGAGAACGGCGAGCGAAGTACGCGGCCGTCTCAAGAAGGACGCCGGTGGCCTCACCTGTGACGGGATCTCGGACGATCACCCCGCCCTTTGGGTCAGCGGTATCTTTCTTGATTCCGGCGAGTTCAAGGGCCTTGCTGTTGACGGTGACCACGTGCCCACCGCGGGGGATGAACACCGGGTTGTTGGGCGAGACCTCGTCGAGTTCATAACGCGTTGGGAGGCGTCCTTCCTTGAGCAGGCTCTCATGCCATCCGGATGAGGCGATCACCCACTGGCCAGGCGACGTCTGGGCAACGCGCTCGGCAATCAGCTTTTTCACGTCGTCAACCGAGCGAGCTTCCAATAGCTTTACGGCAGGCCGGTTCAGGGCTGCGGAGGCCATATGAAGATGCGTATCGATCAAGCCCGGTACAACAGTGCGCCCGTCGAGATCGATGATCTGGGTATTGGGACCAGCCTCCTTGAGCACGGTTGCATTATCACCCACTGCAACAAAGCGATCGCCGCGGATAGCAAGCGCCTCGGTGGTCGTAAAGTTCTTGTCGACCGTGATGATCTTACCATTGTGAAGGATCAGATCTGCCGGTTGTGCCCAGGCCGATCCGGCCAGCAGGGAGCCTGCAAGCAGAAAGCCAGCGGGCAAAAGGTGCCGCATAAGAGTGTTGATCATGGCGAACGTTCCCGGTCTTGCGATTGAAAATCTGCAAAGGCTCAGAGGGTACGCGTCTTGGCGTCCAGCAAAGCCACCGTAGCAGTTGGTCCAGTTACCACGAGCTGACCCTCGAGGAGGACAGGTTCGAAGATCGGGGGAACGCCTTCGGTAGGAGCGGAACGGATTGTAATCGTCGCGCCGGGATCATGGATCGTGCCGCAGAGCTGACAGGCGCCTGGCGAGGACTCGGACAGGGCGAATTCACGCCCATCGAGGCTTGGTGCCAGATAGCCCCGGACCCTGATCGTCTGGCCTGTCATGGATCGTGCGAGGTGGGAAGCCTGCCCGTCCGGCCCGACAAGGCAGGCCAGAGGCAACTCGTCCTTGGCATGGGCACTGGCGAGAGGGGTGAGAGTGATGAGACCGGCGATGCCGGCCAGAACGGAGCGGCGATCCAGTTGAGGCACAACTTCGTGGCAGCAGATCGTGGCGAAGCGAGACATGGTGAGACCTCCTGATCCGTTGCCTGCCCTTATGCTGTTCTCCAAGCGCCGCATTCCACCTGAAGCGGGCTTCAGCGTTGCTTACAGATGAGCATTTTGAATTGCCCCCACCCAGCTTCCTGTTTGTTGTCGGAACATTTCAAGCTTGAAGTAAAAAATTGTCAAGCAGTGCTTCGAACTCTGATCCGCTAACCGAGCGATTATCTGGCTCTGTTGTCTGGGGCGGGGTGTTCCTTCTAATAAAAATGAGTCCCGTCGCCGATTAGGATCTCGGCGAGCCTATCGATCTCTCTTACAACACGGTCGATCTGGCGGTATTCCGGACCACCCATCGGGATCTCTGCTAGAGATCGCGTGAGCAGATGGCGGGTTGGGCGTAGGGTCTCGAGGAGCCTGTCGGCGACCCTCTGACTTATGATGCGGCGGGACTTTGTCGAATGGCCATGTTGCATGGGAATCAGTCCTCCATGTTCCCGATTTGTTCTATCTGGGAGCGGACGAATGACAAGAAGGTTTCTGGGGTTTTCACCTGTTTTTGCCTCATGGCATTCTCGGGCCGCCAACGGCACTTTTCTGTTCGGATCTCGGGGAGGCCCTCTGATTTGCCCTATGTATTGGCACATGACGAAGCCCTCTGATTTCACAGAAGCACTGACCTCACCCTCGGTTGCCCGCAATCGCGATCCCATCCTGAGCGTGCTTCGCCGGGTGCTCCCGCCAACCGGGCAGGTTCTGGAGATTGCCAGTGGGACCGGGGAGCACGCCGTTCACTTCGCGGCAGCCCTCCCTCATCTGACTTGGCAGCCCACCGACCGTGATGAGCAAGCCCTCAGGAGCATCGCCGCTCACCGGGAGGCCTCAGGCCTGCCTAATCTGCTCGCGCCGCGTGTCCTCGATGCCGCTGCCGCAGAATGGCCCCTGGAGTGGGCTGATGCGATCGTTGCCATCAACATGGTCCACATCTCGCCCTGGCGGGTCACCCAAGGGTTGATGGCCGGGGCAGGGCTCATCCTCCCACCCGGAGGAGTTCTCTTTCTCTACGGAGCGTACAAGGAGAACGGCGCCCACACGGCTTCAAGTAACGAAGCTTTTGACCTGGATCTCAGGCGACGAAATCCGGAATGGGGGGTGCGGGATCTTGAGAGCGTGGTGGATTTGGCCAGAGAGCACGGACTGGACCACGTCGAACGCCTTCAGATGCCTTCCAACAATCTCAGCCTTGTCTTCCGCCGGTCGGGGTGATCGAGGAGGCTCCTATCAAGGAGACTACAAGACACAAACAGCTTAGCATCGCTAGACCTGGAGAATGGTCCCGATGCCCTTCACGCTCCGCCGCCTCATGCCCGCTGATGTCGAGCTTGTGCGCAAGCTAAACGCATTGTTCGGTGACGTATTCGCTGCCCCGCAGATCTACGGGGCAGCGCCGCCAAGTGGCGCCTACCTCAATGGCCTGCTCGCAAAGGAACACGTTGTGGCTCTCGTGGCGGTGGAGGGCGAGGAGGTTCTCGGCGGGCTCGTCGCCTACGAATTCGACAAGTTCGAGAGGGCACGCCGCGAGCTGTATATCTATGACCTCGCTGTGAGTTCAGAACATCGACGGAAGGGTGTCGCGACAGCTCTGATTGAGCACTTACGAGAGATTGCCGCCCGACGTGGCGTTTGGGTTATCTACGTTCAGGCTGACTATGGCGACGACCCAGCCATTGCACTTTACGAGAAGCTTGGGACCCGCGAGAAGGTGCTGCACTTCGATATCAGGGTCGAGCCGTTGCAGCCCCTGCCGAAATAGCCCTCCTCGGGACTGGATTTGAGTCAGGAAGCGTCCTCCACGATGATTGCCAGTTTGGAAGGAGATGTGTCACGCAGCACATCGAGGCCGATCATCCCGCTGTAGCCTTGTGATCGGTGGTATTGAGCACCGCGATGTCCTGGGCAGCAACTGGGACACACCAAGTGAAGGGGAATGCCATGATCTCGGGCAATTCATCAGCATCAGGTTCGGCCCCTCTGACAGCGTCAGAGTGGGCCGCCATTGTCAGCTCGCTTGCGTTCGTTACGTTCTGGCTCGGGATGTCATTTGCCTGACATCCGCTCCCTCACAGAGATTGGGCGGCACCGTCCCGCGAGCTCAAAGACATGCATGACCTTCGTTGCGCTTTCATTCATCCAGTGGGTGGTGGCCTGCGACAGCGACAGGCGACAGATGTATCATCTTGCATGCCGGCGAGCGAAAAGGCCGCCGAATGAGGCGACCCTTCCATCTCTGATCTGGGAGGATGATCAAGCCGCCTGAGCTGCCGGAGCTGAGCTCGCCTCATCCATGGCCCGCATGTAGACGTCGAGCAGCGTCTCGTGCTCGTCACGCTCCTCCTGGTCTTGCTTGCGCAGCTTGAGGATCTCCTTCAGCACCTTCACGTCAAAGCCCTCGCCTTTGGCCTCTGAGAAGATCTCCTTCTTGGCCTCGGTCAGTTCCTTGAGCTCGGTCTCGATCTGTTCAATTCGCTCGATGAACGAGCGGATTCTATCTCCCGCAATACCAACGACGTCGCTCATGGTGTCTCCTTTGCTGGATATGGGCGGGCACTATCGGACTGGTGGGTAAGCGCTGGGTTAATGAGACGGGCATAAGTCACAGCTTCGGTCAGCATCGCGCCAGAGGGCTCTGTCGCGAATTTTGGCTGAGGACAGAAAGAGGGCCATTTCGTCCGAAGTCTTGAGACGAACGGCGCAGCTATAAGCCGCCATCCGGTTCTTACGCAGCAGGGCCGCGCATGGCTCGCTGTACAGCATCTCATTTGAGATGCTGGGCAAGGTGTTTGTTCATCTCGAACATGCTGACCTTGTTCTTGCCGCCGAACACCGCCTGAAGCTTTTCGTCCGCCATGATCTCGCGCTTGTTCTGCTGGTTCTGAAGCTTATGCTTCTTGATGTATTCCCAGACCTTGCTCACTACCTCCGGACGCGGCAAGGGAGCCGTGCCGACGATGGCCGACAGTTCCGGCGAAGGTTGGAGTGGTTTGAGGAAGGCAGATGTCTGCTCATGAGGCACATCCTTGGCTGCTTTCGCCTGTCCTTGCGCTTCCTCAGGTTTTGAAGTCGGCATGTGATACTCCACTGTGCGCGGCACCAGTGATGGTCTTGCATAGCAGGCCGCTGCATTCGGTTGTTGCAGCGCCGCTTGCATCAGGCAATCCAGGCCAAGATCGTGCCGGTTCTCCATCTGCAACATCGCGGCAAGCTGGGTGCGGGCCCGGTGTACCCGGCTCTTGATCGTGCCCACCGCGACACCGCAGAGCGCCGCCACCTCCTCGTAGGTCTTGCCTTTCTCAGCAACCAAGAGCAGCGCTTCGCGCTGGTCTGGCGGCAGGCGCACGAGCGCCTGTTGAAGGTCTTGCAGCATCAGCCTGGACTCCTGCTCGGGTTGCACCATCAGGGTTCTCGCATAACCATCCTCCGGGTCTTCAATCTCCCACCGGCGCTGGCGGTACTCCGAGTAGAAGCTGTTGCGCAGGATCGTGAACAGCCACGCCTCTAAGTTGCTGCCGGACTGGAAGCGATCCAGGTTTGCCCACGCCCGCAGCACGGTACTCTGCACAAGGTCATCGCTCCTGACAGGATCGTGGGTCAGAGACAGCGCAAAGTTCCGCAGATGCGGCAGAAAGGCGGGAAGCTGGTCCCGCACCTGTTGCGAGCAACGGCTTACGCGGACTTCCTCAACAAGGGCGAGGTGTTGCGTGTGCGAGAGTGGATGGATGTGACGGAGCCGCGCCCGCTTATGTCGTGCAGAGCGGCTGCGACCTATCTCTTTGCGAATGGGATAGCTGTGTCGGCGAGCGGCTTGGGTCATCGCCTTGCTCCACCTCAGTAACAGCTTCACCATACACCCCCGGTTGCCACTCAGCCAGCTCATTCAACCATGGAACTGGAGACGGCTGACGGCTTGACCCCTTGCTTGGGCAAGCGCACCATTGGGTTTACATGCCTCACCCTGAGGAAGATGCCATGGCTTCCCAAGACGACGATGTTGCTCTGATCCGCCGCTGGTTTCAGAAGCTCCAGGTCTGCATTCAGACGGTGGATTTCGTCGGCTCGCGCCCTCTCTTCGCCGACGACCTGATCACCTTCGGCACCCTCGCGGCGTTCACGGTCGGGCGCGAGACCACTGAGAAGGAGCAGTGGCGCAAGGTTTGGGGCCAGATCGACCAGTTCCGCTGGAACCTTGGCGATCTGCGCACCATCGTGTCGGGCGACCGGCTTACGGCAGTCGGCATGGCGGTGTTCGAGTCCACCGGCTACACCGAGGACGGCAAGCCGTTTGACCGCCCTGGACGAGCCACGGTGGTGCTGGGGCGGCAGGCTGTCGGCGAGGAGTGGGTGGCGCAGCACACCCACGTATCTCTGTTCCCTGGCACCCCCTCACGCTCATTCGGCACTAAGCGGGAGCATCTGCCTGCACTGTAGCGTCAACCCCACAGCCGGTCGTAGGAGATTGGCGCTCCGGAGCAGAGGTGGCTCAGGTATGATGTCCGGCACAGGGAGGTCACTCATGACCGAGCGAACGTACAATGTCCTGTTCCTCTGCACCGGGAACTCAGCCCGGTCGATCCTGGCTGAAGGCATCCTGCGCACGGACGGTGCGGGACGCTTCATGGCCTACTCGGCAGGCAGTCAGCCGAACGGCACGGTCAACCCGCTGGCCCTGAAGGTGCTGGGCGACCATGGCTATCCAACAGATGGCTATTGCTCGAAAAGCTGGGACGAGTTCGCGGTTCCTGAAGCACCTGTGATGGATTTTGTCCTCACCGTCTGTGACAGCGCAGCCGGTGAGGTGTGTCCAGTGTGGCCGGGGCATCCCTCAATCGCGCATTGGGGCATTGAGGACCCCGCCGCCGTCGAAGGTTCTGACGCCCATAAGGAGGAAGCGTTCGTTCGCGCTTTCGAGTTCCTGAAGAACCGGATCAGTACGTTTATCCACCTGCCACTGGCGGCACTTGATCGCTTCACGATAGGCACTCGGCTTCAGTCCATCTGTCATCTGGAGGGAGCAAGCACGGTCCCAGCGAGTGGGGCGGCCCCGCATCGCACGTAAGCAGAGGCTCAGATCGGAGGCTCCGCTCCGACGAGCAAAGTTGGAGTGACCGGGTGAGCTTTCTGGTTTCAAGCCAGGATGGGTTCGGGCGTGAATGGCGAGCGCTCCACCAGCAACACCCTGGCCATCGCTCCAACCGACCGCAACTCATCGAGAACGCGCTTCAGCGGTTCCGAAGCTGCTGCTTGCCGAGCTTCCTCCAAGGTGTGGAACTCCAGCATCGTGAAGGTGTCGGGTCTGGCCCCATCAGCCACGCGGTAGGCAACAAAGGAGACAGCCCCAGGAAGCTGTAGAAGCTGGTCCATCCAATTCCGGACGTGCCGGTTGTAGTTGTTCCAGTTCTGGGTGTCGGATGGGCGGTCATACTGGAGCACGACATAAGCCATAGGGCACCTCCGGGGAGTATGCACTACGACAGTGCGGGCAACTGATCATTCATCGTACGGGTCGCTCCACCAGATCAGCGGCATCATTGCATCTGGGAATTTCCGTTCACATTAAGGTCTACTACCCGGACTTGATCGCGAGCACGTAGATCAGAACAACAGCCGCGATCAGGAGCAGCGCAATCCAAGTTTGGGAGAGCATCACATGAAGCCCAGGACCACAGCCCCGCAAAACAAGAATGCCAAACCAGTCATAACGAGCGCTTCGTTCTCAAAAGAAACATAAGATTTGATTCTTTCGAACATCATGGCCTCCTACTCTCGTGGAAGTATACGCTGTTCGCAGCGGTAAAGATATGTCGTTTGCCAGCCTGAACATACCTGAAGCCAACGCCGCTTTAGCGCTGAGGAAACAGCAAGAGCCTCGCCAGGACTAAGATCGTTCGAGGTTTGATGGTCATCAAAATGCCTGCTCTCCGTTGTTCAATATCGGCATGAGCAAGGCTCCCAGGCGACCGAGCCAGCGTGACGACCTCAAACGGTGGGACAATGAGGGTGGTGCGCCGCGCGCTGGACACCCTTCCCACGAGCTACATCACGCGCCCAAGCACGAGGCCCATCCGGCTCTGTACTACTTCAACATCAGGACCCCGAGCGGCCTCATCGAAGACCCGGAAGGAGATAAGTACCCCAGCCTCCAGATTGCCCGAACGGACGCGCTCGCCAAGGCCAGCGCCATGATCGCAGAAGGTGATCAGAAGGGTGAGGATCGACATGACTGGAGTTTTGAGATCATGGACAGAGCCCATCAGCATGTCCTGACGGTCAGGTTCTCAGAAAGCTCCAAATCGAAGGTGGCCGGTCACGACGGGAAACGCTGACTGAGAGCGCCGCTAAAGCGGAGGAAGGCGAGCCAATCATGAGCAAGACGCCACTTAGTCCCATCCAACGGGTTGTGAGCTCGGTTTGGAAAGCCGTCCGGATACTGGAAGCCCGTCCCGCCCCGCCACCAAGGGTCAAGCTTGACGGGCGGCGAGGTTATGGTGATGACGATGTCCCAGCACCGGAAAGGCCCCCTGACGGTGATTGACCCGAGGCCCATGCACGAATGGGGAGGGACGGTGAATGCCTAAGATCCCCACGAATGCAGTGCTCAGCTGTGTCACCGACATCGGGACAGGGCGCATCTGGTGGGAGTGGCATGAGGTTCACTGGATTATCGCTGTAAAGCCTGCACCTGCGCAGAAGCAGCACAATGCTGGCCGCCACGGGTAGCCGATGCAACCCTCTTGAACGGACAGGACAGCAAGCCTCTGTGGAACTTGCCCGCTCTGAGTTGGGTTGATTCTGTGGTTCATTCTGCGCAGGAGGGCTTGTCATGACCCAAGCAGCAGAAACAGCAAATCAAATACCCGAACCAGCCCCACCGACCCATCCGCTGATCGAAAGCAACCGGATCGAGGGAACCCCGGTCTACAGCCCGCAAGGCAAGCACGTTGGCACGATCCACCACCTGATCATCGAGAAGGTGAGCGGGCGCGTGGTGTACGCCGTGATGAGCTTTGGCGGCTTCCTGGGGATCGGCAGCCACGAGCATACGATCCCGTGGGAGAAGCTCAAGTACGACACCCAGCTTGGCGGCTTCCGCACCGACATCACGCCCGAGGAACTCACCGAGGCTCCCGTGGTCTCCGGGGATGAGAGGGACTGGCGCGACCGCAGGCGCGAGCAGGACCTGCATGACCACTGGAAGGTGCCGCCCTACTGGGGCTGGTAAGCAGCAGACCGAGCCGCGCCAGAGCAGCTTACTCTGCTCACACATGCTGCCGTGGCCACGGGTGGGCGGTCGCAACGGCTATAGGACGACGGTAAGCCATGGCACGGGTGTCCAACATGGCGACGCATCGCGCCAACCGTCTCCTGGCGGCGCTGGAACCCGAGGACTTTGCCTATCTCGAACCGCACCTGGAGATTGTGGACCTGCACAAAAGGCAGGTGCTCTACGAGGCAGGTGAGATCATCCGCTATACCTACTTCCCGCATGATGCCGTGGTGTCGCTGGTCAACGTGCTGGAGGATGGCAGCTCGGTTGAGGTGGCGGTGTTCGGGCGCGAAGGGGTGTTCGGTCTGATCAGTGCCCTGTTCACCCGCGAGTCCTTCGGACGCTACATCGTGCAGATTCCCGGCACGGCCTCGCAGGTCGAGATTGAGTGGTTGCGTGAGACGGTCAATGCCTGCCCGCGCATGCGCCTGCTGCTGCACCGGTTCACCGAGGTGCTGCTGGCACAGACCTTCCAGATCGTTACCTGCAACGCGGTTCACAGCGTAGAAGCCCGGTGCTGCCGCTGGCTCCTGAGTACCCATGACCGGGTTGAGCAGGATGTGCTGCCGCTCACGCACGAGGTCCTAGCCGAGATGATTGGCACGCAGCGCCCGACCGTCAGCATCGTGCTGGGAACGCTCCAGACGGCTGGTCTGATCAGCCAGCGCCGAGGCGGCATTGTCATCACGGACCGGGCTGGTCTCGAAGACGTGGCCTGCGAGTGCTATGGTAAAATCCGCCGCAGCTATGAGCGCCTGCTGCCCCATACCTACTTTGCCTGAGAAGATGATGGCGTGCCTGCGGCACGAATAATGCGGTCACATGACAGAATGCGAATAACATAAGTCAATAAAATTTGGCAGTTCTGTAAGATTGCGAACAGACAAATCATATCTTTCTCCGCATCGTCACCAGCGCTGTACGTCAAGATACAGGCAAGATGCAGGGAGGAAAGTTATGGCCGACAACAAACATCATTCTGCACGATCTGCCCAGCCGGCGGCTGCACCGAGGATGTATTCTCCTGATCTTCAGCCTTTGCTCCAGTCGCTTTTGAGAACTTTGGCTGACATCGACTTTGAGTATGAGCGCGAGCGCGACAACATCAGTTCTCGTGCGATGGACATGAACCTCAAGATACGTATGCTGGAAAAGCTCAGGCAGCATCATCGGGAGCGACGCGGGCCATACCTTCAGCAACTCGCCATCCTGCACGAGCGCATCCACCAATTCTCGCGGTAGGTGCTCCATCCGGCGCGAAGCTGTGCATCATGACGGACGAGGAGACTGAGGTGACGTTGGTGCGCAAATCGGTTTGGGGTGTCGTGTAGGGCTGGCCGTCAGGTATAGAGGCGGCTCTCTGAAGCTGAGAGCCGCATGCCCTACAAGGTCAATGAAAAGCACCGCCACAGGATTCCAAAGGCTCGCTACCGCGTGCAGAACTGGCAGGACTACGCCGGCGGGGCGATCTGACAATGTGGGTAACACCTGCGGCGATGGCCTCGTGGAAGCCACCCTACAGCGGCCGCCGTGGCCGACCGCAGCAATCCTGCGCGATTGCGATCGAGACGGGCTTGATGCTGCAGCTGGCGTTTGGCCGGCCGTGGCGCCAGACCGAAGGCATGCTGGCCTCGATCCTGCGTCTACTCGGCTTGGATCTGACGGTGCCCGATCACACCACCTTCTCGCGCCGCAGAGCGAACCTGACTGTCGCTAAGGCATTGAGCACCGCATGTGAACCGGCGAACGTGGTGATCGACGCCACCGGCCCAAAGGTGTTCGGCGCCAGCGAATGGCAGTGTGAGAAGCACGGCGGCTAAGGCTATCGGACGTGGCGCAAGCTCCACCTGGCCAGTGATCCTGATACCGGCGAGATCCTCGCCTCAGAGCTGATGACCACCGAATACGGTACTGTCAACTTGACGCATGATGGGCGCAACTGCCGCACGAGCAGCCCTCAAGCCAGTCCAAATCAGCCGTCGAGGGAAGCACCAGTCGCATCGCGCCAGGAACTTAAAGCGCGATCGCGGGCCACACGGTACTCGCTGGCGGAAAGACGATGATTGGTCTTGCTTCGGAACAATGGAGAGCACTTCTTATGATCCAGGAGGTGCTCCATGCCCCAGACACGCTTTACGA
>NZ_JAERQE010000074.1 GCF_016734765.1 Microvirga soli | reverse complement strand
ATCACCCCACAGGCGAGCTGACCAATGGCCACCTCAAACCGCACCCGAATTTACACTCATTGACGGACGTGACCTGGGATCATCGTTTCAAACGTCACGAAGTTATTCGTGCATTTCGGCTCAGGAGATGCGTCTCGGCCTTGCTTGGGGTCGCGGTCGTCAACGGGCGGCGCTAGGCGGGACGGAGACGTCGCTATTTGAAATCACGGGTAGCCACCTTGATAGCTGGGACATTCTCTCGAGCTTGCTCACGGACGTCGGAGCAAGCTGCCATCTCCGTCGAGCCGGTCCTCAGTCTGTTCCGGGCACCGATCTTGCTCTCGTCCCCACGCCCACTCCTCAGTCGCAATTCGCCGTCCCGATCCGCAACAGAGCGCAGTAGACCCGATAGATCGATGAAGTGCTCGGCGATCAGATGGGTGACGCCGCCTTCGCGCTGGAGTCGGCCCCGGCAGCCGATCATGCCCGAGGACAGGATCAGCCGCCGGTGCTTCTCGAACACCGTGGACCAGATCACGAGATTGGCGACATCGGTCTCGTCCTCGATGGTCATGAAGGTCACGCCCTTGGCCGAGCCCGGCTTCTGGCGCACCAGGACGAGACCTGCGACCGTGACCCGCCGCCCGTCTCGAACTTGGTGCAGATCCCCGCATGAGCTGATCCGACGCTCGGTCAATTCCTGTCGCAGGAAGGAGATCGGGTGCCGGCGCAAGGTCAGGCCTTTCGAGCGGTAGTCTTCGACAACCTCGCGGCCTTCTGTCATCGGGATGAGCTCGACCTCCGGCTCATCAACTTCCGGTCTGATCATCCGATCCCGCTCGTCGGCGGCGGCAAACAGCGGCATCACCTCATCCGAGAGTCCCTCGATGGCCCAGAGCGCATCGCGTCGGTTGACGCCAAGAGAGCCGTAGGCGTCGCCTTCGGCCAGATGCTTCAGCGCTTTGACCGAGATCCCAGCGCGACGCCAGAGATCCTCGATGGAGACGAACGGCTGCTCAGCGCGGATGATCGGGATCAGTCCGCCATCCCCATTCGAGAGGCCATGCACCATCTTGAGGCCGAGGCGAACGGCAAAGCGGCGAGGGTTTCGGGTCGGCTCCAGGGTGCAGTCCCAGCGCGAGTGGTTGACGTCGACGGGACGCACCGCGATTCCATGAGCCTGCGCATCCCGCACCAGTTGGGCAGGCGCATAGAAGCCCATCGGTTGCGAGTTCAGGATCGCGCAGCAGAACACGTCCGGATGGTGGCACTTCATCCAGGACGACGCATAGGCAATCTTGGCGAAGCTCGCCGCATGGCTCTCCGGAAAGCCGTAGGAGCCGAAGCCCTCGAGCTGTTTGAAGGTGCGCTCGGCAAAGGCCGCGTCGTAACCTCGGGCGACCATGCCCGTGATCAGCTTCTCACGGAATCTGGACACGCCGGCCGTGAACTTGAAGGTCGCCATGGCGCGCCGGAGTTGATCGGCCTCTGACGGCGTAAACCCGGCGCATTCGATCGCAACGCGCATGGCCTGTTCCTGGAACAGCGGCACACCGAGCGTCTTCTCCAGCACGCGCCTGAGTTCGGGCCGCGGGTATTCGACCTCTTCGCGCTTTTCCCGGCGGCGCAGATAGGGATGCACCATGTCGCCCTGGATCGGGCCGGGGCGGACGATCGCGACCTGGATGACGATGTCATAGAAGGTCTTCGGCTTCAGCCGCGGCAGCATTGCCATCTGGGCGCGGCTCTCGATCTGGAACGTGCCCACCGTGTCGGCCTTCTGGATCATGGCGTAGGTCGCCTTGTCCTCACCCGGGATTGTGGCGATGTCATAGCTCTCGCCCTTGTGCTCACGCAGGAGATCGAAGGCACGGCGCATGCAGCCCAGCATGCCAAGACCCAGCACATCGACCTTCATGAACTTCAGGGTGTCGATGTCGTTCTTGTCCCACTCAATCACCTGCCGATTCTCCATGGCAGCCGGTTCGATGGGGACCAAATCGTCGAGCCGATCCTGGGTCAGCACGAAGCCGCCCGGGTGCTGGGAGAGATGGCGCGGCGCGCCGATGAGCTCGGAAGCCAATTCCAGCGTCATCCGCAGGCGCGGATCGTCGAGGTTGAGGTTGAGCTCCTTGGCTTCCTTGTCCGACACGCCGTCATTGCCCCAACCCCAGACGAGGCCGGCCAGCCCCGCCGTCACATCCTCGGGTACGCCAAGCGCCTTGCCGACCTCGCGAACGGCGCCCCGGGCACGATAGCAGGAAACGACAGCGGTCAGGGCCGCACGGTGCCGGCCATAGGTGTCATAGATCCACTGGATTACCTCTTCTCGCCGCTCGTGCTCGAAATCGACGTCGATGTCCGGCGGCTCGCGCCGCTCCTGGCTGACGAAGCGCTCAAACAGCAGGTCATGCTCGGTCGGGTTGATCGACGTGATGCCGAGCACGAAGCAGACGGCGGAGTTGGCGGCCGAACCGCGTCCCTGGCACAGGATTCCACGCTCCTTGGCGAAGGAGACGATGGCATGGACCGTGAGGAAGTAAGAGGCGTAATCGAGTTCCTCGATCAGCCGCAGTTCATGGCGACAAGTGGCGGCAACTTCATCAGGAATGCCTTCGGGGTACCTGTATCGCGCTCCCTCCCAAGTCAGCCGCTCCAGCTTTTCCTGCGCCGTCTCACCCGGCTCCGTCTCGGACGGGTACTGGTAGTGCAACTCATCAAGCGAAAAAGTACAGCGCTCAAGGATCTCGCGAACGCGCCGGAACGCCTCGGGATGGCGCTCGAACAGCCGCTCCATCTCGGCGGGGTCCTTGAGGTAGCGGTCGGCATGACGCTCTAGCCTGTAGCCGGCCTCGTCGATGGTGCAGCCCTCCCGAATACATGAGATGACGTCCTGCAAGCGGCGGCGGTCGGAATGGTGGTAGAGCACGTCGCCCATAGCAATGGTCGGCACCCGGGCGGCCCGCGCGGCCTGCTCGATGGCATGAAGGCGCAGGTGCTCGTTGGGGGCAAAGCGCCGGATCAGCGCCATGTAGGCGCGGTTGCCGAAGGTGTTTTTGAGACGTGCAAGGTTCTGGTCAAGGACAGCGTCTGCTTCATCGCCTAGCAGAATGGCAAGCAGTCCCTCGTTCCAAGTCGTCACATCATCCCAGACAAGATGGCACCGGCCCTTGCCACCACGGCTCTTGCCGAGGCTGAGCAGCCGGCACAGGCGCGAGTAGGCGGCCCGATCAGTCGGATAGACGAGCAACGACGTGCCGTCGGTGAGATCGAGCCGACATCCGACCACAAGGCGGACGCCTGTGTCGCGCGAGGCCTCATATGCACGCACGATTCCGGCGAGCGAGTTGCGGTCGGTGATACCAAGCGCGGTGATGCCAAGGAGCTTGGCCTGCTCGAACAGCTCCTGCGGGCTCGATGCACCGCGTAGGAAGCTGAAGTGGGTCGTGACCTGGAGCTCTGCGTACATGGGGAAGTAGCCTTCTGTCACGAGAAGAAGCCGTGCATCCACCAGCGTCCGCCCTCCGCAGTGGGCGCATCGCGGAAGATCCAGAAGCGCCCGCCTTGCTCGGTCTCGACGCGGTAGTAGTCCCGGGCAGCCGAACTCTTGTCGCCGTTCCACCATTCCGGCGTGATGCGCTCCGGCCCATCGGCCTTGGCGACATTGTGCCGAACCTTGCGCCAGACGAAGAAGCGGGGCGGGTGATCCGGCAGCAGGGCGGTGGCCACCACAGGCTCAGGCGGATCGAGCAGGCGCGTGGGCCGCGGCAGGGTCTCCGGCCAGACCGACCCGGTCGGTGGCGCGAGTGCCGGAATCCGGCGCGCCATCCGTTCGGGGACGAGGCTTTGGACGGGCGCGAGGCGATAAACTTTCTTCATGCCAATGCGGGCGCCGAGCCGATCGACGAGCTGGCCCATATCCGCTTCGCCGGCGTCCTCCTCGCCAAGGCCACGAACTTGAGCTTGCGTCTCCGCGAGCGGCTCGACCTTGCTCGCGATCAGAACGATCTCTTCGATGCCGAAGCCAGGATCGATGGCTTGTAGCCGCTCGTCGAAGAGCTTGGCGAGATGCGCCGCATCCCTGTTGGCTTTGGCGGTACCGATACGCAGGCAGGCGCTCTTCTGATCGACGCGCTGGAACAGGAGGTCGAGACGGCGCACCCCTTCGCCACGGCGTTCCAGTTGCCGGCACAGATCCTTGGCAAGTCGCAGCAGCACGCTTTTGAGGTCCTCAAGCCGACCGATGGGCTCCGCGAAGGCACACGATGCCATTGGCGTTTCCTTCGGGATCAGCGGCGTGATCGGTTCGAACGCATGCCCAAGCGCCTGATCGAGCCGCAGCGCGACGTCACGCCCAAAGCGCCGGACGAGAGGCGCACGCGGCATGGCGGCCAACTGGCCGACGCGCTCGATGCCGAGCTTGTGCAGGGCGCTGAGCTTGTCGGCAGTGATGCGCAAACCTCGGATCGACAGGGTTGCCACGGCATCCACGGTGCGGCCCGTCGGCACGACACCGGTGGCTCCATAGCGAGCCACCGCCCAAGCCGCCCCCGGGGCATCGGCAACCGCCGCCTTGGCGGCGATGCCCTGTCGGGTCAGACGGCTGGTCAGATCCGCGAGCAACTCCTCCTCGCTGCCGAAGAGGTGCGCCACGCCGGCGATGTCGATCCAGAGACCATCCGGCGGGTCAGCCGCCACCACGGGCGAGTAGCCGATGGCCCAGCGGGCCAGCTCCCGCAAGGAGGCCTCGTCTTCGTCCGGCACGGCTTCAACCACATGCAGGTTCGGCACCAGGGCCTGTGCCTGGGCAAGCGCCATGCCGACATGCAGGCCCGTCTCCTGTGCCGCCGCGCAGGCGGCACGCACGACGCGGCGTGATCCGACCGTGTGGACAGTCACGAGCGGCTCATGACGCGGCGGCCCGCCGGTCCGCCGCCTGATCCGATCGGTCGGCCAGGTCGGCAGGTAGAGCGAGACGACCCTTCGCATCGCAGGCCTCCAGAATCCAGGTACGGGGTTCAGCGCCGCGGCAGCGCAGGAGTTCGACTTGCCAGCGCTCTCGGCCGAGACCAGGCACCGGCATGAGTTCGGAAGGGGTAGGGGCGATGCGCCAGCGCGTCACCGCAGCGGTCGGCAAATGGACCAGATCCTTCTCGGCCAGGGTCCACCAGCGCCGAATGATGAGAGCGGTCACGCCCGTGGCTTCAGCCGCCAGTTGCAGACGGCGTGAGGCAATGAGGCTCATGCGCGTGACCTCGCCGACCACGGCAGCCAGTCCCTTCTCGCGCAGGCCTTCCTCGATCAGCGGCAGGATCTCGCGCTCCCGCTCGGCCTCGGCATAGATGACGCGATCGGGATGCAGGCCGGCACGCAGGAGACCTGGTGCGAACAGGTCACGACGGTTCAAGCACCAGAGCACGGGTCCCTTGAGACGGGCCGCGATCCCCGCGGTGAAGAGCGTGGTGCTGCCGGCGAACTCGGAGGCGAGGCCCGCCTCGATCATCTCGTGCAGGGCACCCCGGGCGAGGCCGCCGCCTGGCAGGTGATTGTCGAGCGCGCGAAGACTGAAAGGCAGGGGGGTGGTGTTCTGGGGCCCACCCTCGTACCGAGCAATCTGGAGCCGCAAATCGGCAAGCCTATCCTGTTGCCCGGGGTTCATGGAATCCGTGCCGAAGCCAAATCTGTTGTTGACGATGTTCCTATTATGTTCTCATTCGAGGGTGAGTCAAATACACGCAGGAGTAGCTGTGAATTGTGAGGAGAAGAGTGTTGCAGAAGGTTCAGTAAAGTGTCTGCTTGCGGCATCTCCTTTGTAGCTGGAGAGGGTGGGAACGCTGAAGTGGGGCGGGGGTATGGATGAAAATACCTCACCGCCTGAATCCCAGCCTTGTCACAAGGAAAGTTTTCACTCCGACCACACCTCTGCTGGACTTTTGGCAGCCTATTTGCGGGATAACCAGCACTCTGTTCATCCGGATTTGTTCTAAGTTGACATGCGGATGAGGCAGCGGCTGATGTGATGCCGTGTGGGGGTTGTCTATGCGTATTGTCCCTGTTGCACTTGCAATCGCAGTTTGTGCGGTCGGCTCGTCGGCTCGAGCTGACTCATTTACGCTGTCGGGAGATGCTCGGTGGATCGCGTTGGCGAGCCGGCAGAGCCTTGATGAGGCCATTGGCGTCGCCCACTCCTACCGCTGGCGCTTTCCAACCGTGCGGGTCATGCAAGCCACGAACGGATGGTACGCCATTGTCGCCGGTCCCGAGCGCATCCCGAACCCCCGGGCTTACAAGGAAGCGCTGGTCCGCACGGGCGAAATCCCTGGCGACACCATCATCACCCGAGGACAAGGATACGTTGCTGAGGTCTGGAAGCCCTCGACCTACAAGCCTCTAATCCAGGCAAAGTACGACGGCTCGAAACAGGTCAATCTGCGCTCCGGCGAACTGGTTCTCACCGTCTCAACCCTTGCAAGCGGGAAGGAGAGCGGGCGCTTTCCCGTCCTGTCCGGATCTGCGAACGGCCGTCTCGCCTTTACGGCGCGTCTTGAGGAAAGCTCGAACGAGGTGCCAAACGCCGAGGTCACCGTCGTACGCCTCGACCCCACCAGCGCAGAGCCGCAGGTGGTCTTTTCGTCCTTCTGGGGTGGCGCGCATTGCTGCACTGTGACCAAGATCGCCACGAAGGTCGGAACCGAGTGGCGCGTTGTCCAAGGCAAGACCATCGACGGGGACAGCGGCTACACCTTCGATGATATTGACGGGGATGGCGCCGCAGAGCTGCTGAGCATCGACCAAACCTTCTTCTACACCTTCGCGCCGTATGCAGGATCCTGGGCGCCCGAGAGCATATCGAAGCTCTCCGGTGACCGGCTCATCGATGTAACAGCACACCCAGCCTTCCGGGCCTACATGCGCCAGGAACTCTATCGGATCGAGTATCTTGCCAGCCGGGAGCCGTACCTATGACGCTCGAACGGATTCCTTGCCGCTTGGGTGGCGACAAAAGCCATCGTGGGCGAGTTCGACGATGCCTGGAGCCGGATGCTGCCCCTGTATGATCGGGGCACTGACTGGCCACTGACCGAATGCACCGTAGCGAAGGTGAGCGGGTCTTGTCCGACCGGGAAAGAGCGCACCATCGAGTTCCCGGTGGCCCTGCGCAAGCACCTCGAGGCGGAGGGATACATCCCGAGGAGTGCCCCGGCTCCCCGGCCGGAAAGTGTCGCGGTCGCGCCGCCCACGCCCGTCGCGCCGAGCGCGGTTCCCAAGGAGGAGAAGCGTGCGTCCTCCGGGGCAGGCTTCTTCGTCACCCAGGAGGGCCATGTTGTCACGAACAACCACGTGATCGAGAGCTGCTCTTCTGTCCAGATTAAGCCCTCCAACGGCTCGCCGCTTCCGGTAAGGATCCTGGCCCGGGACACGAACAACGACCTAGCATTGCTGAAGACAGACCAACCGACGGACAAGTTCGCAACTGTCCGTTCAGGCGTTCGCCTTGGAGAAGCCGTCGCGGCCTTTGGCTTCCCGCTCAACAGCGTCTTGGCGAGCTCCGGCAATTTCACCATCGGCAACGTGACCGCATTGGCTGGAATCGGAGACGATAGCCGCTTTCTCCAGATCTCAACTCCGGTTCAGTCGGGGAATAGCGGTGGGACCTTGCTGGACGAGAACGGCAATGTTGTCGGTGTGGTAACATCCAACCTCAACGCTCTCAGAACGGTGGTCGCCATTGGAGACGTTCCCCAGAATGTGAACTTCGCGATCAAGGCAGGGGCGTTGGCCACGTTCCTGGAGAGCACCCGGGTCGAGGTTCCGGCTGCCTCTACTGCATCACGCCTCTCGCCGCCCGATCTGGCTGACGTAGCCAGCAGCATCAGCGTGTTCGTCAGATGTGAGTGAGAGGCTGGTTCATCAATCCGGCATGCGGTAAGTCATTGGAACGGCTGGCTTCAATGTTCCGGCCGCTGAGGTGTCCATAGCCGCTTCGGTGATTGCCCTAGGCGCCGTGGTGGCGCTCGTGGGCTTCTTTGCGATCTTTCATGGCTATGCGCACGGCACCGAAATTCCGTCCGGAGCCACAGCTCTATCATTCGGATATCCGTCGGTCATCAGCAAGCCAATCGGTCACTCGGTGTCACCATCGCCGTTACAGGCCTTGTACGAGCCTTTGGGTAGGAGAATGATACGACGTCTATGTGAGAACCGAAATTTTCATCTTGGTTCTCACGCCAGCGGCTAAACTTCAGGCTACGAATAGGAGTACCGCTTCTGGCACTAGGCGAAGTACGCCGAATTTCTGTAAAGGCGCTATGGGCAGACCTTCATTTCATATGCTGTTCGTTACTTTGTGACCCCCCTCTGGACCTTAGTCTGAAGGTGAACATTTACCAGCTCAGGAGGCTTTCGCGGCCAGACATCAGCTACTGCGCTGGCGCACTCATGCTCAAAATCAAGGCCGATTTGCTTGGCGGCGCATCCCCAAGGCTCCTAATGGCTCAGCTTTGCTGCACTGAGGTTGAAACCACTTTAGGCGGCGGGCCGTTGTCGAGTGATCCGAAGCCGGTCGCGCTCTGGCGAGCGAGGCCACCTGCGGACTGCGGCAGAGTGGAATTGACCCCGCTTTAACCAGGGAAAGAGGCCGACATGGCGGATCCTAGTGAGCTGAATGTGAACCGGCGCGAGGTGATGGCCGGAGCCGGGGCTTGTGCGGCAGTTGCGGTAGCGCCGCTATCGGCAGGGGCGCAGCCGACCCCCGTGGAAACGCCTGTGTTGACCCAGGTCTCGTTCAATGTGAACGGTCAATCTCATGCGCTGGAGGTCGACACTCGCACGACACTGCTCGACGCTTTGCGGGAGCATTTGCGTCTCACGGGTACCAAGAAAGGCTGTGACCACGGCCAATGTGGCGCTTGTACGGTTTTGGTCGATGGACGACGGATCAACTCCTGCCTGACTCTTGCCGTGATGCACCAGGGCAATACGGTAACCACCATTGAGGGAATCGGCGCTCCGGACAACTTGCACCCGATGCAGGCAGCGTTCATCAAACACGATGGCTATCAGTGCGGCTATTGCACGCCCGGACAGATCTGCTCGGGTTTGGCGGTGCTGGACGAGATCAAAGCCGGAATCCCAAGTCATGTCACGGCTGACCTCACAGGCCCGGTTCAACTCAGCGAGGCTGAGATCCGCGAGAGGATGAGCGGTAATATCTGCCGGTGCGGTGCCTATTCTAACATCGTCGAGGCAATGACCGAGGTCGCGGAGAGGCAGGGATGAGATCTTTCACGTATGAGCGCGCGAAGACAGCCATTGAGGCCGCAGCCGCTGTCGCCCGCACACCTGGCGCGAAGTTCATCGCGGGCGGCACGAATCTTCTCGACCTGATGAAGCTGCAGATCGAGACACCGACGCACCTCGTCGACGTGAACGGGCTGAAGCTCGATACCATCGAGCCGACTCCGGAAGGTGGGCTCCGGATCGGCGCACTTGTCCGCAACACTGATCTTGCCGCCGATGAACGCGTTCGCCGCGACTATGCTGTCCTGTCACGGGCTCTGCTCGCTGGCGCATCCGGGCAATTGCGCAACAGGGCGACAACAGCGGGTAATCTTCTCCAGCGCACCCGCTGTCCCTACTTCTATGACACCGCTCAGCCCTGTAACAAACGGCAGCCTGGCAGCGGCTGCTCGGCCTTGGACGGGGTCAGCCGACAACTCGGCATTGTTGGGGTAAGCGATGCCTGCATAGCCACTAATCCGAGCGACATGGCAGTCGCCATGCGGGCGCTTGATGCGGTGGTCGAGACGGTGAGGCCCGATGGGGCCGGCAGGACGATCTCGATTGCGGAATTTCACCGCCTGCCCGGCGACACTCCCCACCTGGAAACGGCGCTGGAGCCGGGGGAACTCATCACCGCCGTAACCTTGCCGCCACCCGTCGGCGGTCGGCAGATCTACCGCAAGGTACGTGACCGCGCCTCGTATGCCTTTGCTCTCGTCTCCGTGGCGGCTGTCATTCACCAGAACGGCACAGGACGAGTGGCTGTCGGCGGGGTGGCGCACAAGCCTTGGCGGATTGAGGCCGCAGAGGCAGATTTGCCCCGCGGTTCCAAGGTGGTCACTGAGCAGCTTCTAGCCGATGCCAAGCCGACCCACGACAATGCGTTCAAGCGACCTCTGGTCGAGCGTACGATCGGGGCCGTGATATCCCAAGCGAGGAGCTGAGGAATGCGTTTCGACACTCCCGCCACAACCAATCCGATTGACCAGCTCAAAGTTGTTGGGCGCCCCACTGACCGGATAGACGGCCGACACAAGACAACCGGCACGGCACCTTATGCTTATGAGAGGCACGACGTAGTGCCAGATCAGGCTTATGGCTTCGTGTTGGGCGCAGCGATTGCAAAGGGCCGGATTGCTGCCATGCTCCTGGATGAGGCGAAGGCGGCGCCTGGCGTTCTAGCGATCGTCACGACACTCGACATGCCACGGTTGGAGCGCGGCATGATGAATGCCGCCTATCTGTTCGGCGGACCTGTTGTTCAGCATTACCACCAAGCGGTCGCCGTGGTGGTTGCAGAGACCTTTGAGCAAGCACGGGCTGCAGCCTACCTCATTCGCGTCGACTATGAGCCTGAGGCAGGCAAATTCGACCTCGCCGCCGAGGCGTCGAATGCCCCACTTGTTGGGGACGATAGCGGCGAGGGCAGCAGCGGACCTCCTGAGGTTCGCGTCGGCGACTTTGAGGGCGCGTTCAAGGCGGCAGAGGTCAAACACGACGAGAGCTACACGACGCCCGATGAGAGCCATGCCATGATGGAGCCGCACGCCACGATCGCAGCCTGGGACGGCGATCAGCTGACCCTCTGGACCTCGAACCAGATGATTGGCTGGGGCAAACGCAGCATCGCCAAAATCCTCGGCATTCCGGCACAGAATGTTCGTCTTGACTCGCCTTATATCGGCGGCGGCTTCGGGGGGAAGCTATTCATACGGGCCGATGCCGTGCTGGCAGCGCTCGGCGCGAAAGCGGCACAGCGGCCGGTGAAGCTGGCGCTCACCCGCCCATTGATCGCCAATAACACGACCCATCGGCCTGCCACGATCCAACGCATCCGCATCGGTGCGAACCGTGACGGCATCATCACGGCCATCGCGCACGAGAGCACTTCTGGCAATCTGGCCGACGGCAAGCCTGAGACGGCGGTGTCACAAACGAGGCTGCTCTACGCGGGCGCAAACCGCCTCATGGCCATGAGGCTCGCGCCGCTTGACCTGCCAGAAGGCAACGCAATGCGTGCACCGGGTGAGGCGCCCGGCATGATGGCACTTGAGGTTGCCATGGATGAGATGGCCGAAAAGCTTGGACTTGATCCTGTCCAGTTCCGCATTCTCAACGACACCCAAGTGGATCCGGAAAACCCCAATCGGCGGTTCTCCCACCGTGATCTCGTCGGCTGTCTCCGGCTGGGTGCTGAGCGCTTTGGCTGGGACAAGCGCAATGCCCAGCCTGCCCAGGTGCGGGATGGACACTGGTTTGTTGGAATGGGTGTTGCAGCGGGGTTCCGCAATAATCTCCTGACCAAGTCCGCTGCGCGGGTTCGACTTGACGGTCAGGGGGTGGTGGCGGTCGAAACCGACATGACCGATATCGGAACGGGGTCCTACACCATCATCGCCCAGACTGCCGCGGAAATGATGGGTGTAGCCTTGGATAAGGTGGTCGTCCGACTTGGGGATTCCTCGTTTCCCGTCGCCGCAGGCTCCGGCGGACAATGGGGCGCGAACAACTCGACAGCTGGTGTCTACGCTGCCTGTGTCAAGCTGCGCGAGGCCGTCGTGCAAAGGCTGGGCTTCAATTCCGCCGATGCTGTCTTTGCGGATGGCGCCGTGCGTTCGGGCAACCGCAGTGTGGCGCTGGCAGAGGCCGCAAGCGCGGGCGAACTTGTCGCCGAGGACTTCATTGAGTACGGCGATCTTGCCAAGACGCACCAGCAATCGACCTTCGCGGCTCATTTCGTTGAGGTTGGAGTCGACGCATTAACTGGTGAGGTTCGGGTTCGGCGTATGCTCGCGGTATGCGCGGCGGGACGCATCCTCAATCCCAAATCCGCGAGGAGCCAGGTGATCGGCGCGATGACAATGGGCGTCGGTGCGGCTTTGATGGAGGAACTGGCGGTGGACAAGCGGCGTGGCTTCTTCGTCAACCACGATCTTGCGGGTTATGAGGTGCCAGTCCATGCCGACATCCCGCACCAAGACGTCATCTTCCTCGACGAGGTCGATCCGATGTCCTCGCCCATGAAAGCGAAGGGGGTGGCCGAGCTTGGCATTTGCGGTGTCGGAGCGGCTGTCGCAAACGCGGTCTACCATGCCACTGGCATTCGCGTCCGAGACTATCCACTGACGCTCGACAAGCTCATTGGCCACCTGCCCGAAGCCGTCTGACATGTGCCCTATGTTTGCGTTGCAGAGCGTATGCATGTGCGCTGAAAGACGCAGACAGAAATTGGTCGCAAGCCGCCCCTCAGATCTGCGGGCTTGGAGGGGAGGGGCTGCTTATGGCACGCCTGAAACCTATGCTCGAAGTTAGCAATCCTCACCTAACCAGATCTTTCGAAAAGTGAATGGACTTCACTGCCTGACCCAAAGCAGACGACTATGCGCCCCAAATGGCTTCACCCAACGAATAGTGCCTGCCTTCCCGGAAGGGCAGTAATCATATCTAACTAACGATATTACGACCAAAGTTTGGGCATGATGTCCCAGAAGCGTTACTGGATCAGTAACACGCCACCATCGCTAGCCTTTCTCTAAAGTCAGAGGTTCGTGCTTGGGTATTAGTCAGCTTCACTCGACTGCCGCGCTAAAAGATTGCGCTCTACGCTCTGCAAATGGGTGCGCATCGCAGCGGCTGCGCCGTTCATGTCACGGTTCTCGATAGCCGTAATAATCGTCTCATGCTCGGTGAAGCTGTGATGGTCCGGCTCTGGCTTGACAGGGTTGGATCGAAGCCTGCCCCAGGTTACGGCGCGACGTAGCGCGTTAAGCATATCGAATAGCCCGAGAAGCGGCGTATTCTGAGTTGCTTCGGCGACGGTGCGGTGCAGGCGTGTATCCCACGTCTCATATTGGCGCCAGGTTGCGGCCTCACGCGTTCGTGCTTGGCACATCCTTAGCTCAGCTAGATGCATTGGCGTTGCAGTCAGCGCCGCCGCTCGTGCGATCTCAGGTTCGATGATCAGACGGGCGCGCATCAGTTCGGCTGGATTGGTCCGCTTGGACAGGGCCGCAATATCCGAAAGGGTGTCCACAGGCCGGTTGCCCATGAAGGTGCCTTTGCCGACGTGGCGCCATATTTGGCCTTCGGCCTCAAGAGCTCCGAGTGCCTTCCTGAGTTCGGTCCGCGTCACCCCAAGCACCGCTGACAAATCCCGCTCTGCAGGGAGGCGCCCATCCTCAGGGAGTGTCGCTTGTGCGAGGTAGGCCCGCAGCTGGGTGACGACACTCCGATTAGAACCTGCTTCATCGACAGCTAGCATCTTAGTCTCTCAACCAATTTAGAATTGGTCGGATCTTTTAATCGCAGTAATAATATAGTCAAGAACAATAACGCTTGACAGTCTTTCACCCAATTGCAACCAATACCATATTGGTCGTGCAAAGCGCGACCTTAGAAGGCGGATAAACCGCCGAAACCTGGGAGTTTGAAATGTCCAAAAAGTTGGTTGGTCTGAAAGCCACTACCGCTGCGCTCGCGATCGGTGTTGCGCTCATGGTGTCGAGCGCAGCAGAGGCTGCCAAGGTTCGTGTGGTCTATGGCGATATCCCCAGCGTGGAATCCTTGCATCTCCTGGCAGCCTTTGAGCGCGCTAAGGAAAAGGGTGTCGATATCGAGATGACTTATCTGAAGTCAGAAGATATCGCAGCTCAGGCCGTAGTCGGCGGACAGGCTGACATCGGTGTTGGTGGCCCTTATGCCCTCGTGCAGAAGGTCAAGGCACCCATCCGAATGTTCATGCAGCTTTCGACGCTGCGCTTCTATCCGGCGGTGAATGGCGAGTTCTACAAGACCTGGAAGGATCTGAACGGGCAGGAGGTAGCCGTCCACTCCCGCGGCTCCGGGACTGAAGCTATCATGAAGCTGATGGAGCAGCGCCAGGGCATCAAGTTCTCCAAGATCAGCTACATTCCTGGCGCGGAGGTTCGTACGGGTGCCTTGCTGCAGGGCAACGTCAAGGCTTCCATCGTTGATTCGTCCGGCCGCCGCTTGCTGGAAACCCAGGCACCCGGCAAGTTCGTGATCCTGCCGCTCGAGGGCGTAAACGCAACGGACGAAGCGCTGTTTGCCAACACAAACTTCCTTGAAAAGAATGCTGCGGATGTCGACAAGATCGTCGAGGCCATCCTCACCACCTGGCGTGAAGTCACCGAGAAGCCGGGTGTCGTCGCGGAGTGGCGCGCCAAGTACAAGTTGCTGCCCGACCTGCCTGCGGCTCAGGTGAACGAGATCAGCCCGTACTTCGAAGAACTCGCGAAGGGTAAGGCGTTTCCCCTCAACGGTGGTGGCGCAACGGCTGCAAAGGATGACTTTGCCTTCTACACCCTCTCGGGGCAGCTTACCGGTGAGCCGGCAAGCCTGAAGGTCGAGGATTTCTGGGACACCCGCCCGCTGGATCGCGTTCTGGCGAAAGTTGGCACCAAGTAAGGTGGCCAAAATGATGGCTTCCTCACAAGTGAACGGCCCCGTGCGGGCCGTCCATTCGCCGGCGGGTTGGGGCTTGAGCCTCGGCCGGCTATTTACGCAACACCCGATTGTCTCAAGAATGGTCTCGCTGGGGCTCTTCTTCTTGATATGGGAAATCGCTGGACGCGTGCCGATCAGCTATGCTTTCCCAACTTTTCTGGAGACACTCTCGGCCTTCGTCACAATGCTGCTCGATGGCAGCCTGTTTGCTGCTTATGGCTCGACGCTTCAGCCCCTGATCATTGGCATCGCCATTTCGGGAGCTGTCGGGGTAACCCTGGGCATCGTGATGGGTTTGTCGCGCACGGCTGAATGGCTTGTGGCTCCTTTGTTCATCGTCCTGCAATCAGCCCCGATGGCGGCTCTTATTCCACTCATCACCTTCGTGTATGGAATTGGGCTGGCAGCAAAGACTCTCGCGGTTATCATGCTGGCTTTGCCGGTCATCGTCCTGAACGGCTATAAGGCGGTGCGCAATGCCAACCCTTCGCTGGTGGCCATGTGCTACTCGTTCCAGGGCACGAAGCTTCAGCAAATCGCCAAGATCATCATCCCGGATGCCAGCCCAGTCATCTTTGCTGGCCTGCGCCTGGGCCTCGCTGCGGGCTTCATCGGCGTCATCCTGGCCGAACTCCTGATCACACCGACCGGAATCGGCGACCTGATCACCTACCACCGCTCAGTGGCCAATTATGCAGAAATGTATGCCGCTGTTGTCTCCATCATTCTGGTCTCGACCCTGACGCTCGCGGCTCTTGAAGCATTCGAGATGCGCGTACTACGTCCGGAAAAGAGGAGAGGCTGACATGACTTTATCCACTGCTTCAATCCATGCTCTGCCTCACGCTGAATCTGCTGCTGTTGAGGTTCGAGGCATCTCCAAGAACTATAAAGAGGTCGAAGCGCTTCGATCGATTGATCTCGACTTTCCTCGAGGCAAGCTCACGACACTGCTCGGCCCATCTGGCTGCGGCAAGACCACCCTGCTCAAGATCATCGCAGGCCTTATCGAGCCGACTTCCGGTGAGGTGCGGGTCAACGGCAAAACCGTCACTGGACCCGGCCCAGAGCGCGCCTTCGTGTTTCAGGACTTCGCCCTGATGCCGTGGGCGACGGTGATGCGCAACGTGGCTTTCGGGCTCGAATTGAAGGGAATGGGGAAGGCGGAACGCCAGTCCATCGCACGGCATTATATTGCCGAGGTTGGTCTTACCGGGTTCGAGGATAAGTATCCGCATGAGCTCTCCGGTGGCATGCGCCAGCGCGTCGGCCTTGCCCGTGCGTTCGCGGTCAATGCGGAAGTGCTTCTGCTGGACGAGCCGTTCTCGGCGGTCGATGAGCAGAACCGCCGCAAGTTCCAGGAGGACCTGCTGCGGCTGGTGGAGAAGGAACGCAAGACCTTCATCTTCGTCACGCATAGCATCGAAGAGGCTGTCTACGTATCGGATCGCATTGTGCTCCTGTCACGCCGACCGAGTCGTGTTTCGCAGATCATCGAACCGAAAGTCGATCGCACAGCCTCCCCCGATGCCATCCGCCGTGATCAGGGCTATCTCGACACTGTCGAGGAGATCTGGCAGGGCCTCAAGCACTACGTGGATTGAGGGGCAGCCATGACACTTTACGGTTATCGGGTGCCGATGATGGCATCACTCCTGGTCTGGTGCGTGATTTGGGAACTTGTCGGCCAATCCGGACTGATGTTCCTGGTTCCACCTCTTTCGGCTGTGCTGGTCGCTGGCTATTCTATGGTGCAGACCAGCACATGGCAGGCGGCCGCAATGATCACGTTGCACAGTTTTGCAATCGGCATGGGGCTTGCCATCGTGGTTGGCGTCAGCCTTGGCGTGCTGATGGGGCGGTTCAAGGCAGTGGATGAACTGTTCAGCATTTGGGTCAACATCTTCGTCAGTGCGCCGCTCTCGGCCCTGGTTCCGGTGTTGATGATCCTGTTCGGCATGGGCGAGACCACGGTGATCGTCACGGTCTTCCTCTTTGCGGTATGGATTATCGTTTTGGATACGCGAGCCGGCATTCAGCATGTGCCGAAGTCGCTTATTGAGATGGGGCGCTCCTATGGTGCCTCTACCTTCGCTCTTTACGGGAAAATCGTTCTCCTTGCCGCACTGCCGGAGATCCTTGCAGGGATCAGACTCGGTCTAGTGCGCGGCGTAAAGGGTGTGGTGATCGGCCAGCTTCTGGTGGCGATCATCGGTTATGGCGAACTGTTTGAACTTTATTCACGCAGCTTTGACATGGAGAACTTCTGGGCGCTGACGATCATCCTCTTCGCTGCGGCGATGCTGATGTCAGCGGCCATCGAACACATCGAGAAAAAAGTCGACTATTACGCAGGAGTAAGATGATGAATGCACCTATCGCCATGACTGACTACGTCGTTCAGCCGGCACCCATTGCAACCTTGCCTGTCCAGGGCAGTGACAAACTGTTTCCCATTCACCGTATTTATTGCGTGGGACGTAATTACGCCGAGCACGCTATCGAGATGGGACATGATCCGTCCAAGGAGCCGCCGTTCTTCTTCCAGAAGAACCCAGATAACCTCGTGATCGATGGCAAGTTTCCATATCCGAGCCAGACATCAGACGTGCACCACGAGATCGAAATGGTGGTGGCCTTAAGCAAGGGCGGAACGGACATTGCCGTGGAAGCGGCCCTCGATCACGTCTTCGGCTATGGTGTCGGCCTCGACATGACTCGTCGCGACCTTCAGGGCGAGGCCAAGAAGCTGGGTCGTCCTTGGGAAGTCGGCAAGGCCTTCGAAGCCTCTGCTCCTTGTGGCCCGCTGGTTCCGGCGAGCGAGATCGGCCATCCGAATTCGGGCGCTGTCACACTCAAGGTCAATGGTGAGGTCCGTCAGCAGGGCGACCTGAACCAACTGATCTGGAAGGTGCCGGAGATGATCTCATACCTTTCCGGTCTCTTCACCCTTCAGCCCGGCGACATCATCATGACCGGCACGCCCGCCGGCGTCGGCGCGGTTGTACGCGGTGACGTTCTCGAAGGTTTCGTCGAGGGGGTCGGGGCGATCGAAGTCGTCGTCGTTTAACCGGCGCAGCCTGCAGGCTTAATGCCAAGGCAGGCGAGGGGGCTTAACAACACCGCAGCGCATTTCCGTGTGCTGCGGTGCAACTTTTGGTGGGTCAACCGCCAGCGTCAATATCAAGCAGGAGCCACACGTGGCGAAGATCAAGGTTGCCAATCCGGTCGTCGAGCTCGACGGCGACGAGATGACCCGCATCATTTGGCAGTTCATC
>NZ_JAERQE010000073.1 GCF_016734765.1 Microvirga soli | reverse complement strand
CGGGGGAGACCACCTCGGCGGCCTCTCAGGTGCTGGGGGCGGCCCAGGAGCTGTCGCGCCACTCCAACGATCTCTCCAGAGAGGTCCAGGACTTCCTCCAAGGCGTCAAAGCCGCCTAGACTTCATCTCTCTCAGCAAGAAAAAGACCCGGCTCATCGGTGCCGGGTCTTTTTCTTTGCTGTCACGCTGAAACAAGCGTCCCTCGAGTGCTTTACTCATCATGACGGGTCGTGATCCAAACCTGGAAGTACCCGTCACGGAAAACGGATCGGCATACGTTCTGAGTGGGTTCTTCACGGACGCTGATACCGCAGCCTGATGAGCCGGGCACCCGCCTCGGCCTGAACGGATGGAGGCTCGCATAGCGATTTCGCCTGGGCTGAAAGCTCCCTCCACGATCATGCGTTGAGCGTCGAGGCATTCTTCGGCCCGACATCACTGGAAGATTTGACCGGTTTACCCGGATAAACGTCGATGACGTGTGACCTTGAGTCACCGCGGGCCCCTTTCTCAGACGGAGGGGCCCGTTTTGCATGGAGAGGCTTGGAAAACGAAAAGCCCGCCGAGTGGCGGGCCTTCGTGAAACTCTCAGATCATGAGAGAAATTGGAGCGGGCGAAGGGATTCGAACCCTCGACCCCAACCTTGGCAAGGTTGTGCTCTACCCCTGAGCTACACCCGCACGCTCCGTCTCAGTCTTGGTAGGATGGTGGAGCCAGGCGGGATCGAACCGCCGACCTCTTGCATGCCATGCAAGCGCTCTCCCAGCTGAGCTATGGCCCCCTACCCTTCCTTCCCCAGCTTCAGCGATGGTCATCGCCAAGGATGGGAATGGTGCCGCAAGAGGGATTCGAACCCCCGACCCCCTCATTACGAATGAGGTGCTCTACCAGCTGAGCTATTGCGGCATCGCAAATCTTGCGATCCGAGAGGCCGCCCTCTTACCCCCTCGCCTAGCGGTTGGCAAGGCAAGAACGGCCGGAAAGACTCTACCAGACCGAAAAAACGCTGCGGCGCGCAGCCGCCTCTTCCTTCGGTTTCGGCACGTCCGGAGGCGTGGCCGGGAAGACCACAGGCCCCGATGGTGGCAAAGGCGTTTCCTCCTTGGCGGGTTCCGGGGCGTTCAAGGCGGCCATCAGCTCGCTCTTCAGAACGTCGTTCTCCGGTTCGGCAAGCGGCTCGCTTGGATCCGCAGGGACTGGCGCTGGAACAGGCTCAGGCGCAGGCATGGCCGGCAGCGGCTTCGGTTCGTCGTCGAGATCCGCCGTCACGTCATCGTGCAGGGTGAATTCGGGGGCGACCAGAATGTCTGGCGGCGCCTGCCAGACGAAGGCGTCGAGGCGGCCGGTGATGGGCGAGATCGGTAGCCAGTGATCGGACACGACTCCGTCGGCGATCCAGGCCGGATCCCGCGGCGCGCGGGTGGCGCGGGCAAGCCATTCACGGCCACGGCCCGTGGAGCCGTGCTCCGCCTGCTCTAGATCGGACATGAGGAGGCAGACCCGCATGCTCGGCCGCTCTTGCAGCAGCGGCTCCAGGGCGTCGCGGGCACGGGCGAACTCGCGCGCCTCGAGCGCCGCACGGGCCACCGCCAGCCGCCCTTCCGGCGCGCCGCCGGAGAGTTTCATGAGGGTCTCGGCACGCTTGAGCCGGTCGAGGCCGGAATCGCCTGGGCGCAGGTTGAGATAGACATCCGCCAGGTCCGGATGAGGCAGGCTGCGCCATGCCGTCTCCACCACCTTGGCGGCCTTGCGCAGATCGCCCTTGCGCGACAGGAGGCGACCGGACAGGGCCGCGGCCGGCACGAGATCGGGCGCGAGCCTTACCGCATCCTGGGCGCTCCTGAGGGCGCCATCGGGATCATGATCCATCCGCTCCAGGGCATCGGCCGTGAGCAGGACGCCCCGGTGGCGCTTGGCCGTGGCCTTGTTCAGAAGGCCGAGGGACGCGCGGCGCTCGACCGCCTCCAGGGCCCCGCGCCAGTCGTGATCGGCACAGCGCGCCTCGAGAACCGCATCGCTCGCCCAGGCGGCGGCAGGCGCCAGACGAACGGCCTCGGAGGCGAATTGCTGAGCGGCGCCCGTGTCGCCCCGGCGCCGCGCCTCGACGAAGAGGCCACGCAGGCCGAGCACGCGGGTTTCGTCCTCCTCCATCATCTGACCAAAGGCGGCCTCGGCCGCCTCGCGGTTGCCGGAGACCTGAGCGGCTTGCGCCTTGAGCAGCAGGGTCAGGGGCTCGCGGCCGAGCAGACGCTCGGCTTCATTGGCATAGCGACGGGCCGCGATGGTGTCGCCCGCACCCACGGCCACCATGCCGCGGGAGATGGCCTGATAGCCCCTGGAGCGGCGGCGCGCCCGCGACGCGAAGGTCAGCCGGGAGGGAAGGTGCAGGATGCCGGACACCAGGGACCAGAGTAGGGCCAGGAACAGCGCGAGGCCCGCCAGCGCGACGGCGGCGACCGCCACCGACATCTGGATCTCGTAGCCCGCGAAGGTGATCAGAACCGATCCGGGCCGGTCGGCCAGCCAGACGGCGCCGAAGGCCGCGACGCAGAGAAGACCGATGAAGACGAGAGCGCGCCACATGCTGGGCTGATCCTTTTCTTATTGCGTCGTACGGTTGAGGGTGGCGAGGGCATCCGTGCTGATGCCTTGGGCGGCCCGATGAGCCTCGGCAACGGCCTTGACCTGCCGGCCCCATTCCTCGGACACCCGTCGTGCCGGCTCGGGCAGGGCGTCCCAGGCAGCGGCCGCCTCCACAACGTCGCCGCGCTCCAGGGCCTGCCGTATGCGAGTGACCAGTCCTGGAACGCCGTTGCCGCCGTGTTCGTTCACGGGCCTGACCGTCACCACCTTGTCGGCCATGCGCAGGATGCGATCGGTCCAGCCCTCGGCCGGACCGCGGCTCTCACGCAGGATGGCCGTCTCCACCGGGTCGAAGCTCTGAGCCAGGGCCTCGGCCGTCGGGGCTCCCCCTTTGGCGAAAGGTTCGAGGGGCGCCACCCGGGCAGGATCGGTGCCGGCCTTTTTCACGCCGTCGAGCACCTCCGCATAGGGCGTGCCGCCCTGCAGGGCATCGTTCAGGCGCCCGGCCAGCACCACGCGGGTCCCGGTCTGGCTCGCCGTCGTGACGTTCCTCGTATTCTCGGCGGCCTGCTGGGACAGGGCGGCAAGGCGCTGCTCCTCCTGGTCGAACCGTCGGTCCGTCTCCGCAAAGCGCCGGTTGCTCTCCGCCAGCTGACGGTCGAGATCGGCGAGGCGCCGGTCGGTCTCCTGGAAGCGCTGCTCCCGCTCGCTGACGCGACGATCGAGATCCGCCAGACGGCGGTCGAGCTCCTGCGAGGCATTCGTCGCAGTGGTGGCGTTCTGCGCATTCGCCCGCACCTGCTCGTCGAGGGCGCCGAGGCGGGTGGAGAGATCGGCGAGCGCAGCCTCGGTCTGGGGAGAGGCCTGGGGCTGGGATGCCTCCGGCGCGGGACGGTTCAGCGCCTCCTGCGCCTGGGACGCCGCTTGCTGGGCGGTATCCTGGATGGCCTGAAGCCGCTGGTCGAGTTCGCCCCTGGCGGTTTCGAGAGCCTGGAGGCGCCCGTCCAATGCCCCGGTGTCACCCTGCGGCTGACCGCTCGGGGCCGGCTGCTGCCGCAGCGCGTTCACGCGCTGCTCGAGCTGGGCGATGCGCGGATCGCTCTGCGCGGGAGCCGGGTCCCGCCAGGTCTGCAGCCCATAGACGAGGCCGGCGCCGACGAGGCCGCCGAGGAGGCCGGATCCAATCAGGGCACCGGCGGAGCTGCGCCGCTCGGGAGCGGGCGGAGGAAGGGTGTCCGCGCGTGTCTCGGCCGTGGAAGCCTCCTGGTAGGAGGTGCCGCTTGAGGTGGTATCCTGCCCTGCCATCTGCTCGAGGGAGGCGTCCGAGGGGAGCGTGTCGGTGCCCGAGCCCGAATCGAGGCTGGCCTCCGGCGACGCGACCACATCCTCGGCCGGGGGTTCGCTGCCGCTGGCGATGGTCTCATCCGCTTGCGCGCCCGACAAGGTGTCCGCCGAGGCGGTCTCCGGCATGCCCATCTCCTCGCCGGCGGTGTTCTGCCCAAGGGTGTCCTGTCCAAGGGTGCTCTCGCCGCCGGTCTCCGGAGCAGCGGCCGCGGGGTCGGGCCGAACGGTACCGTCGTCGATCACGAAGGCCTTCAGGTCGATGGTGGCCGGCTCGCGCGAGGGTTTCTTGCGGGAGGATTTCGAGCGTCGGGGGTCAGATGAATCGGTCACGGGTCTCTCTTGCAGGGTCGCCGTCAGGCGAGGTCTTCAAAAGGGCAGTGTGATAGGCAATTGAGGCAAGCTTGAGCGCTAAGGTTTCGTTCCCTCAAGAGCCGGTGATCGTCCAAGATCGGCAGCTCCAAGGGACCATCATCCTCTCCTTATGACAAAGATCCCTGTCGGGGATCGTAGCCGAAGTCGTGGCCAAGGTCATGGGAGCCGGTCGAGAAGCCCGAGCAGCGCTTCTTCCGACGGCTCCTCCGCCACGAGGGTCGTGGCGCCTGCCGATGTCAGAGGCGCGGCCACATCGGCCGACAGGCAGAGTTGGGGAACACTCAGGAGGCTCGATGCCACACCCGCCTCCCCTGCCAGCCGGATCACCAGATCAGCGCTCCTCCGGGAATAATGGAGCGCGGCGCCGATTTGGCCAGTGCGCAGGGCCTCTCCGGCATTGCTCGGCAACATCTCGACAGCCTTCGCCTCATAGGCCTCCCATTGCAGGATGGTGAACCCGGACGCCCTCAAGGAGGCTGCCGGCTCCTCCTTGTGATGGCGCGCCGTCACGTGCAGCAGGGTCAGTCCGGGGGCCAGCGTGCCACGAATCAGCCGCACCAGGGAGACCGCATCGCCCTCCGCCACGGTGATGCTGGCAAAGCCGGCCGCGCGCAGGGGTTCGGCCGTGCGTTCGCCGACAGCGAAGACGGGCTTCGTCCGGTCCAGCGAGGCGAGAGCGTCCTCCGCATGGGCGCTGGTGACGATCAGGGCATCGTACGAATCGAGCGGCATCGGATCGCCCGTCGGCACGATCCGGGTCACGGGGGCGAGGCATGCTTCATGGCCGCGGGCCGCGAGTTTTTCCGCCGTGCGCAGGGCATCCTCGGGCGAGCGGGTGACGAGGAACCGCATCAGGCTTTGAGGAAATCGACCGGCATGCGCGAACGCAGCTCGCTACCGGCATCGCGCCCGAGGGCCACCGCATCCTCCGGCGAGCCGCGGCGCAGGGCCTCCAGGCTCTCCGACCCGTCCGGGCGCAGCACGAGGCCGCGGAATTCGAGTTCGCCGCCGACGAGCCGCGCGTGGCCTGCGATAGGTGTGCGGCAGGAGCCGTCGAGGATGGTCAGGAAGGCCCGCTCGGCCGCGAGCGCCTGGGCGGTCGGTATGTCGAGAATGGCTTGAAGCGCCGCGCGCACCCGCTCGTCCTCGGCCCGGATCGCAACCGCGATGGCGCCCTGCCCCACGGCCGGCAGGAAGTCGTCCGTCTCCAGAATCGTGGTCACGTGGTCGGTCAACCCGAGGCGGCGCAGGCCCGCCATGGCGAGAAGCGTCGCATCGACCTCGCCGCGCTCCAACTTGGCGAGCCGCGTCTGCACGTTGCCGCGCAGGAGCGTGACCTGGAGATCGGGCCGCAGGCGCCGGATCTGCGCCTGCCGCCTCAAGGAGGCCGAGCCCACGACCGCGCCCTGCGGCAGATCACCGATGCTCTTGAAACGGTGGCTGATGAAGGCGTCGCGCACGTCCTCGCGCGGCAGGAAGCCGGCGATCACGATGCCCTCCGGCAGGGTCGTCGGCAGGTCCTTGGCGGAATGGACCGCAAGATCGATGGAGCCTTCCAGCAGCGCGATGTCGAGCTCCTTGGTGAAGAGCCCCTTGCCGCCGGCCTCCGACAGGGGCCGGTCCTGAATGGCGTCGCCCGTGGTCTTGATGATCGACAGGGGCAGGTGCTCGATCGTCCAGCCATCCCCGGTCGAACCATGGGCGGCGACCAGCCGGTCTTGCGTCTCGTGGGCCTGAGCCAGCGCCAGCGGGCTGCCTCGCGTACCGATGACCAGGGTGGGGGAAGAGGCCATTCCTGCCGTGAACTCCTGTCTTGAACGATCTGCGTTTGATCTTGTGCGGCGCGGCGGACTATAGGGGGAGGAGCGCCGGGCTGAAACCCCGGACAACACCTTAATTCGAGCAGCCAACGATCATGCGCATTCTAGGCATCGAGACCACCTGCGACGAGACCGCGGCCGCCGTGGTGGGCGTGGGCTTCGACGGACGCGGCGAGATCCTCTCCAACGAGGTGTTGAGCCAGATCGCCGAGCACGCCCGCTATGGCGGCGTCGTGCCGGAGATCGCGGCACGCGCCCATGTGGAGGTGATCGACCGGCTGATCGCCCGCGCCCTGAAGAACGCGAACTGCTCCGTGAAGGACATCGACGGCATCGCCGTGGCGGCCGGTCCCGGCCTCATCGGCGGCGTGCTGGTGGGGCTCACCACGGCGAAAGCCATCGCGCTCGTGACCCGCAAACCCCTGATGGCGGTGAACCATCTCGAAGCCCATGCGCTCACCGCGCGGCTCACCGACGGCATCGGCTTCCCCTACCTTCTGCTCCTCGCCTCCGGCGGCCATACCCAGCTCGTGGCGGTGCGCGGCGTGGGCGATTACGTGCGCATCGGCACCACCATCGACGACGCCATCGGCGAGGCCTTCGACAAGGTCGCCAAGATGCTCGGCTTAGCGTATCCCGGCGGCCCGCATGTGGAGCGCGAGGCCGCCAAGGGCAATCCCGAGCGCTTCGCCTTCCCGCGTCCGATGCAGGGCCGGAAGGAGCCGAACTTTTCGCTTTCCGGCCTCAAGACCGCTGTCAGGATCGAGGCCGAGAAGATCGCGCCGCTCACCGCCAGCGATATCGCGGATCTCTGCGCCAGCTTCCAGGCTGCCATCGTGGACGTGGTGGTGGACCGCACCCGCGTGGGCTTACGCGCCTTCCGCGAGATCGCCGGCCATCCGGCGGCCCTCGTGGTGGCGGGCGGGGTTGCCGCCAACCAGGGCATGCGCCAGGGGCTGCAGCGGCTCGCGGTCGAGGCAGGCCTCAAGCTCGTGGCGCCGCCGCTGCACCTATGCGGCGACAACGGCGCCATGATCGCCTGGGCGGGTCTCGAGCGCATGCGCCTCGGCCTCATCGACGACATCGGCGCCCCCGCCCGCGCCCGCTGGCCCCTCGACACCAGCCGCGACGAGGCGGGAGCGAAGGCGTGATGTTGCCTTGTCCCGACGAGATTCGCACGGAACGGCTGATCCTGCGCCGCTGGCGCGAGGATGACCTGCCGCATTTCGCTAGGCTTAACGCCAATCCGCATGTGATGCGCTTTTTCCTCAAGACCCGCACGCGGGACGAGAGCGATGCGGAAGCACGCTGGTTTGCTGAGCGTTTTGCTGTCGATGGCTTCGGTCCCTGGGCTGTCGAGGTGCCCGATGTGGTGCCATTTGCAGGTTTTGTCGGAATCTGGCGCATCTTGCGCCAAATGCCCTTTACGCCCGCCATTGAGATCGGCTGGCGATTCGATGAATCCCATTGGGGCAAAGGCTATGCGGCCGAAGCTGCGAAATCGGCCTTGCAGGATGTCTTTCTGCGAACGGATGTGCCTGAGGTCGTCGCGTATACGACCAAGCAAAACGAGCCCTCGCAACGGGTGATGAAAAAGCTCGGCATGCGCTACGACCCAACGGCCGACTTCGACCATCCGGCGGTTCCTGATAGGCATCCTTTGAGCAGGCATGTGCTCTATCGCATCTCCCGCGAAGCTTTCGTCGAAACCGGTCCATAAGAGGCTCGCTCAATGGAAACCATCGGCATTGCCGGAGCCGGCGCTTGGGGAACGGCGCTTGCCAATGCGGCCGCTGCTGCGGGCAACGACGTGGTGCTCTGGATGCGCTCGCCCGAGCAGGCACAGGCCTTGGCGGCGACGCGCACCAACGAGCGCTGCCTGCCGGGCGTGCAGCTGCACGAGCGCATCCGCCCGACCGCCGAACTCGCCGATCTGGCCTCGACCCGTGCCGTTCTTCTCGTCACGCCTGCGCAGACGACGCGGGAAATTAGCATGGCCCTTGCTTCCGTTCTGCCCGTGGCAGCGCCGCTGGTGCTCTGCGCCAAGGGAATCGAGCGTGGGAGCGGAGCCTTCCTGTGCGACGTGGTCGAGGAGGTGCGCCCCGGCGCGCCCGTGGCCGTGCTGTCGGGCCCCAGCTTCGCCCATGACGTGGCGCGCGGCCTGCCCACCGCCGTGACGCTGGCCTGCCGCGACGCGGCTCTGGCCGAAGAGCTGGCCAATGCAATCTCCGGGCCCACATTCCGGGTCTATCATCGCGGCGATGTGCGCGGCGTCGAGATCGGCGGCGCTGCCAAGAACGTGCTAGCCATCGCCTGCGGGGCCGTTGCCGGTAAGGGACTGGGCGAGAGCGCCAAGGCGGCACTGATTGCCCGCGGCTTCGCCGAACTCCTGCGCTTTGCCCGCGCCTATGGGGCTAAGCCAGAGACCCTGATGGGACTGTCCGGTCTTGGCGATCTGGTTCTCACCTGCTCGACGGCGCAATCGCGCAACTTCGCCTTCGGCCAGCGCCTTGGCCAGGGAATGAGCGTCGAGGACGCCGCCGGCGGCAAGCTGGTGGAGGGCGCCACCACCGCGAGCGCCCTCGTGGCGCTGGCGCGGGCAAAAAACATCGACATGCCGATTGCCGAGGCCGTCGAGCAGATCCTGTCCGGCGCATGGAATCTCGATCAGGCGGTCGATGCGCTGATGAACCGACCGATCAAGTCTGAGCATTGAAGCGAAGCTCAAAGATTTCGCAATGCGGATAAAGGGGTAAGCAGAACATGGCCTATTGGCTCTACAAGTCCGAACCCTCCGTCTGGTCCTGGGATGCCCAAGTCGCAGAAGGTGACAAGGGCACGCACTGGAACGGCGTGCGCAACCACGTGGCCAAGCAGAACCTGATGGCCATGAAGGTGGGCGAGCAGGGCTTCTTCTATCACTCGAACGAGGGCAAGGCGGTGGTCGGCATCGTCGAGGTGATCCGGGAATACTATCCCGACCACACGGACGAGACCGGCAAGTTCGGCATGGTGGACATCAAGGCCGTGAAGCCGTTCCCGAAGCCGGTGACCCTCGACGACATCAAGAGAGAGCCAGGGCTCGAAAAGATGATTCTGGTCAACAATTCCCGCCTGTCGGTGCAGCCGGTGACGGACGAGGAATGGGCGATCGTGTGTAAGATGGGCGGGCTGTAGAAAATCACCGCGGGCGGTGCCAAGCCTGCGGCATTGTAAGAGGGGCTTAAGACACCATGAAGGTCACCGTCTGCCAGATCGATTGCCGCCCGGATCACCTGGATGCCGCCCTGGAGGGCCTGGCCGCGCATGTGGCGAAGGAAGGGTCGGATTTTCTGCTGGTGCCGGAGATGAGCTTCGGCGAGTGGCTGGCGGCGGACCCTCAGCCGGATGCGGGCCAATGGCAGCGGGCGGTGGCGGCCCATGAGGCACGCATCGCGCGCCTGTCGGCGTTGAACGCCAGGGCCGTCATGGGCACGCGGCCCATCGTCATGCCGCACGGCAGCCGGCGCAACGAGGCGTATCTCTGGACGGAAGAAGCGGGCGCCACGCCCGTGCATCAGAAATACTACCTGCCCGACGAGGAGGGCTATTACGAGCATACCTGGTACGAGCGCGGCCCTGGCACCTTCGACATCGCGCGGGCGCTGGGCATGCGGATCGGCGTGCAGATCTGCACCGAGATGTGGTTTTTTGAGTGGGCGCGCCATTACGCGGCAAGCCGTGCCGATCTCCTGTGCGTTCCGCGAGCGACGCCGCACGGCTCCACCCGCAAGTGGCTGGCCGGCGGCCAGGCGGCGGCGGTGTGCTCGGGCGCCTATTGCCTGTCGTCCAACCTCTGGGCGCCTGAAGGATACAAGGCCAATTGCGGCGGGCTCGGCTGGGTGGTCGACCCGGAAGGCAATGTGCTGGCCGAGACCACGCCGGAGGCGCCCTACGCTACTGTTGAGATCGACCTCGCGCTTGCGCGTTCCAGCAAGACGACCTACCCGCGCTACGTGCCTGAATGAGCCTTCGCCGTGCGGAAGGCTCCAATGGAGCCGTCAGGCAAGGTCAGACCCGAAGGGCAAGACGCCGGCTGATCCACTCTTGGGCCACATCCAGATCGGCAAAGGCCGGATAGCTCGCGCCGCTCAAGGGACCAAAGCCCGCCTCCAGGAACCACTGCCCTGGCGCGACCTCGTTTCGGTCCGACAGCCGGACCAGCACGGCCACCAACCGGTGGCGCTCGTCGAATACCAGCACGCCTTCTTCTTCGAAGCCGGTGTTCACCCGGACAGGCTGATGGGTGAGGCTCATGCGTCGCCCTCCTGCTGCAGGTGCAGATAGAGCGGATCGAATTCGCCCTCCTCCTTCAAACGTTCCCAGTCGGGAACGATCACCTGTGTGCCCCTGGTCTGGATCAGGCCGTTCGCCCGCATGGCCTGGAGAACCCGGTTGACGTGAACATTGCTGGTGGCGATGGCATCGGCCAGTTCGACCTGGGTGATGGGCAGATCGAACGTGTCGTCCTCGACAAGCCCCACGACTTTCAGGCGCACCAGGAACTCGCACAGGAAATGGGCCAGCCGGGTATAGGCCTCGCGCCGTCCGATGTTGAGCAGCCACTCCCGGAAGATCGAGGCGTCCACCAGGGTTTCGCGCCAGAAGGCAGCGGCGATGCGGGGATAGCGCTCGCACACCCGGCGCATGTCCTCATGCTGGATGAAGCCCAGCGTGCAGGGGCAGATTGTGGCGACGCTGTTGTCCAGCACCTTCAGGTGCAGGCTCTGAAGGTCGGGAATATCGCCGGGCACATGCAGGGCCATGATCTGGCGCTTGCCCTCGGCGGTCAGCTTGTAAACCTGGGTGAAGCCCTCCAGCAGCACGCAACACTGGGAGGGCCGGTCACCGATGCGCACGATGTCCTGGTCGGCCTTGAAGAGCGTGACCTGGACCGGCAGCCCCTGGAGCGCCTGCCTCTCCTCCGCGGACAGAGGAAAGATGCTGTCCAGCTTGCGGATCATCAGGGTTTGAGGCGAGTGAAGGCCGGCTTTCATCCTTGCATGTCCTGTCACGCTCCCATGGCGGGAGCGGCTCCGATCAATGGCTGACGGGGCAATAACAACGCTGCGCGGCAATTGTGCCGAACCCAAGTGTCCGCCAGCCGTTAACATGCATCGCCAGCAGGGTTTCCCAGGCGCTGGTGGCTGAGAGAGATGTGCGCTCCCGCCTTGCAGCCGCGGAGTGCATCATGCCTTTCGACATCACATATGACTCTGTCCAGGTGCTGATCGACGGCCACGACAGCGAAGGCAGGCTCATCTTCGCGGACGAGAAGCTCAGCGCCGTTATCGTGCGTCTCGATGGGGAAAGCCATGCTCCCGAGCATAAGGGGCGCTGGCACCTGGAGGCGGGATTCGGCAAATGCGACCCGCGAGCAGCGCCCCAGACCTTTGCGACGCCGGAAGAAGCTGGCGCTTGGGTGCGGCGAAGGCTGACGGGTGAGGACGGTTGACGCGCTTGTGCACTGCACCCCGAAAGTAGCAAAGACCAAAGTCCGATCCCGGCCCCGCTTGCCCGACCCCTGGCTCTTTCCGTAAATCTAGCGCTAAATTCATCAGACCAGCGTCTGGGAGAAGCGGCATGGAAGAGAAGATCTACGACGTACCGTCCGAGTGGACCCACCGCGCCTATCTGGACGAGGCGGGCTACCGGGCCAAGTACGAGGCGTCCATCAAGGACCCGGAGGCCTTCTGGGGCGAGGAAGCCAAGCGCATCCACTGGTTCAAGGCGCCGACCCGGATCAAGAACACCAATTTCGGCCCCGACAACGTGGCAATCCGCTGGTTCGAGGACGGCGTCACCAACGTGGCCTATAACTGCGTCGACCGGCACCTCCACACCCGCGGCGACCAGGTCGCCATCATCTGGGAAGGCGACGATCCGTCCGAATCGAAGAAGATCACCTACCGGGAGCTGCATGCGGAAGTGAACCGCATGGCCAACATCATGCGCAATCGCGGCGTCGCCAAGGGTGATCGCGTGACGATCTACATGCCGATGATCCCGGAAGCCGCCTATGCGATGCTCGCCTGCGCGCGGCTCGGCGCCATCCATTCCGTGGTGTTCGGCGGCTTCTCGCCGGATTCGCTTGCCAGCCGCATCCAGGATGCGAAATCCGCCTTCATCGTCACGGCCGACGAGGGCCTGCGCGGCGGCCGCAAGGTTCCGCTGAAGGTGAACGTGGATGCCGCTCTCGAGCGGGTCGGCGCCGGCGTCGTCGACCACGTGCTGGTGGTGCGCCGCACGGGCTCGGCCGTCAACATGCTGCCGGGCCGCGACGTCTATTACGACGAAGCGGCAGCGCAGGTGTCCGACGAATGCCCCGTTGAGGAGATGAACGCGGAAGACCCACTGTTCATTCTCTACACGTCCGGCTCGACCGGGACGCCAAAGGGCGTGCTGCACACCACGGGCGGCTATCTCGTCCACGCGGCGATGACGCACCAATACGTGTTCGACTACCACGACGGCGACATCTACTGGTGCACCGCCGACGTGGGCTGGGTGACGGGCCACTCCTACATCCTCTACGGACCGCTGGCGAACGGCGCCACCACGCTGATGTTCGAGGGCGTGCCCACCTACCCGTCGATCTCCCGCTTCTGGGAGGTGATCGACAAGCACGGGGTCAACATCTTCTACACCGCCCCCACGGCCATCCGCTCGCTCATGCAGGCCGGCGAGGAGCCGGTGAAGACAACCGCGCGCAAGTCGCTGCGCCTGCTGGGCTCGGTCGGCGAGCCGATCAACCCGGAAGCCTGGGAATGGTATCATCGCGTGGTGGGCGACAGCCGCTGCCCCATCGTCGACACTTGGTGGCAGACGGAGACCGGCGGCATCCTGATCTCGCCGCTGCCCGGCGCCACGAAGCTCAAGCCGGGATCTGCCACGAAGCCCTTCTTCGGCGTGAAGCCGCAGGTGGTGGACGCGGAAGGCAACGTGCTGGACGGCGCAGCGGAGGGCAATCTGGTGATCGCCGATTCCTGGCCGGGCCAGATGCGCACGGTCTATGGCGACCATGAGCGCTTCGTGCAAACCTACTTCTCCACCTATCCGGGCAAGTATTTCACCGGCGACGGCTGCCGCCGCGATGCCGACGGCTATTACTGGATCACCGGCCGCGTGGACGACGTGATCAACGTGTCCGGCCACCGCATGGGCACGGCGGAAGTGGAATCCGCCCTCGTCGCGCATCCGAAGGTGTCGGAGGCCGCCGTCGTGGGCTACCCGCACGACATCAAGGGCCAGGGCATCTACGCCTACGTGACCCTGATGGCCGGCGAGGAGGCGTCGGAAGAGCTGCGCAAGGAGCTGGTGACCTGGGTGCGCAAGGAAATCGGCCCTATCGCATCGCCGGACCTGATCCAGTTCGCCCCCGGCCTGCCCAAGACCCGCTCCGGCAAGATCATGCGGCGAATCCTGCGTAAGATCGCCGAGGACGAGTTCGGCTCGCTCGGCGACACCTCGACGCTCGCCGACCCGGGCGTGGTCGACGACCTGATCACGAACAGGCAGAACAAGCGCACGCAGGCGGCGTGATCCATCAATGACGTCATCCCGGACGGCATCAGCCGATCCGGGATCGCTTTCCGAATCCTCCTCTTCATGGCCGGGCTCGTCCCGGCCATCCATGTCTTAAGAACCGCAGCGTCGCAAAGACGTGGATCCCCGGAACAAGTCCGGGGATGACGTGAGAGGGTAGAAGGACGGGAGGTGTCATTCCCGGCCTCCAGCCGCCGGGGATGACAGCGGTGCTGTTTTTGCCATCCGAGGAACCGTAGCCTTATCTCTCGCGTCTCACCTTCACTGTTTCCGCAGGAAGGTTCGAGACATGCGCATCCTGGCCGCCTTTGCCGCCGCCATCATCGGCATCGCCGTCACCACAGCAGCATCCGCCCGCGAGGTCGTGCCGTTCCAGGCCAGCGTGTCGCCCGGCACCATCGTGATCAAGACGGCTGAGCGGAAGCTCTATTACGTGCGCGGCGACGGCACGGCCCTGCGCTACCGCGTGGCGGTGGGCAAGCCCGGCAAGCAATGGTTCGGCGAGGCGCGGATCGACGGCAAATATGTCAGGCCCGCCTGGTCGCCGCCCGCGGAGGTGAAGCGCGACAACCCGCGCCTGCCCGACGTGATCCCCGGCGGCGCGCCCAACAACCCCATGGGCGCGCGGGCGCTGACCCTCAACCTCGACGAGTACGCCATCCACGGCACCAACCGCCCCGGCTCCATCGGCACCTACGCGTCCTACGGCTGCATACGCATGCTCAACGAGGACATCGTTGATCTCTACGATCAGGTGAACGTCGGCACGCGGGTGGTGGTGGTGCCGTGAACGCCCCCTTACGATGAAGAGCAAGTTCCGCTACACCTGGAGGGGATGAAACCCTGTTTCTCCGACGCGCCCTCCCGCTGGCTTCCGCAGGCCGCTCCCGGCTGGGAGGATCGCCTGATCCTGTTCGACGGCGTATGCGTCCTGTGTGCGTCCTGGACCCGGTTCATCATCCAGCGCGACAAAGCCGGTCGCTTCCGGTTCATATCGATCCAGTCTCCGCAAGGACGGCGTCTGGCCGAGATGTTCGGCATCGACCCGGACGATCCTCAGACCAATGCAGTCATCCTCGACGGCGTGGCCTATTTCAAATCCGACGCCGCCCTGATGGTGATGCGGCATCTGCGTGGAATGCGATGGACGCAGGCGCTGACGCTCGTCCCGAGAGGCCTGCGCAACAGGCTCTATGACCTGATCGCCCGCAACCGCTATGCCTGGTTCGGACGGGACGAGGCCTGCCTGATGCCGATGCCGGAACTCGCAGCCCGTCTTCTCGACCGCCCCGGGCAGGGGGATGCCTCATGAAGCCTTGCATTCTGGTCGTCGGCGGTACGGGTGCGTTCGGGAGCAGGCTCGTCGGGGGCTTGCTCGCGACAACTGATGCGGCCGTGATCGTCGCGGGGCGAAGGCCCCATCGTTACGCAGACCTGATCGATACCCTGAGGCAACGCTATGGAAAAGACAGGGTCGAGGCCGTCGCGCTTGATCGCGACGAGGCATTCGGCACCCTTCAGCACCTGAAATCCTTCTGCGTTGTCGATGCGGCAGGCCCCTTCCAGAACGCCGAGCCCCATCTCGCGCGAGCGGCGATTGCGGCAGGCTGCCATTACGTCGACCTTGCGGATGCGCGCGATTTCGTGGGGCGCTTCAGAAACCTTGATGCGGCAGCCCGGGAGGCAGGCGTTCTGGCCGTAACCGGTGCAAGCTCGACCCCGGCCTTGTCCGGCGCAGTTGTGTCGGCCCTAACCGAAGGATGGCGGCAGGTCGATGAGATCGCCGTTGCGATCTCGCCGGGCAACCGCGCACCCCGTGGCCTGGCGGTGGTGGAGGCCATTCTGGCCTATGCCGGGCGGCCCGTGCGGGTCTGGCTCGACGGGCGCTGGACCACGAAACCTGGCTGGAGCGAACTCGTGAGGCGGGACATGCCGGGGCTCGGACGGCGCTGGCTCTCCCTGTGCGAGACGCCGGATCTCGATCTTCTTCCCGCCCGCTATCCATCGGTCCGCACGGTGCGTTTCAGGGCAGGCCTTGAATTGTCGATCCTGCATCTCGGGCTTTGGGCACTCACTCTTCCCGTCCGCCTCGGCCTGATCCGCTCGCTCCGGCCTTGTGCTGCTCCCTTGCAGAAGATCGCCTCCCTGTTTGAGCGGTTCGGCACGGATCGCGGTGGCATGAGCGTGGATGTGTCCGGCGTGGATGCGAACGGATGTGCGATCCGTGCCACTTGGTCCCTTGTGGCGGAGACCGGCGACGGGCCGAACATTCCCGTGCTTCCGGCGCTCGCGATCCTTCGCGGCCTGATCCAGAATCACGTGCAGGCGAAAGGCGCGAAGATCGCCAGCGAACTTCTGGCTCTCGATGTTATCGAGCAGGAATTCAAGCGCTTCCGCATTACCACCCGGCGCGATGTTCGCCGGCCCGAGGCCGATAGTCTTTTCGAGCGGGTTCTTGGGCCTCGGGTCGAAATCCTGCCGCCCATCGTGCGAACGATTCATACGCATGCGCCGGTGCACCTCCTGGGCCGCGCCAGAATCGACGGCGCGGAACTGGTCGGCAAAGCTGGTTGCCCGCCTGTTCGGGTTTCCGGCAGGCACGCCGGAAACCGCCGCTGAGGTTTCCCTGAAGCGTCGAGGCGACAGGGAGATCTGGATCCGCCGGTTCGGCGGCTCGACCTTTCGCAGCACACTTCGCGCGGCCGATGCGGCCGGTTGCGTCTACGAACGGTTCGGTCCCTTCGATTTCATGCTCGAGGTCACGCCCGATCCCTCCGGTTTTACGCTGACCGTCGTGGGCTGGAAGCTTGGCCCCTTACGGCTCCCTCTTCGGCTAGCCCCGCAGGCTCCGGCAAAAGCCTATGCCGATGAGGAAGGACGCTATCGTTTCGACGTCTCGATTGCCTTGCCGTGGATCGGACCGCTTGTCCGTTATCAGGGTTGGCTTGAGCCGGAAAAAACGTAGAGATCCGCCCGCGACGGCGGCAGGCCTGACGCTCCTCGCGTGCGCTTGGAGGCGAGCGTCTGGTTCACGCCCACGGCTCCGCGCTCGAAGGCCAGCGAACAGCCGGCGAGGTAGAGCAGCCACATGCGGGTCTTTTCCGGCCCGACGAGCGTCTCCGCCTCCTTGCGGCGGGCGTTGAGGTTCTCCCACCACAGGCGCGTGGTGCGCTGGTAATGCTCGCGCCAGGCCTCCACGTCGTGCACCTCGAAGCCATGGCGCTCCAGGTTGGAGACCGACATGCCCAGGTGATCGAGCTCGCCGCCGGGGAAGATGTAGCGGGTGAGCGCCTTGTATTCGGGCTTGAGCTTGCGGAACGCCCGCTCGCTCTTCTTGGCGCGCCGCGCGATGGTGTGGTGGAGATACAGGCCCCGCGGACGCAGCAGACGATGCACGGCGCTGAAATAGGACGGGTAATTGGCGATTCCCACCTGCTCGAACATGCCGATGGAGGAGATCTTGTCGAACTCTCCCTCAACTTGCGTGAAATCCTGCAGCAGCACCTCGACGCGATCCTGAAGGCCTAAGCTGGCGATCTTCTCGCGTGCGAGCTTCGCCTGCTCTTCCGCCAGCGTCACGCCCGTGGCCTTCACGCCGTAATGCTGCGCGGCATGGCAGATGAGCGCGCCCCAGCCGCAGCCGATGTCGAGCAGGCGCTCACCCGGTTTCAGCCGCAGCTTGCGGCAGATCATGTCGAGTTTGTCTCGCTGTGCGCGGGCGATGTCGTCGTGCCAGTCGGGCTGGAAATAGGCGCAGGTATAGACCATCTCCGGATCCAGAAAGAGCCGGTAGAAGTCGTTCGACACGTCGTAGTGATAGGCGACGTTCCGCTTATTGGTCTGGGGCCTGCCATCGCGGGCGTCGGCCTTGTCCTCGACCCGCGCCAGCGGGCGCGGCATGCTGGAAGGCGCGCGCAGGAACTGATAGGCGGTCTTCAGGGCCTTCAGCTTGCTCAAGCCCCTGAGTTGCCGCACGACCTTGCCGCGCGGGCGTTGATCGGCGAGGTCGAAGAGGGTGCCGTTCTTCAGGTCGAGCAGGCCCGCCACATAGGCATTGAGCGCGGTATCAAGATTCGGGCGACGGACCAGGGCTGCAATCACGCTCTCGCGCCGGATCACGAGGCGCATGGCATAGGACGGCAGATCGGACGGGATCGTCGAGCCGTCCCACAGCTCGAAGCCGAACTGGAGATCGAGCGCGCGATGCGCGTCGCCCAGAAGGTCCCGGAACATCTCCAGCCGTGCCGCCCCGCCCATGCTGCCCTTCCTGCTTCATGAGCAACCTAGAACCGGCGCTGCCCCTGCGCAACGTCACGGCCTTCATCGGGCGTGGATGGCTTCCCTCTCTGGATAGAGGGGAACAGACGCTTCTTCCTGCCCCAAGCTTACGCGCCGCTTTCCCTCTCGATTCCGTTCTAGCATTACAGTTGCAGGTGCCGCGGATGAGCTCATAATCTCCTGATCTGACACGGGAGGCTGCCATGACGGGTGT
>NZ_JAERQE010000072.1 GCF_016734765.1 Microvirga soli | reverse complement strand
GCTTCAGTCTCCGACAAGCCTGGCAGACCCAGTCAACTCCTCAGTGCGTATCTGTCTACCTCAAGGGGCGCAATCCAGATTGACAACTGATGCCATCACTTGCGGTACCAGCGGACGCACAACACGATGATCTTGACGGGAAACCGACGGCGCTTGAACAAAGACAACAGAGCGGCTCCTCAGATAGCCGCCCGCTTTTAAAATGCCACGGTTAATGCAGCAGCCCCCCGGACGATGCTCTAGAAGTTGACCCGATCGCCGCCTTTTAGCGTCAGCATCTCGCGGGCATCATCGGGGGTGGCGATTTCTAAGCCGAGCCCCTCGATGATTTGGCGCGCCAGCCTCACCTGCTGAGCATTGGATTTTGCGAGTTTGCCGGGTCCGATCCAGAGGGAGTCCTCGAGCCCAACCCGAACGTTGCCGCCCATGGACGCCGCCTGGGCGGCAATCGCGAGCTGGTTTCGACCCGCGCCGAGCACCGACCATTGATAATTATCTCCAAACAGCCGGTCAGCTGTGCGCTTCATGTGCGCGACATCCTCCGGGTGAGGACCAATGCCGCCGAGAAGACCGAAAACGCTCTGGACGAAGAGAGGTGGTTTGATGATGCCGCGGTCCACGAAGTGTGCAAGCGTATAAAGATGCCCAATATCATAGCATTCAATCTCAAACCGTGTACCGTTCTCGGAGCAGGTAGTCAGGATGTACTCGATGTCCGTGAAGGTGTTGCGGAAGATCCGGTCCCTGGAGCCTTCGAGGTAGGGGAGCTCCCAGTCGTGCTTGAACTCCTTGAAGCGGTTCAGCATAGGGTAGAGGCCAAAATTCATTGACCCCATGTTGAGCGAGGCAACCTCCGGCTTGTAATGGGCCGCCGGCCTGACGCGCTCCTCGACGAGCATAGTGGGCGCGCCGCCGGTCGTGATGTTGATGACGCAGTTCGACCGTTGCTTGATGACCTGCAGGAAAGGCGCGAACGCTTCTGGGGATTGGTCAGGCTTACCGTTCTGCGGGTCCCGCGCATGCAGGTGCACGATCGCCGCGCCGGCCTCGGCCGCCCCGATGGCCGCTTCGGCGATCTCCTCAGGGGTGATCGGCAGGTGAGGGGACATCGACGGCGTATGGATCGCACCGGTGACGGCGCAGGTGATGATGACTTTGCGGGCCATGGACTCGTTCTCTCTCGTAGGTCAGGCTTCGGGCTGGGATTTCTTGTGCGCCTTCAAGGCAGCCAGGCGCTTGTCGCGCCAGGCGGAACGCTGCGCGAGCGCGTCGGCGCTAGGCGTTTCACCCCAGGCCGTCAGGACGCGGCTCACGTTGTCCTCGTCCCAAACATCGGGCTTGGCCGGGTCCGCGCTGAGGCTGCGGTAGAACCCAGTATAGCGCTTGCAGTAGTCGGCAATTCCGCCAGGCGCATTGAGTTCGATGGTCTCGAACGGGCCGATAAACGACCAGCGCAGGCCGAGTCCGTCCTTGAGGGTCCGGTCGAGATCCTGGGGACTGACTACGCCCTCACCGGCCAGTCGGAAAGCCTCGGCGAGAAGCGCGCCCTGCAGGCGGTTGAGGACGAACCCCTCGACCTCGCGATTCACGGTGATCGGAACCTGCTCGATGCTCTCATAGATCCTGCGCGCCCGCTCGATCGTCTCGGGAGATGTCCAGGGGGCGCCGCAGAGCTCCACGAGCGGCAGCAGATGGGGAGGATTCACCGGATGGGCGACTAGGCAGCGGGCGCGACCTGGGAGCTCTTCCGTGAAGCGCGATGCGACGATCGCGGAGGTCGATGAGGCCAGGATGCCGTGTTCAGGGCAAAGCCGATCGAGTTCGGCAAAGATCGCCCGCTTCGTATCGACAAGCTCGGGACCGTTCTCCTGAACGATGTCGACGCCGCCCACCGCATCGGCAAGCGATGGCACGATTTCGACACGCCCTGCCGCAAGCGCGGGGTCCGTCACGAGGCCGTGGCGCGCCAGGTCATCGAGACCCTCGCGGATGAGGCGGGACCCATTCTCGAGGGTACGGGGCTCCGGATCCGTGACACGCACTTGCCAGCCGGCGCGGGCGAAGACGATTGCCCACGAACGGCCGATCAGCCCGGCGCCGACGATCGCAACATTTGGCATTCAAGACTCTCCTTCCAGACCTAAAGCCACAAGACCTTGCGGCGCAGCGCGAGGTCATCGCGCAGATCCTTCGACGGCCCCCTATGGATCACCCGTCCTCGTTCCAGGGCCACCGTTCGGTCCGACAGGGCGAGCGCAAGGTCGAGGTGGTGGTCCACGATAATGATCGAGACGTCGCGCCGAAGCTTGTCGAAGCTCTCGAAAAGTTGCTCGACGATGGCGGGCGCGAGGCCCTCGAACGGCTCGTCTAAAAGGAGAACCTTCACGTCGCCCGAGAGGGCGCGGGCGACCGCTACCATCTGCTGTTCGCCGCCGGAGAGGAAATCGGCTGGGGTGTCGATCCGCTCGCGGATGCGGGGAAAGTACTCGAAGATCCGGTCCAGATCCCATCGCACGCCGTGGCCCGTCTCGCGCTTGAGCCGGCCGAGTTCGAGGTTTTGGCCTACCGTCATCCCGGCGAAGAGCCCGCGCCCCTGCGGCACGTAGCCGATGCCGAGGCGGGCGATCTCGTGGGAGGGCCGGCCTGCGATGTTTTGACCGTCGAGGGTAATCGAGCCGGAGGCAGGCGGTGAGATGCCAGTGATGGTCTTGAGCAAGGTCGACTTGCCGGCGCCGTTGCGGCCCAGCAGCGCGACGATCTCGTGCTGGTGAACGTCAAACGAAACGTCGACCAGTACGTGACTTTTGCCGTAGAAGGTGTTGATGTTGTCCGCGGTTAAAAGCATCGCGGGCTCGACGGCGCTTTCCCTAGTCTTAGCCGCAACCGTCGCTGCTCCCGAGCCGATGTAGATTTCCTGCACCCTCGGGCTTGAACGCGCATCCTCGACAGTTCCGTCTACGAGCACCTGTCCGTCGTTCATCACCGTCACGGCGTCCGCGATCTGGAACACCCGGTCGATGTCGTGCTCCACGAGCAGCATGGGCACGTCCGACGAGATGCGCTTGATGATGTCGCCGATGCGTTGGCGCTCGGCGGCGGCGAGCCCCGCAAGGGGTTCGTCCAGTAACAGGACCCTCGGCTTCGTGGCAAGCGCGAGACCCATATCCAGGAGGCGTTGACCGCCATAGGAGAGCGCCCCAGCCTCGGCATGCTCGATGCCCGCCACGCCCAGGTATCGAACGACGGACGAGGTCTCGGCCTCGACCTGGTCGATGGCTCGGGCATTTGTCCAGGGATTGAAACGCTGCGGATGGCGCGCCTGGATGGCCAGCCGAAGGTTTTCCTCTACACTCAGGGCCGGGAAGAGGTTCGTGATCTGGAACGAGCGCCCGATGCCTGCCTGGGTGATGGCTTCCGGCGAGAGGCCCGCAATGGACTTGCCTTTGAGGAAAACATCGCCTTCGTCCGGCGTATAGAAGCCGGAAATCAGGTTGAAAGCGGTGGTTTTCCCCGCTCCGTTGGGACCGATCAGGGCGTGAAGGGAGCGGTCGCGCACCGCTATATTGACGCCCCGCACGGCCTTGAGCGCGCCGAAATTCTTTGCGATCCCGCGCGCCTCCAAGATGACGCCATCCGTGTGATCCGGGGGGCTCAGAAAGGACGGCAGCGGCTCGTCCGTGAGTGTCCGACCGGCCATCGCGGCCTCTTCTGTCGCCTTGCGCCGGAAGGGAGCCATGATCCTCTGGGCTACTCCCATCAGCCCCATGGGCGAGAGCATGATGAAGCCCACGAAGAGGATGCCGAAATAAAACAGCCAATGGGGGGTCCACATCGACAGGAACTCTCGGAACAGTATGTAGAAGAGCGCGCCGAGCGCCGGTCCGAGAAAGCTGCGCATTCCGCCGATCACCACCATGGCGATCAACTCGCCCGAGAAGGCCACCGACAACGGTTCGGCGGAGGCGAAGCGGTGGTTAAAGACGGACAAGACCCCCGCGAGACCAACGACGGTCGCCGACACTACGAACCCGACGAGCTTGTAGCGATTGGTCGGATACCCCAGAAACCGCGCGCGCTGCTCGTTTTCGCGGATCGCCACGAGAACGGTGCCGACGGGCGAGTTGTGAAAGCGCAGAAGCAGGAAGCAGACCCCGAGGCCGACGGCCGCGACCGCCCAGTAGTAGGTCCAGTCCGAGCTCAGGTTGAGGCCGAGCGTGTTGGCGCGCACCACTCCGCCGAGGCCGCTTTCACCCCCTGTAAGCGCCGTCCAGCGATACGCGACGGCGAAGAGCATGGCCGTCAGGGCCAGCGTCAGCAGGGAGAAGTAGACGCCGCGCCGGCGCAGGATGAGGGCGCCGAGGAGGAACGATGCGACGGCGACGAACAGAAGCGCGAAAAGCGTCGGCAGAATTACGCCATCCGGAAACCAGTTGAGCTGGCTCAGCGCCGCCGCATATGCTCCCAGACCGAACCACGCGCCGTGGCCGAAGGAGACGAGGCCCGTATAGCCAACCAGAACGTTGAGGCCCAGGCACGCGATGGCGAACAGCACCACGTCGATTGACGAGCGGAGGGGCAGGCCCAGGGGGTCCAGGATGAATGGCAGCAGTGCAAGCGCCAGCGCCGCGATCAGGAGAGACCGATAATCCTTGCGCATGAAAAGCCTACTCGAATTTCTGAATGCGTTCGCCAAGTAATCCGCGCGGACGCAGGAGCAGCACGAGCGCCATCAGGAGGTAGATGGAGGCCTCGCCGGCGGGCGGGAAGAAATAGATGGTGAGGCCGCGAACCACGCCCACGAGGGCGGCCGCTGCGATCACCCCCCAGAAGGAGCCGAGGCCGCCGATTACGACTACCACGAAGGCTGCGGTGAGGATCTCTGCTCCCATGGCCGGGTGCACGCCCGAGATCGGCGCGAGCAGGACGCCTGCGAGGCCCGCAAGCCCCAGTCCGACCGCCACGACTGCCGTCATGTAGGGTTGAAGCGAGATGCCCAGCGCTCCCACCATGTCCGGGTTCTGCGCGCCCGCGCGCACGACCCGGCCGAAGGCGGTGCGGTAAACCAGGAACCAGGTGGCGGTGACGGCCGCGAGCGCCACGCCGAAGATGATGAGGCGATAGCGCGGATAGATGAAGTCGCCGAGAAAGACCTGTCCCCGGAGCGCTGGCGGGATGGAAAAGGGCAAGGGAGCCGCGCCGAAGATCATCCGCAGGCTCTGCTCGATGATCATGGCGAGACCGAAGGTAAGAAGCAGGCTCAGGATCGGATCCGCCCGGTAGAACTTCCGGAAGAAAAAGCGCTCGACCAGCACGCCCAGGAAGGCGACGAGCAAGGGCGACGCGAAGAAAGCACCGCCGAAGCCGATCCATGGCGCCAGCGACACAGCGAGGTAAGCCCCGACCGCGTAGAACGCCCCATGGGCGAGATTCACGATTCCGCCGAGCGAGAAGATCAGCGAAAGACCGAGAGCTATCAGCAGGTAATATGCGCCGACCAGTAGGCCGTTCAGCACCTGCTCGAGGAGAAAGATGACCGCCAAGCGAGACTCCTTATTCCGGGTATGAACCTCCGGCGAGGAGCCGGAAGGAGGGGAAAACGGAATGGCGTGCTCCCGGCGAGGCTGAAAGCCGCTCTATGCGGTCCGGCCTCGCCGATGGGCGATCGTTTTAGGCTGGCATCTTGCACGCACCATCCTGCGGCGGGGCAAGGACCTCAAGGCTCTCGCTGGGACCAGGAACGGAGCCAAGTGGATCATAGATGTCCCACTGGTCCTTCATCTTGTCCGGATCCTTCGCGCGCACGGCGTACATCTCTTGCACCATCTGGTTGTCGTAGGCACGGAAGTAGCCTTCGCGGCTCTTCAGGATGTCGAACTTCGCGCCCTTGCGCAGATGCTCCGCGAGCTTCTGCGGGTCGGCGGATTTCAGTTCGGCGAAGGACTGTGCGACTATCTTGAGGGAGTTGTAGTCGCCCCAGGACTGGTTCTCGGGCGGCTTGCCGTACTTCTTGGCGAAGGCCTCCACATATTTCTTGGAGGAGGGCGAATCAACGAGGTGGTGCCAGATCAGCGGCCAGATGCCCGAGAAGTTGCCCTTGCCCGCGCCCCAGGCCACGGCAGTGTCAAAGCCGAAGCCCGTGATCGGAAACTGCAGCCCGTACTCGGCATATTGCTTGATGAAGTTGGTGATCTGGTTACCGGCCAGGTTCGACGCCACGACGTCTGGCCGGGCTTGGCGGATCTTCAGGAGATAGGGGCTGAAGTCGGTGGCGTCGGTCGGGACCAGTTCCTCGCCGACGAACTCGCCGCCATTTTCCGTGACGAACTTCTTGGCAACGCGGAAGAGATCGTGGCCGAAGGCGTAGTCGGCCGTCAGGGAATACCATTTCTTCCCTTTGATCATGTTTTCGCTCTTCAGGTAGTTGCCCACCGCGAGCACCATCATTGAGTTCGCGGCCTCGATGTGGAACATGAACGGGTTGCAGCTCGCCCCGCGCAACGCGTCTGAATTGGCGCCCGTATTGATAAATACGGTCTTGGTCCGGTCCGCGACCTGACCGATGGCGAGCGCGGAAGCCGACGAAATCTCGCCGATGATCATCGCGACCTTGTCGCGCTCGATCAGGCGCTCGGCCTTCGCGGACGCCGTCTGCGGATTGACCGAGTCCTCGATCACGAGCTCGACCGGACGTCCCAGGATGCCGCCGGCCGCGTTGATCTCCTCGGCCGCGAGTCTCACCCCCATCTGGGCGAATTCTCCGAGCGGACCCAGGAATCCGGTGACTGGCGTGAGGTGTCCGATTCGGATAACGTCGGCCTGTGCTTTGACGATGGCGGGCATTCCGATGCCGACGAGCGCCGTGGCGCTGGCAGTTCCCTTGAGGAGCGTGCGGCGGGTCAAATCGTTCGATTGTACCATTGGCGTTTCCTTCTCCGGATTAAGCTGTCGCATTTACTTGCCGCGATCTGTGATCACAGTTAGATTGTCTTAAGATGAGCACCTTGTCGAGCCCCCGTATTACCGAGACTCCAACGGCGATCACGCAGATCGGCCGGCTTGAACGGGTGACCCTGGGCGAGCGCGTGCACGCCGAGTTGCGTGAGCTCCTGATGAGCGGCGAACTCGCTCCAGGACAGAAGATGTCTCTTCGCAGCGTCGCGGAAACCCTGGGCATGTCGATCATGCCGGTGCGGGAAGCCGTCGCCCGCTTGGTGTCGGACCAATCCCTAGAGGTGCTGCCCAATCGCGCGGTGCGCGTACCCCTGATGAGCCGCGCGCGCTTTCGCGAATTGACGTCTGTCAGGCTGGCGGTGGAGGGTTTTGCCGCCGAGGAGGCTGCGCGGAACCGCTCGGCGTCGGACCTGGTCGCGATGCAGCGGTTCGAAGAGGCCTTCCTGGATCAGGCGCGCAGTCCGGATCCGCAGGCGGATCAGGCCGTGCGCGCCAACAAGGAATTGCATTTCGCCGTGTATAGGGCCACCGGCCTGCCTACCCTGGTTGGCATCATCGAGGGACTCTGGCTGAAGATCGGGCCGGTGCTCAACTTCGACCTCAAGATCTCGCCCGATCGACTTCGCACCGGGGGCGCGGTGGAGCAGCATCGGCGTCTCGTGGCAGCCGTCTCGGCCGGGGACGGGGCGACCGCCCGCAAGGCGCTGACGGACGATATCGAGGGAGCGGCCACTTTCATCGAGAGCACCGGTCGCCTGCTGGATTAGCCGATGCCGTATTTTTGGAAGCCATCGCATCGCTTGGGCCGCCAAGTGTGCCCGCTTTAATGAGAAATCAAAGACAGGGAGACGATTATAATGGATCTCGATATTGCCGGACTGCGTGTTTTCGTGACGGCTGGCGCGGCCGGCATCGGCCTTGAGATTGCCCGCACCTTTCTGCACGAAGGAGCGCGGGTGCATGCCTGCGACGTGGACCGCGCCGCTCTTGAGGCCGTCGCGTCATCGGATCCGCAGCTCACCGCGTCGTATGGAGACGTGGCCGACCGGGCCGGAATGACCGGGGTGTTCGAGGAGGCGCTGGGAGCACTTGGCGGGCTGGACGTTCTCGTCAACAACGCCGGCATCGCCGGGCCAACTGGCCGGGTGGAGGAGATCAATCCCGAGGATTGGGATCATTGCCTGGACGTGTGCATCACCGGGCAGTTCAACTGTACGCGCTTGGCGGTCCCGCATTTGAGGAAAAGCCGGAATGCTTCGATCATCAACCTTTCGTCGGCGGCGGGCCAGTTCGGCTTCCCGCTGCGCTCGCCCTATGCGGCGGCCAAATGGGCCGTGATCGGCTTTACGAAATCCCTCTCCCGCGAACTCGGACAGGACGGCATCCGCGTGAACGCGATCCTGCCTGGAATCGTGGCAGGCGATCGGCAACGCCGCGTGCTGGAAGCCAAGGCGCAGCAGAAGGGAGTTTCTTTTGAGGAAATGGAGCAGGCTACCCTCGCGAATGCGTCGCTGAAGGAATATGTGACGGCCCAGCAGCTTGCCGACCAGATCGTCTTCCTATGCTCATCTCGTGGACGGACCATCTCCGGTCAGGCAATTGCCGTCGACGCCGATCTTCAGATGCTTTCCTGAGTGCGGGCCATCAAAGGGCGGGTCCATGCAATTCCGCACATGACCGCCGTATAGTTGGATCAGCCCGTGTCCTGTCCAGCCGTAACGCTTTGGAGATTGAGCACGAAATGGAAGAAACGCGGAATGTCTCCTCTTGGCACTTCTTGGGCGTCAAGGATTGGTCAGCGTAGCCGGTCAATGGGGACCTTCCTGAAAGGGTGCGTGTTTAGGTGGTTCGACCCGAGACGAACCTCCTCAGGGCCTGTTAGGTGACAGCATTTGTCCGGAACGCGTTTTTCGCACCGTTGAACCGCACGGACACGAATGAGGTTGTTCCAGATGTAGGCAAGGCGCTGGCCGTGTGTTCATCCCATGAGCGAGGCAGGCATGACGAAGGTTCGCGAAGCACTGCTGAGGACGATATGGCGCGGTCAGGACCCTTTCCTGAACTATCCCGGCCGGCTGTATCGGCAGGATCATCAGGGGTGGGCATCGAGCCACCCTTACTTGTCCGACGCGATCGAAGCGCTCCGGCCATCCGTGGTGGTTGAAGTGGGCGTCTGGAAGGGTGCCTCGGTGATTTCGCTTGCCTCAAGGATGAAGGCGATGAACCTTGATGCTGTCGTGATCGCCGTCGATACCTGGCTCGGAGCCTGGGATCACTGGACCAACGATGAGTGGTTCGCCCATCTGAATTTTAGCAACGGCTATCCTGCGCTCTACCATACCTTTGCAGCCAACATCGTTGGAGAAGGGCTCCAGGGCTACGTCCTACCCCTTCCGCTTGACTCAGTGAACGCTGCCAACGTTCTGCGACACCACGCGATTGAGATTGATGTTGTCCACATCGACGGCGGCCATGATTATCATGCCGTCACATCGGATCTGCGCGAATGGTGGCCGATGCTCCGGCCTGAGGGTGTGCTCATTGGGGACGACTACCCCCATTGGCCTGGGGTGAAGAAGGCCTTTGACGACTTCTTCAGTGAACAAGGCAAGTTCCCCTTCGACGTCGACCCGCCGAAGTGTCGTATCTGCAAATAAGGGGTTCTCTGTCTCATGGGTAAGTGGACAGAGCAAGAAGGAGATCCGCCACCGAATGGCCGTTCCGGAGATAACGCGAACGTCCGCTCAAGCACGGTATACCGGACGTCCCTGGAGGGTACGGAATTGCGCTGTCTGACCTGATGCGTACCTTCGAAGAAAGTAAAGCCCTATTCCTTCTCCAGATATCGGGTCGAACTCACGTGCAGGGTAATCTCACTAACTTGAAGGGCTTCAACCAGGGGCTCGCCCGGCGGGGCTTCCGTCACCACATCTGAGAGATCTTTGAGCGGGCAGACAAGCTCAAGGTGACGCCGGTTGAACTTGCTGGAGGTAACGAGAAGCGCCCGCCGCTCGGCCCGCTCCAGCATCTTGCGCTTGACCCAGCAGGCATTCGACACCACGTCATTCGGCCCGTCGAGGGTAAGGCCGCTGGCGCCGATGAACGCGATATCGGCGTTGAACCGGCCAAGGAAGGCGCACGTGTCGGGGCCATAGACGCCACCCTCGTCGGACGAGAACTCTCCGGGACAGAACACGACCCGGGTTTTCTTCTGAGGGGCCAGCGCCTGAGCGACGGCAAGGCCGTTGGTGATCACCGTCAGGCCGTCGACCGAATAGGCGAGGGCGCGGGCGAAGTGAGCCGTCGTCGATCCTGAATCGATCATCAGGACATGGCCCGGCTTCACCATCTGAACGGCCATGCGGGCGATGGCATCGCGCTCCTGGACTGCCGTTGCGTCACGATCCTGAAATCCAGGCTGCAGCCCGAGCTGGAGACCGGTCGCCCCGCCGTAGGTGCGGCTAACGAGGCCGCGCCGCGTCAATTCCTCGATGTCGCGACGGACCGTTTCGGCCGACACGCCGAGCTGCATGGCGAGTTCGGACGTCCTGACGCTGGGGCTGAGCGCCAACTCGGTCATGATCACGCGCTGACGGGTAGCCTTTTTCCCCTCTGAGAAGGACATGTGGTCGATCCTGGAACAGCCTGGGTGCTTTGACTGTATTCCTCTCACAAAAATTTTGGACATTCCACATAAGCATGCTTGATCTCCCAAGTTTGGGTTCCTAAGCTCCACAAAAAATGCCTAATGGTTTCAGCCGGGGAGAGAAATGGATTCAGACCCGACACATGGCCTTGCTGCGCCCCGAGAAGGCGGCAGCATGAAGCCCCTGTCGAAGCCTCCCCTGGAGGCGGCGCGGGCCGTCCGCGTGGTTCTGACCGACATCGATGACTCGGTGACGACGGAGGGGGTGCTCACGGCAAAGGCCTATGGCGCCCTTGAAGAGCCCCACCGGGCGGGCTTCATCGTCATCCCCGTGAACGGCCGTCCGGCGGGCCGGTGTGATCACATCGCCCGCACGTGGCCGGTTGATGCGGTGGTGGGGGAGAGCGGCGCCTTATACTTCCGCTACGAGCGCGAGCGGAAGACCATGCACCAGCGCTTCTGGGCAAGCCCTGAGGAACTGAAGCAGAACCGGATCAGGCTTGATGCTGTCGAGAAGGAGGTGCTGTCCGCAGTGCCGGGCTGCGCGCTGGCGAGCAACCAACCCTATCGCCTGGCGGAGCTCGCCATCGATTTCCGCGAGGACGTGCCGGCCTTAGCCGAGGCTGAGGTGGACCGGATCGTCTCCATTTTCGAGAAGGCCGGTGCGCGGGCGAAGGTCAGCTCGATCCACGTGAACGGCTGGTTCGGCGAGTACGACAAGCTCAGCATGGCCAAGACCCTGCTGGCAGACGTATTCGGGATCGGATGGAACGAGGCGAAGAACGCCGTGATCTATGCGGGCGACTCCCCCAACGACGAGCCGATGTTCGCCGCGTTTCCGTACAGCGTGGGCGTCGCCAACATTCGGGCCTTCGCGCATCGGCTGACGCACAAGCCCACCTACATCACAAAAGGACACTCGGGAAATGGCTTCGCGGAACTTGCGGACCTGCTGCTCAGGGGCAGAAGCAAAGAGATCGTCTGATATGAAAAGCCACAGGGTCGACGCTCATGTCTGAAATCATCGTCAATGCCGTGTCGAAAACCTGGGGCGGTGTCGGAGGTGTCGAGCGGATCAGCTTCAAGGCCGAAGCCGGAACGCTCCTCGTTCTTCTCGGCCCTTCTGGATGCGGCAAGTCCACGACCCTTCGGCTGATCGCAGGCCTCGAGGAGGTCGATTCTGGCATGATCACCATCGGTGGACGCGATGTGACCCATCTCTCGCCGGCCGAGCGCCGGATTTCCATGGTGTTCCAGTCCTACGCGCTCTTTCCCCACCTCAACGTCGCCGAAAACATCATCTTCGGCCTGAAGGTCCGCGGCGTCGGACGCGCGGAGCGGGACGAGAGGCTGAAGAAAGTGGCCGATATCGTCGGTCTCAGCCACCTGCTCGAGCGCAAGCCCTCCCAGCTCTCTGGCGGCCAGCGCCAGCGCGTCGCCCTCGGGCGCGCGATCATTGCGGAGGCTGCCATCTGCCTGATGGACGAGCCTCTGTCGAACCTCGATGCCAAGCTGCGTCACGAGATGCGCACCGAGATCCGCAGCCTGCAGCAGAGGCTGGGCGTGACCATGGTCTACGTCACCCACGATCAGACCGAGGCCATGACGATGGCCGACCGGGTGATCCTGATGCGCGACGGCCATATCGAGCAGAACGGCGCGCCGCATGAGCTCTACAGCGAGCCGGCGAGCGACTTCACGGCCCGGTTTATCGGTACGCCTTCCATGAACATTATCTCCTGGCAGGATGACGCCATGCTCGGCGTGCGGCCCGAGCACATCTCCTTGGTGGAGCGGGACGGGGTGCCGGCGACTGTCAAGGCCGTCGAGTACCTGGGGGCGGACAGCATCATCCTTTGCGATGTGAAAGGAGAGACCGTCTCCGTGCGACAGACCGGCTATTGCTCGTTGCCGGCCGGCACTCAGGTTGGGCTCGAATGGCAAAACCGTCACATACATCTGTTTGACAGGGACAGCGGAAAGCGGCTTGCCGGTCGTGTCGCGGCTTAAGCGGACGCTTTCTTCTGAAAGAGCGCAGGCGGCCAAGACCGCAAGCGTGCAACTTCCAAAAACTTCAGAGGGGAGGACATGATGAGGTTCAAGACGAAGGCCCTGCTCACGGCAGGTTTCATGACGATCGCCGGCCTCGGTGCGACCGCGGCTCAAGCAGTCGACCTGACTATGTACTATCCGGTCGCGGTCGGCGGCCCGGTCACGAAGATCATCGACGACGTGGTGCAGCGGTTCCAGAAGGAGAACCCGGACATCAAGATCGAGGCGGTCTATGCGGGCAACTACACCGACACCATGACCAAGGCCATGACGGCCATGAAGGGCGGTCAGCCGCCGCAGCTGTCGGTGCTGTTCTCCACCGACCTGTTCACGCTCATGGACGAAAAAGCCATCGTGCCGATCGACGAGCTTGCGGGAGCCGACGGCCAGGAATGGCTCAAGAGCTTCTACCCTGCCTTCATGGAAAACGGCCAAGTCGACGGCAAGACCTGGAGCGTGCCATTCCAGCGCTCGACCATCGTCCTCTACTACAACAAGGACGCATTCAAGGAGGCCGGCCTCGATCCTGAGAAGCCGCCGACAACCTGGGCCGAGATGGCCGAGATGTCGAAGAAGCTCGTGAAGAGGGATGCCTCCGGCAACGTCACCCGCTGGGGCGTCGAGATTCCGTCCACCGGATACGGCTACTGGATGCTGCAGGCTCTCGCCATTGAGAACGGCCAGAAGCTCATGAACGAGGCCGGCAACAAGACCTTCTTCAACGAGAACAAGACCGTCGAGGCCCTGCGGTACTGGGTCGACCTTTCGGCCAAGGACGGCGTGATGCCGAAGGGCGCCGTGGAGTGGGGCACCCTGCGCACGGACTTCCTCGAAGGCAAGACTGCCATGATGTGGCACACGACGGGCAACCTGACCGCCGTGAAGGAAGGCGCCAAGTTCAACTTCGGCGTCGCCATGCTGCCCGCCAAGGAACAGCGCGGGTCGCCGACTGGCGGCGGCAACTTCTATGTGTTCAAGAGCGCGAGTCCTGATCAGCAGAAGGCTGCCGTGAAGTTCATCCGCTGGGCGACGGCTCCTGAGCGGGCTGCCGAATGGAGCATCAAGACCGGTTACGTGGCCGTGACTCCGGCAGCCTACGAAACTGAGACGATGAAGGCCTATGTAAAGGACTTCCCGCAGGCCGTCGTGGCTCGCGACCAGCTCAAGCACGCGGTGGCCGAACTGTCCGTGCATGACAATGGACGCATCTACAAGATCGTCAACGATGCCGTGCAGGCCGCGGTGACAGGCACCCAGACCCCCCAGGAAGCTCTCGAGAGCGCTCAGAAGCAATCCGAGCGCGTGCTGAGCCGCTACAAGTAATCAGCATTGCATGTGCTGCGGCGGTGCTCCGTCGCGGCACATTTTTCATGATCGAGGAGAGGTCCATGGTCGCCTCCGTGATGAGCGCCACCGAGCCGAAATCGGCTAGGCGCAGAAACTGGGTAAAGAGCGTCAATGCTTGGCTGCTGCTGCTGCCGGCCATGGTTCTTCTTGCGACCTTCACCCATTATCCCATCATCGCCACGCTCTATCACAGCTTCTTCTCCCTAGGCCGCAGCGGCCCGGCGGAGTTCGTGGGGCTGGAAAACTATCGCTACATGCTGGACGACGATGTCTTCTGGCAGGTGTTGCGCAACAATTTCATCTTCGCGCTCGCCACGGTGCCGACCAGCATCGCGCTTGCGCTCCTCATGGCCGTCTGGGTCGACAAGAAGATCGTCGGCCGGTCTTTCCTGCGCCTTGCCTTCTTCACACCGACGGTTCTGCCGATGATCGCGGTGGCCAATATTTGGCTCTTCTTCTACACGCCGGATTACGGGCTCCTCGACCAATTCCTGAAATCCCTCGGCTTTGCGGGTCACAACTGGCTCGGCGATCCCTCCACCGTCATGACCTGCCTTGCCGTCATGGTGGTGTGGAAAGAGGCCGGCTTCTTTATGATCTTCTATCTCGCGGCGCTGCAGTCGACTCCGCCGGAGCTGAAGGAGGCGGCCTCCGTCGAGGGAGCGAGCCGCTGGTACTTCTTCCGCCGCGTGACGTTCCCGCTGCTCATGCCAACGACCCTGTTCATCTCCATCAATGCCCTGATCAACTCGTTCAAGCTCGTCGATCAGCTCGTCATCATGACCAAGGGCGGGCCGAACAATGCCAGCTCCCTGCTGCTCTACTACATCTACGAGGTGGCCTTCAATTTCTGGGACACTACCTACGCCGCGACCCTGACAGTGACGCTTATCGCCATCCTGGCGGCTGTGGCCCTGACCAAGTTCGTCTATCTCGATCGCAGGATCCACTACCAATGAGAAAAGACAGCCACTCGATCGAGACTTTCGCGGCCTGGATGCTGGCGCTTCTGTGGCTGCTGCCGCTGGCCTACAGCTTCTGGAGCGCGTTCCATCCGTCCGAATACGCGACGCGCTTCGACATCACCGCGCCGCTCACGCTGGACAATTTCGCGAAGGCCTGGAGCCAGGCGCCCTTTGCCCGCTATTACCTCAACACGGTGATGCTGGTGACCCTGGTTCTGGCAGGGCAGCTCGTCATCGCGACGCTCGCGGCCTATGCCTTCGCGCGGTTCCGCTTCGTCGGACGCGACGTGCTGTTCGCTCTGGTCCTCGTCCAGCTCATGATCATGCCGGACGTGCTGATCGTGGAGAACTACCGGGTCATCAGCGGCCTCAACCTGCTCGACACGATCCCGGCGATCGCCTTGCCTTACATGGCCTCCGCTTTCGGCATTTTCCTGCTGCGCCAGACCTTCAAGAGCGTGCCGAACGAGCTGGTCGAGGCGGCGCGCGTGGAGGGCGCCTCGTCCTTCGGCGTGCTATGGCGCGTGTTCGTGCCGCTCGGCAAGACCACATACATCGCCTTTGGACTCGTCTCCGTGAGCTATCACTGGAATAACTTCCTCTGGCCCCTCATCGTCACGAACTCCGTGGAAAGTCGTCCGCTCACTGTGGGCCTCGCAGTCTTCGGCGCTCCTGAAACAGGCGTGGACTGGTCGGTCATCACGGCCGCCACCGTCATGACCATGGCGCCGCTGCTCCTCGCGTTCCTGCTTTTCCAGCGCCAGTTCGTGCAATCCTTCATGCGTGCTGGCATCCGCTGATGAAGCTTGTCACTTGGAACATCCAATGGGGACTCGGCTGCGACGGCCGAATCGATCTTGGCCGCATCGTTACCATGGCGACGGCGCTGTGCGATGCAGATGTCTTCTGCTTTCAGGAGGTCTCCCACGGCTTTCCAGAGCATGATGGCGGCCAGGATCAGCCGGCCATGCTCGCCTCCCTTCTTCCCGGCTATTGGCCCATCTTCCGTCCGGCCGTGGAGAAGGTCGATGACGGCGGCCGGCTTCAGGTCTTCGGCAACATGATCCTGTCCCGTCTGCCGGTTCTGGAGATCGCCAGCCATAGGTTGCCATGGCCTGCGACGGATGGCCGAAGCATGCCGCGCCAGGCCCTGGAGGTTCTCGTTCAAGGGCCCGAGGGTGCCCTGCGCGTGATCACCACGCACCTGGAATATCACTCCGAGATCCACCGAAGGGCGCAGATCGAGCGCCTGCGCACCATCCATGAAGACGGTGAGAGGCGCAAGGCAATCGGGTTCGAGGATCACTCCTACGGAGCCTATCGGACGTCTCCGGAGCCGATTGGCACGATCATCTGCGGCGACTTCAACCTTGGGCCTGACGAGCCGCTCTACCAGGACATCCTGAAACCCTTCGCGCCGGAGATTCCGTCCTTCCGCGATGTGTGGACAATCGCCCGAGGCCCAACGCCGCATCCACCCACCACCGGCGTGGCGGACTTCAAGCAGTGGCCTCAGGGCCCCCATTGCCGAGACTACATCTTCATCACCCAAAACCTGACCGAAAAGGTCAGGACCGTGAGGGTAGATATCGAGACTACCGCATCCGACCACCAGCCTCTGGCCCTCGAACTGACCGCAACTCAGGTTTCGTGACCGCTGGGCGAAGCAGGGCCTGAGCTCAAGGTTGTCACCGTCACCGGATGCTTCATGGGATTGTGATGGGGTGGGCACGCCCAACAGGTTTGCAGCAAGTTCTGACTGAGAACAGAAAGGTGCCAGCGCCGCGTGGGGATGCTTATGCAGCGAGCCACTCGAACTGATTGGCGAGCAATCCTTGCCACTCTTATACACACTTCGCCTGTCTGTTTCGCATCATTCGTCCCATTTCGAGTTCATCTGGGATATCTCATGCGCTGGCGGCGGACACGAATCCGATTATAGGCAGAACCTGTCGCTTGATAGCACGATGATCCTTCTCAATGCGATTATAAGTGATGTCACGGTAACCTGAGTCGACCGCGGTAAGACCTGCTTTGTTGGATTCAGGCGAGCACGCCCGCCGCGGACTTCCATGCCGCCATGGCTCGTAGACGGTAGACGTGGGTGGCGAGAGCAGACCAGTGCGAGCGCGGTGGAACGAACAGGTTTCTGGCAGCCGAAAAGACTGAGGTGAACTGCTGCAGGTCGGCTCCGTCGCAAATCCTGAGCAGGAGCGAGAAAGGAGCAGGTCGTCATGACAGGCTCAGGCAGCGAGCAGATCGAACTGTTCAGCCAATGAAGGTTAGGGATTGCAAGCATACTTCGTCTGCTGCTTGCGCATCATGTGCACCATCTCGATGCCACCCAGGATCACACGGGCCGTGGCCGCGGATTGGAACCCGAGCATGGGTCGGACCCGGCGTTTGATCGCGCGATGATCCTGCTCAATGCGGTTATTCAAGTACCGGCTCTGCCGGATCCGGATCGGCTTTAGCCGGCGTCCTAAGCAATCCCGCAGACGACTCTCTGCATCAAACGACAGGATCGCCTCCCGATTTGTCTGGCTGTCGTCGATCACGATCCTGTCGGGGCGACCGTGCCGCTTCAGCGCCTTGCGCAGGAACCGCTTGGCCCCAGTGAGGTTGCGCCGCTCGCTGAACCAAAACTCGACGGTGTCGCCATTGCTGTCGGTGCCGCGGTAGAGATACCGCCACTGGCCGCTCACCTTGATGTAGGTTTCATCCACATGCCACCTGCCAGAGACGGCCCGCTTGCGCCGGTTGAACCGCTCCAGCAATTGCGGCGAGTAACGAACAACCCAGCGATGCACTGTCGCGTGATCGACGGAGATACCCCGCTCCGCCATCATCTCCTCCAGATTACGGATACTGAGATTGTAGGCCAGATACCACCGGACACAGAGCAGGATCACAGATCGATCAAAATGCCTGCCCTTGAACACGCCACTCTCCGCCATTTAGATAAGGTAGAATAGTATCTAAGACTCTGAAACAAAGTGTTTGCGACGGATCCGCTCAACGCCGTGATCTACGATGCGCGGCTCGCGCAGGAGCTGGAGGCGGCGTTCGAGCGGGACCTCGAGGACTGCTACCCCTTCGAGCCGGGCAGGTACCGTCGGAGCCCGGTCCTCAAGCGGTTGCACGACTCCGCGGCGCGGCTGCTCTCGCCCCCGCTTTAGGACTGCCGCCACCTGTCAGCGCCGGAAGTCGCGGTCTTTCTCCACTTCCATGCCGCTGACGTCGAGCTCGGCCCCGACCAGC
>NZ_JAERQE010000071.1 GCF_016734765.1 Microvirga soli | reverse complement strand
AGCCTCAGCCTGCCAATGAGCAGAGGGGCCTGCTCGCCGCCTTGTTCGGGCGGAAGAAGTAGCTCACGAACGCCCATCGAACCGACAAACCGACCTTCGCTCGATTGCGCTAAAGCCAGACCTTGTTGAGGATGCACCTCCGGTTCGTATAACAAGACACTCCGGGATTCAGAGGCCACTTTCTGCGTTCTGCCAAAATGCGTTACGTTAGAAACGCTGGTCGATCCGACAGGAGCCTGTCATGAAGAAGGCGCGCAAGTTCTATGAAAGCTCAAGTGGCGACCGCTGGTATCTGATCCGTGATCCGTCTGGCGTTTTGTTCATTCATCACGAAGCCAATGTGGCCTCGGGTGGGCACGTGGAGCATGAGGACATTGCCACCTTCTTGGGGCGCGGTGACGGTCCGGAGCAGCAGGAATTGCTGCGTCTGATCGGGACGCTTGTCGAAGAGCATCCCGCCCACACGTGACCCGTTCCGCATGGTATGTTCCGGGAAATTGGTGACATTCCGCAAGCCTATGCGGCTCCCTGGTGGGTCAGGCGGCTTCCCCCATCGCACGGCGCATGACGAACGTGGTGTGGGTCTCCGACACGACACCAAATCCATGCGATTTGTAGAAGCGCGACGCAGGGTTGTTCTTCAGCACGAACAGGGCCATCGACTTTGCCGTCCTACGCTGCTCCAGTAGCAATCGCATGACCTGTGAGCCGTTCCCTTGCCGTCGGTACGTGGGCGCGATATAGAGTTGCTTCAGAAAGAATTCGTCGCCGGTCTCGCGGAATTCCACCCAGCCGATATCCTGACTACCAAGGGTGATGATCCGCGTGTCGGATGGACGCCAGAGGGTGGCAAAGTGCGCTTCTTGCTCTTGATCCACCCAATCTATCCAGGCACCGGCAAGAGGTTTGATCGCTTCGGCATAGAGATTAAGAGCAAAAGTGTAGTCGTCCGAGTGCGCCGGTCGGAGATCGATAGTCATAGGAGTGTCAGGGAGCAGAAACGGGGTGAGGTAGAGCACCAAACATGTATCGCCTGTTACTAAAGGCTTACAGACCTGATCAAGGGATTGTATGCACCAGAGGATGTCAGCTTACAAGGCGGGCGATCAGAACAACTACAATCGCTCCTATCATTGCAGTGACAATCCGGTTGGCAGTCTGATTGCGAATGCCGAGATCAATTCCGAAGCGCTCCAGAAGAAAGCCGCCAACGAGTGATCCAGCAAGTCCAGTGACCACGTAATGAAGAAGGCCCGAGCCGCCAACAAGCCAGCTTGCCAGCCAGCCTGCCACGATCCCAATCCCGACCTGAGCAGCTATGGCTCTTTTGTCCAGCGCGTTAAGCGCCTCCCGGTCCACACTGATGCGGAACGGAAGCCGAGTGCCGGTTGGCTCAGGTGCTTCGCGCGAACCTCGCCTTTGGCCTGGGTTGCTCTTGGATGTTTTCGCCATGCACTCGATATGGATGCTCGTGGAGAAACTATCCAGAAGCAATAATGGCAGAACCGTAGACCGACCTGTCTCTCCGATCATCAGGACAGCAAGGGCTGTGGTGACTCCCGGAGGACTGCCCCGTGGCCCTATTGTTCCGCGACTGGACCTTCGCTCCAGCCTTCAATCTCGCGTTCTCAGCCCGTAGCGCCTCAAGGGTCTCGACCTGCTCCCGGTTGGCACGGATCAATTCTCTGATCTCACCCTTCATGTCAGCGATCTCAGCTTCGAGTTCCTCACGCTTGGTAGCAAGCCCATCCTCGTGCTTGGCCTGCGCTTGGAGCCCACGAATCTGCTGCTTCTGATCCGCGATCTTCTCTTGAAGCTTCCTGATCTGCTGCCCAGCTTTTGCGAGCAACCGCTTCATGTCCTTGGCTTGTTGCTCGGGGTCACTCGGCGTGACGAGCTTCTGGTCTGGTCCGGTGCGAATCATGTTCTGATGGCCTCTTTTGATCTATGTCTCAAAAAGAACAAACATAGAACATAGATCATGGTCAAGTCACGCTCTGACCTCCTGTCATTCCCTTCGAGCTTGCTGAGAGCCGACCGCGATTCTGGTGCCGGTAAGCTTGGGCGAAGTAGCTGGGAGCGAAGGAGCGCCACCTCGTCAGCAATGCAATCACGCGATAGAGTCAAAGAGGCTGGGAATTCGACCCAGCAGGCACCATGAACCAGATGTTCCGACCCGCACAGGCTGAACAGAAACCTGCCTTGGAAATCCTCGCGGGCTCGGTCGAGCGCGTTACCTTCCACAATGCTGAGAATGGCTTTGCCGTCCTCAAAGTCCATACGCGGGGCAAACGTGACCTTGTGACGGTAGTCGGGCATACCCCAGCCGTTGCCGCAGGCGAATGGATCACAGCCAGCGGCATCTGGATCAGCGACCGAACCCACGGACTTCAGTTCAAGGCTGAGGTGCTCAAGACCACCCCGCCGACCGGAGCAGAGGGGATCGAGAAGTATCTTGCCTCAGGCCAGATGCGCGGCATCGGATCGACCTTGGCCAAGCGGATCGTCGCTGCCTTCGGCGTAGACACATTTGAGATGATCGAGGCCGCCCCTGAGCGCCTGACCGAGGTGCCTGGAATCGGCCGGATGCGGGCCTCCCGCATCGTGGCGGGTTGGGCCGAACAGAAGGCGGTGCGGGAGATCATGGGCGATGTCACTTTAAACAAAACCGGACGCCTTGAGTCAGATTTCGCCGCTCGAGCCACTCAGGCAGCGAGGTTGGCCGCGCCTTTCCATTCCGCCATGGCGGTGAGGCGGTGAAGGTGGGTGGCAAGGGCGGAGCAGCGAGTGCGGGGCGGAACGAAGAGGTTGCGCACAGCGGAGAACACACTGACGTACTGCTGCAGGCCTCCCACAGACCGAAAGCCCTGCATCATTCTCTCCCGCTTTCGCAACGGAACATGCGAGTTCTCGGCCCGGTTATTCAGGCCCTTGTGAGCGCGGTGCTCAACGGAGGGCATGATCTGACGCCGGGCGGCAGTGTAGGAGCCGAGCTTATCGGTGATTATCCGCCGGGGTGGACAGCCCTGCTTCTTCAACAGGCGCTTCAGTAAGCGCGTCGCCGCCTTAGTGTCGCGCCGGCTTTGGACAATCTCATCCAGCACATAGCCATCCTGATCAACGGCACGCCACAACCAGTGCTTCTTGCCAGCAATGGTGACCACAACCTCGTCGAGGTGCCAAACATCACGGCGCCTCGGCCTCTTGCGTTTGAGGCGGCGGGCGTAGTCTGGCCCGAACCTCAGGGCCCACCGGCGAACAGTCTCGTAGGAGACGATGATGCCGCGCTCGAGCAGCATCTCCTCGACCAGTCGCAGGCTCAGAGGGGATCTGAAGTAGAGCCAAACCGCGTGAGCGATGATTTCGGGTGGAAAGCGATGACGTTTGCAGCTAACGAGCTTGGTCATGCCAGCCCATCTACAAGGCTCGCTCTCACAGCCGAGTTAACGTGACGAGCCCCGTGCTGGAGATGGACGAGATCAACGAGGACTTCCCAAACACGGATGTAGTGATCGTCATCGGCTCGAACGACATCGTCAACCCGGCGGCTCAGGAGGATCCGAACAGCCCGATCGCCGGGATGCCGGTGCTGGAGGTGTGGAAGGCCAAGCAGGTGTTCGTCTCGAAGCGCGGGCAGGGGACGGGCTACTCCGGCATTGAGAACCCGCTGTTCTACAAGGAGAACACCCGCATGTACTATGGCGATGTCAAAGCCAGCATCGATCAGCTCGTCCAGGCCATCTGAGGCACTGGTGCTGCAATGTCGTCGGAGCGATTGGCTGGTACATTGGTGCTCCGAAAGGCATATAATAGGCATATGTCTTGAGCACACTTGCATGACGCCGTTCCTCCCCTATGGGAGAGGTTTGTTTGCCAGTAGACGAAGACGAGCTGAAGGACCCTAGCCGTGTCTCTGATCAACCCTGACGTGACGCCCGAGAAGGATTTTCCACTTCGCGACGATATCCGCCTCCTGGGGCGCCTCCTGGGCGACACGATTCGCGAGCAGGAGGGAGAGGCGGCTTTCGAGATCGTCGAGGGCATCCGCCAGACATCCATTCGCTTTCACCGGGATGAGGACGAGGCGGCTCGCCGCGAGCTTGAGACGATCCTCAACAGCCTCTCGCGCGGGCGTACAAACCAGATTATTCGCGCCTACAGCTACTTCTCACATCTGGCGAATATCGCTGAGGACCAACACCACGTCCGGCGCTCCCGTGCCCATGCGATGGCGGGTGCCCATGCCATCACAGCCCCAGCTCCGCGGGAGGGCACGCTGGCGCGGGCTCTCAAGCTCGTGCAGGAAACCGGCATCAGCCAGGCGGCCCTGCAAGCCTTCTTCTCGTCCGCGCTGGTCTGTCCCGTTCTGACAGCCCATCCGACCGAGGTGCGCCGCAAGAGCACCATCGACCGGGAGATGGAGATCTCGCAGATCCTGGCGCAAAGGGATCGTCAGGATCTAACGCCCGAAGAGGAGGCCGCGTGCCAGGACAGCCTGCGCCGCGCGATCCTGACCCTATGGCAGACGAGCATCCTGCGCCGCAACCGGCTGAAGGTGATCGACGAGGTCAATAACGGCCTGTCCTATTACGACTACACCTTCTTCAAGGAGCTGCCTCGGGTCTATGCCTCCCTTGAGGATCAGCTTGCGGCCATCGATCCCATTTGGGAAACCACTGAGCTCCCTTCTTTCTTTCGCATGGGCACTTGGATCGGCGGCGACCGGGACGGCAACCCCTTTGTGACGGCGGAGGCCCTGCGCCAAGCTCTATTGCTGCAGAGCAAACATGCGTTCGCCTTTTACCTGCAGGAACTGCATTGCCTCGGGGCAGAGCTGTCATTGGACGGCCGCTACGTGAATGTGTCCGATGAGGTGCAGGAGCTTGCCAAGGCATCTCCGGACCTGTCGCCTCATCGACAGGACGAGCCCTATCGCCGCGCCATCACGGGCATGTATGCACGCCTTGCCGCCACGGCGGCGGCACTGGGTCACGGCGATATCGCCCGTCATGCCGTAGGCAGCGCTCCGGCCTATTCGAGCGTAGAGGAATTCGCAGGCGATCTGTCGGTTCTTCATCGCTCTCTACTATCGAATGGATCCGGATCCCTGTCCCGCGGGCGCCTGCGCAAGCTGCGTCGCGCCGCTGATGTGTTCGGCTTCCATCTCGCAAGCCTCGATATGCGCCAGAATTCCGACGTGCATGAGCGCGTCGTGGCGGAGCTGTTCGAAAAGGCGATGCCGGGGACAGGCTATGAGACCCTATCGGAGGAGGAGCGCGTGGCGCTGCTCCTGGAGGAGCTCAGGACACCGAGGCCTCTGACTTCGCCCTATCTCGATTATTCGGCTGAGACGTCATCGGAACTCGCCATCGTTCATGAAGCCGCCGAGGCGCACCGCCGCTACGGTCGTGCGGCCGTACCGAACTACGTGATCTCGAAGGCGAGCGATCCGTCCGACATCCTAGAGGTTGCCCTGCTCCTCAAGGAGGCGGGGCTTCTGCGCCCGCGCGAAGGGGAGATGCATGTCAACATCGTCCCGCTTTTCGAGACCATCGCCGATCTGGGCCATTGCGGCGGCGTCATGGATGCGCTCTTTGCCCTGCCTGACTACATACGCCTGCTGCGCAGCCGCGGTCAGGCGCAAGAGGTCATGCTCGGCTATTCCGACAGCAACAAGGATGGCGGGTTTCTCACCTCCGGCTGGGAACTCTACAAGGCTGAGATCGAACTGATCGAGGTGTTCAGGCGGCATGGCGTGGGCTTGCGCCTCTTTCATGGTCGTGGCGGTTCCGTCGGCCGGGGTGGCGGCCCGAGCTATCAGGCTATTCTCGCGCAACCGGGCGGTGCCGTACAGGGCGCGCTCCGCATCACGGAACAGGGAGAGGTGATTGCCGGTAAGTACTCGAATCCCGATCTCGGGCGCCGCAATCTCGAGATCCTCGCTGCCGCAACCCTCGAAGCCTCCCTGCTGCATTCCGGCCAGCCTGCGCCGCGCGAGGAATACCTGAACGCCATGGAGGAGCTCTCGAACAGCGCCTTCAAGGCCTACCGGGCGCTCGTCTACGACACGGAAGGGTTCGAGCGCTATTTCTGGGAATCGACCGTGATCGGCGAGATCGCCAATCTCAACATCGGCAGCCGTCCCGCCTCACGCACGAATTCTCGGCGCATCGAGGATCTGCGCGCCATTCCCTGGGTGTTCGGCTGGGCACAGTGCCGCCTGATGCTGCCGGGCTGGTACGGGTTCGGCTCGGCCGTGAACGCCTGGCTGGAGAAGAGGTCCGATACCGGCCTCGCACTGTTGCAGGAAATGTACCGCGAGTGGCCATTCTTCCAGGCGCTGCTCTCGAACATGGACATGGTGCTGGCCAAGAGCAACATCGCCATCGCCTCCCGTTATGCGAACCTCGTCGCGGACGAGGCCCTGCGCAACGCCATCTTCCCGCGCCTGCGTCACGAGTGGGAAGATTCGATCCAACAATTGCTGGCGATCATGCAGCAGGGCTCGCTGCTCGACGGAAACCCGCTTCTGGCGCGCTCCATCCGCAACCGCTTCCCCTATCTCGATCCGCTGAACCACCTTCAGATCGAACTCCTGAAGCGCCACCGCTCCGGCGATGTGGACGAGCAGGTGGTGCAGGGCATTCACCTGTCTATCAACGGCATCGCGGCAGGCTTGCGCAACAGCGGTTAACAGACGCTGATAGTACGCATTGGCGGCGAGGGCAGACCAACACTTCTGATGAGCAGAATCTACGTAATTCTACTTGCCGGCTGCCGAACAGATGCATGCATTCATTGCAGCCCTTTCAAGAGGCATGCTGGATAAGACAGTATTCAGAAAGGCCGACACATAATGGCAAACAATCCGGGCAAACAGCCTCCCCTGGCCAAGCACAGGCGGGAAGATTTGGAAGAGGCCCGCGAGGCATACCTCCTCGAACATACACCTGGTTTAAAGGAGCACGATGCAGCACAGCACAAAGCCTTCCTCCAGATTGAGGAGGATGCACTGGCCCGCCATCCAGATCCAACACCGAACGACATCGCCGCGGCCGAAGCCGCGGCGGCTGCCCTCCCGTCCAGGAAGCGGACGGAAACTCAACTCCGACGAAGCTTTGAGGCTCTGGCTGTGCATCTTCCCCAGGACGCCCGGCGCAAGCGCAAGAGCTTCGTCCAGCGCGGGCAGCGCGCGTGGAACAGAGCCAATCCGACGCCGCTGACATCGGATCTGGAGAGAACCCTCACGGCAGCCTTCATGAAGGCTTTTGGGCACTGACTGCTCATAGGACCGTCAGGAGGCGGCGCATAGGCCCGAGACGTCAAGCATGGGTTCAGGGAGGTTTACTCACAATGCCGCTCCACCAATCTCCACTTTCCGCGAAGGCGGGTGGGGATGAGGCTTCGCTCTTCATTGTCGTTTCATCCAGCCTCTCCGGACGCGTCCACCAAGCCCGAACGCCTGTTCTGCCGCCGCACAGGCACGCATCTCTGACATGCGAGACAGAAGGCTGCCATAGTAGGATAAGCGCTCGTCGAAGAACCTGGAGTGGCGCCCACCTTCCTGCCAATCAGCAGGCTGAAGGTTGAGTTGAGCAAAGCGCGTGCGAGCCTCAACCATGTCGATCTGCCAGGTGGGGCACTTGGTGTTCAGCATTCTGGCCGCGACGAAGTCGTCAAGAGCAGCTTGCTGGGGGTCGCGCGTCTGGGCCTCAGTTGGGGATGACAGAAGAAAAAGGGCAGAGACGACCGCCGCACAGAGACCAAGCGGTCGGGAGCTTGTGGCCAAGACTGCCGACTGGCTGGGCGGTGCCCTGAGACAGAGCTGGTGGCGGCGTGCCCGCAAACCTGCCTCCTCGGAATGCAGCCCATCTTATCATACCGGCCATTTACAACCGAGGCCTCCTGAGCTGGAGGCAGCAAATGGTTGCGCCCGGTAATCTGCCCAAGCTGAAAAGGAGATACATCCATGTAGGTATTCGGAGCCTTTGAACTCGACATCCAGCCAGGAACACCGGACAACCCAGCATCCGTCAGGGTTGCTCTTCTGCACTTGGGGTCGGGTCGGACGCCTGTTCATTATGGCTGGGTTTTGCTTCGTCGCATCGAGGTGAAGGACAGATCATGTCACTGCACGACGAGGTCGGCGAGAGCTGCGCAGGAGCCCGCTGGGATCCTCAGGAGGCATAGCAGCTCGATCCCTCGTTGTGGTACCCCTTACGGGCGCACAAAAGCCACACAGGAACGGTAAAGGTTACTTAAGGCGTTGCGAATCAAGAACCTACAAGAACGCTAGCCACGGGAGGGACATAATGCAGTCCGTTCAGCACTTGGCTCCAAGCACATCCGGGACGAGCAATAGCGCCTACAACCTGTTCAGAAACAAGCAGCGGCCCGAGATCCTTTGTGCTGTGCCGGAGGACCGCCCGATCCCGCGGTTTGTCGACCGTGAGCAATGGACATATGCGGGCTCTCTTCAGCCTCAGGATCCCCGGCCATCAGGCTTCCACGACAAAGCAGCATCGGCCGGCGTGCGTTTCAACGGCCTTTACCTGTTTCAGGTCACTGCGGCACAACTCACAGCGACGACTAAGGAACAAAATCTTGTGGCAAGGGCAGATCCACTGCCTGAACCCGAAGCCGGTATGAGTATCCGTCAGCATGTCAGGACGATGTTGCTGCGCCTTCTGGCCAAGCGCAGCAGCCCTGAGCGAGTGATTGAGTACCTCAGCCTTTCCACAGCAGACCAGAGATCGGCCGAGGTGCGGTATGCCGACATGCTCGCAGCTCTCCCTTTTGCGGTGTACACGACGGACGCAACGGGACGCATCACCTTCTACAACGAGGCTGCCGTGACCCTGTGGGGACGGCGTCCGGTGCTCGGGCGGGACCGCTGGTGCGGCTCGTGGCGCATTTACACGCTCAATGGCGCACCGCTGCCGCATGACCGCTGCCCGATGGTGGTGGCGATCCGTGAAGACAGGAGGGTCCGAGACGTAACAGCAGTTGCCGAGCGGCCGGATGGTGCCCGGGTTCATTTCAGGCCGTTTCCCACTCCTTTGCACGATGCCAGTGACAACCTTGTTGGTGCCGTCAACGTGCTGATCGATGTTGATGTGGCGAACGCAACAGAGGGGAGGAGTTCATGACGATCACTGCTCTCATTGAAAAGACCTGCACCCCGTGCCGCGGCGGGATCCCGCCCCTGACTGAAGAGGAGGTTTCGGTCCTCCACAAACAGGTGCAGGAGTGGACCATCCGCGATGACGCGCGCCGGATTGAGCGGACGTATACGTTCAAGAACTTCGCGCAGGCCTTCGCGTTCGTGCACAAAGTGGCTGAACTCGCGGAAGCCGAGGGGCATCACCCGGATATCAGCTTCGGCTGGGGCTATGCGACGGTGTCCCTCCAGACCAAGAAGGTCAAAGGCCTGCACGAGAACGACTTCATCATAGCCGCGAAGCTGGATGACATGGCCGAGAACATCCCGCTCGGTCCCTAAAATGATGGGGAGCGTTGCCGGGCCAGACTCCAAGGCATGGCTCGCTCCAACGTCAGATCGTCTTGAAGGCTGTGTCGATCGCGAGAGGCAGGTCAAGGCAAGATCCGACGAATTGTTGCCGCCAAAGATCAATCACGGTACCGCCATGAGGCTGTCATCGAGTTGCTTCAGATGAGCCCCGTACCACTTGGCCCGAGGGACAAGGATGGGCACGGACCTTGTCCCTCACCCAATCTTATCCGTTGCAGCGGTACTCAGTTGTTTCAAGCATGCCGAGAAGCACGGCTTTCAAATTGCCGCCTTGGGACCGCTGCCAAGCTTGTTGGCATGGGGCCATAACGCCAAGACGGACTTGGTTTGTGTACCAAGGCCACGGACTAGCGTAGCATTTGCTCCTATACTGTTACTCCAGCAGTGGGCAATCCTATGATGACCGTCATTCGCCAGTGGCTCGCCTCTCTCAATCAGGTCGAGTGCGATCTCAATAGCCAAGGCTACATTGTTGTTTATGGCGCCGCCGGTTCCTTCGTCGTGGCGGTCGCCTCTGACAGACAACCGACTGGCGGAAGATGCATTCTGCGATGGAAGCTGCACCAACTGCAGCCGGCTTGAAGCACTGCAATCACCTCGATACAGCCTATGCCTCTTCCTAGCTCTAGTGGGCTGCCTGAGCTACACCTGTTGCGGTCGGGAACTGAGGCCTAGTTTCGCCGTATAACAACCTGGATCCTTGAGAGATCCGCAGAACTGTCCTGGGAAGGAAACAGCATGGCGCGCGTTGCATTGGTCACCGGCGGCACTCGCGGCATCGGTGCCGCGATTTCAACAGCCCTGAAAGCAGCAGGCTACAAGGTTGCGGCGAATTATGGCGGCAACGACGAAGCCGCAAACCAGTTCAAGGGCGAGACCGGCATTCCGGTCTTCAAGTTCGACGTGTCCGATGCCGCCGCCTGCGAGGCGGGGATCAGAGCGGTCGAAGCCGAACTCGGCCCCGTCGACATTCTGGTGAACAATGCGGGCATCACCCGCGACGGCATGTTCCACAAGATGACCTTCGATCAGTGGTCGGCCGTCATCCGCACCAATCTCGATTCCATGTTCACCTGCACGCGCCCCGTCATCGATGGGATGCGCTCGCGCAATTTCGGCCGCATCGTCATCATCTCGTCCATCAACGGCCAGAAGGGCCAGATGGGACAGGCGAACTACTCCGCGGCAAAAGCCGGCGTGATCGGCTTCGCCAAGGCCCTGGCGCAGGAGAACGCCAACAAGGGCGTCACCGTCAACGTGATCGCCCCGGGCTACATCGCCACCGAGATGGTGAAGGCGGTGCCGGAAGAGGTGCTGAAAGCCAAGATCCTGCCGCTCATTCCGGTGGGCCGCCTCGGCGAGGCGGAAGAGATCGCCCGCACGGTGCTCTTCCTGGCTGCCGACGACGCCGGCTTCGTCACCGGCTCGACCCTGTCGGTGAACGGCGGCCAGTACATGGCCTGATCAGATGCCACGATCCTGCTGCGGGCAGGCTTGAACCTTGGTCTGCACTCGGCCTATTCGGATGGTGCGGGGCCCGTTGGGCTGCGCCGAACCCGAAGCTCGGCAAAGTCATCCTCTGCGTACTCAATCCCGCGCAAAGGACCGGACCTGTCGTTCGCCAGCTCAAGTTGCTTGAGTTGCCCGCGTTTGATCTTGCCGGAGATAGTCCGCGGCAACTCGGAGACCACTTCAATCTGCCGAATGCGCTTGAACGGACCCAGCCGTGTATGCGTGTATTGGAAGATCGACAACACTGTCTCAGGAGAGGGCTCAATCCCGGGCAGGAGTGAGATGTAGGCTTTGGGAACGGACAACCGGATCGCATCAGGTGCCGGAACCACGGCGGCCTCCGCCACAGCCTCATGCTCGATCAGCACGCTCTCGAGTTCAAACGGGCTGATACGGTAATCGGATGATTTGAACACATCATCCGACCGTCCCACGAAGGTGAGGTATCCATCCTCATCAGCGAAGGCGATGTCGCCAGTGCGATAGAAGGCTCCTTCGGCCCCGCTCACGGTGCTATCAGCGTTCTGATATCCCTGCATGAGTCCAGCAGGCCGGATCTCGGATAGGGCGAGGCAGACCTCGCCCTCCTGCGCCAGGCTTCCGTCCAGGTCGAGCAGTCGTACGGGATAGCCCGGGAGAGGGCGGCCCATCGTCCCTACCTTGATCGCCTGACCTGGCGAGTTGCCGATCTGGGCCGTGGTCTCTGTCTGGCCATAGCCGTCACGGATGGTCAGGCCCCAAGCCGCTCGCACCTGCTCGATGACCTCCGGGTTCAACGGCTCTCCCGATCCGCAGACCTCTCGCAGAGCCCCCTTGTGCCCAGCGAGATCCTCCTGGATCAGCCATCGCCAAACCGTCGGGGGAGCGCAGAACGTTGTCACTCCGCAGCAGGTCGTGGCATCCAGAAGGCTCTTGGCCTCAAAGCGGGGTTGGTGGACAGCCAACACGGTCGCGCCGGCATTCCAGGGTGCGAAGACGGAACTCCAGGCGTGCTTGGCCCACCCGGGTGAGGAGACATTCAGGTGAATGTCTCCGGGCTGCAAGCCCAGCCAGTACATGGTGGAGAGAGCCCCGATCGGGTAACTGCGGTAGGTGTGCCGCACGAGCTTGGGCTTTGCCGTGGTGCCGGAGGTGAAATAGAGCAGCAGCGGATCGTCGGGCTGCGTTGGTCCCTCCGGGGCAAAGGCCTCGGATCGAGAAAAGGCTTCCTCATAGTTGTGCCAGCCCGGCGGAGCATCGGAGCCTACATGAACACCGGTGACATTGCTGTCGTACAGGCCCTCAAGCTTGCTGACCTGATCAGAACCCGCGACCACGAGCTTAACGCGGCCACGCTCCATGCGGTCACTGAGTTCCTCCCGCGTCAGGAGCGTTGTTGCCGGGATGCCCACGGCTCCAAGCTTCATGGCGGCGAGCATCGTTTCCCACAGCGGGGCGACGTTCCCGAGCAGCAGCAGGAAGTGATCGCCGCGACGAAGTCCCAGAGCTCGCAGGAAACTCGCAACCTGGTTGGACCGGCCTGACAGCTCTTTGAAGCTGAGCTTCGTCTCAACACCGGTCGCGGTCTCGACGATCCAGAGTGCTGGCCGATCGCGGGTTTCAGGATTGGAGGCGAGTTCTCCGTCGAACCAGTCGAGCGCCCAGTTGAAAGGAACTGGGTCGGGCCAGCGGAAGCCTGCAACGGCGGCAGCATAGTCGGTGCGGTGCTCGAGCAGAAAGCGTCGTGCGTCTTGAAACGTGGTCATCAGCTCAATTTGGTTCAGCGACAACTCGCATAAAGGTGCTCCTCCGCTGGCGCAATAGCACCTGGAATAGCCACTGCAGGCCCATCCGGTCGGTGGCTCTACGCCAGTCTGAGACGCCGTGCATTGGCCTGCACGCGTCTACGGTAATCCTCTACGATCCCAAGAGCAGACCCTCCGGCTGCGACAGTCGTGGCCGCATCCACGAAGGCGAGCATCTTCTCTGTCATCATCAGATGCGTTTCGGCTGGAGTGCCCTGACCCATAGCAATCTGCGCCAAGCGCAGGCCAATGACGCTTTGCGCTTCCAAGCCGAGCAGAGTCGTATCGGTCACAAGCCGTATCCAAGATTCCAACATCGGCTCGTCTCCGGTCCAGTGGCTTGGTTCGCCAGCCGTCCGCTGTCCAAGTGAATGCGCAAAGGCGATCTGTGAAGTCCGATCACAACGGCAAACGCATAGGAACGCCCGATTGTTGATCGGGCGTTCAGAACGTAGGCTGTTAGCGTCTGATGTTACTTTGCACGGGACGTGGACTTTGCCGGGGCAAACGTCGACTGCGTGACAGCGCGAAGGGCGTTGAACGGCGCGAAGCTGTCCTGAGCCAACTTCGTGTAGAGTTCGCCGGTCTTGGTCGACTGAGCAACAAAGCCCTCGTAGGCGCTCTTGACGTAATCGTTCTGGATCTCGATCACTTTGTCGAGCGACTTGACGCCAACGAGCTTTTCGAACGTGGAGGCAGTCTGCTCGAACGACTTCTTGACGTAGTCGGTGGTCTCGACAGCGATCGCCTGAGTGCCGGTGGTGGCAACCTCAAGAGCCTTCACAGTCGCGGTGAAGCTGTCTTTGCCGAGCTTCTGAACAGTCTCAAACGGCTGGTTCATGGTGGTTCTCCGAAACAGGCGCTGAGCCCGGTGTAAGATGCAGCCGCTGAAACTTCGGCTGCTGCTTTATTGTGCATCGCACCATGAGAGTCAAGCTGAATTGTGCGCTGCACAATAGGATGATTTGGGCCGTATTGCCGCATCTTTCAGCCAAATTAGCTTGGATGCTTGCCGTTTCATGTTGCACCGCCATATGAATGGCAGCGCTTGTTGGCGACTGCTGTGCCTTTGTTGCACGCCACAGTGCGCGAAGGCTGCGTGTCCAGTTGTGCGTACGTGTCTCTGGCGTTCTTTCAGCTCAATAGAGAGATCTAGCCTTGGACCGCTACAGGCGCTGTACGGTCGATGATGCCGGATTCTCTGCCCTTTCTGCGAGGAATAATGATCAACCGAACCATCGGCCAAACTCCGCCTGATAAAGCCAACGAACTCTTTGCTCAGCTCCTGGGCACCGCCAATGATGCTGCCGAGACCCGCGAACAGTTGCTCGCGAGCCTGGCCCATGAGCTGGATCTTCTAGCCAACTTGCAGGAGCAGCACCTCTTTCCGGTGCTGGAGAACCACCCGGAGACGGCCGTCCTCGTCCGTGGCGCGCGTGATGACAACCAGCAGACCAAGGCTCTCCTGGACAAACTCACGGCCACGCCGAAGGACGGCGATACATTCCTGGCGAAGGTCGAGGAGCTAAGGAAGGTATTCCAGCAGCACATCCGCAACGATAAGAACGAGTTGCTGCCGGTGGTGCTGAAGGTCCTCAACGCAGATGAGGTCGAGGCAGTGGTCGAGAAGGTCGAGGAGGAGATCGCCGAGGCCACCCGGGCTTCCAGCGACCAGCCGATCCGGCGCCAGAGAGCTAAACGCACACAGCGTACAAACGGCAATCTGCTGGCGGCGGTTGAGGCCATTCCGGATGCAGTCCAGGACGTGGAGCAGAAGATTCAAGCGACGACCCAGGCCAGCCTGCCTGTCGCGTCCGAGATCGTCGATCGTGCCACAGAGGTGACCGCTCGTCAGGCTCAAATGACATCAAACCTTTTGGATCACGCGCCACACTATGTGCAGGCCATCGCCCGCTCGAACAGGATCTTGGCCCGCGGGGCAGGCACGATCGCGCTCGAATGGTTCGGCCTCAGGCAGGAACGTTTGCTCAAGAACTTGGATGGCATAAACGATCTTCTGGCCTGTCGCTCCACGGTGGACCTCGTGAACCTCCAGAGCTCTCTCGTGCGGCAGAATGTTGGGCAGATGATCGGCAACAGTCAGCGTCTTGCGCAGGTCTCGGCCCAAGTTTCGCAAGAGGCCACTCAGACGATCATGTCTCCGACGGCGGATCAGCACATCTCCTGACAGACTCGGTCAAAGCACTCCCGGCCCAAGCGCCGGGAGTGCGGAGAGGTCGTGTCAGTCGGGGACAACCACTCGCTTGGCCCGCTGTGTCATTCTTGATAGAGCGGCGGTGCCGAGACTCCGGACTGGTCCCTTGAGCGAGGGCCTACGGATGGATTGATCAATAGGGTGCATTTGACCTGAAGCCAGAATGACCTATCACCTGATCCAGCTGGCGCCCGGCGCCTATGACCTCCTCCTGCACGACACCATCGTGGCCAGCGTCGTGAGAAACGGCTGGCGGCAGCCCTACACCTGGACGGCCGAACTGCTAAAAGACCTGCCGCGGAGCAAGCGCCCTTTCCCGTTCCAGGAGATTGAGCACGACTTCCCGTCTCTGGACGAGCTGTGCGCCTGGCTCGGTCGCCCGACAGTGACGACCAGCAACCGACAGACCGCCGCTCGGGCCGTGTGAGATTGAGGCGGCACTTTTGCTGTGAGCCCCTCTGTCGCATCAGTGCGGGAGAAGCCGGTCAGTCTTGCACCCCATCCAGAGGATAGCGCCCTGGCCGAGGCGCTGCCCAAACCTCAACCAGGGCGCTGGTGTGCCAAGTAGGACGTGCTAGGGCTGCAGTGCATATCTCGGAGAGCGCAGCCGTCCCGCTTGGCACAATGCAATTCAAGCCTAGCCTCACGGACCGTCCTGTGTCCCGCCGGCTACAGGCATCGGCGTACAAATCAGACAGATAAGCTCCCGCCGAGCAGCACGACCGCTCGGATCTTTTTGCTCATTTCCCCGAACCAGCTGAATTGTTTGAAGGTGTTCCTCATGCGCCAGACCGATGTCGCAGTGCCTGCCTTTTCTCCTGTCGCAGCACCGACGTTCACGGCAGCTGCCCTCTGATTTCTCGTCTCGCTTGGTGCCCTGATCGGATTAAGCCTCCTGCTGGCGAGCCTCTGAGGACACATTGCCCGGTGCCTGTGCCCTTTTCGGTACAGCCACGGCCTCGCTGATTAGGCATTCTGGTCTGGTCCATGAAGGAGCGGCTGGGGGGCTGGTCCTCCCTGGAACTCAAGCGCCTCTGCTACACGCGGGGCGCTTCTCTTTGCCGGATTGTCCACGGCCGTCCGAGGCAAGCTTCGCTTTCTCTCGTGCCGTTGCGCTCTAGGTTTAGGGCAGGGCGGAAGCTGGTCATCCCGCCGACGAGAGAGACTCCACCGCATGCCAATCCAGCGCCTGTTCATCATCGCTCCGTCTCTGGCGCGCTTAATCCGGAAGGACAGAGGAGGCGAGCGCGTGCGGGAGGGCTACTTCCCCGACCAGCCGCAGCACCGCACGTTTACTCAAATCGAGGAGGCACGCAGCAGCCTGATCCTCGAGGCTAGTGGGGATGCGACCGAGGAGCAGGCGGACCTGCCGCTTGCCCATGCGCAGGCTCTGCTGGCTGTCAGCCGGGGGCAGGTGGAGTACGTGCGCACCAAGCTCGCAATCGGTCCACACGAACTCCAGGCGCTCCATATCGTCAGGCCCGGCCCTCTTGATCTCGTGGCAATAGCTGTTCCATCACAGGACGAGCATACTTTTCATCCACTGCCGTGGTTTGGGCCGAAGGTCAGCACCGAGCCCGCATACCAGCGCCGGCGCCTGGCTCTGGATGGCGCTCCGATTGCGCCAGAGATTGAATTCACAAACGCTGCTCTCAACAGCCTGCTCGATTTGCTGGAGGACCGGTTCACAAGCTGGCCCGCGTCAGCGCACACCGAGGAGACAGATGAACCGGTAACCGATCACCTGCAATCCTCGGGCATTCCCGTACTTGCGCGAGAGGAAGAAGCGGATGAGAGCGATCATCTCGGCATTGAAGATGCGGTCATTCGCGAGCTGGCGCGGGCTCTGCAACCGCGGCGAAGCGGAGGTCTGCGTCTGCCTTCCCCGACAGCCATCGGTCCGCCGCTGCCTGTCCCGCATCACGAAGCTGGAGCAGGAATGACCAATCCAAATTGAGCGCGCTCGATTGGCTCAGCAGCGGGCATTCCGTCTCAGCCGCGATGTGGTGGAGACGAAGCTTCTGGAGCTTGCGTGATAGGTTGGACCCTCCTGCTTCAGCACCAGACAACGTCCGCATGGAAGCAAGAGCGTCCATAACCCGCAGAAGCGAACTGTTGAATGTGATCTGCTCCATGCGCTTGGCGATCTCTGACGAAGTTGTCGGCATGTCTGCACCGGTCGTCGGCATGATCTGCACAATCAGAGCGTCAGAGGCTCGAGAGGCTGCGACGAGCGGGATGAGCGGCGGGTTGGCCGAGTAGCCGCCATCCCAATAGGCGTCACCGTCGATCGAGACGGCATGGTGAATGACCGGCAGGCAGGCAGACGCCAGAACAGCCTCGATCGTCAAAGCCTTCTCACGAAAGATGTGCAGTTTGCCATCGCGCACGCGGGTGGCTCCGATGAGCAGCCGCACACCGGGTTTTGCCCGCAAGGCATCGAAGTCGATTTCGCCGGCTAACAGCGATTTGAGGGGGTTCAGGTTGAAGGGGTTGAACTGGTATGGCGACAGGACACTGGTCGCCATGGCTAGGGCAGGACCGGACTGCGCCCTTGGCGCAGTGTCGCTCGCGCGTTTCCAGAAGCGCTCTAGTCTCTGTTGTGCAGCTGTCCGGCTTCCTTCAGATAGGCCGGAGGCCAGGAGAACAGCGTTTACCGCGCCAGCACTTGCGCCACTCACAGCGTCGAGCACGAGATCATCTTCGTCCAGCAAACGGTCGAGGACACCCCAGGTGAACGCACCAAAGGATCCCCCACCTTGAAGGGCCAGCGAGAGCCGCCTCTTGCCTTTTTTGGGTTTGATGATGCGGGCATGAAGTGGGGGAGATGAATGGACCTGCACTGGTTGGTTCTGGTCCAAGCCGGTCAGGAGATCGTGGAGTGAGAGCTTCATGGCGGACCAACTGTGCAGCGCACCATTATGTTCAATCGGGGCTGCTATGCTTAAGATGCTGATGGTTTCACCTCAGGCACGAATGATGCTCACTCAGCAGATCTTCTGCCGGGAAAACAGGCAATACTGGGTAGATTGTGAGAGTATGGCCGGCAGGCCATGCCTCAGGCGCATGATCTTTCAAACGGCCGCGCTCATGCTGCATTGCAGCATTGTTCCCACCCTGTGTAGCAAATCATGAACGAATAAGCACCAAGTCAATCTGCTCGTTTTGGGCGAGGACGTGAGGGGCTTTGCTGGTTGGGATGTGTCGCAAACGTTTTGTTTCAGAGTTTCAGCTATAGCCACCTCGGCGTCAGGGAAGAGGGCGGCATGTTCAAGGGCCGCCATTTCGATTGCTCGGTGATCCTGCTCTGCGTGCGGTGGTATCTCGCCTACAATCTCAGCCTTCGGAATTTGGAAGAGATGATGGCC
>NZ_JAERQE010000070.1 GCF_016734765.1 Microvirga soli | reverse complement strand
CAATCACCCCACAGGCGAGCTGACCAATGGCCACCTCAAACCGCACCCGAATTTACACTCATTGACGGACGTGACCGGTAGAGATACTTCACGCGAGCAGTGACATCTCAACTTGGGTGCCACATCGTGCTCAGTTGACGGTTTCGGTTAGGCGGTCCTGCATGCTTCTTTCAAGCTCAGACAGACCGTTGCTGATGCTGACCCAGCTTCCAGCCATCAGCACTGTGGCCGAGATATTCATAAAGGCGAGGACGATCACCAGGACCACCATGACGCGAGGGAACTCTTGCGGCTGTCGACCGCGATCCCTGGGCCAGTGGACCCGCAGGTGAAGGTTGGAGGCAAGCATTGAGCCAGTCCTCAGAAGGGTTCCAACCAAGACCGCCAGATGATGAGCTTGCAACCCGATAGGTGAGGTGTGCCAGGGCACCTGGGGGATGCGAATTACGTGGCTCCCGCGTGCGATCAGGCGCATAATCAGCAGCAGTCTGACATTGGCCCCAGCTCGGCATACCGCCATGTCTAAGACACTGAACAAATGCGACGTACTTGCCAGGATTGACCGGGACATCGCCGAAGGCGAACGGCACGTGGCGGAGCAGATTGCCCTGATCAAGTGGATGAGAGAGGAGTCCCTCGACACGGCCTTGGCCCAGAACCTGCTCTGCAATCTGGAGCAGATCCTTGGGCATTGGCACGCCCATCGACAGTTGATCCTGGAGGCGAACCCGCAAGACCGAGCGCAGGATCTCTAATCCCATACTGGGGCCTACGCGAAACCGGGCGGCAGGTTTTCACGTGCGGATTTTGACTGCGCCAGAGCGCCCATGAAAAAGGACCGCGCCCAGTCTTGTGACCGTGTTCGCGACCCTTTGAACCGTATTTGCCCCTACGGCGAAGCCTACATATCTACCTAGTCCGAGGTATGCAATAAGTACAAATCCCTAATTCAGGACCACCCAGTGTCGGAACACCGCACATATCCCTCATCGTGAGCAGTGACAAAGGGCGCCTGATCAGAGTAGATGATGATCAATCGGGTCCATTCTTTGCCCCTACGGGTCCGACACCTCAAGCGCTCTCTTCGGACGGGCGCTTTTTCTTTGCTCTCGCAACCTTCTACTTTCATTCGAAACGGCGCCCTATCAAAATTACGCGCTCCACGAGTCATACTGCATTGTGCTCGCTGCCTGCGCCTCCAATGGGGCGGTATAGGCCAGTGTGAGTCTGATCATCCGTGCCATTTCTGGTCCAATGCCATTGAACTGCTCAAGCTGGTGCGTATTTGCCCTGAGCTGGTCTATGGTCCGGATATTCTCTCTCGCCAGCACCTCCCAAGCGATCGGAGGCAGATAGAGACCCTCAATAGGTCCTGGGCAGGTATCATAAAAATGGGCCATAGGAAGCTCCTAAGCCTTGCCGGCGGGAGCACGCGCCTCTCTCAGCCGTCGTGCTTGGATCAATCAAGCCGGCGATGATCTGTTATACGCCTCTGCGGAACATACAACCAGCACAATTCCATCAGTGGTTGCTGTAAATTGGCAGTCCGCTTGTCGTCTTTTGCGGTTGAGGTAGGGCTTTCGCAGACCGGCCGCCGAAACTATGCATCTGGCTGAGGCCTCGGCGTAGAGTTGTTGGCCTGCTCCTTGCGTTCCTCCTCCTCCGCCAGCGTCTCAAGGCGCGCGGCTGTCCCAAGGAGTTGCTCGCGTGCCTCGTCGATCGAGAGCTTTTGGACCTTGGTCCGGATCTCCTGCGCCTGCCGCCGGTACTCCGCCGCTTGGTCATGACGGGGATAAGGCATGGCCTATAACCTCCAATCCGAGCCCATGTTGATACCCTACAGCCGAAGAGGCGACGCCGGCGTGACTAGGCGGTCCCGCAGATCAGGCCATGAGTGGCTGCAGACATAGAGTAGCGGCTCCGGTAAGCGCTCCAAAGTGCTCCTATGGCTTAGGCATTGCCCATTGTTTGGAGAGGCGCAGTCCAATCGGAGCCGCGCGAGGCTAACGGATCCTTCCGCCGCGGCTGCAGGCAATCTTCGTCGCTTCTTCGTCGCTGCCGAATAACTGTCATCGGATGACGAGTTCTGGCCGACTCTCGTAGCAGCGGCAGAGCAGGCTTATGGCATGGATCGGGCGGCTGATCCGCCCCCACCGGGTTGGTCCGGTTAGGATGTTAGTGGAGTGACGGCCTGTCCTTACCGCGGACAGAACCCTGGACCCGGCAAGGATGTGCATAGAGAGCTTGACCCCAAACCCGGAATTAGAGAACCCGGAATTAGAGAACAGCCAGCGTCAAACTGAGCCGTTGGGCGCGGCCTTATGAAGGTCAGCTTACCCCATGACTACGGAAGTCCGGCTTTCGTCTGCCTCGTGCCAAGACCTGTCCTTTCCAGTTCTGGTTCGACGTCGCGAATAGCCATTTATGGGGCGCGCGGCTCTCGCTCCGCTACCCCATTGCCGCCTTTCCATCGTCATCGGGCAATAGCGCGTCGTTATCCTGTCGGTGGCAGGCTGCCCCGCTCCAGACAAGTGCTTAGCGCCTCATCAGATCAAGCCCTCATTCTGGCGATTAACCCGTCTGCTCCACGGGCCAGAAGAACTGCGTCGGACCCGCACGCCACGAAGGAGAACCCCTCCCCTAAAAGACTCTGTGCAAACGCCGGATCGAAGACTAACGTACCGACCGGAACGCCCGACTTGATCAGCTTGTGCGCTGCAGGTCGGATCACCTCCCAAACTGCAGGATCCATGGGCTTTCCCAGGAGACCGATATCCGCTGCGATATCGGCCGGCCCAAAGAACACGCCGTCAACGCCGGCGACACGACCGATCTCCAGCGACTGCTCGACCGCTGCGAGCGTCTCGACCTGAACGATGACCGCGGTTTCGTCGCCGATCCGACTGAAGTAGTCGGTCATGCGGCCGAACGCATTAGCGCGCGTGCAGCCACTGACGCCTCGAATACCATGTGGCGGATATCTGGACGCAGCGACCGCAGCCTCCGCGTGTGCCGGGGTCTGCACCATAGGAAATAGCAGTCCGGGCGCCCCGACATCGAGCAGTCGCTTGACCAGCACAGCGTCGTTCGAAGCCGGGCGCACAATCGGCGTGACCGGGTGGGCGGCGAGAACCTGCAGCTGCGCCATTACCGAGTTCAGGTCGTTGGGAGAATGCTCCGTATCGATCAGCAGCCAGTCGAAACCAGAGCCTGCGACGGCTTCCGTGGTAAAGGCGGAGGAGAGGCTGAGCCAGAGCCCAATCTGGGGTTGGCCGCCTCGTATCGACGCAAGAAATCTGTTCGTGGGCAGTTCCATCAGCTTGCTCTCCATCCGGCAGATTATCGTGCGCCGAAACTTAGCGAGGTAACTCGCCGCGGCGGGCCGTCGTCAGCACAGTGGCCACGCGTTCCTCGGGTAGACCATAATCGGCTCGGGCGACCTCGGCCGAGATGTAGCCCAGAGCCAAATCGCGCTCCACGCTGCTCTCGGTCCGCTCAGCGGGCGCGCCGTATCCCGCCCCGCCCGGGAAGGCCATAACAACTTTACGGCCATGGGGCACGAACTGCTTGCCTTTGCCCTTCATAGCAGTGCCGTCGTCGAGCGCGATCGTCGTCGGCGCGCCGCCGCCACCGCCGCGCCGACCACGAGCGGGATGATGCACGCGGTCGAACATCGCCTGGATGTCGAATTCGTAGCCCTCCCAGGCGCCGACCTCCATGTGCTGGCCGAGGCCGCCGCGATGCCGGCCATTGCCGCCGGAATCCGGCCGGAGTTCCTTGCGCCAGACGATGACTGGACCGACCTGCTCGGTCGCCTCGACCGGCATCGTCATCACGCCCGAGGGGAAGGCGGTCGCGTTCATGCCGTCAAGCGCAGGCCGCGCGCCCGAGCCGCCGGAGTTGAAGGTCAGCACCTCGGCGCGCACGGGATCGGCCGGCGGCGGGCCGTCACTGCGTGGTCGCAACGAAACTTGGAAGTTGCAGAGGCTACCGGCGCCCTCAGCCGGCACAAGATCGGGCAGGAGCTTGTCGAGCGCGTCATAGATTGTGTCCGGCACCATGTGACCGATGATGTGGCGCAGCGCGACTGGGGCTGGCCAGACCGCATTGACGATCGAGTTCTCGGGAGCAGTGATGCGGAAGGGCTCCAGCGAGGCGGCATTGTTCGGGATTTCCGGTGCGATCGCGCATTTCAACGCATAGCAGGTATAGGCTTTCGTATAGACCAGCGGCACGTTGATGCCGTTCTTGTCGACGCCGGAAGTGCCAGCCCAGTCGCAGAGCACGCCGTCCGGCTCGATCGAGATCTTCACACAGAGGTCGATTGGCCGACTGTAGCCGTCGATCCGCATGTGGCCCTCGGCCTGGCCACGTGGTAGCGCCGCGATCTTGTCGAGCGTCGCCTTGCGGGAATTCGTCAGGATGAAGTCGGAGATGCCAGCAAGATCGGCGAGCTTGAACTCGACCATCATGTCGATCAGGCGGCGATGACCGATCTCGTTGCAGGTCGCGAGCGCGTAGATGTCGCCGACCAACTGGTCTGGCTCGCGGACATTGCCACGAATAATTGCGACCAACGTCTCGTTCACCGTGCCACGATCGACAAACTTCATAATCGGGATATGAAGGCCTTCCTCATACACCGAGTTGGCATCAGCACCGAAGCCGCGCCCACCGATATCGACGATATGGGCTGTGCAGGCGAAGAAGCCGACATGACGTCCGCGATGGAAGGAGGGGCTGACGACGGTGATGTCGTGCAGGTGGCCAGTTCCCTCCCAAGGGTTGTTGGTGATGTAGACATCTCCCTCGGCGATGTTCTCGCGCCCGATCCGGCGAATGAAGTGGGCGACGGCATCGGCCATGGCATTGACGTGGCCGGGCGTGCCGGTCACCGCCTGCGCCAACATCTCGCCGTTCTCGTTGTAGAGACCGGCCGAGAGGTCGCCAGCCTCGCGCACCGAGGTCGAGAAGGAGGTGCGGATCAGCGCCTGTGCCTGTTCCTCGACGACCGAGATCAGGCGGTTCCACATGACCTGATAGGCAACCTTGGAGATATCAGACATGGGCGGGCTCCTTCCGCACGGCGACGGAGGCAGTTGCGGCTTCGATGAGACGGATGTCGATGCAACCGTCGTTCAGCGTGACGGCGAAGCGGGTCGAGGGCAGGACGATGGTTGTCTCGTCCTCGGTGACAATCCCGGGGCCGTTGATTCGGCTGCCGGCCGTCAAGGAGGTACGACTATGAGCCTCGGCCTCGACGCGGCGGCCCAATCCTGCATCGAAGACTGAACGCCTGTCCTCGGCCTGCGCTTCCCGCATTTCGGAGACGGGAGCGACCGGGGTGATCGCGGCCTGTGGTGTGTGGGCGTTGACCGACCAGACCGTGATCTCGGCGGCGAGTCCCTTCACCGTACGGCCGAAGAGATTGGCGTATTCGTGCTCGAAGCGCTGCAGAATGACGGCGGGATCGGCGGCGCGAGCCTCCTCCAGCGTCAGCGTCACCGGGATCTCCCAGCCCTGACCGGCATAGCGCATATAGATCTTGTATTCGGCCCGGATCTCGCCAGCCCAACCGCAGGACCGGACGACCCGCGTCGCCTCCTCTTCCATCTCATCGAAGAGCTTGGTGACACGCGACGTGTCGAACTGTGCCAGCCGCATGAACAGCGTGCGATTGGCTTCGAAGCTGAATGGCGCGCGCAGGAAGCCGATCGCGGAGCCGACGCCGGCGCCGGGCGGCACGAGGCAGCGCGCGATACCGAGCTTTTCGCAGAGTCGGCCGGCATGAAGCGGGGCGGCGCCTCCAAAGGCAATCATCGTATATTCTGACAGGTCCTCGCCGTTCTCGACGGCATGGACGCGGGCGGCATTGGCCATGTTCTCGTCGACAACCTCGGCCACACCCCAGGCGCTTTCCTGGGCGTCCATGCCGAGCTTACCGCCGATCTCGCGCTCCAGCGCTGCGGCTGACCGATCCGCGAAGAGCGGAATCGTGCCCGCCGCAAAATTCTGCGGGTCGATTTTGCCGAGGATGACGTCGGCATCGGTCACGGCCGGGCGCTCGCCGCCGTGGCCATAGCAGGCAGGGCCGGGCTCCGAGCCGGCGCTTTCCGGCCCGACGCGGATCTGATTCATCGAGTCGACATGGGCTAGACTGCCGCCGCCGGCACCGATCTCGACCATGTCGATTACCGGGATCGAAATCGGCATGCCCGACCCCTTCTTGAAGCGATAGGTTCGGGCAACTTCGAAGACCCGCGCGGTCTTCGGTGTGTAGTTCTTGATCAAGCAGATCTTCGCGGTGGTGCCGCCCATATCGAATGACAGAACTTTCTGGAGTCCGTGCCGCGCCGCGATGTCGGCGGCGAAGACGGCTCCGCCGGCTGGGCCGGACTCGACGAGGCGCACCGGGAACTCTGAGGCGCTCTCCAACGAGATGATACCGCCGCCTGAATGCATCAGGAAGATCGGGCAGGCTGCGCCAGCCGCTGCCAGCCGCCCTTTCAGCCGGACGAGATAGCTCTTCATCAGCGGCTTGATGTAGGCGTTGGCGATCGTGGTGTTGAAGCGCTCATATTCCCGCATCTGCGGCGAGACTTCCGATGAAAGCGAGACCATTGCTCCGGGTAGCCGCTCGGTCAGCACGTCAAGGATTAGTCGCTCATGCGCGTCGTTGACATAGGAGTGGAGCAACCCGACCGCGATGCTCTCGTAGCCGGCCTCGCGCAACTCATCTGCCAGTTCCTCGATCGCGGCTCGCTCCAGCGGAATCAGGACCCGGCCGCGGGCATCCATCCGCTCCTTAACGGTGTAGCGGCGATTTCGTGGCAGCAACGGTTCCGGCAGCGTCAGATTGAGGTCGTACTGCTCGAAACGGCTTTCCGTTCGCATCTCGATGACGTCGCGGAAGCCTTCCGTAGTGATCAGCGCCGTCTTGGCGCCGCGCCGTTCGATCAGAGCGTTAGTCGCCAGCGTCGTGCCATGGATGATCTGCCCGATGGCGGACACCGGAATGCTGGACTTGGCGCAGACCTGTTGCATTCCCTCAATGATCGCGTCCTCGGGCGCAGAATAGGTTGTCAGCACCTTAGTTGACCAGCGGTGCCCCGCCTGTTCAAGCACGACATCCGTGAAGGTTCCTCCGATGTCGACGCCCAGACGGGCTCCAATAATGGACATGGCTCTTGCGCCTCCGTTGCCTGATTGGGTCAAGATAAGGACGGCTAGCCTATGTCGTCGAATTATTATTTTATATGTTATTTGATAGAGAAAATTTATCAAATCCCCATTCCACTGCCTGCGCGTGATCATCGCGTATTGGTTCAGTGATGCCGGGTGGCCCTTTCGCCCGCGAGTTCGGCCGCACGCCGGAGCAAGAAGCTAGCTGGCGTATGGGCATATGACGCCGTGAAAATCAGAGCGCTGGGCTTCCACGGATAAGGGACTTCTACAAGCTCGCCGGATTCAAGGTGTTTCCGCACCAGCGTCCGCGACATCGGCGCAATTCCGAGACCGTCAAGAGCCATCTGCAGCGAGGCTGCCAAGCTGCTCGACGGCACGATCCGTATCGGCCCTTCCCAGCTATCGCGGAAATGCGCCGAGAGCTCAACGAAGTGGCGGGTATTGCGTGCATGGGTCAGAATTGTATGCGATGCCATCGTCGCGATATCTGGACCGGCGAGCGCAAGACGCGGCGAGGCCACCCACAAATAGGGCACGGAGCCGAGATCGATATTGGTAATGTTGAAGTTCGAGATCGGTCCGTTCAAAAGGCATAAATCGAGCGACCGCGAGACCAACTCCTCACGTAGGTTGATGGTCAGATCAACCCTCAGTTCGATATCGACGTTCGGGAAAACCTGACGTAGATCGAGCAGGTAGTCACGCAGCCAGGTCTGCGCGATCAGTTCGGCGACCCCCAGCCTCAGGACGCCGGCCTGCTGATCGGAACGGATAGAGTGCTGCGAGAACTCATCCGAAGCCAGCAAGACTTTCTCGGCGTGCGTCAGCAGCGAGTGCCCGATCGGTGTCAGAGCAACCGAGCCGGAGTCGCGGTAGAAGAGCTTTACACCCAACGTGTCCTCGAGTTGCGCGATGCGCACCGAGATATTGGGCTGCGTGGTATTGAGTCGTTCGGCGGCCCCTCTGAAGCTGCCGAGTTTCGCGACCCAAGCGAAGCTCTCAAGTTGCTTTAGAGTCCAGTTCGGCATCGCGCGCCCCTCCAGAGCGCCGCAGCGCAGCATACTTTTTTGAGCCGCTTCACCTGGGTATAAATAAAATCTATCGCAAAAACCAAAAAATTCAATTGGATTTTATCGGAAGTTCGGATTGCATTGTCGCAGGTCGGTCACAGCTCGTCGGGCGTCCGGCTTCGAGAACCTGCGCAAACCTATATTCAGTGCAGGGCAACCAACGAGGGAATGATGAACCGTAGAGCTCTGTTTGCTTCCGCCGTCCTTGCCCTGAGTTTCGGGCTCACGCTGCCAGCCTCGGCCCAGACCAACTGGACGATGGCTTCCGGCTACCCGGAGAGCAGCTTCTTTACGCAGAACATCCGGCAGTTGATCAAGGAGATCGAAGAGAAGAGTGGCGGCAAGCTCAAGATCGACCTGCGATCCAACGACAGTCTGATCAAGCTCGACGCAGTCAAGCGCGCTGTCCAGTCCGGCCAGGTCCAGATCGGTGAGATTCGCCTCGGCGTCTATGGCAACGAAGGCGCGATGTACAATCTCGACAACATCCCCGGTGTCGCCACCACCTTCGACCAGGCCACCAAGCTGACCGATGCACAGCGCCCCTTCTTCGATGAAATGTTCAAGAAGAACGGTCTGCGCGCGATCACCTATGTCGCCTGGCCGGGCCAAGGGTTCTACACCAAGGAGCCGCTGAAGGGCCTTGCCGATCTCAAGGGCCAGAAGCTGCGCATTTATTCCAAGCAGACTCAGATCATGGGCGAGAAGCTCGGCATGGAAGCCCTGATCCTTCCCTTCGCCGAGGTTCCGCAGGCGTTCTCGACCGGCATGATCCAGTCGCTCTGGACCAGCGCTCAGACCGGCACGGATGTGCAAGTTTGGGACTACGTCAAACACTTTACCTATACCGGTACGATGCACAACAAGAACGCGATCCTCGTCAACGAGCGCGCTTTCCGCCAGCTCGACGCGGCGACGCAGAAAGTCGTCCTCGAGGCCGGCGAGGCCGCGACCAAGCGCGGGTGGGAGCTTGCTAAGAAGGCGAGCGAAGAGCGTGAGAATGTCCTCAAGAGCCATGGCATGACGATCGCCCAGGCGCCCAAGGATATCCTCGACGCGATTGAGGTCGCGGGCAAGGGCATGGTGCAGGAATGGCTCGCCGCAGCGACCCCGGAGGAGAAGGCCGTCTACGAGAACTACCAGAAGAGCCTCAAGTAAACCCGCTTTCGTACAGCAGCATATCATACAAGCTCTAGGCAGCGGGGGAACAGGTGATACGCGCGGTTCTGAACAAATTCTATGAGGTGTGCGGCTATCTAGCCGCCGCCTTCATGGTGGGGATCGCGGTTGCGATCATCTCTCAGATCGTCGCTCGCATGCGCGGCGTGACGCTGGATGCCACGGAAGCGGCTGGGCTCTGCCTAGCAGCTTCCACCTTCTTCGGCCTCGCTCACACTTTCAGGCGCGGCTCGCATGTCCGTATTAATTTGATTGTCGGCCGACTCCCAGTTCGGTTGCAACGGCCCATCGAGATCTTCAATTGCCTGCTCGGTGCTGTCGTGGTCTCGTTCCTAGCCTGGCACGTCAGCGAGCTCGCTCTGCAATCGTATGAGTTCAACGACGTCAGTCCGGGACTGCTTGCGATGCCGTTCTGGATTCCGCAGACCGGGGTCGCCGTGGGCGTGACGGCCTTCGCGATCGCGCTCATTGACGAATTGCTCTGGCTGCTCAGCGGCGGCGCCGTCCGCTACGAGGCTCCCGACGAGATCGCCCTCGACAAACCCGTGGCATAGGAACCCGTGATGGATTCGATAATTACTGCCTCGTTGGTTCTCGCCGGCTCGTTGCTCTTGCTACTGGCGAGCGGCGTCTGGGTTGCGCTCTCCCTTCTGACGGTCGGCATGGTTCTGATGGGTCTGTTTACCACCGCCCCGATGGGCTCGCTCATCGCCTCGACGCTCTGGGATTCTAGTTGGGGTTGGGCACTCACCTCGTTGCCTCTCTTCATTTGGATGGGCGAGATCCTGTTTCGCTCGAAGCTTTCAGCCGACATGTTTCAGGGGCTTGCGCCCTGGGTCTCGCGGCTGCCGGGCCGGCTGCTTCACGTCAACGTGCTCGGCTGCGGCATCATGGCGGCGGTCGCGGGCTCCTCCGCAGTGACCTGTGCCACGATCGGCCGGATCAGCGTGCCGGAGCTTGAGGCCCGGCGCTACCCGCTTAACATGACGATCGGCACGCTCGCAGGCTCCGGAACACTCGGCCTGCTGATCCCCCCGTCGATTATCATGATCGTCTATGGGGTGACGGCCGAGGTCTCGATCGCGCGGCTGTTTATCGCCGGCGTCCTGCCCGGACTGCTGCTGATGTTGCTGTTCATGGGCTACACTGCAATCTGGAGCTTGTTGAATCCAGGCAAGATGCCGCCCGCGGACCCGCCGGTACCATTGCTCGAGAAGATCTATCGCTCACGGCGCCTAATCCCCGTTGCCCTGCTGATTGGGTCAGTCGTCGGCTCGATCTACGGTGGCTTCGCGACACCGACCGAAGCAGCAACCATTGGCGTCGTCGGAGCGCTTATCCTTGCCGCCATCGGCGGAGGGCTCACGCGCGAGACCTTCATGGAGAGCCTCATGGCCGCCATGCGGACCTCCTGCATGATCTCCTTCATCATTGCCTGCGCCGCCTGCCTAACGATCGCGGTCGCCTTTGTTGACATCCCGCGTTCGCTTGCGGCCTGGGTCAATGCAATGCACCTCTCGCCCTACGCTCTACTCGCGGTCCTTGCCGTATTCATGCTGATCCTGGGCTGTTTCCTCGAGGGCATCTCGATCATCGTGCTGACTTCTTCGGTTATGCTGCCGATGGTGCAGGCAGCAGGGATTGACCTGCTCTGGTTCGGCATCTTCGTGGTCGTCCTCATTGAGGCTGCACAGATTACCCCGCCGGTCGGCTTCAATCTCTTTGTGCTCCAGAGCATCACCGGCAAGGACATTCTGGCTGTGACGAAGGCAGCAATCCCGTATTTCTGCGTGTTGATGCTACTGCTCGTCCTGATCACCATTTTTCCGGAGATCGTAACAGCGCTGCCAAAGATGATGACCGGCTGACTTCATCGAAGATGAAAAGGATTTGGAAGCGTCGGCCACAGCTCAGGCTGCTAACAGAGAAGTCTAAGCTCCAGCGCTAGCTCGCGCCCGTCCGGCAATGTAATGAGTGCTCATGTGCCAACCGTACGATTGTGGCTGAGAAACTCAGCTCAGCTCTGGTGAGGTGAACCCGGCACCGCGTGCTTCTTGGGGTCAGAACAAGAACTGCTTCCACGATGGGGTGGATGGCTCCCGCTCCCGACGGTGCCAAGACCCGTAGATCTGCTTTGGCTTGTGCGGGTCGGAGACGTCGAAGACCCGGGTCATGCCGTCCATGAAGGCGTCGACGAACAGCGTCCGATCATCGGCGCTCAGGCTGATGTCGACCGGAACCGGCAGCTTGGCCGGATCGCCCACATCCGCCACGGCGTCCGCATTCCATTCGCCGTCCGTATAAATGCTCCATCAAGCGCCGACTGGTAGTCGAAGCTGTGATCCTTCTGCAACCATGGCTCGGCAAATGCCCGGCCCTGTTGACGATCGTCCTGTCAAAGGTAGGTTGTCGGTCCCCATAACCGATAACCATCATGAGCTTCTTCACCTCCATTGTAGCGCGGCGCGCTCTCCCCGCCTTTGGCTTTCTTGCCCTGACGGCCGGAACACAGGCTCAGACCCTGAACGGCATCCGCATCGGGGAGGAAATCACCACGGCATCGCAGTTCGCGGGCAAGCCAACCTCCAGAGTTGTCGCAGGGCCCCACGAGGAGGTCAGGTGGAGGCTGCCGGACGGGAACAAACTCGCGCTCGCCACGGATCCTGGCAACGGCCGGATCGCCTATGCTGAGGAGACCTGGGGCGGCCGGCCGGATGGCAAGCCCGCCGACTTTCCTGGCTTCAGATATGGCGAGACCACCCTCGCGGACATCCGGATGCATGCGGAGAACAATGGCTTCGCCTTCGTCGAGCGGCTGATAGACGAGAGACCTGACGGCCTGCGTCTGTTCAACTCCTACGAGGTCGAGGGTTCTCCCAGCCTCGTTGTGACCTTCATCACCAGGATGTCCATGAGGGACACGCAACGGCTCAAGGGCAAGCAGCAAAGCGTCGACATCAACCAGGCTGCCAAGCTGGACGGCATCATCCTCGGGGATGCGCGCTACCTCGAGTCCATCTGGGGTCAAGCCAAGCTCAAGGGCAAGAACTACAAGCCCATTCGCTGGGGCTCCGTTGCAGTAACTTGGAAAGGGCATAACGAACCCATCCGAAAGCTTTCTTCACACGGAGAGACCGAAGAGCTGGTTCACGAGACGGATTTCGCCTGTCAGACCGGCCTGCGGCAGGATGCAATGGCCACGACGGATCATGCGCATGACCTCAAAGCCTCTCAGAGTTGCGGCGGCTGTCTTCATCCTCTGGAAGCCCCGGGTCGGCCGGATCACACGCTTGAGCGCGCCGTGATCTGCTTCAATGACATTGTTGAGGTATTTCGAGGTCCGGTGCTCGACATCTTTCAACAGCAGCCCCTCGCTTTGCAACCGTCGGATCGCCTTCGGGTAGGAGGCCAGTCTATCGGTCGTGATCGAGAAGGGAGGATAGTCACCCATCATCTTGATGGCTTTGCGCAAGAAGCGATAAGCAGCTCGGGCGTTGCGGCGGTCTGAGAGCATGAAGTCGATCAACTGCCCATGCTTGTCCACCGCTCTGAAAAGATACTTCCAGCGCCCGCCAACCCGCACGTATGTCTCGTCCACGCGCCATGATCCGGACCGCTGTCCCTGATACTGACGCACCCGTTTCTGGATCTGTGGCGCGTAGCGTCGAACCCAGCGGAAGATGGTGGACGGGTCGACGTTGATCCCTCGCTCCTGCATCATCTCGGCCAGATCGCGGTAGCTGATCCCGTACTTGCAGTACCAGCGCACGCACAGCAGAATGATCTCAACGGGAAAGCGACGGCGCTTGAACAGAGACAACAGGACGGCTCCTTACATAGCCGCCCCTCCCTATACCGCCAAGGTTAATGCAACAGTCCCCCCTGTGGGCAGGAGCCGTATGCCTCGCTGAGCAGGCGTCGGGGGCTCTGAGTACGGATGGCTTTGGCCATCTCCTTCAGTTTTGAAGTTGAACTGCCTTCGGTTGCGGAATTGCAACCAACGGCTGACAGTTCCGGTAAATCAGGTTGGACTTGGACTGCCATCACCGCGAGGGCGACTTGGCGAAGCCCTGGTCGCAGGCGCATGAGGTGGCCGAAATATCCAGGATCGAGAATGTCGATGTGCGCAGCGAGATCGCCTGCCCACCCGTCGAGATGATAAAGCTGTCGCCGTCCAACCATACAGCTATCCTGCATTGGTTCTGTTAGGAAAGCGTACCACAGCCCTATTAGGCGCAACTATTTTCTTCGAACCGTGCAAGATTAGAGTGACCCAGATATATATGCCTCTTACTCGTCCTCTCCTGGAACTCCCCTTGCGCTCACCATTGTTCGTTTTCCTTTTCCTCGTTGCGCTTCCTGCCTTGGCACAGCCAATCAAAGGCCAAGCGACGGTCATCGATGGGGACACCATTGAGATCGCCGGGACGCGCATCCGCTTGCACGGGATCGATGCTCCCGAGAGTAGCCAGAGATGCCAGGACGCGAGAGGTCAGGATTATCGCTGCGGGCAACGGGCAGCTTTTGCCTTGGCCGACTGGATTGGTCGGGCGAACGTCTCCTGTGAGCGACGCGACACGGATCGGTATGGTCGGGTGGTCGCTGTCTGCCGTGCCAGAGGGATCGACATGAACCGCTGGATGGTCCGTGAAGGGTGGGCAGTGGCTTATCGGGAATACAGCCCGGAGTACGTCCCGGATGAATTAGCGGCTCAACGTGCCCGTGCAGGGCTATGGGCGGGTAGGTTTATCCCACCCTCGGAGTGGCGGCGAGGGCAACGATAGCTCCAAGCTCACAGGCCGCTGCACCATCTCTGCCCGTCGAGGGTAACTTTCAGCGCCCGTCAGCGTTCCTGGACTGGCTGGAGGTCCATTCCATCGATCATCTCGGCTCGACGCGTTTCAGTCTCTCGAATCTTCCCGGTGAGGTGTTCCAGGGACCCCCGGCTCGATCCGAAGAAGCCTATCCCGGCGAGTGTGGCCGCAATCGATATAACGAGGATGACTGGATCTGGTCGGATCAAGCCCAGGAGGGCGGCTCCGAACAGCAGGACGCCAGCCCCAGCCGCAAGCCGCGCTAGGATCATGCTCTTCCGGCATTGCTCTGCCGCATCGGACAAGGTGTCGATCTCAGCTTCAAGGTCGGCAATCTGCTGATGAGGATCGGTCATCCAAGCATGTTCTCGTCGTTTGATCGGCTGCGCAATGGAAGCCACGGTGCGCCTTGTGTCGGGGGTTGATGGCACTTCAGTGGATCAAGCGCGCTAAGAGAACCACAACCACCGCCCCGATTGTTGCGGTGACGATGCGGCTCGCCGTCTGATTGCGGATACCCAGATCGATCCCCAAGCGCTCCAGAAGAAAGCCGCCGATGAGCGAGCCTGCGAGACCGGTGACGATGTACTGGAGAAGACCTGACCCACCGACAAGCCAACTCGCCAGCCAGCCTGCCGCAACACCGATCCCAACTTGGGCAGCAATGGCACGCTTGTCCAATGCGGCCAGCGCCTCGTGATCGAGGCTGAGGCGGATTGGCGACCGAAAACCAGCCGGTGCTCCCGACTGACGCTTAGTTTGCTTGTGATCCGCCCTGCTTTTCGAGTTCTTCGCCATTTTCCCAATATGGATGGCTGCACCATCTTCATCCAGAGTGGACAGAAGCCCCAAACGAAATTTGAGACAGCCTTCTCCTCACGAACGTGCGACATGCCGGTCGAAGGTATCATCTGTTGCTCTATTACTTCCCCTCAGGAGCCACTATGTACGCGATCTTGGTTGACCTTGACGGCACCATCGTCAATTCCGCGCCAGGAATCATCGACTCCTATCAGCATGCTTTGCGGTGCATGGGAGTAGAATGCCCACCGGTTGAAGACCTGATCTGGTCGTTGGTCCGCCCTCCCGACGCTCATTTCCGAAGCTGATCAGACCCGACCAGGACGTGGAGGAGGCAGTTCGCTTCTACCGCACGCATTATGAGAAGAATGGGCTGTTCAACGGTGCGGTTTACCCTGGCATGCGGGATGGCCTCACCAGCCTTTACGCTTTCCCGGCTCGCCTGTTCGTCTGCGCCGCCAAGCCACAAGGGTTTGCAGAAAAGATCATCGAACATTTCGATCTCGGTCATGTGTTCGAGGGGCTTATGGGGCCGACCTGGAAGGCAAGTTCGACGACAAGGGCCTGCTGATCGAGCACATCATCGGCGTGGAGCAGATCGATCCGAGCAGGATGATCATGGTAGGGGACCGTGCGAACGACATGCTGGCTGCCGCGCGGCACGCAATTCCAGGAGTGGGGGCGTTGTGGGGGTATGGCTCGGAGGATGAACTCACGGCGGCTGGGGCAACCGTCTTGTGCTCCTCACCAGATGATCTCGTCAATACAGTTCAGGATCTCATCAGGGTTTGATCCGTACCGTTTGGCCTTGGTCTGTGTTGGTCAAGTAGCGCTATCGTCTCCAGAGCCTCCCCACGTTCTCACCCAACGTCCCGGCGTTATCCATCCTCATAAAACTATTTTGCGTATAGTCGAGCGGTGGCTCTGCCCCTTGGAATGGGCTCTGGATTTCGTGAGATAATTGTTATGTTATAATTATAGACTTCCAACAGCCATCACGCAGTTGTCGTTGGATGCCCTGCTACCCCTGACAACTCGTCTCAGTTCGAGACCCTCATCATCTCTCCCATGAACCCGTTTTGCTGATAGAAGTCGCTGTAACAACGTCTGAACTGTTCGTGATATTCGATAAAATCAGACCTTCGCCCTTGGAGAATACGGCGTGGACTTTCGATGAGCCGGTTTTTTATACGGCGAACCCGTTCGATCACCGGGCACCTGTTTCTGTTTGCTCTGGCGCTCACCCTTCCGATCATGCTTGTAAGTGGCTTCGTCGGATGGGCGTACTTGCGCCAGGAGGAGCACCGCATCGACGGCTTAGCCGAACGGCAGGCCCAGTCCGTCGTTTCGCAGATCGACAACCGCCTTGCAGCCTTCCAGGCCAGCCTGGATGTATTGTCTGTCAGCCCTATGCTGCTCGAAGGCGACATGGACGACTTCCGGTCCCGGCTTGAGCAGACCAACTTTCCACCAGATGTGTGGTTCACGATCCGGGATGAGAACGGCCAACAACTGCTGAACACGAGGACACCTCGTGGAGCGCGACTGCCTGCGTTTGTCGGTCGCGGTGACCGGGTGATATTCACCGAGGGGCGTCCTTATACATCGGATCTGATTTGGGCACCGGTTACCAACCAGTGGGCCGTCACGCTCTCGGTTCCGGTTCGAGTGCCTGCCGTCACAGGCAAAGTCAGGTATGCGATCACCACGGGCGTTCCAGCCACCTATTTTAGCAAGATCCTAGACGACGTGCCGCCAGGATGGATTGCCGCAATCAATGATCGCAACGGAAAAATCCTGGCCCGGTCCAAGGCTCATGATCAATCGGTCGGCAAACCGATGGCGCAAAAAGGGTGGGAGATCACAAAAGACGTGCCACCCGGCCAGGGCGGTCTCTGGAAGGATATCTATACTCTTGAGGGGATTAAGGTCGTTGGCGCGTACCATCGAATGGAGAGCACCGGCTGGTTGATCGGTGTCTCGGCCCTGCCAGAGATCTATGAGGCACCACGCCGGAACATCATCACTATCGGCCTAACGCTGCTCCTTATGTCTCTGTTACTGGCCTTTGCCCTCGCCTCCCTCATGGGACAACGGATCACTAGGGCAATCAAGGTCTTACAGGTCAAAGCAGCGGCCATGCGCGACATGAGGGTGATCGATTTTCCCCGCACGTCGTTGGACGAGATAAACGATGTTGCTGAGATCATGCGGGATACAGCACAGATTCTTCGCAAGCGGCAGGACCAGCAAACCACCCTTATTCAGGAACTGAATCATCGGGTAAAGAACACCCTCGCCACCGTCCAGGCAATCAGCCGGATGACGATCAGGAACTCGCATGACATGGCTGCCTTCGAGCAAGCCTTTTCCGCCCGCCTGCTCGCCCTGTCCACGACCCACAATCTGCTCACAGACTCGGCATGGTCCGGAGTAGAGTTGCGCGAGTTGCTGAGGAAGGAGCTAGAGCCTTTTCAGAGTGGATCACGCCTGTCGGTGAACGGCCCTTCCGTCTCCCTCACGAGTAAAGTGGCTATCGCACTTGGAATGGCCATCCATGAGATGGCGACCAATGCCTTGAAACATGGAGCCCTTCAGTCCGAGGCAGGGAGCATCAAGATCAGGTGGTTCGTATCGGACGGCATTCTGAGGTTCGAATGGCGGGAGAGTTGCAAGGACCCTATCGTGCCACCGTCACGCAAGGGGTTCGGCTCCCGCTTGATCCATCAGACAATTGTTGTGGAGCTTCAGGGTACGGTTGACATGACCTACTACGGGGATGGCCTCCAAGCAGTGCTTGCAATCCCATTGGACGATGCCGACACTGGCCTAGATTCGACCGGATCGGAGGCCGCGAGAGCTACAACATTGGCCGGTGTTTGACGCTGACCGCAGATGACTATGGCCCAGCCTCCACTTTAAACATTCGTGAGGTTTGCCCTTGTGTCCTGGCTCATTGCTGGGATGGTCCCGTGAGGTCATCCGGAGTAGTTTGGCTTAACACTGCTGCGGCACCGATAATGGCGAGGTAATCTGGGGACGACAGGGTTAAACCTACCCTCCTACTTGCGGAGGACCGCAATGCCTCAGATGGATTTCTTCTACTTCTTTGGAAGCTGCTACGCTTATCTCTCAGTCATGCGGATCGACAAACTGGCTGAAGAGGCTGGTGTCGAGGTCCGCTGGAGACCCTTTAGTGTCCGGGATCTTATGACAGAGAAGGGATATTCACTCCGAACTCAGCTGACCAAGATGGACTATATCTTCCGCGACGTTGAACGACGCTCCCGGCTGCATAGTATCCCATTCGAGAAACCGCCGATCTGGCCGACCGATCCGGACCAGTTGGCAAACCGGGTCGGGATCGTCGCTTTCAGCCAAGGCTGGGGTCGGGAGTACACCAAAACAAGTTTTCGAGCATGGTTTGACGGCCAGCCCCTCGGAGCCGAGGAGAGTCTGAATAAGATTCTTACCTCCCTCGGCAAAGAGGCCTGACCTGCCACTGAAGTTTCATCCAGCCGCCGTTAGAGCCCCGGCAGGTGATACGCCGTGTGGCGCGACGTGAGCA
>NZ_JAERQE010000006.1 GCF_016734765.1 Microvirga soli | reverse complement strand
TCGTCAGGCTCATAACCTGAAGGTCACAGGTTCAAATCCTGTCCCCGCAACCAACACACAACACACACATAAGCCCCTGAAAGCGACAGCTTCAGGGGCTTTGGCGCGTCCAGGGGCCAAGCACCCCAACGGCTTCATCCCGTCGGGCTCCGACGCGCGAAAAGCGCGGTCAGGCCACCTGCCCGACCGGGTCCAAATCAGCGCTCAAGGAGAACCGCTCCAGCTGAACCGCATACGCCGCCTCAAGTCCCTTCAAACAAGCCGAAGGCGCTGGTCAGGTCCCTGACTCAAGCATGTGTAGACAAGCGGGATCCAATCCCCCTGTAATCCTGTTGTGACTTCAGGGTTCGATACATCATGAGCTGAAAAGCCGGTCCTCCATGGAGATTGCATCCGCCTTCCGGGTCGTTCCGTCTGATGACGAAGAGAAACCGGGCGCTTGCGCGGTCTTTCCTTACGACCGTGATCTGGTGCGGCGCTTTCGCGAGGCGTTCCCGAGAGCCCGGTGGCGTGGAGCCGACGAGCGCTGGTTCGTGCCCGGCTCGACGGCCGTCCAGCGGCTCGACACCTGGATGGCCCAGGAGCTGCAGGATTTGGATCGGCACGCGGACGCGAAGGGACGGGATGCTTTCGCGTTTGAGCCTCTGGAGAGCCCTTACCTGACGATCGCGGACGACCTGAGGGTGCGCACGCCCTATTCCCGCACCATCGTGGAGGCGCTCCGGTCCATTCCCTGGGCCCATTGGGATTCTGAGGAGCGGATCTGGCGGGTGCCGTTCCGATCCTACGAGGAGCTGAAAACGCGCTGGCCCGAGATCGAAGAGGCGGCTCGACGCAACGAGCCGGCGGCCCGTCAGAAACGGCGCGAGGAGCAGAAGGCCCATGTTTCCGAAGAATCCACCAGGGTTCAGGCCGAGCGCCGCCGCAGGCGCTACCCCGTGCCTGGAGACGACCTGCCGCCGTTAGGCTGCCCGGTGTCGACCGAGCGTTGGGGCGTTGTGGTTTTCGAGGGTATCGAGAGCGATCCCATACAAGACGCTGGGATAATTGATCTGTATCCGCATGTGCGGAGCGATCCGGCCCGTTACGTCTGGGCTCGCTGGCGGATACCCACCCTGCAGGAGGTCTATCGCACAAGGCCCTCTCGTATGGATGAGGGTCCCGAGCTTCGCTCGGTCCGAGGCTGGTGGTGGGCAAGCCGTGAGGAGCTGCGGGAGAGGGCGCAACGCGCGCGAAACGAGGCAAGGAAAACTTCTGCGGAGGTTTAAGGCTACAGCGGCATGAAAAATCCGGGCGTGGAGCCCGGATTTCGAAAAGCCTCGGTTCTTTGTCAATTAGAACGGAATGTCGTCATCGAAGTCGCTGTGGCGGGAAGCGCCTGCCGGTTCGGGCCTGCGCTCCATGGGCGAGGATCGTCCGAAATCGCCGCCGGTTCTGACCTGGCCCGGCTCTTCTTCGCCGAACTCGGATGAGCCGCCGCCGCGGCTGTCCAGGATCGTCAGCTCACCGCGGAAACGCTGCAGCACCACCTCGGTGGAGTACTTCTCCACCCCCTGCTGGTCCGTCCACTTGCGGGTCTGCAGCTGGCCCTCCAGGTACACCTTCGAGCCCTTCTTCAGGTACTGCTCGGCCACCCGGGCCAGGTTCTCGTTGAAGATCACCACCGAGTGCCACTCGGTCTTCTCCTTGCGCTCGCCAGACGCCTTGTCCTTCCAGGTCTCGGAGGTCGCAATCCGCAGGTTCACCACCGGATCCCCGCTGCCGAGACGGCGGACCTCAGGGTCACGCCCCAGATTACCCACCAAAATCACCTTGTTCACAGATCCAGCCATAATGGCCTCTCCACTTCATCTCTCCTGAACAGCTGGGGCATTAAGGAGTGCCGCACGTTTTCAGGTCGGTTGCACATTCCTGCCCCAAGGTGGGCATCACCTAATGTTCTATATTTGTTCCACGTGAAACACAAGAGGCGAGTTGGCTGCGTTCGAGTGTTGATGACAGTGTGAATAGGCTAGAACGGAGCAGCCAAGCTGAGCCTCCGGAGCCTTGCCATGACCGATGAGACGACCTTGAACGACGCGGCTGTCGCAGCTGCATGGGATCGCAACGCCGCCCTCTGGGCGGAGGAGGTGCGGTCCGGGTTCGACTTCTACCGCGAGCTTTATACGCTTCCTGCCTTTCTGGATTTCATGCCGTCTGTTGCGGGAAAGCAGGTCATCGATCTGGGCTGTGGCGAAGGCTCCAACACACGCCGCTTCGCGCAGCGGGGTGGAATCATGACCGGGATCGATCTCTCTCCTGAGATGATCAAACGCGCCCGCCAGAAGGAGGCGGAAGAGCCTCTCGGCATTGCTTATGAATTTGGCTCCTTCAGCAAGCTCTCGCCTTTTGCCGACGAGCAGTTCGACTGCGCACTGTCCACCATGGCGCTCATGGACGGCCCGGACTTCCCGTCCGCCATGCGTGAAGCTTGCCGGGTTCTGAAGCCTGGCGGGAGCCTATGCTTCAGCATTCTTCATCCCTGCTTCATCACGCCCGTCCTCCAGTGGCTGACGAACGAGGAGGGCACCTACCAGGGACTGCGTGTCGGCCGCTATTTCGAGACGACACCCTTCGTCGAACGCTGGCGGTTCGGCAGGCGTCCTCAGACGGCCAAGCCCGTTGCTTATGACGAACCCTTCGAAGTGCCGCGCTTCCCGCGGACCATCTCCGATTACGTCAACGCCATCAGTGAAGCGGGATTTCGGGTTGTGAAGATGGAGGAGCCGCGGCCAAGGGAGGAAATGGCGCGAGAGCACGCGTGGCTGAACCGCTGGTACCAGCATGCGCCCCTCGTGCTGTTCATCTGCGCGGTCAAAGCCTGAGGGCAATCAATTCGGAGCAGCAGCGGATATGAAAATAGCGGTGATGGGAGTCACCGCTATTTGAAATGTAGGGTTTATTCAGCCGCTTGAAGATAGACCACTGTCGACTGCTCGCTCTTCACCTCGCGCAGGGTGCGCGCCATGTAGGTGAGCTGCTCGATGGCCTTGTCGAGATCGTCCTTTGTGCCGGCCTCAAGATCGTAAGCCCTGCGTCCCCGGTACAACCGGTTGACTTGGCTTTCCATCTCCGCGGCGGCTTCGCGGATGCGGTGAACGAGATTGTCTGCGATGACATTGGCGTTGCCGTCGACAACGCAGAAGCCGACATCGCTTGCGCGAACCTTAGCCATGGGTTGATACCTCTTCTTGTTGTTTCGTCTCAGGCAACGGCCCGTTCTCCATGCGCGGCATAGATGCCGAGCCGGCGGGCCAACGAGTGTTTCGTCACAGGTCCGATCCAGGGCAGCGTCGCGAGATACTGCAGCTTGTCCGGACTCGCCGTGTATTCCTCGAACAGGTGCTCACGTTCGCGCCAGACCTTATCGATGGCCTCGGCCTTTGCCGGATGACGGAGGCCTACACGGGTCGTAGAGCCGAAGCTCAGCGCACGCATGCAGCGCTCGAATGTGCGCCGACCGATGGCCGGTGTGACGCTGGCATGGCAGATCGTTTCAATCACATGCTGCGCGAACTCATCCGCCGTTTCAGGCGCCGGCGTCTCCGCACCGGAGATGTCGCCCTGAAAAGCGCTTGCGCCGTTGCGCATGATCTCTTCAAGCCCAAAGTTCGGCATTGCTCTCACCGTATGTTCCAGGCTGCCTGCAGCAGCCGGACGAGCTTCGTTCCGGTCTTTCGAATCCGGCGCGGAGCCTGCCAGGAGGGGCCGGCTTCACGAGCTGGGTTCAGGCGTTCGGAACGTTGACGCGGGTTCTTCAGAACGAGGCGCGCACCCAATTTGGTGCGAATGCGCCAGGCCTCAGCCGAGCCCTGAAAACCTTGACCATTCAACGGTTTATGCGAGGAGCGCGGCTTCACTAAAATGGGGTTTGAGCCCTCGGAATGCAAGGTGCGCGGGACCGCCGGAACGGAGCCGGAATGAGCCCGCGCGGCCTTCGGCCAAGGCGAGACTTCGAAGCGCGCGACCTTCAGGCTCTGTGCCAGTTCCACGCCCGTGCCGATCCCGAAAACGGAGAGGGCGCAGGTGAAGGCTTCCGAGAACGGCTCCATCCCGCACCAGGTCTTCTCCGCCATGTGCAGCGGCCACGACCACAGCCCGTCTTCACGCCGCTGGCCGAGGCTCTCGCGGTCGATGAAATAGCCCGTCGTCTTGTGCTCGAGGCCGCTCTCGCTCAGGAGCCATTCCTCGTTCTCGAAGATCGGCCGTTCTTCCGTCATGACGCTCATCACGAGTTCCTTTGCCAAGGGCCGTTTCGCACTGCCCTAATGAGGTCACATCCACGACGCATACAGACGATGTGAACAAAACAAGAACATAGCCTCGGCGGGCTCTGTGTCAAGCAAAGTCCGCTGTTTAAGACTGTAATCTTGGAGTAACGGATACTATGTGGAGGGTCGGGTGCCAGGATTGAAGACATCGTCCCCGATCCAGACCAAAAAGAGGCAAAGTCGTTGCGACGAAATAGCGCTGACGATAACTGAAGCTCGACCATTCCTTTGCAGCGGAGCCGCAATTCCATGACCAGCCTGTCACGCCTCGAAACAGACCAGCTTCGCCGCTTGGAGGAGATGCGCAAGACCTTCGACAAGCTGCGGGCGGAACGCATCCGGGCGGAGGGCGAGGTCGAGCGCCTGACGCGTGAAATCGACGAGGCGCGTGCGCTCGCCAAGGCCGAGCTCGGCACCGATGACGAGGTGCAGATTCAAAGCCTGATCGAGGAAGCGCAGGCACGAAATGCGGCGCTCGCAGAGGAGTTCGGTGTGGCTCTGCGCGAAGTCGAGACGCGCCTCAGGCAGCTCGGAGACGAGCGTTGATGCTGCCGTCCGCCACGCACGACGTCACCCGCGCGGAAGCGCTGCTCGCGCGGCTTGAGGGCCGGCGCGACGCCATCCGCGCGCGGGTCGATGAGCTGACGCGTGAGATCGAGTTCGCCAAGGGCCGTCTCGCGGTCAAGGACGAGGTGGAAGCCTTCATCGAGGCCGTTCACGGCTCAGCGAGCCGCCGCAGCCTGTCGGCCTTCGAAACGCTGCTGACGGCGCTCGTGCAGGAGGTTCTGCCGGGCGAGAAGCCCGTGGCGCTGGAGCTGTCGACGGAGCGGGGGCTGGCGTCCCTCGACATCTGCGTGCGGCGTCCCGACGGCTCACTTGAGGACGTGCTGGAGGACAATGGCGGCGCGCTCACCAATGTGATCGGCATGGCCCTGCGCCTGATTGCCGTGGTCAAGGCCGATGTGGCGCGTTTCCTGGCGCTGGACGAAGCGGATTGCTGGATCGCGCCGGAGCGCGTGTCGTCCTTCTACACAGTGCTGGAAGACGGCGCGGCGCGGCTTGGCGTGCAGTGCCTTGCCGTCTCGCACCATGACCTGTCGCAGTTCTCCGGCAAGTTTCACATCGCACGTATCGCCGGCGAGCCCGCCACCGGCGTCGAGGTGCTGTCCTCCGACACCAGCGCACAGTGGGACGATGCCCAGCCGGGTCTGCGCTTCATCCGTCTCTTCAACGTGCAGGCCTATACGGATGCGACGCTGCATCTGGGTCCCGGCGTCAATGCGCTGATCGGGCCGAACAACCGCGGCAAGTCCACCTTTATCCGTGCTCTGCGCGCCGTTTTCTACGGCGAGGCTCGCGACAGCTTGGTGCGTGCCGGCGCGAAGGCTGCCATGGTCGAGATCGGCGTTGCCGGAAACCGTCTTTTACGCTTCACGCGACAGCCGCGTCGTTCGCCCGTCAACATCTGGTCGCTGCATGAGGCGGATGGGTCCGTGGTCGAGGCTCAGGGCATGCGCTACGAGACCGGCGGGCGTGCTGTGCCGGATTGGGTGGCCGATCTCATCCGCATCCGCAAGGTCGAGGATCTCGACGTCCATATCGCGCACCAGAAATTTCCCGTGTTCCTGCTCGGCGAAACGCCATCACGCCGCTCCGCGGTTCTCTCTATCGGGCAGGAGGCGGGCTATATCCGCGACATGCTCGTCATCCACCGCGAGCGCTGCCGCCGTGACAACGATCTCGTGCGAAACGGCGAGCGGGAACTGATCGCGTTGAGCGAAACGCTCGACGGGCTTGCCGAACTCGAGCCGCTGAAGGAAAAGATTTCCGCTGCGCGCCGGCAGGCGGAGCGGTTAGCCATGGAAGCCGCGCAGCTTGAGCGATTGCAAAATCATGCGGCGCAGCTTGCCACGACTCGCAAGAGGCTCATGACAGCCGAGGGGCGCGCCCGCATCACCGAGATGCTGCCCCCGGCGGAGCAGCTTGCCGATCTCACCCGTGCGGTCGAGCGCGCCCGCGAGCGTGAGCGCATCGGGCGGCAGGTGCTGCAACTCGGTCGTGATCTGAAGCGTGCCCAAGCGAGACTGAAGGCGTTGCATGGCTTGCCGGAAATCGTGCCGGCCCTTGAAAACACCGCTTCGGCACAAAATATTCTCAAGCGGATGAAGGATCTTCATGCGGCCTCCCAAATCGCCAGAAGCCGTATGACTCAGGTCGACGAGGGGCTAGCATCCTTGCAGGCCGAGATGGCGCGCCTCGTCGAGGAAACAGGCGGATTGTGCCCCACCTGCGGTTCGCCCGTGAAGCCTGAGACCCTGCTGGACCACCACACCCATGCGCCCACGGAGCGGCTCACCGCATGATCCTGACCGGAGATCGTCTTCCCGCCGTTGCCTGCGAGGGCATCCTCGTGATCGGGGATCCGCATGTGGGATCGCGGCGTCCCGGGCGGCGCAAGGATGCCGTCTGGCCTCAGGCGGTGCTGGGCAAGCTGGAGCGCTGTGTGTCCATCGCCAATGAGCGGCAGCTCGCGGTGGTCATCCTCGGCGATCTTTTCGACCGGCCGGTCGAGACCGACATGGCACTCAAGAACCAGCTCGTCCGCATCCTGAAGAACTTCCACCACCGGCCCATCGTGAACGTGGGTAACCACGACATCCAGCACACGACGCTCACCGACAGCGACTCGCTGGCGCTGCTCGGGCTCTGCGATGTGGTCGATGTGGTGGCCACATCGGCTCCCGTGACCGAGTTCCAGATAGGGAGCCGCCGAGTTGGTGTCGGCATGACGCCCTACGGCCAAGCCATCCCGACCGATGCGCGCGGCTCCTTTGTCGGGGCCGATTTCCAGGCTTGGTTCACGCATCATGACATCGCCTTCGACGGCGGCTATCCCGGTGCCGTTCCGCCTTTCGCGGTGGAGGGCTGCGATGTGTTGATCAACGGGCACATCCACAAGACGCAGAAGGCTGTTCTTGCGGGCCGCACACGCTGGCTCAACCCCGGCAACATCACGCGTCAATCCGTCGATCTGGTGGATCACGTGCCGCGCGCCTGGATTCTCGATGGCAGCGGGCAACTGGAAGCACAAGCGCTGCCGTTCGAGAGCAATGTTTTCGATCTCACGGGACGGGTGGTCGACGCGGCCGACGAGGCGCTGGTGGCGCGGGAGGTGGAGAGCGCCTTCGTGACCCTGCTCCAGGCGGAATCCTCGACGGAGCTGAAGCGCAGCGGCGACGGCTCGATCATTCGCGATGAGATCGATTCCAAGTTCGCGACCGACAGCACCTCGGATGCGGTCCGCGCCATCGTGCGCTCGCTGCTGGGCGAGGCGGTAGAGCGGCACGCCGCGCAAGGCTAGAAGGCAAAAGGATCCGCGAAGGGCAGGCGCCGCCGGCGCACCTGCGTCTCGGGCAGGATCGGGCGGCTGATATCGACCGCGACCAGGCCCTCACAGGCGAGCGCCAGAACGGCCGCAACCCCATCCTGCGTGTTCATCACGGCACTGGCGCAATCGACAAGCCGCATAGTGCCGAGTTCGTCGAGTTGGTGCAGAATGCGCACCCGGTCGCCAGCCGTCACCGGCGTGCGCTTGCAGGCCATGATCAGACGCATGGTGGTAAAACGCGGCTCGGCCCGTATATTGGCTGCCGTCTCGACCCGGAAGGGACGTCCGTCGCCGGCCGTGATGCCATGGATCGAAGCCGCGCGCAGGGGATGGGCCAGCAGGTCGTCGTCCGTCACCACATCGATGAGGTAAGCCGAGCCGTCGCGGACGATTTCGAAATCGGCCACATGCTCGACCGTCTCATCACCGATGGTGAAGTTTGCCGGATCGGCCGGCGCACGCAGAGATTCCACGTCCGCATCAAGTTCGCAGAGCGCCAGGAAGTCCGCGATCAGGGCGTTTCGCGTCAGCGGCGTCGCCGGGCGCTTGGCAGCCCGACGGGCGCCGCCACGGCGGGCGGGGCGTCGATCCGAAAGGTCAAGGATCGCTTGCGCGGACATCCGGTCCTCCAGGGTGGCAGTTGCGACGAGCAGTCAGGCCGCAGTGAAATCCAGCGTGTTTTGCTATCCTGACCGATGGGAACATATATAGAACATGGTAGGTGTGGTCAAATCATGACACTTCATCAAAGCCCTTGACCAAGACACATGATTCAAGCCGGGGCGACTGCGATTGAGACAAAATGGCACATCATTTAAGTGACTGTTTTGTATAGCTTAAATTGCAATATTCACTGCGCCTGAATTGGACCTCAAGGACGAAATTTGGTATAGAACAAAAACCGAACACGCCTGCCGCAGAAGATGATTCTCAGAAGAGCGTGAGCCGATATGCGGGCCCTGATAAAAGTTAGGATCGAGGATGAATACGACCGATAAGAAAATTTCCGAGGTGCTGGCCAAGTTCGGTGAGCCGATGGCCGGCAATGTGTGGCGGGTCCAGGGAACGGCCGTGGTCTACCACAAGACTCTTGAGCGCATCGCCGCCCAGGCCAATGTCGTCTTCGACGAGCCCAAGATCATCCGCGCCGAGCGCGATGAGGCGGTGATCCAAGTCACCGGCCGCATGGGCGAGCGGGTCGAATGGTCGATCGGTGAGGCGCTGATCGGCGTGAACTATCGCGTCTCAGGCAAGCAGGCGGCTTATGTCTATGCCATGGCCGAAAAGCGGGCGAAGGACCGCGTGATTCTCAAGCTCATCGAGCTGCACGGCTACGTCTACTCCGAGGAAGAGGCGGATGAGTTCAAGCAGGGTCGCCCGGGCTTTGCCGATCCGCATGTGGAGATCGAGAAGACCGAGCCTCAGACGCAGAAGGGCAGGGTTGAAGCCGCTGCCTCCGACGACAAGGTCGAGGATGATCTGAAGGCGAAGATCAAGAAGGCCAAGACCATCAATGCGGTCACGGACCTGATGCTCCATGCCGACACGCAGAAGGTGCTCGCCGAGCTGCCGGAGGGCATTCGCGACGAGATCCGCGATTACGCCAAGGCGCGGCTCGTCGAACTCGGCTGGCCAACCAAGAAGGCAGCCTAACTTTCGCTCCGATGCTTCTTCTTTATACTGGCGCATCGTGTGGACCGGAAAACCGGGTCCACTTTCCCGCACGATGCGCTAGGCGAGACGGATCTAAGCCGTCTCGCCCTTTCATTTCTCCCGAGGCGTCCCGGCGCTTGTGGTCCCGCTGATCGATGCCGAAAACCTCCGCCATGGCTGCTTCCGATCAGGAGGCGCTATCCCTCTCCGAACATCTCGTCGGTTCCATCGAGCGGGTGACGTTCCACAACGATGAAACCGGCTTCTGCGTGCTGCGCGTGAAAGCGCGCGGGCACCGCAAGCCCGTTGTTGTTGTCGGTCATGCGCCGTCTGTCGCCATCGGCGAGGTGGTGGAAGCAAACGGCGGATGGCTGCACGACCGCAATCACGGGGTTCAGTTCCGCGCGAGCGAGCTGATGACCACAGCGCCGACCACCGCGGAAGACCTGCAGCGCTTTCTCGGCTCCGGCCTCCTGAAAGGTGTTGGACCTTCCCTTGCCCAGAGGCTCATTGCATCGTTTGGCGCGCGCATTCTCGACGTGATCGAGACGAAGCCACATGAGCTCGCGCGCGTGCATGGCATCGCGATGGCCAAGGCTCTGAGCATCGGCGAGGCCTGGGCCGAGCACCGGGCCCTGAAGGAGATTGCGGCGTTCCTCAATGCGCATGGCATCGGAGGGTTTCTGCTCACGCGCATCTACCGCGCCTATGGCGTCGGCGCCATCGACATCGTCAAAGCCAATCCCTACCGGCTCGTCCTCGACATTCCGGGCTTCGAGTTCGCGCTCGCCGATCAGGTGGCGCTGCAACTCAATGTGGAACCCACCGCCGCAATCAGGCTTCAGGCCGGTCTCACGCATGTTCTCTCTGAGGCCGTAAAGGAAGGCCATTCCGGGTTGCCGGCAGAGGAGCTGCTGCGACAGGCGAGCCGCCTGCTTGAGATTCCCGAAGTTGAAGTGAAGCCCGTGCTCGATGCGCAATGTGCGGCAGGTCAGCTCGTGGCCGACCAACTCGATGAGCAGCGCAGCATCTTCCTGAAAGGCCTCTACGGTGCCGAACTCTTCATCGCGCAGCGCCTGCAGGAGATTGCCCAGGGTCTGCATCCCTGGAACGAGTTTGACCCTGAGCAAGTGATCGCCGAGGCAGAAGCCGCCATCGGTGTGTCGTACTCGCCGAGCCAGCGCGAGGCCCTGGCCTCTGCCTGCCGCTCGAAGGTGCTCGTCGTCACCGGCGGGCCGGGTGTGGGCAAGACGACGTTGATCCGAAGCCTGACGCATCTGTGCGCGCAGCACGAACTGACGATCGCCCTGTGCGCCCCGACCGGGCGGGCTGCGAAGCGGCTGTCGGAAAGTACGGGCTTTCCGGCCAAGACCGTCCACCGTTTGCTGGAAGCATCCGAGGGCGGCTTCCGGCGCAATGCGAAGATGCCGCTCGACTGCAACCTTCTCGTGGTCGATGAGACCTCGATGCTCGACATCCGCCTGATGGCCGCGCTGCTGCGTGCGCTGCCGGATGAAGCGTCGCTGGTTCTCGTGGGCGACGTGGATCAGCTGCCCTCCATCGGTCCGGGGCAGATCCTGTCGGACATCATCGCATCCGAGGCTATTCCTGTCGTGCATCTCAAGGAGGTGTTCCGGCAGGAGCGGGAGAGCCGCATCATCACCGTCGCCCATGCAATCAATCGCGGGCTTGTACCTGACCTCGGACATCAGCCGGACTCGGATTTCTATTTCGTCGAAGCCGACACGCCGTCCGAGGTCATGGCCAAGATGACCATTCTGATCCGGGACCGGATTCCACGGCGGTTCGGACTCGATCCGGTGCGGGACGTGCAGGTGCTGTGCGCCATGAACCGCGGGCGCCTCGGCACCCATATGCTGAACGGAGAACTGCAGCAGCTCTTCAATCCGCCCGGCCTTGAGAGCCTGCATCGGGCGGGTTGGAGCTATGGGCCCGGCGACAAGGTCATGCAGGTTCGCAACGATTACGAGCGTGACGTCTATAACGGCGAAGTCGGCATCGTGCGCGAGGTGCGCCGCGATCATGGCGAGCTCACCGTTGCCTTCGAGGACAGGCTGGTCGTCTATTCGCTTCAGGAACTCGATGAGCTGGCTTTGGCCTACGCCGTGACGATCCACAAGGCGCAGGGCTCCGAGTATCCGGCCGTGGTCATACCGGTTGCCTTGCAGCAGGCCTCGATGCTGCGGCGCAAGCTCCTCTACACCGGGGTGACGCGGGCAAGCCGTCTGGTGATCCTCGTGGGCAGCCGCGCCGCCCTCGTTCAGGCCGTCGGCTCGGAGGAGGAGCCGCGCCTGTCCCGGCTCAGGCACTGGCTCCAAGCCTGATCCCTTCCGCCTGGGGCCAAAACGCTCTATATCTCCTCCTGCAAAAGCCTATTCCGGAGCAGGCAATGAGCTTGGAGACCCAGCACACAGAACGCCAGGAGCAGCGGGCCCGCGTCGGTCTCGTTGCGGCGGCAATCCTGTGCCTGGTGGGCTCAGGCGGGCTTCTGTGGTGGCGCTATGGTGGCGCCGTGTTCACCGATCTGGTGACCGCCGGCTTGGCCTGGTGCTTCTGAACCAGCCCGGCCCGCGACGTGCGGGCCAGCCCATGGCTCGTCTTGTTCCAGCGGAACGGCGCGATGGCCAGCTCCCACAAGCCTCTCCAGGCCGCAACACTGACGAGGCCATAATAGAGCGGCAGCAGCAGGAGCCAGGGCATGAGGCGCCAGAGCTTGCGCCGGTGCAGGGCCATGCAGGCCGGTATGAACACCGAGGCCATACCGGACACGAACAGCGTCAGGGCATAAGCATTGAACGCCGCTGTCCAGCGCATGTCAGGAAACTGTTCGGCTTCTTGAAGCCATGATGCGACATAGAGCCCGGTGAAGAGCGGATAGACGAGGGCGCTGAGCACGGTTCCCCAGGTCAGGGCGAGGGCGCCGGAGAAGCGCCAGAATCCGAGCTGGCGCAGCATGATCCAGGGCTTGCGCGTGTGGCTCACCGCAGTCTGCACATAGCCCTTCATCCATCGCGTCCGCTGCCGCATCCAGAGCCGCAGGGTACCAGGCGCCTCCTCGAGGGTGGAGGAGGGAAGATCCTTCACCTCATAGCCGAGCCGTGCCAAGCGAATGCCGAGATCGGCATCCTCGGTGACGTTCCAGGCGTCCCAGCCATAGATTGTCCGCAGCACGGCGGTGCGAAAATGGTTGGAGGTGCCGCCCAGGGCAATGGGGCTGCCGATGTCGGCCAGCCCTGGATTGAACACATCGAACAGGGCCGCGTATTCGATAGTGAAGAGCCGTGTGAGCCAAGTGTCGTCGGTGTTGTCGATGGTGAGCCGCGCCTGCAGGCAGGCGACGTTTGGAGGCGCTTCGGCAAAGTGCGATATCGCCAGGCGCAGTTGGCCCGGGTCGGGCACGTCCTCAGCATCGTAGATCACCGTGTAGCGGCCCCGCGCCAAGGGCAGAGCGACGTTGAGCGCGCGGGGTTTCGTGCGCGGCCCACCCGGCGGCGCGATCAGGATCTCGACATTGCCTGGAACCTCGATGGAGCGCAGGGCCTCCGGCGTCTCGCGGTCGTCTGCCTCGAGCACGAGCTTGATGTCGAGTTTTGCCACGGGATAATCGAGCCGCGTGAGGGCCTCAAGGAAGCGGGCTACGACGCGCTTCTCGCGATAAAGGGCTGCGATAATCGTGTAGACGGGCAGGTCCGCATCCTCGATGCGGAGCTCTTGCTCTTCGGGCTCGACAGGATTGTTCAGGGATGCCGCTGCGATGCGGAGTACGATCATGCCGAGGAACAACGGACCCATAAGGGCGCCTAGGATCCCGGTGCTCAGCCCGGGGGCAAACCCGAGGCCGAATACGATCAAGGTCAGAACCACGAAAAGAACCGCGATCTGCCCGTAGCTGACATCGGTTGCGAGTTGAGGGGCCTTGTCGGCCAGATCATGGGCGGCCCGCCGGGCGATCAGCGGACTTTGAGCCTCAAAGGCGGCCTCTCTCAGCTTGGTCGGTGTGGTGATGGCGAGCTGCCGGCGGGATCGGGCTTTGAGAAGGTCCGCCAGGGCGCGGCCGCGCGGCGCCGCCACGAACCTGGCTTTCCTACCGGCCATAGGGGCCAAACCTGCCAGGATGCTGTCGGGATAGCGCACACCCGATGACAGGTGCGGGGCGGCAACGAAAGGGCACCCGAGCTCGGCCGCAAGAGCCCTGTAGAAATCGTCCTCCGAGACAATCCTTTCTCTCATCAGGAATTCATCGGCTGTAACCCCCGTGGCCTGAGCGAAGATTGCGGCCTGCCAGAGGGCGTCGGGCGCATGCCCATGACTGCTGAGAAATCCGCTCTCGATCGGCAGCGCTGTTGACTGTGCGGCCCCGTCCGCTAGACCCTGCCTCATCATGAGCGTCGGGTGCTTCCCTTAGGCATTCCTGAGCAGCGCAAAGCTAAGAGCAAGAGAATGTCGCCTCGATGGTCCTAGATATCGTTACATTGGTTGCCCGCCTTTCCCGCAAGATCAAGCCCCTTGGATGGGCCGGGATGCTACTGCCCCTGACTTTTGCGCTGAACATCGGCGCGGTTCAGGCTCAAGGGGTGAACATCCCCAATTTCTGGGATCCCAGGACCCAGCTCGAGCGACCGGAGCTGCCGGCCACCCGCACGATCCGCTTTCTGGTCGACGACGACTTCCCGCCGCTTCATTTTCCTGGCCTCGACGGTAACCCGACCGGTCTGTCCGTGGAACTCGCCCGGGCTGCCTGCGAGCGCTTGGGGCTGACCTGCACGGTTCAGGTCCGGCGCTTCGACACGCTTCTGAATGCCCTCAACGAGAAGCAGGGCGATGTGGTGGCGGCCGCCATTCCCATCACGGCGGATCTGCGCCGGGGCTATGCCGTGACCGGTCCCTATTTTAAGATCCCGGCCCGTTTTGCCGTGCGCCGGGACAAGAACCTGCCGGCACCGGACGCCAAGACCCTGCAGGGCAAGAGCCTGGGCGTCGTCGGCGGCACGGCCCATGAAGCCTATGCCAAGTCTTTCATGGGAGGTGCCTCCCTCAAGCCCTATCCGGAGCTGGCGGCGGCGCAGACTGCTCTCAAGGCCGGTGAGATCGACTACCTGTTCGCCGATGGCCTTGGCCTTGCCCTCTGGATCGGCGGCGAGGAAGCGGCGGGATGCTGCGACTTCTCGGGCGGCCCCTACCTGGAAAGCCGCTTTTTCGGCGAGGGCATCGGCTTCATCACCCGCACCGAGGATGATGGTCTTCGTCGGGCGCTGGATTTCGCGCTCCAGCAGCTCTGGCGGGAGGGCAGATATGCCGAGCTCTACCTGCGCTTCTTCCCGATCAGCCCCTACTAAGTTCATCCTTACTAAGTCTTGCCGACCCTTGAGGGTTGGGTTTACCGCATTGACCCTTGCCAGCGTCGTCCAGCGCATCGTCCGGAAAAGTGGGCCCGGTTTTCCCGTACGAACGATGAGCTGTTTAAAAAATTGAGCATCCAATGGTTCCCAAAAGTGGATTCCACTTTTGGGTTCGATGCTCTAGTGTGCCGCGCTTCTGGAAGCATTTTCCTCTAAGCACTAGGCCCATGTCCCGAAATCTGTCTCTCGACCCCGCCCTGATTGAAGCCGCCCAGACCGCCAATGCCTGGCCTTTCGAGGAGGCCCGCAAGCTTGTCGAGCGTCTCAAGAAAACGGGGAAGAAAGAGGCTCTGTTCGAGACCGGCTATGGCCCCTCGGGCCTGCCGCATATCGGCACCTTCGGCGAGGTGGCCCGCACCAGCATGGTCCGCCATGCCTTCCGGGTGCTGACCGGTGACACCATCCCGACCCGCCTCGTCGCTTTCTCGGACGACATGGACGGCCTGCGCAAGGTGCCGGACAACATCCCCAACAAGGAGCTGGTGGGCGCTTCCCTCGGCAAGCCGCTGACCCAGGTGCCGGACCCGTTCGGCACCCATGAGAGCTTCGCGCATCACAACAATGCGCGCCTGCGCGAATTCCTCGATGCCTTCGGCTTCGACTACGAGTTCATGTCGGCAACCGAGTGCTACAAGGCCGGCAAGTTCGACAAGACGCTGCTCACCGTGCTCGAGCGCTACGATGCCGTGATGGCGATCATGCTGCCGTCCCTGCGCCAGGAGCGCCAGCAATCCTATTCGCCGTTCCTGCCGATCCATCCGAAGACCGGCATCGTGATGCAGGTACCCATCGACGAGCGTAAGCTGGACGCCGGCACCATCGTGTGGCGCGATCCCGAGACGGGCGAGCGCTTCGAGACTCCGGTCACCGGCGGCCATGCCAAGCTGCAGTGGAAGCCCGATTGGGCCATGCGCTGGGTGGCGCTCGGCGTCGATTACGAAATGGCTGGCAAGGACCTGATCGACAGCGTGAAGCTCTCCGGGGAAATCGCCAAGGCTATCGGCGGCCTGCCGCCGGACGGGTTCAACTACGAGCTCTTCCTCGACGACAAGGGCCAGAAGATCTCGAAGTCCAAGGGCAATGGCCTCACCATCGACGAGTGGCTCACCTACGGCACACAGGACAGCCTCCGGCTGTTCATGTTCAACAAGCCGCGCGAGGCCAAGAAGCTCCATTTCGACGTGATCCCGCGGCAGGTGGACGATTACCTGACCTTCCTGGAGAAGTATCCGGCGCAGGATGCGAAGACGCGCCTGATGAACCCGGTCTGGCACCTGCACGCGGGCGAGCCGCCGGCACCCGAGCTGGTATCGTCGGAGGGCTCCAATCAGCCGGGCACGACGATCTCCTTCTCCATGCTGCTCAACCTTGTGGCCGTGGCGAATTCCGAGGATCCGTCTGTGCTCTGGGGCTTCATCCGCCGCTATGCGCCGGGCGTGTCGCCGGAGACGCATCCGCGTCTCGACAGCCTCGCGAAGCGTGCCGTGCGCTACTTCGAGGATTTCGTGAAGCCGCAGAAGACCTATCGTCTGGCGGACGAGGTCGAGGCCGCATCGCTTCGGCGGTTGGACGAGGTGCTCGAATCCTTCGAGTCAGGGGAGCGCCCCGCAACCGCGGAAGCGATCCAGGACGAGATCTACAATGTGGGCCGCGCCGAGCCGCGCTATCAGGATTTCAAGGCCAAGGGTGCGACGCCTGAGCGCCCAGGCGTGTCCATAGAGTGGTTCAACACGATCTATCAGGTGCTGCTCGGAGAGCCACGCGGTCCGCGCTTCGGCTCGTTCGTGGCGCTCTACGGCGTGAAGGAGAGCCGGGCGCTGATCCGCAAGGCCCTCAATGGCGATCTCGTGCGTGAGCACGAGACTTTTCTGAGGGACCGCGCAGCCTGAAGGCTACTGCCGTGCCCACATGATCCGGGCCGTCCAGGCGATCTCCTCGGTGGCGATCACCTGGTCTTCCTGGTCCTTCACGAGGGACGTCATCTCCAGGGTCTTGGCCGAGCGGCGCTTGAGCTCCTTGGCCAGGATCTCGCCGCCTGCGGTGCACACCACGATGCGGTCTCCCTTGCGGGTGCTGGCGGTGGGCGAGACGATGAGCACGTCCCCGTCCCGGTAGAGCGGCGCAAGCGTGTCGCCGGCGACCTCAAGGCCGAAGACCTTCTCCTGGCCGAAATCCGGGAATTCGAGTTCGTCCCAGCCGGAGCCTTCTGTCGGCGTTCCATCCTCATTGAGGATTTTCGCCGAAGTCGCCTCCTCCATGCTGATCAGCGGGATCATGGAACGGCGCAGGGAGCCCGTGGGTTCGACGAGGCGCAGGAAGTCCTCGAGGGTCGCACCGGTTGCCTTCAGGATCTTTGAAATCGACTCTGTCGAGGGCCATCGTTCACGGCCCTCGGGACTGACGCGTTTTGATCTGTTGAAGCTTGTTGCATCGAGGCCGGCCTTGCGGGCGAGGCCCGATGCGGTCATTCCATGACGTGATGCTAATGCATCGATCGCAGCCCAGACGCGCTCGTGGGACAACATTGTAAAAAACCTTCGCTAGAAGCGAATAACTGAAAGCGAACCTATGATTAGGAATTAAGATTGTTCTAAGGCATAGACAATGGGCTCCCGCCTCTTGAGACAATATGTCTAATCAGGATTGCTCCTGAAGCGACGCACGATGAATCGAGCTATCATGCGCCTGATCTACAAAATCTGCCCAGCATTGCTGTGGCGCGAAGCCGAAGCGGCTGGATTCTTCGCCGGAGCGCCTATCGACATCCAAGATGGGTACCTCCATTTCTCCACCGCCGAGCAGGTTCGAGAAACGGCCGCCAGGCACTTTGCAGGCCAAAGCGATCTCCTGCTGATCGCCATCGATGGCGACTCACTTGGGGATGCTCTGCGCTACGAACCGTCCCGCGGCGGGGATCTCTTCCCGCATCTCTACGCTCACCTGCCTCTGTCGGCTGTACGATGGGTGAAGCCGCTGCCTCTCGGCCAGGATGGCCACCATGTCTTTCCGGATCTCGACGCATGATCGGCGCATTGTTTTCTCTCGCTAAGCCCGCGCTGCATGCGCTCGATGCGGAGACCGCGCATCAGCTGACCATCAGGGGGCTGTCCCTGATGCCGGTGATGCCCGCGCCCGCAGACGATCCCCGGTTGTCCATCGAGGTGTTCGGCAGGAACTTTCCCAATCCCGTCGGGCTTGCGGCGGGCTTCGACAAGCAATGCGAGGTGCCGGATCAGCTTCTGGGCCTCGGTTTCGGCTTCGTCGAACTCGGCGGCGTCGTGCCGAAGCCGCAAGCTGGTAATCCGCGTCCCCGCGTGTTCCGGCTCACGCAGGACGAAGCGGTCATCAACCGCTTCGGGCTCAACAGCGACGGGCTCGATGCGGCATGCCGGCGCCTGGCACAGCGCCGCGGACGGCCCGGGATCGTCGGCGTCAATATCGGGGCCAACAAGGATTCCGCTGACCGCATCGCCGATTACGTGCTGTGCATCCAGCGCCTGTGCGGGCTTGCCGATTTTCTGACGATCAACGTGTCCTCGCCCAACACGCCGGGCCTACGCGACCTGCAGGGCGAAGCCTTCCTGGACGATCTTCTCGCCCGCAGCATCGAGGCGCGGAATAAGAGCGAGCAGGGCAGGCATAAAACCATCGTGCTCCTGAAGATCGCGCCCGATATCTCGCTCGATACGCTTGATGCGATCGTCGCCACGGCGCTCAAGCGCAGCATAGACGGGCTCACCGTTTCCAATACGACAGTTGCGCGGCCTGAGAGCCTGAAGGAGAGGGCGCTGGCATCGGAGACCGGCGGCCTCTCGGGCAAGCCCCTCTTCATCCCCTCCACGAAGCTTCTGGCCGAGGCCTTCCTGCGTGTGGAGCACAAGATCCCGCTCATCGGCGTCGGCGGCGTCGACTCCGCGGAGACCGCCTTGGCGAAGATCCGCGCCGGTGCCAGCTTGGTGCAGTTCTACTCGGCCATGGTCTACAAGGGCCCCGGCCTCGTCAGCGACATCAAGAACGGTCTGGTGCAGACGCTCGCGGCTGAGAAGACATCGCTGACACAGGCGCTCGGCCGTGATGCATCGGCGATCGCCAAGGGAGAGTTCTGAGGCTCGAACTCACGCAAGGCTGGCGAAGGTCTTTCTCGCCAGCCTTGGATAGAGGAGGAACTGGCCCAGTCCTCGCGCGCTTAGGAAAACGAGAAGCGCGATCCAGAGCGCCGTGTTGCCGAGATCGCCGGCGGCGAAAAGGATGCCGGCATAGACCAAGAAGGCGATGACCATCAGGTCGCGCATGGACCGGGTCCAGGTCGCGCCCGTGTAGATGCCGTCGAAGGCGAAGGCAGCGGCTCCGAAGAATGGAGTCAGGGCAGCGAAGACGAGATAGTCCCTTGCATAAGCCCGCACATCCGGATTGGTCGACACGAAGTCGATGAAGGGTCCGCCGGCAATCAGGAACAGCGCGGATACCGCGAGTCCGAAGCCGAGGCTCCATCCCAGGCTTAAATTGATCGCGCGGCGGAAGCTGCGCTCGTCGCGGGCGCCGATGCTCTGCCCGCACAGGGTCTCGGCCGCGGTGGCGAAGCCGTCGAGGAAATAGCCGCCGATCAGGAACATGTTGTAGAGCACCGCATTCGCAGCCAACGTCACGTCTCCAGATCGGGCCCCCATGGCGCTGAAGATCGAGAAGGCGAGGATGAGCGCCACGTTGCGGATCATGATGTCCCGGTTCATGGCGAGCGTCTGCAGCATCGCGGCCCGGTTCAGCACCTCGGCCCATGTGACGGCGAGCGGATTGGAGCCGAGGCGGCGCAGCACGAGAATGCCGAGGCCTGCACCCAGCACCTCGGCCAGGGCTGTGCCGATGGCCGCACCGGCGATGCCGAGATCGAGACCCAGCACCAGCGCCATGGTCAGCACGATGTTGGCCACATTGATCGCCACCTGGAGCAGCAGGCCGAGATCCGTGCGGCCGCGCCCCAGGGTAGAGCCGAGGATCACGTAATTCGCCAGGGTGAAGGGTGCGGCCCAGATGCGGATGAAGAAATAGGTGGAGAGCGCCTCGGTGACCGCCGCGCTGGCGCCCACCATGGAAAAGGCCATCGCGGCGATGGGCCATTGCAGCAGGATCAGCAGGAGGCCCGTGATCGCCGCCACCAGAAACGCACGGGCGAGCGTCACGTCGACCTCATGCCGATTGCCGGCGCCCGTCGCCTGGGCCGTGAGGCCGGCGGTGGCCATGCGCAGCGACCCGAAGCTCCAGAACACGAAATCGAAGATGACGGCGCCGAGCGCCACCGCGCCGAGGAGATGCGCCTCGCCCAAGCGTCCGATCACCGTCGCGTCGACGAGCCCCAGCAGGGGCGTCGTCACATGCGACAGGGTCATCGGTAGGGCGAGTGCCAGAATGCGGTAGTGGGAGATGTCCAGCCGCTGCGTGGTCGGTGTGCCGTCCATGGCGGGGCTCAGCGCCGGCTGCCGAACAGGCGGGAGATGAGCCAGAGCGGCACCACGATGACGGCGCCGTAGAGGATCCAGAGCCCAACCTCCTGCACGGTCTCGAAGCTGAGATCGAAAATCGACGCGATCCAGTCGAACAAGCCCTCGATTAGCCCGAGGGGCGTGATGCCCAGAAAGGCCAGGAAGGCGCCGACGAGGAGCGACAGGAAGATCAGCTTCACCAGCACGGAGCCGGGGGAGCCGCCGAGAAAACGGTTCAAGTTGGACATGCTGCTCATCTCGCCGGAAAGCGTCACTGGAAGAAAGCGTAATAGACCTCGGGTCTCGCGTGTGCTTCATCGCAGGGGCCGGCGATGAACGCAACCCAACCCGAGTGCCGCATGATCGATCCCGCCCTCTTCGATCCCTCCGCCATCAGCGAGGAGATCCGTGCCCAGAATGCCGATATTGTCGCGAGGCTCTCGCCGCTTGGCCGCTACTGGGAGGCGCCTCCCGCCCTGATCCGGGAAAACCGTCGCAAGGGCAAGGGGGCCTTCCCGCTCATGCCCCTGAGCAGCAGGGCTCAAACGATCACCATCGACGGGCCGGGCGGACCGCTTCCGCTCCGCATCATTGCCCCGGAGAATCCACGGGGTGCCTATCTCCACATCCATGGCGGCGGCTGGACCATCGGCACCGCCGACGAGCAGGATCCCTGGCTCGACCGACTGGCGGAGCGGTGTGGCCTTGCGGTGGTGTCGGTGGAGTACCGGCTTGCCCCTGAGCATCGGTTCCCGGCTGGTCCCGACGATTGCGAGGCGGCGGCCCTCTGGCTGATCCGTGAAGCCGAAAGCCGCTTCGGCACCTCGCGCCTGTTCATCGGCGGCGAGTCGGCCGGCGCACATCTCTCGGCCCTGACCCTGCTGCGCCTGCGAGACAAGCACGGCCTCAATCCCTTCAGGGGCGCCAACCTCTTCGCCGGCTGCTACGATGTCAGCCTGACCCCGAGTGCGGCCAACTGGGGCGACGAACCCCTCATCCTGAACACCCCCGGGGTCAAGCTTTTCGCGGATAATTTCTGCGGCCCGGATCTCGATCGGCGCGATCCGGTCGTCTCTCCGCTCTATGCCGAGCTGAAGGGAATGCCGCCGGCGCTCTTCTCAGTGGGAACCAGGGATCTGCTCCTCGACGACACGCTGTTCATGGCCTCCCGCTGGGTCGCGGCCGGCAACAAGGCCGATCTCGCGGTCTGGCCGGGCGGCGCCCACGTGTTCATCCGTTTCGACAGTATGCTCGCCGAGCAGGCGCTGTCGCGGATCGATGCGTTTATCGAGGGGCTTTAATCGGCTCCAGCCTGGGAGGGACGCTGGGTCACGCCGATCTTGGAGGCGGCGATGACCGCCTGGGTGCGGCTATCGACCCCGAGCTTGTCGAGGATGGCGGAGACGTGGGCCTTCACGGTGGCCTCTGAGACCCCGAGCTCGTAGGCAATCTGCTTGTTGAGCAGGCCCTCGGACAGCATGGTCAGCACACGCACCTGCTGTGGCGTAAGGGTGCCCAAGCGACGGACAAGGTCGGCGGTTTCCGCGTCCTCGGTGGCCGAGAGATCGACGTCGGGCGGGGTCCAGGTGTCGCCCGCGAGCACCGCCTGGATGGCGCCGCCGATGCTGTCGATGTCGATGGATTTCGGAATGAACCCGGAGGCGCCGAAATCCATGGCCCGGCGGATCACGGTGGGCTCCTCCGTGGCGGAAACGATCACCACGGGCAGCTCGGGATATTGCGCCCGGAGCGACATCAGGCCGGAAAAGCCCTGGACGCCCGGCATGGTCAGGTCGAGCAGGATCAGGTCGACGTCGCGTTCCTGGGAGAGGGTGGCGTTCAGCTCATCCATGCCACTTGCTTCCATCACGCGGGCCTGGGGCATGATGGAGGCCACGGACTGCCTCAACGCGCCGCGAAACAGCGGATGGTCGTCGGCAATGATGATCGTGGTGGACTGACTTTGCACGTGTGCCTACTCCCACGAGACGCTTGCCTTGTGCCTTAGCCGGAACCTTGAGGGAATGGCAAGGCGGCAAACGCTCTTCTTGGTTATTCTACGGGAATCTACGCAGGCATCACATGCAATCATGTGGATTACGCCCCGATCAGATGGACGATCAGATCGCGGGTGTGCGGCCGGTCTCGGTGCTCGGCCAGATAGACCCCCTGCCAAGTGCCGAGCACCATCTGGCCCTCCACCACGGGAATGCTCAGGGACACTCCGGACAGCATGGTCCTGATATGAGCCGGCATGTCGTCCGGCCCTTCCGTTGAGTGAACATAGCCGGCCTCGCGGGGCGCCAGGCGGTCGAGGGCCGTCAGCAGGTCCCGGCGCACGTCGGGATCGGCGTTCTCCTGGATGAGCAGCGACGCCGAGGTGTGGCGGCAGAAGATCGTCAGAAGGCCGTTCAGGACTCCGGTGCCGAACACCCAGCGCGACAGGGCATCCGTGATATCGGTAAAGCCCGGGCCTTCGGTCTCCACCACGAGCCGGCCGTTCACCTGCTGGGTGACGCTCGCCTCGGAGAGGGTTTCCACGTTCAGCATCGTCAGGCCTCCTGATCCTTCAACGGATGAACCTCCTGTTCGCCCCGCTCCAGGATCTTCTCGAGGGTCTCGATCCGGTCGGCCTCGGCCGCAGGCTTGTCCCAGCGGATGCGGTTGATGCGGGGAAAGCGCATGGCGACGCCGGATTTGTGCCGGGTCGAGCGCTGCAGACCCTCGAAGGCCACCTCCAGCACAAGCCCCTTGTCCTTGCCGTATTCCACCTCCCGGACCGGGCCGAAGCGCTTGACCGTGTGGTTGCGGACAAAGCGGTCGAGCTTCACCAGCTCTTCGTCGGTGAAGCCGTGATAGGCCTTGCCTACCGGCACCAGCTCCTCGCCGCCCGGGCCCTCGCGCCAGACGCCGAAGGTGTAGTCGGAATAGAAGGACGAGCGCTTCCCGTGGCCGCGTTGGCCGTACATCATCACGGCGTCGACAAGGTATGGGTCGCGCTTCCACTTGTACCAGTAGCCTTTGGGGCGCCCGGGCAGATAGGGGCTGCTCGCCCGCTTGATCATGCAGCCCTCGATAGCATCCGCATCGGGGCCTGCACCCACCGAGGCCGGGTCGGACCGGGCGGCCGCGAGATCCTCCCAGGTCTCGAAGGGCACCATGGGCGAGAGGTCGATGCGCGGGTCGTCGAGCCGGGCAACGAGTGCCTCCAGGCGCCGGCGCCGCTCGGCGAAGGGCAGGGGGCGCAGGTCTTCCTCGCCCTCGAACAGGATGTCGTAGACGCGCAGGTGAGCGGGAAACTCCGCGATCAGCTTCGGGGTGACGGCCTTCCGGTTCAGGCGCTGCTGGAGCACGTTGAAGGTCTGGACCCGGCCCTCACGCACGATCAGCAGCTCGCCGTCGATGGCGCCCTCGAAGTCGAGCGCCTCCACGAGGTCGGGAAAGGCGCGAGAGACATCCTCGCCGGTGCGGGAATAGATGCGCCGCACCGGGCGCCCGTCGCTGCCGTGGCCGGAAGCGGCCTGAAGGCGGATGCCGTCCCATTTCCACTCGGCCAGGAACTCGGAGGCTTCGAGCTTCGCGAAATCCTCGTCCTCCAGCGGATGCGAGAGCATGGAGGGGCGGAACGGGGCGGGATTGCCGGATTCCGGCTTTTCGCCCCGGCCTTCGACCCAGGCGAAGAGATCCTCGTAGGGCGCCTCCAGCCCGTGCCAGACCAGCTCGACCTCGTCGGGCTCGATCTGCCCGAGCTGGGCCACGGCGGTCTTGGCAAGGCGCGCCGAGACGCCGACCCGCAGCTCTCGGGTGATCAGCTTGATCAGCGCCCAGCGCCCTGTCTCGTCCAGCGCATCCATCCACCCGGCGACCCGGGCGGGCAAATCGCTCTTGCTGGTGGTCGCCAGTGTCTCGATGACCTCGGTCAGCGTCGGCACATGGGGCGGCGGGTTGTTGTGGCCGATGGTGGGCGCACCATCGGCCGGCGCCACGCTCTCATGCCCCGGAGCGGGCCAGATCAGGGCCACGGTCTCGGCGAGATCGCCCACATAGTGATAGGACATCCGGAACAGTTCAGGGTCGGTGCGCTCCTCCACGAGGCCGCGGATCAGGCCGGGCTTGGCCTCCTTGAACATCAGCGCGCCGGTCATGGCGGCGAGCGCATAGCCGCGGTCCGGATCCGGGGTGTGGCGGAAATAATCCGTGAGCAGCCGCAGCTTCGCATTGCGGCGGGGCTCGTAGCCGAGGCGATCGAGAAGGGCGGCGAAGCGGTTCATGCTGCGCCTCCTTGCCCACTCTCATCCTTCCCTTGAGGGGGAGGATCGGCTTGTAAAGCCGAGGTGGGGTGATTGGCGCCGGCACTTTTCGAGCTTGGTGTTTCCACCCCACCCCTCTCGCTACGCTCGCGACCCTCCCCCTCAAGGGGAGGGTGGGCAGCCTCCTCCGCCTCACCCTCGTCGCCGTAGCCCAGCATGTGCAGGGGCCGGGCTCTGATGCCATGAGTGGTGCACCAATGGACCAGGGCGTCCTCCTGGCCGTGCGTGACCCAGACCTCGCCGGCGCCGGTCTCCTGGATCGTGCGGCAGAGGTCGTCCCAGTCGGAATGGTCGGAGATCACGAGCGGCAGTTCCACGCCTTTCTGCCGGGCCCGCCCCCGCACCCGCATCCACCCGGAGGCGAAGCAGGTGACCGGATCGGGGAAGCGGCGGGACCAGAGGTCCTGGATCGAGGAGGGCGGGCAGATCACGATGGCCCCGGCGAGCTTCGAGCGCTCGGCGGCCACGACCTTAGGGGTCTCGCCCAAGGGAATGCCTTCGGATTTATACAGCTCGGTCAGGCGCTCCATGGCGCCGTGGAGATGGATCGGCTGGTCGTAGCCTTCCTCGCGCAGGAGCGCCATGACCCGCTGGGCTTTTCCCAGCGCATAGGCTCCGACGATGTGGGCTCGCTCAGGGAACAGGGCGACGGAATCGAGGAGCTTGCGCACTTCCCCCCGCGTGTCGGGGTGGCGGAAGACGGGCAGGCCGAAGGTCGCCTCGGTGATGAACACATCGCAGGGCACGACCTCATAGGGAAGGCAGGTGGGGTCCTCGGCGCGCTTGTAGTCGCCGGACACCACGACCCGGGTGCCGCCGGCCTCGATGGAAATCTGCGCCGAGCCCAGCACATGGCCGGCCGGCGTGAAGCGCACCGTCACGTCGCCGACGCGAAGGCTCTCCCTCAGAGAGGCCTCCTGGGTGGAGTCGGCAAAATCCTCGCCATAGCGCACCCCCATGATCCGCAGGGTCTCCCGGGTTGCCATGACGGATCGGTGGCCCGACCGCGCATGGTCCGAATGGCCGTGCGTGATCAGCGCCCGTTTCACGGGCCTGACCGGGTCGATGTGGAAGTCGCCGAGGGGGCAGTAGAGCCCTTGCGGGGTCTGGGTGAGGATGTCGGTGGAACGCAGCGCCATGGGTTTGGATATAGGGTTGAGCCGGTCGGTGTCAGGTTGGGGAATAGCCCTGTCCCTGCCGAGGTTCCCGGCGGACGCCTCGGACGCTGCAAGGCAATCCGGGATCGGAGACAGAATGGGGTGCCGGAACCTCGACATTGTCATCCCCGCGCAGGCGGGGATCCAGAACCGCGGACGTTTCGGGAGAGAGCGAGCAGCGTCGCGCTTCGTTCTGTCTCGTCGGCAGTTCTGGATCCCGGGCTCTGCTGCGCAGCCCCGGGATGACCGTGCTTTATTCGTCTTGCGATCCCGGCTCGGCTATGCCGTCCGGGATGACGCTGGTGGGGTGTCAAAGAGCCAGCGCCTTCGGGCCTGAGGCCGGGTGGCCTCAAGCCGTCAGGTCAATCGAGGGTGGCGTGGTGCGCAGCCCGGCTCGATGGATGGTGGTGAGAAGTGAGAGCCAAGCTGCTCATCACGCGCGGTTTGTTTTAGCGGACCTGGAGGCATGCCAGATCGGCCCCCTGCGATCACAGGCGTGCGAGGCCTGCGGCAGGACCGCTCCCCGTCCCACTCTTGCGACGCCTCGCGAGCGCGCCCCTCATTGGACGAGGATGTCCCTAGCTATAGCCGAGGTTAGGAGAATTGTCAAGAACAAAGTAAGAACACACCCTCACCCGCACCGTCATGGCCGGGCTCGTCCCGGCCATCCACGTCTTATATCAGCGTGGCTTCCAAGACGTGCATCCCGGAACAAGTCCGGGATGACGAACAGGGGCATTCCCGGCGAGCGTAGCGAGGGAAGGGAATCCACTTACACCCTCAGCACTATGGATCCCGTTCCCGGCCTCACGGCCGCCGGGGATGACACCGGCACGTCTTGGACAGTGATGGCAGGAGAGTGGCGTTAGGCGGAACACGTTATTGACAGCCTCTCCGCTCTCCCGCATCCACACGCCATGCCACCGACCTCGACCGCCCGATCCACCGGCGACTTTCGCGCCGACCGCCGCTACGAATATGCCCGCGCCGCTTTCGACGAGCGCGACTTCGAGGCGGCGGCGGATCTCGCCCGGCAGGTGCTGGAGCTCGCGCCGGATTTCGCGGCTGCTCATGCCATGCTGGGACGCTCGCTTGCCGAACTCGGCGTACAGGAGGAGGCGGTGGGCGCTCTCCGCCAGGCGCTTGCCCTGGAGCCCGCCGATGAACTGGGCGTGCGGCTCGACCTCGCCCGGCTCGGCGCGCTCGCGCCCGATGAGGCCATCACGGAAGGCTATGTGCGGGCGCTTTTCGACGATTACGCGCCGAAATTCGACCAGCACCTGACCAAGAGCCTGTCTTATCGCGGACCGGAGCTGATCGCAGACGCGCTTCGCCGTGCCTGCTCCAAGCAGGCGCGGGAGTATCGCTTCGGCCCGACTCTCGACCTCGGCTGCGGCACCGGGCTGATGGCGCAGGCCCTCGACGGATCGTGCGCGTCCGTCGAGGGCGTCGACCTTTCGCCTGGCATGCTGGAGAAAGCTGGGAAGACCACGCTCTATGACGCGTTGCACGAAGGTGAGCTCGTCGCGTTTCTCTCAGGTCGTGCCAGTGCTGAAGCCGACCTCGTGGTGGCGGCCGACGTGTTCGTCTATATGGCGGCGCTCGATTCCGCGTTCCGCGAGGTGCATCGAGTCCTGAAGGGCGAAGGGCTCTTCGCCTTCACGGTGCAGGCCCATGAGGGCGAAGGCTTCATCCTCGGCGCGGATGCGCGCTATGCCCACAGCGAGGCTTACGTGCGCCAGCTTGCGGAGGCGGTTGGTTTTACGGTGGTGATTTTTGAACGGGCCTCGACCCGGGAGGATCGCGGTGTGCCGGTTCCCGGGTTTTTGTGCGTGATGCAGCGCTAAGCCGCCGATATCTTTCTGCTTCATGGCCGTGCTTGTCCCGGCCATCGCGATCAGGAAGAGCGTAGCGCCTTTCGCATCGAGATCACCGGCACAAGGCCGGTGATGACAAAGGGGGTGACGGGCCGACTGGCTGTTCAGGAAGAGGTCGTGTTTGTGGGGCGGTCTACTCGGCCGGCTTCGACGGATGCGGCGCGCTTTCGTAGCAGCCCATCACCGATTGATCGAAGTCGATGATCGAGCCGGTCATCATGCCGGACTCAGCTGAAGTGAGGAATGCCACGGCGCGGGCGACCTCGCGCGGATCCAGGAGGCGGCCGAAGGGCTGCTCTGACGCCGCCTTCTCCAGCCAGCCGTCCTGCGCGCCGTGATAGGTCTTCATGATCCGGTCCTCGCCGGGCGTGTTCATCCAGCCGATGTTGAGGCCGTTCACGCGGATGCGCCAGGGCACGAGGCTGAAAGCGGCATTCTTGGTCAGCGTCGCAAGCGCTCCCTTCGAGCCGCAATAGGCCGAGATGAAGGGCTGGCCGCCATGGGCCGACATGGACAGGATGTTGACCATGGTGCCCTCGATCTTTTCGCGCCGCATGATGGTGGCGGCCTCCTGCATCAGGAAGAAAGGCGCGCGCACATTGACCGCGAACATGCGGTCGAAGAGTTCCGGCGTGGTGTCGAAGATGGTGCCCCGGTCGGTGATGCCGGCGGCGTTCACCAGGACGTCGACGCGCCCGAAGACGCTGTCGGCCCGCGCGGCCACCTGGCGGGCCTCCTCGACGTTTTCGAGATCGGCGCGCACGAATTCCGTGTGGCAGCCCTGGTTGGAGATCTCGCGGGCCACCGCATGCCCGCGCTCCTCGTTGCGGCCGCAGATCACGATGCCTTTGGCGCCCCGCTCGGCCAGGGTTCGAGCAATGGCCTCGCCCACCCCTTGCGTGCCCCCGGTGACGACGGCGACGGCGTTCTGGAACTGGGTCTCGTGCGGCATGGCGCTGATCCTCTTGAGTATCGTTTTTGGCGTTGGTTGAACTGAGGCGATCCTGGGCCTGATGGCAAGCGGGCAGATAGGGGCGTTCACATGTTCCGAGGCTGCACCCGTGTCATCCCCGGCGGCCGTAGGCCGGGAAGGGGATCGGCAATCACGCACTGTCGCTATGGATTCCCTTCCCCTTCGCTGCGCTCCGGCCGGGAATGACACTGAGAGCGACGTCCCGCCATAGCGGAACCATTCCCGTAGCCCTATCTTGAGGACTCATGTCCCAACGTCCCCCCACCCTTCTCCCCAAGACCTTTCGTGACTGGTTCAAGAGCCGCGGCTGGAAGCCGAGGGCACACCAGCTGGACCTGCTTGCCAAGGCGCGGGCAGGGCGCTCTGTGCTGCTGGTGGCGCCCACAGGCGCGGGCAAGACGCTGGCCGGGTTCCTGCCGAGCCTTGTGGAACTCTCGGAGCGGGGAAGCCGCGGGTTCAAGGAGAAGCGGGGCCTCCACACGCTCTACATCTCGCCCCTGAAGGCGCTCGCCACCGACGTGGCGCGCAACCTCGAGATTCCGGTAGCCGAGATGGGGCTGCCGATCCATGTCGAGACCCGCACGGGCGATACGCCCTCGCACAAGCGCGCCCGCCAGATCGAGCGCCCGCCGGACGTCCTGCTCACCACGCCGGAGCAGCTGGCGCTGCTGCTGGCGCACGCGGAGGCGCAGGAGTTTTTCAAGGACCTGCGGCGCGTGGTGCTGGACGAGCTGCACTCGCTCGTGACCTCGAAGCGCGGCGACCTGCTGTCGCTGGGTTTGGCTCGGCTGATGACGATCGCCCCGCAGGTGACGGCCGTGGGGCTGTCGGCGACGGTGCGCGAGCCGGACGATCTCAGGCGCTACCTGGCGCCGCAGCACTCACCCTCCCCTGGAGGGGGAGGGTCGACCGACAGGTCGGGGTGGGGTGGCAGCACCGACATTGATAAGGTGGAGGATCCCACCCCCTCCCGCGCCCTTGGCGCGACCTCCCCCCTCAAGGGGGAGATGGGGCACGAGGCGCTCGCCGACCTCGTCGTGGTGCAGGGCGGCGCGCAGCCTGACATCCGCATGCTCGACCTCGACGAGCGCCTGCCGCTTGCCGGCCACACGGCATCGCTGTCGATGCCTTCCATCTACGGGCTCATCCGCACGCACAAGACCACACTGGTTTTCGTCAACACGCGCCTGCAGGCGGAGTACACGTTCCAGGAACTGTGGAAGCTCAACGACGACAATCTCGCCATCGCGCTGCATCACGGTTCCCTCGACGTCTCGCAGCGCCGCCGCGTCGAGGAAGCGATGGCGGCGGGCAAGCTCAAGGCGGTGGTGTGCACGGCGACGCTCGATCTCGGCATCGACTGGGGTGATGTGGATCTCGTGGTGAATGTGGGTGCGCCGAAAGGGGCATCCCGCATCATGCAGCGCATCGGTCGTTCGAACCATCGCATGGACGAGCCCTCAGAAGCCTATCTCGTGCCGGCGAACCGCTTCGAGATTCTCGAATGCCGCGCCGCGCTCGATGCGGTGCACGAGGCCGCCCAGGACACGCCGGATGCCCGCGTCGGTGCCCTCGATGTGCTGTGCCAGCATATCCTCGGCATGGCCTGCGCCGGGCCTTTCGGCCTGGAGGATTTATACGAGGAGGTGCGTTCCGCCGCACCCTATGCGGGACTGACATGGGAGGAATTCCAGGCCTGTGTCGCCTTCGTGGCGACGGGCGGCTATGCGCTTCGTGCCTATGAGCGCTTTGCCAAGATCGTGAAGGGCAACGATGGCCTGTGGCGCGTGCGCGATGCGAGGGTGGCGCAGCAATATCGCTTGAATGTCGGCACCATCGTCGAGTCGAGCATGATCAAGGTGCGGCTCGGCAAGTCCATGCGCTCGCGCCCCGGCACCGTGCTGCCGCGTGGAAGAATTCTCGGCGAGATCGAGGAGTATTTCGCCGAGACGCTGACGCCAGGCGATACGTTCCTGTTCGCCGGCGAGGTGCTGCGCTTCGAGGGCATTTCCGAGGACGAGGTGCTGGCCACCCGCGCGGGCGCAGGCACCGATCCGATGATCCCGTCCTATGAGGGCGGCAAGTTCCCGCTCTCGACCTTTCTCGCGGCCCGTGTGCGCGCAATCCTCGCCGATCCGTTCGAGTGGGATCGCCTTCCGCCGCAGATGACCGAGTGGCTGCTGCAGCAGCGCCGCCGCTCCATCGTGCCGGGGCCGCGCGATCTTCTGGTCGAGACGTTTCCCCGGAGTAACCGCTTCTACATGACGTGCTTTCCCTTCGAGGGCAGGCTCGCGCACCAGACGCTGGGCATGCTGCTCACCCGCCGTCTGGAACGCGCCAAGCTTAAGCCGCTCGGCTTCGTGGCGAACGATTACGGCATCGCGGTCTATGCCTCGGGCGACATCGCAGGCCGCGCCGCACGCGAACCCGGTTTCCTGGACGAGCTGTTCTCCGAGGACATGCTGGGCGACGATCTAGAGGATTGGCTGGCGGAATCCTCCCTCATGAAGCGCACCTTCCGCCAATGCGCGGTGATCGCGGGCCTCATCGAGCGCCGGTTCCCGGGGGAGAAGAAGACAGGCCGGCAGGTGACGATTTCCACCGATCTCGTCTACGACGTGCTGCGCAAGCACGAGCCCGATCACGTTCTGTTGCGCGCCGCCAGGGCGGATGCGGCAACGGGACTCCTCGACGTGAGGCGCCTCGGCATGATGCTTGAGCGCATCCGGGGGCGAATCATCCACAAGCCGCTCGACCGGGTTTCTCCTTTGAGCGTGTCCGTCATGCTGGAGATCGGCCGCGAGCGCGTCTATAGCGACAACGCGGACGAGATTCTGGCCGAGGCGGAAGCAGCGCTTCTCGACGAGGCTTTGGCGTGACGGCATTGCGAAAGAACAAACAGACAACGCACGAAATCGAGCTGAAAGGTCAGCTGGCGCTGCTCGACCTGACGGGGGCGATGTATCTGCCAGCCCACGATGCCTTGCTCGTGGCCGATCTCCATTTCGAGAAGGGCTCGTCCTTTGCCCGGCGCGGCATGATGCTGCCGCCCTACGATACACGCGAGACGCTTCTCGCCCTCTCCGACGCGGTGTTCCGCTTCAACCCGAAGACCGTCATTGCGCTTGGCGATAGCTTCCACGATATCGGCGGACCGGATCGCCTCGGGACTGAGGAGCGCACGACGCTCTCGGGCGTGCAGCAGGGCCGCGACTGGATCTGGGTCACGGGCAATCACGACCGCATCCTCCCCGACAGCATCGGCGGGCAGGTGGTGGAGGAGATGGCGCTCGGATCGCTGACCCTGCGCCACGAGCCGGCGGCGGGCAAGCAGGCGGAGGTCGCAGGCCACTTGCATCCGGTTGGCAAGGTGGTGATGCGCGGGCGCTCCACGCGGCGGCGCTGCTTCCTCACCGACGGCAGCCGCTGCGTGATGCCGGCGCTCGGCGCCTATGCGGGCGGACTGAATGCCTGCGATGCGGCGTTCAAGCCGCTCTTCGCCACCGGCTTCACAGCGCACCTCATCGGCACGGAGCGGATTTTTGCGATTGCGAAGTCTATGCTCTGTCGGGACTAAGCATTTAAAACGCCGTCATGCCCGGGCTTGTCCCGGGTATCCACGTCTTCATGGCGCCGTGGTTCAAAGACGTGGATGGCCGCAACAAGTGCGGCCATGACGTGAGGGGGTACTACTCCACCGTCTTCACCACAGGTGCCTCCGAAAACCGCGCCTGCCGTGGTGCGAGTTCATGGCCCTGAAGCTGCGTGAGAAGCCCGTAGAGCTCCGGGCGCCGACCGCGGATCCAGCGGCGGCCGGTGGCCAGCGGCAGGAGGTCGAGGTCGAGATCCGCCACGACCAAAGCATCCTGGGCTTTCCAGGTTTCCGCGATGATCCGCCCATAGCAGTCGATGATCATGGCGTTGCCGGTGCGCACCTCGCCGTCATCCTCGCCGACCCCGTTGGCAAACAGCAGGAAATAGCCGTTGTCGTGGGCCCGGGCCGGCAGCCAGCGCATCAGCCACTCGCGTCCTTTGGGGCCGCGGAACTCCGCTTCGATGGCTTCGGGAGCATTGTGCCGGTTCTCCCAGAGGACAGGGTCGATCAACCCCATGGCCTGAGGGCTGCGCGAGTGGCAGCCGCCGGTCTGGTGCGGGGCCATGACGATGTCGGCGCCGAGCAGGGCCGTCGCGCGGGCATTCTCGACGAGGTTGTTGTCCCAGCAGATGAGAACGCCGACCTTCACGCCCCAGGGCGTGTCGAACACCGTGTAGCTGTCGCCGCTGGCGATGTCGTCGCTCTCGAAGGCATGGAGCTTGCGGTGCCGGTGCACCTGTCCGTCGGGCAGGCAGACCACGTAGGTGTTGAAGAGAAGCCCGTCCTCCGCCCGTTCGATCAGGCCGACGCCGATGGCCATGTCGTACCGGGCCGCGAGGCTCAGGACCGCCTGCGTAGAGGCGCCCGAGGGCACGGGCTCGGCAAGCTCCTCAAGCTGATCACGTCTGAGATTGCGCACATGCCAGTAGCCGGTCAGGCACATTTCGGGAAAGGCCAGGATCTTCACTTGGCGCTCGGCGGCTTCCTGGGTGAAACGCTCCACCACCGACATGTTGTAGGCCTTGTCATTGGCCCTGTGGTGAAACTGAACCGTCCCGGCTTTGAGCATCATCGTGCATGGTCCCCTCAAGCAGCGAGCAGGATTGCCCGACGATCCCGGCCTGTAAAGGCGGAGCCTTGTTGCTTATTCAGTCGCGCCGGAAGATCACGTTGGCGAGCCAGCCGAAGAAGATGGCGATCACGGCCGTGGCGAGGCCGTAGAACAGCGACCAGTCGCGGGCCACGACGCCGATCCGCTCCTCGAATCCCGTCTTGACCAGCTCGAAATCCGTGGACGTGCGCGCCAGGATCACGGTGTCGGCAAACAGCGTCACATCCACATCGTAATTGCCGGGCGGGGCTGTGGCCGGCAGCGGAATGCCGGCGCGGAAGATGCTCGGGGTCAGGAACGTCACGCCGCGCTCGTCTTCGAGATAAAGGCCTTCCTGCGCCTTCAGACGGTGCAGCGCCTCGCGGAATGGCTTGTCCGCGCCGTCGCGGGCATAGGTGAAGTCGTTGGCGTTGATGATGGCCTCAAGGCCGACCTTCTGCCGCTGGCGCAGCTGGTCGCTTGTGATCTCCGCAATCGGCCGGGAGGTCATCACGCTGATATAGGCCGGCACCGATGGGAACTTCTGCTGTTCCTGGTTGATCCAGACGGGGCCGAGCCGCTCTCTCTCGCGCACGGTCAGGAACTGGCGCGGGCCGCGGACCGTCACCACCACGTCGTAGCCGGTGGCGCGGGCGACCGTCTGGGCGTCGCGTTCGATGGCGCCGAACACGGCGATCTGCGTGCCGGTATAGTTGGAGTTGATCAGCACCCTGTGGTTCGACAGCGACGTGATCAGGGTCTCGGCCTGAGCGGGAGCAAGGCTCGCCACCAGGAACAGGAGGGGGCCGAGCGCCCTCATGAGCGCACCTCCTGAACCGAGATGGAGAACGGCTCCTCCGGCTTCAGCACCAGTTCGAGGCCGAAGCGCAGGCCCACGGCTAGCAGCAGGAGCGCGAGCAGGAAGCGGAACAGCTCCGCCCGCAGATGGCGTCCCATCCGGGCTCCGAACTGAGCGCCGAAGACGCCGCCGACGATGAGGAGGATCGCCAGCACCATGTCGACTGCCTGATTGGTGACTGCGTGGAGGATGAGGGCCACGAGGGTGGTGCAGACGATCTGGAACTGGGACGTGCCCACGACGACGGTGGTGGGCACGCGGAAGACATAGAGAAGCGCCGGCACCACGATGAAGCCGCCGCCGATGCCGAGGAGCGCGCCGGCAAAGCCGATGAAGAGCGAGAGCCCGAGGATCGGGATGACGCTCACATAGAGCTTGGAGCGGTAGAAGCGCATGCGCAGGGGCCAGCCGAGATAGGGCGCATGCTCGCCCGCCTTGCGCCGCAAGCGCACCGTGCCGCCCTTGCGCCGGTGCCAGAACTCCCGGATGCTTTCCTTCAGCATCAGGCTGCCGACGATGGTGAAGAGCGTCACGTAGGAGATGACGATGACGAGATCGAGCTGCCCGGCCCGGCGCGCGGCCGCAAAGAACCAGACGCCGAGCGCGGACCCGACGAAGCCGCCGGCCACCAGGATGGCGCCGAGCTTGTGATCGAGGGCGTTGCGTCTCAACGCGCCGAGCACGCTGGTGGTGGAGGAGGCGACGATCTGGGCCGATTGGGTTGCCACGGCCACTGCCGGGGGAATGCCGAGGAAGATCAGAAGCGGCGTCATGAGGAAGCCGCCGCCGATGCCGAAAAGGCCGGAAATGAAGCCCACCGCCGCACCCATCCCGAGGATGAGAAGAACGCTCACAGGCATTTCAGCGATAGGCAAATAGATTTGCAACCCGGTTCCCCTATGGCCGGTGCAGCCACATCGTTGTTACAGCATCATGCAGGCGATGTAACGGTCATGTTCTGAACGGAAGATGACAGAGCCTGCCTGCCTTCAACTCCTGTCGGGCGAAGATCGATCCAGGGCGGCCGTCCATTCGGGGATGGCGGCCGGCGGCTCGTTCGCAATCGGGTCCACGGCGCGCGGGCGCCATTGATCGGCGGCGGCTTTGGCGTTCTTCAGATCGGCAGGGGTAAGCCGAGCCGCCAGCTCGTCACGCTTCCGGGCGGCCTCCGCATCACCCTGAGCGGCTGCAACGGAAAACCACTGGAAAGCACCGGGCAGGTTGGGCTTCGAGCCAATGCCGCGGGTGAGAAGCAGGCCCGTGTTGAACTGGCTGTCGCGAAAGCCCGCCTCTGCGGCCTCCGTGTACCAGCGCAGGGCCGTGACATAGTCTGGCTTAGCATGGGCCCCGGAGGCGAGCAGGGTCGCGAGATTGTGCATGGCGCGAACATGGCCGCCCTGGGCCGCCCGCTCATACCAGGAGACGGCCTGCTTGAGATCGCGCCCGACCCCGAGGCCTTTTTCGAACATCCCGGCAAGACGCTCCTGGGCCGGAGGAAGCCCTGCCTGGGAGGCGCGCTCGAAGAGGCGGACGGCCGCCGCCGCATCCTCGACCATGCCGCGTCCCTCGGTCAGACGAGCCCCGATCTCGTAGAGGGCCGCCGCATCCCCCGACAGGGCCGCCTGCCGTAAGCCCGCTGGAACCTCTGCCGGGATGTCGCCAATGGTTGCTGGGTCCACCAGGAACCTGCCTGCCGCCAGCGGCGCCGGGGTCGAGGATTGCGCGGCAAGGCTTGAGGGCTGGAACAGGCTCAAATCCTGTTTTGCCGCAGGAGCGGCTGGCATGCCACGAGCTTCCGCCTCGGGAGCGCGGATCGCCTGCGGGGCGCTCGCCGATGCGGAGGATGAGACGGTGTGGCCTCCGGACAGGATCTGAGCGGTGCCGGCTGCAAGAACCAGGAAGGCGAGCCCCAGAAGGAGAGGGCGTCGGTGGCTGTCCAGGGTCCGGCGCAGGCGCTCGAAGAGCGATGGCAGCTGTGCGGCCGCATCGGTGTCTCCGTCCTGCTCTTCACTGGAGAGGCCTGCCTCCTGTCCTTGGGACAGGGATACGGGTTCGACGAATTCCGGCTCCGCAATCTGAGCGGCCCTTCGTGCCGCCGCAATGAAGCTTGCCCGCACATGGCCGCGATCTTCGTCCGAGGCTGCAAGGAGGGTGGCCTCTGCAGGCTTCAAATCGTGCACACGCGTGTCGGAGACTTGCAGCGCGGTCTCCTCGATCCGGGACAGGGTCACCGTATGAAGCTTGCGCACGGCCGCCTCGAGACGGTCTGCCGGCGGCAGCGGTGTAGAGGCTGGCTCGGGCTGGGAGACGGTTGCGCCCGCCGGAGCAGCGTGGCCCGGCAGGCGGGACGCCAGGGCCTCCAGGGCTTCGTGAACCGACTTCAGAGTTTCCTGGGTTTTCCTGTCCGAGCGCGTATGCAGGGCTTTCAGCTCGACGAAGCCATGCTTGAGATTGTCCAGGTCGCCCGTATCCGGCAAGGCTGAACGGATGTCGTTCACCACGGCCTTGGCCGCCCGTTCAGCGATCCCGGCAGCCTCGTTCTGCAGGTTCTTCAGGTGACCTGTGGCTTCCACCAAGGCTTGATGGATCGGTTCCCCAGGTGCGGATTCGATGCGCTCCGCAAGGGCCGCGACCTGCCGCTCCAGGGCCTCGAAGCCCGCTGGCGGGGAGGGCGTGCGTTCTAGCTTTTCCTCGATGGAGCGGAGCATCTCGGCCACGCTGGCCGTATCGGAGTGCTGGCCGAGCTGGCGCAGCTCCTGCTCTATCCGGTCGAACCGCTCCAGGAGAGGCTCCAGGAGAGGATTTTGGGAGAGCGCCTCGCGCTCGGCTGCCGCGTTGCCCTCAGGGGAGCGGCTGCCGGACAGGCCCGCCATGCGTTCGGTCAGGAGCGCCAGCTGCTCGCTGATCGGTGCGAGATCGGCGGGCTTCGGGTCCGGACGCCGGACGAGGAGATCGAGGCGGCGGTCCACGCTTTCCAGCAGTTCCGGAACCCTGCTCGTGTCCTGGGCCGTGGCGGTCACATAGAGGGCCGAGCAGACATCGTCGAGGGACTGCTTCAGAGCGGTGAAATCGCTCTTGCCCACCTGATGCAGGCGGAGTTCGGCGATCTGCCTGCCGAGTGCTTCGACTTCGCCGGAGAGCCGGTCCATCTGCTGCGGGGCGGCCCGGCTCGCCAGGTCCTGGCGCAGGTCCACGATCTGGCTGCTCAGGAAATCAATCACCGAGCGGTCAATGCCCGCCTCGGCCATGCGGTCGATCTTGTCGGTGATGCGATCGATGCCGAGTCCGAGGCTCTGATGCAATTCATGATTGACCCGCTCGGAGAGGGTCTGGACCTCTTCGTAGAGAACACTCATCGAGCCGGCGAGGGTGTGCAGATCCTTGGTTGTCGGTCCCTGCTCGAGATCCTTGGCCATGGAGCCGAGAGACGCGCCCAGGGCGGCGATTTCGTTGCGGGTCGCCAGATGCTCCATGCCGAACCGGAGCGTGTCGATCTCAGAGCGGATCGTTTCAACGGCTGGGGTGAAATCCGTGTTCGGCTGCTCCAGGCGCGCGGCGAGCCGGGACATGTCGGTCCGCAGGCCGGACAGGGTCTCGGACACGGGGGCGAGCGCCTTGAGCGCCTCCTCCATGGGGAATTCGATGCGGGGCGGAGCAGCCTGTTCGGAGGAGACCCGGCGCTCAACCATGTCGAGGCGCTCCTTCAGGGATGCCAGGGCCTGGGTCAGGATGGCCGCGATGCGCTCCTGCTGATCCGTTGAGGTGCGGGCGGCATCGTTGAGGCGGGTTTCGGCCTGCTCGATCCAGCTTGCCATCGACTCCAGGGCGATGGCCGTTCGCGAGGCCTGATCCTGCGCCTGCCGCTCGCTCTCGGTCGCGATGGCGGCCATGAGCGCTTCGTAATCCTTCTTCGGCTGCGGGCGCGGCGCAAAGGACATCCGGGCAATCAGGTTGTCGAGATCGCCCGTGGAAGTCCGGCGGGCTTTGGGCCGATAGGAGGGAACGTGCTCGTCGTCCTGCCCGGCCAGAATGGCCGCGGCCCATTCCTCAAGGCTCAAGTCGGCCCGGCGTGCCGCGGCCATGGCCAGCTCGAGGTCGTCAGGTCTTGAGGGGACGTGTCGTCTCATCATGGACTCGCGGGGATACGCTGAAACCTCTCAAGGCGGATGGAGGCCCCGTGCCGATCTCCGCCTGGCGAACGAAGAGCACCGGAGACGAGGCGAATCACGCCACCTCCAAACCCTTCATCTGCCAGCGCAGCTTTCGTCGAGCGTAGTAAAAAACCCGTTAAATGGAGGGGGTTTGAGGGCAATTGCTCATTTGGAAGGCAGAATATTCCCTTGCGTCATGCCGCAGAGAGCGGGTTCTTCTGCCCCATCGGCACCGAATATCTGTTATACTCTTGCATCTGTTGAATTATATGTTATATCATTTCGTTACCAAAGGGGAGGTGCGCTGGGCACTGAGCCGAGAACAATGAGATGACGGGGCCTTCCATGGACCAATACGCAATCGGCGCCAAAGCTGGAGATGCAGCAGAGGGTGCAAAGCAGTACACGATCGGCGATCTCGCACGCGAGTTCGGCGTGACCCTCCGCACCCTGCGTTTCTACGAGGATCGCGGCCTCCTGTCCCCACGCCGGGACGGAACCGCCCGGATTTACGATGCCCGCGACCGTGAGCGCCTTTCGGTGATCCTCAAGGGCAAGCAGCTCGGCTTCACCCTGACCGAGATCCGCGCCATGCTGGCCGAGGAGCGCTCCGGCAACGGCCCGGCCATGAACCTCAAGCTGTCCCTCGACCAGATCGAGGACCAGATCCTGCATCTGGAGCAGCAGAAGAAGGAAATCGAGGAAGCCCTGGCCGAGCTCCAGGCCCGCCGCGCCGGCATGGCTGCCGCCGCCTGATCCTCGCGCTCTCAACGAGCCTTCGCAACAAGCCCTCCGGCATCAGGCTGCACGCCTCGATGCCGGAGGGCTTTTCTTTTGCCCGCGTGTGATCGCGAAGGGAAGGCTCGGGAACGACCCTTGGGCTTTCCTGCCGGGAGGCTCATCGCCGTCCTCCCTCGAAAGATTTAACGCCCCGCCTCTTCCAAATACGGTCGGATAGTTTATATGTGAACTATCTGCTTGGCTGGCGCGCTTCCGCATGGGAAGATTAGGCCGGCAAACGATCTGGGAGACATCCGAATGCCGGTCTACAAGGCCCCCGTCGAAGACGTCATGTTCCTTTTAAACGACGTGTTTCCGATTGAGCGCTACAACAACCTGCCGGGGTTCGCCGATGCGACATCCGATACGGCAGAGGCGATCCTGGCCGAGGGCGCCAAGCTCTGCGAGGAGGTGTTTGCGCCCCTCAACCTCTCAGGCGACCAGGAAGGCTGCACCCGCAACCCGGACGGTTCGGTGACCACGCCCAAGGGCTTCAGGCAAGCTTACGAGGCCTACGCCGCCGGGGGCTGGATGGGTCTGGCCGCGCCCGAGGAGTTCGGCGGGCAGGGGCTTCCTTCAGTCCTCAACACCATCATGCAGGAATTCGTCTCCTCGTCGAACCTGGCGCTCGGCATGTATCCGGGCCTGACGCAAGGAGCGATTGCGGCGCTCATCGAGCACGGCACCGAGGAGCAGAAGAAGACCTATCTGCCGAAGATGATTGAGGGCACATGGACCGGCACCATGAACCTCACCGAGCCTCATTGCGGCACGGATCTCGGGCTGCTCAAGACCAAGGCCGTGCCGAACGGCGACGGCTCCTACGCCATTTCCGGCACCAAGATCTTCATCTCCGCCGGCGAGCATGACATGGCGGAGAACATCGTCCATCTGGTGCTCGCCCGCATCGAGGGTGCGCCTCAAGGCACCAAGGGCATCTCGCTCTTCGTGGTGCCGAAGGTTCTCGTGAACCAGGATGGCTCGCTCGGTGAGCGCAACGGCGTCTCCTGCGGATCGCTCGAGCACAAGATGGGCATTCACGGCAACGCCACCGCCGTCATGAACTACGATGGCGCCAGGGGCTGGCTCGTCGGTCAGGAGAACCGCGGTCTCAACGCCATGTTCGTGATGATGAACGAGGCGCGTCTGGCTGTGGGCGTGCAGGGGCTCGCGCAATCCGAGGTCGCCTACCAGAACGCCGTGGCCTATGCGAAGGACCGTCTCCAGGGCCGTTCGCTCACCGGGGCGAAGTTCCCCGACAAGCCTGCCGATCCGATCATCGTGCATCCGGATGTGCGCCGCACGCTCCTGTCCATCAAGGCTTTCAACGAGGCAGGCCGCGCCTTCATCGTGTGGACCGGGCTGAACAGCGATATCGCGCATCGCTCCTCCGACGAGGCGCAGCGTCAGGTGGCCGAGGATTACATGGGCCTCATGACGCCGGTGGCGAAGGGTGTGCTCACCGATCTCGGCTTCGACAACGCCGTGAAGGCACAGCAGATGTTCGGCGGCCACGGCTATATCGAGGAGTGGGGCATGTCGCAGTTCGTGCGCGATGCCCGCATTGCCATGATCTACGAGGGCGCCAACGGCATCCAGGCCATGGACCTCGTGGGCCGCAAGCTCGGCAAGGATGGCGGACGCGCGGTCATGACCTTCTTCAACGAGGTCGGCGCCTTCTGCCAGGAGAATGCTGGCGATGAGTCTCTGAAGCCTTACATCGCCCCGCTGCAGCAGGGCCTCGGCCATCTGCAGCAGGCCACCATGTGGTTCATGCAGAACGCCATGGCGAAGCCCGACAATGCGGGCGCCGGCGCCACCGACTACATGCACCTCTTCGGCCTCGTGGTGCTCGGCTATATGTGGGCCCGGATGGCAAAGGCCGCTCAAGGCAAGAAGGCTGAAGGCAACGGCGTCGCCGAGAAGATGGATGCCAAGCTCCTGACTGGCCGCTTCTTCATGGAGCGCATGATGCCCGAGACCGCCACGCGTCTGGCTCTCATCACCACGGGCTCGGACACGACCATGGCGATGCCGGTGGAAGCGTTCTGATTATGATAAGTGTCATCCCGGCCGAAGAGCCGGGGTCGCAAGCCGCGTAAAGCACTCTATTCTGATACCGATCCCGGATCGCTTTTAGCGTCCGGGATGACAGAGACCCAGGAGGCCTCCATGGCTGAAGCCTATATCTACGACGCCGTTCGCACCCCGCGCGGGCGCGGCAAGCCGGACGGTTCGCTGCACGAGGTTCCGGCGGTGGACCTTGCCGTCACGACGCTGGACGCCATCCGCAAGCGCAACGATCTCGATCCCAAGCTGGTCGAGGACGTGGTGCTCGGCTGCGTCGATCCGGTCGGCGAGGCCGGTGGCGACATCGCCCGTGCGGCAGCCTTGAAGGCCGGTTATGGCAAGGAGGTTCCGGGCGTCCAGATCAACCGCTTCTGCGCCTCCGGGCTCGATGCGGTGGCGCTGGCGGCCGCGCAGGTCATGTCGGGCATGAAGGACATCACCATTGGGGGCGGCGTGGAATCCATGAGCCGCATCGGCATGGGCGCGTCGGGCGGCGCATGGCCGGTCGATCCGGGGATCGCCATCGACAACTACTTCCTGCCGCAGGGCATCTCGGCGGATCTTATCGCTACGAAGTACGGTTTCTCGCGCGACGATGTCGACGCCTACGCGGTCGAGTCGCAGAAGCGCGCCGGAAAGGCCTGGAACGAAGGGCGGTTCGCCAAGTCTGTCGTTCCGGTAAAGGACATCAACGGCCTCACGATCCTGGCGAAGGACGAGCACATGCGGCCGCAGACCGACATGCAGTCGCTCGGTCAGCTCAAGGCTGCCTTCGTGCAGATGGGCGAGATGGGCGGCTTCGACGCGGTGGCGATTGCGGCCCACCCGGATGTGGAGTTCGTCAACCACGTGCATCATGCCGGCAACTCCTCGGGCATCGTCGACGGCGCCGCAGCCGTTCTCGTCGGCAACAAGGAGGGCGGCACGAAGGCTGGCTTGAAGCCGCGCGCGCGCATCAAGGGCTTTGCCTCCATCGGGTCCGATCTCGCCCTCATGCTCACCGGACCTATCGACGTGTCGGAGCTGGCGCTGCGCAAGGCTGGCATGACGAAGGACGACATCGACCTCTTTGAGATCAACGAGGCGTTCTCATCGGTGGTGCTGCGCTACATCCAGGCGATGGACCTCGATCCGGCGAAGGTCAACGTGAATGGCGGCGCCATCGCCATGGGCCATCCGCTTGGCGCCACCGGGGCCATGATCCTCGGCACGGTGCTTGACGAGCTGGAGCGCACCAACAAGCAGACGGCTCTCGTGACGTTGTGCGTGGCCGCCGGCATGGGCACGGCCGCGATCATCGAGCGTGTTTGAGGAAGCACAACGCAAGCATCCTCATCCTGAGGAGGCGCGAAGCGCCGTCTCGAAGGGCGAGGATGCGGTTCAAGTGAACACTGGATCATCCTTCGAGACGCAGCTGCGCTGCTCCTCAGGATGAGGTCCGAGGGAGAACGAGATGAACTTCACCAATTTCCGCTTCGAGACCGATGCCGACGGCATTGCACTCGCCACCTGGGACATGCCGGGACGTTCCATGAACGTCATCACCCCCGAGGTGATGGGCGAGCTGGAGCAGATCATCGAGACGGTTGCGGGCGACGAGGCCATCAAGGGCTGCGTGATCACCTCCGGCAAGGAGGCGTTCTCGGGCGGCGCGGACCTCACCATGCTCCAGGGCCTTGGCATGGAATATGCCAAGCTCGCGAAGCAGAAGGGCGAAGAGGCTGCCATGCAGTTCTTCTTCGATGAATCGCGCAAGCTTTCGCTGCTCTATCGTCGTCTGGAGACCTGCGGCAAGCCGTTTGCGGCGGCCGTGCATGGCGTGTGCCTCGGCGGCGCTTTCGAGCTCGCGCTCGCCTGCCATTTCCGCGTGCTGTCTGATGTGGATTCCACCCGCGTCGGCCTGCCCGAGGTAAAGGTCGGTCTTTTCCCCGGCGCCGGCGGCACACAGCGCGTGGCGCGCCTCATGCAGACGGGCGATGCCCTGCAGATGCTGTTCAAAGGCGAGCAGATCCGCCCTCTCATGGCGCGCAACATGGGCCTCGTCCATGCCGTCGCGCCGCGCGAAGGGATCGTGCAGGCAGCCAAGGATTGGATCAAGAACGGCGGTTCGGCCGTGGCCCCCTGGGACCAGAAGGGCTACAAGCTGCCTTCCAACAAGGTGTTTTCCGCCGCTGGCATGCAGATCTGGCCTCCGGCGAACGCCATCTACCGCCGCGAGACGCAGGACAATTACCCGGCGATCCGCGCGATTCTGGAATCCGTGTATCAGGGTCTGCAGCTGCCGATGGATCTGGCCTTGAAGGTGGAGTCGCGCTGGTTCGCCAAGATCCTGCGCTCGAAGGAGGCGGCGGCGATGATCCGGACGCTCTTCATTTCCATGCAGGATCTCAACAAGGGCGCGCGCCGCCCGAAGAATGTGCCGGCCACAAGCCTCAAGAAGGTCGGCGTGATCGGCGCGGGCTTCATGGGAGCGAGCGTGGCCTATGTTACGGCGAATGCCGGCCTCGAGGTCGTGCTCATCGACCGCGATGTAGAAGCCGCCGAGAAGGGCAAGGCGCATTCGCACAAGCTCATGAGTGACCAGATCATGAAGGGCCGCGCCAAGACGGCGGATCGCGATGCGCTGCTTGCACGCATCACCGCGTCTGCTGACTACAATGATCTGAAGGATTGCGATCTCGTCATCGAGGCGGTGTTCGAGGATCCGAAGGTGAAGGCCGAGGTGATCCAGAAGGTTGAAGCGGCCATCCGTCCGGACTGCATCTTCGCTTCCAACACCTCGACCCTGCCGATCTCAGGCTTGGCCCAGCAGTCGAAGAATGCCGGTCAGTTCATCGGCATCCACTTCTTCTCGCCGGTCGAGAAGATGATGCTGGTCGAAATCATCATGGGCAAGGAAACGGGTGACAAGGCGCTCGCCACCGCGCTCGACTACGTGCGCCTGATCAAGAAGACGCCGATCGTTGTCAACGATTCCCGCGGCTTCTTCGCCAACCGCTGCGTGCTCGCCTATATCCTCGAAGGCCATCTGATGCTCACCGAGGGTGTGCCGGCCACGATGATCGAGCAGGCCGGCAAGCAGGTGGGCATGCCCGTCGGGCCTCTGTCGCTCAACGACGAGGTCGGGGTCGATCTCGGCCTCAAGATCCTACGCGCCACCAAGGCGCAGCTGGGCGATGCAGCGATCATTCCGGAGCAGGAGCAACTGCTCACCACGCTGGTGGAGAAGGAAGGCCGCTTCGGCCGCAAGAACCGGAAAGGCTTCTACGATTATCCGGAAGGCGGGCAGAAGCGTCTCTGGCCCGGATTGAGGGATCTGCAGGTGGATACGGCGGCGGCCGAACTCATCGACATGGACGAGTTGAAGCAACGCCTGCTCGTCACGCAGGCGCTGGAGGCGGCCCGCACGGTCGAGGAAGGCGTTGTCACCGATCCGCGCGAGGCGGATGTGGGCTCGATCCTCGGCTTCGGCTTCGCGCCCTATACGGGCGGCGCGTTGTCCTACATCGACTTCATGGGCGCGAAAGCCTTCGTGGAATTGTGCCGGAAGCTGCAGGCCAAGCACGGCGACCGCTTCTCGCCGCCGCAGCTGCTTGTCGACATGGCAGCCAGTGGCGAGACCTTCTACGGACGGGCGGCCGCCAAGAAGGCGGCTTAACATCAATCGTCATCCCGGGGCTCTGCGCAGCAGAACCCGGGATCGCCGGACGAGAATGGCGCCACATTCTTGAAGCGATCCCGGATCTGCGCTGCGCTTCGTCCGGGATGACGATATGGTGCCGCTTCCGGAAACGAGGGAGCCTTATGAAACAGCACTTCGCCATGATGGCGGGCTACAATGCCTGGTGCAACGAGCGCCTTTATGAGGTTGCCGCGCAATTGTCCGAGGCGGATTACCGCGCGGATCGCGGGGCGTTCTTCAAATCGGTGCACGGCACCCTCAATCATATCCTCGTTGCCGACCGCATCTGGATGAGGCGGTTCACGGGCGAGGGCGAGGCGCCGAACCGCCTCGACGCCATCCTCTTCGAAAGCTTCGCCGAGTTGCGTGCTGCGCGCGAGAAGGAGGATGCGCGGATCGTCGCTTATATCGACCGCCTGTCCGATGCCGATCTCGCGGGGCGCTTCCGCTACCGGACGATCACGAACCCGAAAGATGTCGAGCAGCCTCTGGCACCGGCGCTGATGCATTTCTTCAACCACCAGACACACCATCGCGGGCAGGTCCATTGCCTGCTGACGGGCCTCGGCCGCGAGTCGCCAGCCCTCGATCTCATGCTGTTCCAGCGCCAGACCGGGATTGGCATGTCATGAACCTGTGGCTGCGCCTCCTTCACCTGATCATCGCCTCGTTTGCTCGACTGAGGCTCGATCCGGTGCGGGACGTGTCGCGCCTCGCCTTTCGCGTGTGGCCGCATGATCTCGATACATCGCTGCACATGAACAACGGGCGCTACTGGACGCTCATGGATCTCGGGCGCACCGACATGATGATCCGCTCAGGCCTGTGGCGGCCTATCCTCAAGAAGGGCTGGGTGCCCGTGGTGGGCTCCGCGCAGATCCGGTTCCGGCGCGAGCTGAGGCCGTTTCGCGCCTTCACTCTGGAGACCCGCATCCTCACTTGGTCCGACAGCCATGTGGTGATGGAGCATCGCGTGATGTCGCAGGCCAAGGACGGTAGTCCTGTTCTCAACGCCATCGCCCTCGTGCGGGCCGGGCTCTATGACCGCAAGCAGAGGCGCTTCGTTTCCATGGATCGCCTGCTGGCCGAGATCGGCATCGAGGCCAAGGCACCGGCGGCCGCCCCCGAGGTCGAGGCCTTTCTCAGGGCAGAAGAGACATTGAAGAGCGCGGCCTGATGGTCCAAGCTGGAGCATCGCCGCTCAAGGCCCATCAACCTCGAATCGAGCCCATGCCCCGCATCATCGACTACTACTTCTCCCTCGTGAGCCCCTGGGCCTATATCGGCCATGCGCCCTTCATGGACATCGTCCAGAGGCATGGCGCCGAGGTCAACTACAAGCCGGTTTTCCTGGGCCGGGTCTTTGCTGAAACCGGCGGCCTGCCGCTCGCCCAGCGCCATCCGGCCCGGCAACGCTACAGGATCCTGGAGTTGCAGCGCTGGCGCGAAAAGCGCGGCCTTTCCTTCAACATCACTCCGAAGCACTGGCCCTTCGACGTGAACCTGGCCGACCGCTTTGTGATCGCCATCAATGCCACCGGCAAGAACCCCGATGCCTTCCTGCGCCGCGCTTACGCAGCCGTGTGGGAGGAGGAGCGCAACTTGGGCGATCCGCTGGTTCTCACCGAGTTGGCGGAGCAGGCCGGTTTCGACTCATCCTCGCTGATGGATGTGGCCACCGGCAGCACCACCGAGGCGATTTATGCCCTCAACCTCGAGAATGCGATTGCCGCCGATGTCTTCGGCTCTCCGGCCTATGTGCTCGAGGGTGAGGTGTTCTGGGGCCAGGACAGGCTCGATCTTCTCGCCGACGCGCTGGCGAGCAGCCGCGCGCCCTACACTCCGAATCTTTAGAGCCCAACATGCAGACCATCGGACTTATCGGCGGTATGAGCTGGGAGAGCTCGGCCGAGTATTACCGCATTGTCAATCAGGAGACGAACCGGCGGCTCGGCGGGGTGCATTCGGCGCAATGCCTGATGTGGTCCTTCGATTTCGAAGAGATCAAACGACTTCAGCACGACGGTGAATGGGAGAAGCTTGCCGAATTGATGAAGGACGCGGCACTCCGGCTGGAGCGCGGCGGAGCCGATTTCATCGTGGTGTGCACCAACACCATGCACCGCCTGGCGGATGCTATCTCGTCGGCGGTTGGCATCCCGCTGCTCCACATCGCCGACCCCACGGCCGAGAAGATCAGGGCGGCGGGCTTCGAGCGCGTTGGTCTCCTCGGCACGGCCTTCACCATGGAGCAGGATTTCTACAAAGGCCGTCTGCAGCAGCGCCACGGTCTCGACGTTCTGGTGCCGGACGAGGACGACCGCCGGATCGTGCACGAGATCATCTATAAGGAACTGGTGCTTGGGCAGGTCAGGCCGGAATCCCGTCAGGCCTATCGCGACATCATCGCCCGCCTGATCGAGCGCGGCGCGCAATGCGTCATCCTCGGCTGCACCGAGATCATGCTGCTGGTGAAGGACGAGGACAGCGCCGTGCCGCTGTTCGATACGACGACAATCCACGCCATTGCGGCGGTGGATCATGCGCTGAGGCCCGTCTAGCACACCCGTCATGGCCGCACTTGTTGCGGCCATCCACGTCTTTGCGCGCGGTTAAGACGTGGATCCCCGGGACACGCCCGGGGATGACGTTGGAGGCTTCTCTACTCCGCTGCCACTTTCGTCGCCCGCCATTGCGTCAGCAATGCGCGCAGGGCTGCGGGTTTCAGCGGCTTGTTGAGAACATGGATGTTCATCGCAGCCGCGGCGTCGCGAACGACAGGCGTGCGGTCGGCGGTGACGAGCAGGGCCGGCATATCGACCTGGGTCTTCCAGCGCAGGGCCTTGATGACTTCGAGCCCGTCGGTTTCGTCCAGGTGGTAATCGGCGATGATCACCTCCGGCAGACCCTTGTTCGTGCGCAGGGCCTGGTGTGCGGTCTCCAGGTCGGATGCTGTCCAGACGTCGCATCCCCATCCCGTGAGCAGAAGACGCATGCCTTCCAGAATGGCGGGCTCGTTGTCGATGACGAGCACGCGAAGGCCCGACAGTACGGTCGCTGGAGCCTTCGGCGGCTCGGGGCTTGCGGCCGTTGCCGGAAGGGCAGCGACCACAGGCACCTCCAGCCGGAACACGGAGCCGCGCCCGACCTCGGAGTTCAACGTGATCGGGTGCTTCAGCACGCGGCCGATGCGCTCGACGATGGACAGTCCCAGGCCCAGACCACGCGCAACCTTCATGCCCTGATCCAGGCGCTGGAACTCGCGGAAGACCACGCGCTGCTTGGAGGCCGGGATGCCGAGACCCGTGTCCCAGACTTCCAGAGCGAAGTGCCCGCCGCGGCGGCGTCCGCCGACGAGCACGCGCCCGGACGGTGTGTACTTGATCGCGTTGGAGATCAGGTTCTGCAAAAGGCGGCGCATGAGGCGCCGGTCCGAGCGCACCGTCATGGAGGAGGGGATGAAGGTGAGCTTCAGGTTCTTGGCCCGGGCGATCGGCTCGAATTCGCGCTGCAGCTGACGGAACATCTCGTCGATGCGGAAACTCGACCATTGCGGCTTCATGGCGCCCGTATCGAGGCGCGAGATGTCGAGAATGGCGGTCAGGATCTCCTCGACGGCATCCAACGACGCATCGATGTTCTCGGCCAGCGTTACATCGCCAGCCTCGCGATCCCGCTCCACGAGCGAAGTGGCATAGAGGCGCGCTGCATTGAGCGGCTGCAGAATGTCGTGCGAGGCAGCCGCGAGGAACCGCGTCTTGGAGATGTTGGCCTCGTCGGCCTCCGCCTTGGCGTTCCTGAGCGCTTCGTTGAGGCGGGTGAGCTCCTCTGTTCGCTCGCGCACCCGCTGCTCCAGGGTCTCGTTGGCGCGGCGGCTCGCTTCTTCGGCCAGAACGGTTTCCGTGACGTCCGTGTAGGTGGTCACATGGCCGCCGTCGGGCAGCAGGTTCGAGCGGATCTCGATCACCTTGCCCGAGGGATAGAGCCTGAGGCGCACCGGCTCCACATCGTGCCGGAACGAATGGAGGCGGGCTTCCACAAGATCCTCGATCTTGCCGGGTCCGTAAGATCCGCGCGAAGCGTTGTAGCGCACGATCTGCTCCATACCGATCCCTACCTGCACGAAGTTGGGCGGCATGTCGTAGAGGTCGAGGAAAGCCTGATTCCAGGCGAGCAGCCGCAGATCGCCGTCGATCACCGTGATGCCCTGCTTGGCGTAGTTGAGCGCGTGCTGGAGAAGATCGCGGCTGTGCTGGATCGCCGCCGATGCATCGTCGAGCAGCTTGAGGGCCGCTTCCGTGGAGACGGTGCGTCGGCGCAGCAGCAGCGACAGCGCAAGGCGTGAGGACGCGGTGCCGATGGCCGAGGCCAGAAGGTGCTCCGCATAGCGCAGGAGATGGATGTCCGCCTCGGCACGCAGATCGATATTCTGCCCGCGGCTGTGAGCGAAGCCCTCAAAGGAGCGGGCCGTCCGCTCCTCACCCAGATAGCGGGCGACGGTGGCGCGCAGCTCGCCGACGCCCACGCTGGCGCGGAACAGGCGGAAGCTCGGCGTGGCGGACGCGGCAGCCTCGCCGAGGAAGACATTGGCCTGGATCTGCTCCATGGCCGTCACCGGCCGCCACAGGGAGAAGGCGATGTAGCACAGGATGTTGAGCGTCAGGCTCCAGATCACGCCGTGGGTCAGTTGGGGCAGATCGACCCCGAACAGGGATGTCGGCTTCAGCGCCGTGATGCCGAAGGGCCCTGTGACGACCACATCCGACCAGAACACGCCGTCCCAGACGAGGCTCGGCAGAAGGAGCGTGTAGGCCCAGGTGACGAAGCCTACCACGAGCCCGACGCTGGCGCCGAGCGCCGTGCCGCGCGACCAGATGAGGCCGCCGAGAAAGGCCGGCGCCACCTGGGCGATGGCCGCAAAGGACAGAAGCCCGATGGCGGCGAGCGCCGCTTCTCCCGAGGCGCGGTAATACGCATAGCCCAGCAGGATGACGAGGACGATGGAGACCCGCCTCACGCCGATCACGAAGCCGCCGGGATCGATGCCGGCAAAGGCGCGCCGCCGCAGGACGATGGGCATGACGAGGTGGTTCGAGATCATCACGGCCACGGCGACGGAATCGACGATCACCATGGCGGTGGCGGCCGAGAAGCCGCCGAGGAAGGCAATCACCGCCAGAGTGCCGGCCTTGTCCATCAGCGGCAGCGCGAGCACGGTCATGTCTCGGTCGATGCTCCCTTCGGGAAAGGCGGACATGCCTGCCAGAGCGACCGGGATCACGAAGAGATTGATGAGGACGAGGTAGAGCGGAAACAGCCACGCGGCGCGCTTCAGATCCGCGATGTCGTGGTTCTCGACCACGGTGACATGGAACTGGCGCGGGAGAAGAAGGGTCGCACAGGTCGAGAGCAGGATGAGCGTGATATAGCTGCCGAAACCCGATGTCCGCTCCATCAGGGCGGAGGTGGTGCCCTGTGCGTTGAGGCGCTGGACGATGTCGTCATAGCCGCCGAACATCACGAAGGTGATGTAGCCGCCGATCATCAGGAAGGCGATCAGCTTCACCAAGGACTCGATGGAGATGGCGAGCAGAAGTCCGTTCTGGTGCGCGGTCGCATCCGTGTGACGCGTGCCGAAGGCGACGGCGAAGCCTGCAAGAACAAGGGCAACCACAAGGGCCAGATCGCCGAGGATCGGCAGTTGGCTCAGGGATGCGCCGCTCGCTGCCGTCAGGAACACGTCGAGCGAGGACGACACCGCCTTCAGCTGCAGGGCGATGTAAGGAACCGAGCCGACGAGGGCGATGAGGCTGACGAGGGCCGCGACCCTCTCGCTCTTGCCGTATCGCGCGGCCACGAAGTCGGCGATGGAGGAGATGTTCTGGGTCTTCGCCACGCGCACCACCCGGGCGACGAGCGGGAAGCCCAGACCGATCACCAGGATCGGGCCGATATAGATGGCGAGAAAGTCGAAGCCCGAATGGCTGGCGAGCCCGACCGATCCGAAGAAGGTCCAGGACGTGCAATAGACCGCGAGCGCGAGGGCCGCGATCGTCGAGCGGGCCGGCCCCTGAACGAAGCGCCGCCCCCAGTTGTCACCCCAATAGGCCACCGTGAACAGGAAGCAGAGATAGACCAGCGCCGACAACACGACGGCCCAGGTGGCGACCATAGGCGTGAATCCTCGAAAACAGACGTGGATTAGCTTTAGCCGGTTAGCGATGCGAAGGCCACCGCCAGCCGATCACAGGCCTCGATCCCAAGCGGGTTCAGGCGCAAAGCGCTGCGCCAGGAACGCGATGAAGGCACGCACCTTGGCCGGGGCCTGGCGGCCGGAGGGCAGGACGGCATGAATGCCCGGCTGGTAGGTGGAGTGGTCCCCGAGCACCCGCACGAGCCTGCCGTCGCGCAGGCAATCTCCGACAATAAAGGTGGGCTGGTAGATCAGCCCCTGTCCGGCGACGGCCGCAGCCAGCAGAGCATCGCCATTGTTGGCGCGAAGGTTCCCCTGAACCGGCACGACGATCTCGCCATCTTGGCCGAAGGTCCAGCGGTTCGCCCCGATGGCGCTCGGCAGGGTATAGCCCAGGCAGTTGTGCCGGGCGAGATCGTCGAGTTTTCCCGGTGTCCCATGCTGCTTCAGGTAAGAGGGAGCGGCGCAGACCACGGTGCGGCAGGGAGCAAGGCGCCGGGCGACGAGGCTCGAATCCTTCAGCCGCCCGATCCGGATCGCCAGGTCCCACCCTTCCTCGATAAGATCCACGTAACGGTCCGCAAGACCGAGATCGAAGGAAACGGCCGGGTGGAGACGGTTGAATTCGGGCAGCGCCGGGGCGATGTGGCGGAAGCCGAAAGTGAGGGGCACATTGAGCCGCAGGGTCCCGCGCGGCTCGATCCGGTCGAGGCTGGCGGAGGCCTCCGCCTCCTCGATCTCGGCCAGGATGCGCTCGCAGGCGGAGAGATAATCCCGGCCGCCTTCGGTCAGCACTAGCTTGCGGGTGGAGCGATGCAGCAGCTTGACCCCGAGCCTGTCCTCGAGGGCAGCCACATGCTTCGTCACCATAGTTTGGGAAAGATTGAGCGCCCGTGCTGCTGCCGAGAAGCTGCCGAGGGCTGCGACGCGAACAAAGACCTGCATGCTGGTGACGCGGTCGAGCATGGGATGATTTCACTCTCTCGGTGTGAAGTAATATTCAGAGGGGAAGATTATCATATCTCCGGTTTGAGATCATATGAAGGTCCCATTCCGGAGATCGTTCGATGATTGACACCCGTACCGCCCCTTACGCCGCCCTGATCCTGCGCATCACCCTCGGCATCGTGTTCCTCGCCCATGCCGGCCTAAAATTCTTCGTGTTCACGCCTGCCGGCGCCGCCCAGTTCTTCGGCAGCCTCGGCCTGCCGCCGTCGCTTGCCTACCTCACCATCGCGGCCGAAGCTGTCGGTGGCATCGCCCTGATCCTCGGCGTCTTCACCCGCTGGGTGTCCCTGGCCCTGATCCCGATCCTGCTCGGCGCCATCGTTCTCGTTCACGGCAAGGCCGGCTTCTTCTTCAGCAACCCGAACGGCGGCTGGGAATTCCTCGCCTTCTGGATCGCGGCTCTTGCAGCTCAGGCACTGCTCGGCAATGGCGCATTTGCCCTTCAGGGCGGATCGGCCAAGGCTGCTCCTGCGTTATCCACACGGTCTGCTTGAAAGACAAACCGATGCTGAACCAAACCTCTCATGAAGCCACCGGACAACCGGCGGCGAGGCCCATCGATCCAGGCGTCAGGATCGGCCACGTTCATCTCAAGGTGGCGGATCTCGATCGCGCGCTCGCCTTCTATTGCGGCGTGCTCGGCTTCGAGCTGATGCAGCGCTATGGCACCCAGGCGGCCTTCGTGTCGGCTGGAGGCTATCACCACCACATCGGCCTGAACACCTGGGAGAGCCAGGGCGGCTCGCCGCCGCCTCCCGGCACCACGGGGCTCTACCATCTGGCAATCCTCTACCCGACGCGGGCGGCACTGGCCGATGCGCTCTACAGGCTCGCCGAGGCTGGTATTCCGCTCCAGGGGGCGAGCGACCACGGGGTCAGCGAAGCTCTCTACCTGAGCGATCCCGATGGCAATGGCATCGAGCTTTACGTGGACCGGCCCGAGGATCAATGGCCGAGAACGTCGGGCGGCGAACTCCAGATGGTCACCCAACGCCTGGATCTGCAGGACCTGCTTGCGAGCCGCAGCACTTGACGAAATTCTTAAGTCGGGCAGCTTGAAGCTTGGGAGCAAGCGACAGGAGGTCCGGTTATGTGGAACGAGTTCAAGCAGTTCGCACTTCGCGGCAATGTGGTCGATCTCGCCATCGGCATCATCATCGGCGCCGCCTTCAGCAAGATCGTGGATTCGCTGGTGGGCGACATCTTCATGCCCGTCATCGGGGCCGTCACCGGCGGCCTCGATTTCACGAACTACTTCACGCCCCTGTCAGAGACCGTCACAGCGCCGGCCCTGACGGAGGCCAAGAACCAGGGGGCTGTGCTCGCCTGGGGCAGCTTCATCACGGCTGCCATCAACTTCATCATCATCGCGTGGATTCTCTTTCTCCTGGTCAAGGGCATGAACCGCCTGCGCCGCAAGGAAGATGCCAAGACCGGCACAGCCGACAAGCCGGCCGAAATTCCCGCCGACGTAAAGCTGCTGACCGAAATCCGCGACCTGATGAAGACGGGCCGGACGCTCTGATTCATCACCGGTATCGATCGAACCCTTCGTCTTTTGTCATGCGACGTATTCAAGACTTGCCTTGAGGGGCCGAACGGGCCATCCCTGTTCGCTGGCTTCCCAAGGAAATCTCCCATGAATGCGTCCGTGTCGATTCCGTCTGTTCTCAACCTGCGCCCCGAGGCGGAGCAGGCGCCGACCAGCGGCATCGTCGACGTGTTCAGCTACGGTCGCTTGAAGCCCGGCATCATTCCGCTCTGGGTGGGCGAGGGCGATCTGCCGACCCCGTCGTTCATCTGCGAGGCGGCGGCCCAGTCGCTCGCGAAGGGCGAAACCTTCTACACCTACCAGCGCGGCATCCCCGAGCTGCGTCAGGCGATTGCCCGCTATCATGAGCAGGTCTACCGCAAAGCTTTCGATCCGGAGCGCTTCTTCGTCACCTCCGGCGGCATGCCGGCCATGCAGCTTGCCTTCCGCATGCTCGCGGGCAACGGCGATGAGGTGCTCATCCCTACGCCCGCATGGCCAAACTTCGCCGGCGCTATCACCATTGCCGGTGCACGCCCCGTGCCGGTTCCGATGGCGATCGACGACAAAGGCTGGCACCTCGACTTCGAGCGACTCGAGAAGGCAATCACGCCGCGCACCCGTGTGCTCGTCATTAACTCGCCCTCGAACCCAACCGGATGGGTGGCGAGCCACGCCGATCTGCGCGCTGCGCTCGATCTCGCCCGCCGTCATGGCCTCTGGATCGTGGCGGACGAGATCTACAGCCGCTTCATTCACGACCCCGCTCTCACCATCGACGGGCGCACGCCTTCGTTCCGTGACGTGATGGAGCCGGACGACAAGATCATCTTCGTCCAAACCTTCTCCAAGAACTGGGCCATGACCGGCTGGCGGCTCGGCTGGCTCGAAGCCCCGCCCGCTCTAGGACAGGTCATCGAGAACCTGGTGCAGTACCAGACCTCGGGAACGCCGGTCTTCGTCCAGCGCGCCGGCGTCGCCGCCATCGAGCAGGGCGAGAGCTTCCTCGCCGAGCAGATCGTTCGCGCACGCCAAGGGCGCGAGATCGTCGGGCGGCTTGCGCAAACCGGTCTCGTCGAACTGCCGCCGCCGAGCGGGGCCTTCTATGCATTCCTGAAGATCAAGGGCGCCAGCAGTTCCAAGGACATTGCCTTCCGCCTCATCGACGAGGCGAATGTAGGCTTGGCGCCGGGCTCGGCCTTCGGCGAGGCGGGCGAGGGGTATCTGCGCCTGTGCTACCTGCGCAAGCCCGAGGATGTGGAAGAGGCGGTTCGCCGCATCAGCGAGGCCCTGCAGCGGCTCGTCGCCTAAGGTCTGCGAGGCCGTATTCAGAATACCAGGCTGCGGCTTCGCAGACGCTCTTCGCATGGCTTGTGCGCGCCAACGGCATTTGACGGGCAAGGAAACGGCGTCCATTGAGCAACATCGTGATGCGTCCCTTTCTCGCCCATCTCGTCCAGATTCTGATCGCCGCCCTCGGTGGCCTCGTCTTCCACTGGCTCGGCGTTCCGGCGGCTTGGCTGTCGGGGGCTGCCATTGGGGCGACTCTGTGGGGCCTTACCGGATGGGCTGTGCCCATGCCGCGTGCTCTTGCCGACGCAGCCATGCTGATCTCGGGTGCCGCCATGGGCGCGGCGGTCACGCCCGAGGCCATTGCTGCCATGGGCCGTTATCCCGGCAGCCTCATTCTTTTGGTCATCGGCGTGGTGGCGATTTCAGCGGCCTCGACGGCGTGGCTCACGCGCATGTCGGGCTGGCGCAGGGCCGATGCGGTGCTGGCCTCCGTACCGGGCGCGCTCTCCACCGTTCTTGCCGTGGCAGCCGAGCGCAAGGCTGAGGTCGCCTCCATTGCCATCGTGCAGAACTTCCGTCTTTTCGTGCTGATCGCCCTGCTGCCGAGCTTCGTCGTGCTCACAGGTGATGGCGGCAACACCGGTGCGCTGATCGGCGAGGGCATGCCTGTCGAGAGCCCGGGCGGCATGGCTCTGATCCTCCTCGGTGGATTGCTGTTGGGAGCCGTGCTCAAGCAGCTGAAGGTTGCGGCTCCCATTCTGCTCGGCGCGACGGTGATGAGTTCGGTCAGTCACGGCACTGCATGGGTCACCGGCGTCATTCCTCCTGTCATTGCGACGGGCGGTCTTGTTCTGATCGGTCTCTTCATCGCCGAGCGGTTTCGCAACATCCAGCGCTCGACCCTGAAGCGCGCCTTCATCGCGGCACTCGGCTCCTTTACGGTCGGCATGGTGGTGGCTGCACTCTTTGCAGGCGTGGCCGCCTGGCTCGCAGGGGTCAGTTTCGCCAACGGTCTGGTGGCCTTCGCGCCCGGCGGCCTTGAGGCTATGACCGTTCTCGCGCTCATTCTCGGGTTGGATCCGCTCTATGTCGGCATCCACCACCTCGTCCGCTTTCTCGGCATCGGCCTCGTGCTGCCCATCCTGATCGGCTGGCTGCAGCGGAACAAGACGGCTGCAGCGGAATAAAGCCTACGATCTCTCGCCCCGCAGGCGCTCCACCGCCTCCATGCGCGGCTTGGCAGTCTCCCACAGGCGCTTGGTGACGGCCGCGACGAGCGCCTCCGTCAGAAGCAGCAGGCCCGCCGAGGAATCCCAATTGGACGGAGCGACGATGTGGGCGGGCAGCACGTGCCGGGCGACGCGGGCGATGGGCGAGAGCCATGGATCGGTGAGCAGGACGACGGTTGCTCCCTGCTTCGACGCCGCTTCGCAGAGCGCCGTCACATCCTCCTGATAGCGGCGGATGTCGAAGGCGACGATCACGTCCTTCCGGCTGATCTCGATCATCCGGTCGCGCCAGAGGGCAGGCTGGCCCTCGATGAAGTCCACATGGCTGCGCACGATGCGGAAATGGCTCTCGGCGTAGCGCGCGAGCGCGCCCGTGAAGCGCCCACCGGTGAAGTGGATGTGCCGGCGCGGGTCGGACAGGAGCGCCACCACCGCCTCGAATTCGGCCGGGGCGATGTTCTCCACTGTTGCCTTCAGGTTACCGATCACGGCTTCCGCGAAGGAGGCGAGCGCCGGTGCGCCTTGCCCCTTGTCGGAGGGCCCAGATTTGGCAAGCGGTGAGAGCAGCTGAGCCTCGAGTTCCTCCCGCAGGTGCTTCTGGAAGTCCGGGAAGCCGCCGAAGCCGAGCCGGGTGACAAAGCGCAGGACGGACGGGGCAGAGATGCCGGCGCGGGAGGCGAATTCCGCAACGGTATCAAGGCCGGCAAAGGGATAATGGCTCAGGAGCAGGTGGGCGGCGCGCTTTTCGCTGGGCGTGAAGGATTCCATCTCGAGCCGGATGCGCTCGGCGAGGCTCGGCGGGTCTGTGGGATGGAGGCGGCTTTTGCCACGCATACCGGATTGATTCACAGCCCCTCCTTGACGGTTCTGAAAAGCTGTATCAGAAATTTCAAAACCTGAGAATTTAATAAGAAACGTATCAAGCGTTCAACCGGGGACAATCCCTGCCTTAAGGCAGGTTGACGGAGAACCGCATGACGCAGGCGAGTCAGGTGACAGCCAGTCCAGCCTCTGCCGAAACGGCGGAGCAGCCGGTTGCCGCGATTGAGAACCCGCAAGGGCGCTCGCCCATCCTGCTTATCTGCGAACATGCCTCCAATCGTCTGCCTGCCCGCTACGGCACCCTAGGTCTCGGACCTGAGGAACTCGAAAGCCACATTGCCTGGGACCCCGGTGCACTCGGAGTGGCCAAGGAGCTTTCGCGCCTTCTCGACGCGCCGCTGGTCCATGCAACCGTCTCGCGCCTCGTGCTCGACCTCAATCGTGAACCGTCTGCGCCGGATTCGATCTGGACGCTGAGCGAGCGAACCACGATCCCGGGCAATCTCGACCTCGATGACGACGAGCGGACTTATCGTGCGCGCGAGGTCTACGATGCCTTCCACGATGCGGTCGACACCTTCGCGAATGCCCGCATGGCGGCAGGAGAGCTCGGTGCCGTCGTGTCCATCCATTCCTTCACGCCCGTCTACCGGGATGTGCCGCGCCCCTGGCAGATCGGCCTCATCTTCAATCGCGACGAGCGCTATGCCCGCTATGTCGAAGCCGGCTTGAAGCAGGATCCGGCGCTCACCGTCGGCATGAACGAACCCTATTCACCAGCGGACCGGGTGTTCCACACCCTGGAACGCCACGCCGAGAGGCGCGGTCTTCCCCCGCTGATGATCGAAATCCGCAACGACCTGATCCGCACAGAAGACGGACAGGCGTCGTGGGCCAATCGTCTGGCGCCGCTTTTGAGGGAGGGGGCACGGACGCTCTGATGACGGGCATGGCGCACACATGTGCCGTGACCCGAAACGCAGAACTTCTTGGAGGATCAACTCAATGTCAGTCGGACAAGGAAATCCCGGGGTTCACGCCCCGCCAGCCGGGGTGCAGAACGCCGCCGGCGTCACCTACACCACGGTGGATCAAAACTATTTCGAAGCCCGGCGCCTCAAGCGTCATGCACGCGTCTGGTCGCTCTGGGCGCTCGGCGTTGGGGCGGTGATCTCAGGGCACTACTCGGGCTGGAATCTCGGCCTCGCCAATGGCTTCGGGGCGATGTTCTTCGCCACCATCATCATCGCCACCATGTATCTGGGCCTGACCTTCTCGCTCGCCGAGATGTCGCCGGCCCTGCCGCACACAGGTGGTGCCTATTCCTTTGCCCGCACATCCATGGGGCCTTGGGCCGGCTACATCACGGGCATCGCGGAGAACATCGAGTTCGTGCTGACCCCGGCCGTGATCGTGTTCTTCATCAGCTCCTACCTGTCGGCGATCTTCGAGACGGCACCGGCGTTCCAGCCCGTATACTGGGTGCTGTGCTACGCACTGTTCGTCGGCCTCAACATCATCGGTGTCGAGCTGTCGTTCAGGGTCACCGTGGGCGTCACATTGGCGGCCCTTGCCGTGCTCGCCGCCTTTTACCTTTCGGTTCTGTTCTCCGGCCAGTTCGATTTCTCGCGCTGGGCATTGAACATCGGGCCCGACGGTGCAGAGCTTCCAAGCGGCAACGGTCCTTTCCTGCCCTTGGGCGTCGGCAGCATCCTGGCCTCATTGCCCTTCGCGGTCTGGCTGTTCCTCGCCATTGAGCAACTGCCACTGGCGGCCGAAGAATCGCACGATCCGCAGCGCGACATGCCCAAAGGCATTATCGCCGGTATCCTGACGCTGATCGCTTCGGCCTTCCTCGTGCTCTTCCTGAACACCGGTATCGCACCGGGTGCGGTGGGCCTTGGCAAGTCGGGCGAGCCGCTGCTCGACGGGTTCCGCACCCTGTTCGGCACGGACATTGCAAAAGTCCTCGCGGCGGTTGCGGTCATCGGCCTCATCGCTTCGTTCCACACCATCATCTTCGCCTTCGGGCGGCAGATCTACTCGCTGTCGCGAGCCGGCTACTTCCCAAGCTTCCTGTCGGTTACGCATGGCGAACGCAAGACGCCGCATGTGGCGCTGATCGCAGGCGCTGTGCTGGGCCTCCTTGTGATGCTGATCATCTGGTTCTCGGCGGGAGCCGAGGCAGGTGCGACAGTCATCGGCGGCACGTTGCTGAACATGGCGGTGGCGGGCGCGATGCTGGCCTACTTCATGCAGGGCATGTCCTACATCGTGCTCAAGAAGAAGTATCCGAACCTGCACCGACCCTACAGGAGCCCATTCGGCATCGCGGGCGCGGTGGTCTGCATGGTGATCGCGGCGGTGACGCTCTACTTCCAGCTCACCGACTCGGTCTTCCAGACCGCCGTCATCGGCGTTGCAGTCTATTACGCAGTCATGATGGCCTACTTCCTGCTCATCGGACGGCATAAGCTCATCCTCTCCCCGGAGGAGGAGTTCGCGCTCACCAAGGGCGAGAGCGAGTACAAGTCCTACTGACACGTCGGGAGCGCGCAAGCCGCGCGCTCCCTTTCTCCTATCGCGGTCAAGGTTATTCGTATGGACGCTCCCAAGATCAAGAATGCCACTGATGCGCTGGAATATGTGCGCAGCCGCGATCTTCCTTTCGTGAAGATCGGCCTCACGGATATCGACGGCATCATGCGCGGCAAGTACATGGCTCGCGACAAGTTCGAGTCGGCCCTCGAGAAGGGCTTCGGCTTCTGCGACGTGGTGCTGGGCTGGGACTCCAACGATCAGCTCTACGACAACACCACGCTGACCGGCTGGCATACGGCCTATCCCGATGCGACGGCACGGGTGATCCCGGAATCCATGCGTCTCATTCCTTTCGAGAACGATCTCCCATTCTTCCTGGCAGAGTTCGAAGGCTATGCGGAGGCGGCCTGCCCACGCGGCGTGCTGCGGCGCGTGCTCAAGAAAGCAGAGGACATGGGGTTCGCGGTCTCGGCTGCGGCCGAGTTCGAGTTCTTCCTGTTCGAGGAGACGCCGCATTCCGTGCGCGAGAAGAGCTATCGCGATCTCAAGAACATCACGCCTGGCTTCTTCGGCTATTCGGTACTGCGCTCCGGCGTGCACGCGGATTTCTACCACGAGCTTCTCGACCTCGGAAAAAAGATGGATTTCGAGATCGAGGGTCTTCACACGGAGACCGGACCGGGCGTGCTGGAGGCGGCGATCCGCGTCGACGACGCGTTGAAGGCTGCCGACAAGGCGGCTCTGTTCAAGACCTACACCAAGATCCTGGCTCAGCGCCGTGGCTGGATGGCGACCTTCATGGCTAAGTGGTCGCGGGACTGGCCCGGTCAGTCCGGCCACCTGCATGCGTCGCTCAGGGATCTCAACACCGGCAAGGGCGCGTTCTACGATCCGCACGCCAAGCACAATATGTCGGAGACCATGCGCTGGTTCGTTGGCGGGCAGCAGCAGCTGATGCCGGAAATCCTCGCCATGGTGGCCTGCACGGTGAACAGCTACACGCGGCTGATCCCCGGCTTCTGGGCGCCGACCGATTCCGCCTGGGGCGTGGAGAACCGCACCACGGCTTTGCGTGTGATTCCGGGTTCCGAGAAATCGCAGCGGGTGGAGTACCGGGTCGCGGCTGCCGATATCAACCCGTATATCGCGCTCGCCGCTGCCATCGGCTCGGGTCTCTGGGGCATCGAGAACCGGGTCGATCCGGGCGAGCCGATCCAGGGCAATGCCTATGCGGTCGAGCACCCCAAGGAGCGGGCCCTGCCGCGCTCCCTCGGCGAGGCGGCCGAGCGGCTGAAAGGATCGCAGGCCGCGCGCCAGCTCTTCGGCGACACCTTCGTCGAGCATTACGCTGCAACCCGGGAATGGGAGGAGCGCGAGGCGCGCAAGGCTATCACCGATTGGCAGCTCGCCCGTTACTTCGAGATCATCTAAAAGCCTTATCGAGACTCAATCACAGGAGAAGACCATGATCCGCGAGGGTCATGGTCTTTCAGGCATCACATCATGGCCGATACCGATATCGTCTGCATTTCCCCCATCGACGGGCGTGAACTCGTCCGACGTCCCATCATGTCCGAGGCCGCCATCGACGCGGCGATCACGTCCGCCCGTGAGGCGCAGAAGGCGTGGCGCAACACCACCATCGCGGAGCGTGCGAGCAGGGTCTCAGCCTTCCTCGACGCGCTGCTCGCCATGAACCAGGAGGTGGTGCCGGAGATCGCCCAGCAGATGGGCCGCCCGGTGCGTTATGGCGGCGAGTTCCGTGGCGTCGAAGAGCGGGCGCGCCATATGATCGGCATTGCCGAGAAGAGCCTGCAGCCGATTCCGGCCGATGACGAGAAGCCGGGCTTCCGTCGCATGATCAAGCGCGAGCCCGTGGGTCTCGTGCTGGTGATCGCGCCTTGGAACTATCCCTATCTCACCGCCATCAACACCATCGTGCCGGCACTCATGGCAGGCAACGCGGTGCTCCTGAAGCACGCCTCGCAGACCGTGCTGGCAGGCGAGCGCTTCCAGATGGCGATGGATCGGGCCGGGATGCCGAAGGGTCTGTTCCAGAACCTGCATCTCAGCCACGATCAGACGAGCCGCATCCTGAGCGGCGGCCTCATCGATCACTGCAACTTCACCGGTTCCGTTTCCGGCGGGCGCTCCATCGAGCGTGCGGCGGCGGGATCCTTTACATCGCTTGGACTCGAGCTCGGCGGCAAGGATCCGTCCTACGTGCGCGAGGATGCCAATCTCGATCATGCCATCGAGAACCTCGTAGACGGTGCCTTCTTCAACTCGGGCCAGTGCTGCTGCGGCATCGAGCGCATCTATGTGCACGAGAAGCATTACGACCGCTTCGTTGAGGGCGCAGTCGAACTCGTGAACAAGTACGCGCTCGGCAATCCGCTCGACGAGGCGACGACGCTCGGCCCGATGGCGCACAAGCGCTTTGCCGATCTCGTGCGAGGGCAGAATGCGGAGGCGGTGGCGAAAGGCGCGAAGGCGCATATCGACACGAAACGCTTTGCTTCTGATACCGGCAACACCGCCTATCTCGCGCCGCAGGTGCTCACCGATGTGGATCACTCCATGAGCGTGATGCGCGAGGAGAGCTTCGGCCCCACCGTCGGCATCATGAAAGTGAAGGGCGACGAGGAGGCGATCCGCCTCATGAACGACTCGCCCTATGGCCTTTCGGCTGCGATCTGGACGTCCGATGTCGATGCGGCTGAGGCCATCGGCGAGAAGCTCGAAACCGGCACCGTGTTCATGAACCGCTGCGATTATCTCGATCCCGCTCTTGCCTGGACCGGCGTGAAGGATACGGGCCGCGGCGCGAGCCTGTCGCGGCTGGCCTATGAATCGCTCACCCGTCCGAAATCCTACCATCTCCGCCAGATCTGATTGAAAGCATCATGACCATGTCTCCCCGTTCCAACTGGAGCTATCCCACCGCCATCCGTTTCGGCGCAGGCCGCATTGCCGAACTGGCTGAGGCCTGCAAGTCGGTCGGCATGCAGGCTCCGCTCATCGTGACGGATCCGTTCCTGGCCACGCAACCGATGACGAAGGCGGCGCTCGATCAGCTTTTGTCCGCAGGGCTGAAGGCCGCGATCTTCTCCGATATCAAGCCGAACCCGGTCGAGACGAACGTGTACAAGGGCTTGGAAGCCCTGAAGGCCGGCAAGCATGACGGCGTCGTCGCTTTCGGCGGCGGCTCGGCGCTCGATGCTGGCAAGGTCATCGCCTTCATGGCGGGCCAAACCCGGCCCATGTGGGAGTTCGAGGATATCGGCGACTGGTGGACCCGCGCCGACCCGAACGGCATCCAGCCGATCATCGCCGTGCCGACCACCGCCGGCACGGGCTCGGAAGTGGGCCGCGCCGGTGTGATCACGCAGGAGGCGACGCACACCAAGAAGGTGATCTTCCATCCACTGATGATGCCGAAGATCGTGATCTGCGATCCGGAGCTGACGGTGGGCATGCCGCCTCACATCACGGCCGGCACGGGTCTCGATGCGCTCGCGCATTGCCTCGAGGCTTATTGCGCACCAGGCTATCACCCGTTGGCCGATGGTATCGCGGTCGAAGGCATCCGCCTCGTGAAGGAGTACCTGCCGCGCGCCTATAAAGACGGGAAAGACATCGAGGCTCGCGCGCAGCTGATGTCGGCGGCTGCCATGGGCGCCACGGCGTTCCAGAAGGGGCTCGGCGCTATCCATGCCCTCTCGCACCCGACCGGCGCGCTCTATGACACGCATCATGGCCTGACCAACGCGGTCTTCATGCCCTACGTACTGGTCTACAATCGCAAGGCCATCGAGGAGCGGATTGAGCGGCTCGCCGCCTATATCGGACTTGAGCCTTCGTTCCAGGCCTTCCTCGACTGGGTGCTGCAGCTGCGCAAGGATCTCGGCGTGCCGCACACGCTGGAAGGCCTGAAGGTGGACAGCGCCCGCTTCGACGAGATGTCCGAGATGGCGCCGAACGACCCCACCGCCGGCGGCAATCCGGTGCCGATCACGAAGGAAAGCGCCCGCAAGCTCTTCGAGGATGCGCTGGCCGGGCGGGTCTGAAATCCATAGTGCGAACGAGAAAGGCACCGCTGACAAGCTTCAGCGGTGCCTTTGTTCTGATATTCTCGGTTCTTAGGCCGCAGCCTTCATTTTGGTCTTGCGTTCGGCCCGCAGCGACCTGAGAGCCTCCGTCCAGCGGAAGAGTTCGTCGAGCATCGTCGCTGCCGATGTCCTGTAGATGTCGACGGGCTTGAGCTTGCCGTTCTCGTCCAGATTCTGGAACACCATCGGCATCGGCACACCTTCCGGGATCGGCATCATCTTCAGGGTCGTGACGATCTGCTTGGCCACCTGGACCGAACGCAGGCCGCCGGAAATGCCGCCATAGCTGACGAAGCCGGCGGGCGCATAGTTCCATTCGCGCGACAGGTAGTTCAGCGCGTTCACCAGTGCCGGCGGCGGAGCGTAGTTGTACTCGGGCGTGACGAACACGAAGGCATCCGCGGCAGACACGCTCTCGGCCCATGCCTTGGTATGGGCATGGTGGTAGTTCTGCTTCATCGGGTGCTCGGGCTCGTCGAAGAGCGGCAGGTTGAACGCGGCGAGGTCAACCAGCACAGGCTCGAACTTGCCGTGTTCCGCTGTGTACTCGCTGAACCACTGGGCGACGCCCGGGCCGACCCGACCGGGGCGGGTGCTGGCGATGATGATGTGAAGCTTGGGCTTCATGGAATGTCCTTTATTTGCATTCGGAGGTGGGAACAATTAAGTTCCCTTTTGTTACCGAGGCTCATTAAGTAACTTTCGAAGCCTTTCGCAAGGAGGCACTTTCATGTCACCCAGTCACATCCATGTGCCCACCGACTGCCGGACCGTGACGGAGATCCTGTCCCGGGTCGGTGACAAATGGAGCGTTCAGGTGGTAGTGCAGTTGGGCGAAGGACCCAAGCGTTTCAACGAGTTGCGCCGCCTCGTGGACGGGATCTCCCAGCGGATGTTGACCTTGACCCTGCGCGGCCTGGAACGTGACGGGCTCGTCACGCGCACCGTTTATCCGACCATTCCGCCCCGGGTGGATTACCAGCTCACAGGTCTGGGTTGCTCCCTGATCAAGACTGTTCGGGCCTTGGGCGACTGGGCGATCCAGAATCGCGACGAGATTCTGGCCGCCCGTCGGCGCTTCGATGCAGCAGGCGACGAACCTGACCGGCAGCCCGATGCGGCTTGAGGTTTAAGCTGCGATCCTGCGCTCCAGAACGTCCCAGAGGGCCGCGTCACGGAAAGTCTCAATCGTCCTGTCGGCGCCGACTTTGGTGAGTTCCGCGGCACTCAGGCCTGTCAGAACGCCGAAGGAGAACAGCCCCGCCGCCTTGGCCGCTTTCATGCCCGAGGGTGAGTCCTCGAAAGCGACAGCCTCCTCCGCACGTATACCGAGCCGCTCGATGGCCGTCAGATAGGGCAGGGGATCGGGCTTGCCGCGCTCGACCTGATCGATGGTGATCTTGACCTCGAACCGGTCCGTAATGCCGAGAATATCGAGGATGTGGGTTGCGTTCAGCAGGGGAGCATTGGTGACCAGGGCAAGCCTGATGCCGCGGGCCTCCGCCCAGTCGAATAGCTCAAGCAGGCCTTCCAAGGGCTTGAGCTCGAGCGCGAGGCGCCGGAAGGCGGCTTCCTTGCGTTCCGCATAAACCTCGTGCTCCTCGACCGGCAGGTGAGGCAGGAGTGCGGCAAAGATCGACTCGTTGGTGTGGCCGATGATCGACGTGCGATACAGGTCCTCACTGATCACGATGCCCTGAGGGCCCAGGGTCTGGGCAAAAGCTTCCAGGTGGGCTGGGTCGCTGTGCACCAGGGTGCCGTCCATATCGAAGATCAAGGCTTTGAGCATCACGTCGTCTCTGGAATGGGTCAGAACGCCAACGGGATTACAGCCCTCCGTTCCGGAAGGCAGCCCGTTGGAAATGTAACCCTGCTCTATAGATATTTTACAGCCGGGCAAGGTGCGGCACCCAGGCCGGTTTGCAATCCGCAGCACCAAGACCGAAGTCTGCCCGGCTGGCTTTATGCATCCGGGATGATGGCGACACCGCGCTGGGTGGCGAAGGAGATCGACACTGGAGTGCCGGGGGCAATTGCCTCCTTGCGGCCGTACTGGACCACGAACAGGTTCCCGATCGGGCTTTCCACGTCGTATTCCACCTGCGTGCCGAGATAGGATGTCTTGCGCACCGTGCCGGCCAAGGCTCCGGCTTGCACAGCTTCATCGAGAAAAATGGCATCGGGCCGGGCGGCCAGCTTCACAGGGCCCTGACTGGCGCCGCGATGGGGAAGCTGGAGATTGAGACCACCGATCTTCACCTGCGCCATGGGGCCGGCGATGCTTGCGAGGTCTCCGGTGATGATATTGGCATCGCCGATGAAGTCGGCAACGAACAGGTTCGCCGGCTCCTCGTAGAGTTCGTGCGGCGTGCCGGTTTGGGCAATGCGGGCATTCGACATGACGATGATGTGGTCGGAGACCGCAAGCGCCTCCTCCTGATCGTGCGTCACGTAGGCCACGGTGAGATTGAGGTTCTGCTGCAACTCGCGAATGTCCTCGCGGACGCGACGGCGCAGCTTGGCGTCGAGATTCGACAAGGGTTCGTCGAAGAGCAGCACCTGCGGCTCCAGCACAAGGGCGCGGGCTACCGCCACACGCTGCTGCTGTCCGCCGGAGAGCTCCGACGGTGCGCGCTTCTCGAGACCCTTCAAGCCAATGATGTCGAGCTTCTCCATGGCCATTGCATAGGCGTCCTTCTTCGGGACGCCCTGCACGGTCGGGCCATAAGCCACGTTCTCCAGAACCGACATATGCGGAAAGAGCGCATAGGACTGGAATACCATGCTCACGTCCCGGTCGGCGGCCGAGAGATTCGTCACGTCGCGGTCGCCGATCAGGATCTGGCCTTCGCTTGCCATCTCAAGTCCTGCGATCATGCGCAAAGTCGTGGTCTTGCCGCAGCCCGAGGGGCCGAGCAGGGTGACGAGCTGGCCGGGCTTGATGGTGAAGGACACGCTGTCCACGGCCGTGACGGTGCCATAGCGCTTCGTCACGTTTCGGAATTCCACGGAAGCAGCCTGCTTCTTGGATGCGGCGGTGGAGATGGAATGGACGGAGGACATCTTGTTCATGGAATCGCCTGCACGGCAATGGGGGAGGGGGCGCTCGCGCTGCGACGCCCAAGGCGGCGCTCACCGACCATGAGCTGGATCGCCACGATGGCAAGCAGCATGACGAGGATGAGCGCGGTGGAATAGGCAATTGCGAGGCCGAACTCGCCCGCCTCGACGCGGCCGACGATATAGGTCGTCGCCATGTTGTACTCGGCGGTGACGAGGAAGATCACGGCACTGACCGCCGTCATGGCGCGCACGAAGGAATAAACCAGGGAGGCGACGATGGCCGGCCGCAGCAGAGGTAGCACCACGCGGCGCATGGTGGTGGACGAGCGGGCACCCAGGGTAAGGGAGGCCTCATCAAGGCTCTTGTCGATCTGGCTCAAGGTGGCGATGCCGGAGCGCACGCCGACCGGCATGTTGCGGAACACGAAGCACATCACGAGAATGAAGCCCGTTCCGGTGATCTCGATGGGCGGTACGTTGAAGGCCAGGATGTAGGACACGCCCACCACTGTGCCGGGAATGGCGAAGCTCAAGAGCGTGCCGAACTCGAAGGCGCGTTGGCCGGAGAAGCGCTGGCGGGTGAGAAGGTATGCCGTCAGCAGGCCAATGGCAGCGGTGAGGGGCGCCGACAGCGCCGCCACCTTCACGGTCGCAAAGAACGAGTTCCAGGCCGATCCCGAGAAGTAGAGGCCCCAATCGGCACGCTCGACCCGGAAGGCGGTGATGAAGTGCTCGAATGTCGGCGTGTAGTCGCGGCCCATGGAGCGGACGAAGGCGCCCACGACGATGATGGCATAAACGGCCACCGTGAAGATCGCCCATGGGATCGCCGTGAAATAGGAAGCCAGCGCGACCCGTCGCGGCAGCGGCAGCGGAATGCCTGAATCGCCCTTGCCGGTCACGGTGGTGTAGACCTTCTTGCCGAGCCAGGCATGCTGCAGCCAGAAGGCCCCGAGCGTGAAGGCGAGCAGGATAATGGAAAGCACCGCAGCGCGGCCCTGATCCTGCTGCGCGCCGACGACCGCGAAGAAGATCTTGGTGGAGAGCACCTCGTAATTGCCGGCGAGCACCAGGGGATTGCCGAAATCCGCGAGGCTCTCGACGAAGCCGAGCAGGAATGCATTGGCGAGGCCCGGACGCATCAGTGGCAGCGTCACGGTCCAGAAGGTGGTCCAGCTCTTGGCCCGCAGGGTCTGGGAGGCTTCTTCAAGGGTCGGGCTGATGCCCTGCACCACGCCGATGAGGACAAGGAAGGCGATGGGCGTGAACGCTAGAAGCTGCGCGATAAAGACGCCGGGAAGGCCGTAGATCCAGCGTGAACGCGGGACACCGAACCATTCCCAGAGAATGTTGGAGAGGGCACCCGAGCGGCCGAAGAGCAGGATCAGGGCGAGGCCGATCACGAAGGGCGGCGTGATGATGGGAAGCACGCTCATCACGCGCAGGAGCTTCTTGTACCGGAAGTCGGTGCGGGTCGCGATGAGCGCGAAGGCAAGGCCCAGGGCCGTGGTGCCGAAGGCCACGAGCAGCCCAAGGAACAGGGTGTTCCAGGCCACGCCGCAACGCAGGTCGCTGGTCAGGCAGTCCAGGCCCCAGATCGACTTGTCCATGAACTTGGCGACGAACTCGGACGGCGCGAAATTTCCGCTGTTGTCGGCGAACGCGCTCGCCAGGATCGTGGAAACCGGGAAGAACACGAACACGAGGATGAGCGCGACGACTGCCCCGATGGACGAGGTGACGAATGCATCGCCGCGGCACCAGCCGCGCGCCGCAAGGCCGTGGCAGAGGATGATGAGGAACGCTGCCGCCGTGAGGGCCGCGCCATAGCCCATGCCGGCTTGGCTCGGACCCGGCTCACCGAACAGGCCCCTCAAAATTTCGAACGTCCAGCCATTGAGGCCGATGCTGAAGCCCTGAGCGACGATGAGGGCAAGTCCGAGGAGCCCCGATGCGACGAGCCAGGTGCCCTTCTGTTGAATCGACGGCCGGATGGCAGGAACCAAAGCCATGCCGAGCGGCACAAGAATCGGCAGAAGCCACCAGACGCCACGAAGGCTGTGGATCAGCGCCGACCCGCTGACGAAGTAGTCGGAGAGGGTGGGAGAGGCGGAGCGGTCGAACCCGTACCAGGGCAGGAGGGCAAATCCGACCCAGCTCAGAACGATCCAGCCAAGGGTTGCCCGTGACATCTTTGAATTCCCGCCTCACGGCCGGCATGACGACCGGCCTTCTGATCCATCACTTTAGAATTGTCTTCGGCGAGGCGGCTCACGCCTCGCCGAAGACATCGCAGGCCTGACTATTTCGGCAGGTTCTTTACCTCGTTGTCCCACTTGGACAGGAGGCGCTTGCGCTCGTCGGACGATCCGTACTTGGCGAAGTCGAAGTTGATCAGCTTGACGTCGCTGAGCTTCGGAGACTGCGGCGGGATCGGGGTGTTCTTGTTCGAAGGCACCTGGTAGGACTTGGCCTCGGCGCCGAGCTTCTGCGCGTCGGCGGTCAGGGCCCAGTCGTAGAACTTCTTGGCGCTGTCCAAGTTCTTGGCGCCCTTGATGATCGACATGGAGCCGATCTCATAGCCCGTGCCTTCGCAGGGGGCCACGACCTTCACCGGCGCCTTGTCGACCACCATCGTCACCATGTCGTGGAGGAAGGTGATGCCGACAGTGGTCTCGCCCAGGGCCGTCGCCTTGGCCGGAGCTGCACCCGACTTGGTGTACTGGTTCACGTTCTTGTGCAGGGCCTTGAGGTACTCGAAGCCTTTGTCCTCACCCATGATCTGGATGATGGTGGCGAGAAGCGTGTAAGCCGTGCCGGAGGAGTTGGGATCGGCGACCTGCACTTCGTCCTTCAGCTCGGCCTTGAGCAGATCGGCCCAGCACTTCGGCTCGCCGATATTGTTCGCCTTGGCCTGGTCAGTGTTGTAGCCGAAGCCGAGTGCACCGGAGTAGATCCCGACCGTGCGCTGCTTGGACTGATCCCACTGGCGCACGGCCCAGTCCTGCAACTCGCTCATCTTCGGCGACTTGTAGGCTTCCGTCAGGCCTTCCTCGGCGGCCTGCATGTGAGGGTCGCCCGTGCCGCCCCACCAGATGTCGGCGCGGGGGTTCTGCGACTCTGCCTTGACCTGCGCATAGATTTCGCCGGAGCTTTTGCGGGTCATGGAGACCTTGATCCCGGTCTCGCGCTCGAATGCGGTGGTCATGGCGCGGCACCATTCCTCCTGCACGGCGCAATACATCACCAGCGCTCCTTGCGCCTGGGCTGCTCCGGCGGACATGAACGACAGGGCCGTCATGGCGCCCGCCAGCATGGTTGCCGCGGCGAAAGTCTTCTTGAGTTCCATTCTATCCTCCCGTGTTGACGTTTTTATCGTTATAATTGGCCGGCTAAGCTCCCTCCAATATGAGAGCGGGTCAAGAGCCTTGCCGATCATTCGAATGTGAATCTTTAGAATAACATGGCTGTCTCACGGCTCTTTGGAAATCCCCGTGGCGGCCATCAGGGCTGCGGCCAGTTCAGGCGTGCAGGCGAGAACCGGGTTGCCTTTTCTCAGGCCATCCTTGGCCAGGAAGTTGTTGGTCCAGCCGCCCGCCTCCTCGATGATCAGAAGACCGGCCAGCGCATCCCAGGAATTGATGTGAAGCTCGCAATAGCCATCGATGCGCCCATCGGCGACATAGGCTAGGCCAAGCGTGCCGGATCCCGCGCGTCGGACATTGGCCCCGCCGGCTTTCAGCTTGTCGACGGCGGCGATATAGGGTTCGGGCGGCAGGCGCGGCGACCAGCCGGCCTCCACGGTCGCCTGGTTCATGTCGGCCAAACCGCTCACCCGGATCTGCTCCCCATTGAGAATGGCGCCGCGCCCGCGCTGGGCGGTGTAGAGTTCCGCATGCATCGCGTCATAGATCACGCCGATCTCGACGCGGCTGTCGCGCACGAAAGCGATGGAAATGGCAAAATGCGGGATGCCGCGAGCGAAGTTCGCCGTTCCGTCAATGGGATCCACCACCCACACGTCGCGCTCGAAGGAGCCGCCGCCTTCCTCGCCGAAGAAGGAATCCTCCAGAAACAGGGCGCTGAGGCGGGTGCGGATCAGTTCCTCCACCTCCGCGTCCGTGGCGGTGAGAAAATCCTGCGGGCCCTTGAAGTCAGGTCGCTGCGAGCGCGGCCGCTCCAGGAAGCGCTTGCGCGCCAGCACGCCAGCCTCACGGGCGATGGCGCAGGCGGCGGCAAATCTCATGTCCAGATTGTTGGTCGTCATCGGGTAGGGTTGTCCTTCTGGATCAAAAGCAGGGCCTTCATTGTTATGAGCCCGTCATCCAGCTTTGAGAGGATGGAGAATCGTATGAGGTCAAAGGCAACAATGTCCTCATATTGTTTCGTCCAAGTCCTTTCTTAGCCGGCTCAAATCATTTACGTTACAATTTAACCCGATAGGAACCCTACTCTCGTCGAATGCCTCAGACCTCCAAAGACAAACTCAGCCAGGTTGCTGCATTGCCCTTTCGGATCCGGGATGGAAGGATCGAGGTGCTTCTCGTTACGTCACGGGAGACCAAGCGCTGGCTGATCCCGAAGGGCTGGCCCATGAAAGGCAAGAAGCCTCACAAGGCGGCCGCGCAGGAGGCGGAGGAGGAGGCAGGCGTCAAGGGCGAGATCAAAAACAAGCCCCTCGGCTCCTACGATTACTGGAAGCGCCGGGCCGCGCATTTCGACCTGTGTGAGGTCAATGTCTATCCGCTTGAGGTCTCCAAGCAGCTCAAATCTTGGCGCGAGAAGGGACAGCGTCAGGCACAATGGTTCGAAGTGGAGGAAGCGGCCCATCAGGTGTTGGAACCGGCGCTGGCCGACCTGATCCGAAGCCTGCCTGAGCACCTCCATCCTGTCGCTCGGACGGGGTAGGCAGCAGTTTTTGCGGCCCTTCAGGGAACGCAAAGCCCCTTCAAGAAGTCTTTCCTGTGACGAAGGCGGTCGAGCGTTGAAGCTTGACCATTTTCCATACAGTGAGGGAGACGTCGATGAAGGCGCTTGTTTGGCATGGCACCACCGATATCCGCTGCGATTCAGTTCCCGATCCTCAGATCGAGCATCCGCGTGACGCGATCATCAAGGTGACGAGCTGCGCCATCTGCGGCTCGGATCTTCATCTCTACGATCATTTCATGCCTGGCATGAAATCGGGTGACATCATGGGCCACGAGACCATGGGCGAGGTGGTCGAGGTCGGAGCGGAGTCGAAGGGCAAGCTGAAGGTCGGCGACCGGGTGGTGATCCCCTTCACGATCATCTGCGGCGAGTGCGAACAGTGCAAGCGCGGCAACTTCTCGGTCTGCGAGCGCACGAACCGCAACGGCCACATCGCCGCCAAGGCCTTCGGGCACACCACGGCGGGTCTCTTCGGCTACACGCATCTGACGGGCGGCTATGCGGGCGGCCAAGCCGAGTATCTTCGCGTTCCCTTTGCCGACGCCACCCACATCAAGGTTCCCAGCACGCTGTCCGACGAGCAGCTTCTCTTCCTGAGCGACATCTTCCCCACCGGTTGGCAGGCCGCAGTGCAGTGCGACATCGAGCCGACCGACACGGTGGCGATCTGGGGTGCGGGCCCCGTCGGCCAGATGGCGATCCGCAGCGCCATCCTGCTCGGCGCGAAGCAGGTCATCGCCATCGATCGGGTTCCCGAACGTCTCGATATGGCAAGGGCCGGTGGCGCCATCACCATCAACTTCGACGAAGAGAGCGTGATCGAGCGCCTCAACGAACTCACCAACGGCAAGGGCCCTGAGAAGTGCATCGACTCCGTTGGCATGGAGGCGCATGCGGCGGGCACAGTCGATGCCATGTATGATCGCGTTAAGCAGGCGACCATGATGGAGACCGACCGTCCCCATGTGCTGCGCGAGATGGCCTATGTCTGCCGCCCTGCCGGAACGCTCTCGGTGCCCGGCGTCTATGGCGGTCTCCTCGACAAGATCCCGTTCGGCGCCATCATGAACAAGGGTCTCACCATCCGCACAGGTCAGACGCACGTGAACCGTTGGACCGACGATCTCCTGCGCCGCATTGAGGAGGGGCAGATCGACCCCTCCTTCGTCATCACCCACACGGTGGGGCTCGAAGAAGGCCCTGACATGTACAAGATCTTCCGCGACAAGCAGGACGGCTGCATCAAGGTCGTTCTCAAACCCTGATAGGTGAGATCATGCGCTACGAAACCGAAAGAACCCGCCGTCGTGGCCATGCCGATACGGCCACAGACACCCTGGCCCGGGGCCTCGGCATCTTCTCCATCGCCCTCGGCATCGCCGAAGTCGTGGCGCCGCGCGCCTTGGCGCGGGCGCTTGGCATGAAGGGGCAGGAGGGCCTGATCGCCGGCTATGGCGTTCGCGAGATCGCCACCGGCATCGGTATCCTGGCCTCCAAGGACCCGACGCCCTGGATCTGGGGACGCGTGGCAGGCGACGGACTCGATCTGGCGACGCTGGCGACGGCGCTCGAGGGCAGGAACCCGAAGAAGGGCAATGTCGGCATCGCCATGGCGGCGGTGGCTGGCGTGACGGCGCTCGACGTCTATTGCGCCCAGACGCTGAGCCGCGAGAGCCCGACGCCGTTGCCGCCGATGCAGGACTATTCGGATCGCACGGGATATCCAGGCGGGATCGAGCAGAGCCATGGCGCGGCAAAGGACTTTGAGGTGCCACGGGACTTCCGCGCACCCGAAGCCATGAGGCCTTATACCCAGCCGCAGGCGCCGCAGCGGCCGACTCCGTCCATGTAATTTTAAGGCATGGCAAAGCCTCAGGTTTTCACCATTGGATACGAGGGAGCGGACGTGGACCGCTTCCTCACCACCTTGAAGGATGCTGGCGTCGCAACGCTCGCCGACGTGCGTGCCGTCGCGCTCTCCCGCAAACGCGGTTTCTCGAAATCCGCCCTGCGCGATGCTTTGGCGCAGAAGGACATCGGCTACGAGCATTTCATCAAGCTCGGAACGCCGAAGGAGGGCCGCCAGGCGGCACGCGCCGGCGACGGCGATCTCATGCGCCGGATCTATTGCGACGAGGTTCTGGCGACCGAACCGGCTCAAGCTGCGTTCGGTGAACTGGAAGCATTGGCCAGTGCTCAGCCGATCTGCCTCCTGTGCTTCGAGCGGGACCCCGCCAACTGCCATCGTACGGTGCTGGCGCAACGCTTGGCCGAGCGCGGCTTCGAGACGGTGGATCTCACGGTTCTCTGACGCTACAAGGTAGAGAAGCGCGAGGGGGCAATCATGAACGCAATCGTCACAGCCGTGAGCCTCAGCTCCAGCCACAGCTTCAGCAAGCCCAATCAGGATTCCATCCGCCTGCTGGCGGGCCTCGGCGTTGAGGGTGACGCCCATCTCGGCATCACGGTCAAGCACCGCTCGCGGGTGGCCAAGGATCCAACCCAACCGAACCTGCGGCAGGTCCATCTCATTCATGCGGAGCTCTTCGATGAACTGGCCGAAAGAGGCTTTTCCATCGCGGCTGGCAAGTTGGGGGAAAACGTCACGACTCGCGGAATTGATCTTCTGAACCTACCGGCCGGAGCGCGCCTGTTGCTTGGAGAGAGTGTTGTCATCGAGGTCACGGGCCTGCGCAATCCTTGCGTCCAGATTGACCGGTTTCAAAAAGGTCTCATGAAGGCAGTGCTGGGCAAGGACGAGCAGGGCAAGGTCGTTCGCAAGTCCGGCATCATGGCGATTGTGCTCAAGGGCGGGGAGGTCCGGCCCGGAGATGCCATCCGGGTAGAACTGCCGTCCGAACCGCATCGGCCGCTCGAAGTCGTGTAAATCCTCCAGCAAAGGATGAAACAAAACTGCGGTTGCCAAGTTGAACGAACTGCACTATTTTGCATTCAGGTTTTTATTCCAGAGAGGGAGGACTGCATGGCTTTTGTGTGCTTGCTGAACGTTCCTCCCGCGTCCCGCCCAAAATCCTAGGCTGGACCAGGCGGGGCTCCAAGGCCCGGCAAACCTTACAAAGTTTTCCATGATCATCGAGCGACGTCGAACGCGGTGAGCCGCCGTTCCTGCTGTTGCTCCTCGAAATTCCGGGAGAGGTGTACGCCCCGAGCGTCACCTGTCGTTGCTATGAACCAGCAGAAGAAGGGCGGGGATGCGACCCGCGACGTCTTACGATTCACGTTCCGCCATTGGCGCAACGAGCCGCGCTACGTGGCGCTGGTTGTCGTCACCATGATGGTCTCGACACTTGCCGACGTATTCATGCCGGTCTTCGCCGGCAGGCTGGTCGACGCCATTGCCGCAGGTGGCGACAACCGCGATGCTGCCCTGCATGCGGCGCTTATCGCGTTCGCGTTCATGACGGGACTCGGATTGCTCATGATCGTCATGCGCCATCTTGCGTTCTACGGCATCGTGGAATTGACGCTGCGCGTGATGGGCCGCGTGGCGCAGGATGCCTTCGCGCGCGTGCAGCGCTTCTCGACCGACTGGCATGCCAATTCCTTCGCCGGCTCGACCGTGCGCAAGATCACGCGCGGCATGTGGGCGCTCGACCTGATGCACGACACGCTTCTGCTCGCATTGCTGCCGTCGCTCACGGTGCTTGCGGGCTCAATGATCGTCTTGGGCCTGCGCTGGCCCGTAATGGGTCTCGTCATCGGCGTGAGCGCATTGGCCTACATCATCATGACGGCCCTGCTCTCGACACGCTATGTCGCGCCTGCGGCACGGCTCGCGAATGCCTGGGATACGCGCGTCGGCGGCACGCTGGCGGACGCTTTGAGCTGCAACCCGGTGGTCAAGGCCTTTGGCGCGGAGACGCGGGAGGATGCCCGCCTCACCTGGGTGCTGAATAAGTGGCAGAAGCGCACGAGCCGCCTCTGGCAGCGCGGCACCAACAGCGGCACGGTTCAGTTCATCGCGCTGCTCGGCATTCGTGCGGCCATCATCGGTACGGCGATCTGGCTGTGGTGGGACAACCGCGCCACGCCGGGCGATCTCGCCTATGTGCTCACGACCTATTTCGTGATCCACGGCTACCTGCGGGATGTCGGCATGCACATCAACAACCTGCGCCGCTCCGTCAACGACATGGAAGAGCTGATCGACATTCATAGGGAGCGCGTCGGCGTGCCTGATCGCGCCGGTGCAAAGCCGATCCGGATCGGGCGCGGCGAGGTCACGTTCGACCGTGTTACGTTCCACTATGCGGGACATGACACGCCCCTCTATCGGGACCTGTCGCTGACAATGCATGCGGGCGAGCGTGTGGGGCTCGTGGGCCCTTCGGGCTCGGGCAAGACGACCCTCGTCAAGCTGATCCAGCGGCTCTACGACGTGACGGGCGGCGAGATCCGGATCGACGGGCAGAATATTGCCGAGGCTCAGCAGGCATCCTTGCGTTCGCAGATCGCTATTGTGCAGCAGGAGCCGATCCTGTTCCATCGCACGCTGGCCGAGAACATCGCCTATGCGCGGCCCGGAGCCCGCATGCCGGAGATCGAGCGTGCGGCGCAGCTTGCCAATGCGCATGACTTCATCCTGAGCCTGCCGAAGGGCTATTCCACTCTGGTGGGCGAGCGCGGCGTGAAGCTCTCGGGCGGCGAGCGCCAGCGGGTGGCGATCGCCCGTGCCTTCCTGGCCGATGCGCCGATCCTGATCCTGGACGAGGCCACTTCCGCCCTCGACTCGGAATCGGAGGTGCTGATTCAGCAGGCCATGGAGCGGCTCATGGTGGGGCGCACCTCCATCGTGATTGCCCATCGCCTCTCGACGGTGCGCGCCCTCGACCGTATCCTCGTGTTCGACAAGGGGCGGATCGTAGAGGAGGGGGATCACCACAGTCTGTATCGTAAGGGGGGCCTCTATCGCCGCCTCTGCGATCACCAGGGTCTTGATCTCGCCAGAGCTCCCCGGCCCGATATGGCGGCCGAGTAAGCCGGTCTGGACAAGCAATCCCCAGGCTCATAAGGAAAACCGCATGTTCGAAGTCAAAGACATTCCCATCTCCGACAACAAGCGGGACTTCTATGCCTCGCTTGCCCAGCAGCTCACCGGACTTCTGGAGGGCGAGCGGGACATGATTGCCAATACGGCCAACATGTCCGCGCTGATCTTCCAGTTCCTGCCGGACCTGAACTGGGCCGGTTTCTACTTCATGCGCGGGGGCGAGCTCGTGCTCGGCCCCTTCCAGGGCAAGACGGCCTGCGTGCGCATCGCGGTTGGCCGTGGCGTCTGCGGAACGGCTGTAGAGCGTCAGGAATCCATCGTCGTGCAGGATGTCCACGCCTTCCCCGGGCACATTGCCTGCGACAGTGCCTCCCGGTCCGAACTGGTCGTCCCGCTCGTCAAGGATGGGCGGGTGCTGGGTGTGCTCGATCTCGACAGTCCCAACCCGGGCCGCTTCGACGAGGAGGATCGACAGGGTTGCGAGAAGCTCGTGCAGATCTTCCTCGCAGCCACCGACATGACGCTCTAGCCGATCCCGCATGTCGTCCGCCTATATCGATACCTATTACAGCCGGACCGTTTCCACGTCGGAGATCTATCCGGCGGCAGCCGGCCGGATCCAGGCAGATGTCTGCATCGTCGGCGGCGGGCTCGCCTGTCTCACAGCAGCGCTCAAGCTCGCGCGCAGCGGGCGCAAGGTGGTGCTCCTTGAGGCGCAGCGCGTGGCGTGGGGCGCTTCAGGGCGCAATGGCGGCTTTGTCTCGGCGGGCTACGCAACAGGTCTGTCATCGATCGAGCGGCGCGTGGGAAAAGACCAGGCGAGAGAACTCTTCCGCCTGTCGATGGAAGGCGTCGGCATCGTCCGCCGCACCATTGACGAACTCGGTATCGAGGATGCCAAACTTGTTCCCGGCATCGCAAAGGCTTTGCGCTACCATTCGCGCGGCGCCTTGCAGGCTGCCTGCGAGACCCAGCGGCGTGAGTTCGGATTGAGCCTGCGCTATCTGCCCCGTGACGAGGTGAGAAGCCTCTTTGTCTCGCCCAAATACCATGAAGCAATCCTCGACGAGGACGCATTCCATTTTCATCCGCTGAATTACGGACGTGCGCTCGCCCGCGAAGCAGCGCGCCTAGGGGCTGCGATCCACGAGAACTCAGCGGTCATCTCAGCTGATCTAGACGGCGCTCGGAAGATCGTCCGAACGAACGTTGCCGAGATCTCGGCCGAGCATGTGGTGTTCACCACGGGTGGGTACACGGGTGCTGTTGCGCCTGCCTTGAAGCGCGCCTTTCTGCCGATTGCTACTTACGTCCTGCTGACGGAGTATGCGCCTGAGCGGGTGCAAGGAGCCATCCGGACGCGCGCTGCGATCCTCGACGATCGCCGGGCCGGGGATTACTACCGCCTCGTCGGCGACGGCAGCCGCATCCTGTGGGGCGGGCGCATCACTACACGCACGACGGATCCGCGGGACATCGCGGCCCTGCTCCGGCGTGAGATGGTGACGACCTATCCGCAACTGGCCGACCTGAAGGTCGAAATCGCGTGGTCGGGGCTCATGGCTTACGCCCGGCATCTGATGCCCCAGATCGGGCAGTTGAAGCCCGGCGTCTGGTACTGCACGGCCTTCGGCGGCCACGGCATGAACACCACGGCCATCGGCGGCATGGTGATTGCGGAAGGGATTGTCGGCGAGAGCGACCGCTATCGGCTCTTTGCGCCTTTCGGTCTCACATGGAATGGCGGCATTCTGGGGCGGGCTGCGGCTCAACTCACCTATTGGGCCTATCAGGCGACTGACGCGGCCAAGGAATTCCGCTCCCGCTGAGACAGCGGCAGAAAAGGCCGCCTCACATCTTGGCCGCAGAGGCGACAACCCACAGGCAGCTGATGCTGAAGGCAAGGCCGATCAGGTTCATCAGATAGGCCAGTGCATCATTGGCAGGATGACGCTTTTCCGAACGATCCATCGTGCTTCCCCAAGAGCCGAAAGACATTTCAGTGGCAATAATGCCTAAGCTTGGGGCTTGTCCAGATGGTTAACACCGAGTTTCTGTGCATGTGGGCTCAACCTATCGACTGAGCCCTATGAGCATTTGCGGCTTATTAGATACTTTGTTTCAATAAATGGTCAGAGATAAAAGTCGCCTTTGGACATCGCCGAGAGACCGGCGACGTTGATGCCAAAGTCGGCAATCTTGTCGCCGTTCGTATCGCCCGCAGCCATGCCATCGGCAAAGCGCAACTCCCCGGCCTTGCCGTGGAAAGCACTCTTTCCAATGAAGGTGAACGCCTGATTGCCTGCGAGCTTCGCATTGGCATCGATGTCGCGCAGATCGATGTGGTCGGAACCGCGGCGGAAATCCTTGATAATATCGGCCGAAGACATCCGTGAGTGAGACGAAGAAGAGAAAACGAAAACATCCGTTCCGCTTCCGCCGATCAGCAGATCCTTTCCGCTTCCTCCATGAAGCTTGTCGCTGCTTGTGCCGCCATCGAGCACGTCATTGCCGCTTCGTCCATTGAGCGTGTCGCGTCCGGAACCGCCCTTGATCTGGTTCGCCGATCCATTGCCATAAAGAGTGTCGCTGTAGGAGCTGCCCGTAAGCCACTCGACGCTTGAATAGGAGTCGCCGGCAGCATCGCCGCGATTGTTGGATCGCGTCATAAGGTCAGCCACAACGCCGGCCTTTGCCGTGCTGTAGCTGGCCATATCCGTGCCTGTTCCTCCGCTCAGCACGTCTCTCCCGCTGCCCCCGATCAGCACGTCGTTGCCGCTCAAGCCATAGAGCTTGTCGTCGCCCGCGTTGCCGCGCAGAGTATTGCCGATGACATTACCCTTGATGGTGTCATTCGCAGAGCCGCCATAGGCATTCTCGATGAGGGCGCGCGTGTCGCCTTGGTGCAGGAGCGCATTGGCGATGTTGCCGGCAGCGAGCTTTGACCCGTCCCAGTGGAGCTTTGCGCGCTGATCCTGCGAGGTTATCGTCCACGCGCCGGGCTGAAGATCGATTGTCAGAGACGTCGTGTAGTCGGTGAAGCTGTACGTGTCCGTACCGCCACCATCCCACACGGTGAGGAAGATCTGGTTGCCGCCGGGCGCGCCCTGGCCGACGCCGTTGATGAACATCTCGCCGGTGGTCTCGCTCCATGAATAGGCAGTGCTGCCGCTGTTCGTCTGATAATTCGCGCCGTAGATATGCTGGAGGGCGGCGATGTCGTACACCATCAACGACTGCGCGTAGCCCCAGGTCTCGTTCATATAGCCCGTACCGGTCGAGGCGCCGGAATATGAGCGGTAGCTCATGACGGTGTATTCCATGCTGTCATGAGACAAGGGCATGTTGCCTTCATGGGCATGCGCAAGACCGAGAGCGTGTCCGATCTCATGCACGATGGTGAGATAGGCGTAGTTGCCTTTGGCAGGGCTTGCGTAGTTCCGGCTGGAATTGTTGACCCACACATCGCCGCCCGTTGCATCCGTGGTCGGAAAGTAGGCCCATGCGGTCCCTGGCACATCCGATTGCGCGAAGCGCAGATCGGCTGACGATGCGCTCACCCCGCTGGCTTCCTGGAACGTCAGGTTGCTGACGGATGAGAAAAGCTTCAAAGCCGACCGGGTGATGGCTTGCTGCGTGTCGTTGAAGGACCCGAAGTTTTTGGCTGTTTCACCATCCCCATAGGCAGCGCCGTACGCGGTGATAGCGGTTGGGAAGCTGTATGTCAGGTCGCTCGGAACCCACTTGATGTTGCCGAGAATGGAGTCGATGTAAAGATTATCGGTGGAGCTATAGGTCTCGACGGCGGGCATTTTCGGTGAACTCTAAGTATAGATTAAGAGATGCAATATCGCGCGCGTGATCTGGCGCCCGATAGGGATCGGATTTCTCTTTTGAAGGATAGGCTAAGCTTCGGAGAGAGCGTGCGATCGTCGCGCGACGTCATGCAATGCGAAGCGTTACAGTAAACTGCCGTGTTTCATCGTATTGTGCCCCATGGCGAGACTGTTTTGTTTAGTTTGTCTCGCTTTAAATGCTAACGTTGGGGAAGTTATTAAAAGATTACCAGCAGGACTAAAAGCAGAGCAGTTTGAAATTTCGTCTTCCAGACAATGTGCCGCACGACTGTCCTTGAAGTCTTGACGAGCAAGACACTGGCAATGATCAAAAGCTGAGCTTCCGGAGGCAAAGGTCAAGTCTATAGGAGGTGAGCGCCCGTGAATGGGCATCTCTCGTCTCTGGCTTGACCCCTCGATCTTTTCAGGTTGGGAGCCCCTCGTTGCGCTGTGCAGAAACCGGCGTCTCTGAGCTTGCCTTCATGCGGAGCCGAGCCTGGATGATCGCTTTGGCGCGCTCCCTATCGTCCATGCTGCCCCGTTTCGCGAGCGCATCCTGAGCCAGGAGGCGAATGTCCTCAAGCCGCCACTCCTCGCTCAGCCATGATCTGCCGATGACTTTGAGAATTTTCTCGAGAGTCGCATACGGATCCGCGATCTCAGGCGCTATGGCCGAGTCCTTCATGGTCCTCTACCCCTTGTCGAAGCCGGAGGTTCTCCTCCGGTCATGTTCTTCAGGAGGGCTTCGTCTCAATGGTGAAAGCCTCTCCCAATGCAGGATTATTGCAAGGCTTTGCGGAGAAAGACAACTGCACCTTTAGACAGGACGCGTTGGCAAGATTTCGGCCGGACGAGCATTCAGGTGCTAGGACAGGGGATCTCGCAGCCGTGGCCTCGGACTCTTGAGCCACAGGGCAGGGCTGGTGCTGCCAGAGAGGGGTGAACCCGCTGGAAATGCAGTAAAAATAAGCAAAAACAAATAGTTAGCGCGTCGTCGCTTGGCATTTTGGTGTGCCAATTGTTTAGAGCTTTAGCCAGGTTGAAGGTCGCCAAGGGTGCTCAAGCTTCATCTTGGTAGCCTCACCGCTCTCGTCTCGTCAGATGCCAGATCAGGTAGGGCACGCCGATCAGCGTGGCGACTAGGCCGGCGGGTAACTGGAATGGGAAGGTGACGATGCGCCCCAGCCAATCGGCTGCCACCATCAGAGTGGCGCCGATAAGACTGGCGCCGATCAGGTGCTCGAACGCGCGCCGCAGGCCGAGGGCCGTGCCAAGTGAGAGCCGACCAGGCCAGCAAATGTGAGCGGGCCGACGGCCAGAACAGATGCAGCGGTCAGCAAGACCAGGGGATAGAGGAAAGACCAAGGCTGACGCCCAAGGCGTCGCAATCAGAAGCGTACCGCCGACGTCGCTCCTAAAATAATGTTCACCTGTTTCCAGAACTCAAAGTGCGAGTTCCTGCTCGACAAGGGCGACCCAGAAGGTGACGCCAGTCGGAGTCGCATCGTCATTGAAATCGTAAGCTGTGTTGTGATGGAGCGCCCCATTCACCGCTGGACCGTTCCCGAGCCACACGTAAGCACCCGGAGCCGCCTCACTAAAGAATGCAAAGTCATCGCCCGCAGTCGAGGGCTCGAAATTCGTCACGACCTTCGAGCCGCAAACGGTCTGTGCCGCCTTGAGTGCACGGGCAGTGGCATCGGTATGGTTGATCACGGGTGGGATGCGCCTGCGGAATTCATACGATACGTCGATGTCGAACATCACGGCGATGCCCTTGGCAAGGCGCTCGATCTCGGCTTCAAGCTGATCGCGCACCTCGGCCGAGTAGGCTCGTGCCGTTCCGCCGATCTCCACGATGCCGGGAATAACGTTGAGCGCCCGTGGGTCTCCCGCCTGCACGGAGCAGGCGCTGACCACCGCAGGCTGTAACGGGTTGATCACGCGTCCCACGATGGTCTGCAGTGCGGCGAGGAAGTGGCCGCTTGCCGTGATTGGATCCTTGCCGAGGTGGGGCTTAGCCCCATGGGTGCCAACGCCCTTGAATGTCACGAACCAGCTGTCGGAAGAGGCGAGCTGCGGACCAGGGGTAACAGCCATCTCGTCCACGGCCAATCCCGGCATGTTGTGCAGCCCGTACACCGCATCACAGGGAAAGAGGTCGAAGAGGCCGTCTTCCACCATCTTCTTCGCGCCGCCCCTGCCTTCCTCCGCCGGCTGAAAGATGAAATGCACCGTGCCGGAGAAGTTGCGTGTCTTGGCGAGATAGCGGGCCGCCCCAAGAAGAAGCGTCGTGTGCCCGTCATGGCCGCAGGCATGCATCTTGTCGGGAAACTTCGACTTGTAGGGACGCTCCGCCTGCTCCGGCATGGCCAGCGCGTCTATGTCGGCGCGCAGGCCAATGGTGCGTGTGCCGTTGCCGACCTGCAGGGTGCCGACCACGCCCGTCTTGCCCAGTCCCCGATGCACTCGAAGGCCTGCCTCTTCCAGGAGGGAAGCGACAATCCCGCTCGTCCGTTCCTCCTCAAACCCCAGCTCCGGATGGGCATGGAGATCCTGGCGAAGGCTGCGCAGGAATGGTAGGTCCGCCTGGATGAGGTCCTGAAGGAGCATCGTGCTGTCGTCCTGGATTTGCGGTCTCGAATCGTTCGATAACCCGGCATAACCCGGTCCACAATCATCCTTCTCGTGACCGGAGGACAGGAGCGAGCGATGCAGCCCCACGATTTCTGGCAGGACATCCATCCGCCGTCGACCTTCGACCGGCAGCCGGCGGAAGGGCATCGCGGCTTCTATCCGGCGGAGTTCGAGGATGGGCGCCAACTGCGTCTGCCAATCCGCGAACTGGCGGATGGCGAGCATGCCTTGGCATCCCTCATCATCAACCAGGCCAGTTTTGCCGTGGAGGACGCCCTCTGCGCCAGCCTTGCCGAGAAGGTACGGGCTTTCGCCCCGGAAGTGGTGGTCGGGCTTCCGACCCTAGGGCTCACCCTGGCGAGCGGTACGGCGCGGAAGCTCGGGCTGAGCCGCTATGTCCCGCTCGGGACCTCCCGCAAGTTCTGGTACAGGGATGACCTTTCAGTGCCGATGACCTCCATCACCAGCCCGGAGCAGCTCAAGCGGCTCTACCTCGATCCGCGCATGCTGCCTGTGATTGAGAGCAGGCGGGTTCTGTTGGTGGACGACGTGATCAGCAGTGGACGTTCCATTGCCGCCGCGTTGGAGCTCCTCGCCTCCTGTGGGGTTCGACCCGTTGCGATCGGCGCAGCGATGCTCCAGACGGATGCCTGGCGGGACAAGCTCGCCGCTATCGATCCGCAATGGCCAGACCGCGTGGTCGGCGTGCTGCGGACGCCCCGTCTCAAGCGGAATGATGCCGGTGGCTGGATACCCATTTTCTGATTTGGGAGCTTTTTGAGCAGAATGGCTGTAACGTGGGCAATGTCCTTGAGAGGCGGGGCTTTCCCACGGTCATGGTTGTGTTAATGCCTATGGCGCCAGGGCAGGAGTGCTCTAGACCAGCCAACGGATCATCCCCGTTCGGCAGTGAAACATTGGAACTTAGGAGATCCTGAGATGGTAGGGCGTTGGTACAAACCGATCGTAGGCACGGCCTTTGTTCTGGCGGCGCTGTCTTCAGCTCCGGCGATGGCTCAGAACAAGACTCTCACGATCTCCTGGTGGGGCTTCAACGGCGACAAGCTGGAGGAGATTGTGCTCAAGCCGTTCCGCGCCCAGTGCGGCTGCGAACTGGTATTCGAGACCGGCAACAATGCCGACCGTCTGAACAAGATCAAGATCCGCGGCGGCAGCGGCGTCGATGTGGTTTATCTCACCGACAGCTACTCCCAGATCGGCATTCAGGAAGGGCTCTTCCAGCCGGTCGACCGCTCCAAGCTCCCCAACCTCAATGGCATCTACGAGCTGGCACGTGCTCCTCAGGGTCAGTTCGGCCCAGCCTACACCATCGGCCGTGTTGGCATCATCTACGACAGCGCCAAGGTCAGCGCCCCGATCACCTCCTGGAACGATCTGTGGCGCGAGGACCTGAAGCGCCGCGTCTCGCTGCCTGGCATCACCACCACGGCGGGTCCGATGACCGTTCTGGTCGCCGCCAACAAGGCGGGCGTCGATCCCTACAAGGACGAGAAAGCTGCCTTCAAGGCTATCGAGCAGCTCAAGCCCAACGTGGTGAAGAATTACAATACCGGCTCCGAGCTCGTGAACTTGTTCTCGACCGGCGAGGTCTCGGTCGCCATGGCGCAGGACTTCACCCTGGCCCAGATCCAGGCGGCAGTGCCCACCGTCCGCTGGGCGGAGCTGAAGGATGGCGATTATGCGACCCTCAACACGGTGAACATCGCCAAGGGCGCGGCCAACCCGGAGCTTGCGCATCAGTTCATCAACTTCATTCTCGATCCCAAGATTCAGCAGACTCTGGCCGAGCGCGGCGTCGATGCTCCGGTTGCGACCGCAGTGCAGCTGAAGCCTGAAGAGGCAGCTCGCTGGACCTACGGCCAGAAGATGATCTCATCGCTCAAGCGCCTCGATTATGAGAAGCTCAATGCGGCGAAGAACGACTGGATCGATGCCTGGAGTGAGGTCTTCGGGAAATAATTCAGTCATCATGACCTCAAGACGATTCTGGCGCCACAACGGCGCAACCGGGTGGGCGCTCTCCGCGCCCGCCACGCTCGCTGTCATCGGCTTCCTGCTTATCCCCATCGGGGCCGTGATCGCCGGCACCTTCATGGATCCGCGCGGGGTCTTTGCTCCCTACATCTCCTATTTCAACAGCGGTTTCCGCACGACTGTTTTGTTCCGGACGCTGCAGATCGCTGCGATCACGACGATCATCTCGCTGATCTTCGGCTTCATGACCGCCTATGTGGTCTCCCGAGCACCCGGAAAGCTGAAGAGCCTGCTGATTATCGCCGCCGTGTTCCCGTTGCTGACAGGCGTCGTTGTCCGTGCCTTTGCGTGGCTCATCATCCTGGGTCGCAACGGCATCCTGAATCAGACCCTGCTGTCACTCGGCATCGTCAACGAGCCGCTCGAGATGCTCTACACGCAGGGAGCCGTCATCATCGGAATGGTCTATCTCTTCGTGCCGTTGATGGTCCTCTCGCTCGTCGGGGTGCTGGAGAACATTCCGAGGGATGTGCTGCAGGCTTCCTCCTCGCTCGGGGCCTCGCCAATCGCCACCTTCTGGCAGGTGCTTCTGCCGTTGGCAGTGCCTGGCCTGATCGTCGGCGCCGTGCTCGTCTTCACCGGCAGCTTCACGGCCTACGCCACGCCGCAACTCCTCGGTGGCGAGCGTCAGACGGTGCTCGCCACGTTGCTTCATCAGCGCGCGATGGTGTCCTTCGATTGGGTCGGTGCCTCGACCATTGCGGCCATCATGACAGTGATCACCATCACTATCGTTCTCGCGATGAGCCATATCGCCCGCCGCATCAATCCCATGGCCACGTGATGTCCGACAGACCTCATCCCCTGCTCATCGTCGTTGCGGCGCTGGTCTATCTGTTCCTCATGCTGCCGCTGGTCATCGTGGTCGGCGCGGCGCTCAGCGACACCACCTATCTCACCTTCCCGCCGCAAGGGCTGTCCCTGCGCTGGTTCGAAAACATCTTCGAGATCAGCGCGTTTCGTCGAACCATCGTCACCAGCCTGCAGATTGCCTTCATGGGGACGCTCCTCGCGCTCCTGATCGGAATCCCGGCGGCCTATGCCCTCAACCGCTTTAGGGTCGAGCTTCCGAAATGGCTGGGAACGCTGTTCGTGCTGCCGATCCTCGTGCCCGAGATCGTCTTCGGCTTCGCGCTGCTGAAGTCGTTCGCGGTCGGCACAGGAGTTCCGATCTTTGGGGCTCTTCTGATCGGCCACACGCTTCTCGTTCTGCCCTATGTGGTGCGGGTGATCAGCGCCAGCCTTGCATCCTTCGACTTCTCCATCGAGGAGGCGGCGATCAGCCTCGGTAGCGCGCCCGTGAAGACCTTCTTCACCATCGTCCTTCCGAACGTGAGGGCAGGGGTGATCGCGGCCTTCATCCTCGCCTTCATCACCTCGCTCAACGACGTGTCGGTGTCGCTCTTCCTGACCGGGCCGGGGATCAGCACCCTGCCGATCCAGATCCTCGCGCATGTCGAGCAGTTCTTCGACCCCACAGTGGCGTCCGTTTCCGTCCTGTTGATGTTCCTCACCGTGGCCGTCATGGCCGTGGTGGAGCGCACCCTCGGTCTCACCTTTCTTGCGAAGTAGTTTTCCGTGACACAGCCCCTCGATCTCCAAGCCGTCTCGGCCCATTACGGAACGACCAAGGTCCTCGAAGACCTTTCGCTCTCGGTCCAGGCCGGTGAACTCGTCTCGCTTCTTGGCGCCAGCGGCTGCGGCAAGACCACGACCCTTCGCCTGATCGCGGGCTTCCTGTCGCCCACCACCGGGTCGATCCAGCTCGGAGGTCGCGACCTGACACGGCTGCCGACGCACAGGCGCGATATCGGACTCGTCTTCCAGAACTATGCCCTGTTTCCGCATCTCTCGGTGCTCGACAACGTTGCTTTCGGGCTCAAGCAACGTGGCCTTGGAGCGTCCGAGCGCCGCAAGCGCGCGATGGCCATGCTGGAGCGTGTCGGTCTTGCAGCCCTGGCGGACCGTGCTCCGGGAGCACTCTCCGGTGGGCAGAAGCAGCGCGTCGCGCTTGCGCGAGCGCTCGTCATCGAGCCGCCGTTGCTGATGTTCGACGAGCCGCTCTCTAACCTCGACGCCAAGCTCAGGGTCGACATGCGTGTGGAGATCCGCCAACTGCAGCGTTCGAACGGCACCACCTCTGTATATGTCACCCACGACCAGGAGGAGGCCTTCTCGATCTCCGACCGTGTCGCCATCATGAATGCGGGCAGGCTCATGCAGTTCGACCGGCCGGAGGTGCTCTATCGGCGTCCTGCCAACACCTTTGTGGCCCGTTTCGTCGGGTTCGAGAACATCATCCCCCTCAAGGTCATTGCCCGTGACGGTGACATGGTTACTGCGGAGACCGCCGGGTTGACCCTGCGGCTGTCGCAAGCCGCCTACGGTGCTATCCCCGATAGCTTCCTCCTCGCCACGCGACCGGACGGGCTGATGGTCTCCACCGACCCCGCCGCCGAAGGTCTCCCAGCCCAACTGGGGCTGAGGACCTATCTCGGTCGTGCCTATCAGTACCAATGCGAGACGCAGGCAGGCCACCTCGTGGCCAACGGCAGCCTCACGACGCCGCTGGAGGCTGGAACCGGTGTGAAGCTCGTGCCCATGCCGGAGCAATGCACCATTCTGGCCAGCGAGGGAGCCCGGTGATGGCGCCTATCCTCATCAGGAATGCCTGCCTGCTCCCTATCGACGAGAGCATGAGCGTCATTGAGAACGGGTGGATCCATATCGAGGGTAGCACGATCCGGGCTCTCGGTTCCGGCGAGCCGCCACAGGTGGATGAGGCTGAGACCATCGATGCAGGTGGCGATGTGATTATGCCCGGCATGGTCAATCCCCATGCGCATCTGGCAATGACCCTGTTCCGCGGCCTTGGTGAGGATGTCGACGACCGGCTGTTCCGCTATGTGCTGCCGATGGAGCGCAAGTTCGTGACGCCGGAGATGGTACGCGTTGGCACGCTCCTAGGGGCACTCGAGTCCATCGAGGCTGGCGTTACCACCATCGCGGACATGTACTACTACGAGACGGAGGTCGGACGGTCTCTCGATCAGGCTGGCCTGCGTGGTGTCGTCGGACAGACGCTGGCAACCTTCGATCCGCCGGATCACAAGACAATCGATGAGGGTTTTGCCCTGGTTGAAGAACTTGTGTCCGAGTTTTCGGGGCATGACCGGATTACTCCCTCCATTGCCCCTCACGCGCCTTACTCGACCGATATCGAGGTCATGGCCCGTGTTGCGCAATGGGCCCAGGCGCATCGCGATGTACCGGTGCAGCTTCATCTCGCCGAAATGGACAGCGAGATGGAATGGTGCCGCAAGAACCATGGATTGCGACCGGTCGCCGTCGTCGAGAAGGCGGGGCTGCTGCTCCCTGGCTTGATCGCCGCTCATTGCCTGCACATTGATCCGTTCGAGATTGAGCGCTTGGCCAAAGCGGATGTGCGCGTCGCCCACAATGCCCGCTCGAACGCCAAGGCCGGTCGCGGAATTGCGCCCATCGAGGCCATGCGGGAAGCGGGCATTAAGGTCGGCATCGCCACCGACGGGCCGATGAGCGGTAACACGCTGGACCTGTTCAGCCAGTTCGGTCCGGTCTCCATGTTTCAGAAGCTTCTCGGCCACAGCCGCAAGCCCATGCCGGCTGCTCAGGTCATCCGCATGGCGACGCTGGAAGGCGCGCAGGTGCTGGGCCTCGACAGCCGCATCGGCTCGCTCGAACCCGGCAAGCAGGCCGACCTCATCCGCATCGACCTCTCCGCTCCGCGCCTGCAGCCGGTCTACGACATCTACGCGACGCTCGTCTTCTCGGGCATGCCGATGGACGTGCAGGACGTAATGGTCGGCGGCCGCTGGATCATGCGTGGCCGCAATGTGGAAAGCCTGGAGCGCAAGAAGATCCTGCGCGATGCCGGTCAGATCGCTGCGCAGTTCAAGGCCGAGATGGCCCGCATCGACGCGGCGGGCTGACGTCTACCAGACGACCGGGTGCGTTTGCCCGGTCGCCACATTGACAAAACCCTGCGGCGCGGCCTGGCATGGCGCGACCAGAACCCAGCGCCACGGGGCACAAGTAAGAGTGGCGAATTGCAGCCGTTCGGGAAAACCAGGATACCAGCGCGGCGAGAAGGTCGGCTCATAAAGCCATTCTATGGCTTCGGCAGCCGCATAGAGCTGCTGCATGTCGACATCGAGCTCGTCCGCCGGACGCTGGGTCATCAGCCCACCAATCTCGTAGCGCACCTCCGCCAGAACCTTGCCGCCGCTGACGAGAACCCAGCCGCCACCGATCTCTGCCACGCGATTGGCCACCATCGCCATGGCTTCGTCTGAGGAGCCGACAATCCAGAGATTGTGCTTGTCGTGCGCGACCGTGCAGCCCACCGCCGTATCGGGTGTCTTCGGTCCGCAGCCGAGCCAGAACATGCGGGAGACTTTCCCCTCGCCGGAGAAACGATCGACGATGGCGAACTTGGTGACGTTCCGGACCGGATCGCGCTGAACTTGGCCGTTCTCGACGGGCAGCTCCATCGTGATGAACTCGTCATGCCAATGGAAGGGCCGCAGCAGCGCCGCCTGCATCGTGGCACGGTCGGGCTCGGCCGTGATGGCGAAATCCTTCGGCTCGATGGTGCGTTGGATGTTTACCGTCCTCGAGGCCCATTGAGGCCAGTAGATCGAGGGCAAGGGGCCGCGATACTCCGTTCCCTGAGAGACGGGCTCGCCATCGGCCCAGACTTCCGCGATGGAAAGCTTTTCCGTGTCGTCGAGGAGCACGATGTCGGCAAAGCGCCCTGGGGCGATACTGCCGACCCAAGGCGTCAGTCGCATGTGCCGCGCCGGGTTGATAGTCACGCATTGGATCGCGATCTCCAGCGGGAGGCCCGAATGAATGGCGAGGCGCACGTTGTAGTCCGTCGCACCCATCCGCAGGGTATCCGAGGCACTGCGGTCGTCGGTGGCAAAAGCCACTTGAGACCAGTCCGCGAGTCCTCGCTGGAGCAAGCCCTCGATGATTTCCGGCATTGAATGCGGCCGGATCTCGATGAAGATCCCATGGCGCAACTTGTCCCACACCTCCTCGGCGGTCCAGCCCTCGTGATCGGAGGCAAGGCCCGCTGCCGCGAAGGCGTTGATGGAGTTGAGGTCGCGCAGGCCAGCGCCGTGACCTTCGACCACGCCGCGCTTCTCGAAGGTGGCCTGGATCATGCCCCAGAGCCGCTTGTGCGATGGATTCTCGGGATTCCAAACGGCAGGCCAGTCCATCACCTCGTCGAGACCCGCAACCATCAGGCTCCGCGTCAGGAATTCCGCCTGCTCGTCATAGCCGTAGTAGCCGCCGCCCCACTCATAGGCCGTGGGCGGCACCGCCGATCCCGGCAGCGGGAAAATCTTCATTGGCGATCCATGCCGGCGAGCCGTCAGCCAGAATTCCAAATTGTGCCGCCCATCGACATTCGAGAACTCATGGCTCGCCTCGCAGGTCCAGGTGTTGCCGCGCGGAAGGACAAGAGCAGCTTCGTATTCCGGCGTAATGTGCGAGCTTTCAATATGCTTGTGCACCTCGCCGAAGCCGGGGGTAGCCGCGAGACCGCTCCGATCCGCCCGTTCCATAGCCGTCCCAGGAAACGTGCCTGCAGGTCCGGTCCAGGCGATGCGGCGGCCTCGAATAGCGATCTCCTGATCGTAGAGCCACGTGCAGGTGTGGACATCGAGCAGCCGTCCGACGCGCAGGAGCTTGTCCGCCGGTCGTTTTCCGAGGGCCACCAGAAGCAGATCCTGGCGGATCGTCACTTCGTCCGCGGCATTCATCAGCAGATCGTCGGGAAGTGAAGCGGAACGGATCACGGCGCACCTGTGGCTATGGTCAAAAGTGATCCGCTGTCGGATAAGAGACCACACGGACCTGGAAGGTTTCTACCCCGATCATGAATCTCGCAAAACCCCGCCTGACCGTCATCGACACTGATCCCGGCATTGACGATGCTATTGGTATTCTCCTGGCGCTCGCTTCGCCCAGCTTCACCATCGCCGGGATCACAACGGTGGCGGGTAACATCGGCATCGAAACCACCACACGCAACGCGGGTCGGCTTCTCGCGTTCGCGGGTCGGGAAGATATTCCGGTGTTCCAAGGGGCGTCCGCGCCGCTGTCGCGGGTCGGACCGGAGCCGCTGAACCTGCATGGAGAAGATGGCATTGGCGGGGTTGCTTTGCCTGATCCCGCGCGTCTGCCGGAAAATCGGCATGCGGTGGAATGGCTGGCGGATTTCCTAATGGGGCAGCCAGCAGGCGCTGTTGATGTGCTCGCCCTTGGACCCCTGACTAACCTGGCTCGTCTCGTTCTGGAAAAGCCCGAGGCTGCAAGGCGCATCGGCCGGATCATTGGCATGGGCGGGGCGATCCACGAGCATGGCAACGTCGGGCCGCGCTCCGAGTTCAACCTGTGGGCTGATCCCGAGGCGGCAGCTGTTGTGGTCGCATCCGGACTGCCTTTTGTGCTTATCCCGCTCGACGTCACGCGCCGTGTGCGCGCCACGCGTGAGTTCGTAGAGGCTTTGTCGTCGAGCGGGAAACCCACGGCAGCCATGGTGGCCAGCCTCATCGAATCGTACTTCGAGGCCGCAACGAACCGGGAGAGCCGTCCGCTCCACGATCTATGCGTGATGCTGTTTGCGCTCTCGCCGGAGCTGTTTGAGTGTGAGGATCTTCAGCTGAGCGTCAGTGTTGCCAGGAACGAGCAGGCAGGAGAGCTGACCATCATGACGGAAGGAGGAGCCATGGTTCGAGTTGCCATGAGAGTCGATGCCCCGGCTGTTCTGGAGCTTCTAACAAGGCAGTTAACTGCTGATTGAAAAGCTATACATTCTGTGCCTGCCGTCCGTTGAGACGGCAGGCACGTTATAGACCCCGCATTTCGCTGCAGAATATTGACTGCCCTGTATTACATTTACCGCAAGACTCTACGGGTTCAGGCAGTATGGGAGCGTAAAAGGCGGAAGCTTCGAGCACCCGCCCTGTCTTGATCTCATCAGCGCTCGATGGTCTTGTTCCAGCGGCTGTTCCATTCCGGCCGCTTCTCGTTGATCGTATCCCAATCAAGCGTGACGGCAGTCTTCATGTACTCGTGGAATTTCTTGAGCTTGGCTTCTGCCTCGGGGGTGGGGGCCTTGGCGTTCACATTCGAGGGAACGATGTTGCCGTATTGAAGTGCCTTGCTCTGAGCCTCAGGCGAGAGGAGATAGGCGGCAAGCTTCTGAGCCAGTTCGGGCTCGCTGTTATTTGCGATGACGCACTCGGTCACCATCAGGATAACGGAACCTTCCTTGGGCTGCGCATATTCCACCGGAATATTCTTCTCCTGATGAGCCGCCACGGCGGTGGGGGTCAGCGGGAAGATCGCGGCTTCGCCGGTCTGAACCATTTCGGAGATCTTGGCTGAACTCGGGATGTATTCAAGCACATTCGGACCGATGGTGTCCCTGAACTTGGAGAAGCCCGGCTCGACGTTCTTCTCATTGCCGCCCTGGATGCGGTTGAACATGAGAAAGGCATGCAGTCCGAAGGACGAAGCGGCAGCGGATTGGAATACGACCTTCCCCTTGTACTTCGGGTCGGCGAGATCCATCCACGAGGTCGGGGGAGCCCAGCCCTTCTCCTCGAACATCTTCTTGTTGTAGGCGAGACCCGTCATGCCGAGGTCGATGCCGATCGCCATGTCATCCTTCAGGCGGGCGCCCGGAGCAAGATCGGCCAGAACTGGTGTATCTTTGATCTTCTCGCACAGGCCTGCGCCGATAGCGCGGATCATAACGCCATCGTCCAAAAACATCACATGCATCTGGGGATTTGACTTGGCCGCGGTGGCCTTGGCCAGAATGTCGGATGATGTTCCTGGCACAACGACAACCTTCACGTCGTTCGCCTTCTCGAAGTCCGGGAAGACATTCTGCGTGAAGGTTTTCTCGAAGTTGCCGCCATTCATGCCGACATAGAGCGTCTTGGTCTGTGCCTGAGCTGCACCGGAGGTTGCGATGGTGAGCGCGGCAAGGGCTGTGGCTTGCAAAAGCGTCGACGTTTTCATTGTGCTGTTTCCCTCTTTTGTGGTTCAGGTTCGCTATCCGCCCGGGAGCCTTGAGTCGTGCGGGCAAATCGATCAATGGCGAAAGCTTGAATCGGCGTGCGGCTTTCACCGTCACGGACGAGTTCGGCCAGGACTTCGCCAACTCCCGGCGCGATCTGAAATCCGGCTCCCGAGAAGCCGAAGGCGTGAATGAGGTTCGGTGTCGTCCGGCTGAAGCCGATCACCGGGTTCCGGTCCGCCATTTCACCTTCCGTGCCGCTCCAGAAGCGGATGGCATAAGCATGGCGCAGAGCCGGGAAAAGGGCCGCGGCGCGGTTCATGATGGTGACGGCGCCCGATCCCGTGGGGCGGGAGAAGTCGGGCTCTGCAAGCGGCTCGCCCCGCATGCCGCCGACGATGCAGTTGCCGCGCTCAACCTGGCGCGCATAGATGCCACCGCCTTCGGCCCCGATGTTCACATTCATGAAGACGTTCAGGGGCTCGGTAACGATCATGCTCGGGTAGATCGCATGGAGCGGCACAGGCTCGCCGAACGCTTCCGCGAAAGGACCCGCCCAGGCACCGGCGCTGTTGATCACGAAGCGTGCCTTGATCTCGGTGCTCGAGCCTGCCGACAGATGAAAGCCGTCGAGCGCCTTCTCGACATGCGACACAGGGGTGTGTTCGAGAACATCCACGCCGGCGTGTCGCGCCGCATGGGCGAACGCCGCGGAGACGAGGCGGGGATTGGCATGTCCATCACCTGCACACAAAGACGCGCCTGTGACGTCTCCCGCGATCCAGGGGAAATGTTCCCGCAGCTGGATCCCGCCGATCAGCTCCAAGTCGAGCCCCAGATCCGCGACACGAGCCGCATAGGCTTCGAGCGATGCCATCTCGGCCTCGGTTCTCGCGAGCTTCAGGTGGCCTGAGCGCACGAATTCACCATCGACGCCGATGAGGTCCATCAGACGCGGCCAGATGGCATGAGCCCGTTGAGACAGGGCGATCTGCTCCGGCGGGCGGCCCTGGCGGCGCACGCCGCCATAGTTCACGCCGCTGGCCTGCGCGCCGCAGAAGCCCTTGTCGAGAAGCACGACGGAGAAGCCCATGCGTCGCAGAGCAAGGGCTGCGGAGCTTCCAACGAGTCCGCCACCGATGATGGCGACATCCTTGTGAAGGGTGCGGCTCATGCGGCTTCTCCTTCGGCCGCAACCGCCAGAGGAATGGGCTTGATGGGCGGCTGCGCGCGCAACCGTCCAACCGCGTCCGGCGATCGACCGCAGGCGGAGGCCAGAACTTCCACTGCCGCGCTGGCGCACATCCGCCCCTGACAGCGGCCCATCCCGACACGGGTCAATGCCTTGAGACGGTTGAGTTCGGAAACACCCTGATCACGCACGGCAGCGCGCGCATCGCCGACGGCGATCTCCTCGCACCGGCAGAGGGTTACGTCATCGGCGATGCTGGTGACCCAGGATTCCGGAAATGGGAATGCGGATTCGAGAACGTTACGGAATTTTTGGATGCTGGCGAGCTTGCGCTCCAGCACCCCGATCCGCGCGTGATCGACCGGCAGGCCTGCGTCATCGAGCAGCGCGAGGCCCGCCCGTTCCCCGGCGAGTTCGGCGGCATCCGCGCCGGCAATGCCGGCACCGTCACCCGCGATATAGACGCCCGATACACTGGTACGTCCCGCGCTGTCGCGCTCAGGCCGCCATGCCCGGTCCCGGGCATCGAAGATGTTGCGGCACCCCGCAAGGTCCGCAAGCTGGGTTTCGGACCGCAGGGAGAAACCATAACCCACAGCGTCGCAGGCGAGACGATGCTCCTTGCCGCGCTCACGCCAGCTAATCCCCTCGACTCGCGTCGTGCCGTCGATGCGGACAGGCTGAACTCCAAAGTGAACGGCAACGCCGCGTGCCATGAGTTCGGCTGCAAAGCGAAAGCCGCGCAGGACGACGGAAGGCTGAGCGAACAACCCGCGCAGGAGATGGAATTTCGCTGAGAACGGTGCCGTATCGAGAACGGCCGCAACATCGGCACCGGCTTTCATATATTGCCACGCAACGAGATAGAGCAGCGGTCCGGAGCCGAGAAACACAACTTTCTCGCCGATGGCGCAGCCCTGCGACTTCAGGGCGATCTGGGAGCCACCCAGGGTGAAGACGCCCGGAAGGGTCCAGCCGGGGAAAGGGAGAACGCGGTCGGTTGCGCCGGTGGCCAGGATCAGATGGCTGAATGCAATGCGGCGCGTGCGTTGGCCTGTCACCACATCCACAGCCTTGTCTCGGAGGTTCCACACCAGGGTTTCGGGTAGATAATCGATCCTGTCGCAGATCCGCGCGAAGGTGCCGTGCAGGGCTATCGCTTTCGCCGCCTCCGACCCGTAAAGATCTTTCGCGGAGCGCTCGTCAGGCACGAGCCTCTGGCGATAGATCTGCCCGCCGCTCGATGGCGCTTCATCGATGACGACAGGCCTGATGCCTGCGTTCACGAGGGTTTGCGCTGCACGGATGCCCGCAGGGCCGGCGCCGACGATCAGCGGTCGAATGGCGTCGCTCACGATCTCGGCTCCGTGATCGTTTGAAGATCCATTCCGGTTTCGAGGGCCGTGCTGCAGGCGCGGATGCGCGCACCGCTGCTTGTTAAGACCCAGCAGTCCTGGCACGCGCCCATCTGGCAGAAGCCAGCCCTGGGGTTTCCCGAAAAGTCGCTGAGACGCAGCCGATCTGCCTGAGTGAGAATGGCGGTCAGAACAGTATCGCCCGCACGGCCGGAGCAGGCCTCACCGTTCAGTGTGAACGGAACGAGGGGAAGCTCATGTCGGGAGAGGCGCTTGAGAAGAGCCATATTCATTTCCTCAGCGCTGCCCGACGAGGATGCGGTCGAGTCCGAATACGCGATCCAGCACCAGCATGGCAGCGGCCGTGATGGCGATCATCAAGGCTGAGACGGCCGCCATCATCGGATCGATGGACTCCGTCGCATACATGTACATGCGAACCGGCAGCGTAACGGTTGCGGGCGAGGTGACGAAGATCGACATCGTCAGCTCGTCGAAGCTGTTGATGAAGGCAAGCAGCCAGCCGCCTGTGATGCCGGGCAGGATCATGGGAGCTGTGATGCGGCGAAACGCGGTCCATTCCCCGGCACCGAGCGTCCGCGCGGCCTGCTCAGCACTGCGGTCGAGTCCCGACAGGGCCGCCAGCACGAGACGGAGCATATAGGGCGTCACAACGATGATGTGTGTCGCTACGAGCCAGGCAAAGCTGCCCGTGGCGCCAAGGAGCGCAAACATACGCAGAAAGGCCACTCCGAGGACCAAATGAGGAATGATCAGGGGCGACAGAAACAGGGCGTTGAGAAAGTCCCTGCCTGGGAACGTATACCGGCTGATAGCAAGCGCGGCAGGTACAGCGAACGCGACGGCCAAGGTCGCAGAAAGCGTTGCTAGCCAGATACTGTTCCAGAAGGATGCCATGAAATCTGGATGTGCGAAGACAGCCTTGAACCAGCGCAGGGACAAACCGGTTGTCGGCAGGCTCAAGGTATTCTCAGGAGTAAACGCCACGAGGCAAATGATGACGAGCGGCGCCAAAACGAATGTCAGAACGAGACTGTGAAAGATGAGAGCGACTGGACCGTTTTTTTGCATGGTGTCACCCGAGAGTCCGGCGAGCGCGGGCCTCGACCATGCGGTTGTAGGCCAGCATGATGCAAAGGTTCGCGACAAGCACGATGATCGCGATAGCAGCTCCGAGGGGCCAGTTTAGCTCGTGCAGGTATTCGTCATAAACCAGCGTCGCCGCCATTTTGAGACGACGGCCGCCAAGCAGAGCCGGGACGGCGAAAGCACTGGCCGATAACCCGAAGACGATGAGGCTGCCGGAGAGCATGCCCAGCGTGACCTGAGGCATCACCACTCGGCGAAGAGCCGTGAAATGCGAGGCGCCGAGAGTCCAGGCTGCCGCCTCGACCATAGGATCGAGCTTCTGCAAGGCCGTCCACACCGGAATGACCATGAACGGCAGCATGACGTGGACGAGAGCAATGACGATGGCAGTCTCGGTATAGAGGATCCTGGCCGGTGCGAATCCGACAAGCTGGAGTGCCTGGTTCACGAGGCCTTGCGAGCCGAGCAGCATGCTCCAACCGAAGGTGCGGACCACGACGGAAACGAGCAACGGACCAATGATGACGAGAAGGAAAACCGAGCGCCACGGATCGCGCATGCGCGACAGAATGTAGGCTTCCGGGACTCCGATGGCGGCACAGATGAGCGTGGTCAGCGCTGCGATCCGCAATGTCCTCCAGAAGATCTCGAGATAGTAACTATCTGTGACGACGGTGACATAATGAGACAGGGTAAAGGTGTTCTGGATGCCTGTGGAATGATCATAGGCGTGGAACGACAGGATAACCGTCAGCGCCAGCGGGAGAAGCACTAGCCCGAAGAAGAACAGGGCTCCAGGGCCTGCTAGGAGCCATGGAGCCGACAGAGTGGAGGAGCGCGCGATCATCTCACCACCTCACGCTGCAGCCGCAGCGGTACCTGCAATGATGCGCAGGTTGGCTGGCGACCAGTCGAGCCCTACCGGCGAGCCTTCCGCAGGCGGCTCGACGCCTTGGTTAGGCGTGGAGACCATCATGGTCCCAATCGGAGTATCGATGGTGAAGAGCCATTGGCTGCCCAGGAAGAAACGGCTGGCGACGCGCCCCTCGAGGCGGCCCGCACCGGCATCGCGCATAAGGATCTTCTCGGGGCGGATCGACAGCGTGACCGGTGTCCCGGCAGCAATCTCCGGCGCGGAGGCCTCCAGCAGGACGCCGCCGATGTCCACGGCGCTGGATGTGCCGTTGCGGCGCCAGGTGCCGGCCAGAAGATTGGTCTTGCCGACGAAGGACGAGATGAACGCGTTTGAGGGCTGCTCATAGAGCCGATACGGCGCATCCACCTGGGTCATTCGCCCGCCTTCCATCACAACCACGCGGTCGCTGATGGAGAGCGCTTCGGCCTGATCGTGAGTGACCATAATGGTTGTCGTGCCGACTTTGCGTTGGATCCGGCGCAACTCGAACTGCATCTCCTCTCGGAGCTTGGCGTCGAGGTTGGAGAGGGGCTCGTCCAGCAGGAGGACGGGCGGCGCGATGACAAGGGCACGGGCGATGGCGACGCGCTGCCTCTGACCGCCCGAGAGCTGGCGGGGGTAACGATCGGCAAAGGAGGTGAGTTGCACCAGCGAGAGGGCCTCACGGACACGCTCCATCCGCTCAGCCGACGGCACGCGCCGCATTTCGAGGCCAAAGGCGACGTTCTGTGTCACCGTCATATGGGGAAAGAGGGCATAGCTCTGAAAGACGACGCCAAGCCCGCGGTGGTTGGGCTTCTCGCGCGTGATATCGCGCCCATCGAGGGAGATGCGGCCCTCGGTCGGTTCGACGAGACCGGCGATCATCTGCAGGGTCGTCGTTTTGCCGCAACCCGACGGGCCGAGAAGCGAAACGAATTCGCCTTTGTCGATTGTCAGAGTGACATCGCGAACGGCCGTGAACGAGCCGAATTCCTTGGAAACTCCTTCGAGTGTCAGGAATGCCATTCTGGTCTCCGATCTTGCAAAGCATCGGGCCTTGAGCCCGAGTGAGCACGACGCCCGGATTGACATCACGGGCGAGCCTTGGAGCCAAGTCAACGCGCTAATTTCAACATGTGAAAGTTTTTTGACAAATGTTTCGTATAATGAAATAATTTCCAAAACTTTAGAGAAATTGTTTTGAATGGCGGAAGATACAGTATCTGGAGCGCAGCGTGCCTTGGCTCTCCTGAAGATTCTCGGAGCAGGAGATAGTCACGGAATGCGGCTGACCGACATCGCTTCGGCCAGCGGGATCACTCAACCTAGCGCCCACAGGGCCCTGAAGGTCTTGATCGCCGAGGGTTTCGTCGAGCAGGTGGACGTAAGCCGCAAATACCGGTTGGCCCTCGACTTCTTTGTCCTGGCTGCAAAAGCCGCCCATTCAGGTGGATTGCGCAGCACGGCCCGGCCAGCGCTTCTGCGTCTGTCCTCCACGTTGAGCGACAGCATCTTCCTTCTGGTGCGGAACGGGTTCGATGCAGTCTGCCTGGACCGGGTTGAGGGCCCGTTCCCGATCAGGACCTTCACGGGCGATATCGGCGGCAAGGTGCCCCTCGGCATCGGGCAGGGCAGTCTTGCCATCCTGTCGTTCCTGCCGGAGGAGGAGCGCGAGGCTGTGATCCGCTTTAACGTTCCCCGCCTGCTCGACCGTGGCGGGTTCGATGAGATCGGGTTGCGGATGCAGATCCAGAACGTCCGTAAGGCAGGCTTCTGCAGTCTCAACACGGGCCTGATTCCTGGCATGGCTGGTGTGGGGGTGCCAATCCGCGATCCGGAAGGGCGCGCCGTGGCGGCCCTGAGCATCGGCACCTTGTCGGAGCGCTTGGAGGGGGATCGGCTGCCGCTGGTGGTCGATTTGCTGCGAAACGAAGCGGAGGGGATCGCCCGGCAGCTCAATCCTTTTGATCCAACCCTCCGTTATCCAACCCGAAGCCTTGGGATGGAACCGATATAGTCTACCAGGCAAAGTGGAAGCTTTTAGAAGCTAGCGCTCAGGAGCTTTGCGGGCTGCGTCTTCCATCCCTTGCGGATTCTTCTCGACACCTTCCTTGAGGACCTTTGCGGCGGCATCCTGTTCCTGCTCCAGAGGCGCAGGGATAGGCTTTGTGTCGGCGCGTGCTTCGAGACCTTGGTCCTTCGGCTTTTGGCTCCCCGCCTTAGCGGCGGATTTCAAGGAGCGTAGAGCCTCCGGCTGTTGGCCGTCCTGCGTGCGATCGGGCATCGGGCGAACTCCTTCTCAAGCGGTTCGTCGCCATGTCACAAAGGGAATTCATAGACCGGCGAGGCGTTCCATTCCAGGCGCCTCAAGAAGCCTGCAGCCAACGGCGTGGATTGGCCTGATCGGCCAGGCCACCGGACAAGGCTCGGCAGAGCTCCCCCATCGACGCCAGGTTGTGAATCGGGCGGAACTCGTCCGCGTAAGGCAGCATGGCCCGGATGCCGGCGGCGCGAGCCTCAAAACCGTCGAACCGAAGAAGCGGATTCAGCCATATCAAGCGGCGGCAGGAGCGCTTGAGCCGGTCCATTTCGAATGTCAGCTCTCTGGTCACCTCCCGCTCAAGACCGTCCGTGAAGAGCAGAACGATGGCACCCTGGCCGAGCACGCGGCGGGACCAGTGGCGGTTGAAGTCGTGGAGAGCATGAGCGATCCGCGTCCCGCCTTCCCAGTCCTGCACGCGCTTCGAGGCACGGGCCAGCGCCTCGTCAGGATCGCGGCCCGTCAGCTCACGACTGATGTTGGTCAGGCGCGTGGCGAAGACGAAGGAGTGAACCTTTCGCCTTTTCTCGGCAATGGCGTGCAGGAAATGCAGGAAGAGTCGCGAATAGTCAGCCATGGAGCCTGAGATGTCCATGAGCGCCACCACTGGCGCATGGCGCACGGCAGGAGAGCGGTAGGCCAGATCGATTGCGGCCCCGCCGCCGCGCAGCGACCGCCTGAAGGTCCTGCGCGGATCGATCCGGCGGCCTCGCGGATCGGATAGGAAGCGCCGCGTGGTCACTTGGTCATCAGGCAGGGACATCTCGGCGATCAGGCGCTTGGCCACGGCAATCTCGGCCGCCGACATCTGAGCGAAATCCTTGGCCTTCAGGACCTCACGGTCAGAGACGGTCAGGCGGGCGGAGAACTCAGTCTTCTCGGCAGGCTCCGGCTTTTCCTGCCGGGGTGTAGCCAGGGCCTCAGCCACACGCAGGGCGCCGGCCTGTGGCTTCTTCTCTTCCTTGGCTCCGCCGGGAGCAATCGGCGACATCTGGGCGATAAGCTTCTCAATGAGCGCGCGCCGCCGCCAAAAGATCCGGAATGCCTGATCGAACAGGACGCTGTGCTCGTGCCGCTTCACGAACACCGCATGGAGCGTCCAGTAAAAGTCCTCGCGCGCGCCGATCCTTGCGGCTTCGACCGCCGCAATCGCATCGAGAACCGCCCCGGGCCCAACCGGCAGACCTGCGGCGCGCAGGGCACGGGCGAAATACGCGATGTTGTCTGCAAGCCGACCTTCCCCCTGGCGGATGGTCTCGTCGGTCACGCGGGTGCCCTCAGCACGTTCTGAACCTGATCGAGCATGTCCTTGGCCCGGCTGCCCTGCATCTTCTGAATGTCGTCCTGGTACTTCAGGAGAACACCAAGCGTGTCGGAGACCAGCGCAGGGTCGAGTGCCACCGCATCGAGTTCCACGAGGGCCGAGGCCCAGTCCAGGGTTTCGGCCACGCCCGGTGCCTTGAACAGATCCTCTTTCCGGATCGCCTGAACGAAGGCGACAATCTCCTGCGACAGGCGCTCTGCGGCTCGCGGAACACGGCTCGTGAGGATCGCGAGTTCCCGCTCCGCATCAGGATAATCGACCCAATGGTAGAGGCAGCGGCGCTTGAGCGCGTCGTGGATCTCGCGGGTGCGGTTCGACGTGATGATGACGATGGGCGGGTGCTCCGCCTTGACCGTTCCGAGCTCCGGTATTGTGACTTGGAAGTCGGAGAGCACCTCCAGAAGAAAAGCCTCGAAGGCCTCATCCGTGCGGTCGAGCTCGTCGATTAGGAGAATCGGAGCGCCAGTGGTGTTGGGCTCGAGCGCCTGCAGGAGCGGCCGCTTCACCAGATAGCGTTCCGAGAACAGGTCGCTTTCCAGCGTATCACGATCCACCGCTCCGCCGGCTTCGGCCAGCCGAATGGCCATCATCTGAGCGGCATAGTTCCATTCATAGACCGCCGAGGCGACATCGAGGCCCTCATAGCATTGCAGGCGGATGAGACGGCGTCCGAGCGCGGACGAGAGCACCTTGGCGATTTCCGTCTTGCCGACGCCGGCTTCCCCTTCCAGGAAGAGCGGTCGTCCGAGCTTCAACGCGAGAAACAGCACGGTTGCGAGCGAGCGATCGGCCACATAGCCGGCGCTCTGCAGAAGAGACAAAGTGTCATCAATGGAACCGGGATTGTCGGCCACAGGCTTTGCTGCCTCCTCAAGGGCAAGATGCCCGGGGCGATCCCGGGCATCGAGTCAACGGCGTTCGGGTGCGGCTGTTCAGCCCCGCGTGGCGGCTGCCTGCACGGCGCGCCGTGCCATGACGCCGACGAGGTGAGCCCGATAGGCAGCATCCGCATGCATGTCGCTGTTCATCTCGTCCTCTGCTACGGCAACGCCGTCCAGAGCCTCCGGTGCGAAGTTCCCGCTCAGCGCCTGCTCCATCTCCGGCACTCGGAACACCCCGTTGGAGCCTGCGCCTGTCACGGCGACCCGCACCCCATCCGAATGCTTGGCCACGAACACGCCGACGAGGGCATAGCGCGAAGCGGGGTTGCGGAACTTGATATAGGCCGCTTGCGACGGAATCGGGAATGACACCTGGGTGATGATCTCGCCTTCCTCCAGGGCCGTGGTGAAGATGCCCTGGAAGAAATCGTCCGCGGCGATCTTGCGCTGGTTGGTAATGATCGTCGCGTTCAGGGCAAGACAGGCAGCCGGATAATCCGCGGACGGGTCGTTGTTGGCGACGGAGCCGCCGATGGTGCCGCGATTGCGCACATGAGGATCGCCGATGAGTTCGGCCATCTCAGCGAGGGCCGGGATCGCCTCCTTCACCTCGGGTGAGTTCGCGACTTCCGCGTGCTTCATCATGGCCCTGATGGTGATCGTGTCCCCGGAGCGTTCGATGCCGCGCAGTTCGGCGATCTGGCCGAGATCGATCAGGTTGGCCGGACCTGCAAGCCGCAGCTTCATGGTCGGCAGCAGGGTGTGGCCGCCGGCGAGGAACTTGGTGTCCTCGGCCTGACCTGCGAGGCCAGCGGCCTCCTTCACGCTTGTGGGGCGGTGGTATTCGAAAGCGTACATTCCCGTCCTCCCTTATTCCGCTGCCATGGGCATGCGCGACTTCTGAGCTGCCCGCCACACTGCCTGAGGTGTTGCCGGCATCGCGATGTCTTCATGTCCCAGCGCATCGGTGATGGCGTTGATGACCGCGGGGGGAGCCGCGATGGCGCCTGCCTCACCGCAGCCCTTGATCCCGAGCGGGTTCGAAGGACAGGGGGTCACCGTCATGCCGACCTGGAAGGACGGCAGGTCGATGGCGCGCGGCATACAATAATCGTTGAAGCTGGCGGTGATGAGCTGTCCGCTCTCGTCGTAGAAAGCACCTTCGAGGAGCGCCTGACCGACGCCCTGCGCGATGCCGCCATGCACTTGGCCTTCGACGATCATCGGATTGATGATCACCCCGAAATCGTCCACCGCCGTCCACCGCTCGATCTTGGTCACGCCCGTGTCGGGGTCGATCTCCACCTCGCAGATGTGGACGCCGGCCGGGAAGGTGAAGTTGGTGGGATCGTAGAACGCTCCCTCCTTCAGGCCGGGCTCCAGGTCCTGGCCCGAGAACTTGTGAGCGATGTAGGCCTGGAGGGCGATTTCGCCGAAAGCCATCGAACGGTCGGTGCCGGCCACGCCGAAGCGGCCGTCCTTGAACTCGATGTCGCCCTCCGAGGCTTCGAGCACATGAGCCGCCACCTTCTTACCCTTGGCGATCACCTTGTCGATCGCCTTGGCGATGGCCGACATGCCGACAGCACCCGAGCGCGAGCCGTAGGTGCCCATGCCGAACTGTACCTTGTCGGTGTCCCCGTGCACGATGCTGACCTGATCGATGGAAATGCCTAGGCGGTCGGAGACGAGTTGGGCGAAGGTGGTTTCGTGGCCTTGCCCATGGCTGTGGGAGCCGGTCAGCACCTCGACGGAGCCGGTCGGGTTGACGCGCACCTCAGCGGATTCCCAAAGACCGACGCCTGCACCGAGAGAACCCACCGCCTGCGAGGGAGCGATGCCGCAGGCTTCGATATAACTTGAGAAGCCAATGCCCCGCAGCTTGCCGCGGCGGACGCTTTCCTGTTTGCGCTGCTCGAAGTTCTTGTAGTCGGCAATCTCCAGCGCCTTGTCGAGGGAGGCTGCATAGTCGCCCGTGTCGTAGGTCATGATGACCGGGGTCACATGCGGGAACTGCGTGATGTAGTTCTTGCGGCGGAACTCTGCCGGGTTCTGTCCCAGCTCGCGCGCGGTCTTCTCGACGAGGCGCTCGACCACGAAGGTGGCCTCAGGCCTTCCCGCGCCGCGATAGGCATCCACCGGCGCCGTGTTCGTGTAGACACCATCGACCTCGCAGTAGATCGCCGGAATGTCGTACTGGCCCGACAGCAGCGGAGCGTAGAGATAGGTCGGCACGGACGAGGAGAAGGTGGAGAGATAGGCGCCAAGATTGGCCGTGGTGTGAACCCTCAGGGCAATGATCTTGCCGTTCTCGTCGGTCGCCATCTCCGCATGGGTGACGTGATCACGGCCATGAGCATCGGACAGGAAGGCTTCCGAGCGATCCGAGGTCCACTTGACTGGGCGCTTGACCTTCTTCGCCGCCCAGACGCAGACCGTCTCTTCCGCATAGATGAAGATCTTGGACCCGAACCCGCCGCCCACATCCGGCGCAATGACGCGTAGCTTGTGCTCGGGCGCGACACCGATGAAGGCCGAGAGAACGAGACGGGCCACATGCGGGTTCTGGCTCGTGGTGTAGAGCGTGTAGTTGTCGGTTCCGAAATCGTACTCGCCGACGGCCGCGCGCGGCTCGATGGGGTTTGGGACCAGCCGGTTGTTGACGAGGTCGATCTTGGTCACGTGCTTCGCTCGCGCGAAGGCCGCTTCTGTCTCGTCCTTGTTGCCGAGGTGCCAGTTGAACACGGTGTTGTCGGGCGAGACGTCGTGCACCTGAACCGACGCCTTCGTGGCCTGTGCCGTGTCGACCACGGCCGGGAGAACGTCATAGTCGACCACAATGGCTTCAGCTGCGTCCTTCGCCTGGGCGAGCGTTTCGGCGATCACCACCGCCACATGGTCGCCCACATAGCGCACCTTGCCCTGCGCAAGGGCCGGGTGAGGCCCGGCCTTCATGGGACTGCCATCCTTGGAATGGATCATCCAGCCGCAGATGAGGCCACCAATCTTGTCGGTCGCGAGGTCATCGCCTGTAAAAATGGCAATCACGCCTGGCATGATCGTCGCCGGTCCTGTGTCGATGGACCGGATAGCTGCATGGGCGTGAGGCGAGCGGAGGAAATAGGCGTGGGCTTGGCCAGGTCTGTTGAAGTCGTCCACGTAGCGTCCCTGGCCGGTGACGAAACGTTGATCCTCTTTCCGGCGGACGGGTGCGCCGATCCCTGTTGCGGTCATGAATTCCTCCCTTGTCCTCGTTGGCCCTCAACCGGGTGCTGAAGCGAAGCGGAGTTCCCGAACAAGGCTCTGGAAAGAGGGTGCCTTCTTCGAGACCAGCCTGCAGCTTGCATCCGTTCGGGCCGTGCCGTGCTCGAACGTGCCGCCTTACTCCGCCGCCTGCTGCAGGGGCGCCTGGGCCATTGCTTGAGCTCCGGCGGCGACGGCCTTGACGATGTTGTGATAGCCGGTGCAGCGGCACAGATTGCCTTCGAGTTCGGCCCGGATGGTCTGCTCGTCGACGGCGTTCCCCTTGCGGTTCACGATGTCGATAGCCGACATGATCATGCCCGGCGTGCAGTATCCGCATTGCAGGCCATGATGCTCACGGAAGGCTGCCTGCATCGGGTGCAGATCGCCGCCCTGGGAAATGCCCTCGATGGTGGTGACGACGCTGGCATTGGCCTGAACGGCCAGGGTGGTGCAGGACTTCACGGCCTGTCCGTTCAGGTGAACGACGCAGGCCCCGCACTGGCTGGTATCGCAGCCCACATGGGTTCCGGTCAGTCTCAGGTTTTCGCGTAGGAATTGGACGAGCAGGGTGCGGGGATCGACGTCTGCGGTGACGGATTGACCGTTCACCGTCAGGGAGACGGTGGTCATGCGTGATATCCTCCTCAGTCGCCAGCAACCCGGCCAACCTTCAGGTGGTCTCAGGCACCGGCAGGTATTGTTGTTGGACAACCGCACGAGTGCGATCCGTCAAAGCTGAGTGTGGCGCGCTCAGGTGAAGTGGTCAAGCATTGGAATGATTCAAAGGATCGCCGATGAGGCTACGCTCATGCGGCAGATTCTGCAGGGGACAAAATCTTGGCGAAGTTCGCGAAGAACTCGTCGGCATATTTCTTGGCCACGCCATTGATGAGGCGCCCGCCGAGCTGGGCGATCTTGCCGCCCACATTGGCCTCGACGTCATAGACCAGCTTGGTTCCGCCATCCATGTCTTCGAGCCGCACCTTCGCGCCGCCCTTGGCCCAGCCGGCAACACCGCCCTGTCCCTCTCCGCTGATCGTATAGCCGTTGGGTGGGTCGAGATCGGTGAGGGTGACGCCGCCCTTGAAGGTTGCCTTCACAGGCCCGACCGAGACCTTGGCGGTTGCCTGGAACTCCGTGTCGCTGACCTTCTCCAGCGCCTGGCAACCGGGAATCGCCGCCTTCAGGACTTCCGGATCGTTGAGGGCCGCCCAGACCGTCGCTCGATCGGCCGGAAGTGCGACTTCGCCCTGCATCGTCATTGCCATGCTGCGTTCTCCTCATGTCACCAGCCCATAGCAGAGTAAGGGCAAATCAGGCAGCGCGTCACCTGCCAAGCATTGCTGCAATGCACTCTTGGTGCGGTGTCAGGTGCCGGTGGCGGCTTGTTCCTTCTCGGCTGCCTCAGCCTTGGCCAGTGCATCGACGACTGCCTCGAAGGTGAGGAGGATGGAGGCATGACGGGCCTTTAGATCCCGCGCTGGCTCCAGCAACGCCAAGTCGGCCCACTTACCGGAAGGAGGATCACCGCCTGCCTTCAACATGCGATCCATGGTCTCCCGGAGCGCCCGAAGCTCCTCGGCGGTCGAGCCGACCACATGCCGTCCCATGACCGATGAAGAGGCCTGCCCCAGGGCACAGGCCTTCACCTCATGGGCAAAGTCGCTGACGACATCGCCGTTGAGTTTCAGGTAAACCGTGACTGTCGACCCGCACAGCTTCGAATAGGTCCTCGCGCTTCCATGCGCATCCGCCAGGGTCCCCTGAAGCGGAATGTCGGCCGCAAGCTCGAGGATGCGGCGGCTGTAGACATCGTTCAGCATCCTGCGGGCGGTCCATCCGACGGAGGTGCTTGTTCCGGATGAATCAGACGCCGCAATGCCGTGGCTGTCAATGCCACGATGAGGTGCCCATTCGCATGCCGGTTGCCGTCCGCAGGCCGGTGGTGGCAGTATCGATCAGTGAAGCGTTCTTTTGCCGGGAAATTCCATGCTCTCGACCGATACTGACATCCTGAGGACGGCAGAAGCCTGGAGGCGCGAGGGCAGGGGCGTCGCCATCGCGACCGTAGTCGAGACCTGGGGGTCGGCACCGCGTCCCGTGGGGAGCCACTTGGTGATCGACGAAGACACGAACTTTCTCGGCTCCGTCTCCGGCGGCTGCGTCGAAGGTGCCGTGATCACCGAGGCCCTGGATGTCATCGCAGACGGAAAGCCGCGCATGATCGAGTTCGGGGTGGCCGACGAGACCGCCTGGCAGGTGGGGTTGTCCTGCGGCGGGCGGATCAGGGTCTACGTCGAGCGGGTGGATTAGACGGTATGCGCCTGAGCCTCTTGTCCGATCTCAATGCAGAGCGCGCCGCGCGGCGCGCCGCCGTCCTTGTGACCGACACCGCATCCGGCGAGCAGCGCTTAGTCCGGGAGGCGGAGGTTGAAACAGACCCGCTGGCTCAGGAACTGCGGGACAATTTGCGCCGAGGCAAGAGCGGGATCGTCGAGCGGGATGGCCGCCAGTTCTTCCTGACCGTGCAAACGCCGCCGGTGAGAGTGGTAGTCATTGGGGCTGTCCATATTAGCCAAGCACTCGCGCCTATGGCCAAAGGCCTCGATCTCGACGTGACCATCATCGACCCGCGCACGGCTTTCGCAACGCCCGAGCGTTTTCCCGATGTGCCGCTGCTGCCGGAGTGGCCAGATGCGGTTCTGCCGGAGATCGGGATCGACCGGTACACAGCCCTCATAGCGCTCACCCATGATCCGAAGATCGACGATCCTGCGCTCAAGGCGGCCCTCCGCTCGGAGTGCTTCTACATCGGCGCGCTCGGCTCGCGCAAAACTCATGAGCGGCGCGTTCAGCGCCTAAGCGAAGCCGGATTTGCGGAAGCGGATCTTGCCCGCATCCATGCCCCGATTGGGCTCGACATCGGAGCGGTTTCGCCTGCGGAAATCGCCGTCTCCATCCTGGCCGAAATCGTCGCAACTCTGCGAAAAGACCGGAGGCGCTCGGCGTGAAGTTCGGCCTTGTTTCAGTCGAGGAGGCAGTTGGGGCCTTGGCGGCTCACAGCGTCAGGGCCGGTGAAGTGACGGTGAAGAAGGGAACTCTTGTCACATCCGAGATCGCTTTGCGGCTGAAGCGGGCCGGTGTCGAGACCCTCATCGCAGCCCGGTTCGAACCTGGTGACATTGCTGAAGACGAAGCGGCTTCCCAGCTTGCTCATGTGCTTGCAGGCAGCAACGTGACGGTCGAAGCCCCCTTTACCGGGCGCTCCAATCTCTATGCCCAAACTTCGGGCGTTCTCCTCATCGATGTAGACGCGATCCATGGCCTTAACGCGGTCGACGAGGCCATGACAGCAGCCACTCTGCCTGCCTACAAGCCGGTCGTCGCAGGGGAAATGGTCGGCACCGTCAAGATCATTCCCTACGCCATCCCAGAAGTCTTGCTAAAGCAAGGAATCGAGAGAGCAGGCAGGAGCGCCTTGCGCATCTCGCCTTACGCCCGGGGTCGAGTCGGCGTCATCTCAACGGCTCTTCCAGGACTCAAGCCGAGCGTAATCGACAAGACCCTTGCCGTGCTCGGCAGACGACTGGAGCCAACGGGCGCAAGGATCATGCAGGATCGCCGCGTCGTCCACGAGGCGGCCGCCCTAGCGCAGGAGTTGGCTTCCCAGGCATGTGGCGACACGGACCTCATTATCGTCTTCGGAGCATCGGCCATTGCGGACCGTCGCGACGTCATTCCATCGGCCATCGAGATGGCCGGCGGCCGGGTGGAGCATTTCGGCATGCCGGTCGATCCGGGGAATCTGCTTCTTGTGGGCTCCATTGCCGGCAAGCCTGTGATCGGCGCTCCAGGCTGTGCCCGATCCCCCAAGGAAAACGGATTCGACTGGATCCTGCACCGCCTTCTTGCGGACGTGCCCGTGACACGAGCCGATATCATGTCCCTCGGAGTCGGCGGACTGCTCATGGAAATCGTCTCGCGGCCGCAGCCCCGCGAGGGCGGCGAGAGTGAGGGTGAGGAATGAGCGATGTGGCGGCCATTCTTCTGGCGGCCGGGCGCGGAACCCGGTTCGGTGAGGAACCGAAGCTGCTGGCCCGTGTCGGCGGCAAGGCCCTGGTACGCCACGTGGCGGAGGCTGCCGTCCATTCCACCGCCGTTCCGGTGATTGTAGTGACGGGCCATCGCGCTGAGGCGGTTCAGGCCGAACTGCAGGGACTTGCGATCCAGGTCGTTCACAATCCTCTGTTCGCCGATGGCCTCTCAACCTCCTTGAAAGCCGGCTTCTCCGTGTTGCCACCAGAGGCGCGGGCCGCAATTGTTCTCCTTGGAGATATGCCATTTGTAAGGCCCGAGCTCATCGATGCTCTCGTTGCCAGCTGGCACGACATGGGAGAGCCAACGGCTCTCGTTCCCGTGTTGAACGGTCAGAGAGGCAATCCCGTGGTACTCTCGCGTGCACTTCAGGCCACGATTGCAGAACTATCCGGGGACATTGGCGCAGGCGCGGTTCTACGCGGAAGGTCGGATGTCTTGGAATGGCCGACGGAGGACTCGGCCATCATCCAGGATATCGATACGAGAGAGGAGTTCGCCAAGCACCGAACCTGAATGCCTGACGCTTAAAGAGCAGAAAGGTCGTAACCGGCGTTTGAGAACTTATGATCGTCGAACACAAACCTATTATCCATCACTGCAGACGTAGTCGCGGCGAACACATACATCCGATCCGGATTTAAATTGAGTTCACGCTACCTGCGCAGTTGTGGCGATGCCTGTAGCCGATTTGGATGAGCCGCTGCGGCGGTCATGATCCTCTCAAGCGACTGCAACGAAGCCCTCTTCTTAGAAGTCGCGTTGAATACGAAGTCGGCCTTCCCAAGTATTCTCCGAGCCGGTTGATTGGAAGGTGCCGGTCGGCGTGCCGGTCGCATCCGCGACGGGCACGGCAGCACGGCCGCGTGGATCGACCCTGATGTAGAGCGCCTCAACGCCGATGAGAAAGCCTTCCACTGGCGTCCATATTGCGTTGACGCCGACCCGATACTCGTTGAAGTCAACGATCCCTGTAGACGCCCCCGCTATGCCAGCCGCCGTTGTCGCAGGCGTCGTTGGTATCGCATATTGAGCAATCCCAGGCGCGTCGAAATGCATCCAGGATCCGAAGACATTTGTCTGGACCGTCGGCGTCCAGTTGTGATTGATGCCGCCGGCTATGCCGTAGGCCTTGTTGGTCTCGAACTCGCCCGTGACAGGATCGACGAAGGCATCCGCGAAGGGAAGCTGAAGTGTGCCAGCGCCGATGAATGCATTGCTGATTGAGCCCGCCTGACCGGCATTGATGTAGCCGACGGCACCGTCCGTATAGGTCGCCGAGATCCAGCCTGTATCACCTGTTCCGAGAAACGGCAGGTTGGCATAAGCATGTGCACCAATCGCGAAGCCATAGTCAGTGTCGGCATACGCCGGATACGGCAAGCCAGTGATAGGGTTGATAACAGGAACTGTCACGCCGTCGACACTGGTGAGGCCGAAAGCCACGTCACGGATCTGATGCAACGCCCCGGAAATCTGTGCACCACCCCAGGTGCCAGTGTAGCGGAAATTGGCGACCACATCCGGAATGCGCTCGCCGCCATAGGTGAAGGCGATCGGAGCGAGGGCTGGCGGCGGAGTGCCCACCCCGAACAGGGGAAAGTCAAGATCGTTATTGACCCGCCGCCCTTCCTCCAGCGACAGGGTGGCCGAGAAGCCGTTGCCGAAGGAGAAGGTATAAGCCAGCAGGTTCACTTCAGCGTTCGAAGGATCGTCGAAGCGCAGATCGCCGAAGTTTGGAGCAGGCAAGTCCGGATTTGTGAAAAAGGAAACCGCGCGACCGGCTGTCAGTCCCCCGAACTGAATGAAGGCCTGCGCAATGTTAGGGCTGGTAGAGCTGTCGCCATACGCACCGGTGTTGCGGGTCATCTCCATGCGAAGATAGGTGCGCAGGAGGCCATAGGCGGTAGCGGTGCGCGTATCGAGGTTCAAACGACCACGGGCGCGGAACCCGATTGTATCGTCGGCACGGTCATCAGGCTCGAGGTAGAGATACTCTGCGCGAACACGCCCACTGACACGGAGGCAGGTTTCTGTGCCTGGAATGTAGAAAAAGCCAGTGCCGTAGGTGGAGCAGATACGGACATAGTCCACGGGGGCGGTTGTTTTGGCCGGTAGATCGGCGGCCTGTGCTCCGCCGGTGATAATCGCGACGCTCACAAGCAATGCAGCACGAACCGCCATCATCGGACCACCTCCAGACAAGGTATTGATCGTACAAGCGCAAGCCTGGACCGATGGGCGATTGGCCGTCAAGCGCAGGTCGTGAATACACATCCCAGCTCGCACGAAAGATCGTTCCGTGTTGCCGAATCGCATCACAAGCTCGCCCGCTTTGGCGAACGTCAGCTCAGGAGAACCTGGACAGCGATGATCTTGACGATGGTCATGCTCGGAAAGCAGATGGCATATCCGATATCTGTCCTCTCCGTGGGAGCCAGTCGTCCCGCGGCAACGACGATGGCGGGATTGCCGGTCGAGCCCGCACAGACACCGAGAAGGTCGTCAAATGGGATCCGCAGGAAGTAGCCTCCGACCAAGACAATCAAAACCAAGGTGAGCAGGACTGCCGCTCCTCCGAGCAGGATCTGAACCCCATTGGTAGCAACGGTCTGGACGAACGGACTCCCCGCGCCGATAGCGACGGACCCTATGAAAACGGACAGGCCGAGATTGCGCAGCACCAAGTTGGCAACCACGGGGATTTTCCAACCCAGCGGTCCGGTGCGCCCAAGCCAGCCCAGGATGAGCGCCATCACGAGCGGCCCACCTGCGACCCCGAGGCTGAAGGTGCCACCGCCCGGAAGGGGAACCGGGATCATGCCAAGCACCAGCCCGAGCGCGATCCCGACGCCGATAGAGACGAAGGACAACTCGGCATTGCCCTTGATGCTGTCGCCGAAATGGCGCTGGGCATCGGCTTTGCGGTCACTGGGAACGGCCGCCACGATCAGATCGCCGAACTCAAGTGTCAGATCGGGTGACGCCACCATGTCGCTGTCGCCCCGGCGGATGTGCGAGATTACGACAGGAAAATCGGGAAGCGCGATCTCGCGCACATTCTTGCCGACGAAGGCCGTCTTCGAGACGTAGGCGCGCACGACATCGTAATTGGCTCGGTCACGGCTGATGCGTCCGGGATCCTCGTGTCCCATGGCTGCCTTTGCCTGCTCGATACTTGCCGGACTGCCGACCAGAAGCAATCCATCGCCCTCGTGGAGCCTGGTCCCAGAAACGGGTGGAGCGTTGACGTGATGCTGGCGTACCGCAACGATCTTGACGTCTGCCGGGAATGCGGAAGAGATCTCCTCGATGGTATGGTTCGCGCCGGGCGCCTCAAGGGTCAACTCGGCGATCCGGACGTTCTGCGTCGGCGCCTTGAATGTGGGTTTGAGCCAGGCGGCCATCATCGTCATCAGGACGATCGGTCCGATGACGCCGAAGGGATAAGAGACCGAATAGCCGATCGCAGGATCCTGGTTGCCCGCCGCAGCCAGCGCCGCCTGAAGGGTCGGCGTGCTCGTGCCGGATCCGGCGAAGAGCCCGGCCGCCGTCGCCATCGAGATGCCGAGAGGGGAGGAAAGCGACATTGCGACCAGGAGCGAGGCGATCACGGCAACCGCGGCAAGCGCGATGTACCTGAGGCCGGGCCCTTTCAGGCTCGTGAAGAATTGCGGCCCGTACTGGATGCCGACACCGTACACGAACATCACGAGACCGAGCGTGCCCACCAGCCCGGGAGGCGCTGCCTTCGGCGCGATAGCGCCGATGATCAAGCCGGTGAAGAGAACGGCGCCCGCACCGAACGATACTCCGGCAATCGAGATCTGCCCAATTGCATAGCCGGTGGCGATGGCGAGAAAAAGCGCCAGCAGGGGAGAGGTTTCAAGCAGCGTGCGAATGATATCGAGCATCGGTTCCCCTTATCTTACGCGGCAGCCGGCCTCACGGAACTGCCCGATCACCCGCGCCACCAGATCAGGGGAGGGGGACGGGGTGTTGGAAAGCTCGTAGTTCAGGCCCATCGCTTTCCATTTGAAGGCGCCCATCTGATGGAACGGGAGGACTTCAACCCACTCCACGTTCTTCATGGGCGCGACGAACCGGGCGATGCCCTCGACATTGGCAGGATCGTCGGTCAGTCCTGGAACCAGCACGAACCGTACCCAGACCGGCTTGCCAAGGGTGGCGAGGCGTTCCGCGAATTGGATGGTCGGCTTGATATCCTGCCCTACGGCCCGACGGTAAGTTTCCGGATCCCAGGATTTGATGTCGAGCAGCACGAGATCAACCTGACGCATGTACTCATCATCAGCGCATGCCCCGAGGAAGCCCGAAGTGTCCAAAGCCGTATGGAGGCCCATTTCCTTGGCCGCTGTAAAGAGCCGTTTCGTGAAGTGCATCTGGACGAGCGGCTCCCCACCCGAGATCGTCAGTCCTCCGTCCATGGCACGCAGCGGCGCGGCATAGGCCGCGAGCGCAGTTCTGGCGCGCTCGAATGGGACAAGGGTGCCATCCTTAAGATGCCACGTGTCCGGGTTGTGGCAGTAGAGGCAGCGCAGCAGACAGCCGCTCATGAACACCACGACCCGGATTCCGGGGCCGTCGAGGGTGGATCCGGTCTCATACGAGTGGATCCACCCGAAATCACCCCGAGGATCATTGAACGTGGCCGTCTCCGGAGCGTCCGGAGAGCGCGCTTGCTGCAGGTCATATCTGCTATGGGCCCAGGGCTCGTCGGCCATGATATCAGGTCTCACTCACCGTGAAACGTCCGGCTGATCACGTCCATCTGCTGCTCCCGCGTAAGACGCACGAAATTGACCGCGTAACCCGAAACCCGGATCGTTAGCTGCGGGTACTTGTCCGGATGCTCCATCGCGTCGAGCAGGGTATCGCGGTTGAGGACGTTGAGGTTCATGTGGAACCCGCCTTGGCCGCAATAGGTGTCGAGCACCTTCACCGCCTGCTTGATCTTCTCGCCCTGGTCCAGCCGGTTGAGACTCGGCGAGACCGACACGGTGTAGCTGATGCCGTCCTGTGCATCGGCATAGGGCAGCTTGGCGACCGACAAGCATGAGGCGAGCCATCCATGGCTGTCGCGGCCATGCATCGGGTTGGCGCCCGGAGCGAACGGCTCGCCTACCTTGCGGCCGTCCGGCGTATTACCTGTATGCTTGCCATAGACGACATTGCTCGTGATCGTCAGGACCGATTGCGTGTGAGTAGCATTCCGGTAGGTCGGGTGCTTGCGGATCTTCTTCATGAAGGTGGAGACAAGATCGGCTGCGATGGTGTCGACACGATCATCGTTGTTGCCGTATTGCGGGTAGATACCCTCGATCTCGTAGTCGACAATCAACCCGTCATCGCGGCGGATCGGCCTGACCTTAGTGTGCTTGATCGCCGACAGGCTGTCGGCAACCACCGACAGGCCGGCAATCCCGAAGGCCATCGTGCGCAGGATCTGCTGATCGTGCAGCGCCATCTCCAGACGCTCGTAGTAGTACTTGTCGTGCATGTAGTGGATGCAGTTCATGGCGTGGACGTAAGTTCGTGCCAGCCACTCCATCATGGTGTCGAACTTCGCCATGACGTCATCGTAGTCGAGGACATCACCGGATACGGGGGAGGCCGCCGGGCCGATCTGCTCGCCGCTGACCTCGTCCCGACCTCCGTTGATTGCGTACAGCAAGCACTTGGCAAGGTTCACCCGCGCCCCGAAGAACTGCATCTGGTTGCCGATCCGCATCGCCGAGACGCAACAGGCGATGCCGTAATCGTCGCCCCAATAGGGACGCATGAGGTCGTCGTTCTCGTACTGGATGGACGAGGTCTCGGCCGAGACCTTTATGCAGTAACGCTTGAAACCATCAGGCAACTGCCTCGACCAGAGCACTGTTATGTTGGGCTCCGGTGCCGGACCCAGGTTCGTGAGTGTGTGCAGCGTCCTGAAGCTCGTCCGCGTGACCAGGGGACGGCCGTTCAGATCCATGCCGCCGACGCACTCGGTGGCCCAGTAGGGATCGCCCGAGAACAGGGCGTCGTAGTCGGGCGTGCGCAGGAAGCGGACGATGCGCAGCTTCTGGACGAGCTGGTCGATGAGTTCCTGAGCGCTCGCTTCATCCAGAGCGCCGCTCTTCAGATCGCGCTCAATGTAAATGTCGAGGAAGGACGAGATGCGGCCGATCGACATGGCCGCCCCGTTGGCCTCTTTGATGGCCCCGAGATAGCCGAAGTAGGTCCACTGCACGGCTTCGCGGGCATCTGCGGCGGGGCGCGTGATATCGCAACCGTAGCCTTCAGCCATGGTTGCGAGGTCGGCCAGTGCCCGCATCTGCTCGGCCAGCTCCTCCCGCTCACGGATGACGTCGTCCGTCGGCCACTTGGCATCGAGCAGTGCCCGCTCGCCGCGTTTGGTCGCCAGCAATTTGTCCGTACCGTACAAGGCCACCCGGCGATAATCGCCGATGATCCGGCCGCGGCCATAGGAGTCTGGCAGGCCGGTGATGATGTGGCTCCGCCGGCACGCCATGATCTCGGGCGTATACGCATCGAAGACGCCGTCGTTGTGGGTCTTGCGGTATTTGGTGAAGGCCTCGTGCACGATGGGATCCGCCTCGAAGCCCGCTGCCTTCAGTCCGGCCTCGACCATGCGCAACCCGCCATACGGCATGATAGCGCGGCGGAACGGCGCGTCGGTCTGCAGCCCAACGATGATCTCGTTGTCGCGGTCGATGTAGCCGGGCTTGTGAGCCGTCATCGAGGAAGGCGTCCTGGCATCGACGTCGAGAACACCCTTGCGGATCTCCTCCTGAAAGTACGGTTGCAGCTTCGCCCAGACGGCCTTTGTCCGTTCGCTGGGGCCGGCCAGAAACGCCTCGTCTCCGTCGTAGGGAGTGACGTTGCGCTGGATGAAGTCACGGACATCGACGGTGCTCTGCCAGCGCCCTGGTGCGAAGCCTACCCATTCGTTCACCGAAGCCATGGCTTCAGGTGTGGGGGCTGCTTCAGCCCGATGGTCTTTTGCCGCCAGCTTTCCAGGCTGTTGATCGTGCTTGTCCGCAGACCTCTGAGCAGCAGTGGCTTCATCCGGCATGACAACCTCCTCCCACGACGCTCATGGGACCTTCGTTCGATGTATCCCCGGCCGCTCACGCGCGGCCGCAGGGAAGCTCAGCAGAGCACCAGGTTCTGGGCGAGGCCCGCCTCGCTCGTCTCCTTGTACTTCGGGTTCATGTCCCGCGCGGTATCGGCGAGTGTCTTGATCGTGGTGTCGAGGTCCACCCGGTGCCGGCTTGCAATCTCGTTGGTGGCGATCATCGCGGCAGCCCAGGCCTTCACCGCCCCGAAGGCGCAGCGCTCAATGCACGGAACCTGCACATAGCCTGCGACAGGATCGCATGTCATGCCGAGGTGATGCTCAAGAGCCGACTCAGCTGCGTTTTCGATCACGCGCGGCGGTTGATCCAGCACCTGAGTGATCAGGGCTGCCGCCATCGCGGAAGCGACACCGATCTCGGCCTGGCATCCGCCTTCCGCAGCGGCGAGAGTGGCATTGTGCTTGCACAGGTAGCCGACCGCCAGGCCGGCCAGCAAGCCTTCCCGGATCTTGTCCATCGGCACCGCGCGGCCGCTCTGGGTGAGGGCGTAGACGACGGCGGGCATCACTCCCGCCGAGCCGCCGGTCGGTGCGGTGATCACCAGATGGCCGCGGGCATTCTCCTCGGAGGCGGCCAGGGCGAAGGCGGACACGAGCCCGATTGCGCGGTCGCTTATGTAGGTGTCATCCATCGCCCGCTCAAAGACCGTCGCTGCCTTGGAGTGGAGCTTGATCGGCCCAGGCAAGACGTCGTCTTTGTAGGACAGTCCGGTCTTCACTGTGGCGATCATCGCGTTGGCGATCTTGTCCAGGAAGGCGTTGATCTGCTCCTCGCTCTTGCCAGACACCGCTAATTCGTTCGCCATGACTACGTCGGAGACCGAGAGATTGTTGGACTCCGCGTGCTGGCGCAGTTCCTTCATCGTCGCATAGGGATACTTCGGTGCTCCCTTCTTGGGAGGCTCGTAGCCCTTCCATTCGATAAACCCGCCGCCGACAGAGTAATATTCCTGCTCATAAAGGACCTTGTCGCCGGTCATGAGGCGGGCCGTCATGGTGTTCGGATGCGGGAAATCGCCCTTCGGCGCGTCGTAGATGATGTCGGCCAGGGACAGATTGAACGACTTGCTTCCCAGCTTCACAGGATAGGTCTGATCAGGCTTGGCGATCATCTCGTCGAGGAACAGTGGATCCACGGTCGCCGGTTCCTTGCCGACCAAGCCGGCGAGAGCGGCGCGTTCTGTGCCATGGCCCTTGCCGGTCGCGCTCAGGCTGCCGAACAGATGCACCTTGAGACCCGTGGCCTGCGCCAGTTGATCGGCCGGCAGCTTCTCACAACGTTGGTAGAAGTCGTACGTGATGCGCATGGGCCCGATCGTGTGCGAGCTTGAGGGGCCGGGTCCGACCTTGTAGAACTCGTCCGCAACCGTCATGACCGGTCCCTTTGAGGTCTTGACGACGTCGAGGTCGGGGGAAAGGGTAGAACTCATCTTGAGACCGGCATCACCGCCTGCGGCTTCCCTCTTGGCTTGCTGCGCGGCAGCCTCCGTCGCGGCCTGCTGCGCCCGGGTTTCCGGAGCCCATGTCGTCCCGGTCATCACGGCCGCCGCGCCGATGGCGGCGTTGCGCATGAGGAACGCCCGGCGATTCACACCCGGAGGAGGGCCCATAGGTTCGGACAATGCCGGAAACAGCTCGTCGTCCTTGCTGGAGCGAGTCATGAGCGCGTCCTCCTATTCAAGTAACGGAGGCGCGCAAACCTGGGGCACCTCCGCCCCTGTTGTGATGTAAGGCAGAACAAATCCTACTTCTGACATCATCCTAGGTCTGTCCGGGGCATGTGCTTGACTGAAGAGGACAAGCCTTTGACCGTTTAGGACAGCGTGTTTTACACATGGGAAATTCCTTCCATGAGCAAGCCTGCCACTGTCTTAAGCTCATCTCCGAGACAAGGTGTCAGTACCGTACCGGCACGACGTTCCTTGAAGGCAGCCCAGCCTCGACGCCCTTCGGTCTCGGCTCCGCTTTCGGCACCTTCGGCAGTTCGACTTTCACCTTCTTGTAGGGAACTTGGCTGAGCATGTGGGCAATCAGGTTGAGGCGCGCCCGGCGCTTGTCATCGGACGGAACGATGAACCAGGGACTGGCCGGGGTGTCGGTGACGCGCAGCATGTCCTGGTAAGCTCGCGTATAATCCCACCATCGCCGCACCGACTCTGTGTCCATCGGGCTGAGCTTCCAATGCTTCACGGGGTCCTCGATCCGGTCGGCGAAGCGACGGCGCTGCTCGTCCTGGCTGACGTCGAGGAAGTACTTGAGCAGAATGATGCCGTTGTCGACGATCTCCTGCTCGAATGACGGCACCAGGCGCATAAACCGTTCGTACTCGTCACCCGTGCAGAAGCCCATCACCCTTTCGACGCCGGCCCGGTTGTACCAGGAGCGGTCGAACAGCGTGATCTCCCCGGCGGCCGGGAAGTGGGCGATGTAGCGCTGGATGTAGAGCTGGCTTTTCTCGCGCTCGGTGGGTGCTGGCAGCGCGACATGCCGGAACACCCGTGGGCTCACCCGTTGCGTGATCCGGCTGATCACGCCACCCTTGCCGGCGGTATCACGCCCTTCGAAGATCACGATGATCCTGGCGCCTGTGGCCTTGGCCCAGGTTTGCAGGCGGACGAGTTCGACCTGAAGGGTTCTCAGCTCACTCTCGAACTCCTTTCGCTTCATGGGCGTAACAGCGGCATCCGAACGATCGTCTGCAGCCTTTTTCTTCTTCATGACATCTTGCCGGCTCATCGTCGTGCTCCTTTTCGGTTGTCACCAATGACTGTGTGGGGGCCATCATCGCGCCCTCTCCTGATGGTCCGACCGCACCTCGACCGCCTGGTGCCGCCACCATAAGGCGAGCAGGAACGCTCCGAGCAACTGCAGGAGGCCATAGACCACGACCGTTGCGGCCACCGGCGTTCCCGCAAAGGTGCTCGATGCGATGACTAGGCCGAGGCCGACATTGCGGATCGAGGTCGTGAACGCCACCGCCTTACGGTTCCGGCTCAACCGGCCGCCGAGGCTCCAACCGGCGGCGAATTGCAAGCATCATCTCGATCAGGGTGACGGCGACGAGAACACTGATCAGCCGATCCAGGCCCATCCGCTCCCTCCGTAAGTCGTCGCTTCCAGCCTCGCGGCACTCAGTATCATTGCGCTGAGTGCCACGGCGGGCTTGACGGTTTGGGACAGACCCTTGACCGGAACGGACATCGGAGAGGCAAATTCCGTGAAATAGCCGTAATCTGCGGTTAAGCTGTACAGTGCCCGAGGGGTCTTGGTTCCCGGCGATGCGTTCGACTGCCTCTTTAGAATTTGGCTAGGGGGCCATGACGATGGTCAAAAGCATTCTGCCTCTGTCCACGAGTACCGGTCGAGAAATCTCCATAATAACCCCGCCAAAGGTTCCGGCGGGCTCTGGGCGGACGCTGCCGCCCGGCTACATTCACCTAGGGGTCGCCAAGGAGATCGCCCCGACCCTGCGCGAGTTCGGCCTTGATCCCGATCCAGTCATCCGCATGGCCGGGCTCGACCCGCATCTGTTCGACGACGGCGCGAACGTGATCCCGCACGCAGCCCTGGGCCGGCTGCTCACCCTGTGCGTGGCCCAAACACGGTGTTCCCATTTCGGGCTGCTGGTCGGCCAGCGCGCCACAATCCTGTCGCTGGGCTTGGTCGGTCGCCTCATGCAGCACTCGGAGACCGTAGGCGATGCCATGCGGGCGCTTGTCTCCAACCTGAGCATCCAGAACCGGGGGTCGGTCCCGTCGCTGACGATCATTGGCGACACGGCTCTGTTTGCTTTCTCAATCTATCAGCCGAGGGCCGAGAGCGCGGATCAGATCTCGGACGGCTCCCTCGCCGTGGCGGTCAATGCCTTGCGCGCCCTGCGTGGTCCCGACTGGCATCCGATCGAGGTGCTTCTGCCCCGGATCGCACCGGCCGATCAGGATCCCTACCGACGCCATTTCCGGGCTCCCGTTCGATTCAATCAGGAGACAGCTGTCATCGTCTTTATGACCAGTGATCTGAACTGCCGGATTGTCGGCGCCGATCCTGTTGTGCGGGCCTTGCTGGAGGAACGGATCCAGGAGATGAAGGGCACTCAGGGTTCCGTCCTTTCAGATGACATCCGGCGGCTGCTGCGCACGCGGCTGACGAGCAGGCACTGCTCGGCGGATGACATTGCCGACGTGCTGGCGATGCACCGGCGCACCCTGAGCCGCCGCCTCAAAGGCAGCGGGATGGGCTACAGGGCGATCACGAACGAAATCCGCTTCGAGATCGCTCGCCAGTTGCTGCAGGATACCGAAGTGCCTCTGGGGCAGATCGCGGCCGCGCTGGGCTATTCCGAGGCGAGCGCCTTCACCCGCGCCTTCCGGCGCTGGTCGGGCCAAACTCCCACCGCCTGGCGCGGTGAAGGTCATCCGGGCTGACGCGCCAACGGCCAAAACTGTCAAGAGATTGTCCCCGTCGGTCAAGCATAGAGTTCCGTCGGACCTAGAGTGATCTTACCGGCTGCTCTCGCAAACCGCAGCGCGGATGCTCCCGCGGCTGTGCTCCCGTGGGATTGTCAGGGAGGATCGCACAATGAACCGAAGGATCTGTTTGCGTCCCCGTGTGGCGCTCACGAAATCCGCCTTGGGTCTTCTCGCTGGCCTAGCCATCACGGTCGCACCTGCGCCTGCCGCATGGGCGGAGGATGGTGCTGCTCAGAGCATTCTGAAGGCCATGTCCAACTACGTCAGCAGCCAGGAGAACCTGTCCCTGAAGTATGATGCTGATATCGAGGTGGTCACCCCGGCCGTCGAGAAGATCCAGTTCAGCGCTTCGGGTGATGTCACCATGGGCCGTCCTAACAAGTTTCGTGTCAGCCGAACCGGCGGCTATGCCGAGGTCGAACTCATCTCGGATGGCTCCACCGTGACGATACATGATCGGGGCGGCAACCGGTTCGCCCAGGTGCCCGCCGCCGGCACGTTCGACGAGGTCGTCGACCGGCTCCGGACCGAGGCGCCGCTCGAAATTCCAGGCGCCGATCTCCTGCTGTCGAAGCCCTACGACGAACTGATGGCTGGGGTGCTGGAGGCCAAGCACATTGGCCGCGGCGTGGTGGAGGGCGTCGAATGCGAGCATCTCGCCTTCCGCAACCTCGACACCGACTGGCAGATTTGGGTCGAGGTCGGCGAGCGACCGGTGCCGCGCAAATACGTCATCACCAGCAAGGCGGTGGGCGCCGCCCCTCAGTACACACTCCGGCTCAGGGAGTGGAAGACCGGCGTCAGTCCGGCTGCTGACGCCTTCGCGTTCAAACCGCCGGCAGGTTCCAGCGGCGTCGCGATCACCATGCTCAAGGACATCGATGAAATCCCGGCCGGCGTCGTTCCCGGAGGTGCCAAATGAACACTCTCACATACAGGCGTCGCGCTGCGCTCGTACTTGTGGCCGGCGGTGCGGCCATACTCTGGAGCGGTGACGGGCTCCTTCCGTCCGGCTCGTTCATCAGTCAGGCGGAGGCGAGGGTGGGTCGCCCCGCCACGCCCATGAGCTATGCCGGCGTGGCGCGGCGGACCACGCGCCGGGCCGTCGCTTACGGAACGGCGGCAGGAGCCGCCGCAGCGGCCGGGACATACTACTATGCCAATCCGGGATGCCAGCAGGTCGTGAACTCCTACGGCCAGATCGTCTACCGCTGTCCCTAGGTAAACTGACTGGAGCGGTCCGTGAGACGATCTGACGGCAAGGCGATCTCTGGTCTCGCCAGCACCCTCTTCGGGCTGCTGTGCTTGGTCCTTGTCGGCACCGATTCTGCCAGTGCCCAGGCCGCCTCGACTCTCGCCTCTCCCCCACCCCAAGTCCAGGAGCTTTTGCGGCTCCTGGATGACCCGGCCACGCGGACATGGATCGACCAGCAGAGGCCGCCAGCCGCGCCCCCGGGCGACGACACGCCACAAGAGCCACCGGCTATGAATTCCGAGATGCTCGCCGTGCGCGTCGAGGCGTTGCGGGCGCATCTTGGCTCGCTGGCAGCGGCGGTGCCCCGTCTGCCGCAGGAGTTTCAGCGAGCCTCTGGCCTGCTGTCGCAGGAACTTCAGAGCCGCTCTCTCCTTGATGTCGCTGTTCTCATACTTGGTTTTCTTGGCCTCGGCGCCGGAGCCGAGTGGATCTTCCGCAGGACCACGGCATCCGCGCGTGGGCGGGTCATCTCCCGCCCGATGGTGACAGCGCATGAGCGTGTCCGGATGATCGGCATGCGCCTGGCGTTCGGCTTGGCGCATGTGGCGATCTTCACCTTGGGCAGCATCGGGGCGTTCCTCGTCTTCGATTGGCCGCCCCGACTCAGGCAAATCGTGCTCGCCTACCTGTTCGCGGCGCTCCTGCTGCGCCTTGCTGTTCTGGGGGGACGGATCCTGCTCTCTCCCCGGCCGATGGGAAGTCATGATCCTGAAGCCATTCGTGTCATTCCCGTGAGCGATGAGGCAGCGCGGTTCTGGTGCCGCCGCATGGTGCTTTTCATCGGCTGGTTCGCATTCGGCTGGGCGACCGTCGAACTCGTGCGCACCCTCGGGTTCTCGACGGAAGGACGCAGGCTGGTCGCATACGCCCTCGGAATCGGCTTGTTGGCCATCGCGGTCGAGGCGGTGTGGAGATGGCCCGTCCATCCCACAGCTCTGTCGGTGGAGCCGGAACGGCGTCATCGTCACTATGCTCTAGGGCCGTGGCCATTGTCGCTTTACCTCGTCCTGCTGTGGGTCTTGTGGGTTACAGGCCTGATGGGGCTGTTCTGGCTGCTGGTCGTGGCCGTCGTACTGCCTCAAGCCGTGAAGCTCACCAAAGCGTCCGCCCGTCACCTGCTACGGCCCCCCGAAGGCGCGGAGGCCACGCAGGGGCATGAACTCTGGGCCGTTTTCGTGGACCGGGGTGTGCGCGTCCTTCTGATGGTCGGCGCCGCCTTGTTTCTCGCCTGGGTCTGGGGAATCGATCCAGGCGCGATGACGAGCCGCGACACGGTCGCGACCCGGCTGGTGAGGGGCGCGCTCAGCAGCATCGTCATCCTACTGGTGGCCGATCTCCTCTGGCAGATGGTGAAGACGCAGATTGACCGGCGTCTCACAAGCCTCCAGGCCGCGGCCGTTCCAGGAAGCGAGGTGGCTCTGCGCCAGGCGCGGATCCGAACCCTTCTTCCAATGCTGCGGATGGCGGTGTTCATCGTGCTGGCCACGGTGGCCGTGCTGATGGCGCTGTCGTCGCTGGGAGTAGAGATCGGCCCTCTGATCGCCGGTGCAGGGATTTTCGGCGTCGCCATCGGCTTCGGGTCACAGACGCTGGTCAAGGATATCATCAGCGGCATCTTCTACCTGCTCGACGATGCCTTCCGTGTTGGCGAGTACATTCAGAGCGGCAGCTACAAGGGCGCGGTGGAGTCGCTCGGCTTCCGCTCCGTGAAGCTGCGGCATCATCGCGGTCCGATCTTCACCGTGCCATATGGGCAGCTCGGGGCGGTGGAGAACATGAGCCGCGACTGGGTGATCGACAAGCTGACAGTCGGCGTGTCCTACGACTCTGACTTCGACAAGGCGAAGAAGCTGATCAAGCAGATCGGTAAGGATCTGGCGCAGGATCCCGAGTTCGCGCCCCACATCATCGAGCCGCTCAAGATGCAGGGCGTCGAGCAGTTCGGCGATTATGGTATCCAGATCCGCCTCAAGATGATGACCAAGCCCGGCGAGCAGTTCGTCATTCGCCGCCGGGCCCTGGCACTGATCAAGAAGGCCTTCGACGAGAATGGCATCCGGTTTGCCATCCCGACGGTCCAGGTGGCAGGGGGCGACGAGGCCGAGCCGGCGGCGGCTGCCCGGCAGGCTCTCAAGCTCGTCAAGGGAGCCCCGCCCGAGGAAGGCGCTTAGTCGGGCGTCCCGCTTTGTTTCCCGAACTATCAAGAGAAAGTCCAAAGCGGTCAAGCAGGCGGATCGGGAACGGATAGAATGAGGACAGTTCGGTAGCGGCAGGCTTGTCAGGAAGGGGGAAGAAGCGATGGAGATGCCATCCACCCGCAGGGCAGACGAGCCGGCATCAGGCGACGCCCGCCCGCTCACAGAGGATCTGCGCCGTCTGCTTCGGACTGAACTGCTCAGGGACACCTGTTCCGCCGCCACGGTCGCCCGTCTCTTTTCGATGCATCGTCGCACGCTGACCCGGCACCTGCGCACCGAGGGGCTCGCGTTCCGGCAAGTGGCAAATGAGGTTCGCTTCGAGATCGCATGCCAGTTGCTGCAGAACACCGACATGGCGCTCAGTCAGGTTGCGGCGGCCCTCAAGTACTCCGAGCCGAGCGCCTTCACGCGAGCCTTCCGACGCTGGTCAGGGCAGACACCGTCCGCGTGGCGCGCCAGCCATCCCCATGCCCGGAAAGTGCGGTTGCGAAAGGCGCTCCGCCCTTACACGGACCGGGAATCCGGTAGCCCGCCGAGACGGCCGGACAAACGCTTCTGATCCGGGCATCCTGTGGCTGAAGGAGACCTATGGGCCCCCTTCAGGACGAGGCCGGTTGCTCGGTTGCTCCGATCCCAGGGCAGTTAGCCAGAGGCTTCACCCATTTCCCCGATGCAGTCCTAAACTGTCAAAACGTTGGCTCAACGGGTCAAGCACCTGATGCCGGGCGGGCCATACTCGTGTCTGCAAACAAGCCGGACAACCGCGACACTGGGCATGGGAGCCGATCCCTCAGGCCTCCCGCGCTGTTCCGGCGTCCTGGCGGTCAATTGCGGCCGACACCGGGAGCACAGCGCGGAGACGATCATGACGGTTGCAATTCCAGCCCACAATGCGTCTCAGCAGGGTCCGCGGCGGCATGACAAGTACGACCGGCTCATCGCGACGGCCCAGTCACTTCCCAAGCTGAAGGTGGCCGTGGCTCACCCTTGCGACGCAGCATCCATGAGTGCGGTGTTCGAGGCGGTCGGGCTCGGTCTGATCGAACCGATCCTGGTAGGGCCCCCGGACAAGATTCGCGCCGCTGCCGCCGCTCTCAACAAGGACTTGTCGACTGCCCGGATCGTCGAAGCCACGCACAGCCATGCAGCGGCCGACAAGGCGGTCGAACTCATCAAGGCCGGAGAAGCCGAGGCGCTGATGAAGGGCAGCCTGCACACGGACGAACTCATGGGCGCTGTGGTTCGCCGCGAAGGCGGCCTCAGGACCGCCCGCCGAGTCAGTCATTGCTTTGTCATGGACGTTCCCGGCCATGACACCGCGCTCATCATCACCGATGCCGCTGTCAACATCGCGCCGACGCTGGAGGACAAGGTCCACATCGTCCAGAACGCCATCGACCTTGCTCGCGCATTGCGGGTTGATCCGGTCTGGGTGGCTATCCTGTCAGCGATGGAAACCGTCAACCCCAAGGTGCCTTCGACCATCGAGGCGGCCGCCTTGTGCAAGATGGCCGACCGCGGGCAGATCACTGGCGGCATCCTCGATGGCCCGCTGGCCCTCGACAACGCCATCGACCTCGGTGCCGCGACGATCAAGAAGATCCAGTCGCCTGTGGCCGGGCAAGCCAATGTGCTCGTTGTTCCGGATCTCGAAGCCGGCAACATGCTGGCCAAGAGCCTGACCTTCCTAGCCGACGCTGACGCCGCCGGCATCGTGCTCGGCGCCCGGGTGCCGATCATCCTCACCAGCCGGGCCGACTCGACGATCACGCGGCTGGCCTCCTGCGCCGTGGCCTCGCTCGTAGCCGACGCGCAGCGCACCCGGCTCGCCATCGCGGAGGTCTGAGTCATGATCCCCGTCCTCATCGTTCTCAACGCAGGATCGTCGAGCCTCAAGTTCCAGGTCTTCGACATGCTGGACAACGCCGAGCCGCGGCTGGTCTGGAAGGGGCTCTACGAAGGTTTGGGGGGTGCCGCTCATTTCGTCATCAGGCACGCCCGAGGCGCAGACCTCGACGAGATGTCGTGGAAGTCCGGTGAGTCGTTCGGACATGAGGAGGCGCTTACGCATCTGATATCCTGGTTGCGGGAGCATCAGGAGGGACGCAAGCTTGCCGCTATCGGGCACAGGGTGGTTCACGGCGGCCAGTCTTTCTCCCGTCCGGTTCTCGTCGATGATTCCATCGTCCAGGCGCTTGAGGCGCTGGTGCCGCTCGCGCCGCTTCATCAGCCCCACAATCTTGAGCCGATCCGGATTATGCGACGGCGCCTGCCGGGGATGCCACAAGTCGCATGCTTCGACACGGCTTTCCATCAGACGCAGTCCGACGTCGCGAGCCTGTTCGCCTTGCCGCGCGAGATGAGGGAGCGCGGCGTGCGGCGTTATGGCTTCCACGGGCTGTCCTACGACTACATCGCGTCCGTGCTCAAAGACTACGATCCGCGCCTTGCCGAAGGCCGAGTGGTCGTGGCCCATCTCGGGAACGGCGCGAGCCTGTGCGCTCTCAAGGACGGCGTCAGCGTCGCGACGACCATGGGCTTCTCAGCCCTCGATGGCCTTCCGATGGGCACCCGCTGCGGTGCCATCGATGCTGGTGTCGTCTTCTACATGCTGCGCGAGATGAAGCTTACCCCCGAGGAAGCCGAGAGCGTGCTTTACAAGAAGTCGGGGTTGCTTGGGGTATCCGGCATTTCGAACGACATGCGGGTGCTGCGGTCGAAAGCGACGACGAACGCCGATGCCAAAAATGCCATCGATATGTTCGTCTATCGCATCACGCGAGAAATCGGATCTCTTGTCGCGGCACTCGGTGGGATCGATGGGCTCGTCTTTACGGCCGGCATTGGCGAGAACGACGTGGCGACCCGCGCGGAGGTGATGGCCGGCCTGGCATGGGCCGGGCTCACCATCGATGAAGCCGCCAATCGCACCGGCGGACCGCGGATCTCTGCCGGATCCGGCCCCTCGGCTTGGGTCATTCCAACCGACGAGGAACTGGTGATCGCCCGACAGACGCGCAGCGTCCTTGAGTCCACGCAAGCCAAACTCGCATCCTGAACAAGGAGATTGATGCCATGGAAACGCTGACGACGAAGACGGAACAATCAACGGCCCAGCAGGAACTCGGGGACGAGACGTTCATGTCGGCGTCCGACCTGCGCACCTACATGACAGAAATGCAATCGGCGAAAGCCATGAAGTCGGTCGACGGCATGGATAAGGCCGGCCAGGCACGCGACGCACTGATCAAGCGGCTGGCTGAACCCATTGACCTGACGCCTGAGCGCCTGAAGGAAATCGTGCAACCGCTGAAGACGAAGCTGCGGGCGGCGGCGGAACGCGGTCAAACCGAGCTGATGGTGATGCGGTTTCCCAACGCGTTGTGCACAGACCAGGGCCGCGCGATCAACAACGCCGATCCGAGTTGGCCGGAAACCCTCACCGGACGCCCGCGCCAGGCTTATGAACTCTGGCAAAACCAGCTTAGGCCCGCAGGCTTCAGGCTGAGCGCGATGATCATCGAATGGCCGGGCGGAATGCCGGGTGACGTCGGCTTCTTCCTGAAATGGGGTGAGGCCAAAAAATAATCTCTTCCGGAGCCCTCCCATGTGAGGACGAGTGCAATGGCACAAGTCGACCCGAGAACTGAGCGGAGCCAGGGTGGTGCTCAAGCACGGCTGACGGAGGTCACCCGTGCCCAGGTGAAAGTCGCCGAGGTCTATCAGGAGCGATGCACAGGTGCGGTTCAGCGCTACGTTGATGCGGTGAAGGCTGCGAACGCTCCATGGCAGGAACGAACTGCCCACCCGATGGAGCCGCTGGATCTCTGGCGCGATGCCAGTGCCTACTGGCTCGACTTCACGCAACGTTCGATCCTGTTCTGGGACACGCTGCGTCAGCGCGGCAACAACTGGCTCGAGCACGAGAAGGCCGGCAAGCCACCGCTGCTGGATTTCGACTGGGAGATGGTCGCGGACGCCCGCACGTTTGAGCGGCCCGCGAACTATGCCCTCGTCCAGATCACCCCGCCGGATGGCATCAAGACCGACCCGGCGCATCGCCCCTTCGTCGTCATCGATCCGCGCGCCGGCCACGGTCCCGGCATCGGTGGCTTCAAGCAGGACTCGCAGGTCGGGGTGGCGCTCAGGGCCGGGCACCCGGTCTACTGCGTGATCTTCTTTCCCGAGCCGGAGCCCGGGCAGACGCTCGCCGACGTGTCCCGCGCCGAGGCCGAGTTCCTTCGTATTGTTGGCGAGCGTCATCCAAAGACGCGAAAGCCGGTCGTCATCGGCAATTGTCAGGGCGGCTGGGCCTCCATGCTCATCGGCGCCCTCGAGCCGGATCTCGTCGGACCCATCGTCATCAACGGGGCGCCGATGTCGTATTGGGCTGGCAATGATGGCGAGAACCCGATGCGCTATGCCGGCGGCATGCTCGGCGGCACCTGGCCCGCGCTCCTAGCCAGTGATCTGGGCGCCGGCACGTTCGATGGCGCTTACCTCGTCGAGAATTTCGAGTCTCTCAATCCGGCCAATACGTACTTCGACAAGTACTACAACCTCTTCTCCAAGATCGATACCGAACCGGAGCGCTTCTTGGAATTCGAGCGCTGGTGGGGCGGCTTCTTCCTGATGGACCGCCAGGAGATCAAGTGGATCGTCGAGAACCTGTTCGTGGGCAACAACCTCGCGGACGGTGACGCCGAGTGGTCCGAAGGCCGCGCCTTCGACCTGCGGGCGATCCAGTCGCCGATCATCCTGTTTGCGTCGCTCGGCGACAACATCACGCCGCCGCAGCAGGCGTTCAACTGGGTGGCCGACCTCTATCCGACCACGGAGGCTCTCAAGGCAAACGGACAGGTGATCGTCGGCCTGATGCATAAGAGTGTCGGCCATCTCGGCATCTTCGTCTCGGGTGCTGTCGCCAAGCGCGAGCACACCCAGATCGTCGACCTGATCGAGTACATCGAGCATCTGCCACCGGGTCTCTATGGCATGCAGGTCGAGGAGAAGAAGACGAACGGCAGCGTGCATTACGACGTGCTGCTGACCGAACGGCGGGTCGAGGACCTCCAGGTCCTGCAGAAATACGGCCGTAAGGACGAGGGACCGTTTAAGGTGGTCGAGAAGACTTCAGAAACCCTCGCTTCCGCCTACGAGTCCTTCGTGCATCCGTTCGTGGCCCCGATGGTCACCCCGGCGGCTGCAAAGGTCGCCAGGGCGTTCAATCCGCAGCGCGCGCAACGCTGGGCGGTGTCGGATCTCAATCCCTTCCTGAGGCCGCTTAAGGGCCTAGCCGACATGGCGCGCGCGAACCGCGCGCCATGTGACAACGAGGGACCGATGGCAGCGATGGAGCACTGGATGGCCGCCGTCACGTCCGCTTCCTGGGACTTCTATCGCGACCTACGCGACGCATCGGTAGAGAACACCTTCTTCCGCATCTACGGCTTGGCCAGCATCGGCATGGTTGAGGAGGATAAGGGAGGTGTCGCGGAGGAGCCCATCGACGTACGGAATGCTCCGCTGGTCAAGGAGGCGCTGACACATATCGAGGACGGTGACAGGACAAAGGGAATAGTCCGGGCGGCGCTCCTGCTGATGAAGGCCGGCACCGGAAGGCGACGTCTCTCTGCCATGAAGCGGGCACGGGACCTCGTCGGCAAGGACATCGGCCTCCTCGATATGTCCACGGAGGCCGCCCGCGGGATCATTCGCGAGCAGTCCTACATCGTCGATCTGGAGCCGGTGAAGGCGCTCATGGCCCTTCCCAAGCTTCTGCGAACGCCTGAGGACCGGCGTGGGCTGCTCGATCTGCTCGACCGCGTGGAAGGCCGTATCGAGGCCAACCCCAAGCAGATTACCCTGCTCGGCGAGATCCGGCGCCTCCTCGCCGAAGACGATACTGGAGGTGACGCGACGGGCGAGCCGATCACAGTGACGTCGGTGGAAACCCCACCAGAAGTTCGCCCTGAAACGATCGTCAAGCAGGATTCCAACCGTCGCTCCAGCGGCACCCGACGCACGAGGGCAACTCCATGAACGATCAAGCGACCGACGCGACCCGAACGGCCAGTCAATCGAAGATTCTGCACGGCAAGCGGGCTCTCGTTATCGGCATCGCCAACGCTGATTCGATTGCCTATGGCTGCGCCCGGATCTTCCGCCAGCTCGGGGCCGATCTCGCGGTCACGTATCTCAACGAGAAGGCAAGACCCTACGTTGAGCCGCTGGCTAAAGAGCTCGGTGCTTCGGTCTTCATGCCCTGTGACGTCGCGCAGAGCGGCCAGCTTGAGGCTGTGTTCGAACAGATCCGCGAGACCTGGGGCAGCCTCGACATCGCGCTCCACTCCATCGCGTTCGCGCCGAAGGAGGATTTGCAGGGGCGGCTCGTCGACAGTTCCAGTGAGGGATTCAAGGTGGCGATGGACATCTCCTGCCACTCCTTCATACGCATGGCGCGGCTCGCTGAGCCGTTGATGCACGATGGCGGAACGCTTCTAGCGATGAGCTATCACGGCGCCAACAAGGTCGTCCCGAACTACAACCTCATGGGCCCGGTGAAGGCAGCACTGGAGAGTGCTGTCCGTTACCTCGCCTATGAGCTCGGCGACAAGCACATCCGGGTGCACGCCGTGTCGCCCGGTCCGCTGAAGACCCGGGCGGCCTCCGGACTTAAAGACTTCGACGTTCTTCTCACCGAGGCGATCGAGCGTGCGCCCATCGGGGAATTGGTCGACATCGACGATGTGGGCCTCACGGCCGCCTACCTGGCGACACCGTTCGCGCGGCGACTCACCGGGACGACCACCTATGTCGATGGTGGGCTCAGTATCGTGGCGTGACAGGTCAAACGGCAAAAGGAGGTTTCAATGACCTTCATTCCTTTCTCACCGGGTTGGCGTGTTGGGATCGCTGCGCCCGTTTTCATGCTGGCGGGCGGAGTCCTGGCCCAAGTGCCGGATTTGCAGGATCCACAACCTGACGGGCGAAAGCTGCGCCAGTCTATATCCCAGCCCGCTCAGCAACAGGACGAGATGCAGGCATCCGCCGACAAGAGCCAGACAGCGGCGGAACGAAGGTTCCGCGACATGGATCGTCGAGTGAACCGTACCCTGCGCAGTGTCTGCAGCGGGTGTTAGCAACAAGCCAACCAGGAGGAGACCGTGCGATCTGTGGATCCAGCCGAGGCCCTGAATTCCTGGGAGCAGACCGCTCTCCCAGAGCCGTCCTACGTCGAGAAGGCGCTCGGTCTCGTCCTGCTCATGGTTCTGGCCGTTGGCTGTGTCTTGGTGCTGAAGCCGTTCCTGACGGCGATCCTTCTCGCCGTCATCCTCAGCGTATCGACATGGAGGCTGTTCCGGCGGATTGAGCATTGGCTCGGCGGGCGGCAGGCGCTAGCGGCCTTGCTCATGACACTGCTGACCGCCGGCCTGCTCGTGCTTCCGCTTTTCGCTTTGGGCTCGAACCTAGCAGACGACGTTGTCCGGCTCGGCGCGGCTGTACGCGCCGCCGTCGACCAGGGGCTGCCGCCGCCGGTCTGGCTCGGACGCCTGCCTTTGGTCGGACAGGAGGCGGAACGGGTGTGGACTCAAGTGACGCAGCAGGGCGCGGCGTTGGGGCCGACGCTGGCACCATATCTGCAGCCGCTGCGCGAGTGGGCGCTGCAGCAAGGAGCCTCCTTCCTCTCGGGCACGCTCCAGGTCGTGCTCGGCATCATCCTGGCGTTCTTCCTCTACCGCGACGGAGCCTATGTCGAAAGTCGCGTCGACTGGGCCATGACGCGGCTGGGCGGCTGGCGGGCGCAGCGCGTGCTGCAAACCGCGGGAATGACCATCGTCAGCGTCGTCAACGGCGTCCTCGGCACGGCTTTCATCCAGAGCATCCTGCTGGGCGTCAGCTTCTGGCTCGCCGGTGTGCCGGGCGCCATCGTTCTAGGCGCGGTGGGCGTCGTCCTCTCCCTGGTCCCGATGGGGCTGGTGATGCTCTGGCTGCCTGCGGCCCTGTGGCTGATGTCCAGCGGCCATACCGGATGGGCCGTGTTCGTGATGGTCTGGAACGGCCTCTTCGTCGGTAGCCTCGATAACATCTTGCGTCCGTACCTGATCAGCCGCGGCGTCCGGATGCCGATGGTGCTGATCTTTCTCGGCGTGCTCGGCGGTCTGCTGGCGTTCGGCATCGTCGGGGTCTTCCTCGGACCGGTCCTGCTCGCGGTCGCCCACACCCTGTTCCAGGACTGGGGACGCGCCAACGAGACCTCGCCCAGTCCCGCCTGATCAACTGTAAAAGGGAAGCAGCTCATGCAAGTTTACGCATCAAGGAAGTCGGCTTCTCCGGATCACACTGTATCTCCGATAGGAAAAGTCATATGACCGCGCCACTTCACCCCGCTGCCCCGCACCATCTGCCGGCATTCATCACCGCTCCCGGCGGGACTGATGTCCTGATGATAGCCGTGGCAGTGTTCTTGGTGCTCGCCGTTCTGGCGGTCGGGCTGCTGTTTCTGCGGCTGCACACCCTGCCGGAGCGGATCGCCCATAGGGGCCACAAGCTGCAGTTCGAGATCGTGGCGATCCTGGGCCTGCTGGCGCTGTTCACGCATGTGCATCTGTTCTGGGTGGCCGGCCTGCTGCTCGCCCTGATCGACATTCCCGACTTTGGCAATCCGCTGCGCCGGATCGCCGGATCGCTGGAGAAGATCGCAGGCATCCCGCCGGGTGAGGGTGCGGGCAAGGCGCCGGACGAGATCGGCATTGAGAGCCCGCCAACCGAAGCGCCGGGTGAAGACACCGCCGAAGTGCCGAAAACCATCACATTGCCCCGGATGCCGAAGGAGCGGACCCATGCTTGAGCTTCTTCTCTGTTCCCTGCTGACGATCCTGCCGGACTATCTCTACCGCCGCTATGGCCAAGGCAAGCGCATCGGCAAGGAGATCACGCTCTTCTCGGTCTGGTTCGAGTTGCGGTGGGGCATCGTCGCCTGCCTGATGCTTACGATCGGCCTGATCACGGTGATCTTCTACAACCACCCGGCGACGACAAACGTGACGGCAATGTTCAGGACTGTTCCAATCCTTCCTGAAACCAATGGGCGTGTCGCGGAGGTTTATGTTGACGGCGTGAGCGGCACGATTGCACAAGGCGCACCGATCTTCCGGCTCGACAGCTCGAAGCAGGAGGCGGCCGCGGAGACGGCTCGCCGCAAGATCGCCGAGAGCAATGCGGCAATGGCGGTCGCGCGGGCCGCCATCCTGGAGGCTGAAGGCAAGCTGGTGGAAGCCAGGAGTTCCTATCAGCAGGCAGTGGACGAGCTGGAAACCAAACAGGAGATCTTTCGGCGCAATCCGGGCGCGGTCGCCACGCGGGACATCGATAAACTTAAAGTGGCCGTGGAGGGCCGCCAAGGCACTATTGATGCTGCCACTGCGGCCAAACAGGCAGCCGAAATGCAGATATCCGCACTCCTCCCGGCCCAAAAGGCCAGCGCCGAGGCAGAGTTGGCCCAGGCACAAGTGGATTTGGACAAGACGGTCGTCCGGGCCGGTGTGGCCGGCCGAGTCGAGCAGTTCACGCTGCGGGTAGGCGACATCGTCAACCCGCTGATGCGGCCGGCTGGGGTCCTAATCCCGGAGGGCGCCGGGCAGGGACGCCTGCAGGCCGGCTTTCCTCAAGTCGAGGCGCAGATCATGAAAGTCGGCATGGCAGCCGAGGTCACCTGTGCGTCGAAGCCCTGGACGGTCATCCCGATGGTTGTGACCGGGATACAGGACTACATCGCCGCCGGCCAGTTCCGCGGGGGCGAGCAACTGGTCGATGCACAGCAAGTGACGCGGCCGGGAACCATCCTGGTGTTCCTGGAGCCTCTCTACGAGGGCGGGCTCGCTGGTGTTGCGCCGGGTAGCAGCTGCATCGCCAATGCCTACACCAGCAACCACGACCTGATCGCCTCGGGTCAGGTTGGCACCCTAATGGGGCTCGCGCTTCATGGGGTGGATGCTGTCGGGCTCGTGCACGCCATGCTTCTGCGCATTCAGGCGCTGCTGTATCCCATCCAGACCCTCGTGCTTGGTGGGCACTGACGCCAAGACGGGTGGCAGATTTCGTGTCCGCCGCCCAAGTGGCACGACCGATGGGCCCGCCTGCCTCATCCGTCCCGAAATGCCAAGCCTCTGTCCTCAAGTGTCAAGCACCCCCAGGATCCACGGCCTAAGGTTTGCCGGATCCGGGAGGCTCGCCCGACCGCGAATCCGGCGACGGGCCTTCCACCGTAGGCCAGACGCTCGACAGATCCTGGGCCTTTGCCCGTGAGAATGTGAGAAGACGGAGGGATCCATGTTCACAGTTCATCGTGCTCTTCGTTCCGGCCTAGTTGCCCTCGCGGTGACGTTCGCGCCGGGGCTGGTGGCACCAGGATGGGCCGCCACCGGAACGGTTTACGTCGAGATCGCCAAGGCGGGGTTCATCGTTGGCGTCGGCGGCGGAAGGGGCACGCTCGTTTTTCAGGGGCGGCGATATCCGTTGAGCGTCGGCGGCTTGAGCTTCGGTGCGACGATCGGGGCATCGAAGGCCGACTTGGTCGGGCGCGCCTACAACCTGCGCCGGGCCACTGATATCGCAGGTACCTATACGGCCGTTGGTGTCGGAGCCGCCGCCGGCGGGGGCGTTTCGAGCATTCGTCTGCAGAATGCGAGAGGTGTCGTTCTCGAACTGCGGGGCCGAACCATTGGGCTGGAGCTGAACGCCAATGTGAGCGGCATCGAGGTCGGCCTGCGGTGAGGCGCGGGCTGCCTTAGCGGCCTGAAACCGCCTCTCTGACGTGGACGAGCCTGTTGAGCTTCTGCTGGTCCACGCCGAGCTCTCCCGCCCATTCGCTCAGGGCGGAACTGTAGAGTCGGGCGAGGAAGCGCGTTGGGTTGTCCGCGACGCCCTTCAGCCTCACCAACTCGCTCAGGGCCTGCCTCAGCATCGTGCGATCCACAGCCATGGCCTCACCTGTTTCCCGATTTCCGGAACAAGCGAATCTGCGGTTTGGAGCCCATGCCGTCAAAGGCTCAAAAGGCTTACGGGCCACCTCCGATCCACGCCTGACTGGAGCGGCCTGAAGCGCAACACCTTGATGCTCATGGCAGAGGCGCTGGCCTCGGTGAGGGGCCTCGCATGGCCTCTGGTCTCAAAATGCCAAGTGCTTGTCCCAGGCGATCAAGCACACCCTCCGCAAGGGAATATGATGCGTTCCACTCGCAACAACCCGCCGGGGCTGCGCGCCGGGCGGTGAAAGGGAGGATACCGATGAACAGGACTCTCTTGGCTCTATGTGCTCTCGCAGCGGGCGCTCTCCTGATCCCGGACGTGGCCGAAGCCCAGCGCGGCGGACGCGGTGGCGGCGGTGGCCGTATCGGCGGGGGCGGGTTCGGCGGCGGCGGTGGCTTCCGAGGTGGCGGCGGTTTCCGCGGCGGTGATTTCGGGGGCGGCTCCCGGATGTACGTACCGCGCGCCGGCATGGGCGGCTCCCGGGTCGGGATGGGCGGCAGCTTCCGTGGAAGTGCCGTTGCCGCCCGGCCGGGGCGAGGCGATTTTCGTCAGGCGGCGATCAACAACCCTGGCCGTTTCGACAATCGCGTGGGCAATCGTGGGGATTGGCGCGGACGCTATCCGAACTACGGCGGGCGCTATCCCTACTATGGTGGGCGATATCCTTATTACGGACGCTACCCGTACTACGGGAACTATTATGGCGGCTGGGGCTGGGGCGCCGCCGGTCTGGCAACGGGAGCGGTGATCGGAGCGGCGGCCACGTACCCGTACTACAACGACCCCTATTCGACTTACCAGACGCCCGTCGCGTCGGCCGGGGGCTACTGCGTGACCCCGGTCCGAACCTGCGCTCTGACCAATCCGGCGCCCATCGGGGTCGGATGCTCCTGTCGCGCCCCCGGCGGACGAGCCCGCGGCACGGTGCAGTGATTGTCTCATGTCGATGGTCAGCAGCCGGGCCGGGTGATCTTTCGATCAGTCGAAGGCCGTCGATCGCAATGAGTTCTTGGTGTCGGGAGCCTCCCGACGCCAGTCTGCCTGGTGTCTTGGGATAGCCGCCCTGCCAGTTTGAAAACGATTGCCGTCGAGCTCGCAGTGAGACGCAAGCTCCAGGTAAGCTGTTACGCTGGTTCGGCTTGGGCCAGGGGATTTTGCGAATTACTGACCCGGTCCGCTTGCGGATCGATCAGGACAAATCCCGCAAGCGCTCCCAGGGTGACCAGACCTCCCGCAATCAGCAGGGCGGTGCGAACCCCGTCCGTCGAGTCGGTGCCGACGTCAAGCACCAGTCCTGTGACCACCGGGGCAAGGGGGCCGGCCAGGGTCGTGATCGCGTTGGTAACGCCGAGGACCGCTCCGCGCCGTTCGACTGGCGTGACCTCGGCGATCAAGACGGGCCCCAGCACGAACATCACGTTGCAGAGGGAGAAAGCGACCACGGTGCACACGATGATCGACAGCGATCCCTCGGATCGCGCCAACAGGATGGTGATCAGACCTGCGGCGAGAGTGCTGGCGCACGCCACCGCCCCGCAGGCCAGCCGGCTCGGAACGCCGCGCCGCTTCAGCCCATCGGATAGGATCGATATGCCGGGCAGGAGTACGATCTGCCCGAGGGATACCAGCATCATGATCCAGCCGGCCTGAACTGGCGTGTAGCCGAAGGCTTGGGTCAGGAACGCCGGCAGCCAGACGACTGCCAGCGTCAGCAGCCAGTAGGCACAGAATCCGACAATCTGGACACCAACAACCGTCCGGCACCTGAACAGGCGGCGGTAGGACAGACGCAACGTGGTCTCATCTGAGCTGGCGTGATTCGGGGTGATGGGATCCTCGCGGGCCACCAACAGCCATGCGGCGCACCAGGCCAATCCGGCGAATCCGAGGAAACCGAAGGCGGCCTGCCACGACCATGTAGTGACGATGGCGACGATTAAGGGCGCGGCGATCCCGTTGCCCGCCAAGGCGCCGATTGCGATGAGGCTGGTCGGGACGGCGCGGCGTTCGTTCGGGAACCACTTATAGGCGGCATGCAGGGCAACCGGGTACGCAGGCCCTTCGCTGAAGCCAAGGGTAACCCGGTTCACCACCAGAGCGACCAGTGAGGCTGACAGCAGCATGGGCAACTGGCACAGGGACCAAGTCAGCGCCAGCCCGGCCAGCACCCACTTGCTGCTGACGCGGTTCACCAAGAACCCGCCGATCACGCCTCCCACCGAGAAGAGGGTGAAGAAGCTCGTCGCGATGAGGCCGAACTGGCTGTGGGTCAGGCCCAGATCCTGCATGATTGGAACGGCCGAGAGGCCGAGCACCGCTCGGTCGGCGAAATTAATGAGCATGAACAGAAACAATAGGCCCACGACAATCCAGGCATGAGTCCGATCTTTTGCTCCAGCCGGAAGCGTGGTCTGTGGATGCACCTGCTCCATGGCCCCGCTCCTTCCTTATCGGAAGGGGAGAATTTGCCACAACAGCAGCATCGACGCTATGGCCAAGGCTCCAGTCCCGAGTAAGGCCTATGCCTGCCGGCAGATACCAGCCAGGGTAGAATAACATACCAGCTGCTTTATCAAGAACCCATCCTTGGACTTAGGTCCCGCTCTCTCCTGTTGCCTGAGCAGAATCATAGGCAACAGGAAACCGGGTCGGGAATGCCAGTAGTCGGCGAATAAAGTAATATTATATTCCTATCAAAGCTCGCGAGCTGTTAAGGGAAATTTAACTTCCCACCCCGATCGCTCAGCCAGGTGTTGGAATTTGGCCACAGTATGTCAAAGATCCGACACGCCTCCCAAGGAAAGCGCGTCTATTCGCTTGATCACGAACTCGTGCTGGATAATGTGGCTCCAGCGACGGGGGCACCCCAGTCGTGATCTTGGTGGCTTCGACCGAGAAGGCGAGCCACCGGGTACTAGGGGAAAAGGGACGTGTTTAGGGCTTCGATGAAGTCACCGAGGCACAAAAACCCGGCCCCCCAGGGTCTCGAAACTTTGGAGGTTTAACCATGAAGCTCGTCAAGAGCCTCTTCCTCGGGTCGGTCGCGGGTCTCGCGGCTGTTGCCGGAGCTCAAGCTGCCGACCTGCCGGCCCGCAAGGCCGCTGCCGTCGAATACGTTCGCGTCTGCTCCACCTACGGCGCAGGCTTCTTCTACATCCCCGGCACTGAAACCTGCCTGCGCGTCTCCGGCCGCGTCCGCGCTGAGTATCAGTACCTCGAGCCGGTATCCCGCGCCAGCAACTCCATCGGCTTCCGTGCCCGTGGCCGCGTCGCTCTCGACGCCCGTACGGCAACCGCCTACGGCCTCCTGCGCGCTTACATCCGCATGGAGATGGACCGCAACACCGGCGTTTACGCTTCCGGCGCTGGCGTCGGCGCCGCTGGTTCGTCGAACCTGGCCCAGGCCTACATCCAGTTCGGTGGCCTGACCGCTGGTCGCACGACCTCGTTCTTCGCCAACGGCGACCTGCCGAACGAGAACATCACCACGCTCCGCTTCTACGACTATCCGGACGTGAACGTGCTCGCCTACACCTTCTCCTTCGGCAACGGCTTCTCGGCCACTCTGTCGCTGGAAGATGGTGCCAGCACCATTGTCAACAATGACACTCTCTTCGGCCAGGGCGGCCAGCGTTACCCCGACCTCGTCGGCAACGTGAAGTACGCCGGCACCTGGGGTTCGGTGCAGGTCTCTGGTGCTCTGCACCAGGCCCGCAGCATCAGCCCTGCGTTCGACAGCGAGCTTGGCTGGTCCATCGGCACGCAGATTGGCTTTAACCTGCCGATGCTCGGCGCTGGCGATGCTCTCTGGCTCGCCGCTGCTTATGCTGACGGCGCCCTCGGCTACCTCGGCTTCTCCGGCAACGTGACCAACACGAGCGATGCTTCCGCCTCGGTCTTCGACGCCTATATCGGCGCTGATGGCGACGTTGAGACGGCAAGCGGCTGGCAGATCGCCGGTGGTCTGCGTCACTACTGGACGCCCACCATCCGTTCGGCTGTCCACGGTTCGTACGCCAGCGTTGAGTTCGACGACGCTCCGGTCGGCCTGGCTGACTTCACCGAGTGGCGCGTTGGCGTCAACACCTTCTGGACCCCAGTTTCGGGCCTGAACATCGGTGTTGAAGCTCTCTACGCTAACCTCGACGTTGACGGCGTGACCGCTGGCATCGACGACGATCGCTGGGAAGCTCGCTTCCGCATCCAGCGCGACTTCTAATCGGCTCGTCTGATTGGACAGGAAAACCCCGGTGGCAACACCGGGTTTTTCTTTTGGCTGCATGATCCCGTATATCTGCGAAACTCAAGTGTCGGCGCCGGCCACTGAGTTCGTGCCCCAAGGCTGAGGCAATCGATCAGGATCAGACGCTCGCTTGGTTCCATCGGAGCCTGCTGATTGCCCCAAGCGACCAGCCGGACCAGATTTACCCACCTGCTGCTTCGAGGATCCATCCTTTACGAAAGCTCCCGGACGGCAGGGTCTGAGAGCAGGGATGTCAGGCCCACCGCAGGAAGATTTCAACGACACCGATGCCCAACAGGCAGGATACGATGGTCAGGCTCAACAGGCCAAAGATGAGAAGCGTCAACTTCATCGTGCGCCTTGACGCCTGATCGGCGGATCCTGCGGGTTGGCTTGGCCCATCGTCGTTGGCGGGACGCTGCTTAGGGCGCGTAAGCTGCTGCACCGTCAGATTATGCATGGTGTGCCCCTTGATCGGCGACGTAGCATAGGCAAATCCATCCGGCATATGACTCGACGGCCTCGGCTCGCGGCCATGTCGCCCACCAATCCAGTTCACGAAAGCTGGAGCATGACATGGGTGGCGTCCGGCTCCCGTCGGGTCCTGATCCCAAGCCCGTTTGCCGCGAATACCTTCAGCATCGCAGTGTTCTCTGGTAGGACATCCGCGGCCAGTTCCTTGAGCCCGACTTGACGGGCAATCAGCGCCAGGTTGCGCATCAGCGCAGTGCCGATGCCCTGGCCCTGGTGGGCGTCGTCCACGGCGAAGGCAACCTCGGCCTGATCGGGCGGCCCCACGATATAGCGCGCTCCGCCGACGATCACCGGTTGCCCGTCCTCCTCGAGCACCGCGACGAGCGCGACATGGTTCACGAAGTCGACATTCATGTAAAAGTCGACCTCCTGGGCAGTGAAGCCGCGCTTGAAGGCGAAGAATCGCCGATAGAGGGACCGGTCACTGGCCCGGCCAACAGCGGCGAGCATTTCAGCCCGGTCCTCCGACCGGAGGGCGCGGATTTCGACCCTGCGCCGGTCACGCAGGGTCTCAATGGCCGAGTACACCCTCGCCTGCATCACCGCCTCCTGGCCATTTGACCCGCTCCGACGTGCGGCACGCTCTCACCGGTAGCGGCGGTAAGCCACGCGAGGTCCGCCGTAGCGCGGGCCGTAGTAGCCTCGGTATCCGCCATAGTAGCGAGCGCCATAATAGCGCGGCGCATAGTAGACGCGGCGCGGGTAATAGCGTGGGCCGTAATAGACTGGGCGCGGGTAGTAGCGCGGTCCATAGTAGACCGGCTGCGGATAGTAGGCGGCGGAGTAGCCCGGCCAGGGACCATAAGCGGGATACCCATACCCATAGCCGTAGGCTGGATACCCGTACCCATAGGCGGGGGTTGTTGCGGCTGCGGTGATCAGGCCGCCGAGGATCGCTCCACCAATCAGCCCTGCGGCGACTGCGCCGCCTCCACCCCAGCCTCCGTGACGATAGTAACCGCCACGCCAGTGTTGCGCGTCTGCTGTTCCGGCACTGCCGCTCACGATGAGGGCGGCAGCGGCGAGAGTTGCGAATTTCCTCATGTCAGCCTCCACAGGCTTGATATCCGCCCCTTTTTTGTCTTGTTACATCACGCTCAATCGATCGAAGCTACCGTCTCAGCCGTGACTTCTGCACCATGCCTCCATCCTCTCCAGCGTCACAAGGAGCGGTGTTGAGGCAGAGCCCGACTTGATTACTGTCCGTGTCGCGCATGGTCAGGCAAACCTCCGCCTCTTCCAGGCAATCGGCCGGATTGCCGTAGCGGACGCACAGGTCCTGGCTCTGCGCCCGGATGGTGTTGATGAGCCTATGGACGAAGTTGCCGGCCCCATCGGGCTTTCTCATCGGCTTGCGGGGGTCTGCTCTGGCGGATCCCGACCGCTTGGGCGAACTCACGGCAGGCTTCGAGCCGACCTCCTGCGTCTGCCCAGACGAGAGATCCTCCGCTAAAGCTGCAGTGGTCAGAAGGGACAGGCCCAGCATATTCGCCGCCAGAATGGAGACGACCGGTTGTTTCCGAACTGCCCTCAGGTCGATCATCTTCGCTCTCCGCTGCGGTGCCCGATGACGGCTCGCGTGAGCGGGCCTGCCAAGGGAACGGGGACAGGCCTGCAGCCACGGTCGGTAGATGATTCCATATGCCAGGCGACACATCCGCCGTCCGCAATGCACCAGGCTACATCAAGCGGCCAACGCTGCTTGACCGCTTAAGACATGGTGTTGACATTTTAGGACGGAGTGTCGTCATCCGCGGCGGAGGCTGGAACGCTTGCCGAAGCTGCCGCTGCCGTCATCGCGAGCATCGCTGGTACAGGGTGCCGGTCGTATCCTGCTCATTGAAGTAGCGCTTGAGCGAGCCGTCTGGCTGCGGTGCCATCAGAACCCTGACCGCATTGCTCGCCACGGCGTTGGCGCAGTCAAGGGCGAGACTCTGACGGTCTCCGGACGGCTTGAGCGACTTGATGCGGCACGACGCCTGGGGGGTTCTCAGTCGATTGCCGGAGATAACAAAAGCAGGCGCGAAGATGTCGACCGGCTTCTTGAACGAGGCCCCTTTGCCCACGGATGAGTAGACCTCCGCACAGTCCGCGCCGCCCGACAGCCAAGCGCCCTGGAACAGGGAAAGCCCTCCTTGCGCCATCGCGCCTGATGCCGCCAAGACCAAGCCAAGACCGGCGGCTGCCAAGAATCCCGCAATTTTCATCGTGACCTCCACAGCGGCAAAACCTTCGTTCCCTGCTGCCCACCATGGCACCACTGTAGGCACGCCGCAGCACCATGCTTGACTGAAGGGGACAGTCACTTGCCAGTTTGGGCCATCGACTGTGTCTGGTGTCGGGTGGCACTTCCTTCACCAGGACTGCGTGAGCCCGAGGGCCTGGAGGGGAGATATAGGAACCGCCATAGCGAAAGGATGCTCATCGGTTGACGTTGCGGCAATCGCCCGGAGCAGCGATGGCTTCTGCAATTCCGACGTCCCCTGTCGGTCAACTGTTCGCCAAGCGGGGCTGACGCAGCGGCCCAAACTGTCAAGAGATTGTCGCCTCCGATCAAGCACGATGTTCCGCTTGGGCTAGGGTGCCGGCGAAAGGCAGAGAAGCCATGAAAGCCCTTCTGATGTCCGTCGCCATTGCAGGTTTCGCCACCGGATCCCTTGCACAATCTGGCCCCACGACCCTTGCTATGACCTGTGCCCAGGCTGCAGGGATCGTGGCCTCGCAGGGTGCGGCCGTGCTGCGCACCGGGTCGACGACCTATGACCGCTATGTGCGCGATGGGAGCTTCTGCGCGCCCCAGGAAACCACGAGTCCGGCCTGGGTGAAGACAGCCGATGTAGCGCAATGTCCGATCGGCGGAGTTTGCCGTTCCGTCGACCGGGACAACAGATGATGAAGGGAGACGGCCAGGCCTGCGCAGATAAAACAAGGCGATGAGGTTATGACGGACAAACTGTATCCCAATACGCGCTCAGTGACTGGGGCATCCCTTCTCAAAGCATTCCCGCCCAGGCCCTCTCTCCTGTGGCTCCTGGTTCTCGCACCTGTTGCAGCTCTGTTCGACTATGCCGGCACAGTCCCGGCCGGAATGGTCTTTTTTTGCGCCGCTCTGGCCATTGTGCCGTTCGCCAAGCTCATCGTTCAGGGGACTGAACAGGTCGCCGCGCATACCGGCGCCACGATTGGAGGCCTCCTCAACGCCACCTTCGGCAACCTGCCGGAGTTGATCATCGCTGTGACAGCCCTGCGGGCTGGCCTGCTGGAGATGGTGCGCGCTTCCATCATTGGGGCGCTACTCGCCAACCTGCTGGTGGCACTGGGTGTCTCCTTCCTCCTCGGCGGCCTGCGCCACCACAGTCAGGAGTACAACCCGAACGGCGTTCGGATTTACTCGTCGACCATGGTTTTAGCTTGGATCAGCCTGGCGCTGCCGAGCGCCTTCCACCGTGCCCTCGAGCCGGATTCTCACCTTGGCGTGCATGCCACCCTGGACTTCGTCGTGGCCGTCGTGCTGCTGGGCCTGTACGGGCTCTTCCTGTTGTACTCCCTGAGAACCCATCCGGAGACCTTCGCCGAGCTGAACGCGCCCTCTTCGGAGGAGAGCGAGGAGCATCCGAGCCTCAGGTGGGGTATCGCGACTTTGCTGGTCGCATCGTTGGGCGCGGCCTGGATGAGCGAGATCCTTGTCGGTGCCGCCGAACAGGCCGGGCACGCATTGGGCATGTCACAGATGTTCATGGGCGTGATCGTGCTCGCGCTCGTCGGCGGCGCGGCGGAATCCGGCTCGGCCATCGCCATGGGTCGGGCGAACCGTCCCGATCTCAGCATCGGCATCGCCCTGGGAAGCTGCGTGCAGATCGCCCTGTTCGTGGCGCCAATCCTGGTGCTGGTTGCGCCGGCCCTGGGACAGCCGCAGTTCCGGCTGGTATTCTCACAGGCCGAGATGTGGATGCTGTTCGGTGTGGTGCTGCTCGGAGCGACCGTGACCACGACGGGCCAGTCCAACTGGTTCAAGGGCGCGCAACTGCTCGCGCTCTACGTGATCATCGCGGCCATCCTGTACCTGATCCCGGCGACCGCGTCGTAGAAGGTGAGCCATGTTGCGACAGCTCCTCGTTGGTGGCGCCGTCAGCCTGGGCAACATCGCGATTCATGCGATCGTGATGGCATCCATTGTGAGCACCGCCCGCCGTGCCCTGAAATGGGGGCTCGGGCCGCGCCAAGCCTGGCTCGCTTCGGTCATGGTTGCGATCGTCGGGGTGCTGCTGGTCGCCCATGTTGCCGAGGTGCTCACGTGGTCGCTCGCCTATGGAATGCTGGAGGTAGTTCCTCCCAGAGCCGATGTGTTGTACTTCGCGTTCGTCAACTACACGACACTGGGTTATGGCGACGTCGTGCCGGTGGAGCGCTGGCGCTTGCTCGGGCCGATGGCAGCCATGAACGGCGTGCTGCTGTTCGGCTGGTCGACCGCGGTCATCTTCGAGGTGCTGCGGCAGGCCATGCGCAGCCGTGACTAAAGGGGCGAGTCATGAGTGGAGAGGGGACGCACAATTGTCTTACCCTGGGACGCCCATCGCCAGCCAAGGGTGGGCGATGAGTTCGATCCTCATCGCCACAGGACTGCACCAACGGTATCATCAGCTGACGTCATCGTCCGCAGGGCAAAAGTTTCGGATCCGGCTGCTCTAGATAAAAAAAGCAGCTACAGCGTCGTCTGACAGCCATACTGGCTGCGGACGTCGTCGCTTACAGCCGCTTCATGCAGGCCAACGCGTAGGAACGCTTGCGATGCTGATACAGCAGGGGATGCATGCACAGTCCCATGGTGCGCGGCAGCTAGTAAGCTAAGCCGCGCATAGGCATTGCGCTTCCCCCAAAGGTGTCATTGCGAATCCCGGGTGATTGGGTGGCTTGGGACGCGACATAATTCGGTGGCCGCGACTCCGATCCGGAACCTGACATGCACCCTGCCAGCAAGGCGCTTACCACGAGTGCGGCGATGATCATCTTCATGGGACCTCCTTAATATGCCATGCTGAGTCTGCTTCGGCACGATCCGCAAAACCGTCAGGCTCGATCTGGGTGATCGCAACCACGGACAAGCCGACGGCGATACCGAGCGGCACGCACATTATGATCAACCCAAGCATGATCCCTCCGTGACAGAACCTCATCCAGTCTCACTGGACGGGGCGCCGTTGGCGAAAGTCTCCGTGCGGTAGCAAGAGGAGGAGACCTTCGGAGGAGGACCGTGCCTCACCCGGGAATGGACTGCTTGACACATCGAGACAGTGACTAGACCCTTTAAGACATCCAGCCTTCCGCGACAGAGTTCTCTCTGTTTCCGACGAGGTCAGGTGACGCCCTGACTCCCGCTTTGCCACTCTGTTCGGGATCATCTATCGCCAGCCTTGATGGCCAGCTTGATTCCTGACGTACGAAGTTCACAGTTTCGAATTTGAGGAATCTGCGCAGCGTCGGTGTCAAACCCCTGCCCTGACCATGCCGATTTAGGGCCGGGCATGATCGGATAGGATTGCAACAGGCGCTCAGTCACAACTTAACTCATGTTAGTGACCGGCTAAAACCGATCTATACGATGCACTTCTTGGACTCATGGGGGCGGTACACTCCCGCCACAGAAGTATTTTCAACCGTCGATCGATTTGCTCCCGCAGACATCATGCCTCGTTTCTTCTTTCACGTTCGCAGCAACGACCATTGTTTGAGCTATGACGAGTTCGGGCTCGACTTCCCCAATGTAGAGACGGCCTGCCGTCGAACGTTGTGCGCGGCCCAGGATCTCGTCGGCGTGTTCGCGGCCCGAGGCCAGGATCCACGGGACCATGCCATCGAAATCGAGAATGAAGCTGGCGAGGTTGTGTTGCATATGCCGTTTTCTGAGGTCTTCCTCTGGGATCCTCAATAATTCGGCCGGTCGTGATCCACGCGTCTCTCGTACAGCAGGCCCATGGGATGACCGAATGAGACGGTAAGAGCGAAAACCAGCAGGAAAAGCCGCTCAATTACCCAGATGTTATGTATCGTCGTATTCAGGACCGGCTGATGGTTCCTGCGCTGGCGACCAGCGACGGCACGGTCGTGTTCAGCATCGCGCTCTGTCAGTCTCAGGCTAAGATGGCGGATCAGATCGCGGCGGCTCTGAGTTATTCGGAGGCGAGCGCCTTCACGCGCGCCTTCCGGCGCTGGTCGGGCCAGACGCCCACCTCATGGCGGGTGATGGCCAGCCATGAGTGACATGGCAGCGGCTTAAACTGTCAAATGATTGTCCTCAGCGGTCAAGCGTGGGGTTCCGGCCGAGTTAGAGTAAGCCCAAAGGCATGCGAACCCAAGGCTCGCCAGAAAGCGAGCCGCCGATCATCCCATCCGCAATTCGTGCTCCGCACAATGCACCCTCGGCTTGCCGAACACCGTGCCCTGACCCGGCTTAAAGATATTTGAGAGGCAAAGATGCGAGGACTGCACGCGACCTGCATGAGAAGCGGCCCGATGCGAGCTGCCGGGGCTGATGCCGCCCGCATCCAACTCCGCTGATCTGATGCTCAACCGTCGCATTCTCCTTGTCCTCGCCCTCGTCATGCCGCTCGGCGCCTGCGCCAGCCTTCGTGGCGTGCTGGTCCCGGTGAGCGGGACGGTCCCTGGTGCAACCCAAGTCGACATGCTTGTCGCCACCACGCGCAAGCAGACGGACCCGGCAGAGCTGTTCTCGGGCGACCGCGGACCGACAGCGGCCTTCGCCAACATCACGGTCTCGATCCCGCCGCCGAGCGCCCGGCAGATCGGCGAGGTGCAGTGGCCGCGACAGGTGCCAGGCAACCCGGCCACAGACTTCGTGACCCTCAAGGCCGACGTGATCAATCGAGATCAGGCGCTCGCCTGGTTCCATCGCACCCTGCGAACTGTTCCCAAGCGGCAGGTGCTCGTCTTCATCCACGGCTTCAACAACCGCTTCGACGATGCGGTCTTCCGCTTCGCCCAGATCGTACACGACGCGAACGCACCCGTGGTGCCGATCCTGTTCACCTGGCCCTCGCGCGGCAGCGTGCTGGCCTATGGCTATGACCGGGAGAGCACGACCTATTCCCGCAACGCGCTCGAAACCATGCTGAAGGCGATCTCGCGCGATCCGGCCGTGGGCGAGATCTCGATCCTGGCGCATTCCATGGGCAACTCTCTCGCGATCGAGACCCTGCGCCAGATGGCCATCCGCGACGGTCGGGTGACGCCGAAGATCCGCAACGTCCTGCTCGCCGCTCCGGATGTGGATGTCGATCTCGCCCGGGAGGCCATCGTCGACATGGGCCCGAGGGCGAACCGACCCGCCTTCACCCTGTTCGTCTCGCAGGACGACAGGGCGCTGGCCGTCTCCCGACGCGTATGGGGCAGCGAGGCTCGCCTGGGTGCCATCAATCCCGATCAGGAGCCTTTCCGGACGCAACTCGAACAGGCGAACGTGACGGTGCTCGACCTCACCAAGCTCAAGGCGGGCGATGCCCTCAATCATGGCAAGTTCGCCGAGAGCCCCGAGGTCGTGCAGCTCATCGGCAAGCGCTTGGCCGAGGGCCAGACGGTGACGGATTCCCGAGTCGGGTTGGGTGACCGCATCATTCAGGTCACGGCGGGAGCGGCCACGGCCGTCGGAACCGCCGCTGGAATGGTCGTGTCTGCTCCAGTGGCCATCGTCGATCCTCAATCACGCCGGACCCTCGGTGGCCATATCGAGGAGTTGGGGCAATCCGCTTCCAGCATCGTCGCGCCCTAGACATTGGCCTTCCTCAACTCTGGAACGGTCGGCCGCGCATCGGGATCGCGGTCCCCTGAACGGGTCGTTAAAGCTCTTGGCCAGCCGAGGGACTCTACGGATCACGATCAGTGCCGATCAACCGGATCTTCCTCAAGGAGGATCCGTTCCGCCGCCCCGTCCAAATCCTCATACTGTCCATGCCGCAGAGACCACAGGAAGGCGGCCAGTCCTGCCAGCCCCATTCCCAAGGCGATGAAGATCAACCACCACATGGAACCTATCCGATCCTTCCCTGAGATCCAGGACTCAACTGGCCTCGCGGACCGGCGAGAGCCTCATGGCGTTCGCGACCACGATGATCGAGGACAGCGACATTGCAATGGCGGCGACCAGGGGCGTCACGTAGCCCAACACGGCCACGGGCACCGCCAGGGCGTTGTAGCCGACCGCGAGGGCGAAGTTCTGGAGGATCAATCGTCTGGACCGGCGCGCGATCCCAAAGGCGTCGCCAACGGCGGACAGGCTTTCGTTCAGGAACACGAAATCGGCCGCGTTCCGGCCAATGTCGGCCGCCGTGGCGGGCGCCATGGACACGTGGGCGGCCGATAGGGCGGGCACGTCGTTCAGGCCGTCTCCAACCATCAGGACCTTCCGGCCTGCTTCACCTTGCGCCATAAGATGAGACACCTTCTCGCCGGGAAGAAGACCTGAGGAGAAGTCGTGGATGCCAAGCCTCGACGCCAAGCTCCTGACCACAGCCTCGCGGTCGCCGGAGAGGATTTCCACCGTAATCCCTTGCCGAACCAAGTCGTTCACTGTCTCCCGTGCATCAGGACGGACTCGGTCCTCCAGGATGAAGGTCGCAAGCGGTTCACCGTTCCGCGCCAGGACGGATACGGACGCCGTCAGGCCGCTGACCTGGGATCCTCGTTCGAGCGCCCATTCCGATCTGCCGAGCCGGTACCGGTCACCGTCCAGGACGGCTTCGAGCCCAAGGCCGGGAACCTCCTCGACGTGGTCGAACGCCATGATCTGGTTCGTGCGTCTGGCGGCGGCCTCCGCAATCGCCCCTGCCGCCGGATGGCGGGAGCCAACGGCCATTCCAAGAGCGACCGTCATCGCCAGTGGCGGGACCTCATCCGCATTGGTGATGGATTGCTTGCCCAGGGTCAGGGTACCGGTCTTGTCGAAGGCTACGGCATCGATCTCGGCTAGGCGTTCAAGGGCGGAGCCATCCTTGACCATGATTCCGCGCTCAAACAGGCGGCGCGCGGCGACGACCTGCACGATGGGAACCGCCAGACCCAAGGCACAGGGACAGGTGATGATCAGGACAGCGATGGCGATGGTGACCGAGGCATGCCAGTCGCCGGTGGCGAGAAGCCAACCCAGGAAGGACAGCAGGGCCATCGTGTGGACGACGGGTGAATAGAGCGCCGCGGCGCGATCCGCCATCCACCGGTGGCGAGCCCGACCGCCCTCGGCCGCCTCCATCATCCGGACCATCTCCGCCAGGAACGAGTTCTCCGCCCGTGCGCTAGCCCGGACGATCAACCGCCCCGTCAGGTTCATCACTCCCGCAGGGATCGCGTCGCCTGGACCGGCGCTGCGTGGCGCGGCCTCTCCCGAGACCAGCGCGCAGTCGAGTTCGGAGAATCCTTGTTCGATCACGCCGTCGACGGGGGCCCGGTCACCGGCGGCAATCATCACGGCCGTGTCCGGCTCGATCTCCGACACCGGAACGTATAGCGGCTGCCCATCCCGGATCACCGTAGCGCCCGAGGGAGCGAGCCTGGCCAATCCCGCGACGGCGGAGCGCGCCCGCTCGCGCATCATATGGTCGAGCGTGCGGCCGATGAGAAGGAAGAACAGCAGGGACGTCGCCGCGTCGAAGTAGGCATGCGGGGCATTGTGAAGCGTGTCGTAGAGGCTGAGGGCGAAAGCGAGCGTCACGCCAACGGAGACCGGCACATCCATGTTGGTGCGGCTATGGCGCAGTGCCGACCAGGCAGAGGCATAGAAGACCCGGCCGGAATAGATGAGGGCCGAGAGGGCAAGTAGCGCGGAGATGAGATGGAATGCCTGCCGGGAGCCGGCATCGGCCCCAGACCAGACGGACACGGACATGAGCATGATGTTCATCGCGCAGAAGCCGGCCACCGCGAGCGCCTTGACGAGGCGAGCCAGTTCCGGATCTCTGGCCTCCTGCTCCAGCGCGAACAGGTGCGCCTCGTAGCCGATGCGGCGCAATGTGCCGATCAGGTCGGGCGGCGTTCCGTCGCTCGTGCGCCAGGTGACGGCGACCCGCTTCATGGAAAGATTGACCCGAGCGGCCTCGACGCCGGGCAGCCGCGACAGCGTCCGCTCGACCGCTGCAATGCATGCGGCGCAATGGATTCCGGGAACGGACAGGTCGGACTGGCGTGTGCCGTCCCCGAGGTCGCGGCTAGCGAGACGGAGTTCATTCAGCGTAACGCTGGTTTGCCCGCTCGCCTGGAGCACGGCTTGGACATCGACGGGCGCGCAGCAGGTCATCGCCGATTCCCATCCGGTTGGGCGCGCCGCCGCATCAGCGCATGGCCCGGTAGGCGTGCCAGGTCGCATGGCCCAGCAGCGGGAAGATGACGATGAAGCCGAGGAAGCCTGTCACGGCGCTGGCCACGAACAGGGCGAGCACGATGGCACCCCAGGCGATCATCGGCGTGAGATTGTTCCACACCATGGCCATGCTCGTGCCCATCGCCGTCAGGGCGTCCGTGCGCCGGTCGAGCAGCATGGGGATCGAGAACACGCTGACCGCGAAGGCGAAGGCTGCGAACAGCCCGCCAACAAGCGTCCCGACGATGAGCATGGCCCAGCCCATCGGTGTCGTGAACAGGACGCCGATGATGCCATCGAGACCCGGGAACGGCCTGACGCCGAAGAACAAGGCGTAGAGCAGGACCGCGGCCCGCATCCAGAGCAACATGAGAAGGCACAGCAGAAGCCCGGTGAAGAAGACCTGCGCTCCGGCCCTCGGCCTCACCAGCAACATGGTGCTGAGCGTCGGATGCTCGCCGTTCTCCAGGGCACGGCTCTTCTCGTAAAGGCCAATGGCCAGCACCGGCGCAACGATCATGTAGCCTGCGATGGCGGGAAACAGGATGTAGTCCGGTCCCGAGGCGACCAGCACCCACAGGAGGAGGGCGGTGATCGCGAAGACCGCGCTCCCGTAGACCACGCTGAGGCCTGGCTGAACCAGCATGTCGCGCCAGCCTGCCTTCAGCCAATCGAGTGCGGCCTGCGCTGGAAGGTGGCGCTGCCGGGCCGGGTTACGCGTCTCCGCGATACTGGAGGTCTCGGTCAGCAAACCGTAAGTCTTGTCCGCTTCGCTCATCTGTCTTCCCCGGCATCATGCATCGGTCGGCCTTTCTCAGCAGGCGGGCTTCGCCGCCCTGAATGCGCCTGCCTTGGAGCCTGCCTCCTTCAGGTGGGCGACGCAGTCGGGCTGGGAGGCCACCGCGACATAGACGAGGTGGGCATTGGCGGCTGCCATGGTGATCAGCACAGCTGCCGCCAGCAGCCATGCGATCAGAGGCCAATTGATCCGCCTTGTCACAGGAGCGTCGGTCATGGCTTCTCGACTCCCAGGGAGTTCACGTACAGGGCCAAAATCTTGATCTCAGCTGGGGTCAGGCGCTCGTCCCAGGTCGGCATGTGCCCCTGCCGTCCGCCATGGATCGAGTTGATCAGGGTCTGGAGGTCGCCACCGTAGACCCAGAACTGATCGGTCAGGTTCGGCGCTCCAACTTCCCGTTTGCCCTTCCCGTCCTCGCCGTGGCACGCCGCGCAGGTCGTGAGGAAGACCTCCCGCCCGGCCTGGATCTGCGCGACATTCTGTGCTGTGGAGGCCGCCGGGTTGGACAGCGAATGCACGTAGGTCGCGACGTTGGCGATCTGCGTGCGGTCCAGCATGGCGTCGCGCCCGAAGGCAGGCATCTGCGCAACCCGGGTATTCTGATGGCGCGAGTTGATGCCGAGCTGCATGGTCTCGGCGATCTTCTCCGGTCCGCCGCCCCAGAGCCAGTCATCGTCCGTCAGGTCGGGATAGTTGGCGCGGCCCCGTCCGTCGACGCCGTGGCAGGCGGCGCAGTTGTCGCCGAAGAGCTGGTGCCCGGTCGTCCGAACGACCTTCATCAGGTTCTCGTTAGCCTGGATCTCCTCGAAACTTCCCGTCTCGATGGCCTTCATCCAGGTTGCGCGCCCGGCTTGGGCGGTCATCAGGTCCTGTTCCACGATCTTGCGCTGATCGGTGTTCAGAATGCCCTTCGTGTACGTGGTGATCAGCGGCCAAGTCGGCATCAGGATCCACCAGACAAACGCCCACAGATGCGTGACGACGATGAAGATCAGCACGCCCATCGGGACGGCCGTGTCCAGCTCCTTGATGCCGTTCCATTCATGCCCGGTGGTCTTGTGCCCACTGACGGGATCGTGTTCCTCTACTGCCATGGTCGGTCGTCCTCGTCGAGAATGTTCCGCTTGGCGTCGTCGAAGCGTTTACGGTTCGATGGCCAGAAGGCGTAGATGACGACGCCGATGAACAGCGCGATCAGGTAGAACAGGCCCCAGCTCTTGGCGAAGCCGACAAGGGTGTTGTGGTCGATGTCCATCAGCCGTCCTCCTGTCCGCCCATCGTCAGTTGGTTGGATCGGGCGCCTGTTCCGGCGCGGCCGTGTTCGAATAAGCGGCATCGGTGAGCCGCCCGAGCACCTGAAGATAGGCGACCAGCGCGTCCATTTCGGTGAGGTGCGAAACCACACCGTCGAAAGCGCTGATCTGGGTCTTCTCGCCATAACGCTCTGCCACTCCCGTGGCGAACGGGCTGTCGGGCGCGGCCTGCCCGAAGGCGTCGGCAGCGGCGTTGGCGATCATCGCGTCGGTATACGGCACGCCGAGCGCCCGCTGCGCCTGAAGGTGCTGCCCGAGATCGTTCGTCTCCAATGCCGTCCGGGCGAGCCAGCGGTAGGCCGGCATGTTGGATTCCGGCACCACGTCGCGCGGATTGATGAGATGCGCGACATGCCAGAAGTCGGAGTACTTGCCGCCGACGCGGGCGAGATCGGGTCCAGTGCGCTTCGAGCCCCACAGCATCGGGCGGTCGTACTTGGATTCCACGGCGAGCGAATAGGGACCGTAGCGCTCGACCTCGTCGCGCAGGGTGCGGATCATCTGGCTGTGGCAGGCGTAGCAACCCTCGCGGATGTAGATGTTGCGACCTGCCTGCTCCAGCGGCGTGTAGAGGCGCATGTCCGGCACATCCTCGACCGTCTCGTGGATGGTGAACAGCGGCGCGATCTCGACGATGCCGCCCACGCTGGCGGCAGCGATGATCGCGATCACGAACCCGATGGCGGTGCGTTCAAGCTTGTGGTGGAACAGTTCGGCCATGGGGGTCACTCCGCCGGAGTCGCAGCGGCGCCGGGAGCGAGCCCGGAATCCGGCACATCGGCCTGCCTCGCGGCGGCAACGGGCACCGCGCGCACCGTCATCCAGATGTTGAAGGCAGCGACGATTGCGCCGAGCAGGAAGAGCAGGCCGCCGAAGGCGCGCGCGATGTAGTATGGATACATGGCTACGAGCGAGTCGAGGAAGGAATAGGCGAGCGTGCCCTCCTCGGTATACGTGCGCCACATCAGGCCCTGGATGATGCCGGAGTTCCACATCGCGAACACGTAGATGAGCGTCCCGGTAACGGCGAGCCAGAAGTGCACCTCCACCAAAGCCGAAGAGTACATCCGCTCGCGCTTCCAGAGCGAGGGAACCAGGGTGTAGATCGAGCCGAATGTGATGAACGCGACCCAGCCGAGCGCTCCCGCATGGACGTGGCCGACGGTCCAGTCTGTATAGTGCGACAGCGCGTTGACGGGCCTGATCGCCATGAACGACCCCTCGAAGGTCGACAACCCGTAGAAGACCACAGCCACCATGATGAAGCGCAGAGTCGCGTCATCCCGGACCTTATGCCAAGCGCCGTTGAGAGTGAGCAGCGCGTTGCCGGCCGAGGCCCAGGAGGGGACGAGCAGCATCACCGAGAACGTCATGCCGAGGTTCTGCACCCAGTGCGGCAGCGCCGTGTAGTGAAGGTGGTGCGAACCTGCCCACATGTAAAAGAATGTGATGCCCCAAAAGCTGAGGATCGACAGCCGATAGGAGAAGATCGGGCGCTGCGCCCGGACCGGCAGGTAGTAGTACAGCATGCCCAGGAAGCCGGCGGTGAGGAAGAACGCCACCGCGTTATGGCCGTACCACCACTGCACCATCGCATCCTGCACGGCGGCCCAGATCGTGTAGCTCTTGGCCTGACTGAAGGAGACCGGGATGGCCAGGTTATTGACGATGTGAAGGATGGCCACAACGACGATGAAGGCCATGAAATACCAGTTGGCGACGTAGATGTGAGGCTCCTTGCGCCGCGCGAGCGTGCGCAGATAGAGCACGAAGAAGGTGACCCACACCACGACGAGCCACAGATCAGCGTACCATTCCGGCTCCGCATATTCCTTGGACTGCGTCACACCCATGAAGTAGCCGGTGACGGCGAGGATGCAGAACAGGTTGTAGCCGAGCAGCACGAACCACGGGCTGACCTGACCCGCCAAGCGGGCGCGCGAGGTCCGCTGAACGACGTGGAAGGAGGTGGCGATCAAAGCATTGCCACCGAAGCCGAAGATCACCCCAGTGGTGTGGGTCGGCCTCAGCCGCCCGAAGCTCGACCAGCCGGCGTCGAAGGCGAGGTCCGGCCAAGCCAGTTGCGCCGCGGTCCACACTCCCATGAACATGCCGAAGATGCCCCAGGCCAGCGTCAGGGCGATACCGACCTTGATCGGATCGTCATAGTACTGCGAGAGCCGCTGCGGATCCGGTTGGGGCTCGTAGAAGGAGCGGCTGACGAGGGCGCCGAGGCCGGCGCTGAAGAGCAGGACGATGACCCCATGCACGCCGAGCGGATCGGAACCGCCGGCTGCTGCCATGATCACGCCGGTAACAAATACGCAGAGAAGGATCACCAGGGCGTTCTGGCGTTCGCCGGAGGTTAGCTGCTGAACCATGCCGATCTCCCCGACAGATGGGCCAGGGACGCGCCAAGGATGAACATGGCCGCCATGGTGCCGATCATTCCCTCCCGCATCGCGGTCTCCTGCTGTACTCAACGAGTACCAGCCTAGGGATTTGGGATCCGCCTGCTTGACGCCTTGGGACTCCGCCTTACCAGTTTGGGACATTGCGCGGGTGCGGGACGGCCTCTGGTGGGTTCCGTCCTATCACCGCTGCTTCTCCACCCCCGTCTGCCGGTGTCTCACCGGCTATCGCAGCACCCCTGATGAGCGGTGAAGTCCTTGCGCAAGCTCGAAGCCCCGAAATGCACATCGTTTGTCCCAAGCGGACAAGCATGCGCCGGAATGGAACTAAACTGCAGGCTCGGATGACACTCGGCGAGCGGAGAGGGGGATGCCTTGATTCTTCTTTCAGGTCACGGACATGCGTCAGGAAGTGAGCCGAGACGAGCTGGGCCTTGAATCGCCCGACACGATAACCGTGGGCCTCAAGACATTTTGCGCCATCCTGAACAACGCACTGGCAGGACGCGCCGACGGCTCAAACTGTCAAGGGATTGTCCCTTCCGGTCAAGCACAGAGGACAGGCCGGGCTAGGATATATTCGAAAGAGAGGAGGCCACGAGGCTCATCTTTATGTCCGCCGCCATTGCAGGCTTCGCCACAGGGGCCCTCGCACGGTCAGGCCCCACGACCCTTGCCATGAGCTATGCCCAGGCCAGAGGGATCGTGGCCGCGCAGTGTGCGGCCGCGTTGCGCGCCGGGCCAATGACCTAAGATCGCTATGTGCGAGGTCAGGCTTCTGCGCGCTTCAGAGACGGCACAGCCTACTTGGGTGATAGCGGACGACGCTAGTGAACAACCCGTCGCCTTGGCCAATTGCAAGGAGCTTCCCATGGACCTGCACAACAGCCAGAACATCCACCGCTGCGTTGCCGAAGGCATCGGCACCTTCTGGCTCACCTTCGCCGGCTGCGGCAGCGCGGTCATTGCCGCAGCCTTCCCTGATGTGGGGATAGGCCTGCTCGGCGTCTCGCTCGCCTTCGGGCTCTCCGTGCTGACCATGGCGTACGCCATCGGCCATATCTCCGGCTGCCATCTCAACCCTGCCGTGACGGTCGGCTTGGCGGCGGGCGGACGCTTCCCGAAGCAGGACATCCTGCCCTATGTGGTCTCGCAAGTGCTCGGTGCCATCATTGCAGCGGCGGCCCTGTATGCCATCGCGACCGGCTCACCAACGTTCGACCTCGCCAAGGGCTTCGCCGCCAATGGCTACGGCGCCCATTCGCCCGGCCAGTATAGCATGATCTCCGGCTTCATCGCCGAGGTGGTGCTGACCATGATGTTCCTGTTCATCATCATGGGGTCTACCCATGGCAAGGCGCCCGTGGGCTTTGCACCCATCGCCATCGGCCTCGGCCTCACGCTGATCCACCTCGTTGGCATCCCGATCACCAACACGTCCGTGAACCCGGCGCGCAGCACGGGGCCCGCCTTGTTCGTCGGCGGCTGGGCGCTGGCGCAGCTCTGGATGTTCTGGGTCGCACCGCTGATCGGCGGCGCCTTGGGCGGCATCCTGTACCGGTGGCTCAGCGAGGAGCCCTCCGCACAGGTTACGGGTGTGGCGCCTCCAGCACCGGCCGAATGATGTGAAGGAACAAATCTCGATGGTCAGCACAGGATTCTGATAGATGAACGCGATCTTGCCACCCTGTGCTGTTCCCAAAGCAGGTCGAGCGAGCGGAATGCGTTGATAAGCGGACATTCACCTGAGCTCCCTCGGGGCGTATGACAGTTATTGGTCAAATGCCGCGGTTCCAGTGTGTGAATGGGTGGGGCAGAGATCGTGAACGCTGTTGGTAAACCAGTCGGGAGCCTGTGATGCCATCGCTTGCCCAAGTCATCGTATGGATGATCGTCGGCCTGATTGGCGGGAGTCTCGCCGGCCGCATCATTACGTGGAAACGCAGGGGCTTCGGCATCGTGCAGAACCTCGCTATGGGCCTGATCGGAGCTCTGGTCGGTGGACTGCTGTTCCGCCTGTTTGGCCTCTTTCCCAGACTCGATGCGATCACGATCTCACTGCGCGATGTCGTGGCCGCCTGCGCCGGATCGTTGCTGGTTCTCTTGATAATCTGGATTTGGGAGCGAACTTCGAAACCAGGCACAGGGCGTTCGTAACGGGAGAACGATCAAGCGTTGTATTTCTGGCGGGGAACCATGCGCCTCCGGTTCGGCTATCAGCTTTCCATCACGGTGCTGTTCATGGCTGTGGTGCTGGCGGTTGGCCTCGCCTTGGTCGTGTTGAGCTTTGATCGGGCACGCTCCATCACCCGCGCCGCTGCAGTCACATTCATTGGTCGGGTGGCGGACCACACGGAAGACCGGGTGGACGGGCAGTTCAAAGCCGTTCGGAGCGCCCTGGAGGTGCTGAAGCAGCTCCCGCCTGTTGAGGCCGGGTCGATTTCCGACAATCCCGCTCTCTACCAAATCCTGACGGCGCTTCTTCGCGAGCACGGGCAGCTGTACAATCTGTATATCGGTTACGACGACGGCGCCTTTATCGAACTGGATGCCCTCGATAGGGCGGGGCCCGCTACGCGGGCGCAATTCGGCGCCCCGGCGGCCGCAGCATTCCGGTTGATCGTGATCGACAGAAAGCCGGGTGCATCATCGCGAATCCGGACCACGTATTACCTGTCGCCGAGCCTCGAGACGATTTCCGAGTCGCAGAGTGAGGCCGATTACGATCCGCGGGATCGGCCCTGGTATCGTGGCGCCTTCGAGCCTGGTGCTGCTACCGTCATTGAGCCCTATCGGTTCAAAGCCGCGGCCCTGATCGGCTACACGGTCCGGGCGTCGTTTGTGCAAGGTCGTCGTGGTGTTGTCGCAGGCGACATCCTGCTGACTGATGCCGACACATTCATTCGGGCGCAGAAGCTTGGCAAGTCAGGCGCGGTCTTCCTCTTCGACGATGCCGGGCGAGTCATCGGCCATTCCCGCATGTCCGAATTCCTCAAGGCGCGATCCCAGGATGCCACCACCGACCTGCCGCGCCTGGACGAGATCGGTATCGTCGACATCGCGCGACCACTGGCGGCTTGGAGGCAAGGCGGAGATGCGCAGCAGGTGTTCGAGGCGAAGGATGGCCGGACCTACGTTGCGGCGTTCCGATCGATTGGAACGGCCGGCTCGGCCAATCTGCGCCTCGCCGTGATGGCGCCCCTGGACGAATTCTTCTCAGAGGTCGAGTCGGCACGGCGCTGGCTGCTGCTCCTGACATCGGCCTTCGTGCTCGCAGCCATCCCCGTGATCTGGTGGATCAGCTCGATGCTGTCCCGGTCCATGAAGGCGCTGGCGGCCGAGACCGACAGTGTCAAGCGGTTCGAGATGCCGGAAAACCCCAGTCGTGTGCACTCCGCCATCCGGGAGATCGATGACCTCGGTCGCTCGGTGTCGACCATGCGCGCCGTCGTGCGGACCTTTTCTAGCTTCGTGCCCAAGCGCCTGGTCCAACAACTCGTCGAAACCGGTGCGGAATTACGCCTCGGAGGCTCCCGCCGGGAGGTCACCGTTCTATTCACCGACATCGAAGGCTTCACCAACATCACCGAGAACGCCGATCCAGAGCAGGTCATGCTCCAGACCTCGCGCTACTTGGCCGTCATGACCGAAGTGATCGTGGCGCATGGCGGCACGGTCGATAAGTTTGTCGGCGATGGCATCATGGCGATCTGGAATGCGCCGACAGAGAATGCCGATCACGTGGCCCATGCCTGCGCCGCCGTCCTGGCCTGCCGGGACGCCAACCAGGAACTCAACGAAGCATACATGCGAGAGGGGTGGCCCGCGTACCGGACCCGGTTTGGGCTGCATACGGGCGAGGCCGTCGTCGGCATCATCGGTTCGTCCGATCGGATGAGCTATACGGCCCTTGGCGCAACCGTGAACCTGGCCGCGCGGCTGGAGCCACTCAACAAGGAGTACGGCACCACGATCCTAGTGAGCGAGGCCGTGCAGCAGCGGGTCGCGGAGCAGTTCGTGTTCCAAGCCGTCGACACGATCAAGCCGCGCGGTTTCGAGGCCGCGGTCCAAATCTTCGAGCTCCGCGGCATGGCTACCCATTTATCACGTCCAACATTGAGTGTTCTGGACGAGTAGCTTGGCCGCAGTAGGGGCAGAGCGAGCGTGAAGGCCAACTGTTGGCCCGCTTTAACATAAGCCTCTCTGAAGCTCTTGTCGGTGGACACACAGGTCTCTTGTGCGTAGCGCCGGTTCATTCCACCCTCCCGATGCTGGAAGGAATCGAGAACAAGCCATGACTCCGCGGGTCAGAAACGTGCCGCCATAGGCACGCGTTCTTGCAGTGTTCTTCATGCTGTGAGGAGGTTGGCGGTTCGGCTATCGAACCTGCAAGCCTTGAATGACAAGGCTGTTGGCTGGTGCTGCCAGAGAGGATCGAACTCTCGACCTCTCCCTTACCAAGGGAGTGCTCTACCACTGAGCTACGGCAGCGCGCCAACGGGGAGGGCCGCTTACTGCCACAGGGCAGCCCTCCATGCAAGCTTGAAAATGATCTTTACTCGGCGGCCTGCACTTTCGGCTCCAGGGGAAGCCTGAGCGCGGTCCAGACCTCGACCAGGGCCGCAGCCAGGGCGTCAATATGGGCGTTGGAGTGAAATGGGCCTGGGGTGATCCGCAGGCGCTCGGTGCCGCGGGGCACAGTGGGATAGTTGATTGGCTGGATGTAGATGCCGTGCTTCTCCAGGAGCCGGTCGCAGGCTGCCTTGCAGGCTTCCGCATCGCCGACCATCACCGGAACGATATGCGTGGGCGTGTCGAGGACCGGCAGGCCGGCGCCGCTCAGCACCGCCTTGGTGCGGGCGGCCTGGCGCTGCTGCTGCTGGCGCTCCGAGGAGGAGGCCTTGAGATGCCGGATCGACGCCATGGCGGCGGCAGCCACGGCCGGGGGCAGGGCGGTGCTGAAGATGAAGCCCGGGGCAAAGCTGCGAATGGCGTCCATCACGGCCTTGGTGCCGGTGAGATACCCGCCCATGACGCCGAAGGCCTTGGCCATGGTGCCCTCGATCACATCGAGCCGGTGCATGGCGCCCTCACGCTCGGCAATGCCGCCGCCGCGGGGGCCGTACATGCCGACCGCATGGACCTCGTCGATATAGGTCATGGCGCCATAGCGCTCGGCGAGATCGCAGATCGCATGGATCGGCGCCACGTCCCCATCCATGGAATAGACGCTTTCGAACACGATCAGCTTGGGCCGGTCGCCGGCGGCCTGGAGCAGTTCTTCCAGGTGTTCAAGGTCGTTGTGGCGGAAGACCGCCTTGTCGCAGCCGGACTGGCGCACGCCCTCGATCATCGAGTTGTGGTTGAGGGCATCCGACAGGATCAGGCAGTTCGGGATCAGCCGGGCGAGCGTCGAGATGCCGGTCTGGTTCGAGACGTAGCCCGAGGTGAAGACCAGAGCGGCTTCCTTGCCGTGCAGGTCGGCGAGCTCCGCCTCCAGCTCGACGATGGGGTGGCTGTTGCCCGAGATGTTGCGCGTGCCGCCGGACCCGGTGCCGAGGCGCCACGCCGTCTCGACCATAGCGCGGGTCACGTCCCGGTTCTGGCCCATGCCGAGGTAATCGTTGGAGCACCAGACCGTAATGGGGCGTGGCCCCTCCGGGGAATGCCAGAGCGCCTGGGGATAACGTCCGGCCAGGCGCTCGATATCGGCAAAGACGCGGTAGCGCCGCTCCGCCTGGAGGCGATCGAGGGCTGACGTGAAGAAGTTTTGATAATCCATCATCTCACCGGGTGGGCAACGCGATGCCCCGGATACTGAACCCATTATGCCAGATCACATTGATCCGGGTCAAAGTCCGCAAGCCTCATATTGCGGTTGAGGGCCGCGTGCGAAGCCTTTATTGGGTAAAGGCGACGATGGGTCGCGTGAACCATGACTGACGTGAAATCGCAACAGAAGGCTGACCGGCTCAAGGCCGCCTTGAAGGAAAATCTCAAGCGGCGCAAGGCGCAGGCGCGGGGGCGGCAGGCCGTCAAGACGCCTGGAAACGAAAGCGGCAGCTTGAGCGTTTCAGCAGAGCGCGACAAGCCGTCCGACTAGCTTAAGTAGCTCGAGGCGCGCATAGCGCATGGCTGACTGAACAATTTACAAGGGGATATTGATGGATCGCATTCGCATCCGGGGCGGCGCACCCCTCAACGGCCTGATTCCGATCTCAGGCGCCAAGAATGCGGCCCTGCCCCTTATGATCGCGAGCCTGCTCACGGCCGATACGCTCGAGCTCGGCAATGTGCCGCGGCTTGCCGATATCTCCTCCCTGCTGCGGATCATGAGCAATTTCGGCGTCGACCACTCGATCGCCGGCCGCCGTCCGGGCCAGTCCTCGGAGACGGGCCAGACCATCCGCCTGTCGGCCAAGAACGTCATCGACACCTCGGCCCCCTATGAGCTGGTCTCGACCATGCGGGCGAGCTTCTGGGTCATCGCTCCCCTGGTGGCCCGCTTCGGCCATGCCAAAGTGTCAATGCCCGGCGGATGCGCCATCGGCACCCGCCCGGTGGACCTGCTCATCATGGCCCTGGCCAAGCTGGGCGCCGCCATCGAGATCGAAGCCGGCTACGTGGTGGCGACGGCCCCGAAGGGGCTGCGCGGCGCCGAGATCGACTTTCCGAAGGTGACGGTGGGCGGCACCCATGTGGCCCTCATGGCGGCGACCCTCGCGCAGGGCACCACCGTGATCCGCAACGCTGCCCGCGAGCCGGAAGTGGTGGATCTCGCCGAATGCCTCATCAAGATGGGAGCCAAGATCCAGGGCGCCGGCAGCTCCGAGATCGTCATCGAAGGTGTGACCAGCCTTCACGGTGCCTCCCATGACGTGATGCCCGACCGCATCGAGACCGGCACCTATGCCATGGCCGTGGCCATGACCGGCGGCGACCTCGTGCTCGACAACACCCGGCCTGACTACCTCCAGGCCGCCCTCGACGTGCTGGGTCAGGCCGGGGCCGAGGTGACCTCCACCCATGGGGGCATCCGCATCCGCCGCAACGGCAATGGCCTTCAGCCGGTCGACGTGACCACCGACCCGTTCCCAGGCTTCCCCACGGACCTCCAGGCCCAGTTCATGGCCCTCATGACCCGGGCAAACGGCACTTCGCGCATCCGCGAGACGATCTTCGAGAACCGCTTCATGCACGTGCAGGAACTGGCCCGCCTCGGCGCCCAGATCCGCCTCGACGGCGACAGCGCCTATGTGGACGGCGTTCCGGGCCTCAAGGGCGCTCCGGTCATGGCCACCGACCTGCGCGCCTCGGTGTCCCTGGTGATCGCCGGCCTCGTGGCCGACGGCGAGACCACGATCAACCGGGTCTATCACCTAGATCGCGGCTTCGAGTCCCTGGAAGCCAAGCTCGCCCGATGCGGCGCTCTGATCGAGCGCGTGAGGGGCTAAAGACCAAAGGGCCGGCACCTCACCGGCCTTTTTCTTTCCCGGTGCCGGAAGGCAAGCCTAGGCGAAAGGTTGCGCCGGGGCAGGGGGCTCTCTACCTAAAGATCAAAGTTCAACAACAGGTTGGTGGGCTATGGATCTCCTGAGACTCGTCGCATTCGACCCTGAAGACCTCTCCGTCATCTCCGCTCACCTGCAGGATTCACTCTTGCAGGTCGGGGATATCGCCTATCTGCCCAAGGAGCGGCGCTTCGCCATCCAGGTCCGCCGCTACGACTGGGAGGCGGCAACGCCCCAGAGGCGGCTGACCTGCATGCATTTCGAGAATGTCACGGGCGTGCGCGTTCGCGGCATCGACCGGAGCAAAAAGGACGCGGTTCTTAACCTTCTCGCCATCGCGTTCGAGGAAGGGGATGCCCCTTCGGGCACCGCCACCTTGATCTTTGCCGAGGGTGGAGCCATCCAGGTGGACCTGGAGTGCATCGAAATGCAGATGAAAGATACCGGACCTGTCTGGGCTGCGGAAAGCCGCCCCTCCCATGAGGACCAGCTTCAAACGGCGGAGCGCTCGTAAATGGCGCAAAGGCTCGATGCGCGGGACGCTTCCTTCCCGCAGGCCTTCGCCGCCCTGCTTTCCGCCAAGCGCGAGGTTTCGGAGGACGTGGATCAGGCTGTGCGCGCCATCATCGAGGATGTGGTGGTGCGTGGCGACGAGGCTCTGATCGATTTCACCCTCCGTTTCGATGGATTGGCGCTTCAGCCCGAGACCCTGCGGGTGTCCGATGCGGAGATCGACGCGGCCGAGGCCCAATGCTCCAAGGAGGCTTTGGAGGCCCTGGCGCTCGCCAAGGAGCGCATCGAGATCTATCACCGGGAGCAGCGCCCGAAGGACTTCAAGACCACAGATCCCGTCGGGGTGACCCTGGGCTGGCGCTGGACGGCCATCGAATCCGTGGGCCTCTACGTTCCCGGCGGTCTTGCGAGCTATCCCTCGTCCGTTCTGATGAACGCCGTGCCGGCGAAGGTAGCGGGCGTTCCGCGCATCGCCATGGTGGTGCCGACCCCGCGCGGCGAGACGAACCCGCTCGTGCTGGCGGCGGCGCGCCTCGCCGGTGTCGATGAGGTCTTCCGCATCGGCGGCGCCCAGGCCGTCGCAGCGCTCGCCTATGGCACCGAGAGCGTCAAGCCCGTCGCCAAGATCGTCGGCCCCGGCAATGCCTATGTGGCGGCTGCCAAGCGCCGCGTCTTCGGTCAGGTCGGCATCGACATGATCGCGGGCCCTTCCGAAGTGCTCATCCTGGCCGACGCCGATGGTAATCCGGACTGGATTGCCGCCGACCTCCTGGCTCAGGCCGAGCACGACACCGCCGCGCAATCGATCCTCATCACGGACAGCCCGGCGCTGGCCGACGCGGTGGAAAAGGCCGTCGAGCGTCAGCTCCAGACTTTGCCGAAGGCGAAGATCGCGAGCGCGAGCTGGCGCGATTATGGGGCGATCATCCTGATCGACCGGCTGGAGAACGCCATTCCCCTTGTGGATCGGCTGGCTCCCGAACATCTCGAAATCGAGACGGAGAACGCGGAAGAACTCGCGGCCAAAGTCCGCAATGCGGGCTCGATCTTCCTCGGCAGCTATACGCCCGAAGCCATCGGCGATTATGTGGGCGGCCCGAACCATGTTCTGCCCACGGCACGCTCCGCCCGGTTCTCGTCAGGCCTCGGCGTGCTTGACTTCATGAAGCGAACCTCGATCCTGAAATGCGACGCGGATGCTCTGCGGGCGCTCGGCCCGGCGGCAATTGCGCTCGGACGGTCGGAGGGTCTAGAGGGGCACGCGCGGTCGGTTGCGATCCGCCTGAACCTCTGACCGGCAGAGGAGGCGGGATGGCGAGCGAAGCGAAGGAGCGGACCCGGCTGGTCGCCGTCACCCTCGACGAGGCCTCCATCGGCCGTGGCAATCCCGATCAGGAGCATGAGCGGGCTATTGCCATCTACGACATCCTCGAGGAGAACACCTTCTCGCTGCCGAACTACGACGGCGGGCCCTATGCCCTTCGCATCTCTCTCATCGACAAGAAGCTCTGCTTCGAGGTGACTACGCAGGACGGCACGCATCTCATCTCACATCACCTGTCCCTGACGCCGTTCCGCAAGGCTATCCGCGAATACGAGATGATCTGCGACAGCTATTACCAGGCGATCCGTTCCGCCTCGCCGGCGCAGATCGAGGCGATCGACATGGGGCGGCGCGGTTTGCACAACGAGGCGGCCGAGCTGCTGATGAAGCGGTTAGAGGGCAAGCTCATCCTCGATTTCGGCACCGCGCGGCGCATCTTCACGCTGATCTTCGCGCTTCACTGGAAGGGCTGACGCTTGGAGGAGCGCCTGGACGAGCCCCGTGCGAAACGGATCCATTCGGTTCTGTTCGTCTGCGCGATGAATGCGGTGCGCTCGCCCATGGCGGAGGCCATCGCCCGCCATTACTTCGGCAAGTCGATCTATGTGCAGTCCGCCGGGGTGCGCAAAGGCGAGCAGGACGGCTTCGTGTCGTCGATCCTGTCCGAGATCGGCATCGATGCCTCGAAGCACAAGCCGCGCACCCTCGACGAACTGGAGGAGTGGGAGGGGCTGAACTTCGACCTCATCATCTCCCTCTCGCCGGAAGCGCATCACGCGGCGCTCGAACTCACGCGCACCATCGCGGCGGACGTGGAATACTGGCCGACGCCGGACCCGACGATCACGCAGGGCTCGCGCGAGCAGGTGCTCGATGCCTACCGCAACATCCGCGACGGCTTGATGTACCGCATCCGCCTGCGGCTCAAGCAGACCTTACCCAAAAGCCCGAATGACGGCGAGGGTGCCTAGGCCGGTCAGGAGCCCGACGATGTCGATCCGTGTCACCGCCATGGCGACGATGGCGGCAGCAAGGGCGATCATGGCAGGCCAGCCGTTATCGATCACCACGGGCAGAATCGTCGCCAGGATGATGGAGCCGGGAAGCGCACGCAGGCCCCGCTCGATGCGGGGTGTGATCCGCACGCGGCTCATGACCACGACGCCTGCAATGCGGCACAGGAACGTCACCAGCGTCATAGCCGCGATGGCAACAACCGAGCCCCATGGGCCCGCGATGAAGCTGCCGAACCCGTTCATTCGATCAGCATCCCGGCGATGACGCCTGCCAGCGCGCCGGCGATGATGAAGAGATAGCCCGGCACCAGTGCATGAACGATGAGCGAGACAAGTCCTGCCACGAGCCAGGGCAGGGCAGGCTTGGCGCCTTTCCACAGGGGCACGAGCATCACGCCGAAGAAGATTGGCATCACGAGGTCAAGGCCGAAGCGCCGGGGTTCCGGCACGAGAGCGCCCGCGAAGAAGCCAGCGAACGTTGCCACCAGCCAGACCAGCCAGAGGATGAGCGCGCAGCCCAGCAGCACGCCGACATCTCGTCCGCCCTCATTGTGATAGCGGGTGCCGATGAGCCAGCCAGCCTCCGTGAGGAGGAAGAGGTTGAGTGCCGTGCGTGGGAGAGGCTCGTGCTTGAGCCATGGCTGGAGCGTTGCTCCGAGCATGATCATGCGCGCGTTCACCACGGCGGTGACGGTCATGATTGTGAGGATCGTCGCGGGCGTCCAGACCTGCTGCCAGATCTCGAGCCCCACCATCTGTGAGGCGCCGGCATAGACGAAAGCGGACAGGCCCAGGGTCTCGCCGAGCGACAGCCCCTTCTGGGCGGCTGCCGTGCCGAAGGCCAGGGCGAACATGATGAAGCCCGGGAAGGCCGGAAGGGCGGCGCGGGCGCCGTGGCGCAGGCCTTGAATAGAAAAATGAGGGCGGAGAGCGGGGGGCATGAGCGTCATGCTCTGTGCCTTCCCGCATCCCCGCCGTCAATCGGAGATTGGAGATTTCGGATCGATGTTCCGGCTTAGCCGACGGCACCATTCACGAAGGGCGCCACCTCGACCCAGCCCTCGTAGATCATCTTGAGCGCTACGTAGAGGATGATCGCCAAGCCAACATAGGCGATCCAGCGATAGCGCTGGAGCAGGCGGGCGATGTACGAGGCTGCAAGGCCCATGAGAGCGATGGACAGCAGGAGGCCGAAGGCCAGGATGTAGGGATGCTCGCGCGCCGCGCCGGCCACGGCAAGCACGTTGTCGAGGGACATGGACACGTCGGCAATGACGATCTGCCAGGCTGCCTGGGAGAAGGTCTTGCGCGGGACGCCGCCGGCAACGGTGCCGTCCTGGTTGAGGTCGCGGCCCTCCAGGGCCTCTTCGGCGGCGTGCTGCTCCTGCTCGTGGCCCGTGCGAAGCTCGCGCCACATCTTCCAGCATACCCACAGCAGGAGAATTCCGCCTGCGAGCAGGAGGCCCACGATCTGAAGAAGCTGGGTCGTCAGGAGAGCGAAGATAATGCGCAGGACCGTGGCGGCCAGGACGCCGAGCAGGATCGCCTTGTTGCGCTGTTCTTTGGGAAGGCCGGCGGCGGCCAGGCCGATGACGATGGCATTGTCGCCGGCGAGCGCCAGGTCGATGCCGACCACCATCAGGAAGGCGACGACCTCGGGTCCAAAATACTGCGAGAGATCAAACATGCAGTGCCTCATATGTCGGTTTGCGAGCAGCGCATGCGAAACGCTCAAAGAGACGCATCTGGCATCGCCCTGCTACGGAATTCTTCGAGGCAGGAGCCGAAATGCAGGCAAAACCGTCTTTTTGAACGAACCCAGGCCGCCCTGGTTTTCATCCAGTCCGACATCGCCGCTCTATAAGGAGCGACCAGAGGGGCCCGGCCTGGCTAGAGGGTCCATCTAGACAACCAGGGTCCAGGGATCAAGTCACCTCTCATGGAAGGAGGGCGTCTATCCTAAGGATAATGGGCGCTTTCCCTTCTGTCCCCTAATTCCCCGACGTATTGTTGAGAAGACTTCCTTGGGGGAAACGGAAGCTTGATCCGGGTTGCTGCCTCAGGGCATATCGATTTGAAAGAACATTGGGCGCTCGGGCGTCCGGCGGGAGGTCGTTCATGTCCACTCTTCACGAAGGCGCAGGGCCCGACAGGCCCGATGGGCCGGTCCGGGCGCCCCAGAACGTTGCGGGCGGGCTGGTTCTGGTGGCGCTGGCCGCTCTGGCGCTGTGGCTCACGCGCGATCTCGACCAGGGCACCCTCAACGCCATGGGCCCGGCCATGCTGCCCCGCTGGCTCGCCATCGCGGTCGGCCTGTCAGGCTTGGCCCTCCTCGCTTCCGCCTTCATCAAGCATGGCGATGCGCTGGAGCGCTGGAACCTGCGTGGGCCTGTCTTCGTGATCGGCGGCATCGTGGCCTTCGCGCTCACCATCCGCCCCTTCTCGTTCGGAGCCCTGACGACCCCAGGCCTGGGAATGCTGTTCGCTGGCCCGCTCGCCATCATCATCGGCGGCTATGCCACCAATGAAGCGCGTCTGCGCGATCTCGTCATCCTCAGCTTGAGCCTCACGCCCTTCTGCATGATCCTGTTCGGAGACCTGCTCAACCTGCCGATCCCGGTCTTTCCGCAGGCGCTCACGGGCCTGTTCCCATCAAACTGGTCGCAGAAAGAGGTGCTGCGGGCGACTGCAGCCATCATGGCCGTCGTAGCCGTGATCGTCTTTCTCGCGACCCGAGGCCGGCGTCGGGGTTCAATTGACGTGGCCGACCACAGCGGGAGGATCTGATGGGTGACTTTTTCTCCAATCTGAGCCTCGGCTTCGGGGTCGCCTTGACCCTGCAGAACCTTGGCCTGGCTTTCCTGGGCTGTCTTGTGGGTACGCTCATCGGCGTGCTGCCGGGCGTTGGTCCCATTGCCACCATTGCCATGCTGCTGCCGATCACCTTCGGGCTCGATCCGACCGGTGCGCTCATCATGCTGGCCGGTATCTATTACGGCGCTCAATACGGCGGCTCGACCACCGCGATCTTGGTCAACATTCCGGGCGAGGCCACCTCCGTGGTGACGGCGCTCGACGGTCACCAGATGGCCCGCCAAGGCCGGGCCGGCGTGGCGCTCGGCATCGCGGCCATCGGTTCCTTCTTTGCTGGAACGGTGGCAACCCTGGTCATCGCGGCCCTGGGGGCTCCGCTCACCAAGTTGGCTCTGATCTTCGGGCCGACCGAGTACTTCTCCCTCATGGTCATGGGCCTGGTCTTCGCGGTCGTGCTGGCGCGCGGCTCGATCCTCAAGGCTATCGCCATGATCCTGGTGGGCGTTCTGCTGTCCACCGTCGGCACAGATTTGGAGACTGGCGAGGAGCGTATGACCTTCGGCCTGCCGTTCCTGGCCGACGGCATCGATTTTGCCGTGCTGGCCATGGGCATCTTCGGCATTGCCGAGATCATGCGCAATCTCGACCATACCGAAACCCGCGACGTGGTGCGCCAAGCCATCGGTCGCCTGCTGCCGAACAGGGATGACTTCAAGCAATCCTACAAGCCGGTCCTGCGCGGCACCTTCATCGGCGCGGCGCTCGGCATTCTACCAGGCAACGGCGCAGTGCTCGGGCCGTTCGCTTCCTATACGCTCGAGAAGAAACTCGCCAAGGACTCCAGTCGCTTCGGCCGCGGCGCCATCGAGGGCGTGGCAGGACCGGAGAGCGCCAACAATGCCGGCGCGCAGACTTCCTTCATCCCGTTGCTGACCTTGGGTATTCCGCCGAATGCCGTGATGGCCCTGATGGTCGGCGCCATGACCATCCACGGCATCATCCCCGGCCCGCAGGTGATGACCAAGAACCCAACCCTGTTCTGGGGCATGATCGCCTCCATGTGGGTGGGCAACCTGATGCTGCTCATCATCAACCTGCCGCTCGTGGGCATGTGGGTGCGGCTGCTGAAGGTGCCGTATCGCCTCCTGTTCCCGGCGATCCTGATGTTCTGCTGCATCGGCATCTACTCGATCAACTCGCTGCCCACCGACGTGATGTTCATCGGCTTCTTCGGGTTCATCGGCTACATGCTGATCAAGTTCGGCTTCGAGCCGGCCCCGATGCTGCTCGGCTTCGTGCTCGGCAGGCTGATGGAGGAGAATTTGAGGCGTGCGCTCATCATCTCGCGCGGCTCGCTGGAAACCTTCATCGAACGCCCGGTCAGCGCGGGCCTGCTCGCGGTAGCCGCTATCCTACTTGTGATCGCCCTCCTGCCTTCCATCCGGAAGGGCAGGGACGAGGTCTTCACCGAGTAACTTGCCTTCGAGGCTGTCTTGGCCTCAAGTAAGGCCATAACTTTTCCAAGGGAGGAAAATTGATGAAGAAGGTTGTACTGGCTCTGGCCGCAGTCGCCGGCTTGGCCGCAACGGGCGCCCAGGCCCAAGGCTATCCCACCCGCCCGATCACCATGATCGTCCCATTCGCAGCTGGCGGCCCGACGGACGTGATCGCCCGCATCGTGTCCGACAACATGAGCCGTACGCTCGGCCAGCAGATCGTGATCGAGAACGTGGCCGGTGCCGGCGGCACCACGGGCATCACCCGCGCCGCTCAGTCTCAAGCGGACGGCTACACCATCATGATGGGCCATATGGGCACGCACGGCGCCGCTCCCGCCCTTTATCCGAACCTGAAGTACGATCCGACCAAGGATTTCGCCCCCATCGGCCTGGCTGCCGGAACCCCGATCGTGATCGTGGCCAAGAAGGACTTCCCAGCCACTGACCTCAAGGGCTTCCTCGATTATCTGTCGAAGAACGCCGACAAGGTGAACATGGCCCATGCGGGCGTCGGCTCCGTGTCCCACTCCACCGGCATCTTCTTCAACTCCGTGGTCAAGGCGAAGCCCACCATGGTGGCCTATCGCGGCACCGGCCCAGCCCTGAACGACCTGATGGCTAACACGGTCGACTTCATGACCGACCAGATCGTCAACGTGGCGCCCCAGATCCAGGGCGGCAACATCAAGGCCTACGCCATCGCGACGCCGCAGCGCTCGCCCGTGCTGCCGAACGTGCCGACCACCAAGGAAGCCGGCCTTGAAGGCTACGAGGTCAGCGCCTGGAACGCGATCTTCGCACCCAAGGGCACCCCGCCGGACGTGGTCAAGAAGCTCAGCGACGCCCTCATGAAGTCGCTGGATGACGAAAACACCAAGAAGCGCCTGCTCGAACTCGGCGGCGTGATCCCGAGCAACACCGAGCGGACCCCCGAAGCCCTGCAGAAGCTCGTCGAGAGCGAGGTCGCCCGCTGGACCCCGGTCCTCAAGGCTGCCGGCGCAACGGCGGAATAACCCTTCGCAAGCTTAAGCATGTCATGCGGCGGGCCCTAGGCCCGCCGCAATCATTTCCAGGACCTCAGGCCTCAATCAGGTCTTGAAATTGCTCGTCCGGGCGATTACACCCTGCCTCACGTGCAGCCGTAGCTCAGTTGGTTAGAGCACCAGATTGTGGATCTGGGGGTCCCCTGTTCAAGCCAGGGCGGCTGTACCATCAAAATCAAGCACTTAGCCCTCGCAGGTTCGAGGGGTGCTTACCGGAGAATGGTTCTGGTAAGCGAGTGGTAAGCGGCCGTAGCTCCCCTGATCGAAGGCACCGTTCAATCTCAGACGTGCGAGCTACCGAGCGTGCACCTGGGATGGCTTCAACCTGAGGCATACTTTAGTTGCCTTTGGCCATAAACCCTGGTCGATCTCTCAAAATACAGCTTGGCAATCCGGTAGCTCTGGACCGATAAGGAGAAGGTTCAGGGCAGGGCTATAACCTGTCCTTGTCCTGAGCCTTTCCAGAGCTCCTTATATAGAAGGAGTAGAGAGCGCTGAGCTGGGGGCAGCATGCGATCGGCGAACTTTGATCATTTGCGTGCGATCAGCGAACAATTGTTTCGCCTCGGCTTTTTATCTGAACGGTTCTTCGCCGAGGATCCGAATACATCCCTTATCAAGAGTCGGCAGTTTGCTGAGACCCTGCTGAAGGAAGTGGCTGCTCGTACGGGCTCCTACAGACCTGAGATGCGGGAACAGTTCATCGACATGCTCCAGCGCCTGCAGGGCGAGCGGATCATCCCGCGAGAAGTTAGTGACGTGTTCCACGCCATCCGCAAGCGCGGAAACGTGGCCGTGCATGACCTCGCCGGGGGCTATAATGAGGCGCTGTCCTGTCTCAAGTTCGCCCGCGCGCTCGGTGTCTGGCTCTACCAGACCTTCGGACGTGATCCGGGCTTTAAACCGGGGCCGTTCATTCCACCGGCTGATCCGGCAGCTGAGAGCCGAGATTTAGCCCACCAATTGGAAGCCCTTCGCCAGCGCGTTCTGGAAGCCGAAGCTAAGGCCGCTGCCGCTCATGCGACCGCTGAAGAGCAGGCGAAGGCGCGCGCCGCTGCGGAGGAGATGGCAGAGCGGGAGCGCGAAGACCGGCGGGTGTGGGAGGAGCTGGCCCACGAGCAAGAGGCTGCGCAAGCCCGCTTGGGAGAGGAACTGGCAAAGCTGCAAGCTGCCGCAACGGCTGCGCCCGAGCAGGAAACCGTCTCGCTCATTCAGGCCGGTCGTGATGCCGCTACCAAGCTCGAACTTGACGAGGCTGATACCCGCCGCCTCATCGACGCGCAGCTGAACCGGATGGGCTGGGAAGCTGACAGCCAAAACCTTCGTCATGCGAAGGGGGCGAGGCCGGAGGACGGACGCAACCGAGCCATTGCCGAGTGGCCCACAGCAAGCGGCCCCGTGGATTATGCCCTCTTCATCGGCCTTGCCTGCGTCGGCGTGGTTGAGGCGAAGAGGCAATCCGTAGACGTTCCGTCCGTCCTTGGACAAGCCACGCGCTATGCCCGCGAGGTCCTGCTTGATCGCGAGAATATATTCCTGGATGCGCCCTGGCAGCATGGGCTTGACGCGGCCTACCGAGTGCCCTTTGCGTTTGCCACTAACGGGCGACCCTACGTCCGTCAGTGGCTGACGAAATCAGGCATCTGGCACTGGGACGCGCGGCGCGAGGTGAACCATCCCGTGGCCTTGCCCGAGTGGTTCTCAGCGCGCGCTGGAGCTGACGGACAGGCTCGACGAGAAGATCCTCGCCAAGGCCTTCCACGGCGAGCTGGTGCCGCAGGACCCGAACGACGAGCCGGCGAGCGTTTTCCTCGAACGTATCCGCGCAGAACGAGCAGCGGCGCCAAAGCGGCGTCGCGGCAGGGCTGCGGCTTGAGTGGATCCAGGAAGCCCGTACTTTGGAAGAGAGCAGCACAATGTCCAAGAAGGTTCGCGCCAAGCCTGTTCTTAAGCCCCTGGAAGAATACGACCTGAAGACCCTCGAGGGCTGGATTGACGCCTTCCGCCGCAACGGTCTCGAGTCCGATCCTGACTTTCCGCGCCTGCTGCAGGAGCGGGAGCGGCGCGGGACCCATGGGCTCGACTTCGAGAAGACACGGCTTGTGATCCATCAGGCGGCTGCCGAGCAGAGGTATCTCAGCTACAAGGACGTGGCCGATGCGAGCAATGTCCCATGGAACAAGGTTTTCCTCCAGATGGGAGATCATCTCACCCGTTTGTGCGAGTATGCACACCGCCAAGGCTGGCCATTGATCTCGTCCATTGTGGTGAACCGGGAGGGACAGGAGACAGGAGAGTTGCGCGATCGCGCCTTGGGAGGCTTCATCACTGTCGCTCGCAATCTGGGATATGCCGTCACCGACGAAGGAGCCTTCCTGAAGGAACAGCAGGAGCAAACCTTCGCCTGGGGTCAAGCTCGTTTGGCTCCCAGAGCATGAGCGATAGGAATTATAATTTTGGAAGCGCCACATCAGACGATCTTTCGAAACATTAGGTACTCCTCTGAACTCGTGAGCTTACGAGTTCGACGGCAGTCATAGACAATAGGGCATGGGGCAATGGCCAGGACGTTAGAAGCACACGACAAACTCATTCGTGAAATTTTCGAAGGCAATTACCATTTCGAGATCCCAGACTACCAGCGACCCTACGCCTGGACGACGGAGCAGGCCGAGGAGCTGTTCGACGATCTTGTGTCTGCAATGAGAGCGGCTCAAGCGACCAGCGCTTCAAGCCAGTACTTCCTAGGCAGCATTGTGCTGATCAAGAACGATCGAGATCCCAAGGCGTCGGTAGTCGACGGCCAGCAGCGACTTAGCACGCTCACGATCCTGTTTGCGGCCTTACGGGCAGCCATGCCTCACGCGGCAGCAGACATCACGGTGTTCCTGTATAAGCGCGGCTTGTCCAGCCTGAATGAGAAAAACCAATATCGCTTAACGGCGCGCGAGGAAGATGCGGGGTTCTTCCGAACCTTCATTCAGGAAGAGGGAGGAATCGAACAACTGATCGCGAGCACGGATAAGCTCGAGGACAGCCGCCTGCGCTACCGCGAAAATGCAAAGCTGCTGTTCGAGAAGGTCTCTGCACTGTCAACCGCAGAGCGGGATGCGCTTTGGCGCTTTTTGATCAGTGACTGCTCGCTCGTAGTCATATCGACTCCGGATCTGGAGGCTGCCTATCGCATCTTCTCGGTTCTCAACAATCGAGGACTTGATCTCGCCCCCATCGATATCCTCAAGGCTGCCATTTTGGGCGCGATACGCACTGCAGCCGGAGAGGAGCAGGCCAGGACCTATGCTAAGCAGTGGAGTCAAATCGAGACGTCTCTCGGGCGCGAAGCATTCGGCGATCTGTTTGGACATATTCGCACTATTTATGCAAAACAGAAGCAACGCGCGACCCTCATCAAAGAGTTTCAGGCATTCGTGCTCGAATACAAAGCTCCGATTGTGCTCATCAACCAGGTCATCCGACCGTATGCAGAGGTATGGAACTTCATTCGCGATGCCGAGTATGAGGCGACGGAGCACGCTGAAAAGGTCAACGACTACCTATCCTGGCTCAACCGAGTGGACTTCAAGGATTGGGTGCCGCCCGCGCTCGTCTACGCCAAACGCTTCCGTAACAAACCGACGCAGCTTGCGGAGTTCTTCAAAGCTCTTGAGCGGCTGACCTTTTTGCTGTTGGTCACGAAGGCGGGCTTCAACGAGCGCATCGAAGTTTATGCCGAGTTGACGAAGGAGATAGAGGCTGACGCGTTTGATGGTGATGCGGCCTCGCTCAAGACGCTTGCCCTATCCGAGGAGCAGAAGAGGGCCTTCCGCACCGCGCTCGACGGAGACATTTATCGGCAGTTGCCGAAGGCGCGCATGGCGCTCATGCTTCGCCTGGAGGCGCTTGTGAGCGATGGCAGCAAGAAGCAGGAGTTCGCCCACCTGTCCCTTGAGCATGTGCTTCCGCAAACGCCAAAGAGCGGTTCTGAATGGATTGCTTGGTTCCCTGATCCGGATGTGCGCGTCGCCTGGACGCACCGGTTGGCCAATCTGGTGCCTCTGCACGTGCGAAAGAATCCGTCCGCTAGCAATTACGAGTTTGCGACTAAGAAGAATGTTTATTTCAAGGGAAAGGGAACAAGCTCTCCCTTCATTCTGACCAATGAGGTCCGTGACGAAGATCAGTGGACACCGGCGCTCCTAGAGCTTCGCCAGAAGCGGCTGGTCGATATGTTCATCAAGCACTGGGGTCTTCAGGCGGCTTCAGACCAGGAGCAGACGGTTTCACCCGAAGCGCAGTTGGTCGCTTAAGGTTTATTGCAGGCGGAGGGGCGGGCGGTTCGTCCCTTGCCATTCCTGACGGAAGCACAGCGAAGCAAAAGGGAATCCACCGCGCTGAGTATGCCTCTGGACTCCATTCCGTGCCCTGAGGGACCGCCAGGGATAACAGGTGGAGTTTGCCAATTAAGGATTTGGAGCAGTTTATGCTCCCTCTAACTACAAGCCGCACGAAATGGAGAAAGTCTTTCCATGTATGACATCATTGGTGATGTCCACGGCCACGCGGAGGCTTTGCGGGCGCTACTCGGAAAGCTCGGATACCGTGAGCGTGGTGGGGCGTGGCGACATCCTGAGCGAACGGCGATTTTCGTAGGCGATCTAATTGATCGCGGTCCACAACAGATCGAAACGGTTCTGCTCGTGCGCGCCATGGTCGATGCCGGCTCCGCCCTCATCACACTTGGGAACCACGAATACAACGCGCTCATGTGGGCCACGCCCGACCCGGATCGCCCCGGCGCGTTCATGCGCCGACACGACGACACTCACCGCAACCAGCACAAAGCCTTTCTCGGTGCTGTCGGCGAGAATTCCGACCTCCATCGCGAGTGCCTACGCTTTTTCGAGAGCATTCCGCTCTGGCTTGATCTGCCCTATCTGCGCGTCGTTCACGCGTGTTGGCATCCAGCCATGCTGGAGCGGTTGCGGCCCTATTTGGTCAATGGGGCTTTGCCGCGGGAGCATCTGATTAAATTGGCGCGAAAGGGCACTGAAACCGAGGAAGCCCTGGAAGTCCTGGTGAAGGGGTTGGAGGAAAAGCTGCCTCATCCAGTTAGCTTTCTGGACAAAGATGGCAAGGAACGGCGCGAGGTGCGTCTGCGATGGTGGCTGGAGCCGGGCGCGACATTCCAGGCTGCAGCAGTGATCAGCGAGGAGCTTCGGGAGCTTATTCCCGAGACACCTGTTCGAAATTCTTTGCTTTTTGGCGGAGAGGGCGGCCTGCCTATCTTCTTCGGACACTATTGGATGAAGGGTGAGCCCATTCTCATGTCGCCCCGAGCTGCTTGTGTCGACTGGAGTATTGCGGCTGGAGGTGTATTGGCGGCCTACCGCTTTGATGGCGAGCCTGTACTGACAGCGGAACGATTTGTCACTGCCGTTTGATAAGACGTGCTCTGTGCGTAGACGCGCATCACGTTTTCAGGTGCGGCTGGGGCGAGAGCACGTCGGTCCATAGAACGTGGGGCAAACGATAAAAGTCAGACCATTAACTGTGTGACATTATGGCTTGCTAGCTATAGTTGACGGTTTCTATACCGTAGAGGAAAGTGGCTGAAATGTGAGAAAAATACGGCAGCGGGTTTAGAGGTTTTTAATATAATGTTACGGCGGTTGGGGACGCCGGTGTTTTGGCACTGGTTGCGGTGCAATGTTCTGTTGTGGGCTTTGACCGCCGGTTTAGGCTATGCAGAAACTCTTACCCCTTACTTCATACACCAAACTTGGGGCCCTGATCGCCTTGTCAAAGCGATTCACGAGGGTCCTAATTACAGCCGTTTTTACAACTTCGCGGATGCCTCTCATATGATCCTGGCATCAGCAGCGCCGGAAGGGGCATGCTGTGCTTGATCATACAATCCGAGAAGTGCTGTCTCTCTTCCCCAGAGGGGCAACAGACGCGCAGCTCATCTGGCGTTTGAGAGGCTCAGGTTTCCGGATCCAGGGTTCTGAGCTTCTTTCCAGCTTAGTTATCCTTTCGGAGCGGGGTGAAATCGTCCGCGACGCTCACGGACGCTGGTGTGCCGCCCGGCAGCCATCGCAGGTCGAGCGGAAAGCAGCAGGGCAGGGCTCTCAGCCCAGCGCATCCACAAGTACGCACACTCTTTACGCGATTCCAACAATCCACCGCCCGCGCGCTGAGAGGTCAGCGCCGGCATCAACGGATTCGAGAGCGGACGGAGCTCTTCCGGATTGGGCATCCCTCCTCGGTTATTACGCGGCGACGCAGCGCGCTAACCCTCGCGGTAAGGTGGAGGAGTATGCCGATCGTCACGGAAAGGTTTGGCAGCTCCTCCAGCCTTCCGGACGCTGGTGGGCCGATGCGGAACTCCGCATCGGTATGGAACGGCTGCCAGAGACACTGCGCGAGGCGCTGGCCCGGCGTGCCATGCAGACGGCGGCAATCGGCTGGCCGATGTCACTGTTTTCAACTGCAGAGGGCACCGCACTCATCCCTGGCCTCATTCTCCCTGCGAACTGGTGCATAGAGGGAGCAGACCTAGTTCTCCAGATCGGCGACACTCTGCCATCCCTCAATCCCGCTTGGCTTCGGGAGGTGCGACGCAACTCGACTTGGACCGAGAGTGCTCTCATCGACCAGCTTTTCCCTGAAGGGGAGGAGACCGATCTTGCCGCCGTGGGAGATCGGATGCGTCACGCGTTGGCAACGCTCGGTGGAGCGGTGCTGCGTCCGGCGGACATTGCTCTCGAGCTGCCGCTTCACGGCACCGGTTTACGTAATGCAGTAGGCTTCTTTCTGCCTGAGGATGGCACCTTTACGAAAGGAGCTGCTGAAGATCTTGAGAGCTTGCGGGTGTGGAATGCTGACATGCTCGCATCAACTGCGCTTGGAGCAGTCCTTAGTCTTGGAGCGACGCCGGCTACGTCAATGAACGTGCCGGTCCTTTCGCCGGATCATTTGACTGACAGCCAGACTGAGGCGGCTGAGGCTGCTCTCGAGGGTCCATTGACGGTGATTCAGGGGCCACCTGGCACCGGCAAGAGCCAGGTGATATTATCTCTGCTTCTCTCCGCCGTAACAGCAGGTCGGAGTGTGCTGTTTGCTGCCAAAAACCATCAAGCCGTCGACGAAGTGGAACGCCGCCTCAAGGAGCTGGTACCTGACGCTCCACTGCTCACCCGTGCCCGTGACGCGGAAGGCGAACGTGACACGAGCTTCCTCGATGCACTTACCGAATTAGCGCGTACCGAAACTCGGGCATCACGTGAGCTTGCGGACAGCGAAGCAGACCGGCAGGCGATCCTCCAGGCAGCGCGGCGTCAGCAGGATGGTTGGCGACGGTCACATGAGATCAGCAAGTACAATATTGCACTTTCCGAGCTGTCTGAGCGCCTAAACTTCCTTGGTCAGTATCAGCCGAAAGATCAGAGATCCAGGAGAAGCAAATCCTGGCTCCGCGGATTGCTCGAGCTGATGAAAAACAGACGTTTGCGAACGCCAGAGGTGAATCTCGAAGGGCCTTTACCAGAAATGGCCACAGTGTCCGAGATTGAACGTCGTGCAGAGCAAATTCGGCAGCGTCTCGTGCAACTTGTGTCGGAAGACGCGACAGAGCATCTCGCTACAGTCGTCAACAAGGTCGACCTTGGTGCTCAACTTAAATCTCTTATCCCTCGGATCGCGAAGGCACTGACCAGGCCCGGCGAAGCGGAGTGGCGGCACCTATCGAACCGTGCCAGAGAAGTCGAATTTGCGAGGTTCAAAAGTGCGCGACGAATGGATGCCGAAGATGCACGTGCGGTGCTGCGGCACCGTCCTATCTGGGCCGTGAGTACTCTCTCGGCTCCTTCGCGAATACCGCTGATCGCGGGCCTGTTCGACTACGTGATATTTGATGAGGCGAGCCAGTGCGACATTGCCTCGGCACTGCCCCTGATGGCGCGCGCGCGCAAAGCTGTTGTGGTCGGAGACCCCATGCAGCTCCGTTTCGTTCCGCCCCTCGGCAACGCCGCGGAACATGCGCTGATGGACAGTCTAGGGCTGCCGGCGACAGGGCGCGCATCAATCGCTCAGAGTACCAACTCCCTATTCGACTTCTGTGAGAGGCGGCCGCATGGCTCCAGGATGTTCTTGGGCGATCAGTTCCGTTCTGCGCCCGCGATCGTCGACTACCTGAATGCTGACTTCTACAATGGCAAACTGTTGGGCGGCGGCAGCTCGAAGCTTTCCGTGCGCCTTCGGGCTATAAGCCTGGACTGGCCTGGGAGAATGTCACTGGGTACGCGACCCGGCAGGATGGTGGAACCGTAAACCAAGCCGAGGCCGAGCAAATTGGTCGAACGCTCAAGCGCATCGCAGAAGATCCTGAGTTCTCAGGAAGCATTGGTGTCATTTCGCCGTTCAACGCTCAGGTGGCGCAGCTTCAGACGACAATCAACCGCACTCTATCACCCTCCGAGCGGGAGAAGCTTTCCCTGCGAGTCTCAACAGTTGACAAATTCCAGGGTGGAGAGGCTGACCTCATATTCTTTTCTTTAGTGCTAGCGGCCAGTGCTCCGCGCTCCGCGTGGACCTTTCTTCAAAGAGAGCGCCGGCGCCTCAACGTTGCAGTCAGTCGCGCCCGGGCGCTTTGCATTGTCGTTGGGGATCTCGCTTACGCGCGCTCTTGTGGGATTCGTCACATCGAATTCTTAGCACAGCGCGCGTCGACGCCGTGGTCTCCACCGCGACCGCACCAGCACGACAGTGATTGGGAGCGCCGCCTCGATACTGCCATGCGCGGTCGAGGTTGGGATCCCATACCACAGTATCCGGTGGGAACACGCTATCTCGATTTCGCTCTCAACCCCGATGGAGCCAAGCTCGACATCGAGGTCGATGGTCGGAGATGGCATACCGATTCTAGTGGGAACCGGAAGGTAAGTGATCGACTGCGTGACGCGGAGCTTCAGGCGCGCGGATGGAGAGTGCTGCGCTTCTGGGTTCATGAACTTGCGAATGATATGGGGGCATGCCTTGACAGGATTGAACGAGAGCTCGGGCGCCGCTGAGATGAGTAAAGATCTCAACAAAGGCTCTGGGCGTATTTGGATTGCTTTTATTGCAGTGCTTGCAGTGGCTGTGATCGGGTTGAATGCAGCGATTTTTATTCTGATACAAACAACCCAGCGCAGCATTGAGGGTCGTGAAACCGAATTGCAGCGGCGCCAAGTGGCGGTGGAGGCGAAGGAAGCCCAACGAGATGGGATTCTGACCGAGATCAATGGGCTGGAATCGCGAAAGACCCTGGCGCAGCGTCAAGCCGACGAAGCTCAGAAGGCTGCAGCCGATGCAGCCCGCGTGCAGGCGGATCGAGACCGGGTCTTCCGCGATTGGAAGGCCGCCGAGTCAGATCTCGCGAAAGGGCTGGCGGAGATGGAGGGGTTAAGGGCTCAGGTGAGAGCAGCAAAAGCCGAAGAGGCCGCTGCCCGGCAAGCACGAGATTTGCTCGCTGAGAATACAGACGTCCTTGAAAAGCAGCGCAACGACCTTCGGGCCGCCATTGAGAACCTTGGGCCGCAAATGGAAACGGCAAGACGTCATCTCGGTGATGCGCAGAAGGCAGCTGGCGACGCCACCCGGATTAAGACGGACAGAGACAATGTCTTTAAGGAGTGGCAGGACAAAGCATCCGAGCTCGCGCGCCTGAATATCCAGCTAGAGGGTGTAAAGGCTCAACTTGCTGCCGCAACAGCGAGCGACGCTGCGGCGAAACGGGCCGAAGCTGCTCGCGCTGAGGCCGAGAGCGCATTTGCAAAAGCCCAAGGAGAATTGAGCAGTCTGCAGCGCCAGCTTGCTGATACCCGTGCGGAACTGGCACAGCTCGAAAAGCAGCGATCTGCCGTCTTAGTTGACGAAGCTGCCACGCGGCGCACTGCGACTGCTCGGACCGAGGCCGAAGCAGCCGGTGCTAAAGCCAATGCGGAGTTAGCTGGTCTACAGAAGCAGCTGACGGATACCCAGGTCGAGTTGGCCCGGATCGAGCGACAGCGCGCAGCCACCCAGGCTGACGAGGCTGCCGCAAAAAGAGCGGAAACGGCTCGCCTCGAGGCTGAGAGGGCACTTGCGAAAGTGCAGGGAGACTTGGGTGGCTCACAGCGGCAGCTTGCGGATTCCCAGGCTGAGGTAGCGCGGCTCGAAAGGCAGCGGGCGGCTATTGTCGCCGATGAGGCGGCCGTAAAGCGCGTCGAAACCATGCGCACCGAAGCTCAGCAAGCGTTTGCAAGAGCTCAAGGTGAGCTGAGTGCGTTACAGCGGCAGCTTATGGACGCACAGGCCGAGGTGGTTCGGCTCGAACGACAGCGTACAGCTATCCAGACTGACGAGGCTGCTGCAAAGCGAGCGGAAGCTGCTCGCGTAGAGGCTGAGAAGGCACTCGCAAAGGTGCAAGGAGATTTGGGCGGCTCGCAGAGACAGCTTGCGGATGCTCAGACTGAGGTAGCCCGGCTTGAAAGACAACGAGCAGCCGCTGTTGCGGACGAAGCTACTGCTCGACGCGCCGAGACCGCACGGCTGCAGGCAGAACAAGATCTGGCAAGAGCGAAAGATGAGTTGAGTGAGGTACGGCGACAAATCGATCAGGAGCAGGCCCGCCGTAATTTGCTTCAGGTGGAGGTTGAGCGGCTCCAGCGCGCAGCTGCTCCGGCAGTAAACCCTGTCGTCGCGCCGGCTCCGGCCACGCCTGCACCCACTAATGCAGCACCCACTCCTCAGAACTGAAGGATACTGACGTGGACGCTTCCATTCTCGTTTTCCCAACGATGCTAACCGGAACTGCGCTTGCCTTATTGATGAGCGGCATCGCTATTGTATTTCAGATCCGCCGCGACCGGCTTCCTGATGCGACACGCCTCGAGAATGTTCGTGAACTGAGGGCACAAGAGGAGCGGCTTCTCGCTGAGCGGCGTTCTGAGCTGAGCATTGTCGAACAGAAGATCCAAGATCGAGACCGACTAATCGCCGAGGTCTCTGCGCTCGAGGAACGGCGGAGCGCTATCCAAGTCGAGCTTGCCTCGCTCGATACTGCCCGGCAGGAGATTGAGGAGGTTAAAGCGCAGGCAGCCGCTGTGGCAGCTGAATTTGCTACAGTATCACAAGAACTGAGCAAGAAGCGAACTGAACTGGAAAGTCTGGACGCTCAACTTGATCCTGCCCGGATCGCTGAAGCCAAACACGAGTTTGAGAAGCTGGCCCATGAGCGCGCCTCCCTTGAGACGATGCTTCCAGGGTTGCGAGCCGAGCGCGATTCTGCAATGCGCACTCTTGAGACGGCAAGAGCATTCCAAGCCCGTCAAGCCGCCCTTGAGCTCGAATACAGTCGCTTACAGGAGGAGGTTGCCGGCCTAGCTGTGAGATCTAAGGAGGTTGTTCATCCCGTCTGAGGGCCTGAAGGTGGTCGTTGCGACACGAACCCCTGATG
>NZ_JAERQE010000069.1 GCF_016734765.1 Microvirga soli | reverse complement strand
GCAATCACCCCACAGGCGAGCTGACCAATGGCCACCTCAAACCGCACCCGAATTTACACTCATTGACGGACGTGACCTACCCATATCGGGTCGTTCTCGGGCAGACAACATACCACTGCAGCCCGCCAAAATGCCTTGGGTGCGATACGAGAGAGAACGACTGCTGGCGTTCCTGGAAGGACAGTTTCAGCACCCCACCATAGTCCGACAGCCTAACAGTGGCTGTGATGGTTTCGCCCGAGCCATAGGTGAGCACGCATTGAATGTGGCTGCCGGGCTTGCCAGCGCCGCTCGGGATTAACTTGGCAAGGTCCAGTTTGGGACCGCTTTCAAGAGTGAGGCGCTGCCGGTCACGAGGCATGGCGACGCCCCTTCGGCTGCAGTTTCAACACGACCCCAGAGGGCTCTCTCGCCTCCTCCACCCCAGACCCCATCTGGTAGATTATATGTGTACCTGTCGTGGGACCGCGGATGGGCTCCAAATGGCCATTGCGGTCACGCGAGAGGGACAGTTCCCAACAATTTTCTTTCGTGTAGCTGGTTACTGTCCCTGTGGTGACACCGGCTGTCCCTCTGGTGGGACCCGCTACAGATTTGGGCTCATCAGGACGCCAGCTCATGAACCGCTTGGACGAACGCTCGCCTGTGCGGTCGCATGCATGAAGGGTCAGGCGGTACTCGGCGGCATGAGGCGTCTTACGGTCGAAATCGCCGCGAGAGCAAAGGTCGATGAACCCCTTCTGTGTCAGCTCAGCGAATGCCCGTGCGGCGGTGTTCCTCGAGCATCTGGCGCGCTCCGCAGCATCTCGGGCGGAAAGAGCGATGCGACCGTTGTTGCTGCCGTTGTAGATGGCAGCCAGTTCGATGAAGACGCTTCGAGCTACTGGCGAGAGCGAGCGCCAAGCAGGTGATTGTAGCATCCAATGTGGGAGGGACACGAAGCGCTCTGTAGTGCTTCGTCCCTTATGATTGTGACGTCTGGGCATGAGGTGCCTCACAGCGGCCGTGAGAGACTCAAGGGCGCCCGTTCTGGAGATTGATGAGGGGAAGTGCAGCCGAGGCGCGGACCCCGGCTGCTGGGCGTCTCAGAGTCAGGAAGCAGGATCCGCGGTCTGGCCTAGGATTTGCGCGTAGGCGGCTCTCACCACATCGGAGAAGCCACGGGCGCTACGTCTTGAGCACTTGAAGTGATGTGCGCAGGACGTAGCGCCCGTGAGTTCCGGAATAGGGGCCGGCGTGCTGTTCATCGATGGTGTCAATGACGAGCCCACGCTTACGCAGAGAATGCACGTATGCGGACCAGCGCGGGGCGGGTCTATCAACCGGGATGACACCGCTCTCTCCTGTCTCTAGCAGGCAGTTGAGCGTCCAAGCTTCACGCCCTTTCACACGCAACATCTCACGGGTGTCGAGGCGCTGCACGAGGAGTTCGACAACGTCCTTAGGCATTGTGCGCCTCCGTGCTGAAGCCCGCCAGCTCCGCGACAGCGAGTGCAAGGGCTGGCGACAATCCAAAGCGCGTGGACAGGCTTTTCACCACACGCGGATGGGAGTGGAAGGGCTGCGATGCTGCCCAGGCAAAGAGCGGCAGCAGGCATAGGTTCGCGTTGCGACGCAAGCGCCGCTTGTGTAGAGTATTCATGGTTCTACCTTATTGCCCTGTACGAGAAGCCCTCGTTCGGGGCTTTCTCTTGCACGGTCATGAACGGTATGGGTTCAGAAGACAGGAGCTTCTGAAATCAGCGCTCGTTCGCAGCCCCAGCGATGAGGGCGCGGATATCCTCCACACGCCATGCGGTGATGCGTGGGCCGAGCTTCACGGGCTTTGGATAGCGCCCATCTTTGATGCCTGCCCACCACGTAGACCTGCTGACGGGAATAGGCCCGTTTGGGGGCAAGGATGCCCGGCAGCCGGACAAAGCCCGACGCTGGCAGGTGGGGGATTGCCGAAGGGTCAGCCTTCGGGCGTGATTCAACATTCTGCAAAGCCATGTGCCTTGCGTCCTTTCATTGTTCAGTTGTGAATGAAACGACGGGCAGGGCTAACGAGAGAAGTGATTGACTCACCTCGTAAGCCCCCAGTAGGCTTGGCCCGCTCTGCAACGAGTACGGGTTTCGACCCACCGCGCCGCCTTAGCCCCCTGGCAGGGGTTAGGGCGGCACTTTTTTCCGCGTCGCTAACCTCTCGTGTGAGAGGTCGTCCTAGACGGATCTTGTAAATCCGCATCGGACAGACAGCATTTCTAAAGATTGTTCGGGGACCATCAAAGCGTTTTGTCCATCCCATCCCCTCTCTTTCAAATATCTGATCCCCGCCCCCAATCTCCTATAGCTGTGGCCGCTCCTGCGGGAGGCTGGTCCGCAGCGGATATCTTTGATCCGCACTAGACGAATATACGACGGGAAATTTGCCCCTCCGAGTCGCATTGCATCCCTATTCCCACCGGGGGAGACGCCGTAGGCCTTTCTTGCGGAAGACCGATCCACAACGAATCGTCCCGATCCGCATAAGACAACTTCGCACGATTCTTTCCTCAGTAATCCTAACCTGGGACGTCGAGGACTATGTTCCTGTGAAACATGGTGGGTTGTTGTAGATTCCGGTATCATCTGGGGTCTGTAGATACTTGCGCTCTGTTACTTCGAAGAACCGCCCGCATTTGCATTGAAACGCAGAACATTTCTTTGAGGCTGTGCCTCAAGAAAGTCATCCCAAGCGTCCATCAACTCGCGGCGCTTCTCCAGAGCATCGCCACGCCGGTAGGCCCGCTCGACTGCATCGCCCACAAGGTGAGCGAGGGCGGCTTCTGCTATTTCTCTCGGAAAATGGGTCCGCTCACCGGCCCAGTCCCGGAAGGCGCTGCGGAAGCCATGCACCGTCACGTCAACCTTCATCCGCCGTAGCACCATCTCCAGCGCCATCACCGACAGCGGTCGCCCTGGCTTCGTGCCAGGGAATACAAGGTCACTGAACCGCTTCTGCTGCATCTCCCGCAGGATCACGACTGCTCGGGCTGACAGCGGCACCCGATGCTCCCGCCCTGCCTTCATGCGAGCTGCGGGCACGGTCCATACCCGCGCCTCCAAGTCGAACTCCTCCCATCGGGCTCCGAACACCTCGCCGGAACGGGCGGCAGTGAGGATGGCAAACTCCAGAGCACGCGGTGCCATCCCTTCTCGCTCTCGCAAAGCAGCCACGAACGCGGACACGTCATCGAACGGCATCGCCTTGTGGTGCCCTCGCGTCAGCCTCGCCCGCTTCGGTAGAACAGCATCGAGGTGCCCCCGCCACCGGGCCGGGTTTTCGCCACTCCCCTGCCCTCGCGCACGGGCGAAGTCGAACACCCGCTCCATCCGTCCACGCAGGCGTGAGGCTGTCTCGGGCTTTGTGGTCCAAAGCGGCTGCAGAACCTTCAGCACGTCCTCTGTGCCAATCTCGGTCACCGGCTTGGCTCGGAGCGGTTCGCAGTAGACCGTGAGGGTCATCTTCCACTGAGCACGGTGCTTTTCATTTCGCCAGGAGGAGGACATGCTCTCAATCAGAGCGTCGGCAGCCTCGCCAAACGCCATCGCCTGGGGCTTGTTGTCCCGTGCCGCGATGGGATCCAGACCATCGGCCAGCTTCTGGCGGGCCTCTGTCGCCCGTTCGCGGGCTTTGGCGAGGGGCACATCCCGCAAGGCACCAAGCCCATCTCCCGACGCTTGCCGTCTGCCTTCCACATGAACACCCAGGAACGAGCGCCGCTGGCTGTGATGTGCAGGTAGAGCCCGCCGCCGTCAGAGTGCCGTCCCGGCTTGGTTAGCGTCGCAACCGTTCGAGCGCTCAACGTGTGCAACTGTCGTGCCATCTGCTCCTGTCCTTCCCCACCTTCTTCCCCACCTTTGAGGCTGGATTGTAGCGGATGAGGCTGGATCACGTAAGATGAGCGACAGCGTAAAAGTCTTGGTTATCAGGGATTTTTCGGATGCGGCTAGATGTGGCTGGACACTAGTATGGCGGACACCCCCTCCGCCACCTTTTTGCTCAGTGTAGACCGATTGAGGCGTAGACCTTTCTAAGGTCCCGCCTGCCCGTCCCATCGTGAAGCTTCCTCCTAGCTCCCAGCGTTCATGGTATTTGCCGGCGGCGTAGGGCATATGCTTCCACAGCACGCAACGCCTGGTAGAAGATATCGCAGGCAGCAGAGCTTTCGCTGCCTGACTGTCATATCACCCTGCATTACGTGCCGCACCAAACCGAACATGGGGTTGGGCTGACCGTTTCTATCAAGGCGACTGCTCAGAAGAGAACGACCCTCTTGCAGGGCGTCAGAACGGATCGTACCAATCGCCTCAGCCTGGTCGAGCGCCCACTCGAAGATATCGGTGGCATTGTTCCAGAGAAGGCGGGGCGACACCTTGAACTGTCCGGCGAAGGCTCGGATCAGAGGCTCCACGTGTTTCTGAAACAGGCATGAGAAGCAGCCGTCAGAGACAACAGCGTCAGGAATGTCTGCCTCGGCGAGAATGATGGCTTTGCTCTTCCCGTGTTCATCCACGGCGAGACTGACGCGGTCCAGTTCGACGGGCAGATCGCGGCCCATCAAAAGCATCGCCGCGGTCGTTGGAATGATGAGCGCCCCAAAATGCCATTGTGTCCACATGGACACGATCGCGCGGCGGTCGCCTCCGGCATGAACCTCCGCGAAACGGGCTAGAAGATTGTCCGAGACATTTCGGTCGAGCAGGTCCCGGCCAGAGATGACGGAGTTGTGCTCTCCCGGAAGAGCCAGGGCATCCTTGTAGTGGACGAAGATCCCGGTGAAGCACGGTGCCAGCGAAGGGATCATAGCTGTTGCACCGCCACCCCTGGAGAGAGGCTGTTGTCCTCCCTGTCCGCAGAAAAAGATCGCCGGCCTAGCAGAACGATGGCTGGAAGAGCCACCACCGTAAAGGCTGCGGCGACCCCGAAGCAGACGCCGAAGCCGAAATGCTGCGCGATCCATCCCGATCCGACACCGCCGATCATGCTGACGAGAGCGTCGGCACATTGCAGGAGCGTGAAGTCGATGCCTGCCTGGCGTGGATCGGAGAGTTCCATGAACTTGGCGTATAAAGCGACAAAACCGAGCGCCAGGATCCCGGATGAACTCGCCAGGGCCAGCGGAACCAGGAGCGATTTCGTCGTGTTGCCTGCCCAGGCCGCCAGTCCAAGTCCGGACAAGGCCGCCGTCTGCAGGATCAATGCCAGGATCATGATCGGCCCGGCGCCCCAGGCTCTGACACAGGCGCCGCCGAGCAGCGCACAAGCAACGCCGACGATCATTCCCCCTGCCCCATTGATCGCCCCAAGGGACGTCAGATCGAGACCTGCATCGATAAGGAAGGGGCCTAGCATGAAGAGGCCCCATTTCTGGGACGCTGCATAGAAGGCGGCCAGGAGAAGGCCTTTGCGCATCTCGACGCGCCCGAGGGCTTCCCGGATCGACGGTCGGTGCAGACGCACCGCTTCCGGCTTCTGTGCCGGCGACAGAAGAAATGGCAGACCGAGCAGGCCAAGGAGCACTGCCATGAGGATCATCGCCCAGGTCCAGTCCACCTGCGCAACAATCAGGAGGAACACTCCGGATCCGATCGCAGCACCGAGATAGGCTCCTCCGACCTGCGCGGCATTGCCCCAGCCGTGATATTTCTGATGGAGGCTCTCCACGGCATGCCCGTCACAGGCGATGTCGACCGTCGATGCCGCAAAGGCGATCACCATGAAGATTGCCATGATCGGCCATATGTTCGTCGGGGCGATCAGGCCAGCCAGAATGAGGCCAGCCGCAGAGACAAGGCCGCCGATCAGCACGATTGAGCGCGAACGGCTCGGGCCGTGTTCCGGAAGCCGGAAGCGCTCAAGCGCCGGCGCCCATAGAAACTTCAGGGCCCAGGGCAGGACCGCGAGATAGGTCAGGCCGATGTAGTCGAGGGATACTCCATGGTCACGAAGAACGCTTGGAAGAGCGGTGAACGTCACCCCGCTGATGATGCTCTGCCCCACATAAAGCCCGCCGACAGCCAGGACGATTGCTGCGGGGGATCCGAGTCCTCGCTGGCTGGATTCCTGAGACATCGCTGTGCTCACCACCGGTAACGCAAGCTCGCGATGACCTTGCGGCCTTCATCCCAGTAGCAGTAGTTCGACGTGCAGACCTGACCATCATCGTCGAGGAGGTTGGTGGCATTGACCTGGAAACGCATTCCCTTGAGACTCGGATTGATGTTCTCCAGATCGTAGCGGATCGCGGCATCGAGATAGGTGCGTGGATCGTTCTCGATGATGGCGCGGTTGAGGTTGTCGCCGAAGCTGGCGCCCACATAGCGGACACCGCCGGCAATGCCGAGGCCCCTCGCCGGGCCCTCCTGAACCGTATAGTCGAGCCAGAGGGAAGCTATGTGGTAAGGCACGCTCGTCAGCTGATTACCCTCGGTCTCCGGGGTCAGCTTCAGGATCTGGGCGTCCGTGTAGGTATAAGCGGCTTGGACGCTCAGGCCTTCGGCCAGTGAGGCAACGCCTTCAAGCTCGAATCCCCGTGACCGCAGGTCGAGCTGGACCTGCTGGTTGATCGCGTCGACGACCTGATAGATCACGGCATCGTCCTGGCGAAGGTCGAAGACCGCAGCACGGAGGGATGCGTTCATGCCTGGGATGTCATACTTCACGCCGGCTTCGATCTGCTCGCCGGTCGTCGGCTCCGCGACCCCGCCATTGAGCACGGTGCCGGGGTTAGGCGTGAACGAGGTGCCGTAGCTCACATAAGGAGCAAGGCCGAAATCCGTTACATAGCCGAGGGCCGCACGGCCCGTGAACTTCGTGTCACTCCGGTCATATTCAAATCCGGCAGTGTCATACTCACTCGTCAGCCAATCGTGACGGCCACCGAGGGTCAGACGCCAGTTCCGCCACTTGAGCTGATCCTGGATGTAGATCCCAGTCAGGGTCTGGGTTTGCTCCTCCCGATAGGAGAGCGCCGGATCCGCACCGATCGGAATGGCAGCATCGAAGCCCTGCTTCGAGACATAGCTCAGGCGGCTGATGTCCAGACCGGTGAGGATCGTATGATCGACGTCTCCGGTTCTCAGGCGGCTCTCGAGATGGGTATCGCTGACGATGCCCCAGTTGTTCTCGCGGGTCAGGCCAGAACCTGCATAGACATATTCCTGATTGGTGCCGAGTGCCGAAAAGCGGGTCCGCTGGCGCAGGGTGAACATGTCGCTGAAGCGATGCTCGAATTCGTAGCCGATCCGGCCTTGCTGCTGCCTGAAATCGTTGTAGCGCGGATCTCCGGCGAAAATCCTTGTCGCTCCGATCGACAGGCTCGTCGGGTTGCCAGCAGCATCCGTCGCATAGTTGTTGATGTAGGCTGCGGTGCCACCTGTGTTCGCGTTCATGTACTCGCCGAGGATGGTCAGCGTCGTCGCGTCCGTCGGCCGCCAGGTAAAGGCTGGAGCGATGAAGACACGATCATCCGGAACGGCCTCGATTTCAGTTCCCGCCTGCCGGACGAGCCCTGTCAGCCGATAGAGGAGGGTGTTATCGGCCGTGACAGGACCGGAGAGATCGAAGCTGCCCTGCACGCGTCCGTAGGACCCGGTCTGGACCTCGACTTCCCGGAATGGCAGAAAAGTGGGACGCTTCGAGATCAGGTCGACAATACCGCCCGTGCTGCCTGCACCGTAAATCGAAGCGGCAGGACCCCTTAGAATCGAGATGCCCTCAAGGCCATAGGGTTCGAGACGAAACAGGCCGTTGGGGCTGTTGACCTGTCGCAGGCCGTCACGGAACACGCCCGTGTAGGTGACATCAATTCCGCGAATGGAGAAGGCATCGTAACGCGGATCGAAGCCGTAGCTGCCGACGCGTGCCCCGGGCGTGTAGGACACGGCATCCAACAGCGTCTGGGGCTTGCGGTCCTCAATCTGCTGCTGCGTGACGGTCGAGACGGATTGGGGCGTCTCCAGAAGGGGCGTATCGGTTTTTGTGGCGCTCCGGGACGACGTGGCCACGTAGCCGTTGGCGGAGATCGGACCGCCCTGCCCCTCCCGTGTTCCCTCGACCGTCACTTCATCGAGTTGCAAGACTCGCTGCTCGCCAACCTGGGCGAATGTCTTTCCTGGGATAAAAGCAAGAGCAGTTGAGGCAAAGAGCACAAACGGGAGCTTCACGGCGGAAACCTTCATTACACAACGAAGGTTTCCGCCTAACAGATGCTCCAAATATGAGTCAAATACTATAGTTTGTAATTATTTTAACTTAAAAGCCCGGCCTTTGTATCTGTTCTAAGCTTTGTTTAGAATGCTTCTACATTAGAGATCATCTATTGCTCCTCTATTGAGCGAATTAGCAGGCGTTCCAGTAAGGTTTGGAAGGAAAACTGCACCGGGATCCTGAGAATAGCCCGCTGTCGGCGACCGCATGTCCAAGCGGGCTCAGAAAGGCAAGCCGGTATAGTTCTCGGCCAGTGAACATGCCGCCGCCGTGGAGCTTTTGAGATACTCGAACTCGGCTCTTTGAATGCGCCTGCCGAAGGGATCGGTATCCGGAAAAGTGTGGAGAATGGACGTCATCCACCAGGAGAACCGCTCGGCCTTCCAGATTCGCGACAGCACTCGGGCGGAATAGCCATCGATTCCGGCGGTGGATCGCTCCGTGTAGAATTCGATCAGAGCCTCGGCCAAAACGGCAACATCGCTCGCCGCTAGGTTCAAGCCCTTGGCTCCTGTGGGTGGCACGATATGAGCGGCATCGCCCGCAAGAAACAGGCGCCCGAAACGCAGCGGCTCAGCGACGAAGCTCCTCAAAGGCGCTACGGATTTTTCGATCGACGGGCCTGTCACCAGGTTGTCGGCCGTTTCCTGGTCGACACGCCGCCGAAGCTCATCCCAAAAACGCTGATCCGACCACTCCTCTGCCTTGTCGCTGGAGGGCACCTGCACGTAGTAGCGGCTGCGGGTGGGTGACCTCATGGAGCAGAGCGCAAAGCCGCGCTCATGGTGGGCATATATCAGCTCATCGGCCACAGGCGGCTTGTCGACGAGGATACCAAGCCAGCCGAAGGGATAGACACGCTCGAAGGTTCGTATCGCATCCCGAGGGACACTGGCGCGAGACACCCCATGGTAGCCGTCGCAGCCCGCAATGAAATCGCAGTCAAGCTGATGCTCGACACCATTTTTGACGTACCGCACCTTCGGCGCGTCTCCGCCGAAATCGTCGAGGGAGACATTCTCCGCTTCATAGATGGTCGTCAGGCCCGAATGATCACGAGCCTGCATGAGATCGCGGGTGACCTCCGTCTGCCCGTAAACGGTGACCGTGCGGCCGATCCGCTTTTGGAAGTTGAAGCGATGCCGGTCGCCATCGAAGCAGAATTCGACGCCCTCATGCACGAGACCTTCTGCATGCAGCTTCTCGCCGACCCCTGCCCTGTCCAGGAGTTCGACCGTACCCTGTTCCAGAACGCCAGCCCGAATGCGCCCTAGGACGTATTCCTGACTGCGGCGCTCCAGGATGACGGTTTCGATCCCAGCAATCTCCAGGAGGCGCCCCAGCAGGAGCCCTGCCGGACCCGAGCCGATGATGGCAACCTTCGTACGCATGGCAATCTCCTCCTGAAGGCCGCTTTCGGGCAGAATGGACCTCAGCCGTTCAGCGGACAATATGACAGCGCTTTGTGTTCGATCTCACGGCTTCAACTCAGCCAGTGCTCATCCTTACCGCGTGCGACAGCAGAAACCTCCGACGCCACATTGCGTTTCCCCAGCAAGGAGGCGCCTATGTCCGAGACAGATCGAAAGAACCCCGGTGACGAGGATGCGCCGGGCACCAAGCAGACCGGGGAGAACATCTGCCCAACCTGCACTGGATCCGGCCGCATCGACGAGAAGCCATGTCCTGATTGCGGCGGTTCAGGCCGGGTCACCGCAATCGTCGGCGATGCCTGAGAGGAGTTAACCTCCGGCATTCGAGGTAGAGAAACTTATTCCGCCAACCAAGGCCTGAGCGCTTCTCAAGCCTGCAGCGGTTGCAACAACCATCCGCGGCAGCACCATCCATTCGAGGGTCCATGCGGCGCCGGACCGCTCATTCTCATGAACCAGCGCTTGATGCAGCGTGCCGAGAAGGCCTGCATTGAACCGGGCCAGTGTCACGAGCACCTCTGCAGGAACAGGATTGGATTTATGCGGCATGGCCGACGAGCCGCCGCCCGTGGCAAGCCGCACCTCGCCCACTTCGTTCTGCGCCATCAAGGCAATGTCCTGGCCGATCTTTCCAAGCGTTCCGGAGAGAAGCGAAAGGAAGCTCGCGAACTCGCCGATCCGGTCGCGCTGGGAGTGCCAGGAGGGCGCCGAGTTGAGACCGAGGATTTCAGCCACGGCATCGGCAATAGCATCGCCATGCCCCTTCAATTCTGCCCTGGTTCCGACAGGACCGCCGAGTTGCACCACCAGAAGCCGCGGCGCTAGGGCGTCCAATGCCTCCCTGTGTCGCTCCAGCGGCTGGAGCCAGGTGTCGATCTTGTGGGCGGCCGTAAAGGCAAGGGCCTGCTGCATGCGCGTATGCGCCATCAAGGGCGTCGCACCGTCACGATCCTTCAGGGCGCGAAGGGCTTGGGTCAGCGCATCGATCCGATGCCCGAATATCTCGACCACCTGCTTCAGGCGAAGCATAAGAGCGGTGTCTATGATGTCCTGGCTTGTGGCGCCGAGATGCACGGCCTTGGCATGAGCCTCGCCGACAGCGGTTCGAAGCTGCTTGACGAAGGCTGGAGCGATTACACCGTCCTGGGCGAGACCTGCAGCCAACCCGGGCCAATCCGCCCGGAAGGAGCCGCAGGCCTCGGAAATTCGCCTTGCTGCTTCAGCGCTGATCAGGCCAACCTCCGCCTCGCCTCGTGCCAAGGCTGCTTCGGTCTGCAGCAATGCCGCGAGTTCGGCCTCATTGGAAAAGAGCCCTCCCACCTCCTCGTCACCGACGAGAGCCTGCAGCAAGGGGTAAGGGAGCGCCTGTGTCATCATGGTCGCGGAGCTTAAACAGCCTCGAGGGCGATGGAAATGCCCTGCCCAACGCCGACGCACATTGTGGCCAGGGCATGCTTTTTGCCTCTGAGCTTCAACTCGAGAGCCGCCGTGCCGGTGATGCGGGCGCCCGACATACCGAGCGGATGCCCCAGCGCGATGGCGCCGCCATTCGGATTTACGTGCTCGGCATCTTCCGGGATGCCGAGTTCGCGCAGGACCGCGAGGCCCTGGCTGGCGAAAGCCTCGTTCAGCTCCACCACGTCGAAATCCGAAGGCTTGAGGCCCAAGCGGGCGCAGAGCTTCTTCGTGGACGGCGCCGGCCCGATCCCCATGATCCGCGGTGGAACGCCGGCGGTCGCGCCGCCGACCACCCGGGCAATCGGCTCAAGCCCGTACTTCCTCACGGCTTCCTCTGAGGCAATGATCAGGGCGGCAGAGCCGTCGTTGACGCCGGAGGCATTCCCAGCGGTCACCGTGCCGTCCTTGCGGAAGGGCGTGGGCAGCTTCGCCAACTGCTCAAGCGTGGTGTCGCTGCGGGGATGCTCGTCCTTATCGACGATCACCGGATCGCCCTTACGCTTTGGGATCGTGACCGGCACGATCTCCTGCGCCAGGCGCCCATTGGCCTGAGCGGCGGCGGCCTTCCTCTGCGAGCGCAAGGCGAAGGCATCCTGATCCTCACGGGAGACGCCAAAATCCGCCGCAACGTTCTCGCCGGTTTCCGGCATGGAATCGATGCCGTATTGGCTCTTCATCAGCGGATTGACGAAGCGCCAGCCGATGGTCGTGTCGAAAATTTCGGCATTGCGGGAGAAGGCGCTATCTGCCTTGGGCATCACGAACGGCGCGCGAGACATCGACTCGACGCCGCCGGCAATCATGATCTCGGCATCACCCGCCTTGATCGCCCGGGCAGCCGCGATGACCGCATCCATGCCGGAGCCGCACAGGCGGTTCATAGTCGTCCCACTAATCGAGCCTGGAAGACCTGCCAGCAACACCGCCATGCGGGCGACGTTGCGGTTGTCCTCACCGGCCTGGTTGGCGCAGCCATAGATCACATCGTCCACCGCCTCGAAGTCGAGGTTGGGATGACGCTCCAGGAGCGCCCTAAGCGGCACTGCAGCGAGATCGTCGGCGCGCACGCCCGACAGAGACCCACCGTAGCGGCCGATGGGGGTTCGCACATAGGCGCAGATATAGGCTTCACGCATCTTAAGCTCCCTTCCTGCCGCCATGCGCCCGCTCGGTTCTGGCCTGAAGCTCGCGCAGGGTGGTGAGTTCGAGTTCGGACGGCGGAGGGGTTTCCTCCAGACGATCGGAGAAGCGCACCTTCCAGCCGCAGGTCTCCTGAATCTGATCGCGGGTTACCCCCCGGTGCATTGACACCACCGTGAATTCCTTCGTCTCCGGGTCCGGCTTCCAGATGGCCAGATCCGTGATCAGGAGCGTCGGTCCTTTTGTGGTGATGCCGAGGCGCTCGCGGTGATTGCCGCCCTCGCCGTGCCCGAAGGAGGTGTAGAAGTCGATCTTGTCGACCATGCCGCGGGTGGTCTGCTTCATGGTGATGAACACTTGCCTGCACGAGGTGGCGATTTCAGGCGCCCCGCCGCCGCCCGGCAGGCGTACCTTCGGCTTGTGGTAGTCGCCGATCACCGTGGTGTTGATGTTGCCGAAGCGGTCGAGCTGGGCGGCTCCCAGGAAGCCGATGGAGATGCGCCCCCCCTGGAGCCAGTACCGGAACATCTCGGGCACCGACACGGTCGTGACTGCCGTCTCGCAGAGTTCGCCATCGCCGATGGAGAGCGGCAGCACATTGGGCGCAGTCCCGATGGTGCCGCTCTCGTAGATCAGCGTGATGTCTGGAGCATGGGTGAGTCGCGCCACGTTGCATGCGGCAGACGGAGCCCCGATGCCGACGAAGCACACGTCGTCGTTGGACAGGGCACGCGCCGCCGCAATCGTCATCATCTCGTTGGGGGTGAAGTCGGAGAGGTTCGTCATCTTACAATCCCTTCACCCGGCTGGAGAAGGCCTCGGGCCCTGCTTCCAGCACGTTCTCCTTTATCCAAGCCGTGAAGAGGTCACGGTCGGCGGAGATCTTGTCCCATTCCAGATAGGCTGCGTTGTCGCGGTCGTAATAGCCGTGGGTGTAGGACGGATGCGCTCCGCCTGGAACGTGGGCGATGGACGAGACCGTCCAATGCGGCAGCACACAGAGGTTCGGGTGCAAGTCGTCGAAGTCCTCCACGATCTCCTCGACCGTGACCACCGAGCGCTTCGAGGCGAGAACGGCCTCCTTCTGCACCCCTATGATGCCTTCCACCAGGACATCGCCGCGTCGGTTGGCCTTCTGGGCGTGGATGACGGCCGCATCCGGCCGATGAGCCGGCACCGCCGCGAGCTCCTCACCCGTGAACGGACAGGTGATGCTCTTGATGGAGGGGTTGACCTCCTTCAGGCCCGCGCCGCGATAGCCGCGGAAGACGGCACAGGGCAGCCCGGCCGCACCGGCCTCGTACGCATTGGCCATGGCCGCGTGGCTATGCTCCTCGGTCTCGATGGCGCGAGGCCAGCCGTTCTCGATGGCATCGCGCATGCGGCGCAGGAGGCCGACGCCAGGATTTCCCGCGTAGGAGAAGACGACCTTCTTCACCAGGCCCATGCCGATCAGCTGGTCATAGATGATGTCGGGGGTCATACGGATCAGCGTGAGATCCTTGATCCCCTGCCGGATCACCTCATGGGCGGCGGCATGGGGGATGAGATGGGTGAAACCCTCGAACGCGACGGTGTCGCCGTCGCGCAGGTTGTCGGCAACAGCCTCTTGGAGGCTCTGAAACTTGGCCATGATGCGCTTTCGGGTCGATATCAGATGTCGAAGAACACGGTTTCCTTCTCACCCTGGATATGGATGTCGAAGGTATAGGTCGGCAGGCCGTTCTCCTCAGCCCTTGTGGCGACCAGGGTCGGCACTCGCGCCTTGTGAGCGATCCTGGCGAGGACCGGGCACTTGGCATTGGCTGCCTCTTCGTCACTGAAATACATGCGGGTGTGCAGCCCGGTATTGATGCCGCGGGCTACGATCCAGACCGTGATGTGCGGCGCCATCAGGCGGCCGTCCTTGTAGGGAGCCCGGCCGGGCTTGATGGTCTCGAACCGATACTCTCCGGTCATGCCGTCAGCGGGTTGCCGTCCCCAGCCGACGAAATGCGGGTCGGCCTTGCCGCGCTTCTCCTGCGGGCTGTTGTAGAGCCCCTCCGCATCCGCCTGCCAGATTTCGATCAGGGCATCCTTCAGCGGGTCGCCCGCACCGTCGAAAACCCGACCCTTGATGATGATCCGCTCTCCCTTGGTCTCGGGGTCGACCAGAACGAGTCCGAGATCCTCCTGCCAGACGCCCGTGATCTCGACCCAGTTCGGGTTCGTGCCGATATGGACATAGGGACCGGCCGTTTGGGATGGGGATTCTTTCAAGAGGCGCAATTTCTGGACCATTAATTCCCCTCCATGTGGTTCTCGAACATGGTCGAGCGGCGGCCGCGCAGCACGATGTCGAACTTATAGGCGAGTGCATCCATCGGCAGGGTATTCTGCCGGTCGAGGGCGGCGACCAGCTGCTCGATGGCGGATTTGTCAGGGATCGTGGCGACGATCGGGTCCTGCCAGATCATTGGATCGCCTTCGAAATACATCTGTGTGATCAGCCTCTGCGCAAACGCGTGACCGAACACCGAGAAGTGGATATGGGCAGGACGCCAGTCATTGACACCGTTCGGCCAGGGATAGGCGCCCGGCTTGATGGTCCGGAACCAGTAGCGGCCTTCCTCATCGGTAATCACCCGTCCGCAGCCGCCGAAGTTCGGGTCGATGGCGGCGAGATAGGTTTCCTTTTTGTGGCGGTAGCGACCGCCTGCATTGGCCTGCCAGAACTCAAGGAGCGCGCCGGGAACGGGGCGGGCGTTCTCGTCGAGCACACGACCGTAAACGACGATTCTCTGCCCAATAGGATCGCCCGTCTTCGCGAAATTGCGGAGTAGGTCGTTGTCGAGCGGCCCAAGCTTGTCATGTCCGAAGACCGGGCCGGTCAGCTCCGAGATCGTATTCTCCAGAGACAGGAGCGGGTGCTGCGGGGAGCGCAAAACCGAAGTCTTGTAGGACGGTGTGAAGGCCAGCGGATGCCAGCTCCGATCCCGCTGGTAGAATGATCCCTGATCCGACATCTTGTCTCTCCCTGGCAGCACCTGTCAGGAGCTGCGCCAGCAACCCAATCTGCTACTTCTGAGGCTCGAGGTTGGCTTCCATTTCGGCAAAAGTCTTCTTGACGATCTTGATGGCGTGGTTGGCCGCAGGCACACCCGCATAGACGGCCACGTGCATCAACGCCTCCTTGATGTCCTCCTTCGTCGCACCCGTATTGCGGGTCGCGCGGACATGCATCGCCACTTCGTCGTCCTGGCCCAGGGCAGCAAGGAGCGCGATAGTCACGATGGAGCGTTCCCGCTTAGTGAAATGCGGCCGCGACCAGACCGAGCCCCAAGCTCCTTCGGTGATGAAGGTCTGGAAGTCGGAATCGAATTCCGTCATCTGCGCTGTTGCCCGATCCACATGGGCATCGCCCAGCACCTGGCGGCGAACCGCCATGCCGGCCTTGTAACGTTCGCTCTCGTTTGTCTCAGACAAGTCCTGCCTCCTCGAGATGCTGCTTGATGAGCCCCGACAGTTCGGCGGGCTTCTCGATGCAGGGAATGTGCCCTGCCCCTTCGATGAGCGCAAACCGTGCGCCTGGAATGAGGTCGGCGGTTCCCTTAACAATATCGGCCGGCGTGGATCCATCTTGGTCACCTGCCACGCAGAGCGTCGGTACCGGGATCCTGCCTGCATCAGGCCTGAGATCCGCATCGCGGATCGCCGCACAGGTGCCCGCATAGCCATGGGCCGGGGTACGGACCAGCATGTTGCGCCAGCCGGCGAGGTCGTCGGCCTGCACCCCATGAAACCTTGGTGTGAACCACCGCTGGAGAACGGCGTCGGCAATGGGCTCGATGCCCCCCGCCTCGACGGCGTTGATGCGGTCTGCCCATAGTTCGGGCGTACCGATCTTCGCCGCCGTGCAGCAGAGGGTGATGGACTGCACGCGATCGGGCGCCCGCACAGCCATGCGCTGTGCGATCATGCCACCGACCGAGAGCCCAACGAGGGATGCCTTCCCGATGCCAAGGTGATCAAGGAGCGCGAGGAGATCGTCAGTGTGATCGTCGATGCTGTAGGGCGCAGGCGGCGCATCCGAGAGGCCGTGCCCTCGCTTGTCGTAGAGAACCACTTGGAAACTCTCGGCAAAGGCCGGAGCGACCTCCTGCCAGATCCGCACATCGCTCCCGAGCGAGTTGATGAAGACGAGAGCCTGCCGGTCAGACGGTCCTAGCACTTGGTAGTGAAGCACGATGTCGTTGACCCGTATGAATGCCATGCCCCACCTCATTTGTTCGCATTGCGAACATTGAGTTTCATATCGCACATGTAGTACGGTTCTGGTGCAGGGTGTCAAGGCTACCAAAGTCCAGCGCATTCCGGAGCGCGAAATGCCGAATGAATTGACCATAGATCAGAGCAGTGGGGATCGTGACTTCGTTGCGAGCCTTGAGAAAGGCCTTCTGGTCATCGAAGCGTTCGATGCGAGCAGGCCACGGCTAACCCTATCTGATGTGGCAAAGCTCACCGGCATCACCCGAGCGGCTGCCCGGCGCTATCTGCTGACGCTCACCAAGCTGAACTATGCCGAGTTCGACGGACGCTATTTCAGTCTCACTCCTCGAATCCTACGCCTCGGCTATGCCTATCTTTCCTCCACATCGCTATCGGCCCAAGTGCAGCCGTTCCTGGAGCGGATCTCCGAGGAAACGGGAGAGTCGAGTTCAGCTGCGGTTCTCGACGGGGACGACATCGTCTATATCGCCCGTTCGGCCACGCGGCGGATCATGTCGATTGGATTGGGCGTCGGAAGCCGCCTCCCCGCCCATTGCACTGCTTTAGGTCGAGCAATTCTGGCTTTCCAGCCGGAGGACGAGTTCCAAGCGTATCTGCAACGGGTCCGACTGGAGGCCCGCACCCCAAAGACCATCACGGACAAATCCGCGTTTCAGCATGCGCTCGAAGCAACCTGTGCGCAGGGGTACGCAATCGTCAATGAAGAGCTTGAATATGGGCTCTGCTCTATCGCCGTGCCGGTTATGCAGAAGAATGGCAAGGTAACCATTGCCTTGAACCTCAGCGCTCAAGCCGGACGCGTCTCGGCCGAGGAGATGGAGGGGCGGTTCCTGCCCCTGCTGAAATCGGCCAGCGAAACGTTGCGCTACATGCTCTGAGCAGCGGCTACTGAGCGACATCCGAGGAGAACGCGCGCCTCGTCGGTCGTGGCAACACGGTGCCCATGCCTCTCTATAGCGAGCACCGCATGTTCCACCAGCTCGGCATTGCTCGCCGCCAGACGGTCCTTCGTGACGCGAACATTATCCTCAAGGCCGGTGCGAACCGCATCCGCACCTCGCGCGAGTGCCCAATCCATGACCTTGGCCTGGTGCCGGCCGATGCCGGCTGCTGTCCAATTACAGGTTGGAAACAGGTGCTTGGCCTCCTTCAGCAGGATATCGAGCAGTCGCTCCTCGGCCGGCAACGCGTTCTGCACGCCCATGACGAACTGGATATGGGGCTGCTCGTCCATGAGCCCCATGTCGGCCAGCCGCCTCGCCCCATGAAGGTGAGACAGGTCAAAGATCTCGATCTCCGGCCGGATCCCGAAATCCCGCATCTTGCCTGCCATCTCCTCAACGAGGCTCGTGTGGTTCTCATACACAATGGTCGGGAAGTTGACGGAGCCGGTGGATAGAGAGGCCATGTCCGGGCGCAAATGGAGAGCGCTACTGCGCTGGCCTGGATCCCGCCCTCGCCCGCCGGTCGAAAACTGAATGATCATGCCGGGGCACTGTTCTGCAATTCCAGACTGGACAGCGGCGAAGCGCTCGGGATCGGACGAGGGCGTCTCATCATCGTTGCGCACGTGGATATGGACGAGCGTGGCTCCGACCTCATAGGCTTGACGCGCCGACACGATCTGCTCGGCTGGCGTGATCGGCACAGAAGGGTTGTCTTTCTTGCGCGGAACCGATCCAGTAATCGCGACCGCTATGACAATAGGTTTCACGCCCTTCCTCCCAGCTCAAAGATTCATACCCTGCCAAAGGACATAGAGCGGGGACGGCTCAGGGAGAACCATTTCGCTTCGCAGGGTCACGTTTCCTGCCTGAGCTTGGCATGCTCCCAGGGGCATCCAGGCACGCCAAGGCGCTTCTCCGCCAATAGGCCCTCTGCTCTCTTTTCTGTTTGGGGTTGCAAAATGTGTGTGGGAGTTTATATCGGCGCTTCCTTTGGGCTGTTTGGGCCTGAGGGTGTTTTCCCAACACGGTGGGTTTGTGCGGTCTGAGGCTTTGGCTTCGGGCTTTGTGTGCCGTGTGGGTTTTGGCCAAGAGCTTCGGCGGTTCGACGGTGGTTGAACCTGCTTGGTTTTGCTCCTCTGGCGGTTCTTGTCCGGCATGGGCTGCGGGTTTATCGCTTGGCAGCAAGGTCAACGCGGAGATGATGTCATCTCTGCGAACGGGAAAGCTGTGCCTGTACTTGTGGGGCCGCAGCGTTCATTCGAGAAGAACTTACAAATTCTTGTCGAATGCTGTTGACACCGGTCCGGGCTTTGACTAGATAGGGTTCATCGACGGCGGCACTGATGTGGCGCCGGACTGGAGGCCCCGCGATCCTGGACAGCCCGCAAGGGTGGTTTGGGCGGCAGGGGTTCTTCTGTGTCTTTCGGGATGCATGCTCTTTGACATTGTTGAGAGGG
>NZ_JAERQE010000068.1 GCF_016734765.1 Microvirga soli | reverse complement strand
GCGAATGTCGCTGCTTGAAACTGTTATGAGGCCGAATTTACCTCAATGCGCCCGACGCGGGTTAACGTGACAACACCGTCTGAATGACATCCAAACCTTTTCAAGAGCTCAGGCCTGAAACCAAGCACTCTGCTTTATCGCCCAATCCTCGGTAGGAGTGTGCTGTGATGAGGAAACGATGCACCCCCTGTCGAACACCACGCTCATGCCCCGAAGGTTGCTTCGTAGCGCAGCGACCGCCTCCATCTTTTGCGGACTATCCGGAACGCCATAGGCCAGTGAAATATGCGGCATGAACGTCTCGAAGCTTCCAACCCCAAACAGGCCGACGGCTCTCTCCTTCAATGTCTTCAACGGCGTCGCGACAGGAAAACGGACGTAAAACGAGCGGTAGTACAGGAGGCTTTCCTCGACCGTGTCGACGGGTGCAGAGAATGAAGCCATGCCCTCGGTTAATCGCTCCAGGAGCGGCTTCAACTCCTCACAGGAACGGGGCATGTCCTCAACGAGAGTAAGGTGAGGCTGGAAGACCGGGCTATCGAAGCGCTTAGCCAAATTTCGAACAATTGCGGCAAATGCCTGCTCATCGTCGGCTTGAGGCATAAGCCATATGGAATGGTATTCGACCGTCATCGCGGCGCATCCTTCGTTCGCGAGCAAGCTTCACATGCCTCACCCTTAAGGGGCCGGACGCTTCCCCGATAGATCAAGGGAACGGCGAGTACAGACACGATGGGGTGGGCTTTGGGATCGGCTTGCCGTTGGTCCAAGATCCTGATGATTTCCTGGGAGAGAATTTCCTCGTCCTGATGGAAAGTCGTCAGCCTGTAGGCGCCCCAACGCGATGCGGGAACCCCGTCGAAGCCGATGACCGAAAGGTCATGGGGAATGGATAGATCCAAGACGTCCCGCGCATAATCCATCAGGCCGAAGGCCATCAGGTCGTTGACGCAGAAAACCGCCTCGACGGCATCTCCCGCTCCCAGAAGCAGGGATGCTGCAAACTGACCGCCGTCGTAGTCGGTGTACCCTGCGCGCTGGGTCCGGACTCTCAGGCCGTAATTGGCCGCGGCCGAAGCGAAAGCCTCCTCGCGTTCAATGAGATTGGGGCTGCGAACGGATGAGGTGATGAAGCCCAGTTTCCGCATACCCCGAGCAACAAACACCTCGACAGCCACCTGTGCCGCACGCGCGTTATCGATCCGGATATGATCCGGGCCATGCTCGGTGCGCCCGACGACGATGAGAGGCTGGCCATTTCGCTGCGCGAGTTCAACGAGCGACGTGGACGGCATGCCCGACAACACGATTGTCGCCTCGGCCCGATAGCGCAGCAGCGTCGAATGGGCAGCGCTGACCTGCTCCTCGCTCGTCCCAGTCGGGATGAGAACCGGAACGCTGCCGCGCTCGACGAGGCGTCTCGACAAAGCGGCGATCTGCTGCGTCCGGAAAGGGCTCGCAGGATCCGAGGCGACAAGCCCGACAAGTCGGCTGCGGTTGGCGAGAAGTCCGCGGGCCAGGTCGTTCACCTGGTAGCCCAACTCGGCCGCCGCCTGCATGACCTTTTCGCGGGTTGCCGGCGCGATGCTCGCTCCCGGCGTGAAGGCGCGCGAGACGGCGGAGCGCGAAACGCCGGCGCGCTCCGCCACCACGTGAGCGCTGATGAAGCGCGGCACCATGTCCGCAGGGTCTGTTTCCGTCTCTTCCATGGCTTGCCTAGTGTCCGACCTTGGAGAGCACATCTGACCTAAGGAATCTCTCGACCACGAACATGAAGGCGATTGATGGAACAAGGAGGATCAAGGCTGTGATGGACGCAATCTGGTAATTGCCGCCGGAACCCGCCGTGTAGAGCAGAAGCGGAAGGGTCGTGACGTCGGGAGCGCCGACGAAATAAGTTCCCGTGAACTCGTCGAGGGACTCCAGGAACACGAAGATTGCACTGGCGAGCAGCCCTGGCGCTGCAATGGGAAGGGTGACATCCCAGAAGCCCCGCAGGGCGCTGGCGCCCATTGACCGCGCAGCTTCTTCCAACTCCCTGTCGATGGCCGAGAAGGCAGCGGTTGCAATCCAGACGGCATAGACCAGCCCGTGAGTGACATGCACGAGAACGACCCCGAGGATCGTGCCGTTGAGGCTGTACTGATAGAAGATACGGGCGATGTTCACGTAGACCGGCAGGTTCGGGAATGCCTGAGGAATCAGGAGGGCAAGCAGAATCAGGCCACGGAACGGCAGGCGCAGTCTTGCGAGCGCATACCCTGCTGGAATGGCAAGGCCGAGCGAGACGATTACCGTCAAACCGGCGATCAGAACGCTCGTCCCCAAAGAGGCCATCGCGTTGCCGCGGGGCGAGAAAACGTTCGCCCAAAAAGAGAAGCCGTATTTCAGCGGCAGCACATGCGGGAAATACCAGCGCTCCGCGACGGCCCACAGGATCAGGTTCGTCAGGGGGCCGAAGATGATGAAGGCAAGGAGACCGAGTGCAATGCCGCGCGGGATCCACTTCCAGTCAATTTGAAAGCTCATTGGCTATGCTCCCTCATAGTCTGGCGCAGATAGACTATAGCCGCCACGCTCGTCATCAGAAGCGAGATCAAGCCGAGTGCGTTTGCGACGCCGTAATCGCCATGGGCGTTGATGCGGAAGGCCATGTTGGCGGTGATCATGGTGGGCGATTGGGCATTAATCATGAGCGGCACGGAGAGCACCGACATCATCGTGACGAAGCTGAGGATGAGGCCAACCAGAAGGGTCTGGCGCACCTGGGGCAGCACGATCTCAATGAGGATCCGCACGCGCTTCGCCCCCAGGTTGCGGGCCGCCTCAATGGTGCTCTGATCGATTGACGCCATGGCGCCTGCGAGCAGCAGGGTCACGAAGGGGGTCTGCTTCCACACGAAAGCGACGACGATTCCCCGCCAGTCGAGGAAGCTCATGGCCGCGGCAGGGGTCATGAGGCCGAGTTCGATGAAGATGTTGTTCATCAATCCGTTCTTGGCCAGGAAGGTCCGCAGGATCTGGCCGACGACGATGAAGGGGATGAAGAGCGGCCAGCGGTAGATCCATCGCAGGATGGCCACAGCCCGCGCGTTCGTTCCGAGCGTCAGGTAGCCGCCGATCATGACGGAGAATAGACCGATCAGCGCCGACGACAGCAACACGATGACGAGGGTGAACAGGATGTCGCCGCTATACAGGTCCAGCGCCTTCGTGAAGTTGCCAAAGCCGAAGGCGCCGCCCACGTCGAAAGCGCCGGTGACGGAACTGACGAGCGGGACGATGAAGAGAAGAAGGACAACGGCCAACGCCGGAGCGACGAGCAGGAATCCAATCAGTTGAATTGGCATGGCAGACAATCTTCCATCGGCGCTGGCCGCCCCGCCGGCCTTACACAGAAGGGCTGGCCGGAGAGGGAACCCTCTCCGGCCCGGGAAACCATGTCAGTTGCTGACCTGGCGCTCGTAAGCCTCCAGGATCGCCTTGTTGTAAGGCGCAATCGGGAATGGCTTGCCGTTCTTGGCGAGCTCTTCGGGCGAGATGTCCGTGAAGAGCTTCTGCCACGTGTCCTTATCCAGGTTTGCCTGAACGTGCTGCGCATCGATTCCGGGATACCAGTTGAACCGCTTGACGATTCCCTCGGCCTGCACCTTCGGGCTGGTGGCAAGGGCCACGAACTTCTGGGCGAGGTCCTTATTGGCGGTCTTGGCCGGGATGACATAGTGCATCGGCTGACCGGGCATTCCGGGCGAGGGCAGGACCAGCTTCATCTCGGGCGGGAGCTGGCCGTTCGCCTTCCACGAATAGAACATGTCGACCCAGACCGGACCGATTGCGATTTCACCGCGGCTGAGCATGTCGAGGGTGCCGGCGTTGCCCGGGGTGAGCGTCGCGTTGCGGCTGAACTCCTTCAGGGAGGCGAAGGCCTTGTCCCAGTTCTCGGTTTCGCTCTCGTCGAAAGGACCATTCATGAGCTTCTGCGCATCTCCGCCGTAGGCATAGATCCAGCCCATGACGAAGCTCACGCCTGATGCGCCGCCCTTGATGCCGTTATAGCCGAACTGCTTGGGGTTCTTCTTGGCAAACTCGACGATCTCGTCATAGCTCTTCGGCGGATTGGGAACGAGAGCCGGGTTATAGGCAAGCGCCGTCTGGCTGTTGAACATGGGCATGACATAGCCATCCACGTTCGTGCCAAGGGCCATCTTGGCATTCGCGCGCGTCACCAGGGATCCGGACGGAATCTTGCTGCGATAGGCCTCGAGAAACTTCTGCTCGACCATGGGGCCGACGAATTTCTCGTGAACCACGGCCACGTCGGCATCCCACTTCGCGACGCCAGCCTTGCTCTGCGCCTCGAAGCGCTCAAGGATCTTCTGCGATCCGGCGTCGCCCGGCCCGGTGCCGACCACACGCACCTTCGTTCCCGGGTTTTCCTTCTCGAAGAGCGGGCCCAGATACTCATTCACATAGTCGACCATGTTCTGGTCGCCTGCCGTGAGAACCGTCAGTTCCGCGGCGGCCAACGGCGTGCAGAACAGGCCTGTCACAAGGGTTGCGGCAATCAGTTTAGCCTTCATGATGTCACTCCTTGGGCAAGCCATCGCTGCCCTGGTTCATGCCTCGCCGACGGTTGAACCCGCCGATCTATCGTTTTGGAAACAGGAACAGCGCCGCTTCGGGAATGCGGATCGAAACGCGCTGACCGATGGCAAATGTGCGGGGAGAGTCCGCGATCACATGGGCCGGTCCGAGGGCAATCACATGACGCCAGAGACCGCCGGGATAGCTTGTCTGCTCGACAATGCCGCTCAGCGTCAGGAATCCCTCATCGCGCATGGACGAGGCGTCTCCCGTCTCCTCGCTCAACTGCACCGATTCGCCGCGAAAGCGGGCGTTCAAGGGGCCGGAAAGCTCGCGCCCCCTCGCCGACACGACAGCGGAGGAGTTGAACGCGTTCGATGCGATCTCAATCCGATCGCCTGACGTTCCACCCGAGAGATCGAGAAGGTTCTCGGCCCCCATGAACGCTGCCACGAAGTCGGACGTCGGGTGGTTGTAGACTTCTTCCGGGGTGCCGACCTGGGCAACTTCCCCATTGTTGAGAATGACGATCCTGTCCGCCATTACCATCGCTTCCTCGCGATCGTGAGTGACATGCACGGCGGTGATGCCCAGGCGCCGCTGGAGCGCGCTGATTTCATGACGCACTGTCAGCCGGATCCGCGCGTCGAGATTCGACAGCGGCTCGTCGAGAAGAAGGATGTCGGGCTGGATGGCCAGGGCCCGGCCAAGGGCCACGCGCTGGCGCTGCCCGCCGGAGAGATTTGCGGGCTTGCGCGCGCCGAACGCTTCCAGGCCAAGCAGCCTTTTGATCTCGGCAACCCGCTCTCCAACCGCAGCTTTCGGAGCCCCCCGGAGTTTGAGCCCATAGCCGATGTTCTGGTCGACGGTCATGTGGGGCCAGAGCGCATAGGACTGAAAGACAAGAGCCATGCCCCGCTTGTCGGGCGGCAGCCGCGTCACATCGCGCCCACCCACCCGGATGGCACCAAACGTGGGAGTGTTGAACCCTGCAATGCTGCGCAAGAGTGTCGTCTTTCCACACCCGGAAGAGCCGAGGAGAGCAACGAACTCCCCTTTGTCCACGGCAAGGTTCACGCCTTTCAGAACCTCGTTCGAGCCGTAGAAAACGCGGGCATCTGATACTTCGAGAAAAGCGTTCAACGTTTCCTGCTCCTCGGCTTAGTCCTCTTCCGGGACCTTCTTTGCACAGCTGTGCAAATTATGCTCAGCGTTCCGAAGAACTCTCAAGGGGGACTAGACTAAGGTCTGATCCGATATAGGTGGGTAAAATGTCTTTGGCACATGCAATGGGCGAAGTAGATTACAGGACCATGACAGAAGCGGACAAAAGGCCTGGGATAGGTTCCGACCGGCGCCGCCTGTGGAAGCCTCAATCCTCGCACCCGGGGTGCAGGTTCATCCTTTAGCCGGCCTAACCCGGCGTCCCAGCACGCTCCGGGTCTTTCAGGTCGTCGCAGGCGTAAGCCTTTCCGACCTGGCAAAGCGATCTCATCCTGTCTGCTGTAGAGAGGGAAGGTCAGCAGAGCAGAGATCCCGCATAAGTCGAGATGCTGCTGCCGTTGGGCGGCATAATTTTGGCTTTGAAAGTACTGCTTTCGCAAGTACATTGACGCTGCTGTCGGCCGTGCTGATGGGCAGCACTCTCTCATCTCGTGATCCGGATGGCTAAGACCGATGATTTGGAGACGTCCCGAAGAGAGAAGGTACTGGTCTCAGTCCCAAGCAGCCATTAACCGGATTGGGTCAGATGTTCACATTCCGGCCGCTCGACGAATGTCAGCTCTTTGGCGCTAAGGCAGACCGAGGCCCTTGGTCCGAGGAGTGCCATTAAGAGACGTTCCGGGCTCACGGTTGCAATTCCGCGAACGATTCTCCGAGGGTCTTCTATAGCGCGACAAACGGTCTGCTAGGTTCTGAGGAAAAACCGCGGGTTTGATCCGCTCCGCGACCATAACTTGCAGGCGCCAAAGATTTCTGGCGGGGAGGGTTCTGCCTTAGCAGCAGCCGTGGCATGGCCTCGGTGCATGGCTGGGGCCATAAATCCCGTTGATCTGCGGCAGGGACATAATACATTAGTATTACCGCAGTGCATAAGAAACAGGCCACGCAAGATGTTAGTCGCTATCCTCAGAAGCGTTGGACGTGAGATTTGGACCACCCTGGTCCGTACGGGCGAGCGTCGCGCAGCCCGTGCCATGGCAAACTCCAAGGGCGGCACCTACCAGTACTGAAGACGTCGCTCAGCCGAGCAAGTCCGTGCGACCGGCTCATGATTTTGGTTGACGGTACTGGGGGCTGATGCGCCGAGGCTCAGGACGACCTGCTCTTGAGCCGCTTCATGACTTCCTCAACGACCTTGCGCGGCGTGATGCCGAAGTGCTCGTACAGATCGGTCTCGGCTCCTGATGCGCCGAAGCCGCTCATCCCGATGAACCCTCCGTCCTCGCCGACGTAGCGGTCCCATCCCAGGCGCACGGCCGCCTCCACCGCCACGCGTACGGTTCCCCTTCCGAGAACCTCCTTGCGGTACTCTCCGTCCTGGATCTCGAATAGCTCCCACGAGGGCATCGACACCACCCCCGTCGGGACTCCTTCCGCCTCCAGTTGCCTGCGCGCCTCGACCGCGATGCTGACCTCGGATCCGGTCGCGAGCAGCGTCACCTGCCGGGGTCCGCTCCCGGCTTCCAGCAGCACGTAGGCGCCTCGGCGCGATCGGTTCTCCCCTGAGCCATCTGTGCGCACCGGCTCCAGGGGCTGGCGGGCGAAGATGAGGGATGAGGGCCCGGTCCTGTTGGCAAGCGCGATTTCCCAGCACTCCGCCGCCTCCACGGCATCGGCCGGGCGAAGGACGAGCATGTTGGGGATGGCCCGCAGCGACGCCAGGTATTCCACGGGTTGGTGCGTCGGCCCGTTACGGCCGATGCCGATGGAGTCGTGACTGAACACAAACGGAACTGGCAGTCCCATCATGGCGGCGAGCCGCAGCGTCGGACGCATGTAGTCGGAGAACACGAGGTAGGTCACGCCGACGGGCACAATCCCGCCATGGGCCGCCATGCCGTTCTGCATCGCGCCCATGGCATGCTCACGGATGCCGTAGTGGACGTAGCGTCCGCCATGGTCCGACGCCGTGAACGGTGTGAGCGCCCGCTTGTGCTTTGTCGCGCCCTCCAGGTCGGGCGCGCCCGAGATCAGTTCGGGGATGGCATCCGTCAAAAGATCCACAATGTCGCCGGACAGCTTAATGCCGAACTCAGCCGACGGCTGCCGGGCGGCCCGTTCGCGGAATGCTCGAAGCGGCTCGTCCCAGCCGTCCGGCAGGCGTCCCTCCCGGAGACGATCGAAGAGGCGCCGCTTCTCGGAAGGCAACGCATCGACGCGGCTGTGCCACGCCTCGTACTCCGGCAAGCTCCGCCGACCGGCCTCGCACCAGGCATTTAACGTCTCCGCGGGAATTTCGAACGGCGCATGCGGCCAGCCGAGGTATCGGCGAGCCGCCTCGGCCCCTTCCCTGAAGATGCGTGCACTGTGCGCCGCGCGGGTCCCCTCAACCTCGGGTAACCCGCGGCCGATGACCGTCCGGCACTGGATTATCGATGGGCGCGGATCCTTCTTGGCGAGGAGGATCGCCGCCGACACGGCATCGATGTCGTGGCCGTCGACCTCCTGGACATGCCATCCGCTCAGCCGGAAGCGCGCGGCCATGTCATCGCTCAAGGCCAGGTCGATCACTCCGTCGTCGGTCATCCGGTTGTCGTCCCAGAGGAAGATGAGCTTTCCAAGCCCCAGGTGGCCGGCCAGCGAGATGATCTCCTGACCTACGCCTTCCTGGAGGCAGCCGTCTCCGACGAAGGCGTAGGTATAATGGTCGATGATGTCTCGTCCGAGCCATTCGCGCAGGAACGCCTCGGCGAGGGCCATGCCCGCCGCGTTGGCTATGCCCTGGCCTAGGGGGCCGGTCGTGACCTCGATCCCGCAGGTCGGGTCGAACTCCGGATGTCCCTCGCAGTGGGAACCGAGCTCGCGGAAGCGCTTGATGTCGTCGAGGGTGATCTTCTCGTAGCCGCTCAGGTGCAGGAGGGAATACAGCAGCATCGATCCGTGGCCGTTCGACTGGACGACGCGGTCGCGGTCGAACCACAACGGATCTTTCGGATTGAACTTGAGATGACGCGCGAACAGGGCCGTCGCCGTATCAGCCGCGCCCAGCGGGGTTCCCGGATGCCCTTCCCCCACATGCTCGATGGCGTCAATCGAAAGGAAGCGGATGGCATTCGCCATGGTGCGTGGATCGGTCATGCTCATGATGTTGGTTCCTCCAAACAAGGCTCCCCAGGAGCTCTAATCAAATCATTCCGTTCGAGGGCGGGGTTGGCCCGGCATCGGAGTCGGCAGCGATGAGGACGGCCCGGAAATCATTCACGTTGGTGAGCGTCGGCCCCGTGACGACGGCGTCACCGAGCGCCTCGAAGAAGCCGTTTCCGTCGTTCGCAGCCAGACGGTCATGCGGGTTGATCCCAAGGGCCCATGCGCGCGCCAGGCCGTCCGGTCCCCAATAGGCCCCCGCCGTGTCTTCTGACCCGTCGACGCCGTCGGTATCACCCGCCAGGGCGTGGATGCCGGGAGCGCCTTCCAGTCCCAGGCCCAGCGCCAGCAGGAACTCGACATTGCGTCCGCCCCGTCCATATCCCCGAACCGTGACCGTCGTCTCGCCGCCCGACAGCAGGACGCACGGTGCGGTGAAGGGCTGACCCTTGCCCGCAACCTGACGGGCGATCGCGGCCATGACCTTTCCAACGTCCTTAGCTTCGCCTTCGATGGCATCGCCGAGGATGTAGGCAGGAAGTCCATGCTCCGCTGCGACCGCAGCCGCTGCCTTGAGCGCCATCTGCGGGGTTGCGATCATCCTGACCTCGGTGCGCGCGAGACGTTCGTCGTTTGGCTTGAGCGACTCGGCCCGCCCGCTGGTCAGGACTTCCATGACCGCCGGTGCGGCCTCGATCCCGTAACGGTTCAGAATCGCGATGGCATCCTCGCAGGTGGTGGGGTCCGGCACGGTCGGTCCCGAGGCGATGTTGATCGGATCGTCTCTTGGGACGTCCGAAATCAGGAGCGTCACCACCTTGGCGGGATGGCATGCCGCGCCCAACCGACCGCCCTTGATGGCGGAGAGGTGTCGGCGCACGCAGTTCATCTCGCCGATGGTCGCCCCGCTCCTCAGCAGGGCTCTGTTGAGAGCCTGCTTGTCCTCAATCGTAATGCCAGGCAGGGGCAGGGACAGAAGCGCAGAGCCCCCGCCTGAGATCAGGCACACCACGAGATCGTCGGCTGTGGGACCCTGAACCCGCTCCAGGATGCGGCGAGCGGCGGTCTCGCCTGCGGTGTCGGGGACCGGGTGACTCGCCTCAACGACCTCGATGCGGGTCGTTGGAACGGCGTGCCCGTAGCGGGTCACGACCAGGCCCTCCACCGGGCCGGGCCATGCCTCCTCGAATGCATGCGCCATGGACGCCGCGGCCTTGCCGCAGCCGACGACGGTGCGGCCCTTCGGCGGATCGGGTAGGAACGGCCTGACGCGCTGGGCCGGGTCCGCGGATGCCACGGCCGCTGCGAAGAGGGTATGCAGGACGCTGCGAGGATCGCTCATCACGCGGCGACGCAGTTCTGGGGCGAGCCGGACCGGAACGCCTCGACGTTGTCGATGAGCTGGTCCACCAGCGTCTGGATCGCCTCCTGGCTCGCCCAGGCGACATGCGGTGTCAGGATAAAGTTCGGTCGGGCAGCAAGCTTCATCAAAGGATGGTCGGCTGGTGGCGGCTCGGTCGTGACCACATCGAAGCCTGCCCCACCAATCCGTTCGGTGTCCAGCGCCTCGGCCAGGGCGTCCTCGTCCACCAGTCCGCCCCGCGCCGTGTTGATGAGCAGTGGGCGACGCTCCATCATGGCGAACTCGCGGTGCGAGATCATGTCCTGGGTCGATGGCATCAGCGGGCAGTGGAGCGTGATGATGTCACTGGTGCGGATTACCTCGTCGAAGGGGGTGTACAGGGCCCCCATCCCTTCCGTGCCCTTGTAGCTGGAAAAGTGAATGCGCATGCCCAGCGCCCGCCCGATCTCCGCGACAGCACGGCCCAGGACGCCATCGCCCATGATCCCGAGCGTCGATCCCGCGAGATCACGGATCGGGTAATCGAAGAAGCAGAACTGTCCCGCTTCCTGCCAGCGGCCCCGAATGACCGCCTCCTGGTACGCGACGATGCTGCGCCTGAGGGCGAAGATCAGCGCGAAGGTGTGCTCAGGAACAGTGTTGCTCGCGTAGTTGCGGATGTTGGAGACGCTGATCCCACGCTCGGCACATACATTGAGATCGACGATGTTCGTGCCGGTGGCCGCCACGGCGATGAACCGGAGCTTCGAAGCCCCGAGGATGGCCTCCCGGTCGAGCGGCGCCTTGTTCGTGATCACGATCTCGGCATCTCGGATGCGCTCGGCGACCTCATCCGGCGCGGTCCGCGCATGAACCGTCAGGGAATGAGGAAAGGCGATCTCCCTCAGACGGGTCTCGGGCGAGAGTGTATCCCGATCGAGAAACACGACATGCGGCTTATCCTGAGGATGCGGCATCATCTTCTCCCTGGCATTTTATGGTTTTGCTGGTCGCGATCGATGGGAAAATCGGGGTGGCACCCGTCGGACCCTGCCCGCGCCGCCGTCCTGCGGCGGTGGAAATCCATCGTGGCGCGGGTCGAAACGCAAATGAATTCTTTACAAGGAACCATGAATGCGGCTCATGTTAGCGTGCTATGTCCTTGAAAGTGCCCCTATCTTCGCTGCGCGTGTTCGAGGCTGCTGCCCGGCGGCGGTCGTTCCAGGCAGCCGCCACGGAGCTGGGACTGACACCCAGCGCGGTGAGCCACGCTATCCGCAAGATGGAGGAGGCGCTCGGCGTCGTGCTGTTCGAGCGGAATGGCCGCGGGGTGCGCCTGAGCCCTGAGGGCGAGGCCTTGATGGGTCACACCGAACGAGCCTTCGAGGAACTGCGCCACGGGCTTGAGATGGTGTCTACGCGGGCTCCTCACCTGCTGCGCCTCCACTGCGCTCCGAGCTTCGCCACACAGTGGCTTAGTCCGCGTCTTGCACGCTTTCTCTCCGAGAACCCCAAAATCGAGGTCCGGCTCTCGGCGGGCACCGACTACACGCGTTTCGAGAATGACGAGTTCGACGCCGATATCACTTATGGCGTACCGCGGCAGGAAGGCCTCGTGGCCCTGCCCCTGGGCGAGGAAACGGTCACGCCGCTCTGCGCGCCCCAGTTGGCCGAGACCATCGCGTCCCCCACGGATCTGCTCCAGTATCAACTGATCCAGAGCGACAATAAGCAGGTGCGCTGGCCTGCCTGGTTCGCGTTGAATGGCACCAACCTCCCGTCGTCCCAGCGTGGATCACGGTTTGACCGCAGCTTCCTGGCTATCGCGGCGGCAGCGGACGGGCTGGGCATCGCCCTGGAGTCCACCCTCTTGGCTGATAGAGAGATTGTCAGCGGACGCCTCGTGGCGCCGCTCGCAGGCAAGACTAAGGACATCCACTACGTCGGCCACTACCTGGCATTCCCGAAGCCATCCCGGCAACGAGCCTCGATCCAGGTCTTCACGCAGTGGCTCGCGCACGAACTGGGCATCGAACTCGTTCCCATGCCTTGAGCATCACCGCTCCGGCAATGGTGAGTCAGATTCAAGATTTATTGCAAATAACTCGTTTGTTGGCTTATTGAGCACCGTGTTACGACTGCCTCAACAAATAAGAATGTCTGGAGGAAGCGCGTGCCTGGGAAGGTTGGAACAGCCGGTTAAGGTCCTGCTTGTCCTTGGACGTGGGACCGCATGCAGCAAGGTATAGGGATTGCTGCTACATCCGGGCTACCACTCAGGCTACCGCCCCTCCGATTGTCATTCCGTTCGATCTAGAACGACCTGGAGGAGGCCGAATGTTACTTGCCAACAAAGTCTGCATTATCACCGGAGCCGCCTCACAGCGCGGGATTGGCCGCGCGACGGCACGTCTTTTCAGTCAGCACGGCGGACGTGTCGTGATCGTCGATCTTGATGACGGCCACGCCAAGGCAGCTGCCGCTGATCTCGGCGAGGGGCATCTCGGCTTCGCCTGCGACGTCACCGATAAGCAGTCGTGCCAGGATGCTGCGGAACGGGTGGTCGGCGAATTCGGCCGGGTCGACGTGCTGGTCAACAACGCCGGTATCACGCAACCGCTTAAGATCATGGATATCGAGCCCGGAAACTACGACGCCGTCCTGGATGTCAACCTGCGTGGCACGCTCTACATGAGCCAAGCCGTCATCCCGCCGATGCGCGAGCAGCACTCGGGCTCCATCGTGTGCATGTCGTCGGTGTCGGCGCAGCGCGGCGGCGGCATCTTCGGCGGTCCCCACTACAGCGCCGCCAAGGGCGGCGTGCTCGGCTTGGCGAAGGCCATGGCGCGCGAACTCGGCCCCGATACGGTCCGGGTGAATTCGATCACGCCGGGCCTCATCCAGACCGACATCACCGGCGGCAAGCTGACCGACGAGCTCAAGGTGGAGATCGCGAAGGGCATCCCGCTCGGCCGTCTCGGTGTCGCCGACGACGTGGCCAATGCCTGCCTGTTCTTGGCATCCGACCTGTCGTCCTACATCACTGGCGCCGTGATCGACGTCAACGGCGGCATGCTGATCCACTGATCGGCGCCTGCGCGCCACCGGATTGCGCCCACTAATCCTGGAGAGATCGATGACCACGAGCACCGGCGACGCTGGGCGGCAGGCGTCAAAGCCTCCCATGTCTAACCTGTCCCTTGCGGACCGTGCCTACCACATCCGCCGCCATGCCCTGCGCATGGGCGAGGTGCAGGGCCAGGGCTACATCGCCCAGGCGCTCGGCATCGCCGACGTCCTAGCGGTGTCCTACTTCCACGCGATGAACTATCGGCCCGAGGACCCCGAATGGGAGGAGCGTGACCGCTTCCTGCTCTCGATTGGCCATTACGCCATTGCCCTTTACGCAGCGTTGATCGAAGCCGGAATCATTCCGGAAGACGAGCTCAAGAGCTATGGTTCCGACGACAGCCGCCTGCCCATGTCGGGCATGGCTGCCTACACGCCGGGAATGGAGATCACCGGCGGATCATTGGGCCATGGCCTCGGCCTTGCCGTCGGGTTCTGCCTTGGCCTGAAGCGCAAGCAATCGAACTCGTTCGTCTATTGCCTGTTCTCCGATGGCGAATTGGGCGAAGGCTCCGTCTGGGAGGCCGCCTGGTCGGCCAGCCACTGGAAGCTCGATAACCTGATCGGCATCATCGATGTTAACAACCAGCAGGCGGACGGCCCGGCCTCCGAGGTGACCGGCTTCGAGCCGCTCGCGGCTCGCTTCGAGTCGTTCGGCTGGCATGTGCAACGCGTCGATGGCAACGACATCGATGCTCTCGTCGAGGCGTTCGACGCGGCCCGCAATTCCACTGAGCCGAAGCCGCGTATCGTGATCTGCGACACCAAAATGGCCAAAGGCGTTCCGTTCCTCGAGGAACGCGAGCGCAACCACTTCCTGCGGGTCGAGCCACACGAATGGCAGAAAGCCCTCGAACTGCTTGACGCTGGGAGGACAGCATGAGGCGCTCAAAGTATACACGCCCGGCTTGGCTCGGAGAACAAGGCGAAGGTGGGCAGGGAACGGCGGACAAGCCGCGGCTGACCACCTCGGCGATGATCGCCTCGCTCGCCGGCGCCGACCAGCGCACGAAGCCTGCCCCATTCGGCAATGCCCTCTCGGCCTTGGCCGAGACACGTCCGGAGGTCATCGGACTGACGGCGGACCTGGCGAAGTACACCGATCTGCACGTCTTCGCGAAAGCTCACCCGGACCGCTTCTACCAGATGGGCATGGCGGAGCAGCTCCTGATAAGCGCCGCTGCTGGTATGGCACGGGAGGGCTTCATGCCCTTCGCAACCACCTACGCGGTCTTCGCGGCACGACGTGCCTACGACTTCATCTGCATGGCGATCGCCGAGGAAAACCTCAACGTGAAGATCGTCTGCGCCCTGCCGGGCCTGACAACGGGGTATGGGCCGAGCCACCAGGCGACGGAGGATATCGCAATCTTCCGCGGCATGCCCAACATCACCATCGTCGATCCCTGTGACGCCCATGAGATCGAGCAGGTGGTGCCGGCCATCGCGGCACATCAGGGTCCCGTCTACATGCGCCTTCTTCGCGGCAACGTGCCTCTCGTATTGGACGAGTACGGCTACACGTTCGAGCTGGGGAAGGCCAAGATGCTGCGCGACGGCAACGACGTGCTGATCATCTCGTCGGGCCTGATGACCATGCGCGCCCTCGAGACGGCAAAGGCCCTCTCGGACGACAACGTCGACGTCGGTGTGCTGCACGTACCCACGATCAAGCCGCTCGACGAGGCCACGATCCTCAAGGAGACCTCGCGCACCGGTCGCATGGCGGTCGTGGCGGAGAACCACACCATCGTCGGCGGCCTCGGTGAAGCGGTGGCCGGGCTTCTGATGCGCTCCGGCGTGTTCCCGACCGCTTTCCGCCAGGTTGCCCTTCCCGACGAATTCCTCGATGCTGGCGCCCTGCCGACGCTCCATGATCGTTACGGCATCTCCACCAAGGCCATGACGGACAGCATCAAGGGCTGGCTTTAGGTCAGCCCGATCTCTCACAACGACCAAGAAGCCCGGCCAACGGGCAACATCCAGAAGGAAAACGCCCATGAAAACCACGATTTCACGCCGCACCCTCCTTGCAGGGGCCTTCGCGACCCCGGCCATCCTGACCTTCCCCCGGGGCGCCCAGGCCGCCACCAACCTCACGCTCGGCCACAACGCGGCTCCCGGCAATCCACGCAGCATCGCGACCGAGCGCTTCGCCGAATTGGTCAAGGAGAGATCCAACGGCAACATCAGTGTTCGCGTTGCAGGATCCGAGCAGCTCGGCAACGAGCAGTCGCTGCTCACGAGCCTGCGGACCGGTGCCGTCAGCATGACGGTCAACAGCCAGGGCTCCACGTCGGCGCTCATACCGGAACTCGCGGCGCTCGGTCTGCCGTTCCTGTTCGAGGACAGTGCGGCTGCCTTCAAGGTTCTGGACGGCCCGATCGGCGAGGAACTCGAGCAGCGCTTCGCCAAGGTCCAGATGGTGCCTCTCGGCTGGTGGGACAACGGTATCCGCCATATCACCAACAGCAAGCGGCCCGTGGCCAAGCCGGCGGACCTGAAGGGCCTCAAGATCCGCACGCCGCCGGACCCGATGACCATCGACATCTTCCAGGCGCTCGGCGCCGGGACCGAGCAGATCAGCTTCGGCGAACTCTACATCGCGTTGCAGCAGGGTGTCGTGGACGGCCAGGAGAACCCGCTCACCAACATCGCAAGCTCGAAGCTCTTCGAGGTGAACAAGTTCATCAGCCTGTCGGGGCACAAATGGGAAAGCTCGCCCTTCCTGATGTCGCAGATTACCTGGACCCGCCTGTCCGCCGCGGACAGGGAGATCATCAAGGCGGCCGCCAAGGAATCCGGCGACCTGCAACGCAAGCTGTTCGCCGAGAACGAAGCCAAGTTCAACGCCCAGTTCAGGGCCGATCCGAAGCTGGCCGTCAACGAAGTCGACAAGCCCGCATTCCGGGAAGCCTCGTCCAAGGTCGTCGACACCTGGCGCGCCAAGCCCTTCGGTGACTTTGTCGACAAGCTGGTCAAGGCTGCCAAGGTCTGATCCCATGACCCGCGTCTCCCCCCTTCCCCATCCGGATGAGCAGGAAACGGTGACGGGGGGCGGCGCGCTCTCCGTGGCCAACATCATCGATCGCGCGGTTGGCTCCGTCTGCCGGGCCATGATCCTGCTGACGGGGATCGCACTCCTTGTCTTGCTGACGGCGAACGTCGTTGCTCGCTACCTGATGGAGAGCGGTGGCTTCCGCTTCGCCCAGGAACTGCCGGAGCGCCTCTTCCCCTGGTTCATCATGGCGGGCGTCGCGCTTGCCGTGCAGAAGGGCGGGCACATGGCCGTCGAGTCCGTGCTGGCCCGCCTCAATCGTGGCGGCGCGCGCATCATGCTACTCGTCGGCTTCGCGATCATCATCGCCTCGTATGCAATTCTTGGGTGGGAGTCGATCGGCGTCGCCAACATCGTGTCCATCGAGACGAGCCCCGTGCTTGGGCTGTCGAGTAGCTGGAGCTACTACGCGCTCGCGCTCGGATGTCTTGGGGTCATCCTGACGACATTCGCCCTCGCGCTGCGGGTCTGGAAGCTCGGTCCCGAGGCCATGCCGACCCCCGATCCAGAGGAGACTGGCATATGAGCCTCGTTCTCGTCTTCGCCTTCACGGTTCTCATGCTTCTGGCAATCCCCGTCGGGCATGCTCTCGTCATTGCCGCAGGCGTGACCTTGGCGTGGCAGGGCGATCTGCCGCTCATGATCGTCGCGCAGCAGATGTATCAGCAGACGCAGTCCTTCCCCATGCTGGCCCTGCCATTCTTTATGATGGCGGGTAGCCTGATGTTGGGCGGCAAGCTCGGCGAGGAACTGCTGAACTTCGCCACCAAGGCGATGCAGCGCTGGCGCGGCGGCCCGCTCTCGACCACCGTCGTGGCCTCCGTCGTCTTCGGCGGTGTTTCGGGCAGCGCAGTCGCCAACGCGAGCGCCCTCGGCTCGGTGCTCATCCCCTGGCAGAAGCGGCAGGGCTATCCGGCCGGGCTTTGTGCGGCCAACAATGCCACGTCGGCGATCATCGATATCCTGATCCCGCCTTCTATCCCGCTCATCCTCTACTCGCTTGTCAGCGGTGTCAGCATTGCCGATCTGTTCACAGCGGGCATTCTGCCTGGAATCCTCTTGGCGGGTGGGCTCATCCTGACTTGCAGCCTCATCGCGCGGCGGCGTGGAATTCATTCGGAGGATCCGGCCGTCAGCCGAATGCAGCTCCTGAAGCTGGCGGCACTGAGCGGTCCGGCTCTTCTGATGCCGATCTTGATCCTGCTCGGCCTACGCTTCGGCATTGCCACGCCCACGGAGATCTCGGTGCTGGCGGTCGTTTATGCCCTTGCGCTGAGTGCCTTCTTCTATCGCGACCTGACGTGGAAGCGCTTCTATCACAGCCTGATCGAGTCTGGCATCGCGACCGGCGTCGTCATGCTCGTGATCATGGGCAGTGCCATCGTGGGCTGGATCCTGACGTTCGATGAGGTGCCGACCCGCTTCGCCGAGTGGGTCACGGCCACGATCAGCAACCCGCTCCTGGTTATCCTGGCTATGAACATCCTGCTCCTGGTCGTTGGCATGCCGCTCGATCTTCCTCCGGCGATTCTGCTCCTGGGGCCGATCTTCGTCCCCCTGGCGGCATCGATTGGACTGGACCCGGTGCAGCTCGGGATCATCATGGTGCTAAACTTGGGTATCGGCCTTTACACGCCTCCGATCGGAACCACGCTCTTCATCTCCTCGTCCATCGCACGAGCGTCGCTGGCGGACACCACTCGTGAGCTCTGGCCCTTCCTCGCCGTTTCCCTGCTGGTTCTTCTTGCGATCAGTTATATCCCTGCCCTCACGCTCTACTGAGGCGGGAGGCGTCCGGCCGGTCCGGTCGCGGCGCCTTCCCCCAGTTCCGCTTGCCAACGAATGACCTGCCGAAGATCGGCAGCAATGGAATGAACGACATGACACGCATCGCTTTCGTCGGCCTCGGCGCCATGGGCCTGCCCATGGCCAGCAATCTCCTGTCGAACGGGTTCGCCGTCACCGGGTACGATCTCAATGCCAAGGCCCTTGCCGCTCTCGAAGGCGCCGGGGGCAAACGGGCGGCGACGGCAGCCGAGGCAGCGGACGGGGCGGATGTCCTGATCCTGATGGTGGTGAACGCCGCCCAGGCCGAGGCGGTCCTGTTCGAGGGCGGCGCTCTTGAGGCCCTTCGACCTGATGGCGTGGTGGCGCTCATGGCGACCTGCCCGCCAAGTGCGGTTGAAGCGATCGACGATCGCATCTGCAAGGCCGGACGCCGGCTGATCGACTCCCCCGTGTCGGGAGGGGTCGCGGGCGCCAAGGCGGCAACACTCACGATCATGGCCGCGGGGCCGAAGGATACGTTCGAGGTCACGAAGCCCGCTTTCGATGCTCTCGGCGACAAGGTGTTCCACGTCGGCGAGCGTCCCGGGCAAGGCGCGACGGTGAAGACCGTTAATCAGCTTCTATGCGGCGTGCACATTGCGGTTGTAGCGGAGGCATTCGCCCTGGCCGCGAAGGTCGGCGTCGACCTCAGGATCCTGCTTGAAATCATGAGCGGGTCATCCGCTTCGAGCTGGATGCTCAAGGACCGCGGACCGCGCATGCTGGAGGCAGAGCCGGAGGTGACGAGCGCGGTGGACATCTTCGTGAAGGATCTCGGCATCGTTTTGGATGCCGGCCGGGACGTGAAGGCAGCGCTGCCCTTGGCGGCGGCGGCTCAGCAGATGTTTCTTGCGGCCTCGGGGCGCGGAGACGGCCTGGCGGACGACAGTCAGGTCATCCGGTCCTATCTCGCGCTGAACGGCATCAAGTAACCTGACATCGCTATTCTTGCTCCATTGGAGAGGCCCATTCCCTTGAGCCTCTGTGATGATGCTTTTCCCCGAGGAGCGGTCTCAAGGTCTCTTATGGGTCAAACCTTCACCTTCCGTGGATTGCGCCCCTTGAGGTAGACAGATACGCACTGAGGAGTTGACTGGGTCTGCCAGGCTTGTCGGAGACTGAAGC
>NZ_JAERQE010000067.1 GCF_016734765.1 Microvirga soli | reverse complement strand
ATGCTGGCATTCTACAATGCTTCGCAAAGGTGAAGAATCCTTCAACCTCAATCAGTTGTGGGTTATTCAGGGTCGACAATTTAGAGTCTATCCGCCCTTGTAATCTCGCCAGCAAAGTCATGCGCTTTACGGCAGTTTGCTCGAGGGTAGCATCCGATGCTGCCTCAAACTTATACCCGGCCGTCTCTCATGTGTTCGCACGCACATCGTTCCTACCGGCTAGGTGGATAGTCTTTGCCTCACCTTCAGGGAGGCCGAACCATGAAAACCGTCCTTTCGTACTGCTCGGCAAGGGTGTTCTCGACGGGATTGCTCCCGATGGTGGCTATGTGCCCTCGGCAACCGGGAGCCGAGAACGACAATGAGAGACAGACTCCGTTCCAGAAAGAAGCGGGAATAGCTCGCAACGGACACGTTCAGGTGTCCTAACCGATACAACTCCGATCCTCAGTGCCCCTACCTCAGTTGACCTGCTGCGGCCGCAACGCCAAACCCTTACGCCGAGCGGCCGCCCTGCAGTGGAGCCGCAAGCATGCAGCGTATTGTGGTAACCCACACAAAGGAAGGCTTCTGGTCTGTATCCTGCCAGGAGCAAGCTTGCCGTGTACCTGACTGAGGAACAGGCACTCGCGTCTGCTTTCATGCTGGCGTCGAGAAGCAGCAAACTTGGGCTGAGAACAGTTGTTTCCCTCACCTCTGCAGCGGTTAGTGTCGAAACACATGCAGCGTCGGATCTGGTGTCTGGCTCTTTCATCAGACTGGATCAAAGGCCGACAGCGGCCGCAAACGACGTCTCCTCTGCAACCATGACGTCATCCTGACGCTTCTCCAAAAGGTGCTGCATTCAGGCCGACTCCATCTGCACGCACTGCTGTCAGCGATAGACATCGACATACGATCAAAGCACGAAAGCTTTCAGGCTCGATCAGGCTTCTTGCCACGCTGCCGGATCAGAACCCAGGGATGGGCAAGGAGACGGGAAATGAAGACTCTGCCCAGAGTACGGCCGTTGACCTGCCGCGGGACGCCCCAAAGCCAGCGATGATGGTTAGGTAATGTATTCCTGCTGAACCTCACCCAGGTCGATGTAAGGCAGAGCGAGCTTCATGCTGCTACGGCAGCGCGTTCTCGAAGCGGTATGAAAAGCAGGGACAGCATGCAAAGCGCGGAAGAACCCCTAGTTTGCTATGGCGGGACATTCTAACTTTGCGGGTACAAAAAAAGGACCGGTAACAAAGATTATGGGAGTTAAACTCACTTTAGGAATACTAATGAATGAGCAGTGACCTATGTTCAATAGGTGCCCCGAAGACGCGTTGTTGTCCTCGGCTCAAGTGTCCATGGACATCCTATCGAGCCTACTGTCGTTATTTATGCTAGTGCAGTTGCGTTGCGGGTATCACATAGGAGATGTATGGACGAGACAATGCTCTCAGACTGAGGCACCTAATTGGCCATGCGATTGTGCCAAATCCAAAGCAGGTACTTGTCCAGAATTTGCTCACGCGCCAGCGGCCAACGCAATTGATTCCGCAACCTTCTCATAGCGGTCAGAGAGAGTGGCAGTTGCAACGCGCAGATAGTATGTTGGCAGAATAGAGAACTTGGCACCAGGATGGACAGCAATACCGTGCGCGGCAAGCGTCACCATCGCAAATGGTTCTGATGATACCGGAACCCATGCGCACAGGCCAGCACCGTGCATGGCCCTTACTCCTCTTTGTTGTAAAGCGTTGACTAGATTAGCGCGTCGTTCTTGGTAGACCATTCTGGCGTGATCAATTGATGCTTGTGTCGCCGGATCGCGCAGCAGCCAAGCCGCGCCAGCCTGTAGGATGCGGCTCGTCCAGCCGGCGCTAAAGCTTCGGTAAGATTGGATCTGATCGACGATGGCTCGTGAGCTGGAGAGGACAGCAAGTCGCAAGTCGGGTCCATGCGTCTTCGAAAAAGATAGAATGTGAATGACCCGGTCCGGAAAGTGGCCGCCCATAGAGTGGCGTGGCGCGGCGGAGATATCTCCGACTCCATCATCCTCGACGATAAGCGTATCGGTGCCCCGCAGAATCCTCGCGAGATCTTCCAACCGCTCTCGGCTAACGCTCTGACCAGTAACCGAATGCAGTCGTGGCTGGAAGATAAAGGCGGCCGGCTTAAGTTTCAAAGCTGCTTCAAGAGATGATGGCAAAGGTCCTTCGCTGTCACACTGAACCGGCAGGATACGCACATCCCGATCCTCCAAAATGTCGAGGAGGCGCATGCCGGTCGGGTTCTCGAGCGCGACCGATGCCCCTGGCGGCACGAGAGCATGGACCAGCGTATAAACCGCATTGTATCCGCCATTTGTCGCCAAGAACGCCTCCGGCTCGTAAGACCAGATTTTCCTGACTGCCTCCTCCAGTTCCGGAAGGATGCGGCTACGCTCGTAACTGTTGAGGTTATCCGCTGAGGCGCCATAGGCCATTGCCCCGGCCAGTGGCGGCAACAGGTGAACGTCAGGGACAGCTGCGGTCAAGTTTAGGGTTCCTTCGCCGTAATTGCCGGAGCTTCCTAAGCGTTGGGGCTTAGCGACGAAGCGGTCACCGCTGACCCACGTACCATTTCGTCCTCGCCCGCTAATGATCTTCTGGCGCCGCAATTCGCTCCAGGCTTCTGAGATAGTCGCAGGGCTGATCCCAAGGGCAAAAGCGAGGTCGCGGATCGGCGGTAATTTAGTACCGACCGGCAGCGCACCAGCGCGGATCAAGGCTCTTGTTTCGATGGCAATTCCACGAATCGTCCTGTCCGTCAGTTTCTCGGCAAACCAAGTTGCGTCTCTGCTCTCGTCCATACGACACCAAATTTAATGTTCAATAACGTAAAAGGGTTTGATCAATGAGATATGAACATTTTAACTGCTTAGAACACAAGTTTGTTGCGAGTGATTGCTCATGCCGCTAACCCTCCGACTTGCCCTTCGGGACTGGGATTACATGACGCCCCTGGTTCTGGGCGACGTTCAGTCCCCTCGCCTCGATGTCAGAGTCGATCGTGTTGGCACTCTCATTTCCAACGTCGGGCATGATCCGGCGTATGACGCAGCCGAGATGTCCTTCAGCCGCTACGCCCAATTACGGCACGATGGCGATGACAGCGTAGTCGGCATGCCGAACTTCATCATGCGCGGTTTTCGTCACCGCTGTATCATTACGCGGAAGGAGAGCTCAATCCGCCAGCTATCGGATCTCGCCGGCAAGAAGATCGGCGTGACCGGCTGGAGGGATTCCGGAAATACCTGGACCCGCGCTGCTATCCGCCGCGAAGGCGTCGAAATCGATGATGCTATGTGGTACGCAGGCCGGCTGACAGAAGCTCATCCGATCACGGATCGGCTCGACGGCTTTGGACGACCAGGCCGTATTGAAGCCGCCCCCGGTGAACAGCCGATGGTCGATCTTCTAAAGAATGGAGGTCTGGACGCAATCTTCACTCCGTTCATGCCGCCAGGGTTCTTCGACCAAGACTCCCCGTTCCGCCAAGTCCTTGACGACTTCAGGGCCGCCGAGGTCACTTACTTCCACGAGGTTGGCTATGTGCCAGGTATGCACCTGATCGGCTTCAAGGCCCAGATCGTGCAAGAGAACCCCTGGGTCATGGACGAGCTCAGCGAACTTATTGATGCGTCCCAGCGCATGTGGTTGCAGAAGCGGGAGAAGTATGCGGACACGACGCCCTGGATGATCGACGAGCTACGCCGTTGCGCCGCCGATTTGCCGCCATCCTGGAATACCAGTGGGCTTGAAGCGAACGAGGCCATGATCTCAGACTTCGCCAATGAACTTCATGCGCAGAAGATTCTATCTCGCCAGCTTACACCCGGTGATCTTTTTCCCTGGCAAGTAAAGAGCAGCCTTTCGTAAGTCCTATTCAAGATTTGAAGCGCTTTCGTAGCACTTAAATGAGGGATCACGACATGTATCTGAAACTCATCACTTCCGCTGCCTTCGCCAGCCTTGTTCTGGTAAGCCCTATCCGCGCGCAGGATGCAACAATCCCGAAGCAGACTGTGAATGAGCAACTGCGGGCGCGCCTGCCTGAGAACATCCGCACTGAAGGCAAGATGATCTCAGTCAACAATGGCTCATTCCCTCCTTACGAAATCGTCACCGGCACTGAGATGACTGGCGCCAGTGACGACCTCACGGAAGCAATCGGTCAGCTCCTCGGTGTCAAGATTGAACATGCCACGGTCGGCGGTCTGCCGGCATTGCTCACTGGTGTTAACTCTGGACGCTACCAATTCGCCTTCGGTCCGGTCGGCGATTTCAAGAGCCGCGAGGAAGCCAACGATTTCGTTGACTGGGTTCAAGAGTTCGTTGTCTTTGCGGTCCAGAAGGGCAATCCTAAGGGCATCACCTCGCTCGATACTGCCTGCGGCAATCGCATCGCTGTTATGGCCGGCGGCTCGGCCGAGCGTGTGATTCAGGTTCAGGCGGAAAAGTGCAAGGCCGATGGCAAGGAACCCATCGTGGTTCAGTCTTACACGGATCAGCCGAGCTCGATCCTTTCCGTTCGCTCGAAGCGCGCAGAAGCGTTCTTCTCGTCTCAAGCGCCTCTCACCTATTTCGTTTCTCAGGCGAATGGTCAGCTCGAGCTCACAGGCGTTGGCCAGAAGAATGGCTTCGAGAACCTCTATCAAGGTGCAGTCGTGCCGAAGGGCTCGCCGCTCGGGCCGCTGCTCCTCGACACCATCAAAGTGTTGATGGACAATGGCACCTATGCCGCGATCATGAAGAAGTGGGGCCTTGAGAACAACATGATCAAGGAGCCAGGCATCAATCTTGGTGGGACTCTCCCGAAATGAGCCAGCTTTATCTGACCGGCGCATCGCCCTCGAGCGGTGCGGACATCCGGGACGTGGCAACCGCCCACGTTCCCTTCCGTACGGGCCGGTTGATCCTCTGGGCGGTCATCCTCCTCGTTGTGTTGAACTTCGCTTGGATCGTCGCGAATAACGAGAATTTCGGCTGGCCGGTCGTCGCAGCCTATCTCTTCGATCCGACGGTGATGAGCGGTCTTTACGTTAGCCTTTGGCTTACTGTCGTCGCCATGGTACTTGGCACTATCCTTGGGCTGGTACTGGCCATTGCGCGCATGTCCAAGGATGGCCTTGCACGCTCGTCCGCGGGGCTTTTCATCTGGTTCTTTCGCGGCACACCGCTGCTCGTGCAGCTGATCTTCTGGTACAATCTCTCCACGTTGTTCCCGCAGATTTCGATCGCGATTCCCTTCGGCCCAGCCCTGGCAAGCTGGGATACGAATTCAGTGATCACACCGATAACGGCTGCAATCGTCGGACTTGCGCTTAACGAAGCAGCCTATATGGCGGAAATCATCCGCGGTGGCCTTCTGTCCGTTGACCGAGGCCAAGCCGAAACGGCGGAAGCTTTCGGCATGACCAGAGGCAGGGCTTTGTGGCGTATTATCATTCCGCAGGCTATGCGATCGATCGTTCCGCCAACCGGCAACCAGCTGATCAGCATGATCAAGGCGACCTCTCTCGTCAGCGTTATCGCCATGGCTGACCTGCTCTACTCCGTGCAGTCGATCTACAATCGTACTTTCGAGATTATTCCGATGCTGCTCGTTGCAGTCATCTGGTATTTGTTCATCACCTCGATCCTCAATATCGGGCAGAGCTATATCGAGGCTTATTATGGCCGCGGTGAACGACAGAACGGAGCTGGTGCAAAGCCAGCAGCTGCCGGAGCAGCTGTGGAGGCAAACCATTGAACGCTGTTCAGACCACGAAGCCCCTCGTTCGGGCACGCGACGTCCATAAGTCCTTCGATCAACTTGAAGTGCTTAAGGGAATTGATCTCGATATCATGCCAGGAGAGGTCGTGGTGATCCTTGGCCCGTCCGGCTCGGGAAAATCGACCTTCCTGCGCTGCATCAACCACCTAGAGGCCATCCACAAGGGCCTCATCGAAGTGGATGGTGAGCAGATGGGTTATCGAATTCGCAACAACCGCTTGGAAAAGCTGTCTGCGAATGCCATTGCCCGTCAGCGCCGGAAGATCGGAATGGTTTTCCAGCAGTTCAACCTCTACCCGCATATGACGGTGCTGCAGAACATCATCGAGGCTCCTGTGGGTGTTCACGGCGAAAGCCGTAAGGAAGCATCCCAGAACGCCATGAAGCTTCTCGAGCGGGTCGGCTTGCTGGAGAAAGCGAACAACTATCCTCGGCAACTCTCCGGTGGCCAGCAGCAGCGGGTGGCGATAGCTCGCGCTTTAGCGATTAAGCCGAAACTGATGCTGTTTGATGAGCCGACATCAGCGCTGGATCCCGAGCTGGTTGGTGAAGTTCTGGCAACTATGCGTGACCTTGCCAAGCAGGGTTTGACCATGATCGTCGTCACCCATGAGATCAGCTTTGCCCGAGAGGCGGCAGACCGGGTGGTATTCATGGATGATGGCAAGATTGTCGAGATGGGCAGGCCGGAGGACGTCATCGGCAACCCGCAGCACTCGCGCACACAGGCATTCCTGTCGCGCTTTCTCTGATAGTCAGCAAGCAGCCCTTTCACCTTCGCCAGCCTCTCGGTAGCCATTCGGATTGATCTCATGCTCAACGACAATGTCTTTGCCCGCGTCTCGGATTTCGAAGCCATGGAAGCAGAACTGACGGGCATCCGCCAGCACCTTCACGCAAATCCGGAACTCTCGTTTGAAGAAGCCGAAACGGCACGTTTCGTTGCCGAGAAGCTTGAGAGCTGGGGCTATGAGGTGACCCGCAATGTCGGCGGCCATGGCGTCGTTGCGCGCCTGAGCGCTGGTAATGGAAAAAAGGGTATTGCCGTTCGCGCCGACATGGATGCTCTTCCAATTTCTGAAGAGACAGGGCTCGCCTACGCGAGCAAAAGCCTTGGGAAGATGCATGCCTGCGGCCATGACGGACATACGACCGTGCTTCTGGGCGCGGCTGAGTATCTTGCTCGCACCCGTCGGTTCAGTGGCACTGTGACGCTGGTATTTCAGCCGGCCGAAGAGGCCGGCAAGGTCAGCGGTGCTCAAGCGATGATCGCCGATGGCCTGTTCGAGCGCTTTCCCTTTGATGCAATTTATGGTCTGCACAACCATCCCGGTGCACCAGAGGGCAATATCCTTCTGCGCGCCGGTCCAATGATGGCCTCGTCCGATACCGTGAGTATCACTATTAGAGGTACTGGCGGTCACGCCTCGCGCCCGCATCTCACCGTCGACCCTGTGGTGATCGCCTGCAATCTCGTCGTCTCATTGCAGACCATCGTATCTCGGAATGTTGACCCGACCCAGACTGCGGTTGTTACCGTCGGGACGATCCACGCGGGCAATGCCGTTAACGTTATCCCGGAGTATGCGAAACTCGCCCTCAGCGTCCGCTCCTTTGAACCGAAGGTCCGTGACCTTCTCCAGGAACGTGTCACCAAATTGACACGGTCTGTCGTTGAAGGCTACGGCGCTACGGTCGAGATCGATTACGAGCGTGGGTACCCGGTCGTCGTCAACTCGGAGGCCGAGACGACATTCGCCCGTGCCGTAGCAGAGGAGCTCATTGGAACGGAAAGAGTCTCAACCTGCCACCTCATCCCGGGAAGTGAGGATTTCGCTTACTTCCTCGAACACAAGCCGGGAAGCTTCCTGCGCCTCGGCAATGGCATGAATTCCGCTATTCTGCATAGCTCGAAATATGACTTCGCCGACGGAAGTTTGACAACAGGAGCAGCACTTTGGGCGCGGTTGGTAGAGCGGTACCTCGGTTCGTAACCTACACAGAAACGGCGCCGACAATCACCACGTCGCGCATTTCGGCTGCTGCAGCCTAACACCCTTCATCTTCGTAGGTGATGCTCAGCCCACCCTCCGGCGGCCTTTCACACTACTGGAGCTCGCAAAGATGTCGAAAATCGAAGCAGGGCTGCTCGCCGAGGCGGATGATCACCGACAAGCTAGGCTCCTACACCGCTGCCCGGCGTCAGGTCATGCCAGCCGTCGAACACCGATCGCACAAGGGGCTTAACAACCGAGTGGAGAATTCACATCTGCCCTTGCGCCGACGAGAGCGGATCATGCAGGGCTTTCGATCGCCGGGAGGCCTGCAGAGGTTCACCACAATCTTCTCAGCCGTCCGCAACCTCTTCGTTCCACCTCGTTCCCGCTTCTCCGCCCTTGCCACGCATCTGCATCGCCTTACCGTGATGGCAGAATGGAAAGCTATGGGCGGTGCCGCCGCTTGAACCAACTTCGCTGCAAATAAAGTCTCATTGCGTCCCTGGACAGATAACGTGACAAGCCCGTCTCCGATCAGAGGAGGTAACGGAGCAGCACCGTAATCTACGGAACGTTACCAAAAATTATCAGGAGGCTGGATTGGACCGATCAGTATTATTGCCGCTGGATTCCAGCAGGCACACCAGGGCGAAGATGCTGATTACCGCCAGGAATTCCGCGCCGGTCTGAAGCCATTCCGGTGAGACCCTCCGCAGCGGGCCTAACGCAGCAAGCGAGAGGACGAATGCAACAACTGTGCTCCACACCAACATGAGAACCCGTCCCTAAGAACGGGGGTAGGCTTAACTCATTGCAGATAAACCGACAATGACCGATCGGCATCATGGTTGAGAACAAGGTCAACGATTCCTCGGGCTCGGCCGCTACGCTTCGGCGCAGACCTTGTGATCTGACATGACGGCATCGAGGGGTTCAGGCCTGTGGATCGCGTAACCTTGGGCGAATGTGATGCCCAAGGACGAGACCAACTGGAAAGTCGCCTGGTCCTCGACAACCTCAGCGACCGTCTGCGCACCGAGTTCCTGGGCAATCTGATGGATGGAGTTGACGATGTAGCGGTCCACTGCGTTCACCGTCATGTTATGCACGAAGCTGCCATCGATCTTGACCATGTCAACCGGGAACTGGCGCAGGTAGTTGAACGAACTCAGGCCCGCGCCGAAATCATCGAGGGCAATCTGGCAGCCGATCTCCCGCAGCCTGCCGACCGTGTGGGCTGCCACAGCCATATTGCTGACCAAAGCCGTTTCCGTGATCTCGAAGACCAGGATCTCCGGGACGACACCGGAGACCTCAAGAGCCTCGATCGCGTAGGTGGCGAACGAGACGTCTCCGATCGACGCTGCCGACAGGTTGAGATGAATATGGGTCTGCGGGTCGAGCCGCCCTGCCCGTCCAACAACGGACAGGGTTTCGCGTATCACCCAACGGTCGATCGCTCCGATAAGGTCGTACCGTTCTGCCGCTGGAATAAACACGGAGGGCGGGATAATCGCCCCTTCCCTGTCCACCATCCGCACCAGGATCTCATACCGGTCCTGGGTCGAACCCGAACACGCGACGATACGTTGCGCGAACAGCCGCAACCTCCCCTCTTCTATCGCCAGCTTGATCCCGGCCGCGACTGCAATCTCACGGTGGCGCTCGACCGCTTCGCTCTGCTCAGGCCGGTAAATGCTAACCCGGTTCCGCCCGGCCATTTTGGCCGTCAGGCAGGCAATATCCGCCTGACCCAAGACCGCACTTGGGGAGCGCGCAAGGTTTCTGCAATAAACCTCGGCAAACCGGACAAAGCAGGAACATAGAAGGTAGTGAGCAGAGGTGGCTGCCGCCCTCCCCGCTCACTCTGTGGACAGCAACCAAACAGGATTCGGCACGCCGCTTTCACAATCCCATAATCCCGTCCCGGACCCCGGCCTCACATCAATCATCAAGCCGGGGCTGTGTAGGGGCGTACAATGGCACAACGTGGCTTGCTGACTGAGGATGAACGCCAACTCCTGTTCGATGTGCCTCGGCAGGAACACCTGTTCATCAAGCACTATACCCTCAGCCCGGATGATCTCGACTTGGTGTTGCGCAAGCGCGGTGCCCGCAACCAACTTGGGTTTGCGGTCCAACTCTGCTTGCTCCGGCATCCCGGGTTTGGGCTTCGCCTCAACGAGGCTCCTTCGCGAGAGATGCTCACCTTCCTGGCAAGCCAACTCCAGGTCTCACCTCACGTCTTCGAGGACTACAGTCGACGGCCGCAAACCCGGCTCGACCATGCCGCCGAACTGATGGCTCGCTTGAACTTGCGGCCCGCGATGCAGGAGGACTGGCCGCTCATGCTGAATGTTGCGGCGGAAGCAGCCTGGGCGACGGATAATGGGGTCGAGATTGTTCAAGCGGTTCTTGACTGGTTGCGCGATCATTGGATCATTCTGCCAGCGCCCGCTAGGCTCGAGCGGCTTGCCCGTGCCGGCCGAGCCCTGGCCCGCAGGCGTGCTGCCGAGGCGCTTCTCGCGCCTTTGACAGAGGATCGGCTCAAGGCGATCGATGCCCTGCTGGTGAATGACGCCACGCTCAAGCGCACTCCCCTCGCCTGGCTGCGCGATATCGCCGAAGCTCCCAGTACGGCTAACATGGCAGCACTCCTCGAGCGGTTGACCTTCGTTCGGTCCCTCCAGATCAGCCCCGAGATCGTAGACCGGGTCCACGAACGCCGCTTTCAGCAGTTCGTACGCGAGGGAGCCGTTGCTCCAGCCTTCCTGCTCGACGAATACAGTGTGCGCCGGCGTCGGGCGACGCTCGTGGCGCAGATCATTGAGCTCGAGGCCAAACTGGCCGATGCTGCCATCGGGATGTTTGATCGGCTGGTGGGCGGCCTCTTTACCCGTGCCCGCCGACGCCAAGAGCGCGCCTATCAGACCACAGGCCGTGAGGTCAGCCGCCTGATGCGCCTGTTCCACTCGACCATCACGGCCCTGAGCACCGCCCGCGCCACGCGGGGAGATCCATTCAAGATCATTGATGAGGAGGTCGGATGGAGTCGGTTGATCAAAGTCCAGCCGCAGGTTGAGGAGTTGGCCCAACTCGCTGATGGCGATACACTCGTCATGGCGGCCGCGAAGTTCATGACGGTACGCCGCTTTGCCCTGCCCTTTCTGGACGCCTTTACCTTCCGCAGCACCAGCCGGCTCAACCCTGTTCTTGCGGCGCTCACCGTGGTCCTAGACAGCCTCCGCTCCCGTCGGAGGGACTTGCCCCAGAAGCCTCCCCTGTCGTTCCTTCCGAAGACCTGGCAGCAGTTGATCATGGAAACAGGTCAACCGGACCGGCGGCTGTATGAGACGGCCGTGTTCGCCGTGCTGCGGGATCGCCTGCGCTCCGGCGACATCTGGGTCGAAGGCACCCGCAACTACCAGCGCTTCGACACCTATCTGCTGCCTCCGGCCTCTGTCCCGTCAGCGATTGCCGACTTGAAAGCTCCGGATGATGCGGATGCGTATCTGGCTGAGCGAAGCCAGCTTCTCGAGTGGCGGCTGAAGCGGTTCGCCCGAGGGCTGAGCAAGAACGCCGTCCCGGGCGTCTCCCTGCGTGGCGAGGAACTGCATGTGACCCCACTGCCGGCCCTCACCCCTCCAGAAGCGGATCGGCTCGATCGCGATCTCGACCTGCTGATGCCGAACATCCGCATCACCGAGCTGCTGAACGAGGTCGCGCAGGCAACCGGCTTTGCGCGCTGCTTTACCGATCTGCGCGAGGGCAGGCCGGCCGATGATGTGACGGCTGTTCTGGCAGCGGTGCTGGCCGATGCGACCAATCTGGGCATCGAGAGGATGGCTGATGCCTCTCAGGGCGTGACCAAGGCTCAACTGACTTGGGTGCACTCCTGGTATCTGCGGGAAGAAACCTACAAGGCAGCTCTCGGCACCATCGTCGATGCGCACCAACGTCTCCCGCTGGCAGCCCTCTGGGGCGACGGGAGCACGTCCTCCTCGGACGGGCAGTTCTTCCGCACCGGGCGCAGGAGTGCCGGAGCCGGCGAGGTCAATGCGAAGTACGGCTCGGATCCTGGCGTGAAGTTCTACACGCACCTGTCGGATCAATACGGCCCTTTCCACACCAAGGTGATCTCGGCCACCACGAGCGAGGCGCCGCATGTTCTGGATGGCCTGCTGCACCACGGAACCGGATTGTCCATCCATGAGCACTACACCGACACGGGCGGCGCCACCGACCATGTCTTTGGCCTGTGCCATCTGCTCGGCTTCCGGTTTGTGCCCCGCCTGCGGGATCTGAAGGATCGGCGGCTGGCCACTATGGTGGGCCTGGAGGTGCCGAGCAGTCTCCAGCCATTGATGGGCCGCCCGATCTGCGCTGACGTGGTGCGCCAAGGCTGGGACGAGGTGCTGCATCTGGCAGCCTCCCTCAAAGCTGGCACCGTTGCTCCCTCCGTGATGCTCAAGAAGCTGAGTGCCTACAAGCGCCAGAACCGGGTGGACCTCGCCCTCCAGGAGATTGGCCGGATTGAGCGGAGCCTATTCACGCTCGACTGGCTGGAGAGCCCAGACCTGCGGCGGCGCTGCCATGTTGGCCTCAACAAGGGCGAGGCTCGCAACTCCATGGCTCAGGCAATCTTTGCCCATAAGCAGGGCCGGATCACGGATCGGACGTTCGAGAACCAGAGCTACCGGGCCTCAGGCCTCAATCTGGTGATCGCTGCAATCGTGTATTGGAACACGCTCTACATGGGTCGCGCGGTGGAGCATCTGCGCTCCCAAGGCTGGATCGTGCCGGACGAGCTTCTCACGCATGTCGCGCCACTGGGCTGGCGACATATCAGCCTGACCGGCGATTACCTCTGGCAGCATGCTGTTACTGGAGCCGGGCAGCCGCGTCCGCTGCGCAATGTCCGCCACCGAAGCGCTGCCTGAGGGATGCTCCCCTGAGGAATGTTCATGCTTCGTCTAAGATACCGAGGTTTATTGCACAAACCTTGCGCGCTCCCCAAGATAAGGTGCGGGGGGCAATCCGGGTACTGGAGGAGATCGGCTTCCTCGACCGCGCCGCGGCCTCCGGCTCCCGCTACAAGGCGACGGAAGAGGGCCTGCGCCGGAAGCCAGTCCTGTTTATGTTCGGCGCGGACTATGCTCCGGTCTTCATTGCCGCCAACAGACGTGCTGCGGTGGCCCGTGGCAGCCGTTCTGGGGAGCGGAGGACAAATTCCTGCCGAAACAGCTAGACGGTCCTCTGCGGCTCTCCCTGTGGCTTTGGCGACTAAGTCCCCCAAAAGCAAAAGCCAAGCGGAATCCCTTATGCTTATGGGGGAGGTAAGACAAACAAGCGGCATTCCTCCACAAGCCTCTGAGCCGAACCTCCGGCTCGAAGCTGCATTGGACCGGCTGTTGCAGGGCATTCGGCATTGCCGAAGCGGATGACGACAACGGCAGAGCCAGCTTTGGAACCCATGAAAGGCCAGCGATGGACGATTGGTATCCGATCAGCACGGCACCACGGGATGGCACCCCTGTCGTTCTCTGGCCGAGTGACAGAGATCCTCCGTCCATCTTCCCTGAGTACGACTGGGCACTCTCCGGGGAGGTTGCCTTGGCTCGCTTCTATTTCGATATCCACGACGGGGCGAATTTCGGACGTGACGATGACGGCTCCGAGTTCGCCAGCGTGGATGCTGCGATCCAGAGGACTTCGCAGATCTCAGGTCACACTTGGTGATCGTTCGCCTGACGCGCGGCCAGGTGCCTTACGACACCGGCGATCTCTTGCACTTCGAAAAGCCGTAGGTTCTCCGAGGACCGCTCAACAGAGCGTTTTCAGTACACGTAGAAGTCGTCAGCCGAAATCGAGATCTTGTGCACGAGCTTCGCGAACGGCTTCGCGGTTGCCCCCCATGGCCGTCGGGATCGTAGGACAGCATGCCTATCTTCTTGTTGTAGATGATGTGGTCGTCCGCATCCTTGGCTACACGGCCGAGGGTGAAGGCGCCATCGGACAGGTAGCCTTTCGCGAGCTTCGAGAAAACCGTGCTCTTGAGCAAGAGCACGTCGTCGACAGCCTTGAAGTCGTGGATCTTGTCGACGTTCTTCGGGCTGAGCTTGGAGGCGAACACGAAGGCATCCTGGCCGCCTCGTCCCCAGAGGTCGTCGGAGCCGCCCCAGCCGGTGATCTTGTCGTTGCCGGCGCTGCCCTTGATGCGGTCCGCATGCGAGGTGCCGCGATAATGCCGGTTGTAATCGACAGTCGGCGGCGGCCACGGAAGGAGCGGCTCAGGCTGCGGCTCGGGCTGCGGCTCGGGCTGAAGTTGCGGGTCGGTTGGAGCGTACCCAGGCCGGCCATCGAAGGCCTGCTGGAAGGCTAGGGCATCGAGCATGCCGTCGCCCGAATGGCCGACACCGTCGGCCACCACCAACTCCCAATTAAAGGCCCAGCCCTTCTCGGCGGCAAACGTCTTGGCCTCTTTGTAGACAAACTCGCCGCGCTCCAGCCGGTCATCGCCTTGGCGCATAGCGGCCTCGTCGCGCCATAAACCGGGATCATTTGGGTCGTTGTCCTGCGAGCCCAGGTAGATAGTCAACGGATCGGCCAGGTAGTCCTTGAGCATCGCCTCCTCCTCGGCTGAGGCGAAATACCCGTCGAAGCCATAGGGAACGTACTCCTCGAGGCTGGCGCGCACGTGCGTCGAGGGGTTGGCGATGATCATCTTGTCGAAGATGTCGGGACCGAAGGCCGCCACACGGCTCAGGAACTGGCCGCCGGCCGAGTGGCCGTAGGCGATCGTCTCATCGTTCGGATCGTTGCCGACCTGAGCGTGCGCCCATGCGGCGATGTCGTCGACCAGCGACACGGTCCACTGGTTCTGCGGCAGGAGCTGGCTGCCTGAGATGATGCCGCCCAGATGGTACTGGGTGTCCGAGAACGTCGCCTCGCTGAACTCCGGCGCGACCACATAGAGGCCGTAGGTGTCGGCGACATGCTTGGCATAGTCTCGGTAATCTTGGCCGCTGCGGCCGGCATCGTGAAAGGCGAGCAGGACGCCCTTGATCTCCCCGGCTGGGCGGTAGGTGTAGGTCGGCAGGGTGGTGCCGCCGAAGTTGACGCTAAGCGTCTGAGGACCAACTGGCGCGCTGGTGGCGATATAAAGTTTCAATTCCGCCTCCTGAACCACCCCTTAGACCATTCGCTCACCCACTGACGGGTGGCTTCATTTTGCTCTAGAGGGCTATTCAGGGAATGAGGCTTCACTTTGCTCTGGATTTTGCTCCGGATGACTATTCAGGAGATCCTGCATGCTATTGGGGCTGCAGTCCGGAACGGGCTAAAACCGCGTGGGGGATTTCGCATAAGGTCCAGTATAGGACTGTTCGGTATGCGAACCGCATGGTGCCTCTAGGGAACTTGCCTATAGCGGGTAACGAACGTGGCGAAGGCAACCCCGAGGAGAGTGCCGGATGCCTTCACTAAACCATCCGGAAGGCGCCCATGGCGGCCTGGAACATAGTTTTGGGCGACTTCCAGGAAGCCTACGATCCCAATCAGCAGCGCAAATATGTGGAGGCGGTGTTTCGGATAGCCGAGGCAAAACGCGGCTCCAATGGCAGAAAAGGCCGCAAACCGCTCTAAGCTGGCTGGTGCCGCAGAGATCGGCCGAAACTCGATTGGCGCGAGGGTGAAGATGGCAATGGCGAGTACGAGAAGCCAAGCGACCCAGCGGAAGAAGATTTTGAATGTCATGTCGGTCGGTTTAGCCGATTGCGCTGGGTGTGCATGCCTCTTTAACGGCTGTCTAAGCGGACCTCAGAGGGAATACAAATACTCACGGATGCTATTGTCGGAAAAGGGGAGAGGATGCGCTTGGAGATCGTTGGGCATCCTCTCCCGCTTGGCCAGTTTAGGGGCAACATTGAAAAAGCGGCCAAGCTTGGGAACTATAGCCAGCATTGGGGCACCCCGCCTTGGGGCAAGCGCTGTACCTCAGGAGAGATCATTTTATTCCTAAATCGCCTCGACAATTCTGATGCGTAACCCAGAGGAGAGGCCAGGAGTTGAGCTTTTCCGACCTCTCCACGCCTGGTCCCGAACACCACGGTCAGGAGCCGCATCTCCAGGCAGGAGGATGATAGCTGTCTTTACAGCGTCCTACATCAGGAGCGTTTGCCGTATCTCGCCGGAAGGAAATCGGAGCAACGGATTATTCGTCCGTTGCGCTCAAGACCAGGAGAGCTTCTGGACGAACCGGAGGAGACGGACATTGCAGATGGCCTCTGCGGCCTCAACCTGATCCATCTTGCGGTCGAAAGTGATCCAGCGCATGCCGTGGGGCTTGTCGATGGGATCGCCGATGCCGCCACCCGATCCGAGGCGCTGGCGGCGCTTGAATGCCTGACTGATGGCGCGGTCATAGGGACTCTGGCGCTGGCGGCGGTAGGTGAGGCGATGGGCCTTGCGGGAGGCGAACATCGCGACTCCAGCAGGCTTGTAGAGCTGCTTGTAGAGCTTGGACACGAGATCCCCGCGCCGGGGGCAGACCCACCACCAGCGGCAGCCTCCCAAGGGCTGCGGTGTGGATGTCAGCTCCATGGTGTAATCGTGCTGGGTGGTCTGGCCGTTCCAATGGTTCGTAGTGGCGTAGCACAGGCGAACCCAGCCGCGTTCCTCGCCCATATGCGCCTCGTAGCCGATGCTGGCCCTCTGCTCTCCGGTGTCGCTATTGGTCCACGCCAAGGAGCCTGTCACCGTTGCACCAGGTCGGAAGGAGCCAGTGCGGATGAGGTTGTAGAGATCGAGCTTCAGGGCGGTCTCGATCGTGGGTTTACCGCCGTAGTTGCCGCTGCCCGTCCCGCCCATCTACGCGCCCGATTATACGAACGATTATACGAAATTCTGTGCCGAACTTGATATTTACATGATTTATATGTGAATTAGAAGTGGTCGGAACCCCTTGAGCCACAAGGGGTTCCGCCATCCACTATGATTGTTTGAAAAAAGCCCCTTTTTGTAGGTGCGTTCGGGGCCGATGACTGCGCTATGGGCGTGAAGCTTCCCATGCCTTTTCGGCCTTGACGGTCAGGCTGTCCGAGACACCGCACCGCTTGCCGTGAACAGGAGCCACGGGAGCGCCGTCATGGCGGCTCTTGGTTTCGCGGTACAGGCGGGCGGGCCGACGGCATCGCCACGCATTTGCTTCATGCGGTAGGACAGCCCGTCGGTCCATCGACCTGTGTTCGGGCTGCGCAGGGATTTGCGTTCACCGACGTGTACCAGTTCAAGATGTCCAGGATACCAGCGGCGGATGGCGGCCTCCAACTCGCTCCGAAAGCGCGGCGGCAGGTGCATGACCATGTGGAGATGCTCGCGCCCGTCACCAGCGTAGTTTTCGCGAAACCAGACCCACCAGCTTCCGCCAATCCTGCGCCGACACCACGTGGCGATCCGGTTGCGAATACCCGCGAAGAAGGCGTCCAGGTCCTCCTTGGGAGGAGCGTCGAGATGGATGGGGTGGAAATCGAGGGTCGTTCGGAGCGGGCATCCGATCCTGTAGGCGAAGTTCTCGGCCCTGACGGTGTCCCGCCGTTCATCGGAAGTGATGCCCTTCGACTCCGTCTTGAGGCGTCTATCCCGCTTGGGTCTGTGCTTGCGCTTTTTCCGGCTGCTGGACGGACTGGGCTCCTCGGCTGTGCTGACACCTTCAACACTTACAAAGAAGTATAGGGCGTCTGGCCAGCGTCGAAGGAGGATGCATCCAAGCGATTGATCCGACTGGGTTGTTCCGGCTTGCGGGAGGGCTGAGGGGTGATTGGGGTATTTTGGGCGTCTTGGCCGTTAGATGAGGGGTGTTCTCTTTATGTTCAAGAGTCCGGGCCACGCTTTGAAACGAGTCCTTTTTGCCGCTCGCGAAGGTCGGCGGATGGGACCCAAAAGGGGTGGGGGGTACTTCTCAGAAAAAATTCCTGATGCTGCCGCTAGAAGCGCCCTCTGCGCTCGTACTCTCGCCTCAGATCATCCAGCTTGCGGGTCAGTCCTTCAATGGCTCGTGTGACATCGCGAACATCATCGCGGGTGACGGCTCCTTGACCGTTGGCGGGAGTGGCCTCGCGCCGTGCGTCTGGACAGTCGGGCAGGCCGTCCCGCTGGTAGCGCAGGCTGAGGGTGTCACCGAGCCTGAAGTAGGTGCAGCCGCCATCAGGATCGCGCCAGAGAGCTGGGGTGTCCTGAGCCATCACAGAGGCCGTGCTGAGGATGCTGGCGATCAGGATCACGGTTCGCATGGGCACAGCATGACCCAAGGGCTGTGATCCGTCGAAGGCTCTCATGGATGAGAGTGCTTGACAGCCATGTCGTACCTGTAACATTAACAGCAACGAACATCGTTGTTATCGTTACAAGCTGGAGATGGTTGATGGCTCAGGGCAAGTTCGTGGCCTACTACCGCGTCAGCACGGCCAAGCAGGGGCGCTCCGGCCTTGGGCGGGAGGCCCAGCAGGAGGCGGTGCGCTCCTACCTCAACGGCGGCAGCTGGCAGCTCGTGTCCGAGGTGGTGGAGGTCGAGAGCGGCAAGCGCAACGACCGGCCTAAGCTGGCTGAGGCGCTGCGCCTATGCCGTCTGCATGGTGCCACCCTCGTCATCGCCAAGCTGGATCGTCTGGCGCGTAACGTGGCCTTCATTTCCAACCTGATGGAGTCCGGTGTCGAATTCACCGCCGTGGACTTCCCGCAGGCCAACCGCCTGACGGTTCACATCCTCGCCGCCGTAGCCGAGCATGAGGCCAAGGCGATCTCAACCCGCACGAAGGACGCCTTGGCCGCGGCCAAGGCTCGTGGCACGAGGCTGGGCGGGGATCGCGGCAACCTGCCTGCCGTGGCCAAGGACGGAGCCAAGGCCAGCGTTGCCGCCCGTATAGCGAAGGCAGACAATCGCGCCTCTGATCTTGCTGCCATCATCGAGGAGCTGAAGGTTGCCGGTGCTGTTTCTCTCCGGCAGATCGCGGCTGGTCTGAACGCTAAGGGGATCAGGACCGCCCGAGGTGGCGCATGGAGCGCTGTGCAGGTTCAGCGGGTGATGGGGCGAGTAGTGTGAGTTGCTGTCGGCATGTCCGAGGCAGGATTGACACCCCGTTCAGCTCCGGTTCTCAGGAGGGCCAGAAGAAGGCCCGCCATGAGGCACAGGAAGCTTCCACCAAACGGCGCTCCGACAAGCGCGACGAGTATTCCGTAAGGCTCTGTCGCAAACCTTTTGTTTCAGAGTTTCATCTACTGAGATCTTGGTCATAGTAGCGGAGATAGCAGTGTTCAAGGGCAGGCATTTTGATCGATCCGTGATCCTGCTCTGCATTCGATGGTATCTGGCCTACAATCTGAGCCTGAGAAACCTAGAGGAGATGATGGCTGAACGCGGCATCTCCTCGATCATGCTACCATTCACAGATGGATTGTGCGCTATTCGCCCAAACTGCTCGAGCAGTTGGATCGGCGCAAGAGAGCCGTCACCGGGAGGTGTTGGGGTGGACGGCCCCTTACGGCATCGCTGTGCCAGAATGAGGCCGTGAGAGGCTCAAACACAGGAGACCGTC
>NZ_JAERQE010000066.1 GCF_016734765.1 Microvirga soli | reverse complement strand
CCATCACGGCAAAAGATGCCAAAGGCTGGATCAGGCATGCCGGCTATGCCCTACACTGAGACCAAAAGCGCTTTAGGTGAGCTGGTCTAGGGTTGCCCGCCTCCACCAGCGGCGCCGTAGATCTGCCCTGTCGCATAGCTGGCATCGGATGCGGCAAGCTGCACATAGATCGAGGCGAGTTCCACCGGCTGACCGGGACGGCCCATGGGCGTGTCGCCGCCGAATTGCTGCAGCTTCTCCTGGGTTGCGCCGCCGCTTACCTGCAGCGGCGTCCAGATTGGTCCGGGCGCAACACCATTGACGCGAATACCCTTGGGGCCGAGTTGCTTCGCGAGCGATTTGGTGAAGTTCATCATGCCCGCCTTGGTCATGGCGTAATCGACCAGATTGGCGGATGGGTCATAAGCCTGCTCGGAGGTGGTCTGGATGATCGTGGAACCTGGGCTGAGGTGAGGCAGCGCAGCCTTGGTGATCCAGAACATGGCATAGATGTTCGTCTTCATCGTCGCGTCGAAATCCTCTGACGTGATGTCCAGAAGCGCCTGACGTTGTTGCTGACGCGCAGCGTTGTTGACCAGAATATCGAGACCGCCCAGGCGCTGCACCGCCTCGGCCACGATGCGGTTGCAGAGAGCCTCGTCCCGGATATCGCCTGGCAGAGCCACGGCGACGCGGCCCTCCTTCTCAATGAGTTCGATCACTTCCCGCGCATCAAGCTCTTCGTCGGGGTAGTAGCTGATCGCCACATCGGCCCCTTCACGGGCATAGGCGATGGCAGCCGCACGCCCCATACCGGAATCGCCCCCGGTAATCAGTGCCTTGCGGCCGAGAAGCCGTCCGGAACCCTTGTAGCTCGTCTCACCATGGTCCGGGCGTGGCTCCATCTGATGGGCAAGGCCCGGCCAGGGTTGGGATTGGGAGCGGAACGGCGGCTTAGGATATTTCGTGGTCGGGTCGTCCTTGGCGACAGCCGCACCGCCCATCGTATCCTGTCGAGAAATCGAGTTGTCGTCACTCCGGTCCATACCGCAGCCCTTTCTATCGCTTGATCCAGACCGATTAACCGACTGCCGACGCTCGGGTTCAAAACACGAAAGGCATAAAGCCCTTGTCTCACTCGGCACTGTCCAGACCATTGCGCGCATAGCCTGCTCCCAGTTTGGCTCCCATTGCAGCAGGACCGGTAATTCGGCATACCCATTTCGCAAGTGTTCAAGGAGCACGTCTGACGCATGAAGCCTGGGATCAGCATTACATGCATCGGTGGTGCGGCCGTCGACCGGAAGTACCGGGCGTTGGACGCGATCCGACCTGGAACGTCGAATCCCGTTCATTCCGAGCTTTCCTTCGGCGGAGTAGCCCGCAATGTCGCGGAGAACATCGCCCGGCTCGGTGTGAGCGTCTCGTTGGCCTCGATCCTCGGCAAGGACGAGAACGGACGCGCATTGCTCGAAGATCTCCAAAGCCTCGGTATCGACACACGGTTCATGGCGCTCTCAGACGTGCATGCCACGGCGGAATACGTGGCCGTCCTGCAGCCGGATGGTGAACTGGCCCTCGGCCTCGCCAACATGGCGATCTTGAACGAACTGACCCCTGCCCTGCTGGGCAAGATTAATCTCGATTCACAGACGAGCTGGCTCTTTGCCGATTGCAACCTGCCGTCCGAGACCTTGCATGCTCTCATCGACATCGCGCGGCGTCGCTCGCTCACGCTTGCGATAGACGCCGTCTCGACCCCGAAGGTTGTGCGCCTGCCACGAGACCTTCACGGCCTCGGATTGCTGTTCCTGAACCTGGACGAGGCTCGCACCTTTCTTGGCCAGACCGAGACGTCGCCGGACGAGGCTGCGACGCGCCTTCGTGCCTGCGGGGCCGAACGGGTTGTCCTCACTCTCGGTGAAAGCGGCCTCGTCGTGGCGGATGGCTCAGGTGTTCATCGGATTGGGGCTGTCGGCGCAAAGATCGTCGATGCAACAGGTGCGGGGGACGCCCTGATCGCCGCCACTCTCGTGGCGCTCCTGCAGGGCCACTCCTTCAGGGGAGCTGCCCGCCTTGGCGCGGCAGCCGCGGCGCTGGCCGTGGAGAGCACGGCGAGCGTTCGACCCGACCTGTCCTTCGCCTTGCTGGAAACCACATTGTCCCTTAGAGCCGTCGCAACCTTCGAACGGGAGCCCTCATGAACCACGACATCGCCGGCCGTTTTCTCGACATCGCTCCCAACGTGCAATCGGCTCTCGCGGCAGGCGAGGCCGTGGTCGCGCTCGAATCCACCATCATCACCCATGGCATGCCTCATCCGCAGAACGTCGCCACGGCCCGTGAGGTGGAGGCAGTGGTGCGCGAGAACGGAGCCGTGCCGGCGACGATTGCGATCATCGAGGGGCGCATCAAGGTCGGGCTGTCGGATACAGAACTCGACTGGCTCGGAACAGCCAAGGACGTGATGAAGCTGAGCCGAGCCGACCTGCCCTACGCGGTCGCTTCCCGGCGCCACGGTGCCACGACCGTTGCCGCCACCATGATCTGCGCCCATCTCGCCGGCATCCGGGTCTTTGCCACGGGCGGCATCGGCGGTGTCCATCAAGGCGTCGAGACGAGCATGGATATCTCGGCCGATCTCGACGAACTCGCCCGTACGCCGGTAGCGGTGATCTGTGCCGGCGCGAAAGCCATCCTCGACCTCCCGCGAACCCTCGAATATCTCGAGACGCGGGGCGTCCCTGTGGTCGGCTACGGGACGGACCGTTTCCCTGCTTTCTGGAGCCGCACGAGCGAGTTGCCCGTTCCCCTGCGCCTTGACAGCCCTGAGGCCATTGCAGACCTGATCCGCACCAAGGAAGCACTTGGCCTCGCCGGCGGTGTTCTCGTGGCCAATCCCGTTCCGAGCGCTGACGAGATTCCGGCAGACGAAATGAGCGGATACATCAATGCCGCCATCTTGGAAGCGAAGACGCGCGGCGTTTCCGGAAAGGCCGTGACGCCGTTCCTGCTATCCACCCTTTTCGAGAAGACCGGCGGACGAAGCCTCGCTACCAACATCGCATTGGTCAAGAATAACGCCGCGCTCGCCGCCCGGCTGGCCGCATCACTCGCGCGATCCAGAGTGTAGGGATCAGCCGTTCGCCTCGCTCCAGGCGGCCATGGCTTCGAATGCGATGGCGTGGCGCTTGGCCAGGGCGTCGATATCCGTGGAGTAGCCGCCGCCGATGACGGTCACCATGGGGATGCCGCGGCTGCGGGCCTGCTCGATCACATAAGCGTCCCGGCGGCGCAGACCTTCGTCGGTGAGATCGAGCCGTCCCAGCTTGTCGTCGCGGTGCGGATCGACACCTGCATTCAGAAAGACCAGCTCCGGCTCGATCGCGTCGAGAAGGCGCGGCAGATGGGATCGAAGAACCTCCAGATAGGCATCGTCCTCCATGTGGTCCGGCAGGTCGATATCGAGATCGCTCGGGATCTTGCGCACGGGATAGTTCTTTTCCGCATGCATGGAGAAGGTGAAGAGATCCGGCTCGTCGCGCAGGCAGTCCGCCGTACCGTCGCCCTGGTGCACGTCGAGATCGACGACGAGCGCCCGCTGGATCGTGCGGTCGGCCCTCAGCGCCTTGGCTGCGATGGCGACATCGTTGAAGACACAGAAGCCAGCGCCGGTTTCCCTCTGCCCATGATGGGAGCCGCCGGCCGTGCTTCCAGCCAAGCCATGCTGGAGCGCAAGCCGCGCTGCAAGGAGCGTGCCGGCAGCGGAGGCACGGGCGCGCCGAACGACACTTTCACTGACCGGAAGACCGATGCGCCGCTCAATCTCGCGGGGGACGGAACAGGCGAAGACCTGATCCACGTAAGCGCGCGTATGAGCCAGCGCGATCAAATCCGCGGACGCTTCGCCCGGCACCACGAAGCCGTTGGGGGCAAGGCCCTTCTCGGCCAGCAGTTCGGCCAGTCGCCCATATTTCAGCATCGGGAACCGATGATCATCGGGGAGCGAGGCCACATAGGCAGTATGGGAGACGATGGGGACCTGCTTCATGGCTTAAGCTTCTGTTGCGAGGTTCCGGCTAGTGCCCGGCAGCGATGGCCTTTTCTGCGAGCTGCACCGCCGATTCCTGAGAGCGCGCTCCGCAGATAAAGCCGCCAGGATGGCAGAACACGCCGTCCTCGATTCCGGCGGCTTGCGAGAAATCCGTCTCCTGCAGTCCACGCCAGGCCTCAGGCAGGGCGAGGCGCTGACCGAAGGAGTGCGGCTCGGGCGGAATGGTGCGGCAGTACCAGGCCGTCAGATCCTCGTTCGGGTAGATGACGAAGAGGAGATCGTTGAGGCCTCCCTCGAAAACCGCCTTCTCCCAGGGCAGCTTGCGGTCGAGAACGATCACGCGGGTATCACGCGCCCGTCTGGCAGCAGCCATCACAAGCGAGAGAGCCTTGGCCTCGGCATGGGCCTGCCGGCAGGCCCGGGCCAGGATCCCCCTGGCGAAACCGGCGGCCTCAAGAAACGCGTCGTCATAGGATTGGCCGCTGTCCCAGGTCGGATTGAAGGCCTCCACCAGCATCGCGAGATGGCTCTGGCTCGCCGTGGCAACCCCGTTATCGGCTTGGTCGATGGCGAAGATGAAGGTCGCGTCGATGTCCTGCCAGACGGATTCCAGCACATCCTCGCCGATTCCCGGCACGAGCCGTGGCAGGGCCTTTCGCCCGAAATCCCGCCAGATCAGGCCGACCGAACTGTAGGGCGTTCCGTCCTCCCGTCGGGGCAAGTCCCGCATGTGGTGGTCGTACCGGCCCTGGGCAGGTTCATAGATCCCGCCTACGTCGAAGACGATGCCGGCAGATTCGATCAGCGCCGTATCGCGGGTTCGGGCGAACTCAAATGCCTCGAAGGCATCGCGCAGCACGGAATAGGCGAAGACGTCGTCGGCATGGAACGTGCCGCTATGGGTGACTATCCGCATCAATCTCCTCCGACCAGCGTCGGCTACTCCGTATCACTCGTGAACAAAACCGCGATAGCAGAGCTATACGCTCAAGATAAGCCGTTTCGGACCAATCCTTTATGCTCATTCAGGATTATTCTCGGACAAACCGAGCCAGCCCGCTTGACCTTACCATCGTGGGAACGCCTACAGATTCTGGGACCCTGAGATGAAAGGATCCCGGCCATGCATATCTTCCACATTCCCGGCATGAATTGCGGCGGCTGCCTTCACGCCGTCACCCGGGCGATCCAGGCCCTCGACCCTCAAGCACAGGTTGAGGCCGATCTGGAGGCACGTATCGTCAAGGTGGTCTCCAGGCAAAGCGAGGCTTCGCTTCTCAACGCCCTGAGCAGCGGCGGCTACCCGGCTCAGATACCCGCCCATCCTGCTGCATGAGGAGGCAATTATGCCTGCCGATGCTCATTCTCACCATCACCATGGCACGTCGTCCAAGAACGATTTGAACCGTACGGCTCTGAGCGCCACAATCCACTGCCTCACAGGCTGCGCCATCGGCGAGGTGTTAGGCCTCATCATCGGCACAGCCTTCGGTTGGGGCACCGGCGCGACCATCGTGCTCGCGGTCGCCCTCGCTTTTCTGTTCGGATACGCTCTGACCATGCTGCCCCTGCTTCGGAGCGGTCTGCCCTTCGGCACGGCGCTAGGCCTCGCCCTCGCGGCGGATACGGCTTCCATCACCATCATGGAGATCGTGGATAACCTGATCATGGTGGCCATTCCGGGCGCGATGGATGCCGGCCTCACCAGCCCGCTCTTCTGGGGAAGCCTTGCCCTGTCCCTGCTTATCGCCGGCGCATTCGCCTTCCCGCTCAACCGCTGGCTGATTTCCCGCGGACGGGGCCATGCCGTCGTGCATTCCGTTCACGGACACTGATCCCGCATCGCCGATCAACCTTAAGGAGAACCATCATGAAGCATCATATTTTCGCACTTGCCGCAGCCATTTCGACCCTGCCAACCCTTGCAATCGCCCAGGGCGCCCATGGCGGGCATTCCGGCCATTCCACTCCAGCCCAGATGGCAAAGACGCCGGATACGCCCGCGACCCAGGGCTACAGGCAGGCGAACGAAACGATGCACAAGAACATGGACATCGCCTTCAGCGGTAACGCCGACATCGACTTCGTGCGTGGTATGATTCCCCATCACCAGGGCGCAATCGACATGGCGAAGGTGGCTCTTCAGCATGCGAAGGACGAGCAGATCCGCAAATGGGCTCAGGACGTTATCCGCGAGCAGGAACGCGAGATCGCCGAGATGCAGGCTTGGCTCAAAAGCAAGGGCGTTCAGTAGTTACGCCCAGACCAGAGGTGACCGGCGATGGCTTTTCTCCCCATCCCCTGTATCAGGGTGCTGCCACGAACAGGCGGATGAAGCGTTAGTGGATATCCCCTGCGGGCGAATGGAAAGGAAGAACGATGTTCACGCTTATGATCAGCGACAAGCCTGTTGCCATCACCAATGCCAATGAGGAAGAAGCCCGCGAACTCCTCATGAGCGAGGAGTTCAAGGACGACCTCAAGGTGCTCGAGAGTGAGGGCGCTCCTCTTTGGGACGGCTTTGCCAGCCTGAACGTCAGACCGGCCACGGAAGAGGAAAAGGCCGAGTTCGAGGGAGCCGATTTCGATGAGGACGAGGAGGACGATGAGGAGGAGGAGGAAGGCCCCTACATCATGTTCCTGGTCGACGTGACCGACCCTGACGAGGAGGATGAGGGCTAAGCGCCTGATACCTCGACAGCCCTGCTGATCCGGCAGGGCTCAAGCATCGTCGGTCCGGATTCTTCGGGCCGACGCACAGGAGGAGACTTCCATGGGTTCGAACCTGCCAATCAGCCGACGGATGCTCCTTGCAGGCTTTGCTGCGTCCGGCTTGATCATGACGGCGCGCAGCCCTCTGGCGGCTGGAACCCTGCCGAAGATGGTGGTGACCAAGGACCCGAACTGCGGCTGCTGCACCGGGTGGGTCGAGCACGTCAGGGCGGCCGGTTTCGACGTCGAGGTGGTCGAATCCGCTGAGGTCAACCGCCTGAAAACCCGTCTCGGCGTGCCCCAGGCCCTGGCATCATGCCATACGGCTGAGATCGGCGGCTACGTGATCGAGGGACATGTTCCGCCAGCCGCGATCAAGCGCCTGTTGGCCGAGAAGCCGGATGGCAACGGTCTGGCCGTTCCCGGCATGCCTGTCGGATCACCCGGCATGGAGGTTGAAGGGACGGAACCCGAAACCTACGAGGTTGTCCTGTTCGCACCGTCCGGGCAGCGGACCTACGCACGCTACACCGGGGATCGCGAAGCATGAGGCAACTGGAACACTCCGGATCGCGGACCGTTGGCCGGGGATGAGTTGGCTTGTTCAACCCCGGCTCGTGAACGACTCCTTCAGCGACCCGGGCCTCTACCTCGACTTCCGCTATGGCCGCCGCGCCATCCTGTTCGACCTGGGAGATGTCAGCCCTCTCTCGTCCCGCGAATTGCTCCGGGTGAGCCACGTCTTCGTATCGCATACGCATGTAGACCATATCGCAGGCTTCGACCGGCTGTTCCGCCTGTGCCTGCACCGCCCCTCGCCGCTGACACTCATTGGCCCGCCGGGCTTCGCGGAGCAGATCGAGCATCGGATCCGAAGCTTCACATGGAACCTGCTCGACGAGAGTTCCGTCGATTTCTGCCTTCGCGCGATGGATTACGACGGCTACCGTCTGACCCGGGCTGCCGAGTGCCACGCCCGTGAGGCGTTCGCCCGCCGCGATGTCGCGCCGCCGGTTTTTCCGGACGGCATCGCCTGGATGGAAGATGAGTTCAGGATCGAAGCCGTTGCCCTCGACCACGGCATCCCGTCCCTCGCCTTCGCCCTGCGGGAGGTGCTGCAGGTGAATGTCTGGCGGGCTGTACTCACAGAGATGGATCTCGCTCCGGGTCCGTGGCTGAACGAAGCGAAACGGGGGGTGCGTCTCGGGTTGCCGGATGACCATGCCATCGACTTACCAAGCGGCTCAATCCGCCTCGGAGATCTCAAGCACCGTGCCTTGCGGGTGGCTCCAGGACAGGTGGTCGCCTATGTGACCGATGCCGCTCCTCATGGGGACAACCGGCCCAAGATCCTTCAGCTCACTCAAAGGGCGGATCAGCTCTTCATCGAAGCGGTGTTTCTGGAATGCGACCGCTCCCTCGCCGTGGCCTCGCACCACCTCACCGCATGGGAGGCCGGGGCCCTCGCTCGTGAGGCCGGTGTCCGGCACGTCACGCCATTCCATCATTCGGCGCGCTATCTGTCCGAGCCCGATGCTCTGCGGGACGAACTCTATAAAAGCTTCGGAACGGCAGACCGGGGAGCGATCTCCGCCTGACCTTATTCCGCAGCAAAGACGGCCTGTTGAATCTGGCGTGGATCGGGCCTGCGGCTGGAATTGAAGCGGACGACACGGTAGCCGCAGGATTTCAGGATCCTGTCGCGCTGCGCGTCCTTCCGGGCATCGTGGGAACGATCGTCCAGCTCGACAATCGCCACCACCTCCATGTCCTCGACGATGACCCAGTCGACGCGGGTGTTCGAGATTCTCTTGAACGCCAGCCAGAAGGCGCGGCTGCCCTCCTTTGCGTCCGGGCGGACGAGCGCCAGAATAGGAACCTGCGGCCAGATCTGACAGTCAGGGCAGGCAGCGAGAAGGCGCCCGTAGAACTCCCTCTCATTCTCCGTCATGATCGTCGCGCGGCGGTAGCGCGGCTTCCGGGTCAGGAAGAGGACGAGCACCAGCAGAATGCCGAGCACGGCGCTGCCGGCCAGCCATGACCACGAGAGATTTTCAATCGTCATATCGCCTCGCCCCTGCACTCGCTCAAACGTGAACGGTTAAGGTTCGCCCCATCGGTAAAGCATAGCAGCTAGCATGAAACCGGCACGCATGGTCCCGCGTCTTCTTATTGTCGAGTTACAAAACATCGGGGAGAGCACAATGGACCTGAGCCGCCGAACCTTCCTGCTCGGAGCGTCCGCCGCTGCCGCAGGAGCCACTCTTCCGTCCGGTCGCGCCTTCGCACAGTCGCTGCGCGACATGTCCGCCTACCAGCGCATGTATGGCCCTATCGACGACGATCTCTATCCTGTCCCGGGCATCGAGCTTTCGCGGATCAATCCGGCCTATCTCCGTCGCGTGGTCCAGTACGACACCACGGAGGCTCCGGGAACCATCGTGGTCGATCCCAAGAGTCGATATCTCTATCTCGTCATGCGTGACGGCATGGCCGTGCGCTACGGTGTCGGCGTTGGTCGTTCGGGCTTTGGCTGGTCGGGTGCCGCCACCATCAAGACCAAGCAGGAATGGCCGGACTGGTACCCGCCGAAGGAAATGTTTGCCCGTGAGCCTGACCTCATGGACCAGATGGGCGACCTACCCGGCGGCGCCGGCATGCCCGGAGGTCCGGGAAACCCGCTGGGTGCCCGCGCCCTCTACCTCTGGCAGGGCAACAAGGACACGCTGTACCGCATTCACGGCACCTTTGAGCCATGGACCATCGGCACCAACGTCTCGTCCGGCTGCATCCGCATGATCAACCAGGACGCGATCGACCTCTACAACCACACGCCGACAGGCACGAAGGTGGTTGTTCTGAACGCATCACCTGGGCGTGGAAAGCGCGATCAGACCGCCGCCCGCTCCTGACATTAAGCAAATAGGCACCCCTTGTGCCTATTTTTGCCATGGTTAACGATCACACGTCGCTTGGGGACGCGGGAACTTACAAACCATGGCGGGAATTTTCGCCCGATCCAGGCGGTCGGCTGGCGGATGCAAGACAGTCTCTTTACCGAAGCGCGGCCGTTTATCGTGCGGAGGAAAGGCTCTTCGTGCCATCCTCGGCCTCTCCGGTGCGGCTTTCGCTCTCCTGACTTTTTCCCTGGGGCCGATGCAAGGGGCAGCCGCGTTCGGTGAAACACGCACGCTCAGCTTCTTCCATACCCACACCAACGAAAGCCTGACCGTCACCTTCCGGCGGAACGGCCAGATCGACGAGGGCGCCTTGAGCCAGCTCAATTGGTTCCTGCGCGACTGGCGCGTGGACAAGCCCGCCCAGATGGACTCGCGCCTGTTCGATATCCTCTGGGAGGTGTACCGGGAATCCGGCTCCTCCCAGCCCATCAACATCATTTCCGCCTACCGCTCTCCGGAAACCAATGGCGCCTTGCGCCGTCGTTCTAGCGGCGTGGCGGAGAACAGCCAGCACATGCTCGGCAAGGCTATGGACATCCGCCTACCGGACGTGGACACCGGCCGCCTGCGAGCCATCGCGATGAAGATGCAGTATGGCGGCGTGGGCTATTACGCTTCCTCCGCCTTCGTCCATGTGGATACGGGCAGCGTGCGCGCTTGGCCGCGCATGACGCAGCAGCAACTGGTGCAACTGTTCCCCGACGGGAAAACCCTGCACCTGCCCTCGAACGGCAAGCCGCTGTCAGGCTATGAGGTGGCAAGGGCCGAGATCCCGGCCCGTAATGCCGCCTTGGCAACCCAGGCTTCGGCCGGGTCAGGTCCATCCATCGGCAATGTTCTCGCCAATCTGTTCGGGCGCAAGGATGCTCAGCCGGCGGCGCCGCAGGGCACCTCACAGGAGAACCCGGTCGTGACACTGGCCTCCGCCGATCCTGAGAGTATCGCAGTTCCCGCACAACCGGCCCCTCTCCCGCCGGCGCGCCCAAAGGAAATCAGGCTCGCCAGTGCCGCCCTGCCCAATGAGGTATCCGGTGCGGTTTCGGCTATCCTCCCGGTTCCGGCCAGCGTTCCCGGACCTGAACCGATCTTGGGATATGACGAGACGGCGGCGGTCAAAGCCCTGTTCGATCCACGCACGGCGTTTCTGGATGTGGGCTTCACCGCACGTCATCAGCAGGAACTGAGCGTGACGCAGTTCACCGGACCAGCGGTCAAGCCGCTCCCGCTCGTCGGACAGACCGAGGCTGAACTTTAGAGCTCAGACCCGCTCAAATCCCGAAGAGGATCAGGGCCGCGACCATCAGGGCGAGGACGAGCAGGCCCGCTGCTGCCACCGCCCAATGGGCAGCGCGCTTCTCCTGCTGAACGAAGGCCGGTGCGGCCTGAGCGGGGGATGCCTTCTGCAAGGGAGACGTCCGCTTCTTCACTCGGGCAGCAGCCGCACGGTCCGGGAACGGAATGATTTCGGCGCTTCTGGCTGGAGCCGGAACCGGTCTCGGGCCGGGAGCCATCAGGCTGTCATCCAGTTCGACCGGAACACCGGCCTCTTCGAGATGCACAACAATCAGGGCGATGTCTTCCGCGCTCATAGATTGGATCGGGAGATTGGTCTCAAGATCCAGGGTCGTCAGTTGCCCCTGCTGGCGTCCCAGGGCGATCAAGCGATCCAGGGTATTGCTGTCGAGCGCCTGCTGCATGAGGCACCACCCCATTGTGGTTGTTGGGCTTAGGAAGCAGCCAAGGCCACTTCGAAGGTTCGCCGAGCTAACGCGGCGATTGCCCCAGACGTTGCAGTGGAAAAAGGTCTATGATGAATTTTGAAGAAGCTGTGCTCAAGGCCGCCCGAGGAGCGAGAGCCTAGTTCTTCGTGGCCGTCGAGGCTTCCTGGAGAGCCTCCTTCTCACGCCGCACCTGCTCAGACAGTTGCTCGGCGATAGCCACGAGCTTTCCGGCCATGAAATGCTTGCCGTGCAGCTCAACCTGGCCCGCCAATCCCACGGTCAGGAGGGTCTCGAAGACGGTCTCGGCGGGAAGCCCCTTGCGGATCAGGTCGATGGCAACCTTCTGCCACTGGTCGGACAGCTGATCGCGGATTTCAGAAGTTTCATTGCTCATTCCGGGACCATACAGGATCCGAAAGCGCTTGTCCCGCGCGGCTCGTGTGATCGCAAGGAGGGAATGACGGTCTGCCTGTGCAGCCTGAGGGAGAGTGGCGCGGGCGACGGGGCTCGAACCCGCGACCTCCGGCGTGACAGGCCGGCACTCTAACCGACTGAGCTACGCCCGCGCATTTCTCTTATCCATCGCTTGCCCTGGTCGAGCGTTTCTCGCGATGGAGGCGCGCTCGTACCGGCGATTGGGGACGCTGTCAAATGGTGTTTCGATTATCCCCAAGAGGCAGCCCCTGGAGACACGGCGCCGCGCTGGGGAGTCAGTCCCTGGTGCTGATCGAGAAGATCTCGTAGCCGGCTCCGTCGAGCAGCCGGACGGACTCGATCTCGGGATCACGGGATTGGGGCCGCCGCGCCAAAGAGAACACCTTCAACGCCCGCTCTTTCGCCTTCTCGACGGAATCGGTGCGAACGAGAATTCGCCGAATGATGCCGCCGCCCGCCTCCTCGGAGGCCACGGATTCGATGCGATAGACTTCAACCACGTTCCCAGAACTCCATTGCCAGCGCCCGGCTTCTTCAAGCCTTGACGCGCTGCAGCTTGTCGAACCGCTTGATCAGGCGGTCGCGCTTCAACTTCGATAGCCGGTCGATCCAGAAGATGCCATCGAGCTGATCGATTTCGTGCTGGATGCAGACCGCCATCAGGCCTTCCGCTTCCTCCTCGTGCTCCCGGTCATCTAGCCCCCTGTACCTCACCCGCACGCGGGCATGACGCTCGACCTCGTCGTTGACGCCCGGCATGGAGATGCTTCCCTCCACGTGCCGGATCGTCTCTGGGGAGGACCAGACGATTTCCGGATTGACCGAGATGTGAGGCTGGATACCGCCTTCCAGCTGAATCACCACGAGCCGCTGCATTACCCCGACATGCGGAGCCGTGATGCCGATGCCTGGCGCGGCATGCATGGTCTCAAGCAGATCCGCTGCCAGCGCTCGGACCTCCTCGTCGATACGGATGATCGGTTCCGCCTTCTGACGCAGACGGGGATCGGGGAAGCGGATGATGGGACGGACAGCCACGCGATATCTCTTGAAACGCAACAGGTGAAGACAGACGCCAGGCTACTTGTAGCGGCCGCCGCGCTGCAGCACCTCAATCTTGTACCCGTCCGGATCCTGCACGAAGAAGAACCGGGCCAGAGCCCTGCCATCGAGCTTCAGCTCCTTCAGAGAGGTCGGGCTGAGGCCAAGTGCCTCGAAGCGGGCATGCTCAGCTTCGAGATCGTCAACGGAGAGCGCGAGGTGCCCGTAGCCGTCGCCCAGAAGGTAAAACTCCGTGCGGCCGTGATTGACCGTCAGCTCGAGTTCGAACTCGCTCTTGGGATTGCTCAGATAGAGCAGCGTGAAGCCTTCGAATGCCAGGCGCTCCGCTACTGTGAGGCCAAAGGCCTTTTCGTAGAACGCAAGGGAGCGCTGCTCGTCGAGAACCCGGATCATGGAATGAATGGCTCTAGCCACGGGATACCTCTGTACTTCGGACGCCTCCTGTACTGGTGGAGACGATCCTGATCTGACCTGTTGGAGGTGAAATAGCAGCGCAGGGCCCGGAACGAAAGGACAGCGCCTTGTCCTTTCCCGTCTCGAGAAAAAGCCTTCCCCGGTCTAAAACCGAGGAAGGCAAGTTCGGGAGGAAGAAACGCTGACTACCCGGCTCAAACATCCACGGGACAGAGTTGTTACGCTCCTGCGGCGTTCCAACACACCTGCCCGAGAGAGCCAGCAAAGCCAGTCAGAGCCTCAAACGTGGCGCAATCAAGGAAATTTGATGCCCGCCAAGGTTCGAAAGTGGAGAACGGCAAGGAACATTGAACAAGATGAATACTTGGTTTGATACGGAGGCACCATTCCCCGCAACCCCTTGTCGCCTCCGCAGACTCACAGCCCCGTTCAGCCTGATGTGGACGGGGCTTTTTCTGGACTGAAGCTCGACAATACTGATTATTGCTCGATTAGGTCGGCAATCGCGCGGATCCGGTTCCGGACGTAATCGGGAAGGCCGGCGCTGATGGAACTGCCGGAATTGAACGAGCTTTTCCCCATCAGCACCTGAGCCGGAATGAGATTGCGCAGAACGGGAACGTTCTCGAACTCCTTCTTGCGCTCCAGCACATCGGTTTCGACGGCCAGAGCCATGAAAACCGTCGCGACTGTCCGGTTCGGATCGGCAGGATGCTCCTGAAGAACGGCCAGGAGCTTTCCGAACTGCATCACCTGGTTCACGCTGAAGATCGTCTGCTCGAGCACGCCAGCGACCGGCGCTTCTAACGCCGTCAGCTTGGTGAGACCGGCACGATCGATCTCCTCCTGAGGCAGCACGCGGATCTCGGTCTGGAACTCCATGAATTCCGAGATCTTCTTGCCGCCCTCCTCCAGCTTGTTGGCCAGCCGGATCCCGACCGGCAGCTTGCCCTCGAGCGGGTAGCGGGACTCGATGCACAGGCTCGCCGGAGCCTCGCACCAGCGCCGGTTCGGGTAGCGGTTATGGGCACTCTGCGGATCCACCTGCGGCGCTGCCTGCTCGGCCGAGATGCGCCGGTGCTTGATCGACGGGTCTATTTTTTCCAGCGTGTCGAGGCGCGCGAAGCGGGCGAGGTCCACCGAACCTGGCGCCTTGCCGATCAGGAACCGCGCCTCCACCACATACATGTGGAGCTTCTCGGTGTAGGTTTTTTGGATGCCGTGCACCGACACCTTGATCGTGGGCTCGATGTAGTTTGGGAAGAGGCTTAGAAACTGCTTCTGCACGGGCCGCTCGCGGCTCCAATCTGCAAAGCGGATCAGGCCTGTCCCGGCATCGGTCAGCTTGTCGTCCCGCTGATCGCTGAACACAATGGTCTTCGGCTTCAACTTCGCCGGAGCGATGGCCGTCACGGACGGCACCTCCTCGATCCGGAACTCCTCTGCCCAGGCGCCTCCGACAGAGGCAAAAAGAGCCGTAGCGGCGATCATAGACCGCCTGACGAAAACCTGCAGTGCCATCAGTAAACCTGTCCGTTGCGCCAGAGATAATCCGGATCGACGCGCCTGGGTCTGCGGGGCGCCTCGTCCTCCCACCACCAGCGGAAATTGCGCTCGGGCTGAACCTGGCGTCGTGCGGGAGGAGCGGACTGGCGCGGATCCTCAAGCCAGCCTGGTCCCTGCGCATAAGGTCCGTCCTCGTAGTAATCGGGACCTCCCCTGTCCTCTCCGTCGCTCCACGGGTCCGGATTGCGGAACGCATAGACTTCGGACTGCGGCACGAGGCGGAACTGCGTCTCGGCCAGTCGACCGAACCAGTTCAGGCGGAAATGCTCCATGAAGCCTTTTCGCCCGTCCGTCAGCCGGTCGCCTGTGTTCAGGTCTATCGGCATCGCGATCAAGTGCTTGGCCGCTTGCGGCGATGGGGGGCTGAGCGGAGCCTTCGGGGCGTGGTGCTCCCAGGCCGCCTGGAGGATCGACTGGAAGATGGGAGCCGCCACCTTGCCACCTGTCTGTCCGCGCCCGAGCGTGCGGCGCTTGCCGTCGGCATTGTCATGTCCAACCCACACGGCAATCGTAACATCGTTGGTGAAGCCCACGAACCAGGCATCGTTCTCGTTGTCGGAGGTTCCCGTCTTGCCGGCGGCATAGGGGGCCAGCGCCTTCAGGGAACGTGCCGTGCCGCGCTCCAACACACCCTGGAGCATCGTCTTCAACTGATAGAAGGCGGCGGCGTCAGCCGACCCCATGCGTGTCAGCGGGCGCGCTTTGCGACCGTAGAAGATCTGTCCATCCTTCTCCACCGCGTCGATGGCATGTGGAACCGGCATGGCGCCTTCATTGGCGATCGCCGCATAGAAGGCTGCCAAGTCGAGCATCCGCACGGGCTGCGCGCCGAGCACGAAAGGATAATGCGGCGTGCATTCCAGATAGAGCTGTGCCTCCATGGCGAGTTCGCAGACCCGCTTGAGGCTCTCCTCGGGCGAGGTCTCAATGGCGCCGCCGAGCAGGCGCGCCGTGACAAGATTCTTGGAATTCTCAAGCGCCCTTCGCAGGGTCATGATTCCCGAACGCCCACCATCGAAGTTCTTAGGGCTCCAGGAATCGCCCGCTCTCGTACCCGCCTCACTCCTTACAGGCGGGAGCGTCACGGGGGCATCCCAGATGAGCGTGTTCGGCTGCAATCCCTTAGACAGAGCAGCGAGATAGGTGAGCGGCTTGAAGGCGGAACCCGGCTGACGGTGCGCCTGCGTGGCCCGGTTGAGCTGGCTCAAGGGATAGGAGAACCCGCCGGTCATGGCGAGGATCCGACCGGTCTTGTTCTCCAGGACGAGCGCGCTGCCCTGCACGAAGGGCGGCGTTCTCAGATCGGCACGAACGATCCCTTTGCCTTTCTGCTCGACGAGCTGAACACGCACCACATCGTAGGGCTTGAGCTCTCGTCGGGCCGCTTCCCAGGCGTTCAGCGCCAGGACGCGCCCATCCGCGAGCCCCACGCGCAGGACGTTTGCGCCCGTTTTCCGGTCCCTGCCCTTTTCGATCACCACCGCCGCGGGCCAGCGAACATCGTAAAGCGGCAGGCGCACAGCCTCCAGGGCACGTATCCACGTCGGGGTTTTGTCTTCAGTAGCCTTGCTGCCTTCGAGGGTCTTCACAGCCTCGGCGATATTGGCCTCAGGCCCCTGATAGCGTTGCCGCCCGATGCTCAGCTCATAGCGGGCGAGCCCTTCCTGAAGTGCGGCCTCCGTCTCCTGTTGCAGGGCCGCATTGACGGTGGTGCGCACCGTATAGCCGCCTGCGGTGAGGCTCTCGATGCCTGCAAGCGTGCGCGCATCGCGGCTGACGTGATCGACGAAGTGAAAACCCGTCGTGCGTCTGGTGCGCTCATGGGCCACCCGGCTCGGCAGGGAGGCCACTGCCTGCTGCACCTGTTCGGGCTTCAGGAAACCGTCCTCCTGCATCCGGCTCAGCACATAGGCCATCCGCTCTTGGGCGCGCTCGGGTTTCGTGTCGGGATTGTAGTAGTTCGGCCCTTTGGCGAGCCCCGCGAGAAGTGCCCCCTCGGATACCGAGAGCGCCTTGGCGCTTTTCCCGAAATAGCTGCGGGCCGCCATCTCGATGCCCCAGGAGGAACGCCCGAGATAAATCGAGTTGAGGTAGATCTCGAGGATCTCCGCCTTGCTCAGCACCCGCTCGATGCGCGAGGCCACGATCATCTCGCGCATCTTGCGGTCGTAGGTGACGTCGTCGCCCACGAGCAGGTTCTTCGCCACCTGTTGCGTGATGGTCGAGCCGCCCGCAGGACGGCCGGGATTGGCCATGTTGCCCATGAAGGCACGGATCACACCGCGCTCGTCGATGCCTTGATGCTGATGAAACCGCTTGTCCTCCGCGGAAACGAAGGCTTGCCGCACGCTTTGCGGAATATCCGCCAAAGAGACCCAAATACGGCGGTGGTCAGGCTCGAACACTTCGGCAAAGCGCTTGCCGTTTCCGTCCAAAATCACGCTGACGCCCGGCAGCTTCAGGCCCTTGAGCTTTCCCGCATCGGGCAGTCCGGCCACGGCGGCATTGTAATAGGAGATCACCTCGCCGAGATCGACCGGTGCGGGCTCGACCGTCTCGCCCTTGCAGAACTGACGGTAGCTCGCGTGCAGATCGTTGAAGCTCAACCCCTGCAGGACCTTCAGGTCGCCTGTGACAGCCTGCGGATCGTCCATGGCGGTCGCGATGAGGTCGTCGAGATTGATATCCTCGATGTCGAAGGCCCGGCGCATGTGGGTGCAGCCGCTCTTGAGGATCTGCGACACCTCTCCCTGATCCCGAACAGGATCGAAGCTCGTCTTGACCGTATCCGGATCGACGAGAACCTGGCTCAAGGTCAGGGCCGTTGCGAAAATCTTGACGAGGATCGCGCTCATTCCGCCGCCATCATCGGATCATTCACCCCATGAGAAGATCGTCGGCTCGGACAGGCAGTCCGCGCCTTCGCTGACGGAACGAACCCTGCCGGAGCCCAGATGAATGGAAGCCGACCATCAGGAGGAAATGGGGCGGCCGAGCTTACATCCCAGATGCAGCCGGCATGGTCACGGCAATGTGTCTCACCCGCGCCCGACGAAAGGCATCTTGGTTGCCATGACAGTCATTGTGAGAACATTGGCATCCAACGGCAGGCCAGCCATGTAGACGACAGCATCGGCTACGTGCTTTGGATCGATCCTGGGCTCCGGCGCTACGGTGCCGTTCGGCTGCAGGACACCTTCGGTCATTCTCGCGGTCATGTCGGTTGCCGCATTGCCGATGTCGATCTGGCCGCAGGCGATGTCATAGGCGCGCCCGTCGAGGGATGTCGATTTCGTCAGTCCGAGGACGGCATGCTTGGTCGCCGTATAGGGTGCCGAGAACGGGCGTGGGGCGTAGGCCGAAACTGAACCGTTATTGATGATCCGCCCGCCTCGTGGAGTCTGGTCCTTCATGATCCGGAAGGCTTCCTGCGTGCAGAGGAACGTCCCGGTGAGGTTGGTGGCCACCACTGTCTGCCACTGCTCGAAGGGGATCTCCTCCAAGGGTACAGCCGGCGAACCGATCCCGGCGTTGTTGACCAGGACATCGAGCCTGCCGAACGCCTGCTTCGTAGCCGCAAAGAGCGCTGCCACAGAGGCAGGATCCGTCACGTCGGCCGGCAGTATGAGGACGGAGCGGTCATCACCCCCGATTTCGCGTGCGGCGTCTTCAAGAGCCTCCCGGCGCCGTCCTGCCATCACGACCATATAGCCGGCCTTCACGAGCCCCTCGCAGATGGCTCTGCCTACGCCGGTTCCGGCGCCCGTCACAATCGCAACTCTGGAGCGTTCCGCCATGATGCCCTCCTTAATCTACGGCCACGTCTGACATGACAGATGCACCCATGAGCGGAAACGGCAAGGACGCATGCCAAGACTACACAGCTTTCGCTCTCGGAATCTATCCGCACTCCCAGAGGGAACCAGCTAAGCTTTTCCGCGTTCGCATGGTGCTACTCGGAAAGGAATCCGTCATGCGCAATCATGTCCTAAGTTCGGCTGCAGTTCTGACTCTTCTCGCTCTTCCTCTAGCTGCTTGCCAGAGTGGTACGACCGCGGGCGCCGCGGGCGGCGCCGTCACAGGTGCCATCGTCGGCGGTCCAGTCGGCGCCGTGGTCGGCGGTGTCGCCGGTGCTGCAGTGGGCGGTGTTCTCAGCGCTGAGGAATCAACCCGCGTCCGCAGCTATGCGGTCGCCGAGCGCCGTCCCTCGATCCGCGTCTCCGAGGAGGTGGTCGTCGGCCAGCCTCTGCCGCCGCGCGTCAGGCTCTACTCTGTCCCGCCGACCGTCGGCCTGCGCAACAACTACAGCTATACGGTCGTGAACGACCAGACCGTGCTGGTCGATCCGCAGACCCGGACGGTGGTTCAGGTTATCGAGTGATCGGACAACATTCTTAGAAACCAGAAAGGCGGCTCTCACGAGCCGCCTTTTCTTTTGAGTTCAATGCTCTCCGGATTAGTCGTCCATATCCAGGTGGGTCATCAGAATCTCTCTTTTCCCGGCGTGGTTTGCGGGACCGACGATGCCCTCCTGCTCCATGCGCTCCATGAGCGAAGCCG
>NZ_JAERQE010000065.1 GCF_016734765.1 Microvirga soli | reverse complement strand
CGGCAACGGCAACGGCAACGGCAACGGCAACGGCAACGGCAACGGCAACGGCAACGGCAACGGCAACGGCAACGGCAGAGGTGGCGGGAACGAGGGAGCTGGTCAAGGCAGATCTTCAGGCCAAGAAGGATCCTCAAATGCCGGAGGAGCATCGGGCAGAGGAAATTCATCTGCCCAGGGGAATTCTTCAAACCGGAATAGAGGCAACGCCTCTGAGAACGGTCGCGCTGGGCGTACAGCAACACCCGGTGGATTGCCAGGGATCCTAGGAGCGATCACAAACAGCCTTCGCCCTGCGGTGACAGCTCCTGTCAAAGCAATCGAGAGGACCTTGGCTCCGAAGAGCGCTGCAAAAGCCAACCCAGGCCGATCCACGAAATCCAAGCCCGCCTCATCGAAGAACGCGGCCCAGAAAGGCAAGGCTGGTCCCAACTCAAACAAAGCCGCGGCGGTCTCGAAGCCTCCTGTCCCTCCTGCTAATCTGCCACCTATAGCCCGTGTTCAAACAGCGAACTCGCCTGAAGATCGACCTCTGGCCAAACCCAAGCAGGCGTCTCGCTCAATCGTGGCCGTCGGACTCACGTCGGAGGGCCTCACCCGGCTTAAGGCGCGGGGCTTCCAGGCCGAAGGGCAGTCCAAGGGGACACTCTCGAGCGTGGTAAGACTTATTCCGCCCCGCGGCATGTCACTCGCACAGGCGCAACGGGTCGTCCGCGTCGCCGATGCAGGAGCTGTCGCCGATTTTGACCACTTCTATTACACAGACGGAGATCAGGGCTGTGCCGGCACGGGTTGCGAAGCGACCTCTCTCGTAGGCTGGAGCCTGCCGGCCGCTAAACAATGCGGCCCCGTACCGACGATCGGTGTTATCGACACAGGAATTGACCGCGAGCACGAGGCCCTGAGGGGCCAGTTGATTGAGATCGTCTCCGAATTACAACTTCGCGGCACCCCTTCTCAGAGCGACCACGGCACGGCTGTGGCGGCTCTTCTGGTGGGCAGGAGCGGAAGCAGCGCCCCAGGCCTTCTGCCGGAAGCGCGCATTCTGGCGGTGGATGCATTCTATCGCGACGGCGGAACTGCGGATCGCACCGACGTGACGACCCTCGTCATGGCTCTGGAGGCGCTGGCGGAGAGAAACATACGCGTCGTAAACATGAGCTTGTCCGGCCCTCCCAACGAAGTGCTTAAGCGAGCCATTGCATCAGCTCAAGCAAAGGGCATGACCATCATAGCGGCTGCGGGAAACAATGGCGCAGGCGCCGAGCCGTCGTACCCGGCCGCTTATCCCGGCGTGGTCGCCGTCACGGCCGTAGATGGAAAGCGCGATATCTATCGTCGCGCGACCCAGGGCGATTACATCGATCTTGCGGCACCAGGCGTGGACCTGTGGGTTGCCGCACCGGGCGGAGGCGGCGCGACGAAGAGCGGTACGTCTTATGCTGTGCCATTCATCTCCGCCGCAGCAGCAATCCTCCATGCCTCAGATCCAAACCGGGACCCGGCTGGCCTTCAGGCTGCGCTTGAAAACAGCACGATGGATCTGGGCGCGCCAGGGCGCGACAAAACCTTCGGGAACGGACTTTTGCAAGCCGCAAACCTGTGCTCACCTCAGGTGGACGAAACCCCTGTCGCGCAGTCCCACGTCGGATTTGACGCCACGATCCCTTAAGGAGCGCAGACCGTTGAACAGGCTCAGACAGCCCCGCCCAAGTAGTGCTGCAAGGTTACGCGCGTGCCTTCACGCCAGAGCCTGCCCAGTGCAGTCTCGAAGCGGGAGCGGAAGACAGGATTTTCGGCAACATCGCCAAAAATGTCCCTCATGGCCAGAAAGGCGGATGCATCATCTCTTGCAGCCAATGCCGCCGATTGCAGACGGCCGGCATTCGGATCATCAAGAGCAAACGGTCGGCCCTGATCGTCCAGACCTGCGCAGTACCGGCACCATAGGGCCGACACGAGAGCCAGCCCTGTCACATCCGCGCCAGCCTTCAGCCGGTCACGCGTTGAGGGCAGGATAAACTTGGGCTGCCGGTTGGAGCCATCCTGAGCGAGGCGCGGGATCGTGTCCCCAACGTCCGGATTGCTGAAGCGCCGGGCGATTAAGCGATAGTAATCCTGAAGATCGACACCCGGCACAGGCGGCACGCAGGGGATGATCTCCTCCAGCTCCAGCTTGTCGAGGAAGCCACGCACCAGCGGATCCTCCATAGCCTCATGAACGTAATGAATGCCCAGAAGCCCGGCAGGATAAGCGATGGCCGCATGCCCGCCATTGAGGATGCGTAGCTTCATCAGTTCGAATGCCGCCACACGAGGCGTGAAGGTGACGCCGACTTCTTCCAGCGCCGGGCGGCCGGATGGGAAATGATCTTCGAGCACCCATTGGCGGAAAGGCTCACAGAAAACGGGCCAGTTGTCCTGCACGCCAAAGCGCTCAACTAGGGCATTGCGTTCCCTGTCCGTAGTTGCCGGCGTGATACGGTCGACCATGCTGGTCGGAAAGGCCACCTGCTCACGCACGTAAGCAGCAAGAGACGGATCGATCAAATCCGCCAAGCCTGCAACGGCTTCCCTGGCAACCTGTCCATTGTGAGGAATGTTATCGCACGACATGACGGTGAAAGGCGCATGACCCTGATCCCGCCGACGCTTGAGAGCTGCCAGGATCACCCCGAATGCACTCCTAGGCGTCTGCAGATGAGTAGCATCATGCACGATGTCCGGATGCTCGGGATTGAAAGTCCCTGTGCCCGGATCGATGCAGTATCCTCCCTCCGTGATGGTGAGGGACACGATACGCAAGGCAGGGTTGTCGAGAGCCGTGACAATCGCATGGCCATGCTCTTCTATGGGAACGAAGTCGACCATTGCGCCGGTGATCCGAGCATGATTGGCTCCAGGCTCAAGCTCCACCACCGTGGTGAGCCAATCCTGGTGCTCCAGCGCCTGTCGCATCGCTCCATCGCCTGGGCGGATGCCTGCGCCGATGAGAGCCCAGTCAAGGTCCTTCCCGGCGTTGAAGAGTTCATCCAGGTACACCGCCTGGTGGGCGCGATGAAAATTGCCGACGCCGATGTGGAGAATGCCAGCTTGGAGGTCTGCGCGATCATAAGTCGGTTTTGCGATGGCATGCGGCAAATTTGCAAGATGGGCGAGCTTCAAATTCTGGCTCATGGCAATGGTCTCAGTTGGGAGGGGGAGGAGGTAGTTGGAGGACCAATAGTGCTCCATCCATCACCATCGATTGTAACAATGTCAACATGCCTTCCCAGGGACAGCATCAATGTCGAGACCAGGACGTAGGTCCTGATGCACTAGCCTGGGTCGATACCCGCAAAGCTGCTTTCTGAGGAGTGGCTCAACAGTTCTGCCTGACTGTATCTCCCTATGGCGTATTCCCTTATTGTCCAGGCACGACTCTCGTGAGCGCTATTCAAGAATCGACCATAGATGCCCCATCGTTTAGGATACGATCTGGAACGCGACCGCTCACTTGCGGCGGGAGCCTTGTTTTGTGCCTTGTAGCAGGCACAGCTTCGAGGCTTTGTGGCAGGCAAGTGCTCCGCAGACGTCGATGCATCTTAAGTGGCGGGAGTTCGCCATGGAACGAAAACTGTTGCGTCTCGCTATAGCCGTCGCCTTTGCGATGGTGGGGGCCAGTTCAGCCAACGCTGAAATCCTCATCGGCATGGCAGGAGCTCTGACTGGTCCTAATGCCTATCAGGGCGAGCAGCAGCAGCAGGGCGTGGAAATGGCCATTGTTGACATCAACGCTGCCGGCGGCGTGCTGGGACAACAACTGAGGCTTATTTCCGTGGACGACGCCTGCGACAGCGGCCAAGCAATTGCGGCCGCTCACAAGCTGGTGGCCGAGAAGGTGGCCTTTGTTGTTGGGCACCAATGCTCAGGCGCTTCGATTCCGGCAGCCAGCATTTATGAAAGAGCCGGAATCATCCAAATGACTCCGGCCTCGACCAGTCCCCAGCTGACGGAAGAGGGTCGCTCGAACGTCTTCCGCATCTGCGGGAGGGATGACCAGCAGGGCGCGATAGCAGGCGCTTATCTCGCAGCACAAGGCCGGGACACCAAGATTGCCATTCTCAGCGATGGCTCGGTCTATGGCAAAGGGCTCACCGAGGAAACCCGACGCCATCTCCGAAACAACGGCAGCGCCGAAACACTCTACGATCAACTTGAGCTTGGCCTGAGCGACTATTCACCCCTCATCGCAAAGCTGCAGGCTGCCGGGATTCAGATTGCTTATTTTGCCGGGTATTACAGGGAGGCAGCCATTCTGATCCGCAATGCGCGCGAGCAGGGCTACAATCTTCAGATGGTGTCCGGCGACAGCATCGCGAGCGAAGCCTTCATCCAGGTTACGGGCGGGGCCGGCGAAGGGACGGTCTTCACCTCCTTTCGTGACCCGCGCCGCAATCCCGGCGCGGCTTCTCTCATCGAGCGCTTTCGGCAAAAGGGCTTCGAGCCGGAGGGTTATACGCTCTACAGCTACGGCGCGGTTCAGGCCTGGGCTCAAGCGATCGCAAGGGCGGGCTCGACCGAGCCACAAGCGGTGATCAGATCCCTTCGCTCGAACGAATTCGACACCATTCTTGGGCGAGTCAGCTTCGATGCCAAAGGCGATGTGCGGCAACCCGGCTTCGAATGGTTCATCTGGCGGAGTGGCCGATATGTGCCCTTGGAATAAGGAAGGGGCCGTGCCCCTGGCAGCATGCCCTTCTACCTGAGTGTCCGCTGGCGCCTGCTCCTCGCCTTTCTAGGCATCAGCGCCTTTGCCCTGCTGGCTGCAGCCACGGGGACCTACGCATTCCGCCAGATGACTCAGGTCATTGAGCGCATTACAGAAGAACGCGTCCCCTCTGCCTTTTCCGCCCTTGACTTATCGCGGCAAGCCGAGCGCATTGTCGCCGCTGCGCCGACGCTTCTCACGGCCCGCTCCCAGGCTCAATACCGGGAGATCTCCGCTGCCATCACGACGGAGGTCGAACGTCTCGAGGGCCTGCTTGCTCAAATCCGGACTGAGATTGATCCCGCGGCAGTCGCCGCCATGGAGCCTGCTGTCGTAGGATTACGACGCAACCTCACAGCGCTCGCTGGTCTTGTGGCAGGAAGGCTCGCCGTAGCAGCGCAAAAAGATGCACTCGTCCAGCGCCTCTCAAACGCAACGGTCGCGGCACAGCGCCTGATCGCCCCTGCCCTTGTGGTCTTGGACGCTAAATTCGCAGCCTCACGACGCATAGACCGCGGCGAGCAGACAACCGCCGGCATCCCACAACCTCCTTCGGTGATTGTGCAGGAGATTGCCGAAAACCTTCTCATGCAGAAGGCGCAGCTCGAATTCGCCTCGATCGGCGACGGCTTACTCAAGGCGTCCCTTGCCGAGAAGCCTGCCGATATTTCGGTGATGAGCTTTCCTCTTAACCGTTCCTTGTCGGCCTTGCGTCAGATCGCATCCGAGTTAGCGGATCAGCGTCTGCACCTCCGTTTCGATCAGCGGATTTCTGACTTTTCTCGGCTGATTGAGGGGCAGGACAGCATATTGTCGGCACGAAGGACAGAACTCATCCTGGTAGAGGATGCCGAACGGCTCCTCATAGAGAATAGAGGCCTTTCTGCACAGCTGACGAAAGCAGTTGATGACCTGGTCGCAACCGCCCGCAGCGATATTCGTGCGGCCAGCGGTGAGGCATTGATGGCACAGCACGTAGGACGAAACATCCTGCTGAGCGTCGTCTCCCTCAGCCTTCTGAGCTCCCTCCTCATCGTATGGTTATATGTTGATCGCAATCTCGTCGCGCGGCTGCAAGGCTTGAGCAGCAGCATGCTGGCGATCGCCGGAGGCAATCTGCGTGCCCCTCTGCCAAAAGACGGGGAAGATGAGATCGGGCAGATGGCGAAAGCCCTCACCGTCTTCCGAGACACAGCAATCGAGGTCGAGGAGAAGAACCTGCGTGAGGTCGCCGACGCTCGACAGCGGCTGATTGATGCGATCGAGAGCATCAACGAAGGCTTCGCTCTCTATGACGCCGATGATCGCCTTATCCTGTGCAACAGCCGCTATGAGGAACTCCTTTATCCTGAATCCGACGTCCCCATGGTGCCTGGAACGCCGTTCGAAACGGTCATCCGGCGCGCGGCGGAGCGCGGCCTCATCCTGGAGGCAAAGGGACGGGTCGAGGCCTGGGTAGCCGAGAGGCTGGCGCGGCACAGGAACCCGGTCGCAGCCGAGATCCAGCACCGCGACGGCAATCGCTGGATTCAGGTCTGCGAACGCAGGATAGCAGGGAGCGGAACTGTCGCGGTCTATACCGACATTACGGAGATCAAGCACCATGCGGCACAACTGGAACTTGCCCGTGATGAAGCCATGGCGGCCACGCGAGCAAAGAGCCAGTTTCTTACGAACATGAGCCACGAGCTGAGAACGCCGCTGAATGCAATCATCGGCATCACCGAGATGCTCAAGGAGGAGGCTGAGGAAACCGGCGAGGAGCCGCTGGTGGAGCCTCTGGACAGGATACGCCATGCCGGCACGCATCTCCTAACCCTGATCAATGAGATCCTCGATCTTGCCAAGATCGAGGCAGGCAAGCTGGAGCTTCATCCGGAAGAAGTCGATCTTAGCGGCCTGATCAGGGAGGCTGCCATGACAGCGGAGCCACTCGCGAGAAGGAACAACAACCATATCGAGGTGGAGACCGCTTCCGACATCGGCAGGATGCAAACCGATCCTCTGCGCCTGCGACAGGTTCTGCTCAATCTCCTAAGCAATGCCTGTAAGTTCACCAAAGGTGGAACCATAAAGGTAACGGCCACTCGGATCACGGACCGAGGAGGAGACAGGATAACGATCTCCGTCCAGGATACGGGCATCGGCATGACAACTGAACAACGCGACAAGCTCTTTCAGGAGTTCAGTCAGGCGGACAGCACGACCACGCGAAAATTCGGAGGAACCGGACTCGGACTTGCCATCAGCCGCCGACTTAGCCGTGTCATGGGTGGAGACATCACCGTGCAGAGTGCCGTGGGGATCGGAAGCACATTTACCATTTCTCTGCCGACAGGAGGTGTCTCTGGCACCCCCAGGGTACACCCTGCCATACGAAGCCCTTCCATTGTCCCGCAATTTTCCGGACGAGGGCAACGCGCGCTGATCATCGACGATGAGACAACGTCGCGGGAGATCCTAAGGCAGATCCTCATGCGTGAAGGTTTCGAGGTGGTGACGGCGGAGAGCGGACAGGAAGGAATCGTGATTGCCCGTGAGATCCGGCCGTCGGTGATTACCCTGGATGTGCTGATGCCGGGCCTCGATGGATGGAGCACCCTTCAGCACTTGAAGCGCGATCCTGAGCTTCAAGACATTCCGGTCATCATGGTCACAATTGTCGATGAGGAGAACCAAGCCTATGCCCTCGGGGCTGCCGCGTATCTGACGAAGCCAGTCAATCGCGAGTGCCTCCTGAAGGCTCTTGCCGCCTGCCGAACCGATCATGTGAACTCTCGGGTGCTGGTTGTGGAGGATGACCCGCACACCCGGGGGTGGCTTGCCCGGATCCTGCGGGAGGATGGATGGGAGGTGGCAGAGGCGGAGAACGGGCGAGTTGCCCTGAACCGGCTTCCGCTCGTCAAGCCTGACATCATCCTCCTCGACCTGATGATGCCGGAGATGGACGGTTTCGAGTTTGTCGATGAGATCCATCGCAACGAGGAGACGCGGCATCTGCCTCTCATTGTGCTGACGGCCGCCGATGTCGACGATGAAGCGCAGCGGCGCCTGAGCGGCGGCATTCAGCGACTTCTGCGTAAAAGACCCGGAGGTCGGGATGAAGTCCTTGCCACTTTGCGGGACGTCATCGCCGATTGTATGCGGCTCGGTCGACCGGATCACCAGGAGCAGGCATGACCAAGCTTCTCTATATAGGGAAGGATAGTGTCGACATGCTGATCCAGCTGTTGGTATGGCACGGAGTCAAGATCAGGAGCCTGCCATGATCGATGCCGGCGTCCGCATTCTTGTCGTGGATGACAACGAGGACAATCGATATACGCTGACGCGGCGCCTGCAACGGGAGGGGTGGACGGATCTGACGACAGCCGAGAACGGACGCGAGGCTCTCGAACGGATCTCTCAGGAGCGCTTCGACCTCATCCTCCTCGATATCATGATGCCAGAGATCAACGGCTACGAAGTCCTGAAACGGTTAAAGACGGATGTAGCCACGCGCGACATCCCGGTTCTGATGATTTCAGCCCTATCCGAGTTCGAAAGTGTTGTCCGCTGCATCGAACTCGGAGCCGAAGATTACCTGCCGAAGCCCTTCAACCCGGCGCTCTTGAGGGCACGCGTGAGAGCCTGCCTGGGCAAGAAGAGGCTGCATGACCAGGAGCTCAGCTATCTCACTGAGATCGATCACCAGCGGCGCCGGGCCGAAGCGCTTCTTAATGCCATCCTGCCGTCGCAGGCTGTGCACGAGCTCGAACTATCTCAAACCGTGACGCCTCGCCGCCATGAAGATGTCGTCGTGTTCTTCGCCGATATCGTCGGGTTCACGGCTTACTGCGATCTGCTTGCACCGGAGGAGATCGTTGCAAATCTTCATATTTACGCCTCAAGCTTCGAGGACATCGCTTCTCAGCATGGTCTCGAGAAGATCAAGACCATCGGCGATGGTTTTCTCGCCACAGCGGGCCTGCTCCTGCCCAACTCGGATCCGGTGATGGCGAGCATCGAATGCGCCATGTCGACCATCGCCTCCGCCCGTGACCTGCCTCTGCCTTGGGATGTCCGTGTAGGCATTCACATCGGACCAGTCGTCGCCGGGGTTGTTGGGCGGCAGAAGTTCAGCTTCGATATCTGGGGCGATACGGTGAATGTGGCTGCGCGGCTCGCCGGATACGGCAGGCAAAGCGGTATCAATCTCAGCAACGCCGCCTGGGAGCGAGTTCGGACACGTATCGACGCCGCTCCTCTAGGGCCGGTGCCTATCAAGGGCAAAGGCGTTGTCGAAGCTTACAGGGTTGCCCCTCCAGAGTAGGTGAGGCGGACGGCCAGTAACCGCCCGCCGCTTTCAGATGTGGAGTTCACGTCCCAGGGATTTCAGGGCGCTCTCCTGGAAAGCCTCCCCTTGCGTGGGATGTGCGTGGATGGTGCCGGCGATGTCTTCAAGGCGTGCTCCCATCTCGATGGCAAGGCCGAAGGCTGCGGAGAGTTCGGACACGCCCTGCCCGACCGCCTGGATGCCGAGAACCAGGTGATTATCCGCTCGGGCCACGACGCGCACGAAGCCTTCTTCGCCAAGTTTCGTCATGGCACGGCCATTCGCCGCGAAGGGGAAGTGGCCGACACGGATTTCACTACCGCTTTTCTGAGCCTCATCCGAGGTCAAGCCGACGGCGACGATTTCCGGATCGGTGAAGCACACTGCCGGAATGGCTCTCTTGTCCCAGACCCGCTTGTGGCCTGCGATGATCTCCGCCACCAACTCGCCCTGTGCCATGGCACGGTGGGCCAGCATCGGCTCGCCCGTCACATCGCCGATGGCATAGATTCCCCGCATCGAGGTCTGGCACTTCTCGTCGATCCAAATATACGGGCCATCCCTATCGAGAACGAGTTCCTCCATCCCCCACCCTTGAGTGACTGGCCTCCGCCCGACCGTGACGAGGATCCTGTCGGCCGCGAGGGACACTTCGGATCCGCTCTCCGTTTCGACCAGCAGAGCGCCGCCGGCTTTAGCCATCCCCCTGGCCTTTGCGCGCGTCATGACGTCGATGCCGAGAGCCTGCAGCCTCTTGGATACCGGACGGGTGAGCTCTGCATCGTATTGCGGCAGGATTCGTGCCTGCGCCTCGACGACAGTTACCTTTGCGCCCATCTTGGCAAAGGCTGTCCCAAGCTCAAGACCGATATAGCCGCCGCCGACGACCACCAGCTTATCCGGAACCGACGTCAACGAAAGCGCTTCTGTCGAGGAGATCACGGTTCCGCCGAATGGAAGGCTGGGGAGTTCGACCGGCGCCGAACCGGTTGCGATCACCACATTCTCAGCACGGATGATCTGCCGGCCGGTTTCTGTTTCCACCTCAACCGTTTTGCCATCGCGAAAGCGGGCCCGGCCCTGGACCATCTTGACCTTAGATTTCTTGAGGAGGCCTGACACGCCGCTGTTCAGCCGGCCAACGATAGTGTCCTTCCAGGCGATGGTTTGAGACAGATCGAGCTCAGGTCTCGTTGTTCTGATCCCGAGCGGGTTCTGCCCCGATGCAAGATGAACGATCCGGTCGTATTCTTCAGCCGCATGGATGAGCGCTTTGGACGGAATGCAGCCCACATTGAGGCAGGTTCCACCCGGCTTCCTTTCCTCGACGATGACCGTATCGATCCCAAGCTGTCCAGCGCGGATGGCGCAGACATAGCCGCCCGGTCCCGCTCCAATGACAAGGAGCTTGCAGGAGATATCCTTCATTCGCTTCAAGCCTCCACGAAGATCATTGCGGGCGTCTCCAGCAGCGTCTTGATGCGCTGCACGAAAACCGCCGCATCCCAGCCGTCGATGATCCGGTGATCGAAGCTGGAGGACAGGTTCATCATCTTGCGGGGAATGAACGTCGAGCCGTCCCACATGGGCCGCACCATGATCTTGTTGACGCCGATGATGGCAACCTCCGGATGATTGATCACCGGTGTGGTGACGATGCCGCCCATGGCGCCGAGCGACGTGATGGTGATCGTCGAGCCGCTCAGTTCCTCGCGGGTGGCGAGACCGGCCTTGGCGGCCTCCGCCAAACGGGTCAGCTCCGTGGCACATCCCCAGATGTCCCGCGCCTCGGCATGCCGGACGACCGGCACCATCAGGCCCGAGCCGGTCTGCGTGGCAATGCCGATATGCACGCCGCCGTGCTGGTGAACGACGCCCGCCTCGTCATCATAAATTGAATTCAGGTGCGGTTGCTCGGCAATGGCCTTGACCATGGCGCGCATCAGGAAGGGCAGCAGGGTCAGCTTCGGCCTGTCGGATCGCTTGGTCGCGTTGAGTGTCGTCCGCAGATCCTCGAGAGCGGTCACATCGATCTCTTCCACATAGGTGATGTGCGGGATGCGCGATTTCGCGATCGCCATCTTCTCCGCGATCTTGCGCCGTAGTCCGATCACCTTGATATGCTGGACGGATGTATCCTGAGCCAAGCCCTGTGCCTTGGCGACCTGCGGGCCATGGGTAAGGAACGCATCCAGATCCTCATGGGTGATCCGGCCGGCGGGGCCTGTGCCCGGAACCTGCCTCAGATCAATCCCGGCCTCGCGGGCTCTCAGTCGGACCGCCGGAGAAGCAATCGGCTTGTCACCCTCCATCCGCGGAACGGAGGGGCGGTGCGCTCTCACAGGCGGGTTTTGCGGAACCTCAACCGGTTGGGGCCGGGGAGCTTCCCTCGCCTGCTTCTCGACGACCGCCTCCGAGGTTTTGACCGCGCCATCGGCCTGCGCCTCGATATCCTTCGGCCGTGACGGTGCTTCAGGTGCCTTATCGGAGGTGTCGTGACCGGAGGCAGCGCCCTCCTCATCTCCGGTCTTCAGGCGGATCAGGGGAGATCCGATCGCGACGACATCCCCAATATCAGCGCCGAGCCACAGAACCTCCCCGTCGACAGGAGAAGGAATCTCCACCGTCGCCTTGTCGGTCATCACGGCTGCAAGCAGAGCATCCTCGCGCACGAGGTCGCCGATTTTGACGTGCCATTCAACGAGTTCGGCCTCGGCGATTCCTTCGCCTACATCGGGCATCTTGATCAGGTGCTCACCCATGTCAGGCCTCCACTGTCTCGATAAGCGCACGTCCGACCCGAGCCGGCCCCGGGAAGTAGTCCCATTCCTGCGCATGCGGGTAAGGCGTATCCCATCCGGTCACGCGCGCAATAGGCGCCTCGAGCTGGAAGAAGCAAGCCTCCTGGACGAGTGCCGCCAGTTCTGCCCCAAAGCCTGACGTGAGCGTCGCCTCATGGACGATCACGCAACGGCCGGTCTTCCTAATCGACGCCGTGATCGTCTCCATGTCGAGGGGAAGCAGGGTACGCAAATCGATGATCTCCGCATCGACTCCCGTCTCCGTTGCAGCCGCCTGGGCGACATAGACCATCGTGCCATAGGCCAGCACGGTCACGGCAGTTCCCTCGCGGACGATGGATGCCTTGCCGAGAGGCAATGTGAAATGGCCGCTGGGCACCTCGCCGAGGTTGTGCTTCGACCAGGGCGTGATCGGGCGGTCGTGATGACCGTCGAAGGGGCCGTTGTAGAGGCGCTTCGGCTCAAGGAAAATCACCGGATCGGGATCCTCGATGGCCGCGATCAGGAGGCCCTTGGCATCGTGAGGGTTCGACGGTACAACGGTTTTCAATCCCGACACATGAGTGAACAGCGCTTCGGGGCTCTGACTATGGGTCTGCCCGCCGAAGATCCCGCCGCCCGTCGGCATGCGGACGACGAGCGGACAGGTGAACTCGCCGTTCGACCGATAGCGTAGGCGAGCTGCCTCGGACACAATCTGGTCATAGGCCGGGTACATGTAATCGGCGAACTGGATCTCGATGCAGGGATGGAGCCCATAGGACGCCATGCCGATGGCTGCTCCGACAATGCCGGCCTCGTTGATCGGCGCATCGAAACACCGGGTCTTCCCGTATTCCTGCTGGAGGCCAGCCGTACAGCGGAAGACGCCGCCGAAATAGCCGACATCCTCCCCGAACACCACGACACGCTCGTCTCGCGCCATCATTACATCCATCGCATCGCGGATGGCTTCGATCATCGTCATGCGTGCCATGGATCAGACTCCCGCCTGCTGACGCTGCCGGCGCAGGTGGGGCGGCATCTCGGCATAGACGCCGTCGAACATGTCGCGTGCCGAGGGCTTTCCACCGGCATGCAGCGTGCCGTAGCTCTCCGCCTCCTTCTGAGCGGCGATCACCGTATCGAGAATTTCGGCCTCGGCCTGCTTGTGCCGCTCCTCGGACCAGGCGCCTCGCACGATCAGGTGGTTCTTCAGACGAATGAGCGGATCGCCCAGAGGCCAGGCATCGGACTCAGTCTTCGGCCGATAGGCGGATGGATCGTCGGATGTGGAATGCGCGCCAGCCCGGTAGGTGACATACTCGACGAGCGTCGGCCCGAGATTGCGGCGGGCGCGCTCGACAGCCCACTTTGCCACGGCATAAACGGCCAGATAGTCGTTGCCGTCCACCCTCAGGGACGGAATGCCGAAGCCCAAACCTCTGGCCGCGAAGGTGCCCGCTCCTCCCCGAGCGATGCCCTGGAATGTCGAGATCGCCCATTGGTTATTGACGATATTGAGGATGACCGGAGCCTTGTATGTGGATGCAAAGACGAGGGCGGCATGGAAGTCCGACTCGGCGGTCGATCCATCTCCGATCCATGCTGCGGCGATCTTGGTATCGTTGCGGATCGCCGATGCCATCGCCCAGCCGACTGCCTGTATGTATTGGGTCGCGAGATTGCCCGAGATCGTGAAGAAGCCGTGCTCCTTGGAGCTGTACATGACAGGCAGCTGGCGCCCCTTCAACGGATCGCGCGCGTTGGAATAGATCTGGCACATCATGTCGACCATCGGATAACCGTCCGCGATCAGGAGGCCGGCTTGGCGATAGGTCGGAAAGTTCATGTCGCCCGGCGAGAGCGCCTTGCGGAAGGCGCAGCTGATCGCCTCCTCCCCGAGATGCTGCATATAGAACGACGTCTTGCCCTGGCGCTGGGCAATCAGCATCCTCGCGTCGAAGGTGCGCAGCGTCATCATGTGACGCATGCCTTCGATCAGTTCCTCATCGCTCAGCAAGCCGGCCCAGGGACCCACCGCCTCGCCAGTGCGGTTCAGAACGCGAATGATCGAAAAGGCAAGGTCCCGGATGGACTCTGGATCGACGTCGACTTCGGGCCTCGGGACGGCTCCTGCCTTGGGGATTTTAACATTCGAGAAGTCCGGGGTTCCGCCCGGACGAACGGCCGGTTCCGGCACGTGAAGAGACAGGGGTGCGTCAGTCGTCATGATGTGTTGTTCTCCTCCGGAGAGAACTAGGAAAGAAACACCATCTGGCCATAGGCGCAACGGCGGGGACATGAGAGCCAGGAACGGAGCTTACGGATCACCCAACTTGCCGCTGCCGAACCAGGGCTTGTCCGACTCAGTTCAGGCCTGCCGTCTTCCCTTCAGGTATGCACGAAAACATCCGCATGCTCGGCCGAGAAGCGTCCCAACTCATCCATAACCGCTTCAAGGTGGGCAGCCATGGCTTTGTGCGCCGCCTGAGAGTCCCGGGTCTCAAGGGCGTGGAAGATCTCGCGGTGTTCGGCCAAGGTTACAGTATGGCGACGAGGCGACGAGAGGAGCCGGCGCACGCGGTCGATATTGGCCCGGGATGCATCGATCACCGCGGCCACGCGGGGCAGGTTCAGCCCCTCGACCAGAACCGTATGAAACACGAGATCCAGCGCATAAAATCCTGGACGGTCCCCACGCTCGACAGCCTCTTGCTGGGCCTGCAGGTTTTCACGAAGGGTCTTCAAATCGGTATCTGACAGATGCTCGGCTGCCTTTTCCGCCACCATGCATTCCAGAGCCTGACGGATCAGCATCGATTCCCTGATCTCCGGAAGTCGGATGCGTGCGGCCCGGCTGCCACGCTGCGGCAGGATTTCGACAAGTCCCTCCGCGGCAAGGCGTGCGAGGGCCTCCGAGACGGGAAATCGAGAGACCCCGAGGGCAAGGCAAACCGCCCCTTTATCGATGAACTCGCCGGGCTCGAAATCGAGATCGACAATGGCCGACCGGAGCGAGCGTTCGACCTGCTCGGTCATGTTCCCCCGCGGCCCGCGCTCCAGGGGCGTTAGGAATTCGTAGTATTTTCTCTTGTCGAACGCGTCCATTTGCCTAACATGTTAGTCCAACCGATGGGCGAAAGCCACCAGCTTGTCGGGTGCCTCCGGTGAGCGGGCTGCTCGCCGATCATCAGGAACCGGCCGCAGAGCCGGGTTTTTCGGAGGAACGCCTATGCCATCTATGACCCGCCGCCTAGCCTTCGGCCTCATCGCCGCCGCAACCGTCGCCCTCCCCGCCCTGCCGGCAAGCGCCCAAACCAAGCTTAAATGGGCCCATGTCTACGAGGCGTCCGAGCCCTATCATAAATGGGCTCTCTGGGCCGGTGAGGAGCTCAAGAAGCGGACCAACGGCAAGTACACGATCGAGGTGTTCCCGGCCTCGTCTCTCGGCAAGGAAAGCGACATCAACGAGGGGCTGTCTCTCGGCACCGTCGACATCATCTATACCGGCCAGCTCTTCGCCGGCCGTGCCCACGGGCCGGTCGCCATCGGCGGCGCTCCCTACATGTTCCGCGACTTCGGCCACTGGAACGCCTTCCGAAAATCCGATCTCTTCAAGGAGCTCGGCGAGGGATACGAGAAGAAGACCGGTCACCGGGTCGTGAGCCTCACCTATTACGGCGAGCGGCACGTGACGGCGAACAAGGACATCACCAAGCCCGAGGACATGAAGGGGTTGAAGATCCGCGTGCCCGATGCGCCGCTCTACACCATGTTCCCGAGAGCCGTCGGGGCCAACCCGACGCCGATTGCCTTCGCGGAGGTCTACCTGGCGCTCTCGCAGGGCGTGGTCGATGCGCAGGAAAACCCGTTGGTTACCATCCAGGCCAAGAAGTTCCATGAGGTCCAGAAGAACATCGTGCTGACGGGGCACATTACGGATGCGCTTCTCAGCATTGTTTCCGGCGGCACGATGAAGCGCCTCTCGGCCGACGAGCAGAAGGCCCTGACCGAAATCCTGCAGGAAGCAGCCGACAAGTGCACCGACGACATCGCCAAGATGGAGAAGGAACTGGTCGAGTGGTTCAAGGGACAGGGCAAGAACGTCGTCACAGTGGACCGGGCGCCATTCCGTGAAGCTGTGGTCAAGATGCACATGGGCCCCGACGCCACCTGGGACAAGACAGTCTACGACCGTCTCCAGGCGATCAAGACGGCGACCAACTAGCGCGACCCTCGAGGCTCTCTTCAAAAGGAAGAGAGCCTCACGCTTCTCATTGAGAAAAGCCGAAACGCATGCCCGCGATCCAGAACACCCAAGCGCCCACCATGACGGACCCAAGAAGCGATGCCGCCCCGCCGGAGGACATCCATCAGGAAATGGACGAACTCTTCGAACAATGGCGGGAGGAGGAAGCGCATGTGGATCTCTCCGACCTTCGATGGTCGGACGCCTTGGTCTTCGCAATCTTCTGGGTCCTGTTCGGCATCGTCTTCCTGCAGTTTTTCACCCGCTATGTCCTGAACAACTCACTGGGGTGGACGGAGGAGATCGCCCGGTATCTCCTCATCCTTGTCACCTTCGTCGGGTCCGTGACGGCCATGCGCAAAGGCTCGCACATCGCCGTCGAGGCGCTTCTCGTCTATCTTCCCCGCGAAGCCAAGCACTGGACCCTTGTTGCGGTGGATGGCCTTGTTGCCCTCTTCTGCGGCGCCATGGCTTGGTATGCCTATCAACTTGGGGCGCTTGCTCCAGGCTACATGGTCTCGATCGATATCCCGAAGAGCTACCTGTACTGGGCGGTTTCCGCCGCCCTAGTAGGCGTGACCGTGCATGCCATCTCGCGATTCCTGCGGCGCCTGCGCCGCCGTGAGGCGGATGCCACCCACAGCCTGACACTCGACTGAGAGCGGATATTTCCATGCTGATCACCCTGATGCTCGTTGCGCTCCTGGTCATGATCGTCATCGGCGTACCGATTGCGGTTGCACTGGCAGGTTCCTCGCTTCTGTTCCTCTTTGTGGGAAATCTGACTGGTGAAATCACAACCCCGGTGATTACGGTGATTCACCGCATGGTGAACGGCGTTGACTCCTTCCCATTGCTGGCAGTTCCTTTCTTCATCATGGCCGGCAACCTGATGAACTCTGCCGGAATCACCAAGCAGATCTATGATTTCGCCGTCGCGGCCGTCGGCTGGCTGAGGGGCGGCTTGGGCCATGTGAACGTCGCCGGCTCCGTCATCTTCGCCGGCATGTCCGGGACAGCCGTGGCGGATGCAGGCGGTCTTGGAACGATTGAGATCAAGGCCATGCGTGACCATGGCTACGACACGAAGTTTGCCGTGGGGCTCACGGCTGCCTCATCGACCATCGGACCTATCATCCCGCCGTCTCTTCCGCTGGTCATCTACGGTGTGGTGGCCAATGCCTCGATCAACGCGCTCTTCGTGGCAGGAATCATTCCCGGCCTGATCATGGCGATCTTCATGTCGGCCACTGTGGCTCTCTATGCCCATCATTATGGCATCGGGCGCGATGCCAAGTTCGAGCTTGGCCGCCTCGGGCGCTCCTTTCTCAATGCCTTCCTTCCCCTCCTGACGCCCGCCATCATCATCGGCGGCATGAGCTTCGGCCTGTTCACTCCGACTGAGGCGGCTGTTTTCGCCTGCGCCTATGCGCTGCTGCTGTCGACGGTGATCCATGGCGGTCTCAATATGGTGCTGCTGTCACGGGGGCAGCGAGCCCGCTATTCGGTGCTGAGCCTGCGCCAGCTCGTTCGCGTCACCATGGACACGATCGAGACGACGGCCGTGGTTCTTCTGATTGTGGCAGGTGCTTCGATCTTTGGCTGGGTACTCACCACAACCCGCACCACCGATGCGTTGGGCGAATGGATCATCACCTACGCGGCCGATCCGATCACCTTCCTGCTTCTGGTGAATGTCTTCCTGCTGATCGTCGGCTGCTTCATGGAGACGATTGCAGCTATCACCATTCTGACACCCGTGCTGCTGCCGGTTGCCATCAAGCTTGGCATCGACCCGGTGCATTTCGGGCTCATCATGGTTCTCAACCTGATGATCGGCTTGCTGACCCCTCCTGTCGGAATGGTTCTCTACGTGCTGACCCGCGTGGCGAACATATCGTTCGAGGAGTGCATGAAAGCCTGTGCGCCTTGGCTCGTGCCCTTGCTTCTCGTCCTCCTCCTCATCACCTTTGTTCCTGAAACTGTCCTTTGGCTGCCGCGATTCCTCAAGGAAACCGGCTATCTCTGATTTTGAAAAGCGATTGCCATGAACACCCCACGCACGATCCGTCTCTCGCCTGATGACAACGTCGTCATCGCCATCGATCTCGTAAACCAGGGTTCCGACACTGCCGGCCTGACAGCTCGCGAACGCATTCTGCGCGGCCACAAGATGGCCGTGGAGCCGATCCGTGAGGGAGAGCCGATCCGAAAGTTCGGCCAGATCATCGGCTTTGCTAAAAATCACATTTCACCCGGTGAGTGGGTGCACGAGCACAACGTAGGTCTGCACGATTTCGAGCGGGATTATGCCTTCTGTGCGGATGCAAAAAGCACCAATCCACTCCCGCCGGAGTTGCAGGCCACGTTTCAAGGATATCGCCGCGCCTCGGGCAGGACCGGGACCCGCAACTACATCGGCATCCTCACATCCGTGAACTGCTCCGCGTCCGTCGCACGGTTCGCGGCAGCGGAAGTCGAACGCTCCGGCATCCTGCGCGACTATCCTGGCATTGACGGCATCGTGGCCATCGTTCACGGCACAGGCTGCGGTCATGCGGCTTATGGAGAGGGGTTTGAGATCCTGCGCCGGACCCAATGGGGCTATGCCAGCCATCCCAATTTCGCGGGCGTGATCATGGTCGGCCTGGGCTGCGAGGTATTCCAGATCGCGCGCATGAAGCAGGAATATGGGCTCACGGAGACAGATACGTTTCGCACGCTGACCATCCAGGAAACCGGCGGAACCCGGAAAACCGTGCAGGCCATCGTCGACGCCGTGAAAGCCATGCTTCCGGTCGTCGCAAAGGCACAGCGGGAGACACGCCCCGCCTCGGAGTTGATTCTGGCTCTTCAATGCGGCGGCTCCGACGGCTATTCCGCCCTCACGGCCAATCCGGCCTTGGGCGTTGCCTCCGACCTGCTCGTGCAACACGGCGGGACATCTATTCTGTCGGAGACCCCGGAAATCTACGGCGCAGAGCACCTGCTCACCCGCCGTGCTGCAACGCGGGAAGTCGGTGAAAAGCTTGTCGCGCGCATCAGGTGGTGGGAAGCCTACACGGAACGCAATGGCGGCGAGATGAACAACAACCCGTCACCTGGCAACAAGGCAGGCGGCCTGACGACGATTCTCGAGAAATCCCTGGGTGCCACTGCCAAGGGCGGACGCTCCACGCTCCAGGCTGTGTACGAATACGCCGAGCAGGTGAAGGAACGCGGCTTCGTCTATATGGACACGCCCGGCTACGATCCTGTTGCCGCGACGGGCCAAGTCGCCGGCGGCGCGAACCTCATCGCCTTTACCACAGGGCGCGGGTCCGCCTTCGGCTGCAAGCCCGCGCCGTCGCTCAAGCTCGCGACGAACTCGGACATTTACCGCCGCATGATCGACGACATGGACATCAATTGCGGCGACATCCTCGACGGCGTCTCCCTTGAGGAGAAGGGACAGGAAATCTTCGAGATTCTGCTGAAGGTTGCCTCCGGAGTACCTACGAAGTCGGAGGAATTGGGCTATGGCGACCTCGAATTCGTTCCCTGGCAGGTAGGCGCTGTCATGTGACGAGCGACGAAGGCAGAAAGCCTTCGCCCGCCGCCTTTGTCCTTCTCCAGGAGGAGAAGGCAGGCATCTGACGTTTCAGGGCGTTACCCGACGACATTTCCCATAAGGAAGCATCTTTTAACGATGTGTTAACCATATTCCGGCAACCATGCTCGGGCTGATCCAACACGCGGATCAACACTCTCCCAAAAGTGAAGGAGGCACGGATGTACTGCCTCGCTTCGCTTTGGGATGCAGTGTCTAAGGGCATAATGAAGCCCGCACATCTACCATGGAACATGAGCTAAAGCGCTTTTGATCTGGGCTTGAATCCATTCGGGTGGGCTGCGCGTTGACTAGGATATGGCCCGGGAGGC
>NZ_JAERQE010000064.1 GCF_016734765.1 Microvirga soli | reverse complement strand
TGCGCTTCCTGCTCGGGCGCAAGAAACCGTCCCGTACCGGCGGCAGGTCCGCGCGGCTGGCTCGCCAATCCCGCCCGGCCCTGTTCGGCGACGCGGCGACAGATGTTGAACACGCCGGTCCGGGTCAGGCCGACTTGCGCGGCAATGGCCTCGTAAGTCAGGCCGCTCTCGCGCAGTCCAACCACCTGCCGCCGACGCTCTTCTTGCGCTGCTGCGGGCAGCTTGCGCATGTCCACATGCTTCATCCCGCCGACCTGGGTCGACTGGCTGCGAATTTCAAGATCACCCAAGCCGGATCAATAAATGCTGTTGAGTTGCCTCATCAGTTCTGGCGCATCGCAAGGAGCATCAGGCTGTCGTAGCTGAAATCCGAGATCTGCGTCCATGGATAAACCTGATTCCGGAATGCCATCTGGTGATCAAGGATCTTCTTAAAGGTCGGGTTATTTGCACCCATCTCGGCATATAGCCCGGTCGCAGCCTTGTAGCTCTCTTGCAGGAGATCCTGCGGAAACGCTCTCAGCTGGGCACCGTTGGCAATAAGGCGCCTGAGGGCCGCTGGGTTCTGAGCATCGTACTTCGCAAGCATGTCCGCAGCCGCATACCCCGCGGCAGTGGTAAGGACTGATTTGTAACCAGGTGGAAGTTCATTCCACTTGTCGAGGTTTACAAAGAGGCTCAGCGATGCGGCACCCTCCCAGAAGCCGGGATAATAGTAGTACGGTGCAATCTTCGCTAACCCGAGCTTCTCATCGTCGAATGGGCCGACAAACTCTGCCGCGTCGAGAGTACCACGCTCGAGCGAGGTATAGATGTCGCCAGCTGCGAGCTGCGTGGGAACGAGGCCCAGTCGTTGGAGGACATTGCCAGCAAGGCCGCCAATGCGCATCTTTAATCCTGCCAAATCAGCTTTGCTCTTGATCTCTTTCCGAAACCAGCCGCCCATCTGGGTTCCAGTCCCACCAAGGGGAAGGTGATAGAGCTTATACGTTGCATAGAACTCATTAAGCAGATCGTTCCCGCCACCATGATAGAACCACGCCTGCTGCTGGCGAGTATTGGGGCCGAACGGAATCCCCGTCCCGAATGCGAAGGATGGATCCTTGCCGATATAGAAGTAGGAGCCGGTATGTCCCATTTCCACAGTTCCGTTTTGTACCCCATCGACGATTGACAGCGGCGGCATAATCTCGCCTGCGGCAAAAACCTGGATCTTGAATTTGTTATCGGTTGCTTCCGCAACAGCCTGCGATAAAACTTTGCAAGCGCCATAAATAGTATCAAGCGAAGTAGGATAGCTCGACTGAAGTCTCCAGTTGATCGTTGGCGCGCTCTGAGCAATGGCGGGCATGGCCACGCTGCTGGCTGCAACTCCAAGTCCAACTGCCTTCATGAATTCACGGCGTTTCATTGGCTTCCTCCGGGATTTTGACGTGTTTTATTGACGCTGTTCGAGCCAGGTTACGTTGGGGCTCGCGTGTAGTCTACACTGTGGCCTAATCCTGCTGGATTAGCCACGTCTACATTTTAATTGTTAAGCCTCCATCGACAGTAAGGACATGGCCTGTAATGTAAGAGGATGCCGCACTGGCCAGAAAAACGGCCGCTCCTGCAATCTCCTCAGGCTGTCCCCACCGGCCGAGAGCGCTACGGGTTGCAAAATGCTCCGCGACTTTTGGGTCGGACAGCATCGCTGCGTTGGCCTCGGTTGCAAAACCGCCTGGCGCGATAGCATTACTCGTGATCCCATAGGAGCCATACTCGGCGGCGAGAGCACGGACCATCCCGGTGAGGCCATGCTTCGTACTTGAGTAAACTGCGTCGCCCGTCCTGGCGACATGCCCGGCGATGGAGGTGACTGTAATTAGGCGACCAGCGCGCTGGGGTAGCATCAGGCGTGCGGCCTCACGTGCCAGGCTGAAACCTGCGACCAGGTTGGTTTCAATAAGATCCCGAATCTCCTCATCCGAAAACTCCAGCAGCGGTTTGCGGTTACGTGCGCCAACATTGTTAACAAGAATGTCCAAACATCCATGTGTTTCGCGGATGGTGGCGAAGGCCTTGTTGAGCGCTTTCGAGTCCGTCACGTCGAACGGCGCTATCGACGCCTGCTGACCAGTGGCTCTGATCGAATCGGCTACGTCGTGAAGGTGATCTGCGTTCCGTCCATTCAAGATAACGTGCGCCCCTGAGCCAGCCATAGCCTTCGCTACTTCCAAACCTAGCCCCCGCCCCGCACCCGTGATGAGCGCGACCCTGCCGGCAAGTGAAAAGGTGTTGAGATATGGCTGCATTACTCATTCATCCCTGCGCAGAGTGGCGGAAACACAGTTAATCAACGAGCGTAGCTGCCAAGACGTCAGAGGATATCCCGACTACTCGTGCGGCTCCGTAGAGTTCACTCCAAGTCGTTTCGTCTATGGGAATCCCATTTCTCGACCGCTCCACAAAGGTAAGACGCTCCGGCTCCCCGGCTATCAGCACGCCGTCCGAATTTGCACCCGGGGGAGATGCTTTGACCCAATCAATGAAACCAGAAACATCATCGCGCCAGCTTGCTGCTCCTCCCAGCTTCTCTGGATCGAAGATAAAAGAAAGCATGTTGTTGTGAATGACTTTTGTTACAGCAGTGCTGGCATTGTAGGTTCCGCCCCCCGTCAGCGCACCTGCGAACAATTCGGCTATGACACCAAGGCCATAACCTTTATGTCCGCCGAAGGGCAGAATTGCTCCGCTCGGGCTTTGGTACATTACAAGTGGATCGTTGGTGGGCTGCCCATCAGCGTCAATAAGGGTATCATCCTCTACCTCTGCGCCCTTATTCATGGCGACACGCACCTTGCCTAAGGCAATCTTGCTTGTTGCCATGTCCAGCACCACCGGCTGGCCATTCGGACCAGGTAAGGCAGCACAGTACGGATTGGTGGCAAATCTTGCGTCTGTCCCTCCGTACGGAGCGACCAGCGGCGGCAGACCTAGGGTGTTGACGTAGTGAGTTGAGACGTAGCCTGCATTTGCACATTGCTCACCCCAATGGCCGATACGGCCAAGGTGATGACAGTTGCGGATGGCAACCAGGCAGACTCCGGAAGCGCGAACCCGGCTTATGCCAAGCTCCATTGCCTCATGTCCGATCGATTGCCCAAAGCCCATCCCCGCGTCAATCGTGACCATCATACCCGCGTCTGCGATTATCTCAGGTCTTTGGTTTACCCGGACGAGCCCTGCTTTAACCCCATCCAAGTAAAGCGGCACAAGGCCCACACCGTGTGAGTCGTGTCCTGAAAGGTTAGCAAGGACGAGGTTATCGGCGATGAGCCGGGCCTCGTTTTCATTTGAACCAATGCCTTGAAAGATCTGAGCGATTGCCGAGGAGAGCAACTGAGCGCGTACCGCAACATAGTTTGTCATGGGCTACTATCCACCACCTCTGCCGCTATGGATCCGGATTAAAAGTCACAAGGTGCCTTGCTTCCCGCAACAAGCATACTCTGTTCCACTCCGGAAACTATCCTTCGTGGGCGAACACATGCCTAGCCTCCTCGGATGTTGCGACCGTGAGCCCCAATGACTTGGCCACATCCGCAACCCCGCGGACCAGAGCAGCATTGTCAGGAGCCACACTCCCATCCGGCAGGTGAAGGTTGTTTTCAAACCCAACACGAACATGGCCGCCCAAGCAGGCCGCTGTGATTGCGCAAGCCGCCTCACGGCAGCCGAACGCACAGAGGGACCACGGCAGGTCGAGAGCCCACGCATTGAGGAAAGGCAGCAGATCATTCGGCGATGATTGCTGCCCCTTCGTATAGCGCCCGAGGACGAACAATCCGCTTGCCCTGGTGCGGGGAATAACCTCGCGATCCAGAAGATCAATGAACCGCCGCACGTCGTTCTCGTCATAGAGAATGTGCTGGACAAACACCCCACGCTCGGCCTGTTCCTTCAGGAACTGGGCGGCTTCGGTCTCGGACGCGGCATCGGGAATGAGTTCGCGAACAGCGACGGAGAAGGCCTCGGGTTGAAGCGCCTGCATGGCGGCGATCTGCTGATCGGGTGTGAAGATTCCAACCGCTTCAGTCGTCACCTGGACAATCAGATTGGAGCCAGCCTCTTTCCGTACAGCCGCAATGGCGGCCCGATACAGGTCCGGATCAAGGGAATGCCGTCCCTCAGCATCCCGGACGTGCAGGTGGATCATCGAAGCCCCCGCCTCTTGGCAGCGGGCTGCCTCAATCCCGATCTCAGCTGGCGTGAGCGGGATAGCCGGATGATCGGCCTTGCCACGACGTGCCCCATTGGGAGCAACCGTGATGACGAGCGGGTCCATCATGGCTTTCCCGCAACCTCGATTCGGGACTTCAGGATCTTGAGAAGCGCCCGGTCCCGGCGTTCCTCCAGTTCTTGGATCGAACGGTCGCCAGCCTCTTCAGCCACGCCTTCCACAATCTGTTTCTGCACCTCGGGGCTCAGTGTTGGGTTTCCCAACGAGGCCCATCGTCTGACCTGGCTTGGGCCTAAATGGGCGAGGTAATGCTCGATGCCCCCTGGGCCGCCGCCGAGATGATAGGTCATGTGCGGGCCCATGACCGCCCAGCGCAGACCTGGTCCATTGCATAGGGCAGCATCAATGTCAGCCACACTCGCCACGCCCTGCTCCACCAGGTAGACCGCTTCCCGGTAAAGGGCGGACGACAGCCGGTTCGCGATGTGGCCCGGCATCTCCCGTCTCAGGATAACAGGCCGGCGGCCAAGGGTTCGATAAAACTCGGCTGACTGCTGAACAATGCCTTCGTCCTCTCCGACGAGTTCCACGAGCGGAACAAGGTGTGGCGGATTGAACGGATGCGCGACGATGAACCGGTGCGGTGTCTTGCAGTCCGCGACAATGCTGCTTCTCAGGAGGGCGGATGTGCTGCTGGCAATGATCACGCCCTCCGCCGCGAGCGCATCGATGTCGGCCAGCATCCTCCGCTTCAAGGCTTCGTCCTCCGGAACGTTCTCTTGGACGAAGTCAGCGGCACCCAGTACGTCAGTCAGATCACCTGAGAACCGCAGCTCGCCTTTCTCGCGAATGCCGAGCTCCGCGAGTTGATCAAGGGCATGATCCACGAACGAGTGCAGCCGCTCCTCGGCGCCCGGGCTCGGATCGTAGGCTGCCACATCAAGGCCGTGGGCCAGAAAGAGCGCAGCCCAACTGGCGCCAACAGTTCCGCAGCCGATCACAGCCACCCGTTTGATCGTTGTCACCCTGAGATCTCCTAATGAAGCTGAGCCAACAGCCCGTCGGCCCGTTCAGCCAACGGGCTGCCGAAGGTTCTACTCGGCTGCCTTAACTCCTGTGGTCTTGATGAGCTCAGACCATTTCTGCATCTCACTGTCGATCAGACGAGACGCGTCTTCGGGCGTTCCGGGCTTGGGCGTGACGCCCTGAACGCGCATGGCTTCGATGACCTTGGGTGTCTTGAGAGACTTGACGATCTCCTGATTGAGCTTTGTCAGGATTGGCTCCGGCGTTCCGGCCGGTGCGAGGATGCCAAACCACGAACCGACCTCGAACCCGCTCAAGCCCTGAGATGCCACCGTGGGCACACCTGGCATGAACTCGGATGGCTCCTGTGTGGTGACCCCCAGGGCCCGCAGTTTGTCTCCCTGCACGTGGGGCAGGATGGACGGGATCGTGTCGAACATCACCTGCACATGCCCGCCGATCATGTCTGTCATCGCCGGCCCGCTGCCGCGGTATGGCGCATGAACGAGCTTGGTGCCGGCCATGGAATTGAACATCTCGCCGGCAAGGTGCTGGGGCGAACCGGCACCCGCTGACGCATAGGTCATCTTTCCGGGCTGCGCCTTGGCCAAGGCAATCAATCCCTGGACAGACTTGGCCTCGACACTCGGATTGACGACCAGCGCGAGGCCGACATTGCCGGCCAATGTGATGGGGGCGAAGCTCTTCTTGAGGTCAAAGCCGGGCTTCGCCTGCAAGCTCATGTTGATGGAGTGGCTGGTGAGTGCTCCCATCAACAGGGTGTAGCCGTCGGGGTCCGCCCGTGAGACGGCAGCGGCTCCCAGGCTTCCGGCAGCGCCTGGCCGGTTCTCGACGATCACGCGCTGCCCAATGGTGTTCGACACCTCCTCGGCAACGACGCGGCCGATGATGTCCGTCGCCCCGCCGGGTGCATAGGGCACGACCAGCGTGATGGGACGATTGGGGTAGTTCTCCGCGGCCAAGGCGCCGATTCCAGCTGACACGCCCGCTCCGACGAGAGCTGCGGCGCTGATGAGAAGCGCTCTGCGAAGCATGATGTTTCCTCCATGATGTTTGTTTTGAGTTTGCCTGGGTCTTGCCGCCCATCAGCTGAAGTCGAAGTCGCACCCCTCGTCGGCCTGCAACACGCTTTTGAGGTAAAGACCACGGTATCCGCGATGTTCCTCGGTGAGGTGGGCCGGCGGTTGCCATTCTTTGGCGCGGCGCTCCAGCTCATCCTCATCCACCAGGAGCTCAAGACGACGCTCAGGCACATCCAATCGAATCTGATCGCCATTCCGCACGAGACCCAGGGGGCCGCCAGTCGCGGACTCCGGAGCAATGTGGAGAACGATCGTTCCAAAGGCGGTGCCGCTCATGCGTGCATCGGACATGCGCACCATGTCCTTAACACCGGCCTGTGCAAGCTTCTTCGGGATCGGCAGGTAACCGGCCTCCGGCATGCCCGGAGCTCCTTTTGGCCCCGCATTGCGCAGAACCAGGATGTCATCGGCTGTCACATCGAGATCCGGATCGTCGATCCGGGTCACCAGATCCTCCACCGACTCGAATACGACGGCCCGGCCGGTATGCTGAAGAAGCTCGCGCGATGCCGCGGAGTGCTTGATCACCGCCCCCAAGGGAGCGAGATTCCCGCGCAGGACTGCCATGGCGCCGGTGGCTTTCAGAGGATTGTCCCGGCTTCGGATCGTCGTCTGTCCAGGCACGTCCTCGGCCGTATCGGCGATGGCTCCGATGGTCTCACCAGTAACTGTCACAGCGTCTAGGGCGAGATGATTGCGGAGTTCCTGCATCAGACGGGGGACCCCGCCCGCCCAGTGGAAATGCTCCATATACTGGGTGCCCGAAGGCTTTAGATCGACCAAGACAGGAACCTGGCGCCCGATCTGGTCGAACTCCTCCAAGTCGATCTTGATGCCGCGACGGCGGGCAATAGCGGCCAGATGAACCAAGCCATTGGTCGAGCCGCCGATCGCCTGCAGCACGACCATGGCATTGCGGAAGGCAGCCTCGGTCAACACCTCGCTCGGGCGCGTCCCGCTCTTTGCCAGCGAGACTGCTTGACGCCCGCTCGCCTCGGCAGCCCGGATCCGGTCCGCGTGGGTTGCTGGGATTGAGCCGGTCCCTGGCAGGGCAATGCCGAGCGCCTCGACAAGGCAGCCCATGGTGCTGGCCGTGCCCATCACCATGCAGGTGCCCTGGGTCGGAGCCAAACGCCCACTGACAACCTCTACCTCATCCTGGTCCATGGCCCCCGCCCGATGGTGGCCCCAAAGGCGCCGGCAGTCGGTGCAGGCTCCGAGCATCTCGCCCTTGTGGTAGCCGACGAGCATCGGCCCTGTGATCAGCTGGATCGCCGGCACATCGGCGCTGACAGCAGCCATCAACTGGGCTGGCACCGTCTTGTCACATCCGCCAATCAAGACCACTGCATCCATCGGCTGGGCCCGGATCATTTCCTCCGTGTCCATGGCCATGAGGTTGCGCAGGAACATGCTGGTTGGACTGGCGAAGGACTCGTGGATGGAGATCGTAGGGAACTCCATCGGGAGCCCGCCCGCCAGCATGACACCCCGCTTCACCGCCTCGATCAGGCGGGGCACGTTGCCGTGGCAGGGATTGAAGTCGCTGAAGGTGTTGGTGATGCCAATGATCGGTCGATCCAGAGCGTCATCAGAGAAGCCAGCGGCTTTGATGAACGCCTTGCGCAGAAACAAGGAGAAGCCGGGATCTCCGTAGCTGGTGAGGTTGCGGCGCAGGCCGGACGGGGGAGGTTTAGGATCATTGCTCATGACGAGGATCATTGACCTGTTATCAGAATTGTCAACAATAATGGCAAAGGTGAGTGGGGTCGATATGGATGGTGTGGAGCGTCAGGCATCGGCAGCCCGCGTGAAGCAGGTGGCGAATGTCCTTGAGGAGGAGATCGTCCTTGGATGGCTGCAGCCTCGGGAAAGGCTAATCGAGGAGGACATTGCCTCGCGGTTTGAGGTCAAACGCCACGTGGTGCGTGAGGCGATTGCCGAACTTGAGCGCATGGGGCTGGTCGAGCGCGTGCAGAACAAGGGCGCGGCTGTGCGAATGCTGAGCCCGACCGAGGTTCGGCAGATCTATTCCGTACGAGAAGCTTTGGAGACCTTGGCGGCACAGCAGATCCCGCTGCCTCCATCACCGGAGGCGATCGACCTATTGGTCGATATCCAGGAGCAGCATGCGGCTGCGGTTGAGCGTGGCGACTCGCGGGCCGGGTTCCGTGCAAACATGGCCTTCCACAACGCGCTCTTTGGGGCCTGTGGCAACCCGCATCTGGTTGAGCTCATCCAGAGCCTTGCCCAGAAGGTCCATGGCGCCCGATCTTACACGGCGGCAAACCCCGTGCATCTCGCCCGGGCAAGAGACGACCATTGGGCCATGATCGAAGCCCTTAAAGCATCTGATCGGGAGAAGTTGGTTCAGCTCTGCCGGGAGCACCTCAGCCCGTCACGTGACACCTACATCGCCTCTCTGGAGCAGCGGTTCGGCAAAGCCGGGTAATGCTCTCAGGCAGAATTCTCAGCCTGGACGCGCCCGAGCCTGCGGAATGAAGTCCACTTTGAATTAAGGTCGGAGTTCTCCGCCAACGCCCTTGCGCTGGCACTAAGAGCGAAGAGATGGGGTTGATTGACGCGCCGAATCGGGAGCAGAAAGGAAGGATTGTTGTATCAGCGTTGTATCATCGGAATTCACTGACGCAGGTTCAGGTGATGGGGCTTGTCACGTTCCTAGCTTGCTGACCGGATTGCAGCGGCTTAACCATTCGGCATGACCTCACCGTGCTACTCCGGCTACCGCTTTCCGAGCGACATCATTCAGCGTGCGATCTGGCTCTATCTGCGCTTCACCTTCAGCTGGGGTGGGAACAAGAACTGCTCCCAAACACACGCCGGCATTATCAACCAAAGACAGCTTTCCCTTTGCAGCTAAGCTTTTTGCATGCGATTCTAACCTCATGTTCGATGCCCGGATCGGGAGGTCAGCATACAGCTTTTGGTCGGCGAGATACTACGCAGGATCACCACCGTTCCAGACATGGTCAAAGTGTTCCAAGACGAGGAGTGCCATTTTGAGACCTCCGAACGCGACGCTGTTGCGTGTCATAGCCGCCAATGGCTTACTGTAAGTACTTCGCGGAAGGCCGTGTATGAAAAGTAAGTAGAAGACCGCAGCAGAAAAGAAAAAGCGCTCGTCCGGGGAGAGCGCTTGAGGTGTCGGAGCCGTAGGGGCAAATACCGTTCGAAGGGTCGCGAACACGGTCATAAGACCGGGCGCGGCCCTTTTTCATGGGCGCTCCAGCTCAGTCCCACGCAAGCGCGAACGTGGTCGCTCAATTTGTCATAACGCTTATTGGGGCAAGCACTCAGCTCCGGGCCAGGGCGTCCAAGATGAGCTGCCGCCGGATACGCCACAGGTCGAGGATCGCCTCCATATGCCGAAGCAGTTTCCTGGCTTCCGCTGGGTCGTAATCCTTCTCGATCATCCACTCGATCCGGGCGATCTGCGCGGACATCCGCAGATCACCTTCGACGATCTGCTGCTGGATCCTAGCATTTTCCTCAGTCCGGTCGGGCATGGCTCTGATCATGCCTCAGCTCGCGCATACGGGCCACGAGTTTCGCATAACGCCCAATGTGAAACACACTAGGCTGAGGTGAGTAGAGGCTATTGCCATCGAGCTCCTGCGATCCATAAAGCCGGCTATGAAAACCGCCGCCGAATATGAAAACACGCTGAAGAATGCCGGGCGCTCGCCAGGCAGATGCCCGAGGGGGAGCAGCGCAATCAGCTTCTGGAGATGGCCCGGACTTGGATAATTTGGCCAAGGACCGGGAGCAATTGGTCCAAAATCACCCCGAACTCGACACCTTGAAAATGCTGATCGGCTTTCGAGCACGATGAACACAACGGATCTGCAAAACAGATTAGCGCGCTTAGTCTCTGGAGAGACGCTGTTGGTTCTGGCGGCCGAGATCGAGCAGGCTTTCGACTTCTATCCGAGCCCTGAACAGCGCCGCGAAGCAGCGGGCGACCTGGCTGCGCTGTATCAACGTAGCATCTTGTTCTGCGGGCCGGGCGAGAGCCAAGCCCTCTTCACCCGGCAGGATCATTTATAGCCGCGCGATTTCGCATAGTTGTCATTAGGGGACAGACTGGATACGGCCTTCACGAAGGGCAAACGCTGGCTCCGAAATCGCTGTCGGGTTCGGCGGAAGGATTGCACAGTACGTTACATAGCCTAGGTCGTGGGTACTTTATCACAACCGATCGATTGTCAGCGCAACGGTCAGGATCAGCTGCGACTGACGCTGTTCGTCCTTGACCTCGACACCGATCTCCCGGGTGAGTGGCAACCAATCGTGTGCGAGGGTAACAGCAGTGTGCATTGCCTCGTGCTCGGCCGCCGCCAGACCATCGAGCTCAAGGCCGTCCGGATCGGGCAGGAACTCCGCTCCTGCCCGGACATCAAAATAAAAACGCCGCATGTCATCTTTCCACCTAACGGCGCGCAGCAGCGGCCTGGAGATGGTTTGCTCTGAGCCGTGTGGACCCGACCAGTCACGCGGCGCAGAGAACGCCAAAACCAGAAGGGGTGCAATCAGGTGAGGACGCGAAAGGACGCGCAGGATTACCCTGACCCGGACCAGATGGGTCGAGAGTTCGGTTCCTTACATGAAGCTGCGAGCCCAATCGTGGACTCGGGTGGACAGCATCCTGAGGCGACCCCTCAGTGTTGCCGGCCGTTCTTGCCTGCTCCTTTGGGTTCTGGAGGCAGGGGCGGAGGGGATCCCTTCATGGCGAGCTCATCCCGGGCGCGGAGAAAGGTCATGGCGCGAGCTACCGTGTCCTCAACGCGCTTGGCAAATCCGTGAATTGGCAGTCTCAGCATTGGACATCTCCCGTCGCGAGCTGTTGCGGAAGCTGATAGGGCGTATTCCGCTAGTGCAGGTCTTGAGCCTGCTGCCTTGCATTGGCGATGAGTTCCACCGCCTGAGCCAGTTCGGGCTCGTCGAGTTCAGTGCATCCGTAACTGTCAAGAACGGCAAGCTTCGCGTGGGAGTAAAGCTCCAGCCAGAACCAAGGCGTCCCCAACAGCCGTTGCTCCTCCGGGATTTCGGTCAGCCGCGCCTCCAGCATGCCGAACCGGACCACGGTCACGGTGCGGGCGTCGTCCGTCTCAGGCATGCAGGCAAGCTGGACGTAAGCGCGGATGACGCGCTGTTCGATCTCGTCAGGGCTCATCTCGGCTCCGATGAGGCCGATGGGACTTCCTGTGATCCCGCGCATCCCAAGCATTGCGATCTCCGGACTGTCGGGGGCGAGAGACGGTCCCCGGGTTTTTGAATCGATGTCTCTGACGGCCGACGCGATGATCGCTCTGTCGAGCCGGACTTCTGCCGCTCGCCATAAGCCGATCAGGCGCTTGTAGAGCCACACCACTACATTCACTTTCTCAGCCACTACGCCGTATGCCACTCTGGCCGAGGCTTCGTCGCCTCGTGCCCTGAACGACGGCTTCGAAAGGCCTTCCCTCCCGCCAAGCGGGAGAGCGGCCGACAGCGTTCGTTCTCTGGGTGTCAGCAACTGGCAGCAAAGCGTATCGCGATCTGGATTGGAATCAGGTGTGGACCGGAGGAAAGCGTCAGGATTGTCCTAACCCTGAGGCAGGAGGGTCAAGGCTCGATCAGCTTGTTGCGGACAGCATACAACGCCAGCTCCACCCCGGAGCGCAGGTTCAGCTTGCGCATCGCCGCTGTCCGATGGCTTTCAACCGTCTTGATGCTGACCTTCCAGCGCTCGGCGATGTCGCGGTTGCTCTTCCCCTCGGCCACGAGTTGGATCACCTCTCGCTCGCGCGAACTCAGGGTTTGCGACGCCACCACCTTGTCGCCGCTCAGGAAGGTGTCGAGCAGGGTCTCGGAGACCTGCGGCGAGAAGTAGGGCTTCTTGCGCAGAAGCGACTGCACGGCCCTGACAACCTCGGCGTCGTCCTCCGTCTTGAGCAGATAGCCGCGCGCGCCGGCCTTCAGTACGTCGCGGATGACGTCCTCGTTGTTGTGCATGGTGTAGATCAGCACCTCGGTCCCCGGGCTGGCGACGCGGATATAGCGGGTGGCCTCAAGGCCGTTCAGCTCTGGCAGGGAGTAGTCGAGGATGGCCACGTCCGGCCGGTACTGGGTGGCCAGATCGACCGCCGCCTGGCCGTTCTCCGCCTCCGCGCAGACCTGCCAGCCGGCTTGCGCCTCCAGGAGAGCATGCAGGCCCCGGCGGACGATGGCGTGGTCGTCGGCCACGAGAAGTTTTGCGGTCATGGCACCCCCATGCGATCCGATAACCCTTACCTCCGCCAAAGCGCCGGCCCCATCAGGTCTGGACCCGAGTGGCGGCTCAGGATTTCCCTGAGAGCTACCCGACGGACTTACGGACCATTCGCGGGGTCTTCAGCCGCCTTTCGGCCCGTCTGGCCGTCAGTGCGCCCCTCCTGGGACGCTGCGGGGAACATCAGCCGAACCGCCGTCCCGCGGCCCTCCTCGCTGTCCAGCTGCACGTCACCGGCGCTCTGCTGGACAAAGCCCAGCACCTGGCTGAGGCCGAGCCCGTTGCCCTGTCCCTTGGTGGTGAAGAACGGATCGAAGGCCCGCTCCAGCACCGCTGGGGGCATCCCTATGCCCGAGTCAGTCACCATGATCTCGACCCACCGGTCGCTGTCAGTCCCGGACAGATGGCCGGCCCCATTCGTATCAGGAGGTGGATCGATGACCTCGGTGGCCACAGTGATGGTGCCACCATCCGGCATCGCGTCCCGGGCATTGAGCACCAGGTTCAACAATGTCGCTTCGAGCTGCACCGGATCGAGCAGGGCTGCCGTGTCCCTGCCGGCCAGCTTGAGATCGAGAGCGATCCGGGGGCCGGCCGCCTGGCGCAGGATTGGGGCAAAGCCCGCGATGCGCCCATCGATCACGGTCACCTCGGGCCGGAGTTCCTGCCGCCGCGCAAAGGCGAGCAGGCGCTCGATCATGGCCTTTGCACTCCTGAGCGCCTGATCGGCCTCGTTGACCAGGGACAGGGTGTCGGGTTGCTCAGCCAGGGAGGGCCTCAGGAGTAGGAACGTCGACTGCATGATCCGAATCGTGTTGCCGAGATCATGCGCGATGCCGCCGGCAATGCGCCCGAGCCCCTCAAGCCGCTGCACGCGGCTGAGCCGGATCTGCTCGGCCTGCTCGCGCCGACGGCTTCTCTGGACCAACACGATCAGGGCGCCAACCAAGCCGAGAAGGATGGCCGCCGTGATGAACACCACAGTCGCATGCTCGCGCCAAGGTTGGAACACGGTTTGCTGCGACAGGGCAACGAGAACCAGGGCCGGGGCGGTGCCAAGAGCTCGGTATGCGGCAACACGGGTCGTGTGATCGACCGGGCTTGTGCCCCAGATAATCCCTTGCGCACTGCGTGAGAGGTAGGTGGAGACCGGCTCCACCGCGGCGTAGGATTTGCCGATGGCCTCCTCGGCGGCCGGGCTGCGGGCCAGAAGCGTGCCATCCCGCAACAGGAGAGTGATGATGCCCTTCTCCCGATGGAGAGGCCTTGATAGAGCTGCTCGAAGTACCTGGGCTCAAGGGCGGCCACGACAATGCCGCCGAAGCTGCCGTCAGGCCGGTTGATCCTGCGGCTGAAGCTGATGAACCAGATGTTGACCGATCGGCTGCGAAGCGGCTGTCCGATATGCAAGCCGAGGGTGGCATCGTCCTGATGTGCCTTGAAGTAGGGACGATCCGCGAGGCTGACCCTTGGTGTTGACGGGTAGTCGGTATCGTGCGTGATGAACCCGTCCGGCCCGATGACATAAAGAGCCCGCACATACGGCAAGGCCTTGAGCCGCTCTTTCAACCCGTCACGGAAGCGGGCTTCGTTGTCGGGCATGTCAGGAGCAGCCGTGAGGGCATCGCGGATCCCCACAAGCGTGAAGTCGACGGCCTGGAAGGTCCGATCGGTTTGCTCGGCCAGCACATGAGCCAGGTTCCGGGCGTCCTCTTCGCCGCGCCGTGCCGCCTCAGTGTAGCTTTGGAGGAGCTCCAGGCCACCCAGCAGCACGATGCCGAGCGCGAGTACCACGGCTGGAACGAGCGGAAGCGCCGATCTGACAGATCTCGGCCTCATGCTATGGATCTCTCCAGGCTGCGGCGTGATGATAACATACGTTGTTTTTAGACTGCCTGACGCAATCAGCCATGGGAAACAAGCCAGATCTTTCGAGCGGGTGAGGCCGGGGCTGTGGAAAAGCAACAGAGCCGAGCCAAACCGACTGGTGGGTCCTGATGGCTGCGGGCAGCGGTGCTGCATTGTATTCAGCGGCTAAGTCGCAATGTAGGCTGCCGGTAACAGGGCTGGTTAGCGCTTTGGCTCTATGATGACGTGAACCTTATCTGGCTCAACCAAACTCCCACCAGCGCGTTGATCGTGATCAGTGCGTCCACTGGTTGTGATCGCGAGGATATCATGCCTTCAGAAGGACGACGCACCCTTTCGGCGGCTACGAGATCGGCACCGGACAACCGGTTCCTCGCCGCGTTGGATGCCGAGGACTTCGCCGTTCTTGAACCACATCTTGAGGCCTTGGTTCTGCCCTGCGGCACTGTGCTGTACGAGCCGGGTGATCCGATTAGCTACACCTACTTCCCGCATGATGCCATCGTGTCCTTGGTCGATGTGATGGAGGATGGCCGCCTGGCTGAGGTGGCAATGTTCGGCCGCGAGGGGCTGTTTGGCCTGCTGAGCGCGTTTGTCAGCCGGGAGGCCTTCGGACGCTATGTGGTGCAGATCCCCGGCTCCGCCTCCCGGGTACCTCTCGACGCCATGCACGCGGCCATCCAGGCCCACCCAGCCCTGCAACGGCAGGTGCTCGCCTACAACGAGGCGCTGCTCGCGCAGGCGTATCACACGGTGGCGTGCAATGCCGTGCATCCGGTTGAGGCCCGCTGCTGCCGCTGGCTGCTCAGCACCCATGACCGCCTGGATCAGGACACGCTGCCCCACACCCATGAGTTTCTGGCCGAAATGCTCGGCGTGCAGCGGTCCACAGTCAGCACGGTTCTGCGCAGCCTCCAGACCTCACGCTTGATTGAGCAGCAGCGCGGCGGCATCAACGTGCTCGACCGTGCAGGTCTCGAGCACGCCGCCTGCGAGTGCTATCGCAAGATCCGCTTCCGCTTCGACAGGCTGCTGCCCGGCACCTTTGCCCAGGTTGATCGCACAGCGTCAGCCACATCTACGCCGCCAGGGTTGAAGGCCGCAGCGAAACAGTTTTTCATCTCGCGCGGCGCAGCGAGCATTTCGTCGAGCACAGACCATTGCTCGAGTTCAGCGCTCGGCCGTGCACCACGGCGCCCGGAGTCGGTGCCTTGCGCTCGATTATAGGATCCGCAATGTCCGGAGTGGGTCAAACCTTCGCCTTCCAACGTCGCAATGAGCGTCGGCTTTTCCCGCTGGAGCGGACCAAGCTCGTTGGTCCGCGGAGTGCCGCAACCGGACTTACGACTTGACTAAGGATGAGTCTGACTTGCGCGTAAGCCTTCGTGAGACGGCTTAGTCGCAGCTAAATAGGTGTTGCCTCGCGAAGTGCGGACAGCGGCGTTTCGATACTCCAGACGACGCCGGTTGGCTCATAGCCGATCTCAGCCTGAGTACCAAAACTCTCGGCGAGGCTCCGCTCGATAAGCCGCGAGCCAAAACCCTTGCGCTCTGGCACTTTGACCGGAGGGCCGCCGCTTTCCCGCCACCTGAAGCGAAACAGCGCATCCTCTTCCTCGCCTGCGACATGCCACATGATCTCGACCTGGCCCGTGTCCACTGACAGCGCCCCGTACTTCGCAGCATTGGTGCAGAGCTCGTGAAGAGCCAATGAGAGAGCAAGCGCCGCCTTCGGCCCGAGGCGGACATCAGGTCCACCGAAGTGAATGCGGCCGTGATCATTGTGCGACTGGGTGGCACCTTCGACGACCACCCCAATGCTGGCGCTCGACCAGCTCTCTTGCAACAGGGTGTCGTTCGCCCGCGCAAGGGCTGCCAAACGCTCACTGAAGACCGTGCCCGCCGCTTCCAGCGACGGAGCGCTTCTCAGGGTCTGGGTGGAGATCGCCTGGACCATGGCAAGCGTGTTCTTCACCCGGTGCGCCAACTCCTGCATCAGAAGCTGGCGCTGCTCCTCCATGCTCTTGCGGTCGGTGACATCATAGACCGCACCCACCAGCCGCGCCGCACGCCCCGCCTCGTCACGCACGATCTCCCCACGTCGGGCTAGCCAGCGCATCTGCCGGTTATCCTGCCGGATGATGCGGTACTCGGTGTAGCTAACCAGATCCTCAAGAGAGCTGGCCATGGAGGTTGCGATCAGATGACGGTCATCGGGATGTACGAACTCCTCAAAGGCGCCAACGCGGATCGATCGGTGCGGCCCAATTCCCCAGATGCGGCAGAACTCCTCAGTCACCGTCACCTCGCCCGAGCGGATGTTCCACTCGAACGTGCCGATGCCTCCCGCATGCTGGGCAATCCGCAGCCGTTCCTCGCTGCTGGAGAGCGCCCTAAGGGTGCGCACCCGGTCGCTGATCTCCACCGAGATGCCGACAATGCCCACCATGTGCCCACTGTCGTCGAACACCGGCGAGTCGGTGACATGAACCGGGAAGGTGTGTCCGTCCTTATGCCGCAGGACGACGTCTCCCGACCAGACCTGGCCCGCCTTGAGGCAGGTCATGATCTCTTCGACCTGGGGCAGCCCCTCCGAGGGGATGTTTAGCTCCAGGATGTCGCGCCCGAGCGCTTCCTCGGAGCTCCACCCATACAGCCGCTCAGCGCAGCGGTTCCAGTAAGTGACGGTGCCGTCGAGGTCGGTTGCGATCACCGCCTGCTCGACCGCGTTGAGAAGCTGGGCCTGGAAGTGGATCTGCCGGATTGGATCCACGTTCCCGGCTGAAGTGGGCGAAGTCATGGCGTGGCTGAATCGTCCCTGGAAAGGCAATCTCCAGCCACGTTCTACAGGCAGCAGGCCATTGCCGCCACTATGTTGAGCCCGAGAGGGCGCCGGGAGCCGCTTCAGGCTTCGACCGGACAGGAGGTCAGCCCTAGTGGCGATGTCCCCACGATGCGTCCGTAGCCATATGCCCGAGATCGGCCAATGTCACCTGTGGGTCAAAAAGTCGCGAACAACAGATGGAATGAAGGTCCGCTCACCGCCTAATGAACAGACCAAATCGCTACTTCCGGGATGTGCCAAGACGGGACCTCTCGTTCGATCCCACGTTGTTAGTTGGTCCGAGTTGTGAAGCTCTTGTAAAGTCACGTGCGAGGGTTCCAACACCATGCCTTGGAGAGAGGTGGTGCGCCGGTAAGCCCTCGCCAATCATCCCGTCAAGCGCGATCTCCTCTACGGGAATGCTCATTCAGCTCACCGCAGAGTTCGTACACTTGGATCCTCGCCTGGAATCCCTTTGGCTGGATCGTGTCGACAGCCCGAAATGCGAAGCGGTCAGACACTCGGCGTTGGATGGCCTCGCTGACCAGGATTTCGGTGCCGTATTCCTTGTTGAGCGGCTCGAGGCGCGCCGCCAGGTTCACTGTTGCACCAAGGACCGTATAAGCCATCCGGTCCTCCGACCCGATGGTGCCGACGACCGCTTCCCCGGTGTGGAGCCCGAACCGGGTCCGGTAAGCCGGCCAGCCCTCGCGCTCGAACGCTCCGTTGAGCTTCCGGTTGGCCTCAAGGCAGGCCAGCACGGCAGCACAGGCATGGGCGACATGATCGGAATCGTCGGCCGGCGCGTTCCAGATCGCCATGATGGCGTCACCTACGAACTTGTCGACCGTGCCGCCGTGCTCCGCGATCACGGCGGACAGCACGGCGAGATAATGCGAGGTGCGAAGCATGACCTGCTCGGGATCGGCCTTCTCGGTGATGGCGGTAAATCCTGTGATGTCGGTGAACAGGATCGTAACCTCGCGACGCGATCCGCCGGGCTGGAGAGCATCACCCGTGGCGACGAGCTGCTGGACGAGGCGTTTCGGTACGAAGCTGGCGAACGTCCGCACCACGGTCCGCATTGTGGCAACGGATCGTCCGAGGTCGTCGATCTCACGGATGATTGAGCGGATCCGCCTTGAGGAACCGCCGGTCTCGAACCTCTGGATGCGGTCCGTCTCGAACGCCAGCGCCTTCATGGATCGCGACAGCATCGAGCCGATCCACCACACGACCGGGAGTGCCGCAAGGACGAGACCTAGCGCCAGGAGAAACAGCCGGCGCCGCCCGGCCTCGATCTCGGCGAAGAACTCGTCGAGCGGCGCCATGACGGCAAGGCTGAGACCGGAGGACCGGGCCGTCCCGATCGAGCGGAACGCCACGACGTAGGTCCGCCCGTCCGCCGCCTCGAAAATTTGCTGTGCCGCCCCGCCCCGCTGCCAGGTGCTCAACGGCTGCGCAATGTCGATGGCCACAAACTGGCCGAGGCGCGGCAGGTCAAGGGGAGGCTCTGCCGCTCGGGCATTAAAAACCTCCTCCATGCGGGGATGAGCGACGATCCGGCCGCTGTCATCGAACAGAAACACGACACCAGAGGTGCCGAGCTTCTGCGAGCGCAGGAAGGCATCCGTCTCGGTGAGAAGGATGTCCCCGCCAACGACGCCACGTCGCCCTTGCGGGAACGGTGCCCGCACCGTGTAGCCGATCAGGTTGGCGAGCTCGAAAACGTAAGGCTCGGTGATCGGACCGGCTCCGGGGTGGAAAGCGTCCCGATACCATGGCCTCTCGCGCGGGTCGTAGTCGGCAGTGCGATGGTCCTGGGCAAGGATGGCTAAGTCGGAAGAGAGATAGGACGTGAAGCGGATCCGTGATGTCTCCCCGGCCGGTGTCTCCATAACGGTCAACCTGAATGCGGCATCGGGCGGCGCGTGGAGCTGCGCGCGGGCCGCAGGTCCTGCCCGATCCAGCACATCGAGTTCGATGAACCCGCCATCATCGTAGCCGATGTAGAGATTGTAGAGCTGCCCGTGCCGGCGCAGGAGCGCTGCCAGGGTGGCGTAGAGCGACGGATTGCCCAGGATCGTGCCCGACTCGACGGGCTCGAGCTGCCGCAGGACCTCCAGGATGTCGAGGACGTCTTTGAACTGCCCGTCCACCCGGTCAGCCGTGTGGTCGGCGACCCGATCGATGAAGGCCAGGGCGGCCGAGCGGGTGATCGAGCGGGCGCGATCGAAGCTGAGGAAGACCAGGGTGAGGCCGACGGCAAGCACCACTGCCACGAACAGCGTCGTGACCGAGAGTTGAAAGCCGAACCGAACCCGCATAGCCCAGCCTTCCGGTTACCCTGCCCAGCGGCGGCCGAGCCAGTGTACCGACTGACGCCACCAAAGGTAGACCGTATTAGCGCCGACTCACAGGAGGACCAGGGCAGCGGCACCGGTAACGCGGCTTTCAGAGAGGGTGTTGCCGCCGCTCGCCCCATCTTGGTTATCCTAAATTCTGGATACCCCGTCCTCTACCATCCCTTGGAGATCCGATAGACGGGGCCAAAGGCGAGATGCTGCCGGACATAAAGCGGGATTGCCGGGTCGTCGAAGTTACGCGGCGTCGGATTCGGCGATTTTCTTACGCTCGGCGTGGTGCGTGTCGAGTGTCCCGAACTGCGTCACGACATAGACGAGCACGCTCGAGGTCCAGCCGAAGGTGAAAAGCCCTGAGACGGCGATGATAGGACCCAATTGCCGCCAGCTCAGCGGCAGCCGGACAGCGCCCTCGCCGAGGGTCGTATAGGTCTCGGCTGCGAAAAAGGCTGCGGCTGAGAGCTCAGGAATGAGATTGAGCCAGTAAATCGGCAGTGCCCAGATCATCACCTCGATCAGATGAACGATCACGAGTTGCGCGATAACGCTGCCGAACAACAGGTTGACCCTCCAATGGGGCGTCTCAGTGGTCACATGCACCCAGCGTCCAGAGAAGTAGCGCGAAATCTGCCGAATGCCGACACCATGGACGAAGACCACCACGACAAGGATCGCGATGCCAAGCGCGATCTGCAAGAGGTCGAAGGAAGTGGAAACCACTTCGACAGGCAATTGTGCCAACGGGTCCTGTGGGATCATGCTGTCCTGGTCTTGCGCGCACGACGAATGCCGTCAAACTTAGCGCCGGCTGCCTGATGCGAGGTCTGTCGAGCATCTTGCTTTTTCATAAAGTTTTCGTTGATGGCCGGGCTCGATAGCGCGTTCCATCGACTGGCTTCAGGTCATTTTTGGACGAACTTCTGAAGGTCCTTAAGCGCTCGGAGATCCCGCTCACACCAATGCGTCCGAGAACGACCTGCGTGCCTGGGTGACCAAGCGCAAGATCTCCGGCGGCACCATGAGTGCGGATGGCCGCGTGGCGCGCGACGTGACGCTGGGGCTCTCGAAGACCTGCCGCAAGCTCGGGCTGTCGTTCTTCACCTATCTCGGAGACCAGCTGGGACTGAACGGAGATCAGCCGAGGATCCCACCGCTCGCAGCTCTCGTGACCCAAGTCTGAGCTGGGTCGCCCCCCCAATCTGCCCCAGTTACGATCCACATGGGCCAAATGCAGAAGCTAAACCATTGATGTTATGAATATATATGCTGCGGATGGAAGTGAAGCAAAGGATTACTACGTCTTAGTTGAAGCCACATTCTTATTGAAATTAGGTATTGTTAACTTCCGCTTATCGTTACCAAGCATAATTTTGGCGTTGTAGGGCCATTCAGGCTGCGTTTCGGCTGCTCTCGGCCTTGGCGCTGCCACTAGAACGACCGAGAGGCAGCGATCGGCTCCTTGACCTGAGTTAGTAGTGGCCGAGGTCCCCCGGCCCTTAGCTGTTTGGTAGCGGAACGTTGTTGGGACCAGGTGCGTTGCGCGATTGAGGAGTACACTTGGCGCTTTGAGAGAC
>NZ_JAERQE010000063.1 GCF_016734765.1 Microvirga soli | reverse complement strand
GCTGGTCGGGGCCGAGCTCGACGTCAGCGGCATGGAAGTGGAGAAAGACCGCGACTTCCGGCGCTGACAGGTGGCGGTCCGCGCCGGTCCTCATGCCACTGTCCGTCCGATGATCCGCGCGACGACAAAGAGGATCGAGGCGCTAGACGTCGCCAGACCTATGCCCCGCCAGCGGTGGATGCGCCGCTCCCAGACAGGGGACATGTCCCACTCGTCGGGGCGCCCAGAGCCCAAGAGCCTCCTGAACTTCTCATGCGCGTCCCAGCCGATCCCGAGCGCGACGAGCGCGGCCCACGCCAGTTCCTCGCCGTTCCAAACCGACACGCCTTTTCCCGGATGCAAAGGAGCCGAGAGCCCGGTTGCGGGGTTAACGCGAAAAGGCCTGAAACGTCGCGCTCACACGGCATGAACCTGCCGAACCAACACCCTGCTGGACCTCAACGGTGCCCCCATGAACGAACATGGCGAAGATTGGCGCTCCAAGCTTGAAGAGGAGGCCGGGCCCGGCGTGCTGCCGGACGATCTCGTCCATGCCCGGGAGCTCGGCCGGGGACGCCAGGCAAACACCCCTGGGGAGATCCCGGCGCGTGGCTGGAGGGACATCCTCTGGCGCGTGTTCTGGCAGATCCCGGACGACCGCATCCTGTCCACCTCGGGCGGGGTCGCGTTCTTCGCACTCCTGGCCGTCTTTCCGGCGATTGCCACCATCGTGTCGCTCTATGGCCTATTCGCCGATGCCGGAACGATTCGGGGCCACCTGTCCCTTCTCGCCGGCATCCTGCCCGGAGGGGTGCTGGAACTCATCGGCGGGCAGATCTCTCTGATCGTCACCCAGGGCAATGACACCCTCGGTGTCGCCTTCATCATCGGCTTTCTGGTGGCGCTGTGGAGCGCGAACTCGGGGGTGGCGGCCCTCTTCGACGCCCTCAACGTGGTCTATAGCGAGAAGGAAAAGCGCAGCCTGCTGCGCTTCTACGCCACGACCTTTCTGATTACGCTGGGCATGATCGGCTTCACCATCCTGGCCATCAGTGCGGTGGTGGTCGCGCCTGTCGTGCTCACCTTCATGGGTTTCGCCACCCCGGCCGAACGGCTCCTGGCCGTCCTACGCTGGCCAGTTCTTCTCGCGGTCGTGGGCATGTGGCTGGCGGTCATCTACCGCTATGGCCCGAGCCGCCGCGACCCGAAGTGGCGGTGGGTGACCTGGGGCAGCGCAGCGGCGGCTATCCTGTGGCTCACGGCCTCCATGCTGTTCTCCTGGTATGTCGCCAACTTCGACAGCTACAACAGGACCTATGGGTCACTCGGCGCCGGGGTTGGCTTCATGGTGTGGATCTGGCTGTCGGTGGTGATCGTCCTGCTCGGCGCCGAGCTCAATGCCGAGATGGAGCACCAGACCGCGAAGGACAGCACGGATGGCGCGCCCAAGCCACTCGGCGCCCGCGGGGCCAACATGGCGGATCACGTTGGTGCGTCGCAGACCTGACGCTGGCAGCAGTCCTGTGGCAAAGGTGCGGCCAAGCTTTGGGCGCTGGCCTTCAGCCCTACAGCAGGGGCGAGAGCAGCCGCGCCGTGGAGTCACACAGCCGCTTGAGCATTGGGCTCCGTTGGTACCCCGCCGGCTCGAACGGATAGCAGTCCTTGAGATCCCGCTTGAACGCCGCCTCCAGCTCCCGAGCGAGCCGCGCATCGTAGATCACGGCGTTGAGCTCGTAGTTGATGCTGAAGCTGCGGATGTCGAGGTTGGCTGAGCCGATGGAGCAGACCTCGCCGTCGATGCTAAGCGTCTTAGCATGCAGGTAACCTGCCCCATACATGTGCACCCGCGCTCCGGCGGCCGCGACCTCGGCTAGGTAGGTGTTGGCGGCCCAGTACGGCGCCTGGTTCAGCCCCTCGCCGCGGTCGCTTACCATCACCTCGACATCGATCCCCGCCAGGGCTGCCGCCCTGAGCGCCTCCGCGATGGTGGCGTCGAGGATGAAGAAGGGGGATTGCAGACGCACGCTCTGCTGGGCCGACGTGATCATGGCGAAGTAGAGCTGGCGGATGGCTCGCCACTCCGAGTCCGGGCCTGAGGTCAGGATCTGCACCGGCACGTGGCCGTCAACCGCAGCGCCACCGGTGGAAGGAGGCGCGCCATTCCCGAGCGATGGAAACCGATCCGCCGCGAAGAGGTCCTCGCCCGTGGCGTTGTACCAGTCGACGAGGAACACCACCTGCAACACGGCGGCCGCCTCCCCTTCGAGGCGCACCTGCGTGTCCCGCCAGCGGTCGAAGCCCGGCCCACCGTCGATGTGCTCCTGGCCGATGTTCATGCCGCCGGTGTAGCCGACCTTCCCATCGATGACTGCGATCTTGCGGTGGTTACGGTACGAGATCGTGTGCAGCCAGTAGAGGGCCGATACAGGCGACACATGCACGCTCCCTTCCCTGAGTTCGCGTCTGTAGCGGCGGGTGAGGCGGAACAGCGATCCAAACGGGTCATAGAGCAGGCGCACCTCGACACCCTGCGCTGCCCGCTCGATCAGGATCGCCTTCAGCTCGCGCGTGAAGGCGTCGTCGGCCCAGGTATAGAACTGGAGGTAGATCGTCCGCTGCGCCTGCCTCAGGTCCCCCATCAGGTTAGGGTAGAACGTCGACGCGTTCTGCTGGATGGCGACCCGGTTACGCGTGGTCAGGATGGAATGGGAGTTGCGCCGCACCAGAGACATGAGTCGCCTGAGAACCGGGGTTTGGGTCTCCAGCTTTCCGATCTCCTCATCCTGACGGGCCAGGAGCTGCTTCAACAGCGGCCCGGCTGTCTCCTCCAGGTTCTGGCGCGCTAGCTTGCGCTGCCGGCTGAAGGCCTTGCGGTCGCGTCCGAACAGGACGTAGACGGCAAGCCCGATGCCGGGCAGGACCAGGAACAGCAGCATCCAGGCGAAGGTCGCCTGGGGACGGCGGTTCTCCAGAAGGATGAAGATACCGGTGAGCAGCGCGTAGGCCGCGAAGAACCAGCCGAGGGCTGCGGTCCAGGTCATCCTTTCCCCGTTCTCCCATCAGGCAGCAGGACAACCCGGTTCAGTGTCTGGGGTTCGCCTTGCGTCCTGGCTCTTTCGAGCGCTGTGGGAATCGAAGGCCAGAAGCGTGCTTCCACTGCATCCCATGTTGGATGCCTGGACCGTTCTGGCAGGCTCCACGTGACGACCGTTGCCGACGCAGCGGGATCAGCGATGGCAGACCTCATTGCGGCCCGTAACTGGCAATCACGCCGCCATGGCTTTGCCGATCGCGCACAACCTGTCCGTATCAGACGCAAGCCTCTCCACCATGAGCCACCGATGCCAGTCCGGCATGATGCTCCACTCCAGATCGCTCAGGTGCACCTGCGGCAGGCGGTAGTGGAAGGCCGGACGCGCACCGATCTTCTCGCGAGGAAGCACGGAGCGGACCCGGTCGTCATCGAGGTAGGCAAGGAGCGGCAGAAGGTCGAGAGCGCGGTCACGGGTCGGGTTCGCCGCGAGATAATCCGCCGTCAGATCCGGCAGGTCGGGCCAGTAGTCGGGGGCGAGCACCTGCCTGACGTAGTCCTGCGGAAATTCGGGCGGAAGGACGTGTGCCAACCGCTTGCTTCCTCGAGCGGTCTCCTGCCGGAGACGTTCGCTCATGATGAGAAAAGCCTTGAGAAAGGCGGCCACCGTCGCCGCATCGAGACGCGGCGGATCGATGTTGAAGTGGAGGCCAAGCGAGTCCAGGAGCACCGCTCCTCTCCCATGCGCCCCGGCGGCACGCAGGACATCAACGAGATCGTCCAGCTCCGGCAACCGGTCGATCGGCAACGGCGCCGTGACGAGTTCCCGGGGAACGAAGGGCGACACCACCGCACCCAGCCACGCTGCTGCCCGCCGATCCAGCCTCAGGCCCAGGCCCGGGTGGCGTTGGGGATGCACGTAACGGAGGTCGGTCTCGACCCGCATGTCGCCGAGGCAGGTGCCGAGAATTCTGAAGGCATGCGGATCCTCGACAAAAACCGAACCGCCGAGGGCGCGGGCAACGGCGGCGGCCGCGTCACGCGCGCTCGGTCCCATGAACTCGATCTCGACCCCGACACGGCGCGACCTACCGCTCGCTCCTGTCGGGACTGGTGTGCTCCATGTCGCGGTGGCATTGGCAGGATCATTCATCACTTGCGGGACATGGGGACAGCCAAGGCGAGTGACAATGAGCGACCGGGCGACATGACGGGATCGTAACCTTCCGATCATCCTTGTTTCATGAGGTGGGCGATAGGGTACTCCTGCGCCTTGCCTTCAGGGCATCCTCTCGCAGGAAAGGGAAAGCTACGATGTGGGCTGTGCTTAGGGATCTCAGGGTTGTTCTGGGATCAAGCCGCTTCTGGAGTTCCACCGTCAGGCTGACCATCCTGGTCTCGGTCGGGATGGCTGTCCTCTTCGTTACGATGTCGGCGATGATCCTGTTGTTGCCGCTCGCCTTGGTCGCAGGCCTCGCCCTGCATCTGTACGTCAGGCGTGCGTTGCGTCAGGCCGCGCGGCGTACGCGTGACGGTCTCATCATCGAGGGTGAGTACGCCGTCCTGGAGCGGCGCTAGCCTTGCAGGGCGAAGATCCGTACGCTGCCGAGACAAGGAGCCGCATGCCATCATCTGCAATGATCGCAGCCATCGCCAAGGCCAGCCTCAAGGGCGACGCTGGTCGCAGACCGTCGCTGCGCGCCCTCGCGGTTCGCAGATCAGCGGAGTGGATCATTCTCGAGCAGGATTGGCTGCCCATGCGGGGTTGCATGCGCCGCACGGTCCCATGCCCCACGGCGCTCCGCCAGCGCCTGCTCGGTTGCAATGCCCTTGTCCCTGACCAACTGCTCGATTGCAGCCAGCCAGTGCTGATAGTAGGTCGAGCCATCATCACAGTCACCAGATGCTTGGGCCTGTTTGATGGCCGCCGCGAGCGCTGCAGCCCACTCCGTCCAGGTAAACAGGCCCTGCTCGTGGAGAGCCAGCGTCATCGCGAAGGCTTGAGCCTCCCAAGGCTCGTGAAAGACAGGTGCGCCATCATCCCCGCGCGGGATCCGCGCGACCTCTGCGGCCACACGGACCAAATCTTCATACCGGCTCAAGGTAGCTCTCCCAGGCATCGATCGAGACAGTGATGTTCTGATCCGCCTGCTCGCCCCACAGCTCCCGACCCGAGAAACAGATCGTGTAGAGCCATTGCGGCCGCTCGCCTTGTCCATGAGCGTTCGCGTCCGGATACACATGGGCGCCGTGCACCAGCTCAACAACGCCGGTCTTGCCGCGAGCATAGCGCGGCAGGCGGGTGTGGCCCTGAGGGTTTAGGTTGCGGGTGCGGACCCGGTCACCCACCGCAAAGCGCGCCGGCTGCTCGATGGGGCGCTCGGCCGGGCCACCGCGGGCCAGGACAGCCGGTACGTCCTCCGCCTTGAGCACGCGCTTGATTGCCGCTGGCTCGGAAAGGGATTGGCCACGCGTCAGCTCCTCCCTCGAGACGAGCCCAGCTGCAACAACCAGCTTTTCGACACCCTTGGTCCAGATTTCATAGTAGCTCGAGGTGAGATACTCACCAGGAGGCAAGGACTCGCGGGCATGCCGGCTCATGTCGATGTTCCAGCTGCCGGAGGCTCCCATCGCCAGGGTTAGGCCGAAGGCCCGTCGCTCCCACGCAGCATGGAACCAGGGCTCGTCTTCTTCGATGGCGATTGGGCCAAAGCCCATCATGCCGCCGAGGTCCTGAGCGCCATTCATCGCACTGCCTCCGGTTGCCGGGCGAGCCCGGTGCCGATCATGGAGTCGCGGGTGACGAGTTCGGCCAAGGCCTCCTCGCTCATACCCTCTGTTCCCTCAGGACGCATCGGGATCACGAGGTACCGGACCTCCGCGGTCGAGTCCCAGATCCGGATGCGGGTGGTCTCGGGCAGGTCTACCCCGAACTCGGCTAGAACCCCACGCGGGTCGAGCACAGCCCGGGAGCGGTAGGGAGCTGACTTGTACCAGGCCGGGGGAAGGCCGAGCACCGGCCACGGGTAGCAGGAGCACAGGGTGCACACGACCATGTTGTGCTCATCTGGGGTGTTCTCGACCGCCACCATATGCTCGCCCTGACGGCCAATGAAGCCGAGAGACGCGATGGCCGCTGTGGCGTCGGTTCGGAGCCACTCCCGGTAGGCAGGGTCTGCCCAGGCCTTGGCGACCACCTTAGCCCCGTTGCGGGGACCTACTTTGACCTCGTAGGTCTCGACCAGCGCATCAATGGCGGCTGGATCGACATAGCCCTTCTCGACGAGGATGGACTCGAGGGCACGCACTCGCAGCTCGATCTCGGAGAGATGGCTGTGGTCGTCATGATCGTGGTGATGGTCGTGCCCCATATGTACCGCCTTCGCCTGCTCGGATGAGTCCGGGCCATGCTAACCGGGTGATGGTGGCGTGGCCAGCCGTTGGCGTGCCGATCATCCTCAGACGATCGTACGTCGAGGATGTTGAGCGGTTGCGGAGATCGTCCGGCTACCTATTGGCTACCTGGGAAAAATTTGCTCAAAGGGCAGATGCCGGTAACCCTTTGATATTGTTGGTAAGCGCGCTGGGACTCGAACCCAGGACCCTCCGATTAAAAATTAGAGGGTCCTGGCAGCTGGAAACCTCGGGGGTGCACTGTTCTGTCATGTCCTGCAGGCTAGCGGGGATTGCTGAAGAAGGTGTCCTCCGCCGCCAGAGCAGCAATTAGTCGGGCCAGGGCCTGGGCGGCAGAGAGCAGTTCCTGCTGCTCGGCATATGTCAGCTGTCCAACTGGAGCGCTCCAGCGTCGATCAGCCATGGGATTCTCGACCTCCGCCGTCTGCAGCGAAGATCCGTTCTCGTCCCAGCTCACGGTCAGCTTTGGCATAGCGCAACTCCCTGAGATGTGGATTTCTTAGCCAGTGCTGATAAGCATACTTGATCCCGCTCCCATTATGAACTGGCTCCTGGCATCGTTCCTATATGAGTAGTTCGGACCCCGAGGTTTACCGTCCATGCAACTTGCGAGCCTGCGGGCCGCCCCGAGGTCGTATCGATCAGGTGAGACTGTCCGGCTTCCGAACTCTGGCTCTGGCACTCCGTGCAACGGAAGAGCCAACATACAGGGCCTCGCCAGAGACAGATCTCTGCCACGGGAGTACAATGATCTCCGCCTGTCGGCTGCCGAAGTTCAGTCCGAGGATGCCATGAAGTCGATCCTCGTTCCTGTGGAAGAGCATGTTCTGATGCATTCGGTGCTTGAGACTGCGCTGCACCTTGCGCGAGCTCTGGACGGCTATCTGGAAGGCATGGCAATTACCCCTAACCTGCCGCCCTACATCGCCTCCGATCTTGCTATCGGCGACATTTCGTTTCTTGATCCTGAGGTGCGGCGACAGCAGGCCGAGGCCTCCCGCCGAGGGTTCGAGTCGTTCATGAAGGCCCGAGGGGTTCCCCGATCCGAAGCAGGGTCGTCGGGGCTTTGCTTCAGCTGGTGCGGCGGCGATCTGGCGGAGGACGACTTCGTCGGCCACTATGGACGAGCCTTCGACATAACCGTACTCGGACGGCCTAGCGATCAGCCTGACCACCCGCGCCTGCCCACCGTCGAAGCTGCGCTGTTCGAGAGCGGCCGGCCTGTTCTGCTCGTGCCACCGGGCCCAGCTGCTACTCTCGGCACGACCGTGGTGATTGCCTGGAACCGGAGCACGGAGACGGCCCGCACGGTGGCCCTGGCAATGCCCCTGCTGGCCAAGGCGCAGCGGGTTGTGGTGATCGACTTCGAGGACTGGGGCGTGTCGGGCCCCTCCCCCCAGGATCTCAGCCGCACCCTCGCACACAACGGCTTGCCGGCGGAAACACGAACGGTCCCGAACCCACATGGACATACCGGCGAGGCCATTCTGTCAGCGGCAGTATCGCTCGGGTGCGATCTGCTCGTCAAAGGCGCCTACACCCAGAGCCGGTTACGGCAGTTCATTTTTGGTGGAGCCACTAGTCACATTCTGTCGAACACGACCATTCCTGTTCTGATGGCGCACTAGGCAAGGTGTCCCACTTCGCCACTGGGGCGGATCACAAGAACGGCAGTTCGATTGTTGCTGGTGAGCCACAGGCGTATAACAGCGGATACCAAGCAGCCGCGCCAGCGGCGCCGGTCTATGCGCATGCCTCGTGAGGCGGGAAACCCCTGGCCCAATGGGAGGCCCGTCATGACCATCGCACCCACACTTCAAAAGTACATGGACGAGCGCGGGATTCGGTACGAGCTTGTGCCGCATGAACCAAGCCTGTCGGCTCTGGGCTCCGCCCACGCGGGTCACATCCCAAGCGACAGGCTGGCCAAAGCTGTCGTGCTCAACGATGGAGGCCGCTACAAACTCGCTGTTCTCCCTGCCTCACACCATCTTCAGTTGTCCGACCTCAGGACGGAGTTCGGACATGAGATTCATCTGACCAGCGAGCCGGAAGCCGCGGGCGTCTTCCGCGACTGCGGGTTCGGCGCGGTTCCGCCCCTGGGCGCCTGCTATGGTCTGGATGTAATCATCGACACCAGCATCGACCAGCAGCAGGAGCTGTACTTTGAGGGTGGAGACCACGCAACGCTGGTTCATGTGAACGGGGCGGAGTTCGCCCGGCTCAATCCTCAGGCCCAGCACGGCTCCTTCAGCGTCCGCAACTGATGGCGTAGCTCGGGCGGCAGAAGAAGAACATGGGCCTGACAGGGGGTGCCAAGCTAAGGAGAAGCACGATGAAAGCAGCCCTGGTGTTTGCCGGCAGCGGCCGATTGTGATCCTTACCTCCTATCCCTCATTGTCAGATCCTGGTTTGCTGCGGACTCTCAAGGCACGTGGCGTTGGCAAGTTCATTGCCTATGAGCTGCCGCTCGATATGGCGGCGGCCCGCTATGGCGTTCACTTTGAGGTGGTGATGAACGGCGCCCGGGACAGCGATGACCTGCGGGTGCTCGACGTCAATGAGGATCGTACCGTCCGGCTCTTCCGGTTCTCCGGGTTGTGACCGCCGATGATGCATGACGAAGAGGAACGGAATCGGGCAGAGACAGCCGGCTGAAGTTAGAGAGAGGCAACGGCCTCTGTTGAGGTGGTGATGTTACACATGGACATTGCCGAAGGCCAGTTCGCCCTCGCCTTTCGGCCGGCGCAGCGAGGTATACAGGATCCAGCCATAGAAGAGTGTTACCGCAAAGATTACAGCCCAGCCCGGTAGCGGGCCTATGGCAGCATTGCGCACCCATTCCCCGACTGAGCTGACTAGATGGGTTTCAACTGCACTCTCCTGCATCCGGATGAAGGTGGTCTTCACCAACCAGGCAACCAGCAGGATCAGGAACAGCCAGCAGTAGTTGCGCCGCATCCGACGGGAGATGGCCTGGCTGTGGCTGGTCAGGAACATGGGCTGTCTAAGATCATCGCCCATCTTGTGAATCCACTCGTCCGTTGTTCCCTCTTCCGGGGCGAAGATCTGGGCATAGTAGTTGCGCTCCATGCGGCGCACGCGATTGCGGTAGACATCGAAGAAGCGGTAGCGGCGCGCCTCGATCACCAGGAGCAGCAGAACCAGGACCATGGCAAACAGCAGCACGCCATGGTGGGCGGTCGGCGTGGAGAGCGAGACCGACAGCATCGCTGCCACGACGGTAATGGCCCAGTTGGTGGTGCGGTCGATCCGGTCGCGCCAGCCCGCCATGCGGGCGATCTCGGCGCGATGGTAGTGCGCCATGACGTTGATGAACTCGGTCGAGGTGCTTGGAAAGACCGGTGCCGTGATGGTCGGGCGCAGATCTTGGACAGTGCTGTGAATGTTCTTCGGCCGCATGGTATCCCTCCCTCTTCATCAAAACGTTGGAGGCTTTCCGCTGAAGCTATTGACCTACCTGTTCAGGATCTCACCAAGGCAGGTGAACTATAGCACCAGAAAGCTCCGTCGCGGATCAGTTTCGTCCGCACTCCCGTCAGCGGCCACTAGAGCCTGGCCGTGGGGATCCGTATCAGTCTGTCTGTTCCGCTGAACGCTCTTCGCTTCTGGGATCATCAGCTTGGGTCTACAATCAAGTACATCACCCCTCACCGCACCAGACCGAGCGGGAGATTGTCTGCCATGAAGCCGATGACTGAGACGCATCTCGCGATCCTACGCCGCCACATGGTGGAAGTGATTGCCCTTCAGGCCGATCTGATGAGCGAGGGGATCGGCAAGAGCTCACTCGATGAGCGGGTGCTGGTGGCTATGCGGCGGGTGCAACGTCATCTCTTTGTCCCGCCACAGCTTGCAGCCATTGCCTACCAGGACACCCCGCTGCCGATCGGCTTCAGCAAGACCGTGCCCCAGCCTTTCATCAGCGCCCTCATGACCGACCTGCTGGACCTGCAGCCGCATGAGACTGTGCTCAGGATCGGCGCCGGACTCGGCTACCAGACGGCCGTCTTGGCCGAGCTTGCTCGCCAAGTCTGAACCGTGGAAGTGGTTGAGGAGTTTGCCAGCTATACCGAGGCGCGCCTGCATCAGCTTGGCTATAGCAATGTCACCGTTGGGATTGGCGACGGAACGCGTGGTTGGGCAGAGCATGCGCCCTTTGACAAGATCCTGGTCACGGCTGCCGCCGAGCAGCCGCCTGAGGCGCTACTGAACCAACTCGCGCCGGGAGGCCTGATGGTGTTGACTCTGGGGTCGGAAGAGACGCAGCAACTCACGGTGATTGCAAGCACGTCAATGGGCAGATCAGCACACAAGAAATCATCCCGGTGCGGTTTGGTCAGCTGGAGACAGCAATTTGAGAAGAGACCCACCAGGAGATCTGCTGCATCCGTAACGGTCCTTCTCCGCAGCAGGTCACACGAGTGGGCGTTGCAGTTGCGCATTGAAGCTGCGGGCAGTGCACCGCCTCTCCGCAGCTGGGCAGATTGCGGTGTCACAGATCTCGAGTGACTGATGCCCGGCCGCTGGTGATGTCCGTGATCATGCGGGCGATCTGCGGGGCGGTTGCGTCGGGCAAGTCCACTGTGAGCGTCGCACCTACCTCGGTGAAACTCTCCCGGCGGATCTGAACACCTGCGATGCTGGCCAACCGCACCTTCACCAGCGCAAGGTCGGAAAAGGTTACGGCGATGGTGGCTTCGCAAACCGCCACGATCTCGACCAGCTTGCCTGCCCGCAGGCAGGCGGCGGCTGCACCGCCGTAGGCTCGGATGAGACCACCGCTGCCGAGGAGCACCCCTCCAAACCAGCGGGTCACGACAACAGCGACATTGTCGAGGCTCAGCCGATTAATCGCCTGCAGGATCGGTTTTCCTGCTGTGCCGCCGGGCTCACCGTCATCGCTTGCGCGATAGCTCTGACCCACCCGCCAAGCCCAGCAGTTGTGGTTGGCATCTCCGTCCGAGTGCGCGGCGATGAACTCCTTAGCGGCCTGCTCGCTCGCAATCGGGCCGGCTGTCGCAATGAACCGGCTCTTCTTGATGATTTCTTCGAACGAGGTGGGGCCTTCCAAGGTGTACATGGGCTATGCGAGGCCTCGTAGGCTGAGTGTCATGTCTTTGGGAGCTTCTTCCGGCAACACCGGGAAATCACCATCAAAGCGTCTCAATAAGGCAATGGTTGAGCAAACCTCGGCTATGCGCAAGCACCCAACAGCCGGATTGCCTCAGCCTACGTGGTCTCTCCAAGCATCTTACGCACGGTGGCCGGCGACAACCGGAAGTGTTTGGCCACCTGAGAGGGAGCCACCCCGGCCAGAAGTGCCGCCCGTACGGCCTTGCGCTGCCCCTCCTGCAGCACCGATGAGATCTTGCCGGATCTTGAGAGCTTGTTCTGGCGTGTGGGGCTTGGAACCAGACGCTTTAGTGACAGGCTGGCCTGTTTTGCCGCCTCCTCCAACTCTGCCCGGCTACCCCTGCCCGTCTCCAGGCGGCGCCGCAACTCGTCGATCAGCGCACCAAGATCTTGTACCAACTGCGTGTCAGACACACTCGTAATCTCCGGCGGCTTAGCCGGAGTGGCAACCCGCTGAGGGGGCGGTGTCGGGACAGTTATCGTGTACTCGAACAGGTCAGGGGTGTGGCGAGAAGATCTCTTGTGTGGCATAGACTTCATATGGGTTTCAGCCAGTGCTGATCCAAGTACGCAAGGGTGAGTCGTGACGGCACCGTCAGATTAACCGGTGGGTGACTGGATCGAGGCATATGTGAGGGATGAAGAACACCCGTCATCCTCGCTATGCCCGCCACCGCTTTCCGGCTGAGGTGATCAGCTATGCCGTCTGGTTGTACTTCCGGTTCCCGCTCAGCCTCCGCATGGTCGAGGAGATGCTCGCGGCGCGAGGCATCGCGGTCAGCCATGAGACGGTCTGGCAATGGGCGTTGAAGTTCGGCCAGAGCTTCGCCAAGCAGATCCGCCGCCGTCTTCCAGCCCCCGGCGACGAGTGGCACTTGGACGGGGTCGTGATCAGCGTCGCGGGCCAGAAGCATTGGCTCTGGCGAGCCGTCGATCAGCACGGGGCCGTGCTCGACATCCTGGTTCAGAGCCGGCGCAATGCCAAGGCGGCCAAGCGGCTGTTGCGCACGCTGCTCAAGAAGCAGGGGATCGCTCCTCGCATCATGATCACCGCCAAACTGGCCAGCTATGCCGCTGCAAAGCAAGAAGTCATGCCCGGCGTCGAGCATCGGCAGCATGAGGGCTTGAACAATCGAGCGGAAAACAGCCATCAGCCGACCGGACGACGGGAGCGGATCATGAAGCGCTTCAAGTCAGCCGGTCAGGCCCAACGCTTTCTCTCGGTTCACGATCAAGCAGAAAACCTCTTCCGCCGCTCTACCCACTCCAAGGCCGCTGATCGTCGCCGTGCCCGCGCTCGGGCGTTCCAGGTCTGGACTGAGATGATCGGTGTTGTAATTGTCGCCAGATCCAGCCTCAAACCAGGATCCGCGTTTCCTTCTCCGACAACTTGACGGTACCATGAGGTGCATGGCGCGGAATTGAACACGACAAACGCCGACAGCTTGAGAACCATGGATGGCCTTAAAATGGATGCTCAGGTTCAGCCACTCTTGTGGCGCTACCTGATGAGGCACTCGCCAGTTATCACTACGGGCTGAATAGACTGATACGACTGAACTACTGAATGAGGGAGGCCATATGGGTTCTCAATGCCTGAAGAGTCGCAGGTCCAAGTTTGCCTGTGACAGGAAGACCTTTGGCTCGCTCAAATGCTTCAACGGCTTTGCGGGTAGAGGGGCCAAGAGAGCCGTCAGCTTTAAGCTTTCCATACCCGAAGTCGACAAGCGCTTCCTGCGCCGTGCGGATCTCCTGCTTGGAAAGACGAACAGCTGACGTCGTGCTGACCGTGGGGCTTTCCATCATAGCGACAGGCTGATCCATTGGCCCGGTTAACTGAAGGCGGTTTTGCTCAAGCGCTTGACTAACATTCGCCCTCAGAGAATCCAGCTGCTGGAGTTCTTCGGTTGCGGCTTCGATCCGCACCAGCATAGTATTCAGATCCTGGCCCGCCAGAGTTTTTTGCTCATTGACCTTCGCCAACCTATCGCGCTCTGCGGCGATAGTCTCAATCTGCTGCCGAAGCCGCGAGTTCTCACTCTGGAGCGTGTGCTTCTCAGTTCCTGTAGGCAGGACAGAATACACAAACAGGCCCCAGCCGATCACCGTAGCAGCCAGGAGACCTTTGCCTGTTGCATTGAGCTGCAGCCTGACTCTGTTGTTCACATAACTCATGAGCTTCCTCGCAGATTGTTAGCTGAATGTCTGAGGGCGTGGTGAGCTGACATCAGCTCCGCATTGGGTCGAGCTTGTGACGCAAGTGGGGCAATGCGAGGGGTCTGGCGGGCATGGTTAATCAAACGTGTTCATCCGCTGCTGGGGATGGACATCGCCTGTCAGGGGCGATGTTCGGGAGATTGAACCCTTACCTTACGTGCTGTTAACCAGCCAGCTACACTCTGATGTGGTGGATCAGGAGCGAACCATGCAGTTCAGTGTCGGCGATATCGTGTATCTGATTGCTTATCCCTCTCACCGGATGACCGTCGTTGAGGTCGATGACTTCGAGATCGCCTGCAGGTGGTTTCAAGGGGCAGCGGTGAAGGAAGGAATATTCCCCTTGCATATGATCGCTAAGGAAGACCGATCAAAGACCGTTGAAGTCATAGCTTAGCGTCGAGCTCCTGGCTGCAGGGTGCTGTGGTCGTCGTGTCGAGGGCTGCAGAGCACGGTTCGATGCGGCCATCGGGTTAGTCTTGTGGAAGGCTCCGGGGCGCTTGCATTCCATTGGAGGTGCTTGCTGAAGGTCAATCTATCGTGTCGAAGAGCTTAGGATGCGGCCAGTAGGTCAGCAGCCTCTTCGAGCAGAGTTTGAAATGAGGACTGGTTCTTCTGCCCCAGTAAAACAGCATCGAGCCTAAGGCTAGCGGCAGTTTCCTCGCCCTGCTCGCCTCGGGCGAGCGTGGCTGCCGCTCGGTCCAGTAGTTCAGCTCATCCGTTCTCATCTTGGCCCAGAATTATCGCCGACCCGTGAAGTAGTCTCCCTGTGGTAACTGGCGACTCTGGCAGCCATCGTGCAGCATGAATAGAGAGGGTCGTGCGACACCCGTGAATTGTACCGGGCGCGTGTTGCCGTCCGTGCGCCAGCGCAAGCTCGGTTTGCGCCCAGCCGGTCGTTGTCGAGCGCAGGGCGCCCCGCGCTTTGATCCGCTGAGCGGGGCGCTGCCATTACGATTGCTAAGCGCGTGTAGGACAGAGCGCCGCCATGCTCGCGAGATACAGGCGAGGCCGTGATCGGGCAGACCTGCTGCTGCCACAAACAGCGGCATTCCTGAGAGACCTTTGATGCCGAGCGCTTCGCGTCGAGAGCGCTAAGGCTGCGGCTTTGGCGGCAGGATCTCTATCGCACACATCAGCTGATCTCACGCCTAAAGTCGAAAAGCTTTTCAGCCGGCTTTCCGCTAAGACGCGTCAACGGCCAATATGGACCAGACAAGAAAAAGCCGGGCTCGAAGCCCGGCGAAGTTAAGGTCCGACAAATCAGTCAGAACCTTCCAGAGGGAACGGCCGATACAGCAGCGCCGGGAGGAATAGGCGATGCCGCGTTGAAATCAGCCGCGGCTGATATGGGCGGCATCGCGCCTCTTTGCAATGCAGAATCCCTCATGAAGGGACTGCATTGAGAACATGACATGGCTACCCGTCTTGGATGCCGTTCCCCATGACGGGCATCTTAGCCCATCCGCTCGGTCTCTGCTTACCTCACCAGGATGCCGGATGGATGCGCCGCTTCCAACGCTCGTGCCGCGGCAATTGAGTTGCGGCAGACTGGCGCTTGGTCAGCCGACGCCCGGCCGCGTTCATGGGTCCCACCATTGTTGGCCACCTCATCTCGGGCACCGGTACTTGCTCAATCTCTATCATGGGTTGGAACACTCCTCTCTGCTCCACACCGCTGGAAGTTTTTCGTCCGCGGCTTCCGCGCATTAGCGTTCTCTTCCTGACGTCGGCAGGCTGAACATCATTGACGTACGCCGCGTTCTGTTCAGCCGCGGCAACGGGTGCCTCGGGCACAGCGGATTGCGCTTCCGCCACGTCCTCAGAGGTGCTCATGATCAGATCGAGTTTCATCTGCTTCCGATTATCCGTTCCTGAAGAACGCTTGCGGGCAGGGGGAACTGCCTCAGAGGTGCTCCGGACTGGCTCGACAATGCTCTGCAGGATGCGTGGGGCCGAAGACGGTACGGAGGCTCCGTGAGGCTCCCCTGTCTCGACAATCTTGGGACCTTACCCGGTGGTGCCTCAAACAGCCGCCGTGGCGGGAGGTGCTGACGCTCACCGTGAACGCTGGATTTCTTAATCTCGACAGAGAAGGTCTTGGTGTTCCGCTTCATCTGCTGGCTACCAACTGGAAAGGATGGTGACCTAAGTTCTTGTGGGCATGATGTTAACACTGACGGCACATACAATGCTGCACCTGAATTCTGCCGGAAATTGACTAACTCAGGAATAGGTTCTGCGCGAGGACTTCTTCAGGCATCAGCTTCCTGCGGACGATTCATCTTCACCACGGCAGCCTTCATCACCGCCTGCCCCGATGCACCACTCGCTCGATCTCCTCGCCGCCAGCGCCGACTGCTGCTGCCGGATCAACGGCCGTTTCCAGCTCCTCCGGGGCTGCAGCAAACCGTTTGCTTTCCCGTTTTGAAGGGAGGGCAAAGTGCGCTAGCACGGCGAGCAGAGCCATGCTGGGCATCACGGTTGCAAGCGCCGTCAGGGGATCGCTGAAGAGCAGGGCTGCAACCGCGGTGCCAGAGAGTCCAACGCCAATCTGCAGAAAGCCGGCCAGAGCCGAGGCCGCTCCGGCAACCTTTGGAAAGCCCGCCAGGGCCGCCGTGGTAGCCCCTGGGATCACCAGCGCGCTGCCGAAGGCCCAGATCAACACAGGACCCATGGCCGTGTACAAGGCGAGCGGCAGAAGGCGCAGACCAAGGCCAAACCCAAAGGCCGACACCGCAACGAGCATCAGTCCAAATGGGACCAGGCGCCTGGCTTCAACCCGACGCAGCAGCCGGCCCGTGACCGCCGCGCCCAGAGCATAGGAGCCGGTCTGCATGAGCATCACCAGACCGAACTGGGTTGGTGTCAGGCCAATCTTCTCCATCAGCACGAAGGGCAGGATGACCGCCATGGTATAGAATGCACCGACCGCGCATCCGAGGACGAGACTGCCCCGCATGAAGCCTGCGTCCTTGAGGAGCATTGCGTAATTCCGCAGGACCTGACCCGGATAGGCCTGTGTGGGATCAGGAGCGGCATTGGTCTCGACACACCACAATCCAATCACCAGCAGCGCGACGATGCCGTAGACCACCATAACGAGAAAGATTGAATGCCAGCCGAGGGTGCTCAGGAGCACGCCACCGATGGTCGGCGACACCGCTGGTCCCACGGCAAGCATCAGGCCAATGAGGTTCATGATGCGCGCTGAGCTCTGACCGGTGAACTGGTCGCGCACGATCGCCCGCGAGATCGCCACCCCCGCAGCGACCCCGACGCCCTGGAGCGCTCGCCCGATCAGAAGCCAAGCGATCGAGGGCGAGAAGACCGCGATGACACTGCCCAAGACGTAGATGGAGAAGAAAACAAGGGCAACCGGCCGGCGGCCGAAGGCATCAGACAGGGGCCCGCAGACCAGTTGGGCAAAGGCAAAGCCAAACAGATAGACGGCCAAGGACATCTTGACTGCCGCCGGCGTGGTCTGAAGCACCTCGACGAGCGTGGGCATCGCCGGCGTGTAGAGCGCCATGCTGACAGAGCCGAGTGCCACGATGAGAGCCCCGATCACCGCCGTGCGGGTCTCGGACATGAGGGGCTTCATGCCTGCTCTCTCCCCAACTCGCTGCCGGCAATGTTCGACCGCATGCGCTTCAGCAGACCTCGGAGCTTCTCAATCTCGTCAGGATCAAAGTCCCGCAAAGCCTCTTCCTGAACTTTCCGCGTAATCCCAAGAACCTGCTCAAGGGTCTGCTGTACGTCAGGGGCAAGCTGCACTGTCTTGGCGCGCCGATCCGTTGGGTCTGTCTCCCGCGCGACAAGGCCCCGCCTTTCCAATCTGTCGAGGAAAGTAACGAGTGTCATGGGCTCGACATTCATCTGCGCCGCGAGCGTAGTCTGGCGGGAGGCCGGATAGAGGCTGACATAGGCCAAGGTGCGGGCTTCGCCGGCCGTCAGCCCCAGACCAGCACCGTCAAGGGCCCGATCGATCTGAATGCGCAGGAGCCGTGCGGCGTCGACCAGAAGGAGACCGATGGTTTCTTCAGGCAATTTAGTAACCATCACTTATTATTAGGCACGCTTACTAAATTGAGAAGGCTGTCAGCGAACAATCCTGATCTGCGCCAGCGGCATGCCGGAACATCAGAACGAACCGGAGGCATATGAGCAGGTTCTGCGTCCCGGAAAGAGCACCTGATGACGTGTCCGAAGACTAGCAGGCCCCGCGTGGTGCTCTATGTGCCCGCGGGATGATGAGCTGGAGCACGCGATGTCTGATCATGTCTACAAGATGGTTGAACTTGTTGGTTCCTCTGAGACCAGCATCGAGGATGCCATTCAGACCGCGATCAAGCGGGCCAGCCAGACACTGAGAAATCTGCACTGGTTCGAAGTCGTCCAGACCCGCGGCCACGTCGAGAACGGCGAGGTCCGGCACTATCAGGTTGTGCTCAAAGCTGGCTTTACCCTGGAAGACGAGGCTCCGTAGTGTAGGAGGCCGGTTGCGCCTTTTCCGTGTCAGGGCGCGTGTAAACAGCAGCACAGAGAAGCATCCCCGCCCAGGGTAGAACTGAGCGGGGTTCTGTCTTGGAGGCTCGGTAAGCAACTCAACCTGTAACTACAATAGCGGCCAATTCGTAAGTTGCTGGTGCATGTGCCTGTCGACTGCTGAGCCAGGCAGGTTCCGGATGGCGTTCAGCCCAACTGCAGGAGATGGCCAAGATTTGGGAAGCTTTGCCTGAGGACCAGGACGGGCTGGCCCATAACTCTCCCGAGGGGGAGGCTCCACATGGGAACAAAGACGCGGAAAGAACAGCATAGACAGGATCTTTAAGTCAAAGATCGGTGCGCCGTGTCAGGCGTTGCAGCAACCGATCCCGTTGAGCAGGTTCACAAAGGCATAACGACACCCAACCTGAGGCGGTAACGTCACTTGCCTCCGCCTTTGCTGTGAAGCTTTGAGACGCTGCGAAACCAACATATGTTAAGTTGGTCCCCTCCTGTCACAGTGACAGGAGGGTGCTTTGCCTTGCTGGCTCATTCAGGCGCAGCAGGAACCTATGGCCAAGGCTGACGTTCTGATCCCTATCTGCTGACTGACGCGGGGATCTCAGAAGATGCAACAGCGCTGGCCCGAGCGTCTCTGGATCGTGCGTCATGGTGAGAGCGCCGGCAACGTAGCTCGCGATGCTGCCCATGCTGCTGGCTGGTCCCACATCGATATCACCGACAGAGACGTGGACGTCCCTCTGAGCTCCCTCGGCGAGGAGCAGTCACAAGCACTAGGACGCTGGTTCGCTGATCTCCCCGCCGCTGAGCGCCCCAACGTCGTGCTCACCTCGCCTTATCTAAGGGCGCAACGGACCGCCGACATCATCGCGGCCGCGGGCGGCGTCTGCGCTGAGCGCCACACATTCGTGGTTGACGAGCGCCTGCGCGAGAAGGAGTTCGGGATCCTCGACCGCCTGACCCGGTCAGGCATCGAGACACTCCACCCCGACCAAGCCGAGTTCCGGCGGCTGTTGGGCAAGTTCTATCATCGGCCGCCGGGCGGGGAGAGCTGGTGCGACGTCATCCTGCGCCTGAGGAGCGCGCTCGACACCATCTCTCTGCACCATAGCGGATGCCGCGTCCTGATCGTTGGGCATCAGGTTGTCGTTCTATGCCTGCGCTATCTTCTCGAGAACATGACGGAGCAGCAGATCCTGGGGATCGATGCCGAAGGAGACGTGGCGAACTGCTCTGTTACCGAGTACCGCCTGGACCGGAGCATTGGCGAACATGGGCAACTGAGGCTGCACTGCTACAACTTCGTGGCTCCGCTCGAGGAGGCTGGTGCACCGGTGACATCAGATCCGGATGCCAAAGTGGCGGCGCGATGAAGGAAACCGCGGTCACGGCAAACCTCCTTAGCCGCCTCCCGCTCCCACAGCCGGCGGAGGATGGAGATAAAGATCAGCGCGGCCGCGTGCTCGTCATCGGCGGGAGCTTGGCTGTACCCGGTGCGGCGCTCCTTGCAGCCACCGCAGCACTGCGGGCTGGCGCTGGGAAGCTCCAGATTGCAACTTGTCAAAGCATTGCGCTCCCCTTGGGCCTCGCTGTGCCCGAGGCATTGGTCATCAGACTGCCAGAAACCGAAGCAGGCGAGATCGACCCTGGTGCCGGCCCCGTCTTGCGCGAGCGGATCGCACGCTGTGACGCGGCTCTGATCGGACCGGGTATGATCGACGAGGACGTGGCTGCCGCATTGACGGCCAGCATCCTGACATGTGACCCCGGACCGGCGTTCGTCCTGGATGCAGGAGCATTGGGCCGGCTGAAGGACCTGAAAGGTGTTCTTGCGCGCCATGATGGCCGGATGGTGATTACGCCCCATGCGGGCGAGATGGCGAACCTGAGCGGCATCAGTAAGAGCGAAGTTTCAAGCAACCCAGCCGAAATAGCTGGCGAGACCGCACGGCTCCTCAATTGTGTTGTGGCACTGAAAGGAGCCCGCACCTACATTGCTTCGCCGGACGGGGAGCGATGGTCTTATAGTGACGGCAATGTCGGCTTGGCGACCTCGGGCTCTGGGGACACGCTGGCGGGCATCATTGCAGGCCTGCTAGCGCGAGGCGTTCCTCCAGGTCAGGCAGCGCAATGGGGCGTTTTTCTCCATGGCGAGGCCGGGAACCGCCTGGCTCGTGCCCGCGGTCGTCTCGGCTTCCTTGCGCGCGAGCTACTCGCTGAGATCCCAAGCATCATGGCAGGGTTTGATCAGCCACTACCGGAAGTGGAAACCTGAAGTACTGGATGTTCCTATCCATGTCCATAGATTGGAACGAGGCCCGATGCAGACCTCCCCTGCTCTGGGCGATAACCCTGCCTAGCCGCTCTGGTTTGTATGTCCTTATGCCGCGTATACCTCCTCCTCGGCCATGGTCCGCCGAACAAGTTGGCTGATCACCCCCGCGAGTTGGTGGGACCGGTAAGGAGCACCCAAGCACGGAGCTCCGTCGACCTTCTCAGCCTCCTTGAGCCTGAACGGCATGCGTGAGGTGTAAATCACCTTGAGATCAGGATCGGACACACGTGCGCTCTTGGCCAGCGAGAGGCTATCGCCCGCCTGCCCGAGGTCGGTGTCGATGACCAGAACACTGATGCGCCGGTGCGTGCAAAGCAGATGCCCGGCTTCCTCCAGAGTTCTCGTGAAGAGCACCTCATAGCCATAGCTAACCAAGCTGTTGGCAGTGGTCATCTCGGCCAACCGGTGACCAGAAACTAGCAAAACGATAGGCTGTCGACCCATGATGAAATGCCTTGCATGGAGCGCGCAAAGGCGCCCTCTGAAATAGAAAGGTTGTTCGGAAACAAACCCCCGAATGTGCTGTGAGTGGCCTGTCGCGAGTATGGTCCGCCAACAGGGTTAATCGAAGGTTAAGTAGTCGGCCCTGAATAATGCGGCGGCACGAGGCGGGCGCTGGATTTCAGGCGACCTGAGAAGTATCCGATTGC
>NZ_JAERQE010000062.1 GCF_016734765.1 Microvirga soli | reverse complement strand
AGCCTCAGCCTGCCAATGAGCAGAGGGGCCTGCTCGCCGCCTTGTTCGGGCGGAAGAAGTAGCTCACGAACGCCCATTGCACTAACAGTCGTGACTTACCAGCACATCAGGGCCTCTTCTGCGTTGTGCCTCAAGCGCAGAATGGGATCCGCACGACATTGTGCGGGGTGAATGCCACGCTACCAAGCCGGAAGACCGCTCACAGCGCCCTGAACTGATCGCACGGTCAGGAACGTAAGTTCCCGGAATCAAGCTGTCCGAGTGCGCTTGGTGATGTGTGCTCGGTACGCCGCTGCCGACTTCATGGCAACCGTCCCAGCTTCGGTCAGCTTCACGATCTCGGCCTTGGCGCGTCGTGCCGCCTGTGCGGTATAGGATGGCTTCAGCGTGACCTGAATGCGACTGGCAATGTGTCGCCGATAGACACCCGTCTGTCGTGGATTGATTGCGTTCTTCGCAACAAGCTGATCCAGTTGTTCATAGGCTCTCTGAGCCTCTGTCGGCGTGTAACTCTGCTTCTTCTCAAACATAGGAGTATCCTTTCGGTGATAAAGCGGCCCACGTGGGTACGGACATCGGGTATTTCCAGAGGAGGCTCCTATCAGAGGTAGGGAGACTATCGCTATGACGTCAATGGGAGGGCTCTATGCCTATGAAATACGTTATGCTCCGACTTGACGGCGGCGAGTTGCTCCCGCTGCTCTTTCCCGAGTTCATGCAGCACTCCCACATGGCCCAGTCAGTCCCAGCCACGGTGGTGAGCGCGGGTCACGTCCATCTGGAGGACGGGAAGATCATTGCTCGTGGTGCATCAAGCTCCCTGGATGTCTTCTCACGGGAAGAAGATTCCGGGATTATCCAAGCCTATCTTGACGGACAGAACGTCGTTCAGCAGGAGCTTTAATCCTCGGGAGAAGACCGGCTTTGATCTTATGGTCCAATTCCTTTGACAGCGCTAGCCTGCTCTGGTGCAATAGCCTTCCATTAGGGACCGGACATTGGCCACACAAAGCGCCTCAAGCCTTCAGGACCTTTTCCTGAAGCACCTTCGCGATAACAGAGTGGAGGTAACTATCTTTCTGGCAAATGGGATCAGGCTACAGGGCCAGATCAGATCGTTTGACAACTTCACGTTACAGCTTGTCCGAGGTAATGGGACGCAAGTCGTCTACAAGCATGCAATTTCTGCGATCAACCCAGCAGAGCCTGTTCAACTGATTGACCCCGTTTCAGTCGGGTGAATCAGCCCTTCTCAAACAGCGTTGAGGATACGGCTCAGATTCGTATCAGGGGCCACGCGGCCTCTCGGAGTAGCCTTTCCGCACACCTGCGACGTAAGAGTTGAGTCTGCTTCGGCACCTGACAGCCGACGTTCGTTGGGCGACCGGAAGGTGAGAGTTTGACCCAACGCAGCCTTTCAAGATTGCATCTTTAGGGTCTAGAGCAATGGTGGTTCTGATGGAGCCAGTGCGTCGCCGCTAATGCTTTGTTTCAGCACCACATTCCATGGCGAATCGTACTCCAATGGCAAGCTCGTTGCTCTAGTCCACCCAATCAGAATACTGATAAGCAGAGCTCAGTGCTGATCGGTAGGTGTAGAAACTAAGTTGGTGAACAGAGGCGTACTGGATTTTCGGAATGGAGAGTTCTTTAAACCGAGTTCGGCCAGGCATAGCGTCAGATGGTAGAGAGAACCCCTATCTAAGTAATTACACTACATGATGAATAGATTCCGGCAGAGCGGAGATCAGCGCGCACCTCGATTCAGATCGAAACAAAGTTCACATCGTAGTCTGGCCAGCGCCGTCGCGTATCCTCGGTGTCACCCATGGGCGTATCAATGAGTCCTCTTCTCGGAAACGCGCAATCGCATCGGCTTGGCTGAGGGTGATGTCGATATCGTCCCAGCCGTTCAGAAGCTTCGTCCGCCAGACAGGATCGATGACGAATGGAACCGAGATTCCTTTCACCGAGATCGTCTGCGCCTCGAGATCCACGGTCAGTTCCGCATGAGTCTCCTGGAGAAGCCCGATCAGCGCCTCACCGTCTCTCTCGCCCACTTTGGCAGGAAGAAGGCCGTTGTTGACGGAATTGGACGCGAAAATGTCGCCGAAACTCGGCGCGATCACGCAACGGACTCCATAATCCACAAGGGCGTAGACAGCGGCCTCGCGTGAGGAACCTGCCCCGAAATTACGCCTTGCTACGATGATCTGCGCGTTGCGATAGGGCGTCTGGTTGAGGGGGAAGTCGGCGATCTCCCTACCGCTGCTCGAGAAGCGCATGTCGTGAAGCAGGTAGCCGCCATAGCCTTCGGCTCGTGAGCGCTTCATGAAGCGGGCCGGGATCATCTGGTCGGTGTCGATATTGGCGTAGGGTAGGGGGCATGCCGGAGCGGTCAGGCACTGAAAGGGCTGCATCAGGAGCGCTCCTCGATCAGGCGCCGGACATCGGCGAGGGATCCGGTCACGGCGGCGGCCGCAACCATGGCTGGCGACATGAGATGGGTCCGTGCGCCGGGTCCCTGACGACCCTTGAAATTGCGGTTGGTGGTCGACGCGCAGCGCTCGCCGGGCTGCACGATGTCGCCGTTCATACCCACGCACATGGAGCAGCCTGACTCAACCCATTCGAGCCCGGCCTCCTTGAAGATCCGGTCGAGCCCTTCCGATTCCGCCTGCTGCTTCACCAGGGATGAGCCGGGCGAGACGAGGCCTGGCACCTTCGCCTTACGGCCGAAGAGCACCTGGGCCGCCGCCCGCAGATCCTCGATGCGGCTGTTTGTGCACGAGCCGATGAAGACGCGATCGATGGAAACGTCGGTCAGTTTCTGTCCCGGTCTTAGATCCATATAGGCCAATGCGTCCCGAATCTGGGCAGCCTTGCTCGGATCCGAGATTACCTCGGGATCCGGCACCGCCATCGTGATCGGCAGCGCATCCTCGGGGCTGACACCCCAGGTTACAACCGGAGCGATCTCGGAACCATTGAGGATGATCTCACGGTCGAACTCCGCATCCTCGTCGCTCTGCAACCGCAGCCAATCCTCCGCTGCACGCTCAAATTCGTCGCCCGCAGGCGCAAAGGGACGGCCACGCAAATAGGCGATCGTTGTCTCGTCGGGGGCGACCATGCCACAGCGCGCACCGGCTTCGATTGAGAGATTGCACAGTGTGAGCCGCCCCTCCATCGACAGCGCACGGATGGCGGAGCCCGCATATTCGACTGCATGTCCCTGCGCGCCGTCGGCACCAATGCGTGCAATGATCGAGAGGGCAATGTCCTTGGCGCCGATTCCGGGCGCCAGCGTTCCATCGACGGTGATGCGCATGCGCTTTGGCCTTCGCTGCCAGAGCGTCTGCGTCATCAGCACATGTGCGACCTCGGAGGCGCCGATGCCGAAACCCCATGCGCCGAAGGCGCCGTGCGTTGAGGTGTGGCTGTCGCCGCAGACGATGAGCAGGCCCGGAAGCGTCAAGCCCTGCTCGGGACCTACCACGTGGACGATGCCCTGGCGCGGATCGTTGAGTCCGAACAGCAACACGTCGTTCTCCAACGTGTTGCGTGCCAGCTGATCGATCATGTTCTGGATGGCCGGATCGATGCTGCGTCCGGAACGGCGCGTCGGCACATAGTGATCGGCGATGCCGAAGGTGAGTTCCGGGTGCGCAACCCTGGCGTCGCGCTCCGTCAGCTTATTGAAGGCATGGAACGAACCCTCGTGCACGAAGTGGCGATCAACCCAGAGCAGGGTCTGTCCGTCCTCCCGCGTCACGATCGCGTGGCTATCCCATAACTTGTCGAACAGGGTCCGCGGACCGGAGGGGCTTCCCGCCATATCGCTCTCCTGAATACGCTCTCATGTTCATGTCAGAGCATCGCCAGTATTTCCAAAGCGGCGGCTTGACGCAAGTGAAATGTCTTATAAGGTAGACAGATATCTGTCCTTTGCATCAGTCAACACTGTCGCAGATTGGAGCGGACGGCCTTGGTGGAAGCAGTCGAACCCCTCAAAGCGCGGCGTATCTATCTTCTCCTGCGCGAGCGCATTCTGAACGGAGCGCTGGAGTCCGGCTCCCGCCTGCCGGGGGAGCTTTCGATTGCAGCCGAATACGGGGTTTCGCGCGTGACGGTGCGGCGTGCGCTCGACACCCTGGCCGTCGACGGCCTCATCGACCGCCGCCCCGGTTCGGGAACCTTCGTCCGCGAAGGCAACTCGGTGCAGCCGATCGTGGCGGATCTCTCGAATGTGCTGTCCCATTTGGTCGAGATGGGTCGCCGGACCAGCGTGCGGCTTCTTTCCTTTGCCTATGTGAACCCGTCGGAGAGCGTTGCCGGCGCACTCGGGCTCGAGCCGACGGAGCGGGCGCAGCGCTCGATCCGCGTCCGTCTCATTGACGGCGCGCCTTTCTCCTATCTCGTGACCCACGTGCCGGAGCGCATCGGCGTCACCTATTCCGAGGCCGATCTCGCCTCGATGCCGCTCCTCGGGCTCTTGGAGCGATCAGGCATCGTGGTCGAGGAGGCGAGCCAGAGCATCGGCGCGACCTTGGCCGGACCGGACGTGGCCGAAGCTCTGGGGCTGGAGATCGGCTCGCCCCTTCTCTCGCTCACCCGTGTCGTGTGGGATCCGTCAGGCCAGGGCGTGGAGCATCTCCATGCCCTTTACAGGCCGGATCGGTATTCCTTCCACATGGACCTTGTGCGGACCGGCGCCGTCGGTGCCCGCCGATGGAATCCGGTGGCTAAGCCGTCCCCCAAAAGACCTGAACTGCAAGAGCGCAAAGCAAAGGGGCCGAAGAGCCTCGAGCCAAAGCCCCGACCGGTGCGGGTGTCCAACCAGAGGAGAACATAGACATGAAGAACATCATGCGCCCAACGCGTCGCTCCATCTTGCGAGCAGGTGCCGCTTCGGCGGCTGTGCTTGCCATGCCAGCTTACCTGCGCGCACAATCGCAATCCGTGAAGATTGGTATCCTGCAACCCGTCACAGGTGCGCTCGCCCAGGACGGTGAATTCGGCCGTATGGGCGCCGAAATGGCCATCAAGGAGATCAACGATTCCGGCGGCCTCAAGGGTCTCGGCGGCGCCAAGCTTGAGATGGTGTTTGGCGACGCCCGTTCAAACCCCGAGGCCGGCACCCAGGAGGTCGAGAAGATGCAGGCCGATGGTGTTGCGGCCATCGTTGGCGGATTCGCAAGCCCCATCTGCCTGGCTGCCACCCAGGCCGCAGCGCGCTATGACCTGCCATACATCGTCGATGTGGGCGTCAGCGATCCGATCGTGCAGCGCGGCCTTAAGAACACATTCCGCTTCGCCCCCGGCTTCGGTATCGTCACCGGATTCGCGCTCGACAATCTGGTCAAGCTGAACGACGGCGCCGGAAAACCGGCCAAGACGGTGGTGCTGGTACATGAGGACGGCCTGTTTGGCTCGGGTCTCGCCAAGCTCATGCAGGCGGAGCTGCCGAAGCGCGGCTTCGAAATTCTTGAGACCATCGCGCATCCGACCCCTGCACGCGACATGTCGAATGTCGCTCTGCGCATCCGTTCACTCAACCCGGATCTTGTGATCCCGTCGAGCTATTATGGTGAGTTCGTCCTGCTCGCGCGCACGATGCAGCAACAGCGTATCCGGCCCAAGGGCGTCTATGCCGTTCTCAATGGCGCGGCCTCGAACTACCGTTTCGTGAAGGAGTTTACGGAGGCATCCAACGGCATCATGGATTGCAACCACTGGTACGATCCGCGCAATCCCAAAGCCCTAGAACTCAAGAAGCAGGTCGAGGCACAGGGCAAGGTCTTCGCTTACAACGTGCCGCTGAACTATTCCTGCGTGAAGCTGCTGGCCGACGCGATCAACCGTGCCGGCTCGGCCGACCGCCCGAAGATCATCGAGGCGCTGAACACCTCGACCTTCAAGGACCACATCATGCCCTATAGCGAGACGAAGTTCGTCAACGGACAGAATATGGGCGCCGCGCCAGTCAACACGCAGGTGCAGGGCAACGACATCAAGGTGATCTTTCCCGATACCTTTGCGGACGCGAAGCCGCAGTTCCCCGTGACCGGCTAATCCTGAGCAATGGCCCTGGGGCGATATTCTCTCCCCAGGGCCTCTGAGGAGTGACTTCGACGATGTATTCACCCGCCATCATAGCGGAAGCCGTCGTAAACGGACTGATGGCAGGTGCCGTCTACGCGCTGATCGCGCTCGGCCTTACCCTGGTTTACGGTGTCCTTCACATCATCAACTTCGCCCATGGCGCGCTGCTCACCGCGGCTATGTTTGCCGTCTGGGTCGTGTATGAGGCCTTCGGTCTCGATCCTTATCTCGCCATCCTGCCGCTGACGCCTCTCTTCTTTGGGCTAGGCTATGCCGTTCAGCGCTTCGTGATCGGGCCGGCAAGCCATGGCAACGACAGCAACATCCTGCTCGTGACCCTCGGGCTTTCAATTGCGATTGAGAACGCCTTGCTCGCCGGATTTCGCTCGGATACGCGCACGCTCAACACCGATTACGGCTTTCAGGTCGTGGAATTCGGGCCGCTTCTACTCTCCAAGCCCCGTTTGATCGGGTTCGGAGCGGCAATATTGGTCACCGTGCTCCTGTGGCTTCTGCTCTCGCGCACAGATACCGGCAAGGCGATCCGGGCCGTTGCCAAGGAAAAGTTCGGTGCGAGCCTCGTCGGCATTGACGTCGCTCATGTCTATGCCGTGACGTTCGGGCTCGGATGCGCCTGCCTCGCCGTGGCGGCTTGCCTGCTCATGCCCACCTTCTACGTCAATCCGCGCATCGGGCAAGCTTTCGTGCTGGTCGCTTTTACGATCGTCGTGTTGGGCGGCATGGGATCGATCCCAGGTGCGCTCCTCGGCGGATTGTTCATCGGGGTCGTAGAGAGCCTCTGCGGGCTTTTCCTCGGGGATTCTCTCGGACAGATCGGCATTTTCCTCATCTTCATCCTGGTGCTGCTCGTACGGCCAACGGGAATGTTCGGAGCGAAGGCATGACATTCCGTGACATCGCCCCGATTGTCGTCCTGATCGCGCTCATAGCCTTTGTGCCGGCCTTCATCACGGCGAACACGGTTCTCAACTTCCTTGTTTTCACCCTCATCATCGCCCTCGCCGCGCAGGGGTGGAACATCTTAGGCGGCTTCGGCGGGCAGTTCTCGTTCGGCCATGCCGCCTTCTTCGGAACCGGCGCCTATGCGGCTGCGCTGCTCCAGGTTCGCCTCGGCATCAATCCCTGGGTCGCCTTCGCCATCGGAACGGTGGTGGGCGCGGCCGTCGGCTGGGTGATCGGATATCTGAGCTTCCGGTCGGGCCTTCGCGGTTCCTATTTCGCCCTGGTTACACTCGCTTTCGCCGAGGTGCTGCGCATTCTCGCCAATGCGGCGACCTTCACGGGCGGAGCTGCAGGTGTTCTGATCAAACTGGATGTGCGGCCCGGCAACTTCCAGTTCGAGAGCCGGGGCGCCTTCTTCTGGATTGCGCTGGCCCTCGTCGGCGCCGTGCTCCTCCTGACCCGCTGGATCGAGCGCTCGCGCTTCGGAGCACAACTCGTAGCCGTGCGCGAGAACGAGGCGGCGGCCAAGGCTCTCGGCGTCGATACGCTGCGGGTGAAGCTCGGGGCGATCACCGTATCCGGGGCTGTGACGGCGGCGGCCGGCGGCCTTTATGCCCAGTATTTCCTCTATGTGGATGCCAATATCGCCTACGGCACTTGGATTTCAGTGGAGGTGATCCTCGCTCCCATAGTCGGTGGCCTTGGAACTGTGTTTGGGCCACTGGTCGGCGCGGTGGCCCTGCACGGACTGGGCGAGATCACCAAGCTCGCGGCCGGCAGCGTTCCGGGCATCGATCTCATGGTTTTCGGCGGCCTTCTGGTTGCGGCCGTCGCGTTCGCTCCCGCGGGCATCCTCGGCCTGATGCGCCGCTCTGCCCGATCAAGAGGAGCCGCTCGCCATGCTTGAGGTGCAGAATGCGACCAAGCGCTTCGGTGGCCTCGTCGCCGTCAACCAGGCGTCCCTCAAGGTGGAGGCAGGCTCCATCACCGGCCTGATCGGCCCGAACGGTGCCGGAAAGACGACGCTATTCACCCTGATCTCCGGCTTCGAGAAGCCGAGCGAGGGGCGCGTGCTGTTCGAGGGGGAGGATATCAGCCGTGACGAGCCGCATGTGCGGGCCCGCCGTGGCATCGCCCGGACCTTCCAGATCGTGCAGCCTTTCGCGGGCCTTTCCGTCCTCGAGAATATCGCCGTGGGCGCGCACTTGCGCCATGCGAAGCGCAGCGATGCGTTGGCCAGTGCCGAGAGGGTAGGCCAGCGTGTCGGTCTCGGCCCCGAACTCGATAAATCGGCCTCTAGCCTGACGGTGGCGGGTCGCAAGCGGCTCGAACTCGCCCGCGCTCTCGCAACGGAGCCGAAGCTGCTGCTGCTCGACGAAGTGCTGGCAGGACTGAATCCTTCCGAGATCCGCGACATAATTCCCGTCATCCGGGCGATCCGTGACGAGGGCGTCACGATCCTCATGATCGAGCACGTCATGCAGGCCGTGATGAGTCTCTGCGAGCAGGTCTATGTGCTGGCGCAGGGCCGCATCATCGCCGAAGGGCCTCCCGCCGATGTCTGCGACGACCCGAAGGTCATCGAAGCTTATCTCGGGGCCGGCGCGGCCGAGCGCTTGAAGCGGGAGAAGGTCCATGCTTGAGGTCAGGGCTTTGAGAGCGGGCTATGGCGGCACGGAGGTACTGCGGGGCCTCAATCTGTCCGTCGGCGCCGGCGAGATCGTCGCGGTGCTGGGCTCCAATGGCGTGGGCAAGACGACGCTGAACAAGGTTCTCTCCGGTGTCCTGCGCGCGAACGATGGCGAGATTCGTTTCGACGGAAAGCTCCTCACCAGCGCATCCTCGGCGGACATCGTAGAGGCGGGCCTCATCCAGGTGCCGGAAGGCCGCAAGATCTTCCCGAACATGTCGGTGCGCGAGAATCTTGAGCTCGGCAGCTATCGGCGTGGGCGCAAGCGGCGGTCCAGCAATCTGGAACGCGTCTTCGACACTTTCCCGCGCCTGAGGGAGCGCAGCGGCCAGGCGGCCGGCACCTTGTCTGGCGGCGAGCAGCAGATGCTGGCGATTGGGCGCGGGATGATGGCGGAACCGCGCCTGCTCATCCTCGATGAGCCCTCGCTCGGCCTGTCACCGCTCCTCGTGGAGGAGATGTTCGCCCTGATCCGCCGTCTCAATGACGAGGGCCTGCCGATCCTCCTCGTCGAGCAGAATGTGGTGCAATCGCTCGAATGCGCCTCGCGCGCCTATATTTTGGAGAACGGAACCATCGCGCTGTCGGGATCGGCTGAGCAGGTCCGCAACGATCCTGAGCTCAAGCGCGCCTATCTCGGCATGTGACGGAGAAGACCTCATGACGATCGTCACGCAGAATGTCATTCCCGCATCCGTCCTTTTGCAGGACGGCCAGCCCGAATGGCTCCGACAATGGGGCAGCTTCGCGGCCCGGATCAAGTTTTCGGACCTGCCGGAGCCCGTGGTCGCGCGTACCAAGCTCGTGATCCTCGATTGCATCGGCGCCATCGCGGCCGGAATGCAGGAGCCCGAGATGCGCAGCCTCGTCGCGCGGCTCGGTGAGCGCGAGAGGACAGAAGGGCAGGTTCCGGTGATCGGAGCCGGGCGCCGCATGAGCGCACTGCTCGCAAGCCTACTCAACGGTACGGCGGGCACTATGCTAGAGCTGGACGAGGGCAATCAATATGCCCGCGGACATCCCGGAATCCATGTGGTCCCGGCGGCCTTGGCGGCGAGCGAGCGCCTTGCCGTTCCCGGCCCGGATCTGATCCTGGCGATCACCCTCGGCTATGAAATTGGGTCCCGCATCGGCATCGCGTCGAAACTGAGGGTGACCATGCATCCCCACGGCACGTGGGGCACGATCGGCGCTGCTCTGGCGGCGGCCCGGCTCGAAGGGGCAACGCCGGAGCAGATAATCGAGACCATCAACCTGGCCTCGAGCTTCGGCCTCTCTACGAGCCGGCGCACGATGCTGGAAGGCGGAACCGTTCGCAACACCTATGCGGGTTTCTCGAACCAGCTCGGTCTTTTGGCCTGGGAGCTGCAGGCTTCCGGCTTCATCGGGGAGACTGATGGTGTCGGGACCGTCTATGGCACCGTAATCGCTGAGAACTTTCAGCCGGACGAGATGGTACTAGAGCTCGGCGAGCGCTGGGAGATCGCCCGCAACTACTTCAAGCGGCATGCGGCCTGCCGCTATACGCACGGCGCCCTCGACGCGCTCGGCGAAATTACGCGCCAGCTGGGTGGCTCGATCAATCCGACCTCCATCGAGGCGATGGAGGTCGATACCTATGTCTGGGCGGCGCAGCTCGACTCGGCCGAACCCAAGAACATGCTCGCCGCAAAATTCTCCCTGCCGTTCGCACTCGCCACCTACATCGTCAATGGCGCCGCCGGCGTGCCGGCCTTCCGTGAAGAGGCCCAGGCGAATGCCGTCGCCCGCGATCTCGCACGCCGCGTCTCGGTGCGTGAGGATGCAGCGCTGACGGCGATGCTTCCGGGCCTGCGCCCAGCCCGGGTGCGGGTGCGCCTGAGGGACGGCCGGCAATTGGCGGCCGAGGTGCTCACCAACAAGGGCGATACGGAAGATCCGTACTCGCCCGAGGATGTTCGCGCCAAGTTCCGTGAGCTGGTGGAGCCCGTCTGGAGCGGCCCGCATGCGGAGCGCATCATGGACGAGGTCGACGCTATCGATGGCGCATCTGACATCCGCCAGCTTCTGGACCTTCTTGCACGCTCTCCCCAACATGGTTTTTCACAATGAGTTTTAGAGAACGGCTACTTCAGAACAAGATCGTCGTCGCCCCCGGCATCTACGATCCGCTGACCGCATCGATCGCAACGGAGGCCGGTTTCGAAGCGCTCTACCTGTCCGGCGCGGCGATCGCCTATACCCGCCTCGGTCGCCCCGATATCGGCTTGGTGTCCTTGAGCGAAGTCGCCGAGACCATTGCGCTGGTGCGTGACCGGGTGTCGACCCCGCTCGTGGTGGACGCGGATAACGGCTACGGCAATGCGCTCAACGTCCAGCGCACAGTGCGGATCTTCGAGCGGGCCGGCGCGTCAGCAATCCAGCTCGAGGATCAGAGCTTTCCCAAGCGCTGTGGCCATTTGCAGGATAAGTCGATTATTCCTGCCGATGAGATGGCCGGCAAGATCAAGGCAGCCGTGGATGCCCGCGCTTCCGAGAAAACCATCATCGTCGCCCGCACCGATGCGGTCGCCGTCGAGGGCTTTGAGCCGGCGATCGAGCGGGCCCGGCTTTATGCAGAGGCGGGGGCCGACGTGCTGTTCGTGGAGGCTCCCAGGTCCCGCGAGCAGCTCGCTGCGGTCACGTCCGCCCTCGGATCGTTGCGCCCGCTCCTCGCCAACATGGTCGAGGGTGGGGAGACGCCTCTGTCATCGGCGCATGACCTCGGCACACTCGGCTTCCGTCTCGTGATCTTCCCGGGCGGCATCGTGCGTGCCCTGGCCCGAACCGCGCAGGATTATTACCGCTCGCTTCAAACCCACGGCACCAACGAACCTTTCCGCGATCGCATGTTCGACTTTACGGCGCTGAACCGTCTTATCGGCACACCTGAAATGCTGGCGCTCGGCGAGCGCTATGGATCCTTCGACCGGGAGAATGGCCAATGAGTGCTATCGATCCCGTCACCCTGGCCGTCCTGAAAGGCCGCCTCGAGCAGATCGCAGACGAGATGGACGCAACCCTCTATCGCTCCGCATTCAACCCGATCATTGCGGAGGCCCGCGACGCCTGCCATGGGCTTTACCATCCCGTCACCGGAGCGACCCTTGTGCAGGGGACGAACGGGCTGCCCATCTTCGTCGGCGCAATGGCGTTTGCGGTGAAGGCCGTAATCGACAAGGTCGATAGGGAAGGGGGGCTGGAGCCAGGCGATACCTTCCTGTTCAACGATCCCTATGACGGCGGTACGCATCTGAATGATTTCCGCCTCGTGCGGCCGATCTTCCGGGACGGCAAGCTCTATTGCTGGCTCGCTTCCGTCGGCCACTGGCTCGATATCGGCGGCAACGTTCCGGGTGGCTTCAACGCGCAGGCGACCGAAAGCTTCCAGGAGGGCGTGCGCTTTCCGCCCGTCAAGTTCATGCGGGCAGGGGTGATGAACGAGGACATCCTGGCGATCCTCTCGGCAAATGCGCGCGTGCCGGTGTCGAATTTTGGCGATCTCAACGGCCAGATCAATGCTCTCGATCTCGGCGAGCGCCGCCTGACGGAACTTCTCGACGAATATGGCGATGCGACCGTCGCCACGGCTTTCGACGCCTTTTCGGATCGCGCGGAGGCGATGATGCGCGCCGCCGTCAGTGCGCTGCCGGACGGCACCTATTCGTTCGAAGATTACCTCGACAACGACGGCATCACCGATGAGCGGCTCACGATCGCCCTGGACCTGACCGTCTCCGGGGATTCCATGGTTCTGGACTTCTCACGCTCCTCCGCGCCCTGCGCCGGACCGCTCAACATCGCTTATTCCACGGCGGTCGCCTGTTGCTATGTGGCCCTCAAGCACGTCTTCACCGACGTTCCGGCCAATGCCGGCTGCCTGCGGCCGATCACTTTTGTCATTCCAAGCACGACGCTCCTTGGCGTCAAAGCGCCGAAGCCAGTCGGGGGATATACGGAGACGATCCTCCGCGTCATCGGCGTCGTCTTCGGCGCTTTGGCCAAGGCAGATCCGAGCCGTGCGACGGCCGGGCCGTTCGGCACGATCAATGCTCTTTCGCTGGCGGGGCACCGCGCCGACGGATCGCGGTGGGTAATGTTCTCGTTCTTCGGCGGAGGCCTCGGCGGCAACCCGGAGAGCGATGGCCTGAACCATGCCAACAATCCGATTTCGACGGCAACGATCCCGCCGGCGGAAATCTTGGAGGCCGCCTATCCGGTGATGTTCACCCAATGGGCGCTGCGGCCGGATTCCGCAGGAGCGGGAATCCATCGCGGCGGTGTCGGCGCGATCTACGAGATCGAGTCCTTGACGGATGCGGATGTGTTCCTCCTCGGCGAGCGCGGAAGGTTCGCGCCGTTCGGCGTGGCTGGTGGCCTGCCTGCGTCTTTGAACCAGTTCTTCTGGCAGACGGATGATGGCGAGCAGTCGCCGCCGATGGCTTCCAAGGTGGCGAACGTGAAGATCCGAGCAGGACAGCGCGTGCGCCTGGAATCACCTGGTGGGGGCGGGTGGGGCAATCCTCTGGAGCGTGACCCGCAGCGCGTCGCCCGTGACGTGCGGCTTGGCTATGTCAGTGCCGAGATGGCGGCGCGGGATTACGGCGTCGTGGTGACGGAAAATGGCGAAGTGGACGAGAGCGCGACCGTCGCTCTGGGAAAGGGAGCGGCCGCATGAACGCCGTCGTGGGAAAGATCGTCGGCGTGGATGTGGGCGGGACATTCACGGACTTGTTCTATTACGACGAGGATGCAGCCCGGTTCCGCACAGCAAAGGTTCCGTCGAACCGCGGCGACGAAGCCACTGGGTTTCTCGAAGGTCTGAAGACCTTCGGAGCTCTTGCACAGCTCGGCTCCATCGTGCACGGCACGACGGTGGGCACCAATGCCCTGCTGGAGCGCAAGGGTGCTCGGATCGGCCTCATCACCACACGCGGGTTCCGGGATGTGCTTGAGATGCGCCGGCGCGACCGCCGGAACACTTGGGGGCTCTGGGGGGATTTCGTTCCGGTCATTGATCGTGACCTGCGCCTCGAAGTGGGCGAACGCACGATGGCGGACGGAACCATCCGGGAGGAAATCAATTCGGACGAGGTCAAGGAGATCGCTCGGATATTGCTGGCGCGTGGCGCTGAGGCCCTCGCCATCGTCTTCATCAACGCTTATGCCAGTCCCGCGAACGAACTGAAGGCCCTCGCCGCGGCACGAGAGGTCTGGCCGAACGAAAACATCGAGTGCTCGGCTCAGATCCTGCCTGAAATCCGGGAGTTTGAGCGCACATCGACGACGGCGCTCAACGCCTATCTTCAGCCGGTGGTCGGCAGCTATCTCGGCAAGCTGAATCAGGCTCTGGCACAGGAGAAGTTCTCGGGCAAATTCCACATCGTTCAGTCGAACGGCGGTGTCATGTCCACCGCGACGGCCCGGCGCCTACCTGTGCGCACGGCCCTGTCTGGCCCCGCGGCAGGTGTGATTGCTGCAGCCGCTATTGCGAAAGCCGCAGGCTTTCCGGACGTGATCACAGGGGACCTCGGTGGAACCTCCTTCGACGTATCAATCGTGATCGACGGCGAGACGGCGCTTGCGGCACAGACCACGATCGATTTCGGCCTCGTTATCCGGACGCCCATGATCGAGATCACCACGATCGGAGCGGGCGGAGGTTCGATCGCCCGTGTGGATGCGGGCGGGCTACTCCAAGTCGGACCTGAGAGCGCGGGATCGCGCCCTGGGCCGGTGGCCTATGGGCAGGGCAACACGCGCCCGACTCTCACCGATGCCAATGTAGTGCTGGGGCGCATCAATGCTGAGCGCCCCATCGGCGGAAAGCTTGCACGTCTGGATGTCGAAGCCGCGAAGGCTGCCATCGCCAAGCACGTGGCGGAGCCGCTCGCGCTTGACCCCATGCAGGCGGCAGAGGCCATCGTGCGAGTTGCAAACGGTAGGATGGCCGGCGCTATCCGGCTGGTGTCCATTGAACGCGGACATGACCCCAGTCGCTTTGCCGCCGTGCCATTCGGTGGCGGGGGAGCCCTGCATGTGGGAGCGCTGATCAAGGATGTGGGCCTGAAGGCTGCGCTCGTGCCGCGCTATCCAGGCGTGACCTCGGCGCTCGGCTGTGTCATCGCGGATATCCGGCACGATCAGGTGCAGACCGTGAACCTGCTTCTCGACCAGCTCGACGACACGGCTCTCGATCAGCGCATGGTCGAGGAGGGGGAAGCCTCCCGCGCGGTTGTGGAGGAGGCCGGCCTTTCGGTCGAGCGGATCGACATCTTGTTCGGGCTCGACATGCATTATGTGGGCCAGACCCACACAGTTAGCGTTCCGCTTCACGTCTCGCTCCAGAACGGAACGACGGGAATTACTGCGTCCATCGTCCGGGAGGCTTTCGAGCGCGCCTACCAAGCCTCGTTCAGCCGCCTCCTGCCGGGGGTGCCTGCCAAGATTGTCAACCTGCGCACGGCCGCTGTGGGACGCAGGCCTCATTTCGACCTCTCGGCGCTCGCGCCCGAGGCTTCCGCGAGTCTGGAGAAGGCAAGGCTCGGCAGCCGGCCGGTCTGGTTCGACGGCGGCTGGCATGACACCGCGATCTATGCGCGCCTCGACCTGCCGATCGGCGCGGTCGTGCATGGGCCGGCCATTCTCGAGCAGCCTGACGCGACCACCGTTATCGATCCGGATCTCGTCGCGCGGGTTGACGATTTCGGCAACATCATCGTGGAGCGCGCCGTATGAGCGAAGCCGCCACCCCGGTGGAGCGCACGGCGCTCCTCATCGTCGATCTTCAGAACGACTTCCTCCATCCGGAGGGCGCCTATGGGCGGGCGGGGCAGGGGGCGCCGGAGATCGCAGCCCTTCCGGAACGAGTGAAGCCACTGGCTGACCTGTTGCGCGCCAAGGGCGGCCATGTCGTCTCGACGCAGTTCACACTGGTGCCGGCAAAAGGCGGTGAACTGCTTATCTCGCCTCATCTCAAGCAGCTTCGCCCCTTCCTCACGAATGGAGACTTCCAACCTGGCGCCTGGGGACATCAACTCGTAGATGTCCTGCAGCCGGCCGATCTGAGCGTCGAGAAGATCGCCTATTCGGCCTTCTACATGACCCGACTCGAATGGGTGCTGCGCAAGTGCGGCATCGAGCGGCTTCTCGTCTGCGGCATCGTCACCAATGGTGGCGTCGCATCGACCGTGCGTGATGCACATGTGCGCGACTTGGACACCGTTGTGCTCGAAGACGGGTGCGCGGCTTTCTCGCCTGCCGTGCATGCTACTGCCATCAATGGCTTGCGGCCGGTCTGCCGTGTCGCTTCCATTTCCGAGGTCATGAGAGAGATCGAAGGCGCATGAGCATTCTTTTGGCGGAGGGGATTGCCTTCGACGTGAAGGTGCCGATCGTCGTCATCGGTGCTGGCGCGGCGGGCCTCGTCGCAGCCTTGTCGGCCCGCGAGGCCGGACAGGATGTCCTGGTTCTCGAACGTGATGCCGTGCCGCGTGGCTCGACGGCTCTCTCGGCCGGATTGATCCCCGCTCCCGGCACCCGGTGGCAGAAAGCGGCCGGCATCGTCGACAGCCCGGAGCTGTTCGGTCGCGATATCGCCGCCAAGGCGAGCGGCGAGCCGGATCCTTTGCTCTTGAAGACGGTGACCGAGGCGATCGGACCGACAATCGAATGGCTTGCGGATCATCACGATCTGCCATTTTCCGTGATCGAGAATTTTCGCTATCCGGGACATACTGTCTGCCGGATGCACGGCCTGCCGACCCGGTCCGGTACGGAATTGGTCGACCGTCTGCGCGAGGCGGCAGACCGGGCGGGCGTCGATCTTCTCTGCGGTGCCCGTGTTACGTCCTTGTTCGCAGAACTGGACGGCCGTGTTGTGGGAGTGGAGGTCGAGCGCCCTGACCGCACAAAGGAGAGGATCGAGTGCGAAATGCTCATCCTCGCCTGCAATGGTTATGGCGGTAACAAGGATCTCGTACAGCGCCATATTCCGGAACTCGGCAACGCGCTTTACTTCGGCCACGAGAGCAATCAGGGCGATGCCCTGCTCTGGGGACAGGCGCTGGGGGCTGCCACGCGGCACCTGTCGGGTCACCAGGGGCATGGGTCGGTCGCGCATCCCCATGGCATTCTCATCACATGGGCGACGATCACGGAAGGCGGGTTTCAGGTGAACCTGCGCGGCGAGCGCTTCTCCGACGAAAGCCACGGGTATTCTGAGCAGGCGGCTGTCGTGCTGCGGCAACCGGAAGGAATTGCCTGGACAATTTTCGATGCGCGCATCGCCGGCATTGCCCGGCAGTTCGAGGATTTCCGTCAGGCAGAAGCGCTCGGCGCCATTCTGACAGCGGAAACCATCGAGGAGCTCGCGAGTAAGATGAGCCTTCCCATAGAAAGCCTGAAAGCAAACTTTGAGGAGGCCAATGCGCTGAAGCATGCCGGCGGATTAGACAGTTTCGGACGCAACTTCGCAGGCACGCCACCTCTGCAACCCCCGTATCATGCTGTGAGAGTTACCGGGGCGCTGTTCCACACCCAAGGCGGGCTTGTGGTCGACGGCAAAGCTCGTGTCATGCGCGAGAACGGAACGGCGCTGCCCAACCTCTTAGCTGTCGGAGGAGCAGCCTGCGGCGTCTCAGGTTCCAAGGCGGAAGGCTACCTATCCGGAAACGGACTTCTTTCAGCCGTCGCCTTGGGTCGCGTGGCCGGCCTCGCTACTGCCCGAGCAGGAACGATGTCGCATAAAATCAATTAGAAGGTCCTACACGTATGAGGTTCGCGCCGCGTAGGCGTTGTGCAGGTATAATACTGGATCGCTGTAACTGAGATGCTCATGGAGCAATCAATATAGGGAGCGAATGCCATACTAGTATGGTATGCAATGTCTCCTCTTTACATATAGTGTTGATTTAGTCGGGCATTGATCGGACTGCGTTAGCGTGATTCCATCCTCCTGTCGCTTTGAGGAGGGCAGGACGATGATGGGCTTCCAGACGGCTCCGGCGCAGCTCTTCTACGACTTCTGCCTTGACGACCATGTTCCCGCCGACCACCTGCTGCGCCACATCGACCGCTTCCTCGACCTGGAGAGCGTGCGCACGGCGCTCAAGCCCTTCTACAGCTCCATCGGACGGCCCTCGGTTGATCCCGAGTTGATGATGCGCATGCTCATCGTAGGATACTGCATGGGCCTACGCTCGGAGCAGCGCCTGTGCGAGGAGGTCCACCTCAACCTGGCCTACCGCTGGTTCTGTCGCCTTGGTCTTGAGGGCAAGGTGCCGGATCATTCCACCTTCTCACGCAACCGGCATGGTCGCTTCCGCCAGAGCAACATCCTGCGCCACCTGTTCGAAACCGTCGTCGAGCGGTGCTTGACAGAAGGACTGGTGGGCGGCGAAGGCTTCGCCGTGGATGCCAGTTTGACTGCGGCCGACGCCAACAAGCAGCGCTCGGTCCCAGGCGATGAGTGGCAGGCCAAGGAACACAACACCGACGCCAGCCGCGCCGTTGAGGAGTATCTGGCCACTCTTGATGATGACGCCTTCGGGGCCGCCAGTGAGGTCACGCCAAAGTTTGTCTCACCGTTAGACCCAGCAGCCCAATGGACAGGCGCTCACAAGGGGCATGCCTTCTTCGCTTATGCCACGAATTACCTGATCGATACCCAGCACGCGATCGTCCTGGATGCGGAGGCGACGCGCGCTATCCGTCAGGCGGAGGTCGGAGCTTCTCGCACCATGCTCGAGCGCACCGCTGAGCGGTTTGGGCTCAAGCCGGCAGCATCTGGCGGCAGACAGCGCCTATGGCTCGGCCGAGAACCTGGCCTGGCTGGTCAAGGAGAAGAAGATCGCGCCGCACATTCCGGTCTTCGACAAATCACAGCGCACTGACGGCACCTTCTCACGGTCCGACTTTGTCTATGGTCCGGAGCAGGACCACTACACCTGCCCGGGCGGCCAACGTCTGGTGCAGTACCGCCGCAACTTCACCACCCGGCGCTCAGGCGTCACCAAAGATGGCGTCCGGTTCTACCGGGCCAGGCAATCCGATTGTCAGAGATGTGACCTGAAGTCTCTCTGCTGTCCCAACACGCCCCGGCGTCGGATCCCACGCGATCTGGATGAGGATGCGCGCGATGTGGCCCGTGCTTTGGCGGGAACTCCGGCCTTCGAGCGCTCTCGTCATTCCCGCAAGAAGATCGAGATGCTGTTTGCCCACCTCAAACGCATCTTGAGACTGGTACGCCTAAGATTACGCGGGCCGAGTGGAGCCAGAGACGAGTTCCTGCTGGCGGCTACGGCTCAGAACCTGAGAAGGCTCGCCCAGCTGCGGCCCATGCCCACGTTCGCCGGGGCAGGAGCATGACGATGTGCCCCAACCAGCCCGGCCCCACCTCTGGAGCCCAGACGCTGAGCTGAACACGGCGATCCCGCAGCTCTGAAAAGCTCTCCGCAGACCGTCATCGCTCCCTCTGGCCGACTAAATCAACAAAATCGGCACGAGGCTGACCTTAGCTGTAGTTCCCCAATGCTGGGATGCGCTGACCTTCATTCGGACCCGTGCCGTTGGCGACTTTGTCTCATGATCGCTGTTCGGAGCGACCGTGCTGGAAATCTAAAGACCGCCTGCCAAGGAACCAGACATTCGTTTGTCGGTTTCCCGCACTTAACCGCGGGAAGGACGTCCAATGTTCCTACGTGTCGACAAGCTGCAAATCGATCTGCCAACCCCCAAGCGCCAGGACGCCAACGCCGCCGCGGCTCTCCAGGAGCTTTTGGGCGGCAAGTACGGGGAGATGTCGACCCTTGGGAACTACATGTTCCAGAGCTTCAACTTCCGCAGCAAGAGCAAGCTTCGCCCCTTCTACAGCCTGGTGGCTGCCATCACGGCCGAGGAGCTCGGCCACGTAGAGCTGGTCAGCAACGGCGTCGCGATGCTCAACAACGGGCCTGACAGCGATGCCGACGAGGAGGACGGCGGCGACATCTCCGAGGCCCCGTTCGAGGACATGAAGGACATCCGGCTTGCGGCAGCCTTCCTGTCAGGCGGTGGCGGCGCCATGCCGGTCAACAGCAACGGGCAGTCGTGGAACAACGACTTCATCACAACGACCGGCAATGTGGTGCTCGATCTCCTGCACAACTTCCATCTCGAGTGCGGCGCGAGGCTGCACAAGCTGCGCGTCTATGAAACCCTGACCGATCCGACCGGACGTGAGGTCTGCGGTTATCTCCTGGTCCGCGGCTCCGTTCATGCCCACGCCTATGCGCTGGCGCTGAAGAAGATCACGGGCGTCGAGATTGAGAAGATGCTGCCGACGCCCAACATTCCGCTCGGCAACATCCCGGAATGCCAGAAATACCTCGACGAAGGCTCGCACCGGCGCCTCTACACCTTCAGCCCTGACGACTACAAAGAGATGGCTGGGATCTGGGGCAACGGCGAGGTGGCTCTGCCTGACGATCCTCCGGGCGAGCTGACGGTGGTCGACGGCATGCCGGACGGGGGCAAGATCCAGCAACTCACCGGCGTTCCCTCGGCCTTCACACCGGACTACGCGCCTGAGGAGATGTTCGAGATCGCCACCAAGCTCTACAAGGCATCGCGCTAAACATCGGCAGGAAAGAGTTCAAGCTCTTTCCCGTTCTCCCGTGTCAGATCTGAAAGTCTCTACAGGTTTGTCACTGGAACTGCGGCTTCGACTGCTCTGAGCTCCGTATTTAGACCAAACCGCTGCCGGGCACGGGATGGTAACGCTTCCGGCCTCTGTTCTGCGCGATCGAATCGGCCGTTAAGCCTTATTCTTTTTGGCAAGGCTCGAAAGTCCCAAGGCTGTAGTTCCTCCCACCGCTAGAGGAGAGCTCGACGACATGGTGACACCCATGTGGATCTGTCCTCCAGTTGTCGATGGCCCTCTGCGAAATGAACACGTCGATCCCCAGCCTCGTCACCCAATGCATGCCTGTGCTCTCCGTACGGCCTACGTCATCCCAAGAGATCTGCATCCGAAAAGGCTCCCTCGCTGGAGGTCAGGAGGGAGCAGGATGCAGGGGAGTGGTGAAGGGGAGGTTGCCAAGGGTATAGGGATCGAAAAATGGCTCTATCGGCGCTCCGAACCGTGGCAAAGTTGCGCTTCTTGGAGGAAAGTTACCACCCGCTTCGGTCTCATCTGGCTGACAGTCTTGGCACTGCCAGCACTCGCCCTCTTGGCTTACCACATCATCCGTCTGTACCGCCGCTCAAAGGCGCGGCAAGCTCATTCTATCTGCAGCTCCTGCCAAATTGCGCGGCGGTTTTGACGCGGCTGCTGTGACCGAGCCGGAGCGCCCATGAAACAAGGGCCGCGCCTGGTCTTGTGACCATGTTCGTAGCCCTTGAACCCGTATTTGCCCCTACGGGAGCCTCCCCATACCTACATCGCCGGAGGTATACAACAAGCATATAAGCTTAGATTGGAATGCTTGTCCTATTCACAATGAAGATAGCGGGCACAATTCTTGTTTCTTATGTCGGCTATACGACAGACGGATGAGGTTTGACTGAGTACATGGACTGGACCGGCTTTGTTATATTTGCCCCTACGAGTCGGACCTTAGAGCGCCCCTCACAAGAGAGGGCGCTTTTCTTTTGCTCGCGCAGATGTTGTTCGCGATTGACCTGCCACTGAAGTTTCATCCAGCCGCCGTTAGAGCCCCGGCAGGTGATACGCCGTGTGGCGCGACGTGAGCAA
>NZ_JAERQE010000061.1 GCF_016734765.1 Microvirga soli | reverse complement strand
TAGAGAACGCAGAAACCCTTTGGGATCGCAAAACCGCTCAGGATTGGAGAGTTGCCCCTTGACCCATTAGAGAACAGTATCGGCACCTGGCTGACCTTATTCGTACTTCCGCAATGCTGGGATGAGCAAACCTTCGTTCAGGCCTGCGGGACTACCGAACTCGACCCGAAGGGTACATTGCGATCACGTGGCCTCCTCTTGAAATGCGTCCGTTGCAGGCCGGACACCGCACCAGGAAGCCACGAACAGGGCGATGGTCTTCGTCACGCGCCTCAGCGAGGGAAGGGATACGCGCTCGTCGATGGCGTGGATATCTTCTGCGATCGGTCCATAGACTAGCGAGGGGATGCCCCCGTGAACCGAATATACGGCTGCGTCCAGATAGGCTGCCATGACAACGGCCTCCAACGGCGCGGCATCAGATGCGTTGGCATTGGCGTGAGCCTCGGTCAGGACGGCCTCCGCCTCTGACCCGGGAGCAAGGGTGTAGCCTGCATGAACCACGCCAACCCACTCGATCACGGGGGCAAGGCAGCGCCGCACCAAGGTGTCCTCGGCTGCTGCCGATGCGACAAAGGCCTCGAACTCCCTCACGCGCTCATGTGGATCGTCGCCGGGGTAGAAGCCGATGCGCCCCTCGAAGCGGCAGCTTGAGGGCAGGGATGCGATCCACTCGCCGCCAGTGATCGTCCCAATCGTCAGAGCTGCTGGGTTCTCCACGTCATCGAAGAACAGCTTCGTCGCCCGCTCCTCGTTCCAGCGGGCTTCGAGCCGACGCAGGTGCTCAATGAGCCGAATGGCCGCGTCGACCGCACTCACGCCACCCATGATATCAATGGGGTGAGCCGGGGTCCCGTGAAGCGTGATGGCGAACTTGATCACGCCGGAATTGGCCCGAACGAGCTTCTCGTCGGTCGGTTCCGGGATCAGCACGGCATCGGCTACCCGGCCCGACGCCAATGCCATTGCGGCTCCATTTCCGGTGATCTCCTCCTCAACGACCGAATGGATCTGGACCGGGGCCGTCAGTTCCAGGCCTGCGGCCCGGATGGCGTCGAGGGCAAAGATCGCCGCGGACAAACCCGCCTTCATGTCGCCGGAGCCGCGGCCATAGAGCCACTCACCCTGCCGTGCGGGCTCGAAAGGCGGATGCTGCCAGCGGGTTGGATCACCGGCCGGCACGACATCGACATGGGCATTCAGGATCAGGGACCTGCCCCCAGTGACCGAAGGCTCGTAGTCCGCAATGACGTTCCAGGATCGGTCATAGCTGACCGTGACCGGAGAAAACGCCGGATGGCGGCCCACTAGGCTCGGATCGATGGCTTGGCGGCTGACGGCGTAGCCGCGTTGCCGAAGGGCCCTTTCAACCAGTTGCTGGACATTGGCCTCCTGGCCCCGCAGCGAGGCGCAGCGGACGAGGTCTGAGAGGAAATGGACCTGCCGGTCGAAGGCCTCATCAATGGCACCAAGGATGCGCGCACGATCCGTCTTAGGAACGGAGCTCCACAATGGGTTAAGGGTTCCTTGGGCTTCAGTGGTCATGGCGCGCACCTTCGAATGGAAACCGGGAGCGATTGGACCGACGCCTCCACTGACCACATCGTAGGGTGGCGTCAAGCGACGACAGGTTGCCCCCACGCGCCTTGGGATACCTCACGGGGTTTGGTCTCCCGTCAGCAGAGGAAGTATTCTTCCGCTGAGGCAGTGGGCGCGCTCTCATTGAGGAGGTCTTTTCCCATGTCAGGTCATGCAATCCACATCAAGGTTGACGGAAGAACCTACTCCGGAACCTACCAAGTTGACCGTAAACTGCTGACCGTCACGACAACCTACGGCAGGAAGTCCGCCGAAATTAACCCCCGGGTGGCGCATGAGACCCTTGCCCACCAGCTCCTCCAAGATCTGGTCCAGCAGGAAAAGTCGCGCAAGGGCTCGACCCTCTGACGAAAGGGGGCCGTTCGATGCGGACCATGTCCCGATACTCTGCTCTTGGGCCTTATTGGATGGGCCAGCATGCTTGGGCCCGCGCTCGCAGACGAGACTGCCGAAGGTTCGGGAATGGGCACTTATGAGACCCTGGGTCGAGGGCCGCAATCCTTCCGTCACCGGACGTTCCGATGGAGGCGGGAATTTCTGCGGGTGACCCATAGCGGCCCATTGGCGTTTGGGGCTCCGGATCCGTCACGGCATCTTCAGTGTTCTCGCACGGGCAACGCAGCCGCTGAGGCCGCGTCCTGGTTGAATGCATCCTCGTCGCTCAGGTCGTAAGGGCCCAGTCCGCGCTCACTTGCCCTTCGTTCTCAGGTGTCGCGCGGCGGAACCGACCTTGCCCAGGCGCGTTTCTATCCACCTCGCCTCCTTCTTCAGAAGCGAGGCAATCTCCTTCTGGCGCGCCTTGCCCAACCGACTTTCGATCGCCGCGATGGAAAGTGCACCGATCGGTCGGCCATCGGATGCCACGACGGGAACGCCGACGGCCCAGGAGTCGGGCAGCAGCAATCCCGGGTTCAGTGCGTAACCCATCCCACGGGTTTCCTGCACGAGCGCACGCAGGACATGCGGCGGATGATGGGGATACCTTTCAGCCAGGACTTCCGCGTTTGCGGCCAGGACTTCCTCCACCTCGTGATCCGGCAGCGCGGACAGAAGGGCAAGGCTTCCGGCCCCGACCCCGAGCGGGTGACGGTCCCCGGCATGGAGCGCATGGATCCGGATCGGGTAGGAGCCTTCCTCGCGATGGACGCAAATCGAGTAGACATCGCGCGGGACCGACAGGAAGGCAGTGTCGCCCGTTTCCTGGCTCAGCCGCACGAGGGAGCGCAGCGACATCGGGTGGATGCCGAAGCGTGCGCTGGCAAGGGTGCCCAGGACGTAGAGCTCAGGGCCGAGATAGTAGCGTCGCGTGTCCGGATCCTGGTCGAGAAGGCCTGCCCTCACCAGCGCGAGAAGCATCCTGCGGACGGTCGGCTTGGAAAGATCGCACTGCTCGACGAGTTGCGAGAGGCGGGCGCCGGACGGTCCCGCCCGGCCCACGAGGAGAAGCAGGGTGGCGGCCCGGTCGATGCTCTGTGCACCTGCGGCAACGGCATCGCCGGTCGACTGCACCGCTTTCCTGGCCGAAGTACTTCTTGGATGTTCCAGTATATGGACCTCCCTGGGATGCGCCGCAGCGATTTCCCTACGAGAATAATAAGTATTTGACAATTGGAAATCCAGTAGTCTTCTAGGCCTGCAAATAAGCAAGAAGGTCCACCTCATGGACCCAGACGCATCCGAGGAAACGCACGGCCCGTAGGGTCCGACCAGGAGGATTACATGATCATTTCCCGTCGCCGCTTGCTTGTCGCCGGCTCCACCGCATTTGCAGGTGGTGTCATTGGAGCACCGTTCGTTGCCCGCGCCCAGCAGGCCGAGTTCACCTACAAGTACGCCAACAACCTGCCGACCGCGCATCCGATGAACACGCGGGCCCAGGAGATGGCCGCGGCGATCAAGGCCGAGACCAACGGCCGCTTCGATCTCCAGATCTTTCCCAGCAGCCAGCTCGGCTCGGACACTGACACGCTGAGCCAGGTCCGCTCGGGCGGCGTCGAATTCTTCACCCTCTCCGGCCTGATCCTGTCGACACTCGTGCCGGCGGCTTCGATCAACGGGGTCGGCTTCGCCTTCCCGGATTATGCATCGGTCTGGCAGGCGATGGACGGGGATCTGGGCGCCTATGTCCGCCAGCAGATCGCGAAGGCCAATCTCGTGGCCATGGACAAGATCTGGGACAACGGCTTCCGCCAGACCACGTCCTCGACAAGGCCGATTAACACGCCGGACGACCTGAAGGGCTTCAAGATCCGGGTTCCGGTCTCGCCGCTCTGGACGTCGATGTACAAGGCCTTCGAGGCGGCGCCCGCCTCGATCAACTTCAACGAGGTCTATACGGCGCTTCAGACCAAGGTCGTGGACGGGCAGGAGAACCCGTTGGCCATCATATCGACCGCGAAGCTGTACGAGGTGCAGAAGTACCTCTCGATGACCAACCACATGTGGGACGGGTTCTGGTTCCTCGGCAACCGTCGCGCCTGGGAACGTCTGCCCGAGGATGTGCGCACCGTCGTGGCAAAGCACATCAACGCAGCCGGCCTGAAAGAGCGCGAGGACGTGGCCAAGCTCAACGCCGGCGTCCAGCAGGATCTCGCCGCGAAGGGCATGGTCGTCAACCAGCCCGACCCCGCGGCGTTCCGCGACAAGCTGGCCAAGGCAGGATTCTATGCCGAGTGGAAGGGCAAGTACGGCGACGAGGCCTGGGCAATCCTCGAGAAGTCCGTCGGCAAGCTCGGGTGACGGCCATGGCACAAATCCAGGCTTTCCCCACGAAAACCTTTGAAGCCACCGACCCGGCTCCGGCACATGTCCTCTCGGCGCCGGAGTCGTTGCCCATCGCCGACAGCGACGTGCGGCCGGGTTCCCCCCTCCTGAGGCCCTTCGAGATCATCTCGTCGGGCCTGCTGGTGGCCATCGTCGTCCTGCTGCTGGCAGGCGTGATCTCGCGCTACGTCTTCTCGATCCCCGTGGTGTGGATTGATGAGGTCGCCTCGCTGTGCTTCCTATGGCTCGCGATGCTCGGTTCCGCAATCGCGCTCGACCGCAACGAGCACCTGAGATTGACGCTGTTCCTGTACATGCTGCCGAAGCGCGTACAGCGGTTCGTCGAGGCCTTCGCGCCCCTGGTGATCGCAACCTTCCTTCTGGCCCTGGTGCCTCCAGCCTTCGACTATGCGTTGGAGGAGTGGTACATCTCGACGCCGGCGCTGGAAATTCCCAACACCTTCCGGGCCGCAGCCATTCCCTTCGGCATGGTCGCAATGCTCGCCATCGTGGTCACGTATGCCCTGCGGAACTCGTCCCGGCGCGACCTGCTTGTCTCCGCCCTCGTGATTGCTGCGATCGCTGGCCTCCTCTGGGCCTTCTCGCCCGCCCTCGTACAGCTCGGGAACGCGAAGATCATTCTCTTCCTGGTGGTCTTCGTGGCCGTCTGCCTTGCAGCCGGCGTACCCATTGCGTTCTGCTTCGGTATCGGCACGTTGAGCTATCTCGCCTTCGCCACCCAGGTTCCGACCTTCGTCATGATCGGACGCATGGACGAGGGCATGTCGGGCCTCATCCTCCTGTCGGTTCCGATCTTCGTCCTGCTGGGCTGCATTCTCGATTCGACCGGGATGGGCAAGGCCATCATCGACTTCCTCGCCTCGCTCCTGGGCCACGTGCGGGCCGGCATGTCCTATGTGCTGCTCGGCTCGCTCTTCGTGGTCTCCGGCATATCCGGCTCGAAGGTCTCCGACATGGCCACCGTCGCGCCGGCGCTCTTCCCGGAGATGAAGCGGCGCGGCCACAGCCCGCGGGAGATGATCGCCCTGCTCGCGACGGGTGCGGCGATGGCCGACACCGTGCCGCCCAGCATCGTCCTGATCGTCCTGGGATCGGTGGCCGGCGTCTCCATCGCGGGTCTCTTCACCAGCGGCATCGTGGTCGCCATGGTCCTGCTCGCGGTCCTAGCGGTCCTGGCGCGCTGGAAATCCCGCCATGAGAGCATGGAAGGCGTGCGCCGGGCACCTGTCTCCCTGATCGGCCGGACCCTGCTTGTCGCCGCGCCCGCGCTCGTCCTGCCGTTCCTGATCCGCAGCACGGTGGCCGGCGGCGTGGCCACCGCGACGGAGGTGTCGACCATCGCGGTGATCTACGCGCTGTTCGTCGGCATCGTTCTCTACGGCGGCATTGGCTGGGGCAAGTTCTACGCAATGCTCGTCGAGACGGCGGCCCTCACGGGCTCGATCCTGCTGATCCTCGGCACGGCCCTGGCCATGGCGTGGGCGATCACCCAGGCCGGCGTCGCCCAGAGCCTGGCTACGCTGATGACGGGCCTGCCCGGCGGATGGCTCTCGTTCATGGCCGTGACGATCGTCGTCTTCCTGATCCTGGGCAGCGTGCTCGAGGGACTGCCCGCCATCGTGCTGATGGCCCCACTCATGTTCCCGATCGCGAAGAGCCTCGGCATCAACGACATCCACTACGCGATGGTCATCGTGACGGCGATGAACATCGGCCTCATGGCGCCCCCGATCGGCGTCGGGTTCTACCTCGCCTGCAAGATCGGCAACGTTCCGCCGGACGAAGCCATCGGCGCCATCTGGCCGTACCTCGTGGCGCTGCTTGTCGGTCTCATCATCATCGCCACGGTCCCCTGGATCTCGATCGGGTTCCTCTGACGGCAACCGTCGGCGACCCGCAGGGACCGCCACAGCCAAGTCACGTACGGGCGACCCACAGGGGCCGCCCCGGCCAAGTCACTTACGACAACATTAGCAAATGATCATAGATTGAAGGAATTGCAGACATGGCACGCGCTTCTATCGTTGGATGGGCCCATTCCCCCTTCGGCAAGCTCGAGGACCCGGATGTCGAGAGCCTGATGGCCCGGGTTTCCGGCGAAGCCCTCGCTCATGCGGGGGTCGGCCCGGAGGATGTCGATGGCATCTATGTCGGCGTCATGAACAACGGCTTCTCGAAACAGGGCTTCGAGGCCGCGCAGGTCGCGCTCAACCAGCCTGCTCTCGCCTATGTCCCTGCAACACGCGTCGAGAATGCGTGTGCGACGGGATCGGCGGCCCTCTACACCGCCCTGGACTTCGTCGAGAGCGGACGGGGGCGCATCGCTTTGGTCGTCGGCGCCGAGAAGATGACGGCGAAGCCCGTCGCCGAGACGAGCGACATCCTGCTGAGTGCCTCGTACCGGAAGGAGGAAGCCGACATCGATGGTGGCTTTGCGGGCGTGTTCGGGCGGATTGCCCAGGGTTATTTCCAGCGCTATGGCGACCGCAGCGAAGAGCTTGCCCGCATCTCCGCGAAGAACCACAGGAACGGCGTCTCGAACCCCTATGCCCAGATGCGGCGGGACTTCGGCTTCGAGTTCTGCAACGTCGTTTCCGACAAGAACCCCTATGTCGCGGCGCCGCTGCGGCGGACCGACTGCTCGCTGATCTCGGACGGCGCGGCGGCCCTCGTCGTCGCCGACGAGGAAACGGCCGAGCGGCTCCAGCGGGCGATCGCATTCCGTGCCCGCCGCCACGTCAACGATTTCCTGCCGCTGTCGCGGCGTGACCCGACGGCCTTCGCCGGAGCCCGCAAAGCATGGGAGACGGCGCGTGCCGACGCAGGAGTCTCGCTCGATGACCTCGATCTCGTAGAGACGCATGACTGCTTCACCATCGCCGAGCTCATCGAATACGAGGCGATGGGGCTTGCTGCCCCCGGTGAGGGTTATCGCGTCGTGCGCGAGGGCATTGCCGAGAAGGGCGGGCGTCTTCCCATCAATCCCTCCGGCGGCCTGAAGTCGAAAGGCCATCCGATCGGCGCGACCGGCGTGTCGCTGCATGTCATGGCCTGCCTTCAGCTCATGAACGAGGCCGGAGACATGCAGATCCCGGATGCGAAGCTCGCAGGTGTGTTCAACATGGGGGGCGCGGCCGTCGCCAATTACGTCTCGATCCTGGAGCGACGCAAATGACCGGCCACGGACAAGCTCCCGCAGGCGGGGTCGCGCCCGTTTCCAAGCGGGTCATGAACCTGTCCCATTTCCTGCGCCAGTCGGCGCGGCGCTACGGTGGCGAGATCGGCTTCGTCAGGGGAGATGAAACATGGACCTGGGCCGAGCTTGACAGACGGGTGGAGGCCATGGCGGCGGCACTGGCCGCCCGTGGCGTGAAGAAGGGTGACCGCGTCCTCGTGCAGTCCAAGAACTGCAACCAGATGTTCGAGTCGATGTTCGCCTGCTTCAGGCTTGGTGCCGTCTGGGTGCCGACGAATTACCGCCAGACACCGGGCGAGGTGGCATATCTCGCCCAGTCCAGCGGCGCCTCGGCGATGATCTGCCATTCCGACTTTCCCGAACACGTCTCGGCCGCCCGCGAGGCGGCCCCCGACATCCGGCTCGTGGTTTCCATCGGAGCTTCGGAGTTCGGTGAGGAATACGATGCCCTTGTGGCGCAATACGATGGCGTCGGCGTACCAACCGCGGCCGTCGAGCATGATGATCCCTGCTGGTTCTTCTACACGTCGGGCACGACGGGCCGTCCAAAGGCCGCCGTCCTGACGCATGGCCAGATGGCCTTCGTGATCACGAACCACCTCTGCGACCTGATGCCGGGGACCACCAACCGGGACGCCTCCCTCGTCCTGGCGCCGCTCTCGCACGGTGCCGGAATCCATCAGCTCGTGCAGGTGGCGCGCGGGGTCAAGACCGTGCTCCTCCCGGGAGAGCGGTTCGACGCCGATGAGGCCTGGGGGCTGGTCAGGCATTGGCGGATCACGAACATGTTCACGGTACCGACCATCGTGAAGATGCTGACCGAGCATCCATCGGTCGACGCGCACGATCACTCGTCCTTGCGGTACGTGATCTATGCCGGTGCCCCGATGTACCGGGAGGACCAGAAGCACGCGCTGAAGAAACTCGGCAAGGTCCTGGTCCAGTACTTCGGCCTTGGAGAGGTCACCGGAAACATCACCGTGCTTCCGCCCGCGCTCCACGAAACCGAGGATGCTCCCGGGGTGATGGTCGGAACGTGCGGATATGAACGGACGGGGATGCAGGTCTCGATCCAGGACGACGGCGGTCGCGAGTTGCCCGCTGGTGCAACGGGTGAGATCTGCGTCTGCGGTCCGGCCGTGTTCGCCGGCTACTACGACAATCCGGAGGCGAACGCGAAGGCCTTCCGGGATGGCTGGTTCCGGACAGGCGATCTCGGCCATCTCGATGACGAGGGATTCCTCTTCATCACGGGCCGGGCCTCGGACATGTACATATCGGGCGGCTCGAACGTCTACCCGCGCGAGACGGAGGAGAAGATCCTGACCCATCCGGCGATCGCCGAGGTCGCGATCCTCGGCGTGCCGGACAAGACCTGGGGCGAGGTGGGCGTGGCCGTCTGCGTCCTGCGGGAGAACACTACGGTCAATGAGCCGGAACTCCTGGGATGGCTCGAGGGCAAGGTATCCCGCTACAAGCTTCCGAAGCGGGTGTTCTTCTGGGACGCGTTGCCCAAGTCGGCCTACGGCAAGATCACCAAGAAGGATGTCCGGGCGGAGCTTGAGGCGCGTGGTTTCCTGCCCTTGGACAAGCCGGTCGAGGCCTCGGCCTGAGACGACGGCCTTCGGTTCCCGGGGGCGTCCATCTCGAGATGCCCCCAATGGCAGATAGGGCTTACCGGAACACAGGGAGGAAATCATGTCTGATCGACAGACAGTACTGGTCACCGGCGGCGCTTCGGGCATCGGGCTTGCCATCGTCGAGGCGGTCCTCGCCGAAGGCTGGCGCGCGATCGTCGTGGATTTGGATCAAACCAACCTCGACCGCTGTCGCGATGCTCTCGGTGCATCCGAGGAGCAGGTGAGGTTCGAGTCGGTGAACGTCGCGGACGAAGAGGCCGTCGTCCGCTCCGTCGCGGCCTGCGAAGGCGAGTTCGGGCCGATCACCGGGGTTGTCAACTCAGCGGGCATCGCAAGGGACGTACCGGCGCTCGACACGAGTGCCGAGATGTTCCGCAGGATCCTGGAGGTCAATCTCATCGGGAGCTTCGTGATCTCGCGCGAAGCCGCCAGGCGGATGCAAGCACGGGGAAGCGGATCGATCGTCAACATCACCTCGGTCTCGGGGATCAAGGGGAACGAGGGTCGCGTGGCCTACGGCGCCTCGAAGGGCGGTGTCGTCGCGATGACCAAGGTGATGGCCGTCGAATTGGCTCCACTTGGCATCCGGGTGAACGGGATTGCGCCGGGTCCGATCGAGACGCCCATGGTCCAACAGGTGCATACGCCCGAGGTGCGGGCGGCCTGGATGTCGACCGTCCCGCAGCGGCGCTATGGCTCGCCAGCGGACATAGCCGGTGCGGCGATCTTCCTGCTGGATGGGCACAAGTCGGGCTTCATCACGGGGCAGACCATCTGCGTCGACGGCGGCTTCACGATCGCCGGCATCATGAGCGGCACGTCGGCCGCTGCCCGTTCAACCCCAGATGCAGTGAAGGCTTCGTCATGACCCAGTTGTATTCCCTTGGAACAGCTCCCGACCTCCCGCCGGAAGGCAATTACTGGATCGCCCCAACTGCCATTCTGATCGGCGATGTCCGCCTCAAGCGCGAAGCCAGCGTCTGGTTCGGCACGGTTCTGCGGGCGGACGATGCCACCATCGAGATCGGCGAACGCAGCAATGTCCAGGACGGCTGCGTGCTGCATGTCGATCCCGGCTTCCCACTCACCATCGGCGAGGACTGCACGATCGGCCATAAGGTCATGTTGCATGGCTGCACCATCGGGTCGAACACCCTGATCGGCATGGGCTCGACCATCCTCAACGGGGCGCGGATCGGCCGGAACTGCCTGATCGGCGCGAATACCCTGATCACCGAGAACAAGGTCATTCCCGACAATTCCCTCGTCATGGGATCCCCCGGCCGGGTCGTTCGGGAGATCGACGAGGCTGGTGTCCAGGGACTGAGCGAAGGTGCTGCCCTCTACGTCAGGCGCTGGAAGCGGTACGTGCGTGAGTTGGAACCCGTAGGAGGGGGTGTCCGATGAAGCGCGTCGTCACCACCGCGATTCCCCGACCCCGGACCTTGATCCATCCCGGTCGGTTCAACCCGGTCCGCATCCAAAGCCATCATTCGACCAAGGGGCGGCATGTCCGCCTGGCTCTCCTGCCCGGAGTGAGCCTCTTCGACGGCCTCGTGAAGCCGCTGGCGGAAATCGGGATCACATCTGCCTCGACGACGATCCTCGGCGGCTACTTCGGAGGGCTTCAGTACTGCGTTGCACCGCCCGACCAGCAGCGGCAGGCCGTGATCGCCTATTCCAAGCCGATTACCGCCGGCCACACCTACATGATCTTCGGTAACGCGACGCTGGGGAAGGGCATGAACGGCGCGCCGCTCGTGCACTGCCATGCCGCGATCCGCACCGAAAGCGGTGACGTCAAGGGTGGTCACATCCTGACGGATACCTGCATCGTCGGCCGCGATCCGATCCCGGTCCTCGTGACGTCGCTCGACGAGTTCGAGCTTCGGCAGGCCTACGATCCCGAAACCAACATCCCGCTCCTCCAACCCTACAAGGAAACGACCAATGGCTGAGATGATCGCCGTCGAACAGGGGTCGATGGGCCGTGTGGCCTACGCACGGATCGCCCCGAACGAGGACCTCGTTCAGGGTGTGGAGAAGGTCTGCCTGGCTGAGGGCTTCCGAAATGCATTCGTGCGCGGTGCGCTGGGTAGCCTCGTGGATGCCTGCTTGGGCACGGTCGACGGCAAGTACCTCCAGATTTTGGGTCCTGCCGTGGAGATCGTCAGCCTCGCGGGTGAGGTGCGCTCGGGCGAAGACGGCTCGCTCAGGGCGGCGCTCACGGGCGTCGTGGCCGACCCTGAGGGGAACGTCTCCGGCGGACCGTTCATCGCCGGATTGAACCCGATCTGCATGACGTTCGAGGTCACCCTCGAGGAGTGGCTCCCGGCAAAATGAGCCGCATGACATCGGGAATGGGAGAAGAGCATGGTTGATCGCCTGAAGGGCAAGACCGCCATCGTATTCGGGGCAGGATCCTCGGGGTCGGGCTGGGGCAACGGCAAGGCTGCGGCCGTCGCCTATGCGCGGGAAGGGGCCCGCGTCGCCTGCATCGACCTCGTGCAGGAAGCTGCACAGGAAACCGCTTCCATCATCGCGAGTGAAGGCGGCGAGGCCATCGCCATGTCAGCGGACGTCACCGAGACGAGTTCCATCGAGAGCGCAGTCTCGAAGGTCGTCGAGGCGTTCAGGGGCATCGACATCCTGCACAACAACGTGGGCGTCACCCATATGGGCGGCCCGGTCGAGCTGACGGAAGAACAGTTCGAGGCCGCGGTAAAACTGAATCTCGGCCCTGTCTACCGCACGGCGAAGGCCGTCATTCCGCACATGCTGCGCCAGGGCGGAGGAGCCATCGTCAACATCTCCTCCCTCGCGGCGATCCGTTGGACGGGCTATCCGTATTTCGCCTATTACGCCACCAAGGCGGCCGTAAACCAGGCCACGGTGGCGCTGGCCATGCAATATGCCCGCCAGGGCATCCGCGCCAATTGCATCATGCCCGGCTTGATCGACACGCCTCTGATCTACAAGCAGATCTCCGGTCAATATGCGACGGTGGAGGAGATGGTGGCGGCGCGCAACGCAGCCGTTCCGGTCGGACGCATGGGGACGGCCTGGGACATCGCCAACGCCGCCGTTTTCCTCGCCTCGGACGAGGCGCAGTTCATCACGGGCGTCTGCCTGCCCGTGGACGGCGGCCAGAGCTGCGCCGTCTCCGAGTTCCACTGACGGGGTGTCGTGATGCCATTTGCAACCACGAGCGACGGCGTGCGGCTCTTCTATGAATCCGCCGGACAGGGCACAGCGATCGTGTTCGTCCACGAATTCGGCGGGAACCACTGGAGCTGGGAACCCCAGGCCAGCTACTTCTCCCGCCGGCATCGGTGTATCACCTATGCGGCCCGGGGATATCCGCCATCGGATGTTCCGGAGAAAGTCGAGCAGTACTCGCAGGCACGGGCCGCCGACGACATCGTCGACGTGATGAGTGCGGCAGGCCTCGAGAAGGCCCATATCGTGGGCCTTTCCATGGGCGCATTCGCGTGCCTGCATGCCGCCTTGCGTCATCCGGACCGCGTTCTGTCGGCCGTCGTTGCCGGTGCGGGCTATGGCTCCGAAAAGGAACAGCAGGAGGCCTTCCGCCGGAACTCCGAGCAGGTCGCAAGGGGCTTCGAGCAGCGGGGTGCCGAGGGGTTCGCTCCTGTCTACGCCGAGAGCGCGTCCCGGGTGCAGTTCCAGGAGAAGGATCCTCGCGGTTGGACGCTGTTCGCCGAGAGGCTCGCGAAGCACTCCGTGCTCGGGGCTGCCAACACCATGCGCGGCGTCCAGATGCGACGTCCCTCCCTCTACGACCTCAAGGAAGAGTTGGGCGCCATGCAAGTGCCCCTGCTCATCGTCGTAGGCGACGAGGACGATCACTCCATCCAGCCGGGAGTCTTCCTTAAGCGGACGGTGCCGCGCTCGGGCCTCACCATGTTCCCGAAATCAGGCCATACGCTCAATCTCGAGGAGCCTGCCTTGTTCAATCGTGTGGTGGCCGAGTTCATCGCTCAGGTCGAGGCCGGCCGATGGGGAGTCCGCGACCCGCGAGCCGATCCCGAACAAATCATGCGAACGGAGCGAGCCATGTCGATCCTTGAGTTGAGGCATATCCAACACCCCGGTCCAGCTTCGGTGGAGCGCACGGCCGATGTCGCCGGCACGCCCGTTCCCCTGCGTTTCGTGCTTGAGACAGGAGACACAGTCGACACGGCCATCACCCGGGGATTTGCGGCTGCGGGCTGCATTGGGGGATTCGTGACGCTCCGGGGCGGACAGTGCGCTCCTTTCAGGTACGTCATGCCGGCCGCATCGCCGGATGCCGATCACGTCGCCTGGTACAGCGACACCTTCGCGCCCGAGGGGCCCGTCACGATCGAGCGTGCCGGGGTCATCGTCGGACGGCGCGATGGAAAGCCCTTCGTCCATTGCCACGGAATCTGGAACACCCGTGATGGCATGCGGATGGGCCACTTGCTGGCCCCGGACAGCATGGTGACCGAACCCGTCGAGGCCATCGGGATCGGCTTGAAGACGGCGACCTTCGAGGGGCTGCCGGATTCCGAGACCAATTTCACCCTGTTCGAACCCATACAAGTCACAACCGACGATGAAGGGAGGGCAGGTGTCCGCCTGCTCCTGGCGAAGGTCCGTCCCAACGAGGACATCAGCACCGCGATCGAGGCCATCTGTTCGGACCATAAGATCACGAAGGCGAATGTTTACGGCATCGGCAGCCTGAACGAGGTCCGCTTCACCGACGGGCGCCGCGTCGACGCGCATGCGACGGAAGTCCTGATCAGCGAGGGCAGGGTGGCGGACATCAACGGACAACCGCGAGCCTCCCTCCTGATCGACGTGGTGGATCTCGACGGCCACGTCTCCTCCGGGCAGCTCGTCCATGGAGACAACCCGGTCTGCATCACCTTCGAATTGGTCATCGAGGAGGTCAACCACTCCTAGGAGCCGTCGAACCGCGAGGCGCGGGGAGTCGGACCCGTGAACGTGCCGGACACGCAGCACGACGAAGCTCCTGGACTTGGGTCTCGATCGGAGGACACGATGGAGGAGTCGATCACGCAGCCAGCTCACGACCCCTCGCGTCAAGATGCGGTATCAGGGGACCATGCGCCTGCCGTGTCAGGGAGCCCCGATGGATTCCTGGCAGCCGCCCGGTCGATCGTCGGTGCGCGACATGTTCTCACGCGGCCAGGCCAGACGCGCCGCTTCCGGACAGGATTCCGCTTCGGCGGGGGTAAGGTGCTGGCAGTCATTCGCCCAGGCAGTCTGGTCGAGCAATGGCGCGTCCTGCAAGCATGCGTCGCAGCCGGCAAGATCGTCATCATGCAGGCGGCCAACACGGGCCTGACCGGAGGCTCGACCCCGGACGGCGACGCCTATGACCGCGACATCGTGCTGATCAACATCATGCGCATCAAGACGGTGCACCTGATCGACGGCGGACGGCAGGTGGTGTGCCTGCCGGGCGCGACGCTCGACCAGCTTGAGAAGGTGCTCAAGCCACTCGGCCGGGAGCCGCACTCGGTCATCGGATCGTCCTGCCTGGGTGCCTCGGTGCTGGGCGGGATCTGCAACAACTCGGGTGGCGCTCTCATCCGGCGCGGGCCGGCTTTCACGCAGTTGGCGCTGTTCGCGCAGGTCGATGCGGACGGGAAGCCCCAACTCATCAACCATCTCGGGATCAAGCTGGACGGATCGCCGGAGGAGATGCTCGGCCGGCTCGATCGGTGGGCTGTCGACGATGGGGATATCGATGACGATCCCAGCCGCTGGGCATCCGACCGGGAATATGTCGATCATGTGCGCGACATCGATGCGGACACCCCCGCGCGCTTCAATGCGGATCCCCGCAGGCTCCGTGAGGCATCCGGCTGTGCCGGAAAGCTTGCGGTCTTTGCGGTCCGGCTCGATACCTTCCCGGCCGATGCGGCAACAAAAGTCTTCTATATCGGGACCAACAGCGTCGATGAACTGACCGAAATCCGGCGGCAGATCCTGGGCACCTTCGAGAACCTTCCCGTCGCCGGCGAGTACGTGCATCGGACTGCCTTCGACATCGCCGAGCGCTACGGGAAGGACACGTTCCTGCTGATCCGCGCGCTCGGCACCGCGCGCCTGCCCACGTTCTTCGCGCTCAAGTCCAGGTTCGACGAATTCTCCAGACGGCTCGGGTTTCTGCCATCGGACCTGAGCGACCGTGTCCTCCAGGCGGCAAGCCGGCTATTCCCGAACCATCTCCCGCGGAGAATGAAGGACTTCCGCGACCAATACGAGCACCATCTTCTGCTGAAGATGTCGGATGAGGGCATCGAGGAAACACGAAGTTTCCTCAAAGGATGCTTCGGAACGGGTGATGGCGGGTTCTTTGAGTGTGACGGCGATGAAGGAAGCGCAGCATTCCTTCATCGCTTCGCGGTGGCCGGAGCAGCCGTACGCTTCCGGGCAGTCCATCGCCACGAGGTAGAGGACATCGTCGCGCTCGACATCGCCCTCAGGCGAAACGACAGGAGATGGTTCGAGACGCTTCCGGCCGACGTGGAGGATGCGATCGTTCACAAGCTCTACTACGGCCACTTCTTCTGTCACGTCTTCCATCAGGACTACGTCGTGCGCAAGGGACAGGATTGTCTGGCCCTGGAGCATCGGATGTGGGCACTGCTCGATCAGCGCAAGGCGGAATATCCGGCCGAACACAACGTCGGCCACCTCTACCCTGCAAAGCCCGGGATGCAGCGGTTCTACGAGGCTCTCGACCCATGCAATGCGCTCAATCCCGGAATAGGTCAGACATCCAAATGCAGGCACTGGCGCCTGGGGAGTTCGGCCGCCGCAACCCATTCACGCCTGTAGTGCTGTATCTGATTACGCCGGCGTAGTCCCAGAGGCTCATCACACGGGATTGGTTTCAGTGCAGGACCGGCTCCAGTGGGATGGACAAAAGAACATTGCCGGACGGGTCCACCACGTCCAACCGCCAGCCCTGCCACGAAGCACCGGCTTGGATCGCTTCCTCCCGGAGATCGTCGATGGCCTGCAACGCAAAGTCCGTTGCCGGTGTGAGGTCTAGGATCTCGACACCTGTATCGTCTGCGATGAGCTCGTGGCTGTTCACCAGATGAAAGTAGCAGCGCATCGACGGTCCATGGGTTGAGCCAGCGCAAGGCTGCCCAATCAATCCATTGAGAAGCGCGAGATCACCGGATTAGGATCATATTCGGGTGATTTAGTCTGGTCAGGTCCTTCGCCCACTGAACGATTTGATGACATGCCGACAGGGAATAAACCTGCCAAGCTTCCGTTATCCTTCATTCAGGCATCGGAGCTCGGTAAGAGGCTGGGTCGTTCATCTCGCGATGAAACTCTTGGACGGTTCGGCAAGCCGCCAGAAGCCATTGAGGCTGCTGTTGGAGTGGCTGAGGCCTCAGCGCGTCATGGGAAGGCGTTAGGCGTTGTGCTGGAGGAGGGTGACGACCGGGTGCCGATCAAGGACGCTGGGCGGGACGCGCACTCAGATCTCTCGTGAGAGCCGTTGGCTCACTGCTGTGACCGGTCGCTGCCTCTCTCATCCGGTGGTGGCGTTCTGGCCCAGACATCGGCTGCCACATCAAGCATCACTGCGACAGCCTCACGGACGGCTTTGTCGCTGGTGCTGACCCGAGCACTCTCAAGGACCAGACCGAGGCGGCGCCGGCTTGGCCACGGCAGTGCAGCCAGAGTGGTCTGAAGGTCGAGGCGCGCAACGGCTGACACACCGGCACGCTGGGCAATCTCATCAACCTTGCTGGCAAGGGCACCCAGGTGTTCGGCAACCTCACCGGAGGAAATATCTGATGTGAGCAATGGCATTGACTATCGAATGCTGTTTCAAGTGACCTGCTCCCCAGCCGACCCCGTGAGTTGTAGAAACGCTCCTGCGCTGTCTCTGTTCCGCTAAGCTGCTGTTGACAAAGGGAAATATTGACGCGCCTGTTGTCGGATCGTTAACCTGTCACGGAGCCGTCCCACAAACCTTTCACCTCGAGCCTGAGACGTGCTCCACTTCGAAACGATGCAGCGACGATGATTGGTGGTGGAGGACGAGCTGATCACCAAGGCAGCATTCCTGCCCAACCTGAGCAGTATTGTCGCCACAATCGGCCACAAGGATCGGTCTGCTCTGATTCCAGCCGAACGATTGAGAGGGCTCATGACCCGGAAGGATCGCGTTGTATTCTATGGCCGTCTCGGCCTCATTCTGGCAGCCTTTGCCATGATCGGCGGGGTTGTGGCCGAACCGCTCCTCCGGCCGCTGTGGTCCCCACCGCTGACGATTGCCCAACGCTAGCTCCTCCTGGAACCAGTGACCACGCACAATCCCATGCTCAGTATTTTCCAGCCCTCAGTCGTCATCCTCTACGCGCTGCCAGCGGCGCCTGGAGCGTTCATCATCCCGGTCACGGGAGCGATAAGCCCGCCGCTCGTGAACACGTCGTCCCCGATCATCGTGCGTGATAACACTATCGACCCGGGTGTGAACTCCGTTAGAGGAGTTTGAGCTGGAGTTCGATGACGTGTTGCCGGCTTGGCTTGGTGTGGCGATCGCCAGGGTGGCCAGCATTGGGACTATGAACAGGTGTTTCACCACCATCTCCTGGTTCTAAGGTGCCCGTGACGACGCCATAGGTCGCCTGAACAGGTGATGAAGAATGCATCTGGTGCCAATTGGGGAGACGCTGGAGCAGCGGCTGGAGGCGATTGCCTGCAATGCCAGCTAGATGCCGGTGATCTTCCGCTTCACCCGGGACTTTCGCGGCGCCGTGACAGGCTTCGCGCACGAGGTCGGCGGCCAGCTTGGGCCGGCTGAGCGCTTCTAGCGCGTGAGGTAAGCGGTTTCCCCGACTGGATCTGCCTTTCGTTCTGCTGAGGCGCATGTTCCCCCACGCCTGTATAGTCCACCCCCTGCAACCAAGGTCAGCGTTGCACGTTGTGCCGCGATATCGCCCTTGCGGGGAGCACGTGATGCTGTCCTACGACTTCGGCTTCTATCTCGTGCTCGGCTTCGTGGCCCAGTTGATCGACGGGGCGCTCGGCATGGCCTATGGCCTGATTGCCACCTCAGCTCTCCTGGCCTCCGGTGCGTCCCCGGCCATTGCCAGCGCCAGCGTTCATGCCGCCGAGTGCGTCACCTCCGGTCTGGCTGGCGCCTCCCATGCCTGGAACCGCAACGTGGCTTGGGATTTGGTCAAATGGCTGGCTCCGGCGGGCGTGGCTGGCGGCATCGTCGGAGCCTTCATCCTGACGGAACTGCCGGAGAACGCCGTCAAGGTGTTTGTGGTGGTCTATCTGGCCGGCATGACCCTGTTGATCGCCCGGCGGATCCTGACGGGCAATGCGGGGGAGATCGGGTTCATCGGCATCGTTCCGATCGGCGTGGCAGGCGGCTTCCTGGATGCGATCGGCGGGGGTGGCTGGGGACCGATGGTGAACTCGACTCTGATCGCCCGGGGTGAGAGTGCCCGCCACAGCATCGGCTCAGTGAGCGTGTGTGAGTTCTTCGTGACCATGGCCATTTCGGTCACCTTCCTCTTCAGCCTCGATCTGAGTCGCTACGGCACTGTCGTTCTCGGCTTGATCATTGGTGGCGCACTCGCCGCTCCCCTGGCAGGCTGGTTCAGCCGGGTGCTGCCACAGCCTGTTCTCATGAGCATGGTGGCGCTGATCGTAGGTGGGCTGGCCCTGTACAACTTCATTCAGTTGGGTTCGGCCTGAGGCCAGGAATGGCCCTGACAGGCGACTGGTGCCCGATCACTGCCGCGCCACGCGACGGCACGCCCATTGTCCTCTGGATGATCGAGAGCGAAGCACCGCCTGAGATCCCGCAGCCTGTTGGGTATTGGGCACTAAGCCCTAAGGCAGGCATCGGCTATTGGCGTCTCTTCGGTGATCCACCACGCTTCTGCTCCGATCGGCAGATCCGCGGATGGAAGCCACTTCTTCGCGATCATCAAGCCGGGCGAATAGGCCGCCTGAAATGAACTGGATCGCTCCAAGGCGCATGTCTCCTTTGGAAGTGGACGGCAATCCTCGGCAGTTTTTGTGTTGCCCATCGGCGCCTTGCGCTATCGGGGATGAGACCTAACGGTAGTCCTGAGTGGAACGGGTATGCCAGCGCCCTGTGCAACGCTTATGGAAGGTCAGCAATTGGCACGAGGCGGAAGTACGCCGTATTTCTGCAAAGGCGCTACGAGCCGACCTTCATTTGGTCCGCTCTACGTTACACTTTGACCCTGAGCAGACCATCGCGTGGCCCTGCATTCCATAACGCCCCGTTATGCGAAATTGCGGTCGCTATTGTCATGCGCATACGCAATGGCAGCTAGGCCATCTGGTCGACTGCAATCCCGCCCGGAAGGCTGATAGGAAAGGGTTCACTGGAGGGAGAACCCGTGAAGCCTCAAGAGCGCCCCGAGCTTGCCAAGCACCGGGAACTGGAAGCGATCAACGCCCGTCCTACCCACCATGAAAGATTGGGCCAGCTCATTCTGCTCCTGGTAGTCGCTATGGGTGTCGTGATTATCGGCCTGCTGGCCTACCATCTTTTGGACCACGCCTGATCGCTACTTCGCTGGTGCTTGAGCCTTGGACAGGGGTTTCGCGGTGTTGACCTCGGGATAGCTGCGAACAAACCTCTCCCGCCCCAGAGCCAGATTGTCCCAGGTCTTGGCCATCTCCAGAAGCTGATTGCGCTGATCACCGTCAGACATCTGCTTGGCCAGTACCCGGCATTCTACAGCGTGTTTTCTGTATTCTGCTGCGGTTTTCATAGGCACCCAGACGTCTCATAAAGCGCAGCCTTTTATGGGGTATGATGGCGGTATGGCAATGGCGTTCGTCCTCGGACTAAGGACGGGGTTCTAGTGGGTGGGAGGTGCCGCAGCCTAGGGGATCAGATGGATCGGGCCAAAGCTCAACATCGCCGAGGCGGTCGAGGCTACGCCGCTCAGGAGCAGGGAGCCTAGGATCAGGATCGCGATGGGGACCCGCCGGTATGCCCGGGAGAGGCGGACAGCTTCCTTGTGGTCTGACTTGGCGGACATGGAACACCCCTTGTAGGGTCAGCAGTAAGTCCGAAAGTGCTAAACAGAATGGCTCGTTCAATAAGACAAAACTGTGAACGCCAAGCTGCTGAGATGACTGCCAAACTTCGATAGCCTCGTTGCCGCTCCATCCTAGTGGCTTTCACGCGCATGCAGACGGCCAAGCCACTGCGCCGATGGAAATGGGTCGCGCCCAGTCTTATGACCGTGTTCGCGACCCTTTGGACCGTATTTGCCCCTACGGCAAAAGCCTGCTTACCTAACCCTTTCGAGGTATGCAATAAGTACAAATCCCTATTTCAGGACTGCTGGGTGTCAGAATACCGCAGAAAACCTGATTTAAGTTTAGTGACAAAGCGCATTTGAGCCGAATAGATGATCGTCATCGGACCAACTTTTGCCCCTACGGCTCCGACACCTTAAGCGCCCTCTTCGGAGCGGCGCTTTTTTCTTATTTGTCGGAATCTTCTACTTGCATTCCATACCGGCCCTTATGCGAAATCAGAGGTCTCGGTAGCCCTGTTGCCGCATCGCCTGAGCCAAGGCCTCCAAGGCTTTGCCAGCTTCATCTTCGCTGCCGAACTCCTCGGCTTTCTCCTGACCGTTGGTGCTGATCCGGCCCCAGTGGCGCACAAGACGGATGGTCCCGAAGAGATCGCGCTTGATCATCAGGTTGTAGAAGCGCCGGATGCTCTGCTCCGGCTTGATCCGGTGCAGGACGAGATGATGCTTGATCGGGGATCGGAGATCGTCAGGCATTGTGATCGCGAAGCAGAGGCTTCTAACCGCGAAAGCATTCGTCAGAGCGGAAGAGTGAGCCGCTCCGATCCCCAAAGATCCGCCAGTAACTGACCCCAATCATGCTGTTGGTTATCCAAGACCCCACCATTTCAGGGAAGATGGGCGGAGTATCTCTATCGCTCGGCCAGAGAACGACAGGGGTGCCGTCCCGTGGTGCCGTGCTCATCGGATACCAATCGTCCATCGCTGGCCTTTCATGGGTTCCAAAGCTGGCTCCGCTCTTGTCGTCACCCGCCTCGGCAATGCCGAATGCCCTGCAACAGCCGGTCCAATGCAGCGTCGAGCCGGAGGTTCGGCTCGGAGGCATATGGAGGAATGCCGCTTGTTTGTCTTGCCTCCCCCATAAGCACAAGGGATTCCGCTTCGCATTTGCTTTAGGGGGACTTAGCATTACAGTTGCAGGTGCCGCGGATGAGCTCATAATCTCCTGATCTGACACGGGAGGCTGCCATGACGGGTGTG